>CBIHND010000049.1:0-2993 GCA_966211245.1 uncultured Fluviicola sp. | reverse complement strand
TTCTTTCAGTACTGAATCAGGTAAGCGTTCAATGTGCATTTTGAGCTCTTCGGCATCGCGCCAAATTTTGTAGAGGATATTTTCCGAGTCTTCCTGAGAGTTAATCGGCGGATGGGCAAAACTCAATTCGTCTTTTGCATCCAACGGTCCACCTTTCAATACCTGAATCTGTGCTTCGATGAAATAGTTGATATGAAACGCCAGGGTAGCTATCGTATTCAGATTCTCAATCCTGGTAATGGCTTCCTGCCAGGTGACGTCTGAAAGTTGTTCCTTCATATTAGACCAGGTCCAGTTACCTCCAAAATGGACGTCGTGAAAGTGCTTTGCAATGTGAGAAGTGATGTTCATAGTGACAAGTTACGAATTACGAGTGACGAATGCCCGGATGTGTTAATAAGTTCAACACGCAAAATTCAAAATTGGCGTAACGTGTCAGGTATTTCACGGTCTTGAATTCAATCAAGTTCCATTTTGAATCCTTTAGTCCTCAATGTGAATTCCGTTTCGATGTGCTTCGCATTCGTTACAATAGACGTGACCGTCGCACCCCATCATTCCCGGACAGTCTGTCGGACACGCATTGTCTTTGTTTTTATGGTAGAGTTCTTCGTCATAACAGGAAGCTGATGACGATGGTGAACCTGATGGTGCAGAAGATGATTTCACCTCACAGGAACCAGTAATTAGAGCAGCAGAACACACAAGAAAAATAACTGCTTTCATACGTTCTGTTTTATACCTGTATAAACGTTCGTACAAGCAAATAAGTTGTGCTCCGATTACTTTCCGCAGTGTTCTTTTAGCAATTTTTCTACTTCGTTGCCGTATTCTTCCGTAAATCCTTTTTCAACAGCTGTTTCCAAATCAGCACACGCCTTATTTTTCTTGTTCATTCTGAGGTAAATCAACGCCCGGTTTCTATAGGCATACGAATTTTCGGGATATCCCTTCAACGAGGCAGACACATCTTCCATAGCTCCATCCACATCCCCAAGTTGAAGTTTACTGTACGATCGATTATTCAATGAAACCGGGTCATTTTCTTCAATAGACAGTGATTTATCGAAGAAGTCAATCGCCAGTTGGTGTTCTCCTTTTGTCTGATAATGAAACCCGAGATTGATATAAGCCAAATAGCATGTCGAATCCTGCTCAATTGCTTTCATCAGGTACATAACAGATTCGTCAGATTTGCCCAATTCGTCACATGCAGATCCGAGATTGACCAACACTGCAACATTCGTTGTATCCCAGCGGTAGGCCTGAATCAAATCATCATAAGCTCCCTGGAAATTGCGCACTGCACTTTTCAGTACGGAACGATTCGTAAGAATATGATATTTCATTGTGTCGGTAGTGGAAAGACCCAAGGCGACTTCGTAATCGTCCGAGGCGAGTTCAAATTCTCTTACACTTACCAAAATTCGCGCCCGTTCAATATATGCATCGGGTTGTTTTGGAAAAAAACGTATTGTTTCACAATAGGTTTTAAATGCTTCCGAAGGATCTCCGTTTCTTTCCTGAATCAGGGCTTTCATTAGAAAATAATCCGGTTCTGAACCGTCCAATACGATAGCTTTTTGAATTTGGCTTAACGCTAAACTCAAATCGTCAGCGTCTACGGCTTCCTTACTCGCTTCGTAATATTCCTTAGCTGTTTTTGTTTGTGCGAACGCCGAGCTTCCGAATAAGCTCAATAATAGAATGATTATCAGGTGTTTCATATCGAGTGTTGATTATTTATTACAGTGCTCTTTGATCAATTTTTCTACCTCATCGCCGTACTGTTCCGTAAATCCTTTGTCAAGTGCCATCTGGAAATCCTCGCAAGCTTTTGTAGTCTTCTTCATTTTGAGGTAAATCATCCCCCGGTTTTTGTACGCGTATGAATTCTCAGGATCCAGTTTCAGGGAAGCTGTGACATCTTCCATTGCTCCTTTTGTATCGCCCAGCGCAAGTCGACTTAACGAACGATTGTTCAGCGCATACGGATCATCGGGAACGTTTCTCAGCACTTTATCAAAGCACTTTATGGCTTCTTCATGATTCCCTTTTTCCTGATAATCAAATCCAAGCGGAATGTAAGCATCGTAAAACGTCGAGTCCAATTGAATCAGTTTATTCAGGTACATCAGGTTCTCTTCCGGTCTTCCCCACTCGTGGCAAAGTGCCGCCAAATTGACAATTGTTCCGACTTCCAATGAATCCCACTTGTAACAGGTCATCAAATCATCGTACGCCCCCTGAAAATCTTTTACGGCCGCTTTTACCGTTGAACGGTTGATCATCCAGTAATTGCGCAACGTATCGTTTGTTTCAAGTTTCATTACCATCTCGTAATCATCGAAGGATGCCTCATACAAATCAGAGTAATACAGTACACGCGCACGATTTCCATATGCTTCGGCGTTTTCCGGAAATGCAGCAATCGCCTCTGTGTAAGCATCGTAAGCTCCCTGAATATCTTCTAATGATTCGTAGATTCTTCCTTTTGAAATGTAATATTCAACCTTCGTACCATCCATCAGGATAGCTTTCAGAATGTTCTCCAGAGCCAGATCATATTGATCTTTTTTCTCGTAATCATTACTAATCTTAGCATACTCTTCTGCTGTTTTGAGCTGCCCGAAGGAAGCTGTTGCAATCAACAGAAAAAAACTGACAAAAATGGATTTCATAGGACTATTTACAATGTTCTTTTTTCAGGTTTTCGACCTCTTTACCGTACATGGCCGTGAAGCCTCGTTCAATTGCCGTATCCAGATCTGCGCATGCTTTTGATTTCTTGTTCATCTTCAGGTAAATCAACGCGCGGTTTTTATAGGCGAACGAGTTTTCCGGATATAGTTTTATGGATAGATTGATATCTTCCAATGCACCTTCAAGATCTCCCAGTTGCATGCGATTGTAAGCACGATTAATCAGTCCTACCGGATTGTCCTTGCTCATTTCCAGAACGATGTTGTAATACTCAATCGCTTTCTCGTAAT
>CBIHND010000048.1:0-4373 GCA_966211245.1 uncultured Fluviicola sp. | reverse complement strand
TCCTGTTTGGTTGTCCGGGCTGGGTGCAGGGATTAATTCAGGCTCATATTTTCATGAAAGCCGGAGTGGCTCAGCGCTGTCTCATTATTGGTGCAGAATCGTTGAGTCGTGTGTTGGATCCGTATAACCGCGATAGCATGATATTCTCGGATGGTGCCGGGGCGGCAGTTCTGGAATGGAAAGAAGACGAGGATAAAGGAGTACTTTCTTTCAGTGTACAAAGCCATTGCGAAGAAGAAGTGGACTACCTCAACCTCGGTAAATCAAATTTCCCGGAATCAGACCCGCGCATTCGATATATCAAAATGCAGGGACGTAAGGTGTACGAATACGCAATCAAAAACGTGCCGCTTGCCATGAAGGATTGTATCGATAAGGCCGGTGTTGCGATTACGGATGTAAAGAAAATCTTCATTCATCAGGCTAACGAAAAACTGGACGAAGCAATCGTAAGAGAATTGTACAAGCTTTACGGAATTTCGGATATGCCACACGACGTTATGCCGATGAATATCCATAAGTTGGGAAACAGTTCGGTTGCAACAATTCCAACCTTATATACGATGGTGAAGAACGGCGAGCTGGAAGGTTTCGAATTGAAAGATGGTGATTTGGTGGTGTTTGCTTCCGTTGGTGCGGGGATGAACATCAATGCGGTTTGTTATCGGGTTTGATTTCAATGAGATCCAATTGTAATTCGAATTGGTGAAATGCAAATCAAAAAGATAGTTCTGAAAGAAAATAGTTGCAAATGTGAAACGGGATGAGTTATTTCATCCCGTTACTACATGATGAACTCGCCTATGAACACACTTAATTACCTAAGACTCGTTTTTGTTTTTTGCTGTTTTTTTTCGAACCACCTTCCTGCACAATCGCTGTGGACCTATGCCTGCAACGATACGATGCCGTATCGCAATCACCACGATGGTGAATTAATGGTTCAAACATCTACTAACCGTTTGTTTTCGATGCAAAAACAGGTGGAGAGCAATCTGTATCGGTTGGATTATAAGGAAAATGAAGTTTGGAACAACGTGTTGACCGGTACGGACGGGGTTGACTTTTCGGTAACGGATGACGAAATCTATGTTCTTCGAAAAGTGTCTAATCAGTTTATCATTGAAAACTACGATTTATCCGCATCCCTGAATTGGAGTAGTACCAGCACGCTTCCCGCAATGACCGCACAGTTCATCAATGCTGAAATGTTTCACGGGTCAGGCGACACACTGTTTATTCATTTTGTTGATCCGGGAACCGCAAATGGTGGTTCTGTCTATCAATTCGATGGTACGAATTGGACAGATTTGAATGCAGGGAACTTCAAGCGTGTACACCTGGATAATGCGAACCATCCCGTAGGTTTGAGTGTTGCAACCACTTCAAATCCCAATGCAGTTGTTTACACCTTAAAAAAACAGAATCCAGTGACCACAGTTTGGGATGTAATCGGAACGGTTTCCGATCCGCACATGTATCAGGATTGCGATTTCCTGGTTGCGGAGAATGACAGTATTTACCTCGCTTCGATTTATTATGATGGTAGTTCATTCGCTAACTTATTCGCATTTCACAACGGAAATGTGGTACAGAAGGATAGCATGTTGTTCCTGGTTATGGAATTCATAACCTCCACGCGATTCATTGAAGATAAAAAAGGAGACTTACTGTTGCAGTATTCCAATACGGAATTAGGGCCATGGAGTTGGGTGACTTGTCGAAAGTGGAGAATTCAGCAGCAAAATTGGGATCCCTCTCCAAGTTTGGGAATTGTCTCTAATGAATTTTTCGGGTATCTTCCTCAATATGCTAAAATAACGGACGTGGCAGTCGATGAATGTAATACCTATTTCACTGCATTCTCTTATCAGCAGGATTGGGCCTGGATCAATGATTCTATACATACGCATGTCAGAAAATACGTCAATTGCAATTATTTAGACCATATCAACAAACCGGACACTGTTGCAGGGCAATTGGTAGCTCACGCCGGACCATTCTATAATTATCAGTGGATTGATTGTGAAACCAATCTTCCAATTCCGGGCGCAACGGATTCCGTGCTGACCATTCCCGGAAACGGAATGTATGCGGTTGTTATCTCAAACGAAGATTGTTCCGATACTTCGAATTGCATTGATTTGTCGACGCTTGGTGTTGGTAGTCAAAAACCAGCTACGTCGATTAAGGTTTGGCCAAATCCGGGAAGTGATTTTGTGTTTATCACGAATGATGAAGAAGGTGGTCAAGTGCTAATTACCGATCAACTGGGTAGTGTTAAGATGAAAAAAGATTTCATGGCGAAAACCGAAATGCTTTCAATTTCTTCATGGCCTGCCGGTATCTATTTCATTCGAATTGGAGAAGAAATCTCGTATTTCGTCAAATACTGAAGCTGAAAAACAGGGGCTATTGTGTTCCCTTCAGGATTTCAATCTGGGCATTGGCGTATTCTATCCCCTTTTTGGCATTACCAATCCATTTGGCGCCATAGCTATTACCTAGCTTTGAATAGATGGAAATGGATTTGTTGTACCAGACAATAGCGGTTTCCTGGTTGGAGATTGTGTTGACATGATTGCTGAAGTGCCAGGCTTTGTTATAATAGGAATCTCCCAGATAACTCAAATTGTCTTTAACCGGATTGAAGAGATAAGCACTTGCTGCGGAAATCACTCTTCTGTCCAGACTGTCAGCCTTCAGGAACACAGTTATACTGTCCTGAAAATTGTAGTTCGGGATAGTAGTCTTTAGCATACGGTTTATGGAGTCGTTACTATGGAAACTTTTTAGGGTAATCGGAGTGCTTCTCATTTGCCATCGGGGATCAGCCGGTAGGTGCTTGCTCAGAAAGTAATCTGGTTCTGCAAATAGTTCTTCAACATGAAGGTTTTTGGTAAATGTGAGCTTTCCTTTTACGGACTGGACGTTTCCACTCGCCCATGTAGCATCGATGTAAACATATTTTCCATCAACCTTGACAATGTTCCAGGCATGATCGGGGAATTGAAATGCTTTGGTTTTTGAATAGCCATAACCTTTTGAGTATCCCGGAATAACATGGCATTCAATTCCAAGCATTTCGCACATGTCCTGCAATAGTTCAGCGTAATTCTGGCACACTCCCTTTTTAGTGGTAAGAACCGTACTTGTCGGGGATGGCTTTCCGGTTACGTAACCCTGTGTGTCGTAAGCGATGTTCTCCGTGATCCAATAGCAAAACAATTCCACACGCTGACTCTGTGAATTCCCTCCTTTGGATAAATAGCTGACGAGCGTCTTTGTGTTTTTGGTGGAGGATGTTGGACAGGCCTTTGCATAATTATATAAGGTAGTATTCACTTTTTCCAGAGCGAAGGAAGGTTGAACACAGAAAATAAAGAGGAGGACAAAGAGGGATCGCATGTTGATGTTTCTATTGTAATGCAAAGTTAAGGGAAATCGGTACAGTTGTCCGTTAACTTAATCTACCTATCTTTATCGGCTTAACAAAAAATCACATTAACCAACTTACGCATGCAACTCAAAACCCTTTGGTCCATTATTCTCAAAACAATCGGAGTTTATTTCGCTTTCAGTGTCATTCAGCTGTTGTTCTTTGTTGGAGGTATGTCTGTAGATCTTGTTTTCGACGGGAATTCGACAAGTGATTTTACATTTACATTGGGTAGTTTACTTGTATGGGGTGTCGTTGCTTATTTGTGTCTGTTTCAAACGGATGCAATTATTAGGTTGTTTAAATTGGAAGAATCCATTCCGGAGAAGTATATCAATACAAACATAGAAACAAAGAATGTCTTACGTCTGGCAATTGCGATCATAGGCATTTACTCTTTAAGTAATAGTATTCCTGAATTCTTCGCTGCGTTTAATGAAGTGTCGCTTAAAGATGGATTGCCGCTTTTTGCACTTATTAGGGTATTGTTTGGGGTAGTGCTTGTACTCAAGAATCGTGAAATTGAACAATTGATTTCTCGTTATCAGTCTAAATAACCAGGTGTGGTTCGCAATCCATTGCGAACTTGTCATCTTATTTTCTTTAAGTTGCAATCCTCCAAAATGGAGGTTATTAACAATTCTAATTTTCGGTCATCTGGAATTCATTTTATCAAATTTCGATCTTTGCCTAAAAAATCAACCATTCGCTTTCCACAGTAAAATGTTCAAAAACAGCACTTTTTTTCGCTCGGGGCTTGCATCCTAAGAATTTCTACCTATCTTTGCACCCCTCAAAGTGTGTTCTTTGGGGTGAAACTATATTTATTAACAAACAAAATTTGAGTACTGTATGCCAACTATCCAACAGTTAGTGCGCAAGGGAAGGACTGCGGTA
This sequence comes from uncultured Fluviicola sp., assembly GCA_966211245.1. GTDB lineage: Bacteria > Bacteroidota > Bacteroidia > Flavobacteriales_D > Crocinitomicaceae > Fluviicola. Next base: position 37 of record CBIHND010000048.1, on the reverse strand, counting down.
GTAAAGAAGTCAAAGTCAGCGGCTTTGGATTCTTGTC
>CBIHND010000047.1:0-4571 GCA_966211245.1 uncultured Fluviicola sp. | reverse complement strand
ATTCAACATTCAACATTCAACATTCAACATTCAACATTCAACATTCAACATTCAATTTACATTCCTTAACATCAGTTAACAGCTCATGGCAATTGACATATCAAATAATGCAGTATGTTTGTTAGGCAAAACCTGATGATTATGAGAAAATTGACCATTGTTGCTTGTGCTTTGATCGCTTCGGTTTCAACATACGCTCAGACTGAAAAAACGGAAAAGAAGGTTGAGAAAAAGGAAGTAAGAAAAGAAGTAAAACTAGAAGAAGATAACGGTGTGAAAACATTGACAATTACCACGAAAACAGGTGGTGTTGTTACAAATGAAGTTTACACGGGTGCTGACGCAGATAAGAAATTGAAAGAAATGGAATCCGCGGAAAGCATGGAAAACAAAGAAATTTCAGAAGACGTTGATGTCACAGTTGAGAATGGCGTGAAAACGTTACGCATCAAAAGAAACGAAAACGGTAAAGTCACAGAGGAGGTATATACCGGTGAAGATGCCGACAAGAAACTAAAAGAGATGGAGATGGCACCTGACACAAAGAAAGGTGAACGCATTGAACGTAGAATCGAAATCAAAGAAACGCACAACGAATAACACCACAATAATAAACCCTTTATTGATCTGAATGTCCAATTGTGCAAGCAATTGGACATTTTTAATACCGGACAATTATACATCCCCGATACCGATTCTTCTCCAAATCCTCTGTGAATCGTTACGTCCTTCGCGGGGAATTTACGTCACCTTGCAACCGCCAACGAAGCCACGCTAATCCGGACATCCGGAAACAGATTCCGAAGTTCCCTCGCACAAACTTCCAGCGTCGCCCCGGTTGTGATTACGTCATCAACCAGCAAAAAATGATCATTCGCATTTACATTTCCTACCGCGTTGAAAATCTGCTGCATTGAATCCCATCTTCCCATCAATCCCTTTTTGGTCTGACTCTCTGAGAAAATCGTTCGTTTCAGTAAATCCATCCGAATTGGTGTACCGTTAATACTTTTAATCCCTTTTGCAATTTCTTCCGCCTGATTATATCCGCGAATGAACTGTTTTTTCGGATGTAATGGAACCGGTACGAGCGCCGTGACGGATTGATAGGCTTCAATCTTTTTTAAACGTTCTCCCATTTCGGCTCCAAAGTGCAGCCCCAATTCATTTCTATGGTTATACTTCAAATCGTGCAATATGCGCTGCGTAGCCGTTCTCTGGTTAAAATACAACAGTGAAAAGGTAAACTCAAGCGGTACACGGCCCCAAAACAACTGATCCAAAGAACTTGGCTCGATGTAATTTTCATGAAGAGTATACTCCAGATCATAACTACAGATTGGACAAATGCCACTGTTGGTTTGAAGCAATTCTACGGAGCAGGAATAGCAAAACTGTGGATACAAAACATGTAGTAATTCAGCCGATAGTTGTTTGATTTTAGGTTTGAGAATGGAGATTTGTTTCATACGAATGGGACAAAAATACCTGCCCGAAACACGTATCGGGCAGGTTGGAAATATGATTACACTCAGGTAATCACACCTGTGCAGACACACTACTGTCTTGCACACACAAAAATGTTTTAAAATTCAGTTTCAAACCTATGAAATGTTTGTATTGTAACAAAAATGTTTGAAAACATTTTATTTTGTGTGTTTATTCATTGAGTAAACGGTTTTTTTCTGACGTTTATGAGGGAAAGTTCGATCCATTTTCAGTTGTCAAACCGAGAACAAAAAGTGTTGTTTTTAACTACCCGATTCTATTCACATTTCGATGTTGAAATTGTCTTTAAATACATTTGGTGAGAACCTCCATTTCGTCGTAACTTGCTAAAAGATTCAGGCCAAAGGCGTTCAGGCACAAGAGATTGATGGAGATACGGCGAATCAGGGTTATTGTTCGACAAATGAAGGAATAGTTACTGTGAATATCTTTGGTTGGTCTGTTGATAAACTCGCTAAGTGCTCCTGTTAAAGGATTTCGGATTTAGCTTGTTGAAAACCTCCCCTCATTGTGGATTTCTTTAATTGCGAGAAGAAAGTTTTTTGACAATTTTTGTATGCCTCATTCAGGGAAACACAGTCACCAAAAAAGAGGATTTTTTCGGTGCACACAACGCAAGAAAGAGGAAGCAAAAACGTTTATAAAGAACAAAAAGTCGCGATTATGGAGGTAATCGTGCAGGGAAGATTATTGACTTTAAAAACTCAACACAAAATGGCGCAAGCAGAACCGATATTAGAAGAGAACAAAAACAGATTCGTGCTTTTTCCAATTGTTCACAATGACATTTGGTTGTTCTATAAAAAGGCGGAAGCAAGTTTTTGGACTGCCGAAGAAATCGATTTGGCTCCGGACTTATTAGACTGGGAATCCAAATTGAACGACGATGAGCGTCACTTCATTAAACACGTATTGGCGTTCTTTGCGGCTTCTGATGGTATCGTAAACGAAAACCTTGCTGAGCACTTCCTTTCTGAAGTGCAGTACACTGAAGCAAAGTTTTTCTACGGTTTCCAGGTTGCTATCGAAAACATTCACTCTGAGACTTACTCATTGTTGATCGATACTTACATCAAAGATCAAAAAGAGAAAGATCACCTGTTCAATGCATTGGAAACAATTCCATGTGTACAGAAAAAAGCAGAGTGGGCGTTGCGTTGGATTGACAACGGGTCTTTTGCTGAGCGATTAGTTGCGTTCGCTGCAGTAGAAGGGATCTTCTTCTCAGGATCATTCTGTTCTATCTTTTGGCTGAAGAAAAGAGGATTGATGCCGGGATTGTCCTTCTCTAACGAGTTGATTTCTCGTGATGAAGGTCTACACTGTGACTTCGCTTGTTTGTTGTATACCAAACACCTGGTAAACAAGCTTCCGAAAGAACAAGTGAAAGAAATTATTCTCGATGCAGTTGAAATCGAGAAGGAATTTGTAACCGACGCGCTACCGGTTAAGTTAATTGGTATGAATGCGGAACTAATGACACAATACATCGAGTTCGTGGCTGATCGCTTGTTAGTGGAGTTAGGGAACGAAAAAGTGTTCAATACACCGAATCCGTTCGACTTTATGGATATGATTTCTATCCAGGGGAAAACAAACTTCTTCGAAAAACGTGTTGCAGAATACCAGAAAGCAGGCGTAATGGGAGGAGGAAAAGACCATCAGGTATTCAGTACCGATGAAGATTTTTAAGTAGAAACCAATAATAAAACAATTCCGCGGGCCAACGTGAAGATACGTGGGGCGGGAGAATAGAACCCAAATAGATAGGAGAGCACTACTATGTATGTATTAAAAAGAGACGGAAGAAAAGAAGCAGTGAAGTTCGACAAAATCACTGCACGCATCGTGAAGATGTGTTACGGGCTGGATCCTTTGGTGTCGCCTGAGGCGGTTGCCATGAAGGTGATTGAGGGGATTTATGATGGTGTTACAACAACTGAGTTGGATAACCTTGCAGCAGAAGTCGCTGCTGTGAAAACAATGGAACACCCGGATTATTCATTGCTTGCATCACGTATCGCTGTGTCTAACCTCCACAAAGAGACGAAGAAATCGTTCTCTGAAGTAATGGAAGACCTGTACCGATACATTGATCCTAAAACAGGACAAAATGCAGCGTTGATTGCCGACGACGTATTTGAAGTTATTCAGGCGAACAAAGATGTATTGGATTCATCCATCATCTATGATCGCGATTTCCGTTACGATTACTTCGGTTTCAAAACCCTGACAAGAAGTTACTTGTTGCGTTTGAACGGAGAAATCGTAGAGCGTCCGCAACACATGTTGTTGCGCGTTGCAGTGGGAATCCACAAAAACGATATTGCACAAGCTATCAAGACATACAACTTAATGTCTGAAGGATGGTTTACACACGCTACGCCAACTCTGTTCAATGCAGGTACTCCGAAACCGCAGATGTCTTCTTGTTTCTTGTTGACAATGAAAGAAGATAGCATCGAAGGTATTTACGACACGCTGAAATCATGTGCTCAGATTTCTCAGTCGGCTGGAGGTATCGGACTAGCTATTCACGACATTCGCGCTACAGGATCATACATCAAAGGAACAAACGGAACCTCAAACGGTATTGTACCGATGTTGCGCGTGTTCAACGATACTGCACGCTACGTAGACCAGGGTGGAGGTAAGCGCAAGGGCTCTTTCGCTATGTACATCGAACCTTGGCATGCTGACGTATTTGACTTCCTTGACCTGAAGAAAAATACAGGAAAAGAAGAAATGCGTGCTCGCGATTTGTTCTACGCATTGTGGATTCCGGACTTGTTCATGGAACGCGTTGAGCAAAACGGTGACTGGACCTTAATGTGTCCGCACGAGTGTCCGGGATTATCTGATACGTACGGTGAAGAGTTCGAAAAACTATATACAAAGTACGAAGCGGAAGGAAAAGGACGCAAAACAGTTAAAGCTCAGGATTTGTGGTTCAAAGTTCTTGAATCTCAAATTGAAACAGGAACTCCGTACATGTTGTACAAAGATGCTGCGAACAAGAAATCAAACCAGCAGAACCTTGGAACAATCAAGTCTTCTAACTT
>CBIHND010000046.1:0-5634 GCA_966211245.1 uncultured Fluviicola sp. | reverse complement strand
GGAATATCAGAAGTTAATTCTTCCATTCCTCGTTTTGTATCACGAACCTCCAAAGAGTATTCGTCAATATGAATCGATGTAAAGATATCGTCACGAACAACACGCTCAGAAATTACAATCGCATCCTCAAAGTTATACCCTTTCCAAGGCATGAATGCAACTTTCAGGTTTTGACCCAATGCCAATTCTCCTCCTTGTGTAGCGTATCCTTCACATAGAACCTGTCCTTTCTCAATGCGGTCCCCTTTGCGAACAATCGGCTTCAGGTTGATTGTTGTACTTTGGTTTGTTTTCTGGAATTTTGTTAATGAGTAACGAGTCACTTCACTATCAAAGCTTACTAATTTGTCGTCATCAGACCAATCGTAACGGATCACGATTTCATTTGCGTCAACATATTCTACTGTACCCGGACCTTCAGCATTGATCAATACACGTGAGTCACGCGCTACCAATTGTTCAATTCCGGTACCAACTGTAGGAGACTGCGGTTTCAACAACGGAACAGCCTGACGTTGCATGTTGGATCCCATTAGGGCACGGTTCGCATCATCATGCTCCAGGAACGGAATAGAAGATGCTGCAATCGATGCAATCTGGTTTGCCCCAACGTCCATCAGGTTCAAATCTGTCGGTGGAACAACCGGGAAGTCACCTTCGTAACGAGCTTTTACAACCTCGGAAAGGAAATTTCCTTTTTCATCCACCTTCGCATTTGCCTGAGCGATCATTTTTGCATCTTCTTCTTCAGCTGATAAATAAACCGGCTCCGAAGAAATATCCACTTTACCTTCAACTACCTTGCGGTAAGGAGTTTCAATAAATCCGAGTTTATTCACTTTCGCGAATACACACAAAGAGGAGATCAAACCGATGTTTGGTCCTTCCGGTGTTTCAATTGTACACAAACGACCGTAGTGTGTATAGTGAACGTCACGAACCTCGAAACCTGCTCTTTCACGAGAAAGTCCACCTGGTCCTAGTGCAGACAAACGACGCTTGTGAGTTACCTCTGAAAGCGGGTTCGTCTGGTCCATAAATTGAGACAACTGGTTTGTTCCGAAGAACGAGTTGATCACAGAAGACAAGGTCTTCGCGTTGATCAAGTCAATCGGAGTAAAGACTTCGTTATCACGAACGTTCATACGTTCACGGATTGTACGAGCCATACGTGCCAAACCAACACCAAATTGAGCGTATAATTGTTCACCTACTGTACGAACACGGCGATTTGACAAGTGGTCAATATCATCCACATCCGCTTTCGAGTTGATCAATTCGATCAAATACTTGATGATAGAAAGAATATCATTTTTAGTCAAAACACGAGACTCTTCCGAGTTATCGATATTCAACTTTTTGTTCATTCTGTAACGACCTACTTCACCTAAGTCATAACGCGCATCAGAGAAGAATAATTTCTCGAATACACCTTTTGCTGTTTCGTAATCTGGTGGTTCAGCATTACGCAACTGACGGTAAATGTGTTCAACCGCTTCTTTCTCAGAGTTAGAAGTATCTTTCTGAAGCGTGTTGTAGATAATGGTATAATCAGCCGTATTTGCATCCTCTTTGTGGAAAATAACTGTTTTCACACCAGCATCAATAATCTCATCAATGTGCTGATCTTCCAATACAGTTTCACGATCAAGAATTACTTCATTACGTTCGATAGATACTACCTCTCCTGTATCTTCGTCTCCAAAGTCCTCAATCCAAGACTTCAATACACGAGCAGCCAGTCTTCTACCAACGCATTTTTTCAAATTGGCTTTGTTAGCTTTCACTTCATCAGCTAAGCCGAATATTTCTAGAATATCTTTATCTGTTTCATATCCGATCGCACGGAAAAGAGTTGTTACAGGCAATTTCTTCTTACGATCGATGTAAGCATACATTACGCTGTTGATATCCGTTGCGAATTCGATCCAAGATCCTTTGAAAGGAATCACACGCGCAGAGTACAATTTCGTACCGTTAGCGTGGCGGCTTTGACCGAAGAATACCCCTGGTGAACGGTGCAACTGGGAAACAATTACACGCTCGGCACCATTGATTACGAATGAACCTTTTGGAGTCATGTATGGAATTGTACCTAAGTATACATCCTGCACGATTGTTTCGAAATCTTCGTGTTCAGGGTCTGTACAATATAATTTTAGTTTAGCTTTTAGCGGAACACTATAAGTTAAACCTCTTTCGATACACTCATCAATAGTGTAACGAGGTGGGTCGATGAAATAATCAAGGAACTCCAACACGAATTGATTTCGTGTATCAGTAATTGGGAAATTCTCCGCAAATACCTTGAACAATCCTTCACTTTCACGATTCTCAGGTGTCGTTTCCAATTGGAAGAACTCCTGGAAGGATTTAAGCTGAATATCCAAAAAGTCTGGATAAGCGAACTGATTTTTGCTGGAAGCAAAATTAATTCTCGTTGATGTATTGCTTGTTGTTGCCAAGGCGAAATAAATTTAATTGAGAAAAGGACTTTAAAATTGGCTAAAACGCCGAAAAACAGGAATAGGCATCCCGACATTTCGTCGGGACACCTCTCCTGCAAAAATTTAGTAACTAATTACTTGATCTCCACTTCAGCACCAGCTTCTTCTAGTGCTTTCTTAAGACCTTCAGCCTCGTCTTTAGAAACTGCTTCTTTCAAAGTAGCAGGAGCTCCGTCAACGATGTCTTTAGATTCTTTCAATCCGTTACCAGTAAGTTCTTTAACCAACTTAACTACTGCAAGTTTGTTAGCACCACCTGATTTCAAGATTACGTCGAACTCAGTTTTTTCAGCAGCAGCGTCACCACCAGCAGCAGCACCTCCACCAGCTACCATTACTGGAGCAGCAGCAGCAGGCTCAATACCGTATTCGTCTTTCAAGATTGTAGCTAGTTCGTTTACTTCTTTTACTGTTAAGTTTACTAGCGTTTCTGCGATTTGTTTTAAATCAGCCATTTTTATTAATTTTTAAAAAAGGTTCTTAAATAAATTTGTTTAATTATGCTCTTTCTTCGAGCGTTTTAAGGATTCCAGCAATTTTGGAACCACCACCTGTAAGACCGGAAATAACATTTTTCGCCGGGCTTTGTAGTAATCCGATGATATCACCGATTAATTCTTCACGAGACTTGATTGCTTCAAGCGCATCCAATTGGTTGTCACCAATGAAGATTGCTTCTTCAATATAAGCTCCTTTAAGAATCGGCTTATCATTCTTCTTGCGGAAATCTTTAATCAATTTTGCAGGAGCATTTCCTACTTCAGAGAACATGATAGAAGTCGGTCCACTTAACACGGATGCCAAGTCATCGTAATTTCTACCTTCAACCTTAGCCATTGCTTTAGCCAACAATGTATTCTTAACTACACGTAGTTCGATACCCTGTTGAAAACAACGACGGCGTAATTGGTTGATTGTTTCTACTGTAAGAGCTGCTGTATCTGCAAGATAGAAGACATTTGCTTTCGATAAATCTTGAGCAAGATCTTCAATGTACTGTGCTTTTTGATCTTTATTCATACTTCAAGATTTTAAGCTACAACAGATTTAGCATCAATTTGGATACTTGGAGACATTGTAGAGCTGATGTAGATACTTTTAATGTAAGTACCTTTTGCAGCAGATGGTTTCAATTTGATTAATTGTTGGATCAATTCATGTGCATTGTCGCGAATTTTAGCTCCTTCGAAGCTAGCCTTCCCAACAGAAGTATGAATATTACCGAATTTGTCAACTTTGAAATCAATTTTACCTGCTTTCACTTCTTCAACAGCTTTACCAACTTCCATCGTTACAGTACCCGTTTTTGGGTTTGGCATTAAACCACGAGGTCCAAGGATACGTCCTAAAGCACCTACTTTACCCATCACAGACGGCATTGTAATAATTACGTCGATGTCTGTCCAACCACCTTTGATTTTGTCAATGAATTCATCCAATCCAACGAATTCAGCACCAGCTGCTTTTGCTTCAGCTTCCTTGTCAGGAGTACAAAGTACCAATACTCGTACATCCTTACCAGTTCCGTGAGGCAATGCAACCGTACCACGAACCATTTGGTTCGCTTTACGTGGATCAACACCCAAGCGTACTGAAATATCTACTGATGCATCGAACTTAGTAGTTGTAATGTTCTTTACCAAATCACACGCTTCTACCAAGGTGTAAGTTTTAGTCAAATCGTACTTTGCTAAAACTTCTTTTCTTTTCTTAGAAATTCTTCCCATGATACTTGCGATTATTTAGTTGCAGGAGCTTCACCTCCTTTAACAGTTACACCCATACTACGTGCTGTACCAGCTACCATAGACATAGCTGAATCAACAGTAAAACAATTCATATCCGGCATTTTATCTTCAGCGATAGCACGAACCTGATCCCAGGTCATTGTACCAACTTTGCTTTTGTTAGGCTCGGAAGAACCTTTTTTAAGCTTTACGCTATCAATAATCTGCACAGCTGCTGGAGGAGTTTTGATGACGAAATCAAATGATTTGTCACTGTACACAGTAATCACACATGGTAAAACCTTTCCTGGCTTATCCTGCGTACGAGCATTATACTGCTTGCAGAATTCCATAATGTTAACCCCTTTCGCACCAAGTGCGGGACCAACTGGAGGAGCTGGATTGGCTTGACCACCTTTGATCTGTAATTTGATCAATGCTGCTACTTCTTTAGCCATTGTTTATTTAAATTATGCAGTCGTAACGTGGGCGTTAAAGGGAAGCTTTAATCAATAATCCCACTGCTGCGGTTAATACATGTTTACCCTTCTTTTTCCACTTGCATGTAGCTAAGCTCTAGAAGGTTCTTACGACCGAAGATTTTAACCATTACTTTCAATTTCTTCTTCTCTTCATTGATCTCGTCAATAACTCCGGAGAAATTGTTGAATGGTCCATCGATCACCTTAACTGATTCTCCGATAACAAATGGGATTTTCACTTCCTCTTCTGTTTCGGATAATTCATCAACTTTACCTAAAATTCGATTTACTTCAGATAAACGCATTGGTTGAGGGTCTCCCCCTTTTTCTGCTCCAAGGAAACCGATCACATTCGGAATTCCTTTAATCACGTGAGGAACCTCACCGATCAAAGCTGCTTCAATCAATACATATCCTGGTAAATACGCCTTTTCCTTTGAGATTTTCTTACCGTTGCGGATTTGAAATACTTTCTCAGTTGGAATCAATACTTGAGATACATAATCATCCAGTTTCAAACGGGAAATTTCAAGATCCAGGTATTCTTTTACCTTTTTCTCTTTCCCACTCACTGCACGCACTACGTACCAACGTTTTTTAATATCTCCCATTTTTCTAATTAAAAGAAAGAATAGATAAATCCAACAACTCCCTTCCAGGTAGAAGTAGGAGTTCCGGTAATTCCAAAGACATTGTCCATTGCGAATACCAACAATGCAAAAATCACAGACGCAACTACCACAATCAGTGCATTGCTCTGCAATTCTTTCCACGTCGGCCACGTAACATTCTGAGTCATCTCAGTAATCGTTTCGCTAAAATAATTTCTAAACTTTGACATGGTCAATTTATTTTGTTTTGCACGGGCGGTAGGATTCGAACCCACGACCAATGGTTTTGGAGACCACTACTCTACCA
>CBIHND010000045.1:0-7770 GCA_966211245.1 uncultured Fluviicola sp. | reverse complement strand
CAGGCAAGTTCAACTTTCAGCCAGCCTTTTTCTGAAAGGAAGAGTTTCAAAGGAACAAGCGTGTTTCCTTTTACTTTCAGGAACTTCTCAATCTTATTGATTTCCTTTTTGTTCAGCAATAACTTGCGATCGGTTCGTGGCTGGTGGTTGTAAAACGATCCGTTTTCATAAGGAGAAACGTGCATGTTTCGCAGGTAAACCTGACCATTATCAAAGATTCCATACGATTCCAGGATACTTGCCTTGCCGTTTCGGATGCTTTTTATTTCCGTTCCGGACAACACAATACCGGCCGTGAATACATCCTCAAGATGGTATTCAAAACGCGCACGTTTGTTTTTGATATTTACCTGGTTGCTAGACATTCGCGTAGATTCGAACGCTTTTGTTCTGTAGTTTCTTTAGTGAAATGTAAAAACAAGTAATTCCCCCTAAGATAAGAATATGACTGATATCATCTTTATTCAACCAGCGGTGCGGATTCAACTTCAACAAAAAGAACACGGCAGATGGCAATAATATCAGTACACCAAGGATCATGTATTTCATCTCAGGCAACCCCCTTATTTTTAAGCTATAAGCATAGAATCCGGTGTACAATATGTACGTAAGAATTGCGTCAAGCGCAACCCCAATGAACTTCATGAAATAAAGTGAAACTCCAAACAGAATAACGCTTTTTATCCAAACAACTGTTACCCACTTGCTCTTCATTGAAAAGTCTTTGGACAGTTCCAGCATTCCTATTCCTGAACAAACATTGGCAACGATTGCAAAGAACCAGCTTGGAATTTTTCCCGGAATTCCTGTATAGTGGAAAAAGGTGTGTCCGAACATTCCGAATGCACTTGAAATCGCAAGCATCAGGTAAAACTGCTTCCAATATTTGCTTACAGTTGGTCCATGCTTTAATGAAGTGTAAGCGTAGCAACTGAACAGCGCAATAAAGCCGTTCGTAATAAATGCCATTGGTTCCTGTAGCTGAAGTCCTAAAAAGGAATACTTAATGATTTCCACGGCGCAAAATTAACGCTTCGGGACTGAATTCCAAATTCGCCCTTGCTATAATTCCCTATTTTTGCGTTAAATGAACATCCCTTCACGATATCTGGAAGAAGCAGTAGAGCAATTTGGTTCCTTGCCCGGTATAGGTAAACGAACCGCATTGCGTCTGGTATTGCAGCTTTTGAAACGCGACAAAAGAGAAATGGAGCGTTTTGCCGAAGTATTACTTCAACTAAAAGACAAGGTAAAAACCTGTAAACAGTGCGGAAACATTTCGGATGAAGATGTTTGTTCCATTTGCAGTAATCCACAGCGTAATTTACGTTTGGTTTGTGTGGTGGAAGACGTTCGTGACGTAATGGCTATTGAAGCTACCGGAAGTTACAACGGTTGTTACCATGTTTTGGGAGGTGTTATTTCTCCAATGGATGGAATTGGTCCGGATGATTTATTCATTGATGCCCTGATAGCAAAATGTGAAGCGGGTGAAGTGGATGAAATCATTTTGGCGTTGAGCGCAACTATGGAAGGCGACACAACCAACTTCTACATCTATAAAAAATGTGCAAACTTCCCGATCGAAGTTACTACGTTATCTCGCGGAATATCGGTTGGAAGTGAATTGCATTATGCCGATGAAGTAACGCTTTCCCGTTCCATTCAGCAACGTGTCAGTTTTAAATTATAATTCTATATTTAGGAAAACAAAAATTGAGGCGTCATGGGAATGATGAGTGAATTTAAAGCCTTTGCTTTAAAAGGAAATGTAATGGATCTGGCTGTCGGTGTAATTATCGGTGGGGCGTTTGGTAAAATTGTAAACTCGTTAGTGGTCGACATTATTTTACCTCCGATTGGTGTTTTGATTGGCGGTGTTAAGTTTACCGATCTGTCGATTACATTAAAAGATAAAATTGCAGCACATACGGAAAAAGTTATGGAAGGTGGCAAATGGGTTGAAAAGCAAATAGCTGAAGTACCTGCTGTCACTTTGAATTATGGGAACTTTATTCAAATGGTGTTTGAATTCCTGATCATTGCCTTTTCGATTTTCATTATGATTCGCGTGATGAACAAGGCTGCGAATTTCAGAAAGAAGAAAGAAGAAGAAGTTGCAGCGGAAGCTCCACCTGCTCCATCCAATCAGGAAATTTTGCTCGGTGAGATCAGGGATTTGCTCAAAAACAAATAGCAAGTGTTAAATCAATTTGATTTTTTTACTTTTTTTGTTGCGAAGATCAAAAATTACCTATCTTCGGTATTGTTAAACCGTGATTACCACAGCGTTTAGTGGTATTTTAAACTATAGAATGACAAGCATTTTTGTAGCAAAACTTGACTTCAATACAACAGATGAGCAGTTGAAGTCGCTTTTTGAGGAATATGGCCGCGTAAACCGCGTTACCATTGCAAAAGACAGAGAAACTGGCAAACCAAGGGGTTTTGCTTTTGTTGAAATGGCGGATGAACAAGAGGCAGACGCTGCTATTGAGGCACTTGATAATTCAAGTGTAAATGGAAGACAGATAGCAGTGAAGAAAGCTGATGATCGTTCGAACAACAAACCTGCAGGTGATCGTCCACAACGTACCGATTACAACAACAGGCCGCCAAGAACCGGCGGACAAGAAGGTGGTGGATTCAGAAACGATTACAAAAAGCCTGATACAAACGAGTACAAAAAACTGGATGATCGTCCTACCCGACCATCGTTCAATCCTGACGAGGTGAATCCGCTGAAGGTTGAGCGTAAGAAGGAGACGAAATCTACTCCGAAAGCTTCCGATGCTCCGAAAAAGAACAAAATGGAGGCTTACCGCAAAAGTGGTAAAGACAACCAGTACCTTAACGACGACGATTTATCCGATGAAGAATTGGATTTGTTCGGAAGATATGACGAAGAGGACGAGGATGACGACTACCGCAAATACCTGGTGAACAACGACGAGGATTCTGACGAAGACTACGACGATGATGAGGAGTGGGATGACGACGATGAAGATTAATCGATTATTTTGATATAGAAAAAGACGCCTTCCAGCGTCTTTTTTATTTTATTCTGTTTTTCCAATTATTTCAGGTGGAATCAATTCCATTCCCGTTTCTTCGAACAACATTTCCTCCAATCGTTTAAGTTCATAGGAGAATGCGCCTGAAAATGCAGTTGTCCCCACTTTTTCATATGCAAAAGCCCTTTCCCATGTGTCGAAAGGTAGTTGAGGATTAGTTCTTGCTTTCCAGTAGCCAATGAATTCCAGCAATTTTTCTTCGTATTCGGAAACCGGCAGTTGATATTCCGCCTTCATTCTGAAATAGCCATCCAAAAATGCGCGAAGGCAAGCAAGGTTTTCAATCCCGTACATTCCCGGACGCATAAACATCGCTTTGAGCCATGTGTTTCTTAGGTCGACATTTGGTGCATTGCATTTGAAGTTATAGTGATGACGAGACAACGGATAGACCGTCTCGTACTTTCGGATATAGTCAATTGCCAATTCCAATAATTGCTTCTCATCTTCAGCCATCAAACCTAAATAGTAGTCAAAACGGACTGCTCCAACGAACTCTTCTTCAAGTTCCGTCGATACATATTCTTCAATATTCGGCATTTCTGTAATTTCCTTTTCCAGCTCCGGAGCGAATTCAATAGTAAGAAATTGCTCATATGGCGTTATATACGACCTCATAAGGGAATAGCTTCTTTGCCCGATTGTATCAAACGGGTTTGCTGAAATACTCTCAATTACCGATAGATGATGAAAAGTTCTCATGGCTTCCGATCGTTATCAAATTCCTGCATAAACGCTAGTGTCTTCAGTGGCTGATACAACGCATTGGAACCGGCAATCAAAAATGCCACTGTTCCCTGGCGTCTCAGGTAACCGTAATCCATGACTTCCGAAATGGTCGGCGATTGCTTCTCTCCTATTCCGTTCAATAATCCGGTTCCGACAATCAATTGCTTATTGCGTTCTTTGCACAAATGAATGAGTCGTTGCTGAAAAGCAAATAGCTCATTCGGCTTACAATCCAACGACAAATCGCCTCTTCCAAGCATCAGGCTGTTGCAATGGCTCATGATCTCATGAAGAGTGGAATCGCTGAGAATTGACTCGATCTTTGGAATCAGTTCTATACCCGGTTGTAGCGCTTTGAGTTGCTGTAAATCGTTTGCTGATCGCGTAAATGACACTACCAATTTCACGTTTTTCGAGGTGTTCTGTAGATTTCCAACGAATTGCAACTCCGCTTCTGAATTCGCTTGGATCGGAAAAGGTTTGTTCTTCAATCCCAATGATCGGTTCGGAGTCAGAAAGAATGAGCTCATTGCTTCGCAGACTACCGCGTTGTCGCGAATTTCCTTTACAAGCAGATTCAGTTCATCGTCGGCAATGCTGATTACATCTCCCGGTTCCAGCGTTGGGAAGCTTTCGTGATTGAAAAAGTCGAGTGTTGGGATAATCGCAACCGAACATTCTATTTCTCCGTCAGTTAACCAGTATTCCTCGCCTGCTTTTACGTCCAGCCCTTGTTTCAGATTTCTAACAATTGGCTTCTTTCCCGGAAGATCGATCAGAATATCGATTTCAAGTTCATGTTTCCGAAATACGGTCTGGATTTCCTGAATGCGCTCGTTGAATTCCGCTTCGGTCTTCCCTTTGTAGATCAGACGGATAGCCTTAAGTCCGTGATCGTGAAGCGTTTTGAAATCAAACGGAAAATCTCCAAGGTTTCTGGAATAGGTTAAAATTGGGTAGAGCATATTCACCTGTAATTTCGTCTGAAGTTAATAGCTATTCCCGAATTGCTTTAATGAAATTGTGTACTTCATCGTATTTATCATACCAAATAGGCTTAATGCGCATTTGATCGAAAACCCTGTGTGTGATCCATTCGTCGTTTCTGAAGATTCCTTCAAGAATGCTTTGACAGTTATCGTACACCACTGTCTCCATTTTGATTCCGGCTTGTTGCATCTTGTCTGCAATCGAATCCGCCTTTTCCTTGATTTCATCTGAATCTTTCAGCGTGAATTCAGGCATCGAATTTCGCTTCAGAAAAATGTAATTGTTCGTGTGCACCGGAATGTTGGCAATCAGATCAATCAATCTACGCATGTTACGATCTGAAAATGAAAGTCCGATCATTAACCCTGTTCCTTGAGTCAACTTACTGATTTGGATCATATTCGCCCAATGATTGCTACTGCTGGCAATTGAATTGTAATCGTCTTCCGATAAAATAATGTCTCCGGTACTTTGTCTGCTTGGCTGATTGTTACCGAAAGGCATGAATCCATGTGGATGATAAACAGGTACAGATCCATTATGCGGAAATGTATGTGTATTGTAAACAGCTGTATAATTGATATTCTTCCTGTTCAGTGATTCTTCCAGTAAATCGTCAAAGTTGTAGGTGATGACGGAGTTTATTCGCTCTGGTTTAGCAATCATTTCGGTTATTTCACTCAATAACTTATTCTCGCCAACACCGTTGTCTATTGGGTTGATAAAGTTTATTTCATCTAATTGATTGTACAAACAATTGTAGAGCATTTTCAGGAATTCATCTTCATCCAAATTGGATTTCAGTTTACGAATAATAATATCGAGAGATTCCCCCGTTTTACTTAAATACCAATCCCCCATTGCATACAGATAATTCGGATAAGGCCTGATGGATTGCCATTGCTCGATATTCATGTACCGGAAATACATACTCACTACGAGTTGTCGCCAGTTCGGAAGTCCGCTTGCAGCAGAGACTCCTGCACCGAGATATAGATTTAAATCGCCATTCTGATACGCATTTCGAAGGTCCTGAAGTTCGGAAGACATAGTGAATAGTTTGTGTAAGTGCCTCAATATTACTAAAAAGGAACTGAAAACTCACCATCCGTAACGGATAGTTGTTACTTGCTATTTTTCAGTAACCATCACTTCGCCGCTAGCTATGACGTGTGTATTTTCAGAGAGTTGAAAGTGGTAGTTCCCTGAAGGAAGCGATTGGTTCGAAAGATGTATTTGCTTCCCGTAAAGTTCTTCAATGTAAGCAACAAGTTGTCCGTATGAATCATAAACGCGTAGCTCACCCTGTTGTATTTCGGTTTCAAGTTGAATGTAGAACTGACCGTTTGATGGATTTGGGTAGAGCGTATATCGGAAGTTTTCAATTGGTTTATCCGACATCAAAAGGTCTTCATTTAAATACCTGGCTAAGGCAATGTCAACATTATTGGTATCGTAGATGTAGCCGGTTAAAACAATTTTGTTGTCGCTCTGAACAGCGATAGAATTAGCAACACTGTTGGTTACACCTTCGAAAGAGGTAGTTGTTTTCCCGTTCGTTCCGAAGGATTGATCCAAAGCACCATTGGCATTGTAACGTGCCACTACAAAATGATAATGATCCGCTGCATCTTTCACAGATCCCACCAATAGAATTTTTCCGTCGCTTTGAAGTTGAGCTGAAGTGCTTTGGCAATACAATCCAAAGGATTCTGTGACGATTCCTGCCACACCGAAATTATTATCAGGAGAGCCATCGCTGTTATATCCGGCCAAAGCAAAACGAGAATCATCGAAACCCATGGAAGCTGTTCCGGCAAGCAACAACTTGTCGTCATCCTGCACAATTAACTCGCTACCTTCAGCGGAATTGGCGATTGGCGTAACAACTGTTCCGTCTATTCCAAACAGTGTATCCAGCGTTCCATTGGCGGTATATCTTTCCATGGCAAATGTTCCGTCAATTTGTCCACCGAGGATGATTTTACCATCCGACTGTGTTGCAATCGAATACGCCTGCCCTTTGCTGCCAATCACAATACCATTTGTGGCAAAGGTTGAATCAATGCTTCCATTGCTGTTGTAGCGAGCCACGAAAAAATACGACCAATCGTTGCTATTGTGTTGAGCATAGCCGCCAACGAGTATTTTTCCGTCATCCTGAACCAACAGCGATTCGCAGCGTTCACTGTAGTAGCCTTCAATATCTGCAATCACCATTCCTCCGGAACCAAAAGTTGTATCCAAAGCCCCATTTGTATTGTATCGTGCAAGATTCACATGCCAATTGGAAGCGCCACCCAGGATGATTTTTCCATCATTCTGAATCGCCAGCGTTGTGGCAATACTTCGATTCTCGATGTGTGTGATCACTTTTCCGTTGTTTCCGAACGTCTGATCCAAATTACCGTCAACTTCGTATCTGGTTACAGCGAAATCAGCAGTGGTAAAGCTGTTTTGGGAATATCCACCCACGACAATCTTTTGATCGTTCTGAATAGCAACGGCATTCCCCCATTCGCCGAGATTTCCAATTGGAGTGACAACTTTTCCATCAACGCCGAACTCAGGATCCAATGAACCTGTTTGAGTGAAGGAATGTCCCGAAAGCAATACAACAAAAAGAAGTGACGCAGATTTCATTGCTTTTTTGACGTCGTTTTCAAAGAAAAGTTGTTTACGGATTAAAGTATTCCGTTGTTCGGGAAGAGTATTAAGAGTTAGTTACTTCACAGGTTCTAAATTCGCGACGCTTTTCTTTGTATCTTTGCATTAACATTGGGGTCGACATTGGATTTGACAGCGGTAGCGATTTCGATGGGAAGCATGTCGAGCGGTGAACTGAAGCTCGTAAATATCTTGGTTCGAACCATAATTGACAATACGTCATACGCACTTGCTGCTTAATCCGCCAGAGGCGGATCGGCTTAATCCAGTGGAAGATATAGTACACGGACAAGTTTCTCCTCTACCGGCT
>CBIHND010000044.1:0-8124 GCA_966211245.1 uncultured Fluviicola sp. | reverse complement strand
CAAGGAAGATTTCGAAGTCAACCTGAATGTGATCAATAAAAAGCGCGTTTGCAGTCAAACCATTTTCCATGTTATTCCCATCTATCTCCTGCTGGATTTACACATTCGTGTGAATGTTTCTTCGGATACGCTTGCGTTCAAAGACCTTCGATACGATACTGTTAGCCTTCGGGTATATTATCCGAAAGCGATTGACACCTTGTCCCGGGCCCAAACCGATTCCATCCTGTCTCTTGTACAAGAACATTCCGGAAAACCTATCAGAGCAGAAATATCGGGTTATGCCAGCATCGATGGAAATCAACAATCGAATCAGCAATTGTTTGAGCGACGTTCTGAAAACATGTTTCAGTTACTTCAGCAATTCGATTTGAATTCATTGGATGTTTCGCGACACATGTCGGAAAATTTCACCGCATTCCGGGAGGATATTCGAAACACTCCTTTCGCTTATCTCGGAGCATTTCCGGATTCCGTCATTCAAAAAGAACTGGAACGAACCTCTTTGTCCGACAGTCTCGAATACATTCTGAAAGAACACCGCTATTCTGAACTAACCATCTATTTTCAGTGGGAAGAAGAACTTGTTGCCACCAAAGACACCATCAATCAATTGTTTGACGCTTCGATTGCACACAAAAACCGCCAGGAGGCTGAAAAACTCCAGGCACAGCAATTCGACATGGTATTTTCCAACGAAATGTCGCTAAGCGAATTAGACGAGCATTACATTCCACTTGAAAAAAAATACATGAAGCTCCTGCACAATCGAGCAGTGGTTCATTTTATGATGGATAGCCTGAACGAAGAAAGACTGGATATTCTGAAAAATGAAATTGAGAAAATCCTTCCTGCCGATACGCAAAAGGTCGTTCTGAAAACCACACTTGCCAAGATTGAATATTTTCAGGATCCTCCCGGTACCCGCAAAGGAATCAGACAATTCGCCAGAAAAAAATATGTTGACAAACGGGAACTGGCGCGGATGGTGATTATGTTGTGTTACAGTTACGACATTGATCACAAACGAAATTCCATGCGATCTCTGGCAAAAAGACAAGTTCCCGTCGCTGATCTGAGTATTAAAGAGAAATTCGAGTTCTCACGTTACCTCGCATACGAAGGAGATTACCGAAGTGCGTACCTGTTGGTGAAAAACCTGATCAACAAAACCGAAGATCCGGATGACCTTGTCTATTTCCTGAAACTCATTTACCTGACGGAGGTTTCCATTTCTCACGATGAAATGATTGCCTTGTTCAACCGGGTTCGAAAACATTCCGGAAAGGAATTTTGCACTTATTTCAATTCACCGGATCTGAACTTTCAAATCCTGAAGGACCCGGATCTGATGAAAATATACTGTCGGGAGTGCAATGAATAGACTTTTTTTGACGACTTTTATTTCACTATGACCAAAAGCAGAAGTACCATCCTATTGATCGAACTTAGCATCTATTCTTTGCTGTTCTTTTCATCATTCCTTTTACCATTTTACAACTTCTACTACGAAGCAGACAACGCGGAAGGAATTCGAACGGTGCCTCAATATGCTTTTCAATCGTCTTTCGGAATCTTCTTCGTATTGACTTTTTTAATGGTCATTTTCTCAGCGCTTTCAAGATCCAAAGGACTGGTGCATACCGCCAATGTACTGGCTATTTTGTTCACCTTATTTCTTGGATTTATTCTCTTCATGGGGTTTGCATGGTGGGGTGCAAGTCCTTTTCATCCAACATTCGAATACGGCTATTTCTTGAGCCAATTATTAATACTTATTGTGGTGATTCGATCCTACACCCTTTTACCCGGTTACAAATCATATTCATTGAACAGACACTTAACAAGGTTATCGAAGGCAACAGCAATCCTTATTCCGACCAGCGGGCTGATGTATGTTGGATATCTTTTCTACTTGTCTACGTTAGAACCAGTATATGTGATGGGTTCATCGTCTCCGAACGCACAAGGAATAACCGTTTATTCTGAAATGCTGGATTATCCTGCCTATGACGCTGAAGTAATGAAATACTATGGTGATGATGTGCTGGACAGCGTCCATTTCGCTTATTTCGACAATAAGAAGATCATCAAAGAATTTACAGTTAAGGTAAAAAATGGTAAACTGGATGTCGACAAAGTTCTCGAAGAGAATGAGCCATAGTATCTTTACAAACTAATGGGTTTAGAGAACTTGTATGCTACAGAACATTCATCACATCGCTATCATTTGCAATAACTACGAACTATCCAAACGCTTTTATACGGAAATGCTTGGATTAGAGATCATTCGGGAAGTATACCGCGAAGAACGCGATTCCTGGAAACTGGATTTGTCATTGAACGGGCAATACTGCATTGAATTGTTTTCATTTCCCAATCCACCAAAACGTGTTTCACAACCGGAAGCCACCGGATTACGGCATCTCGCATTTTCCGTTTCCAATCTGGAAGAGATCATTCGAAGTCTGAACCACAAAGGAATTGAGACAGAACCAATCCGAATCGATGAGTTTACCGGAAAGCGATTTACATTTTTTGAAGATCCGGATGGGTTGCCAATTGAATTGTATGAAGTATAAAATGCACAAGTGTAGCGAATAAGCCTAATCCCTTCCTGCCTTAGAAAATTCTACATTTCAGCACATTTCTTCCACCAAAATCATTACATTCAACCTTTGATTTTTTTACTGAAAACAGAACACATGACAATCGAAGACCTGCAAGCAATTTGTAAATCACTCCCGGCCGTTACGGAAGACATCAAATGGGGACAAGATCTCACCTTCTGTGTAGGTGCGAAAATGTTTTGTGTTACCGGACTCGATCAAACACCAGTCAGTGCGTCGTTTAAAGTGTTGGACGAAGAATTCGAGGAATTATCTACACGACAACACTTCATGCCAGCGCCTTATGTGGCACGCTACAAATGGGTATTGCTCACAGATATTTCTCAAATTAAACGTGAAGAACTGGAACATTACGTAAAGCAATCGTACAAACTCGTGAGTGAAAAACTTCCGGCGAAGGTGAAAAAAGAACTCGGGATTTAACGGGAGAATTGAAAATGGAAAAATTGAAAAGAGATAAAACTTACTGTAAACAAATTAATTGCCTTCAACCTGCTTACTTCCTTTTCAATTCTCAATTTTAAATTCTCAATTCAATTTTTGACTTTTGAATTACCTCGGACATATCTACTTCTCCAATAACGATTTGCACCTTGCAAAAGCAAACTTGTTTGGCGATAGCGTGAAGGGAAAAGACTATACCGCTCTTCCTGAGTTTATTCAAAAAGGAGTCAAACTTCACCGTGAAATTGATAACTACATCGACCATCATCCGGCCGTAGTACAACTCATCCGAACCATTCGTGTAGACCTCCCGAAAGTGGCTCCCATTGCAGTTGATCTCTTCTTCGATCACTTATTGGCGAAAAACTGGAGCAGCTTTCATTCTACCCCATTGGACGATTTTCTGGACAACATTCACTCCAACATCAATCGCATTGACCGTGAATCCTATCCACAAGGATTCAACGAATTCATGGATAAATTGTGCCATCACAAATGGATGAAAGCATACTCGTCACTGTATGGTCTCGATAAAATGTGCAATGGTGTCAGTCGACGCATCAGCTTCGAGAACAGTCTCCCAAAGGGATTGAGCGTTTTTTTAAAGTTTGAATCCCAAATTGAAGAAGCTTTTAATGAATATATGCGCGACGCAAATGAACATTTCTTAAAGTTCTATTAGAGAATAATGTTGTAATTTGTGGCCACTTGATGAAAAGAGGAAAGGTCATAATGTTAGGCAGTATTGCCGCTATACCATTACTCATTGTAATGACTTACTACGCGTTTCGCACCGATGCGAAAGACGAGCGACGTATTCCTTTAGTTTCTAATGACCAGGATCTTCCCGGGATTTTGAAACGCGGGAAACTGGTGGTTCTCGCTGAAAACTCCTCTACTTCCTTCTTCATTTACAAAGGCAAAAAAATGGGATTCGAGTATGAAATCCTACGTGAATTTGCCGAAGATCTTGGGATCCCGCTTGAAGTAAAAATCGTGACTGATCTCGACAAAATGAATGATCAGCTCAATAATGGTGAAGGCGATATTCTTGCCTGTAATTATGCCGTCACCAGAGAACGACAGGATTATGTAAACTTCTCTACACCCTACTTTCAAACCAATCAGGTATTGATTCAACGCAAACCGGTTGGCGATAGCCCACATAAAATGATCACGGATCCCATTCAATTGGCTAAGAAGAAAATCGATGTATGGGATGGATCGTGCTATTACCGCCGTTTGATGAATCTTCAGGATGAAATCGGAGATACAATCTATGTGCGTTCATCTCAGGGGTACCAGGGAGTTGAAGAATTGATAGAATTGGTTGCCGATGGGCAGATCGAATACACCGTAGCCGAGCGAAACATTGCGCAGATCAACGAGCGATATTACGACAACATCGATGCGAATCTCGCCATTTCTTTCAAACAAAACATTGCTTTTGGCCTTCCGAAAAATGCGCCATTACTCAAAAAACGTATGGACAAATGGCTGAAGAAATTCATGCAGAAAGAAGCTTTCGCTTACATCAAGCGTAAGTACTTTGAGCAAACCACGCAAATCAACAATTTCCAGAACGAAGAATTTAGCAGCAAGCGTGGCGCCGTTTCACCTTTTGATGCAATTCTGAGAGCAGAAGCAGCGCGTTACAATAACCTCGATTGGCGTTTGGTTGCTGCCATCATTTACCACGAGAGTCATTTCAATCCGAATGCACGCGCTTTCGGTGGTGCTTACGGTTTAATGCAGTTCATGCCGGGAACAGGTCCAAGCTATGGCGTATATCCGAGTTCTACTCCGGAAGTTCAGATTAGAGGTGGAATGAAGTTCGTGAACAAGCTGAACAATATGTATAAGCACATTTCCAATCCGAAAGAACGCACCAAATTCATTCTTGCGACGTACAATGCCGGAACGGGACACATTCAGGATGCACGCAGATTGGCTGAAAAACGCGGATTGAATCCAAATATTTGGGAAAATAACGTGGAAGCTATGGTCATGAAGCTCGGACAGCACGAGTACTACTCTGATCCAGTTGTAAAAAGTGGTGCTTTCCGAGGAAGAATTACTTACCGTTACGTTCGAAATATTACGGAGCGCTACGAATTGTACAAGACGCTGGCCAAGCAATAGCCGGAATTTTGACTACATTTGATCGTGCAACGAATCATTGTTATTCAGGGTCCGACAGCCAGCGGAAAAACCGCTCTTGCTGTGCAGCTTGCAAAGCACTTCAACACAGTTGTTTTGTCCGCAGATTCGCGTCAGTTTTACAAAGAAACCAGTATCGGAACAGCTAAGCCTACGACTGATGAAATGGAAGGTGTTCCGCACTATTTCATCGATTCCCATAGCATTTTTGAACCGGTAACCGCCGGAATGTACGAACAGGAGGCGCTTGAGCTACTTCAGGGTGAACTGACCGCTTACCGCACGATCATTCTTGTCGGAGGTTCCGGAATGTTCATTGATGCATTGTGTAAAGGCCTCGATCCAATTCCAACGGATGCAGGAATTCAGGAACAGCTGCGCAAAGAGCTTGATGAAAAAGGCCTTGAAACATTGCTCGAAGAACTCAAAGAAGACGATCCGGTGTATTACGATCAGGTTGATCGGCAAAATGCCCCACGTGTGCTCAGAGCCCTTGAAGTAATCCGCTTAACCGGCATTCCGTTCTCGGAACAACGCTCAAATTCAAAGCAACAACGACCATTTCAATCCATTTATTTCCACATTGATCATCCCCGCGAAGTATTATACGATCGCATCAACAGAAGGGTTGACGTCATGATGGAACAAGGATTACTGGATGAAGTGAACCGTTTATATAAACACAAACAATTAACCGCGTTGCAAACCGTTGGGTATAAGGAATTGTTTGATTACATCGATGGAACGTGTACGCTCGAATTCTCTATTGAAAAGATCAAGCAACATACGCGCAATTACGCCAAGCGTCAGATGACCTGGATCAATCGCAACAGCGAATCCATCGCTCTGAATCCGATATCGGGTACATTACTCTTCCAACAGGTTCTGAATCAGCTTCCCGACAACTTGGAATGATTCTTGAAATACATGATCAAAATCCTTAAACCATGGATATTTATTTTGAAAACGTAATGCCTCACCCACTCGCTTCCATCCAGCACGGACCGGACAGTATTTGGGGCAACAAGAAGCAGCTCTTGTCGGCAAACAAGATTCTGCTCAACGCTTCCAGCGGAAAAGGAAAATCTACCTTTTCCATGAGTATTTTCGGGATTCGAACCGATTACGACGGTGTAATCCGTTACGATGACCGTGACATTAAAACACTAAGCGTAGACGAATGGGTAGACATTCGCCAAACCAAAATTTCAACTGTTTTTCAGGACCTTCAACTCTTCCCGAATTTGACCGTTCGCGAAAACCTTTTACTGAAAAATGCCTTGACCAATTACAAATCGGAAGCAGAAATCTTCGCATTGTTGGAGGAGTTCGAAATCGGGTTCAAATGGAATGAGCGTTGTGGATTGCTTTCCATGGGACAACAACAGCGCGTCGCAATTGTTCGCTCATTGTGTCAGCCGTTTAAATGGTTGATCCTGGACGAACCGTTTTCTCACCTCGATGAAAACAACAGTATTCGCTGTCTGAACCGGATTGCAGCCGAATGTGATGCACAGGGTGCAGGTTTTGTGTTGACTTCACTGGATGATGACACCCGTTTTGCTTACGATTACGAACTTAAACTCTGAGCCATGTTACGTCAGTTATTATTCCGCTATCAGGATAAACGCCAATTGATTATTGCAATCGGAGGTTCGTTTTTAGGAATGACATTCCTGATCACATCCATACATTACCTCATTCGTGTAAATGAATTTGGCGAGGGTGCAGAGATTTTGGGACCGAATACCATCATCGTTCAGAAAAAGGTTTCCAGCGCGAACACCATGAACATCGCTAAAACAGATTTTAGTCCTGCGGAGATTGAGCAAATCAAGCAGGAAGAAGGTGTTTTACGCGTTCAGCCTGTTGTCTGCAACAACTTCGACGTTTCCTTTGAAACTGCAGACCCATTGGTTCCTCGCTTCCGTTCCAACGTGTTCATTCAGACCGTTGACGAAGAGTTTCTCGATGTAAAAACCGATAAATGGCATTGGAAAGAAGGCGATACAGTTGTTCCGATGATCATGCCGCGCGACTTCCTTGTCATGTTGAACACCTACATGAGTGCAAGCGGTTTCCCGCAGGTAAGTGATGAACTTGCACAGGATATCCGCTTCAAATTCACGTTACAGAACGACAGTCTGAAAGAATGGATCGACGTGCGCATTGTTGGCTTTACGAATGAAATTTCATCCATGCTCGTTCCGGAGGATTTTATGAATTGGGCAAACGAGCGCTACGGAAAATCAGAACCGATGAAAATTACACAGGTCATGATTTCAGGGAAAGAAAGCGAATTCGGTTTGGTTGAAGACATGTTAACGCGTCGTCATTACGAGTCCAAAAGATCCCAAATGGTCGTAGGACGCTTGAAAAGTATCGTGAGTACACTTATCCTGGTTGTTCTTGTCATTTCCGTAATCGCTGTGTTCCTTTCCGGTTTGGTGCTGATCCAATACCTGCAACTGTTGCTCAGCAAGAATGCTTACGAAGTAAGAACCTTATTAAGGCTCGGTTACCATCCGAAGCACCTCACGAGGCAGTTTTTTGTTTATTTCACCAAAGTATTCGGAATTGTCGCAGCGCTGAGTTTACTCGCCTATATTCCGATTAAGCTTATCTTAGACAACGTATTTTTAGATGGTGGACTATACATCGGAACCGGTTTTACTATTCTGAGTATTGCTTCGCTGATCATTGCTTACGTGATTTTCGCTTTTTCAAGTTACCTCAGTGCACGAAAAGGAATTCTTCAGGCAAACAACGGTTAAAATTCTGTTAAAGCGTTTACTTTTGCAGGAACGAAAACGTCAATAATGAAAGGCCAAGGGTATAAGGAATTCAAAAGTTCAATAAGTTTAAGGTTCAATCATTTTGAATTTTGAAT
>CBIHND010000043.1:0-9172 GCA_966211245.1 uncultured Fluviicola sp. | reverse complement strand
TTCCTTTGAAACTCTTCCTTTCAGAAAAAGGCTGGCTGAAAGTTGAACTTGCCTGTGCCACGGGTAAGAAACTTCACGATAAGCGTCAGGACTTGAAAGAAAAAGACGATAAACGCGACATGGATCGCGCGATGAAGCGGTAATTTCTCACGCAGAGGAACTCCGCAGTTCACGGATGTTTTCTTTTCACCACTACTTGTCGCGATGCGAGTGTCTGCGTGCATTCACACAAACCCCAAACTCAACAAATGCATCAGCCGGTTCTCTGTAAGCAAGAGAAACACTTCCAATCCGCCAATTCCCCAAAACGACAATTGATACAGAAAGACAAACGAGAGTTTCTTGTAACGCTTCAGGTAAGGGAATAGCGGTAAAAGCAACAAGGGCACAAGTAACCATTTGATACTCCCTGTGTAGAAATCGAATCCGGTGAAATACGAATGGAAATCATCGTTCACCTCAAATTCAACCGGCGTGTGCAGAATCCACGTGGTGTATATTTTTGCTTCCGGATACGAACCAAACCAGTTCGCCCGATTTTGCTTCACGAAATAACTCCCGCGGTGTTCAAAATAAATTCCGCAAATTTTCGGATACAGTAATCCATTGTGATCCGCTGTGGAAAAACGCTCAATTCTATCGTTTTCAATGTGGTGCGGAAGGAAAGTGTCAAGGACCAGAATGGCTGCCAAAACAACGCCAACGCGCATTACCCATTTATACAATCCCCACTTTTTTCCGGTTGTGAGCGATGAAAAATAAGCATCGTCTTCGGCTTGTTTTCTGCGTTTTTGTTCTTCGTAACGCATTTTGGCTTCCTCCATGCGCGCTTTCTGCTCTTCAAACGACTCCTTCTTTTTGGAAGTCGATCTGGAAGTTCTGCCGTTTGTGCTTTCCTTTTCCGGATTCAAAAGAATTTCAACTGCAAGACTAAGCTGAATGAACTGTTCGTGTGCATTAGGGTCCGGATTGATGTCCGGATGAACCTTCATTGCCAGTTTCTTATACCTTCTGCGTATTTCAGCCTCAGTAGCACCTTCTTCTAATCCAAGTATCTTATAGCATTGCGCTCTGGTCATTCAGTTCCTGTTTAAGCAATTTGCGGTTCACTTTAAGTCCGTTCAAATAAGGAATGGAATGCCGAATATAGCGTTTGGGAACAGCATATTTGCCAAATTTCTCTTCGATTCGCTTTTGAATTCCTGTGAACAGTTCATTATCCAATGCCGAATCAGTCACCAGAACACATTCTTCGCCCCATGTTTCGTGCGGCAAACCAATGATGGCAAAGCTTCCTGTGAGAATGCCTGAAATCACTTTTTCCAATGCTTCCGGATGAATTTTTATCCCAGCGGAATTGATTACGAAATCTGCCCTTCCAAGCCAACGGAAATGAGTTGAATCGATCGTATCAATCAGATCGGTAGCTAAAATTTCAAGATCCAGCACAGTGTCGGAAATGAAAATTCCATCGGAAGTTGATTCAATTGTGACACCATCCAGGGCAGTGTACACGTCCTCTCCAACTCTCCGCAATGCAATGTGCGAAACCGTTTCCGTCATTCCATATCCAACAAAAACCGGAAGCTTTTCTTTCAGAATCCGTCTTTCCAACTGTTCGGAAGGAGCGGAACCACCTAATAGACTTGCTCCGATTAACCGCATTTCTTCCGGAGATTCGTTGAGAGCAGCTTCAAACTGAATTGGCGCAAAGGATGCAAGGTCAATCAGCGTAAACGGCAACAAGTCAACAACCGGATTACGCTTGGGCTCAACAACGTGTACTGTGTAATTTCCAACTATGGCCCGAACCAACACCATTTTGCCGCCAATGGTTCGAACGGAAAGACAAAGCAGGGAAGAGGTCTCTTCATCCATCTGAAAGTACGCGTTGGTACGTTCTGCGGAAGCAATGAGCTGTCTTTTTGTTAAGGATATTTTCTTTGGAGTTCCCGTAGAACCGCTGGTTTGCACTTCAAGTGTTTCCAATTCGTTCTGAAATTCGTCTACAAATGCTTCCACCTCCAGTTGGTGAACAGCAGAACAATTATGAAAAATCAGCTCGAAACTCATTTTGGAACGGAAATTGATCTTACATGTCGTCGACACGCGAATTATCGATAAATTTATACAATCATTAGAAATTAAACTTCAGAACCATGAAATACGCCTTTCTTTTAATCGGAACACTTGCCCTTACTTGCTTCGCTTTCCAGAGTAATGAGAAACATTCCATTGCAGCAGATGTTCATTTGAAGGCTCCTTCAGCGGGAATCAAATTCGATAAACTTTCTTTGGAAAAAGCGAAAAAAGAGGCGAAGTCTTCCGGAAAGAAGATTTTTATTGATGTTTACACAACCTGGTGCGGACCATGTAAAGAAATGTCGAAAACAACTTTCCAGAATGATGAAGTAGGGGCTTTGTTCAATAAGAAATTTGTGAACCTTAAGATCGACGCGGAAAATGACGCAGATGGAGCTTTTGTCAGCAAGAATTTTAAGGTGAATGCTTACCCAACATTATTGTTTTTGGACAGCGAAGGAAATCTCCTGAAGAAATTGGTTGGAAAACAGTCGCAGGAGAAATTAATTTCGGTAGCAGAAGGGATCTAGCTTTAGGATGAAATTGAATATGATATTTTAGGTTCACGACGTATCGTGGACCTTTTTTTTTAATGCCAGCCTGCCTTGAAGTATTACTTTAAATGCAACCACTTGATTGAAAGGTAGTTATTTACCTAAAACCTTAATCTCACACATAATATCATGATTTCATGTTTTTTAGATATCATGTGATTTTTGGTGAGAAAAAAATTACTTCAATTCATACCGAATCACATATCCCTTATTCGTCGTTGCGTACAGTGTCTTTTCATCCAAAAGCAGCGCACAAAAGTTTCCCGTATCAAACACCTGCCAGTTATTTCCTCCGTCCGTAGAAACATCAATACCATTTCTTCCACAAGCGTACAGCACAGAAGCATTTCCAATCACACACGAACGGTAACCGGAAGTCGTTTTCTGTGATAAAGTCCAGCTGCGCCCGCCGTCAGTGGTGTACATCGAGGTAGAATCGGCCTCATTGGGATTTTTGTAGTTTCCACCGACAATGACCCCATTCTTTTCATCCAGCATTAACAACGAAAACGGGCCGGCGCCCTCACCGTGCTGAAACGGAAGTTCTGTTTTAAAACGCTGCGTGAATTCAAATGTGTTCAGGTCGTAAAACGTCGCGTTATTGGGCCCTCCCGAAACATAGTAATAATGTGCCCCGATGATTTGAGCTGTTGTTCCGCTGGCAGCGTAATATGCCTCACCTTCAGCTGTTGGCATCGGTTCCGACTGATTCATAAAACCCTTCTTCACTGAAACACGCTTTATCATCAATTGATTGTCAATTGGATCACTCAAAGCAATCAATTGACCGTTTCTCAACACGATATCATCGATAAAACTGTGATCACGATACAATTCCGTTACTTTGCTTCCGGTTACCTTGTACAAAATCCCAGAATCACCACTTACGCAGCTATAAACTGTCTTTCCATCCACAATTACGTCTCTGAATTCCCCACAACCCACCGGTTTTACTAAGGTCTTTATGGTATTCTTCTTCAGATTGTAAGATAGAACTCCGGTAGTTGACGTACCGATAATTAGTTCATTTCCGCGCAAAGCGATCGCCCGTGAATAGGTTTTCTCCGTAGAAAATCGAAGTGTATCTTTTGAAGTATAAGTTTGAGAAAAAGACCTTAAACTACTTGTTATCAGAACGATAAATAGAATTGAATTTTTCACGCTGTTGCTTTTTAAGTTCATTCAGATTTTCAGGAACATCGCGCTTCCATCGTTTATGGCTCCATAACCAGGCTTCAGGATGAGCCAACAGTTCTTCCTCCAGCAATCGCACGTGGACCTCTGTGATTACTCCCCAATCGAGTGTGCGCGGTTTGTCCGTAATTAAGACCAATTCAGCACTGTAATAGCCACGACTGACTTTCTTCGGAAGGAAGAAAACAACTGCATGATCGTAAGAATTGGCTAATTGCTCCGCGCCAAAAGCGATGGCAGTATCACGCCCCAGAAATTTGGACCAAAAGGATTTCATGGAATCACCCGGACTTTGATCCGAAAGAACCAAGGTGGCTATGCATTCCCGCTTTCGTTCATAGTCTTCAAAGGTTTGTTTCACAATTTTCGAATGAATGACATGCATCCCAAAGCGCTGCCGTAAAGCATTGATCTTTTTGTCCCAGAATCCATTCGAAAGAGGCATTCCGATTCCAACTGCCTGATGCGGAAAGAACAGGTTTTGCCCGGTGATCATCCATTCCCAGTTGTTGTAATGCGCAGAAACAAGTAAAACACTTTTTCCTTCGGTGTACAGTTTCTGCATCAATTCAGGGTTCTTAATCACATAACGTTTTCGAAGTTCTTTCTCTGAAATCCCCAGGTTTTTGATGCCTTCCACCATCATGTCGGCAAACTGACGGTAGAATTTTCTTCGCAGGCGGGCAATTTCCCTTTCGGATTTATCAGGAAACGATAAGCTCAGATTTTGAGTAATTACTTTTTTGCGATAGGGAAGAACAGTAATCAACAGGAAATAGAAAAAATCCGAGATTCTATAAGTAATAAAAAGCGGTAAACGCGATAATGGAAAAACAAACAGGTAATAAATTACTGCACTCATTTAACGGATTTATTTGGCCAGTTTTGTCGGATTTGCTCTGCGATTTCTTGTTCTCTTTTTGAGCTTCCGGGGTGAAAGAAACTTCTGTTGATCAGTTCATCAGGTAAATATTGCTGCGACACAAAATTTCCCGGAAACTGATGTGCATATTCGTATTGAGCACCATACCCCAAATCCTTCATCAATTTGGTTGGTGCGTTCCTAAGGTGCAACGGAACCGGTAAGTTTGTACTGGAACGCACTTCAGCCAACGCTTCATCAATCGCGAGATACGCAGCATTTCCTTTGGGAGATGTTGCCAGGTAAATGGTACACTCGGAAAGAATAATCCGTGCTTCCGGCCAACCGATGACCTGAATTGCCTGAAATGTATTGTTCGCAAGAATCAATGCCGTTGGATTTGCCAGTCCGATGTCCTCTGCCGCGAGAATCAATAATCTTCTGGCAATGAATTTAGGATCTTCACCACCTTCAATCATCCGCGCAAGCCAGTACACAGCTGCATCTGCGTCGCTTCCACGAACCGATTTAATGAACGCAGAAATAATATCGTAATGTTGTTCGCCGTCTTTGTCATAACGCACACGTTGTTGCGCAAGACTGTACACCAATTCATCCGTAATAACCGCAGTTTCCGATTCGGCGAATGTACCAACAACCAATTCGAAGAGATTGAGCATTTTACGCGCATCGCCACCTGCCAAAGACATTAGGGCTTTGTATTCCTTCAGATCAATTTTGCGCTTTGAAAGCACTTCATCGGTTTTCATCGCACGATCAAGCAGGAAAAGCAGATCTTCAACAGAATGCCCTTCCAGGGTGTAAACCTGACAGCGGGAAAGCAATGCCGAAATCACCTCAAACGAAGGGTTTTCAGTCGTGGCACCAATCAATGTTAACGTTCCTTTTTCAACGGCTCCCAGCAAAGAATCCTGCTGCGATTTCGAAAAGCGGTGAATCTCATCGATGAACAGTATTGCACCTGACTGCTGAAACATTCCCTGTCCTTCGACCTTTTGAATGATGTCGCGAACATCTTTTACTCCGGAAGAAATCGCGGAAAGTGTATAGAATGGTCGATTCAGATGCTTTGCAAGCAATTGAGCCAGAGTAGTTTTACCAACTCCCGGAGGTCCCAAAAAAATAATCGACGGAAGAACTCCTGCATCCAGCGCTCTGCGCAACGAACCGTTTGCATCGAGCAAATGTTTTTGTCCAACGTAGTCGTTCAACGACTTCGGACGCATGCGTTCGGATAATGGAGGTAAAGTACTCATTAAAGCAAAGGTATCGACTTAATGAAAACAAAAAACATGAATGATCAATTATGAATGGCTCAATTATCAAGATTGATAGGTTCAAATGAATTTCACTTCTTGATAATTGTTAATTGTTAATTGTTAATTGATTTGCTTTTTGAATTGAATCAGTTGTACTCGTAAAACAACGGATAACTCTCCATTTTAGAGTACGGAGCGCCCATTTCGATCATGAATTCTGACCAAAGTGTTTCCGAAACGGCACTCAGCATGGTGTGCTTGTGATTCTTCCAGACAATCCAGCTTTTTTCTTCTATTTCCTGCTGAAGTTGTCCTTTTGACCAACCAGTGTATCCAACGAAAAAGCGAATGTTCGTATGATCGATTTCACCGAGAATGATTTGCTGTTTGATATCTTCAAAGGAGCCACCGAAAAACTGATTATTGATGATGTGTTCGGCATTATTCAGATCTTTCAGGTTATGGATGTAAAACAACTTGCTCTCGTCAACGGGTCCACCATAATTGGTGTAAAAAGGTGCATCGGGAAAACCCTCAACGACCATTTTCATCGGGACCGGAAGCGGATGGTTCAGAACCATTCCGTAAGCTCCATCTTCGTTGACTTCACACAAATAAACAACCGTCCTGCGCAGATTATCATCGCGCATAAAAGGCTCGGCAACAAGAATGTCTCCTGTTTCCGGCATTGGCTGAGTTGGTATTTCTAACGGAACGGTCATCATAACACTATTGGCGGCTTTCTAATCGTAAAGTTCGCATTCTGAAGAGCTGCCGCATTTCCTCTTAACGTTACACTGAAGTTCTGATTGGTTCCAACCGGAGTCCAGTTAATTGCAACGTTCCAACAATGCAAATTTCTGTTTAAGGTAAAATTTAAATTCGAGATTGTCGCATTCTCAATATCTAAAAGTACGGTGGAAGTAACCTTCCAGTTTTCGGTGATGCTAAAATATCCACTGGCGTTCAGAGTGTTAGTAGGAACATATCTTCTTGAAGCAAACGAAGCGGTATCACTGTTCAAACTGAAATTCAATGAATGCGTGAACGAAACCTTCCATGGAATATCGAAATATACCATTTGGTAAGGCGAAGTCAGCCACGTTTGGTATTGCGGATTCCAGGTATTCATCATCTGACTCGTTCTCGCCTGCAAATCGTCACGGTACTTTTTACTGGTCAAACTGAAGGTTGTAGTAAGCGAGGAATTCGTAATTCGACCGAGTCCCTGACCACTTTTGATCGCGTATGTGCTGCGTTGCTCTCCTGTGGTATCGTTCCACGCGTACCAGCTATGTGTAGCGTTAAGTGTCATATTGAACATGGGCACAGGATTGATGACAAGGTTCATACTCAAATCCGACCAACGCATACTGTCTTTGAAAATGTCGTAATCGGTATTCAGGAAGAAGTTATCAATCAATCGGGTTTTCCTGAAGCCGGTCACCGTATCCTTGTCGTTTTTCTGCTTTAACTCAAAGGTATTGTTCAATCCGAAAGCAATTCGTCCCGAGTTCACTCCAAGGCCCTGACTGTAAATGCTACGCTCATAAATGTTGTATTGAATGACTTTTCCGGAAGTATCCTGGTAAACACGATTTCCCCATTGCATATTCGGTGAATACACAAACGAAACGGTCGGAGTCATAACATGACGTAATAAGGTCTGACGTTTTCCAATGAATCGGTAGTAAGAATACAGGGTAGAAGTCAGGGCCGCAGAAGATGAGAACGAATGGGTAAAACCTGCAACGTTCATGGTGTCAACAATTAATGAATCGGTAGTCGTCACGCTTTTCCGGATCGACTGGAAGTTGAAATATTGAGCGTAGTTCACACTTGGTGTCAAACGTACAGTCCCACCCAACATGCTCACCGTACCCGATAATCCGAAACGATGATTCACACCCGAGCGGTACTGCATTCCAATGCTGTCAAAATCGCCATTTCTCAGGTATCGGTCCTTGAACGTCGACCGATTCTGTAATTCCGATGCGTACGTAAATCCAAAAATCTTATTGACTTCCTTAAACGGGAAAATCCGTGAAGTGGTCTGGAAATTCACAAGGGGACTCGTTAAATCTATTTGTTTTGTAGAAGAGTTTTGACGCATACTCAACTTTGCATCCGCAGATAACGGAGCCTTAGCAAACTTTCTTCCAAGACGAATATCGGAGTTCAGCGTGTTGTTGAAGTAATTCGCATTTTGCAGGTAAAGCGTTTGTTTGTTATTCGAATTTGAACTGAAATGGATATTTGCACCGAACGTCCAGAACGGATTCGCCTTCGGGTCCTGGTTGTGCACCCAATCCAATGCCATTGTGTTTAACGAAGATGAATCCGGCCAACCGTATCTCAGTGAAGAATAAGCAGCTTCAACATATCCGTTGGATTTATACCTGAAATTGTATTCTGTATGGTTTTTCAGCCCGAAACTTCCTCTTGAATAAAGCGTCCCAAACATGGTTGTTTGCAGTCGTTCATTAATCGGTTTGTAGTACCCCAGATCTGTGAACCCCATTCCATACGCAGAAACAATGGAATATTGCGGCATAATAAATCCTGCAGGATTTTGATCTTCTTTCTTTTTCTGTGGAATTAGCGCAAACGGTAGTCCGAGTGGAGTAGGAACACCCATCACCCAAAGATTCATCGGCCCGCTAACTATGCGTTTATCCGGAACAAGGACAGCCTTACTCAGAAAGAAATGATAATGCGGTTCTTTCAGGTTGCAGGTAGTGAACTTTCCATGCGTAAAATGAATCTCTTCATTCGGTTGACGCTTAGCATGTTCCATGGCGAGGTAGTATTCCTCTTGTTTCACGATCACGTCTTCAATGAATCCTTTTTTAGAGTCGAAATTATAGCGGATGCTTCCGGCTTTTACAGTATCGCCGTCTTCGACAAAAATAGGTTCTCCGACTCTTCTTCCTAACGAATCCAGGGTGTATGTTGCCAGCAATTCCTTCTTACCATAATCAATAAGAATGTAGTCGGCCTTCATATCGATATCATCATACGTAACCTGCGCTGCGCCGTATAAATGGAGCCGCTTGTTTCGCGCATCGGTATACATGCTGTCTCGCGACTTATAGGAAATCTGGGAATCAAAATCAGAATCGGTAAGCACTACACGTTTGTTCGTTTCCTGTTGAGCGTTCGCAACGCCTGTCGCACTGCAAATGAGCACAAAACTGAAA
>CBIHND010000042.1:0-14618 GCA_966211245.1 uncultured Fluviicola sp. | reverse complement strand
CAATTATTAATTATCAAGACCACTACAACTTGATAATTGATAATTCTAAAATTGATAATTGAAAACGGAATAATCGTATTGCAAGCCCATGCTGTGATAGAGTTTCCATCTTTTCAATTTTTCCATTATCCATTTTCAATTAAATGTATCTTTGCCCATCAAAAAACACGAAGCTATGTACGGAAAATTGAAAGAGCACTTGTCAGCCGAATTGAAAGCAATCCAGGACGGAGGAATTTTCAAGCGTGAACGCATTATTACTACTCCACAAGGAGCTCGCGTAAACGTTAGCAGTGGTGATGAAGTGGTGATCATGTGTGCTAACAATTACCTTGGTCTTTCCTCACATCCGGAAGTAATTCAGGCAGCGAAAGATGCTTTGGATACACATGGCTACGGGATGTCGTCTGTGCGTTTCATTTGTGGAACACAGGACATTCACAAAGAATTAGAAGCGAAAATCGCGAAGTTCTACGGAACGGAAGACACCATTTTATATGCTGCCGCATTTGACGCTAATGGTGGTGTTTTCGAACCGCTTTTCGGTGAAGAAGATGCAATCATTTCCGACGAGCTGAACCACGCTTCCATCATTGACGGGGTTCGATTGTGCAAGGCACAACGTTACCGTTACAAACACAGCGACATGGCTGATTTGGAAGAGCAATTGAAAAAAGCTCAGGCTCAACGTTTCCGTATCGTTGTAACTGACGGTGTATTCTCTATGGACGGTGACATCGCGAAAATGAATGAAATCTGCGATTTGGCAGATAAATATGATGCATTGGTAATGACTGATGAATGTCACAGTGCAGGGTTCATTGGAAAAACCGGACGCGGTGTTCCGGAATACCACAATTGTATGGATCGTGTCGATATCATCACAGGAACCCTTGGAAA
The DNA here is from genome assembly GCA_966211245.1 of uncultured Fluviicola sp. Lineage (GTDB taxonomy): Bacteria > Bacteroidota > Bacteroidia > Flavobacteriales_D > Crocinitomicaceae > Fluviicola. The sequence goes on along the minus strand of CBIHND010000042.1, from coordinate 13,718 downwards.
AGCTTTGGGTGGTGCTATGGGTGGTTATACAACAGGTAAAAAAGAAATCATTGAAATTTTACGCCAACGTTCTCGTCCGTATTTGTTCTCCAATTCATTGGCTCCTGCAATTGTCGGCGCTTCAAATAAGGTATTCGATATCCTGAGCTCAACTACGGAATTGCGCGATAAACTGGAATCCAATACAAAATACTTCAAGGAGCGTATCATTGCTGCAGGATTTGATATCAAACCGGGTGACTCACCGATTGTACCGATCATGTTGTACGATGCGGCATTGTCTCAGCAGTTCGCTGATAAATTGTTGGAGGAAGGTGTTTACGCCATCGGGTTCTTCTACCCTGTTGTAGCGAAAGGAGCAGCGCGTATTCGTACTCAGATTTCAGCGGCACATTCAATCGCCGATTTGGATAAAGCGATTGCGGCGTTCATTAAGGTTGGAAAAGAATTGGGCGTTATCAAATAACGTTTGTGTTTCTTCGAATAAATCTATCTTTGTCGGCGGAAACTACTGCTTACCGTTTCTCATAAAGTAATTGGAAAATACTACCCTATGGTAAAATACCTATTGTTATTCGTCCTGTGTGCCACTTCACTGGTTAGTTTAGGTCAATCAAAACGTGATGTTTCGGGATACTTCGAGGACTTGCGCACAAAAAGAGCTGCAAGTGATGTTCCTGTTCAATTGGTGAACAAGGCTACGAAGAAAAAGTATACGGCAACAACCGACGAAAACGGTAAGTTCTTCTTCAGGAATGTAGCATTGGAAGCGAAGGATACTGTTTACTTCGAGCTATCTGTTGCCGATAAAGATTACCGCGAAGAAACATTCATTGTAAAGATTGACACTCACCACGATGGCGAGTACAAAATGGATCCGAAGAATCCGTTTAAAACCGCTACGAAAGTTACGTGGATGTTCAATTGGGGGGACTGGGGTACGAAAGAACACTATTGGTCACACCTTACAGCTAAAATCATCCTTGGCATCTACGGATTCTGTTTGTTACTTGTTTTCATTTACTCATTATTGCAACTTGGACTGTCTGTTTCTTATGCGAGAAACCGTAAGAAAGTTGCCGCTACTCCGGACAAACCTTTTAATCCTGAAACAGCACAGCGTGTAACTATTCAGTTGCCGATGTTCAACGAAATGTACGTTGCAGATCGTATCATTGAAACCTGTGCGGCATTTGATTATCCAAGAGACAAATTCGATATTCAGGTATTGGACGACTCAACGGATGAAACAAAAGATTTGATCGCGAAGAAAGTGGCTGAAGTAGCAGCACGCGGAATTCAGATTGAACACATTCACCGTGTTGACAGAACAGGATACAAGGCAGGAGCTTTGGATGCTGCAATGGACAAAGTGAAAGGTGAATTCATTGCAATTTTTGATGCCGACTTTGTTCCTGAACCGGATTGGTTGAAGCGTGTTATGCCGAATTTCGATTCCGATGATATCGGTGTGGTACAAACACGTTGGGGACACTTGAATAAGACGTATTCCTTACTTACAGAATTACAGGCGTTCGGTTTGAACGGTCACTTTGCTGCTGAGCAGGGAGGCCGTAATGCAGCAGGACACTTCATCAACTTCAACGGAACCGGTGGTGTATGGCGCAAAAAATGCATCGAAAGCGCTGGAGGTTGGGAACACGATACATTGACCGAAGACCTTGACCTGAGCTACCGTGCACAGTTGCGTGGATGGAAATTCCGTTACATGGAGAACATTGTCGCTCCGGCAGAATTACCGATTACGATGTCGGCATTGAAAGCGCAGCAACACCGCTGGATGAAAGGTGGAGCGGAATGTTTTATCAAAATGTGGAAGACCATTCTTACGTTCAAAGGCGTAAAATTCTCCGATCGTGTTCACGGGATGGCTCACTTGTTCAACTCATCGGTATTCCTCTTCATCCTGATCATGTCGTTGATGAGCTTGTGTGTATTGCAAATCAAAGACAGTTTCGAGGATTTGAACTTTATCCTTCAATTTGGTTCTATCTTCATCTCAAGTACCGTATTCCTTATGTATTATTACTGGCTGGCGTACCGCGACAAAACGGATAACCTTTTTACATCGTTCTTCCGTTTCGTTGGTCGCTTCTTCCAGTTCCTTGTTGTTTCTCTTGGACTTTCATTGAGCAATACTGTTGCAGTACTGGAAGGTTACCTTGGAATCAAATCTTCTTTCGTTCGTACGCCGAAGTTCAACGTTAGCAGCAAGAAAGAATTCAAAGGAAACAAATACGATAAGAAAAGCATTTCACCGCTTACAATCGGTGAAGGAATCCTGATGGTAGTATTCGGATTCACGGCAATTAACCGTGCGATCTATGGCGATTTCGGAATGGTTCCATTCCACGCAATGTTGGCGACTGGATACGGATTGGTATTCTTCAACACACTGAAGGAATTGCGTCAGGCTTAATCAGATAAAGTTATTGGAGGAAAAGAGGAAAGACGTTTTTACGACCTTTCCTCTTTTCTGTTATTTCATAACCAATTCCGAAAACCAGTAGGTTCCGTGGTGTAATTTCTTTGTAACCTCAATGTCCAATCTTTTTGAAAAAAGCGGACAATTGATCACGAGTGTATGGTATTCGCCGTTCTCGCCACAGGCATCCACTCCCATTGCTTCCAGCTCGTCAAGTAGGTCAGGAGTAATCGTGCGTCCTATAAAGCGTTCTCCGAGTGTTTCGTTGCAACTAACGATCATTGTTTCGATTCCGGCCTTCAGCATTTCCAGAACAAGTGGTTTGCGCTCTTGTTGCCAAAGCGGAAGAAGGGCTTCCAGTCCGGCTGCTTTACACACTTTTTCTTCCCATTCACGATGCGGAACAAGGTCGATATCCCCGAAAACACTGACTTCGGCCTGATATTGCAATAACAGGCCCTTGAGTGAATTCACGAAATGTTCCTCGTAATTTTCCCAGGAGCTTTCCACCATCTTTATCGGTAAATTCATAACATCAGCCTGTGCCTGAAGAATCGCTTTCGGAATTCCATGCGATCGGGAGATCTCTCCATTTTCATTCAACACATTCAGCAATGCAACAGGTTTGTATCCCAAAGCAATTGCCTTCATAAAGGCGTAACAACTATCCTTTCCTCCGCTCCAGGAGCATATCAACTTTTTCCCCACTTCACAAAACTATTCGCTTTCAAAATTACCGCATTCTTTCCCACAGAATTGCGCTGAGTTAGCGAGCACTAATTTGTGTAATTCGCGGGAATATTTTGCAATGGTACTTACCGCACCAAAAGAGGTTGCTCAAACACCCGATCTCCGTGACGATATCCTGTAACGAAATACGTCCCTTTTGTCCAGGAAGAAGTCTCGAATCCGAATTTAGAGCCGGATTGCTTTTGCTGTGTAATTACTCGTCCGGAAGCATCCGTTACAACAATTCGATCCACGCTCGTAACCGTTTCTACATTTACCCAACCCGTAGCCGGATTCGGATAAATAACCGCTTCTTTATTTTGCGGAGATGTAATGCCTACATGTTGTCCTCTCAATCCGAATGCATATTCTCCTTTCAGGATATTCGTAGCATTGATCGTTCCGGTCAAATCCGTATTATTTCCCATGGAAATCGTGTAAGTTGGAAATTCAATCCAATCAGACGCACGATCCGGACGATACAATAGCATAATGCTGTCTTCGGTTCCCGTGATCAGTAAATGGTCTAAATGCGAGTTTGAACCGGTTAGCTGACCGCTGTAACGGAAAGTTGCATTTGTACTGAAATTTGCATCCCAGATTCCATCGATGCGCCAGTAACGTTGTGGGGAAATTGTCAATCCACTTTGCCAGGAAACAGGATCCGGAGCCGCCCAATTGTGTTCAACCACCATGAATACGGAATCGGTGATCGACTGCACCTGCATAATCATATTTGAATGGCTTAAGCTCTTTGTTCCTCCCGAAACGAATGTCGAATACGTAGCTGTAACCGCATGTGAAATGCGCTCATCACGATTGAGATAACTTACAGTTGGAACAAACGGAACAGTAACCGTAACAGAGTTGTTCATTCCTGTTGAATAAACCATTTCTTCGAATTCATTCCAGCTATCATCACGCAACGTCAGTGTCATGGGAATATTGGTTGAGTAATCCGTTCGACCAACCAGTTTCTGTTTCAGGTAAACGGTTACGTCGTATTGCAAACCGTTTGGTACAATACTTAGCGAATCAATGGAAACATGTGGCCAGCCGCCTTGAAAAATCCAGTCATCGAAGAAGTCATCCAGGTTCACTCCCGTAATTGCGCTGAGATCATCGCGGTACTCCATTGCATCGATATCTGAAAACTCGTTTTGCACCAGCAATTCGGAAAGGCCAGTAAAGAACAGCGAATCTCCAAGATAAGAACGCAAGGTATGAATGACATCCGCTCCCTTCTGATAAGTTGTGTAACCGTAGGTATGTTCCTGAGGAACACCGGAAAGCGGCCAGTATCCTTCATCATCAATGTGACAGGTTCGCAAAAGTGATTTGTGCTGATTGCGAATTCCTGCCTCGTATGCCGGCCGGCCGCTGAAGTTCTCTGCAAAAACCTGTTCACAATACGAAGCGCTTCCTTCGTTGATCCACATATCCTCTGCCGTTCTGCAAGTAACTAAATTTCCCCACCAATGGTGCGATAATTCGTGTGCCATTACGGATTGATACGTAAGACCACCATTTGCCAGCAATTGCGGATAAGCAATATTCATAGCATGCTCCATTGCCCCTGCAGTCATCGGAACAAGTACATAACCAACACGATTCCATTGGTAAGGGCCCCATTTTTCTTCGAAAATGTCGAATGCGCTTTCAAGGTTCGTGAAGGAGTTTTTCATATCTGTTGTATCGGCTGAATGCGCAGCCAATTGTACAGGAATCGGATCGTTTTGATAGTTCGTAAACGTATCGTTCACAAAGACATAGTTCGAAACCGCTACAGAAATCAGGTAAGACGGGATGGCTTGAAACACTTTCCAGTAATGGGTTTCCGATAAATCCGGATGAATTGTTTTTGACTGAAAAACACCGCCACAAACCGCTTCGTGAGCAGGAAGTGTTGTCACATACAAGTCGTATGTAGAACGGGTAGTAAAATTATCGAAACACGGGAACCATGTTTTACCATAATTATGAGGAATATCGTCCAGCGACACACCAACGTTGTAGGCATATTGAGCATTGAAATAGAATCCACCGAAAGTCGGATCCTGAACCGTTGTTCCATGGTAGAACACTTCTATAAAAGAAGAATCACCGATCGTGTAGCTTGTCCCTAAATCCACATTTAATCCGATCGGATCTGAAGTAAAGTTCAACAAGTTTCCATTGGCATCGTGAATACTGTCCACCGTTAATCCAAGCAAGTCCAAGCGAATTTCAGTAATATTGTTCACCAAAGGCTCGAAACTTATTTCGGTATTCCCTTTCAGAATAAAGGTCGTGAAATCCCGCACATCCAAATGAATGTTGTAATGCTCAATAGAAATACTATCGCTTCGGGTATCGTGAGCAAAATTCGTTTGCGCCGCGACACGTTGAATCAGGGCGAATGAACAAAGTAGCAGAAGTAGCTTCATATTCAAAATTTGTTCTTAAAGGTATTGAAAAGAGGGAATTCAAAATGATTTAATACAAAATTCAAAATTGATGTATAAGCCCTCAATTTTAAATTACCTACTTTAAATTCTTATACGAAGAAATCCACGCCGAATCCTGAACATCTTTCAGTAACTGCCAGAAATTGGTGTCGATAATAAAATCCGTATCGAGGTACTTGATGTGGTAATGATCTGCGATATATTTCTGTTGTTTCAGCGAGGGAGAATAAATTCCCAGACTCCAGCCGGAACCCGAACGTTCATTTCCCTTGAACGGGTAATCGGAATAACGGATTTTCCAAAGACTATCGAATGCCGGACAATACGGATACGACTTTTTGAATGTATCGTTGTAGATGACTCCACCCTGGACTCCATTCAATTCGAATAAATTTTGTTTTTTCGGATTGTAGTTACTTGGCCAGTCGCCACTTACAACACGAATAAACTCGTCGCGTGTATAATTTCGTTTTTCACGAAGAATCCCATCCGGAGAATAGCGCATGGCCACATAGCTGAGGATCTGAGAGTTGGCTCCAACCGAAATCCGAACGCCAAAGACTACCCTGTCGGTAGGTTCGGGCATAGTTGAACCTCCGAGTAAACAGCAGAGTAAGATCAGAAACACGTGTTTCATGCGAACAACTTAAACGAAAATCGCACCAAATAGTTTCACTCTGAGCAAGTTACTCAACTTTAATTTACGTTACAACTAATTATAACGTGTTTTTAACTCAAAAAAGACAATTCTCCTTGAAACAACGAATTGGAATTATTTCCTGCGAAACAACAGTATCGTGACACAGATTGCAACGAGAAGATAAGCAACTGTTACCCACCAATTTTGTACAATGAACAGTAGTACCGCCAGAACGGGTACACTAAAAATGACAATCAAATGGAATTTTCCCTGATGCTGAGACATCGATAAAGTGAATTAATCGAAACGAACAACGCGGGTTGGTGTCACCACAGCATTCAATTTCACATCAGTTGGAAGCACATCTTCAATTTTGTCTTCCAGATCGAAATAATGTAACCCGATGAACTGGCAACCCGGAGCACATTTTCTGAGAAAACGGTCGTAAAAGCCTTTTCCATACCCAACACGATTACCGAACTTATCCACGGCAAGCATCGGAACAAACACAATGTCAAAACGGTCTGCTGCGATTACTTTTCCCTTTTTCGGTTCAGGAATTCCGCGTTCATTTAGTTCCAATTGATCCGTTTGCTCAAAAAGGTAATGACGCATTTCAAACGTTTCGAAATTTGTTTTAGGAACCGCAACTGTTGCACCCAGGTTCAACGCGCGTTCCCATAACAAATAGGTATTGATCTCACGTTGACGTTCAATGGGAAGAAACAACGAAACGATTTTTCCATCCAACTGGAAATGGGTAAGTGTTTGCTCTACAATCACCTCTGATAAACGCTCCAACTCGCCTGGCGACAAAGTCTTTCGCTTCTCCTTGTAATATTCTCGCAGCTTACTCTTATCCATAAGCATTAGTTTAACGTTTTTGAATCAGGTCTGTTAATGCAGCCGCAAGCTCCTTTTCACGCAATGCGGTCACCTCATCAATGGCTTGTTTCAGCGCAAGACTTAGAAAATCCTCCAGGTCTTCCAATTCCATATGCCTGATATCGGTTGCAAGTTTCAACTCCTTCAATGCATAGGTACCATCCAGTTTGATTTTCACTAAACCATTACCGGAACTTCCCTCAACAATAACGCCGGGTAACTTAGACATACCGGAATCGGTTGCACTTTTCAATTGCATCAATTGCTGAAGTAATTCAGGACCAAACATATATCAACGTGTAAAGTGGCGAAAATAAACCTTTATAGTCAAAATTGAAAATGGAAAATTGGAAAATGGAAAAGACTCGCCCCTTTTCAATTCTACATTGTTAATTTTCAATTAATCTTTTTTGAGTTTTGACTTTTGCATTTTGACTTATCTTTGTCGCTATGAAACAGCTCATGCACATTTTTCTTTTATTGACCTTTTTCGCTTTCAGCGCGAATTTGGTTCAGAAGATTGTGTGGGTTGAAAAAACGGAAAACGTAGCGGAAAATGACGATTCTGATGACTCTGACGACACAGATGATGAAGAAAATACAGACGATGAGGAAAAGCGTGAGCGTACCGAATGGTTTGCAGAACTTCCGTCCTTTGATTGTCAAACCGATCAGGATTACAACGAATTAACCGCAACCGGATTCCCTGATATGACTTCGGATTTACCCGAAGCAGAGCAAAATCAACTGAAATCACCTCCCGAATGCATGTGTTAGAACAACTTTTTGTTTAACACAAATGCATTTTTATGAAATCGATATTTTCAACGCTCAAACAAGATTTGACCGCAAGTGTTGTGGTTTTTTTGGTTGCAGTACCCCTTTGTCTTGGTATTGCATTGGCTTCTGAAGCCGCACCTTTTTCAGGACTCATCGCCGGAGTTATCGGCGGAATTATTGTAGGAATGGTTTCCTCTTCGGCTATAGGTGTTTCTGGTCCTGCAGCAGGATTGGCGGTTATCGTTGCCACTTCCATTCACAAATTGGGAGGATACGAATGGTTCCTCGCAGCGGTGGTTCTGGCAGGACTGATTCAGATTGTTTTCGGAATCATTAAAGCCGGAGTGATCTCTTATTTCGTTCCAACGGCAGTAATTAAAGCGCTACTCGCGGCAATCGGTTTACTGATCATTTTCAAGCAGTTACCACATGCTGTAGGTTACGATAAAGATTACGAAGGTGATGAGGCCTTCTTCCAGATGGATGGTGAAAACACCTTTTCCGAAATGGTAAACAGCTTGAATTACATTACACCTTCGGCACTGATTATTTCCGTGTCTACACTCCTGTTTCTGATTATCTGGGAACGCAAGTTCATTCAAAGTACCTTTCTTCGCTTTGTACCCGGGCCTTTGCTAGCCGTAGTAATGGGAATAGGATTTACCATCGGTTTTGAGGGAACATCGTTCCAATTGGTACCTGAACATCGTGTAGATCTTGGAATTGCAGGTAAATCTCCAACAGAATTATTCACTTTCCCGAACTGGAGTAAGGTGTTCACATTCGACACCATTTTGGTGGCGTTTACCATTGCGATTGTTGCCAGTCTGGAAACCCTGTTGAGTGTAGATGCATCCGATAAACTGGATCCGAAGAAACGCAGAACGAATAGTAACCGCGAATTGCTTGCACAAGGGATCGGGAATAGTATTTCCGGGTTACTCGGCGGATTGCCGGTAACTCAGGTTGTAGTGCGTACTTCTGCAAACGTCAACTCAGGCGGACTGAACAAAACATCAACAATTGTTCACGGTGCCTTGATTGCAGCAAGTGTTCTGCTCTTCCCTTCCTTGTTCAGTTACGTTCCGTATGCAACACTTGCAGCGATTCTGTTTGTTGTCGGTTATAAACTTGCAAAACCAAGTTTGTTCAAATCCATGTACAAGGAAGGCAAGGTGGTTTTCCTGATTTTCATAAGTACCATTGCGGGTATTATCTTTACCGACTTATTGATCGGGATAGGGATTGGAATGGGGATCACTTTTCTTTTGGTATATGTTGGTCATCGTTCTGTCGAAGGAGCCAACTTTTTCAAGAAAGCGTACCGCATCAGAAAACGGGGAAACGCTGTGGAAATCGAATTCTTCGAATACGTTAGCTTCCTCAATAAATACAGTTTGATGCGTGCATTGAGAAGAATTCAACCCAATACAAGTGTGATTATCAACAAATTGAAATCTGCACACTTTGCATCCGATATTGAGGACCAAATAACTACCTTTATGGAAGGAGCAAAAACAAGAAACATACAAATTCAACTAGTAGAAAAATAAACATGAAAGACATTTTTGAAGGAAACCAGGCCTGGATCGAAGCGAAAATTTCAGAAGATCCGACTTTTTTTGAAAACCTTGCAAAAGGACAACAACCTGAATACTTATGGATCGGATGCTCCGATAGCCGCGTACCGGCAAACGAAATCGTGAACATGCCTCCGGGAAGTATTTTCGTTCAACGTAACATTGCGAACCAGGTAATCAATACAGACATGAATGTGTTGAGTGTGGTTTATTACGCAGTGAAATACCTGAAAGTTCGTCACATTCTTGTTGTCGGACATTACGGTTGTGGTGGTGTAAATGCAGCCATGAGTAATCAAAGCTTCGGCTTCCTGGATAACTGGCTTGTAAGCATCAAAAACGTTTACAATAAATACCAGCAGGAACTGGAAGCAATTACCAATGAAGAACAACGTTCGGATCGTTTGGTTGAATTGAATGCCATTGAACAGGCGAAGAATGTTGCTAAAATTTCATTCATCCAGGATTCGTGGAGAGAAGGTGAATTCCCTAAGATTCATGCATTGGTTTACAGCTTGAAAGATGGTAAATTACGTGATTTGAATGCTACCATCGATTCAAACGATGACCTGAGAAAAGTATTCCAGTACAATGCATTTTAATCGATGTAACCCGGTATAGGAACATTCAAACCGATTAAATAATCATACGGCTGCACAGACGTGCAACTTTAAGGGTTGGCGGTTCGTCAACCCTTTTTTTATGCCTCAACTACTGCATAGAAACAACTTATTTTTATTTTAATCGATTGATAGACAACTCAAACCCAGTTTTAATGCGTGAAATAGATTCCATTATTCTTCAATTGGAAAGTGATTTACGTAACGCGGCTCAACCTGCCAGAGCGATACAGGCCGAAGCCTACATGAAGAATCATTTCCGTTATTTCGGAATGGATGCCCAAACACGAAGAAACATTCAATTGCCATTTATCAAATCGCTGAAAAGCATGGACGATCGTGAGGAACGATGGAACCTGATGCATGCGCTTTGGGAAAAGGAAGAACGTGAATTTCAGTATTTCGCAATTGATTGGTTGAATTCCTGGCCAAAAAACTGGATTCATGTTCAGGATGCCATTGAATTGAAACAACTCATTGCAACGAAATCCTGGTGGGACAGTGTAGATGCCCTTGCTTCAAATTACCTCGGTAAATGGGCAAAACTATACAAAGACTATAGTCGCCTGGTTTTTGACGATTGGTTAGGATCAGGGAACATGTGGCTCCAACGCTCCTGTCTGATCTATCAACTCAAGTATGGAAAGGAAACCGACGTTGCACACCTGGAATCTGTCATTGTATTTTTGGTTCCCATCAAAGAATTCTTCATTCAAAAAGCAATTGGCTGGTCGTTGCGTCAACTTTCAAAAAGCAACCCGAAAGCCGTTGAACATTTACTGGAAACACATCCAATCAGTGGGTTAGCACGTCGGGAAGCATCCAAATATTTATAGCGTATCCCTAAAGTACCCCGGCGATCCCACCGGATGTTCGACAACTTTCGTAACTTCACGGCTCATTCGATTTAGTTGAATATGAAAGTCCTGGTTGCTACTTGCTTTTTCACACTAGTTTTCACTTCATTCGCACAACCTTATCTGGGAAGTAAAAAGCCAATTATCACGGCGCCTTCCAAAGGTGCAAATTGCGCTCCGCCAAACCGAACTACGTTCCTTGATTACAATAACGTTCGTGCAATGATTCACACCGCAGGGAACCTGTGGCAAATTCCCGGTGCGAACCTTTCTACCTACGAGGTTCCAAAGAATTCCGGAATCAACGCACTCTTTACTTCAGCGCTCTGGCTTGGAGGAACAGATGTAAACGGACAACTCAAACTGGCTGCACTTCGGTACCGCGACGGAGCGGACTACTGGACAGGACCACTTTCCATCAACAATGCAGAAATCGATCCTTCCGAATGTCTGAAGTACGATCAGCACTTTGTAACCAGTAAAGATAAAGTCGCGGAATTCAATGCATGGTACGCTGCAGGAGTACTCGATCAGCAAAACGGAACGAATCTTCAACAAACCAACTTCCCGAATTATACCATTCCGGATATCGTTAAAAACTGGCCCGCTCACGGAGATGTTTCGCAGGGACAGGATTACTACCTTGCTCCGTTCTTTGACCGCAACGGTGATGGTGATTACAACTACGAGGACGGTGACTATCCATGGTACGATCTGGATAACGCTAAAGATTGTAAAACCGACCGGAGAGTAAGCCTGTACGGTGACCACAACCTGTGGTGGGTGATGAACGATAAAGGAAACGTACATACCGAAACCGGAGCCGATCCGATTGGAATGGAGATTCATGCTCAGGCGTTTTCATTCGCAACAAACGATGACGTCAACAACATGACGTTTTACAATTACGAGTTGATCAACCGCGGAACGCAAACCCTTTACAACACATATTTCGGCGTCTTCATTGATGCTGCACTCGGTGATCCGTTCGACGATTATGTTGGTTGTGACGTAAACAGAGGTTTGGGATATGTGTACAACGGAGATTCGTACGATGGCGACAACCAGGGATTCAAAGGATATGGGAATAATCCACCATCCGTTGGAGTGGACTTCTTCGAAGGACCCTATCAGGATAACGACAACCTCGACAATGCATATGGAATCGGTAACAACGAAGCACTCAACGGAATTGGTTATGGCGATGGAATCGTTGACAACGAGCGTTTCGGAATGCGTCGCTTTTTGTATTATGTAAATGTCGGAGGTGGAGCGAATCCGGCTCAAACTGATCCAACCGCAGCAGCCGATTATTACAATTTCCTTCGCGGAAGATGGAAAGACAACACGCCTTTCTATTATGGAGGAAATGCGCACATTTCAGATCCAACAGCCGATCCGAATGTTCCGTGTGATTTCATGTTCCCCGGAGATACCGATCCGCTTGGATGGGGAACCGGCGGAGTCCCTCAACCTTACTGGACAGAACAAACAGCGAATAACCTTCCTTACGACAGACGTTTCCTGCAATCTGCCGGACCATTCATCCTGATGCCCGGAGCCGTGAATAACATTACTGTTGGGGTGGTTTGGGCTCGAAATGCAACCGGTGGTGATCCGTTCTCTTCCGTGGAATCATTGCGCAGAGCGGATGACAAAGCTCAGGCATTGTTTGAAAACTGCTTCCGTGTTCTTGAAGGCCCGCATGCACCGGATCTTACAGCCCAGGAACTGAATCGCGAAGCAATTCTGTATATCTCGAACACAAATCCATCCAATAACGTGAATGAAGGTTACGAGGAATTCGATCCGTTCATTTCAACATCTATCCCGAATGCAGACAAGTATTACCGTTTTCAGGGATACATGATTTATCAGTTGAAAACGAAAGGGGTAAGTTCTTCCGATCTGACTGATCCAACCAAAGCTCGACTGGTAGCGCAGTGTGATATCAAAGACGATGTAAAACGAATCATCAACTTTGAATACGACGATGATTTGCAGGCGAGTGTCCCAACTGAAAAAGTAGATGGAGAAAACACCGGAATCAAACATTCCTTCCGCGTTACCGAAGACTTATTCGCAACCGGAGATCGTCGTTTGGTGAATTTCAAACGCTACTATTACATGGCGATTTCATACGCTTACAATAACTACGAAACATACGACCCGACTGATCCAAACGCATTAACAGGTCAGAAAATACCGTTCCTCCCAAGTAGAAAGGCCGCAATCGGTGAGATCAAGCCTGTTGAAGTCATTCCGCATGCTACGAATCCGGAAGCAAACGGAACAGCACATTACGCTGATTACGGATTTCAGCCACCTATTACTCGCCTGGACGGTAGAGGAAACGGCGGACTGAACTTGAATTTGGATCCGGAAAGTGAGGAAAGTATTGTTGCAAACGGATTTCTTGATGAATTGAAATATGCGCCGGGAGGTGGTCCGATTAATGTAAAAATCATTGACCCGCTCAACGTGGTTGGAGGTTACTTCGAATGCAAGTTCCGTAACTATCAATCCGGTGAAATTGATTCGGCGAACTGGGTAATTTACCGTTACGATAATAACAATGGAACGCTTCTGGATTCGGTCGCTTCTGAGGTAACAATAGCTCAGGACAACGAACAACTCATCCCGAAATGGGGAATCTCAGTAGAAATCCGACAGCATAATTACTACTTCCCATCAAGTGGTGGAGCAGACGTTGCGAAGATCACTGATCCGATTT
>CBIHND010000041.1:0-19079 GCA_966211245.1 uncultured Fluviicola sp. | reverse complement strand
TGCGCATGTGGTGAAATTGGTAGACACGCCATCTTGAGGGGGTGGTTTCCTACGGATGTGCTGGTTCGAGTCCAGTCATGCGCACAAGTAAGGTCATAGAGGATGAAAGTCTTCTGTGACCTTTTGTTCTTATGGGGCAGGAGGTTCGAGCCGATGAAATAAAAGGCTATATTGCACGATAAACACACTATTCATATGGAGAACAATAGCCAATCAACCAGTATAAAAGAAACCCTAAAAATTTTTGTGACTATTTCTGGAATATTGTTAATCATAGTCTCTCCATGGCTTTTTGTTCAGCTAAGAGAATTCAAAGATACAGGAGAAATAGGCGATACTATCGGAGGTATTACATCTCCCCTTGTTGGATTATTGGGAGCAATACTAGTTTATTTTGCACTGAAGGAGCAAATAAAAGCAAACGAGATGACTCGTGATCAGTTTAGCAAGCAAGATCGAGATAACAAGATTAATAGATTCGAAAGTAGATTTTATCAGCTTCTTGCACTTCACAAAGAAACTGTTGACGAAATTTCTTTAGCTGGTTACAATGGAAAAAAAGTTGAAAAGCGAAAAGCATTTGAATCGATGTATCGAGAATTTCGGTATTCGTTTTTCCTGACTAAAGAAACCTATGATAAACTAAGAAGAGAAAACTCGTTGTCCCGAGATTATTCGGACATCGAGCTTACCAAGTTGGCTTATATATTTTTTTATGCTGGGGTTAGTTCTAATTACGATCATGTAACAAATGCAATGACTAACAATGATGAATTTGAAGAGGCACTTTTTGATAAAGTAAAAGAAGAAATTACTAGGGTAAACAGAACTCATAAAGCGAATCGAAACAATCATTTCTCTACGGAAATCGCTCTTTCTGGACTTGGGAGTGCTACTACAGCGAAAAGTTATCGCCCTTATTCGGGACATATGCCTGTCTTAGGTCATTATTACAGACATCTTTATCAGACTGTTAGCTACGTTGTTAAGCAAGATGAAAAGCTTATCCCTCATGAAGATAAATTAGAATACTTGAGAACATTGCGGGCTCAGTTGACAGATCACGAACAGGTCCTTTTATATTACAATGCTATTGCTGAATTTGGAGAAGAATGGATTATTCATAATTACTTTACGGAATACCGAATGATTCGTAATATTCCACTACCCTTGGCAAATTTCGGAATTAAACCTGAAGAAAAGTTTGCCGTAGAATTGAATAAAGACCCTCAACTTTTTGAATGGTTAGAATAATTAAAAATCTGTTTACATTGATTCTATCATCAGATTAAAACTGCATATTCTTAATAATTTTTTGAAGCGAGTAGTCTGTCTTGTCTTCTAAAAGATTCAGTTGGACTAAACGAATTTTTACCGACTGTTTCGAAACGCCAAATCTAAGGCTTAAACTCTCAATCAGGTTATAGACCAACCGTTTATTGACTGGTTGTTCATCTAAATATAGCCTAGGTTTGTTGATGTTATTTTCCTTAAAGTATCTCTGTACCTGATACCTAAAATTGTTCAGAGGCAACAATAAATGATTGGCAAATTGATTTGCTTGAATTTCCATTCGCATTGTATTCTTTTCTGAAACACTGTATTCCATTGACAAGGAGCGTTCGGTATCTTCTCGCTTGTCAATTTTTTCTTTCAATAGCTTACTGTGCAAAATCAAATGACCAACCTCATGACAAAGTGTAAATCGAAATCGTGAATCAATAAGATCTGGGTTTACACTAATTTTCAAAGGATCAAACTCAATTTTACCCAGAACGTCTCCTAAGGGTGTTTCAAAATCAAAACTAGCTCCGTAATGTTTTTTTATGAATGAACATAACTTATCAGTATTAAGACAAAAATGATCGTGAATATCATAGTTATACATCTTAGAAATAACTCTTTCCAAATCATCGTGTGATTTAAAAGGCACTTCCAGATATTTATCAGAATGGATGTATAGATCAATGACTTTTTCTGCTAAAAGGAAATCGGCAACATTGTTAAGAGTTTTTCCATTACTATATGCTAAAAAGGGTTCAGTGCTCTCATGCTCTATATTTTCTGTCACTCTTTTGCCATTCTTTCGATAGTTTACCCATTCGAGATCATTGTTACTTTTAACTAGTAGCAGGGCAATTTTAAGGTTTTTCGCAAAGCGCTTTGTTCCAGAAGCAAAACCTTTTGTTGAAACCAAAATACCCTTAGTATTGTGCTTACCAACTTGATCTAGCTTCGAAGAAAATTCTTCAATATCATCTACAGTAACATTCTTTTCCAAATTTTTACACTCAAATACATGTAATACGGAGAAATCAGATGCTCCAGGTAAACATGATTCTATTGTAACATCAAATATGATTTCTGATTCCCGAGAAGCAGAATAGTACCCTTTCTTCTCAAATACTTGACTCCGTTTACGATTTAGATAATACAAATCATTATTCAACAAGTCTAATAACAAAAGATATAATCGCTTTTCAAGTTGATTTCCTTTCAATGTGGTATTCATATGAATAGTATCGTTGAACTCTAAGTTAGCCAAATTAACTTTTTCTTTTTCCTTCCACACTCGCTCTTAACTCACACTTCGCCGTTTTTTCTTTTGAATAGTGAGTGTGGCAGATCCCACTTAGAAGGTTTTCATTCAAGAACTGCGGTTTTCCGCAAAAGAAATACCGTATTTATACCGTTGTACATGAATTTTCAAAAAAATAGTTTTACCATTCAAAAATAATGTCCCATCGGTCATATAAATTGGCTAATAATTACCGAAATGAAAAACTTTAAAAAAAACAATCCTGCAATCGAGATCGTCAAAGAAACAGATCACGTCAATATATTGAACATGTGGAATGATGACACCTTCATGTGTAGATTCGATAAAAATGAAGATTTATCAAGTTTCGAAAATATTCTTTTGCCAGAACAATTTTCGGCAATTCAACATTTGAAAGAAAACAAATTTGAATTCATATATGGCCCAATTCAAGATTCTGAAGCCGTGATTGGGCGGAAGTTCGAAATTACTTACAACTCGGAAACCTTCAACGCATACTTCGATACCCCATCCGATATTCTAAAAAAAATTGCTGTCGGATTCCGGGAGGTTAAAGAAGCTAGTGAAACTAGGTATAGAAATTTAAGACTATTTCGAAGTTTCTATAAATCTGACAAAAAACCAACTGAAGAAGCTTTTTTCAGCAAAAGAGTACCAATTTCATTTTACTTAGAGGGGAATCTTGATCAAATAGTTAATTATGAGGAATTTACTAAAACAATAAATTTCTATATGAGATTCTATGACCGAAAATCGCCTACTATACTAACTCACTTACCGATTCATGATCAAGAGAAATATGAAGAATTCTGTCATTTTAAAAGTACTGGATTTCCTGAACATATTAATACAGTAAATATTGAGCCTGTATTACTCAATCTATTTCAAATTGCACTGGAAACAGCAAATATTAGAATGAAATATATATTCTATTATCAAGTACTTGAATATTGCTCCTATTATTATCTTAATGAAGGTTTAAAAAGGAGTTTAAATAATATTGTGAAAAATCCAGATATAATAAACAACTCAAACGAGTATAGTAAAATACTTGTTGAGGAGTTCAAAAATTATTTCAAGACAAATGATGATCGGCAAAAACTTGAAAAACTTGTTTGTGATTACTGTTCTTATTCAGATATCAAAAATGAAGTTTTAGCAAATCATGAGTACTTTTCAAAAGATTTAGAATTTGATGGTGGGTTTATTATAAACGCTATAATTAATAACGAAAAAGAAGCGAAAAATCCACCCAAGGATATATTAAAATCCATGATTGACCGCATTGATAAGATTAGAAATGTGCTCGTTCATATTAGAGAAAGTAGAGAAAACAAAGTTATCTTACCAACCGAAAAAAACAACAAATTACTTATCCCATACTTATTCTTAATTAGAAGAATTGCTGAAACAATTGCAATTAAATATGAATAGCAAATAACTATCTAAGATGTATTTGGTTCGACTTGTGTACTGAAGAGCGCACAAAAAGAAAAAGCGAATTACGATAGTGATTCGCTTTTTCTTTTTCCCTCCACACTCGCCCTCAAACTCACACTTACACTCCTATACTTTTTCTTTTTGCAGTTTTGAGTGTGAAGTTTTGAGTGTGATGAAACCACTGGCTTCGAACGGTTCGTGTCTTCGCTCCCTCCACACTCGCTCTCAAACTCACACTTAGGTTTATACTTTTTCTTTTTGCAGTTGTGATCGTGATAAAATCCTGTCTTCGAATGATTCATTTTACAGAAATATTAATCGGTAATAAACCCTATTTTAGTGGTTTGACGGGTGCTCAACCGGGCGGTGCATTACATAACAGTCATTTACACAATGGAAATATAGCTCGATCAAAAATTATTGAGATCCATGAAAAATAAACTATTCACACTCATTCTTTTACTTCCTTTTGTCTTTTCGTGTGCTGCCGATAAAACCGAAGGTTCTTCCGATTTATCAGAAATTACGCTTGGGGATTCAATGTTGAGAAACGAAAGCATCGTTGACGAGATCAATGAAAACTGTGTCATTGACGGTGATTTTTTTGGCCGTTCGGAATCGGAAGTGAACGACTATAACAAACGCTGTATCTGGTCGAAATTAACGTATGATTACACGGAAATAAATCATAACAATAAAATCCGCGAACTGTTTAAAAATGAATCCGACCGATTGTACATCAAAAACTTTCCAGCGCCAAAATCAAACGCGGTACCCGGCTATTATTCGTATTTATTTCTTGAGAAAAATGGAGCAATTCAGGATTCTATTCTGATCTACAAAGAAGATAATTACGGTGAAGCTCTGGTTGTTGAAACAACTTTATTTCTGATTGAAAACAACTTCCTGATTACAATGGAGGTGGAAGATGACGAATCCGGAACCTTTGTTAACAGCTACAATAAATACACTATTGATATTGAAAAAGGAAAGTTCACCCGAATCCTGAGTAAACAACCAAAAAGAAAATCCGTTAGGGGAACAGTAGAATCGGAAGAAACAAACACTATTGAAACAAAATATCAGGGGGTATTTTACGCTGGTGTAGATACAGAAGCAACTACCACAGGAATGGCAAGGATTGGTTACACGTTTACCATTACCAATGAAAATGTCCAATTGGAAACGAATACGTACCACGAGCCAATCCGCTGTAATGGAATATACCAAGCGGAAAAGAAAGGTCAGGTTCTGGAATTGTATTTTACAGGGAGTGAAGAATCGTGTGATACAGAAAATCCACTTTTTTATCTGAAAGAGGAAAAAGGTGAACTATACGTTAAAGGTCTCGGAGGAGAAGGGACAAACAACGACTGGATTAAACTCACAAGAGAATAGTATCACTGTAAAGAATGACTTACAAAACGATTAATTTGATCACCACTGTCCTAAACACTAATTCAATATGAGTAACGTATTTTCATGGACAATCGGCATCCTTGCATTCTTGATTTTTGGCTGTAAATCATCAGACGATCAGAATAGTAATACCGAACAAACACAAGGTCACACCGCAGGTAAAATCTCCAAAAAAGAAGAATTTACTTTTCGATCATCCTATTTCCAACAAACTGGAGATACCGATATCCCGGAAGTTTCTGAGCAAACGGTTAGAGAAAAATTCAAAGATCTTTCGATCCGCTTATCTACTGACTCGATTTACATCAATGATTTGGGTTTGGCCATTGAGCGCGAAAAGATAAAAACCAACAGCTTTTTTGGACGAAAATACGAACGTGATTATTACAAATCAGCTTTCCAACTGGCTTACGACGAAGAATTAGGTAGTGAGATGGAAGTCATTTTTGTAGATTTTCAGGGCGATCAAAGCTCCGAATTCTGGAGCTGTTTCTTTGAAGGTGGTTATGCCATTGTAATGGATGGTAACCTATACCTGAATTACAAACGATACCTTGTCCAATACTCATCCGAACCTCTGAAGAAAGCTTCGCAATGCGAGTTACCATTTGATATGTGGAAAGCATGGAAATTCTGCGAATACACTGATCGAACTGTGAATTGTGATGTTTGTGATTCGGAATTCCCCCTTTATTCCTTAAAAAAGGATGAAAAATTAAAATCATCAATAGAGCAATCGATGGATGGGCGCACGATTAAAAATGTCTACGAAATGAACACAAAAAAAAGCAACCTCCATTTATTCGTGGTAAGCGCTGAACCCATTGAGGAATCAACCGGAGATTATTTTATAATCATCCAAAACAACAAGAATGAATTCACTTCCCTAAACGATGAGAACGATGAGTTCTTACATTCCTATTTCTTTACCATTTCGAGCAGTTTAAAGGTTACTTTCTACGAGAATACCGGATATATCCCAAAGCAGAAAGTCAATTCTGAATTTCAGATTCAGGCAAATGGAACATACTCGAAACTATAATCCTTTTTTCACTCTTCTCTCACTCACTCTCACTCTGCACTCTTCCCATCCCCCTTGGCACAATCCTTGTTGCAGTTTGCCGTCTGATTCAATCCCGGAACGATGAAAAATGCATTTACTCTTCTTTTTGTTCTTACTTGCTGTATTACCGCACAAGCGCAAGGACCTGTTCTTCGGGAATTTGGAACGAAAGTCGGAACAACGGTGAATCAACTGCCCGATAGCAGGATCCCGGTGAAAGTAGAACTTCCTGCTCCACCTGTGTCGGAAGAAACGCACAAAGAACTGTATCGTCAGAATGTGAGTTCAGGTGATGCCCGATTTAATGCAAAAGATTTCGAGAAGGCCATTCTCTATTACAAGGAAGCATTGAGACATTGGGAAGATGTGTATCCACACAGTCAGATTTCAAAAGCTGAAGAGGAATTGGCCCGGATTCAACAGGAAAAGGAAGAAAAGGAAGCTCAGGAACGGTACGTTCTTACGCACAGCGTTCATTTCAGCGGACGACTAATGGAGGACAAATTCAGCTTCCGCAGTTCCGAGATTTATGTGGACGATGCCTACTCCGAAATTCTGCCGGCCGGCCGCTACGACACGCTAAGCGCTGTGCTCAAGGAATCAGGAAACGACAACAATACACTCGACGGACTTACCGTTCCACCCGGAATGCGCCTGGTGATTTACAGCGAACACAACCTGCAGGGAACTGTTGTTTTGGATGTTACTGGTCCGGCAATTGTCAATAACGGGAAATGGGAAAATACCAAGCTCTACAAAACGGCAAACACCTGTACGTTCGAATCCAAAGAACTTCAGGCAACGTATCCGCCAATGGTACGCCAGTGGAGCGCCACTGATATGCATGGTTGGACAAAAAACGGATCCATGGAGATTAGTGCTGTAGAGTAATCCCGATTCCTGTGTGAACGAAATGAGAATGAGTCTGTCATTCTTCCCCTTCCCAAATTTTCATAATCCTGTTTCCTCCTGAAATCCATTTTCCTTAACTTACAGCTTATTGGTTAAGTGTTGTGGATATGAAGAAGGAGGACCAGTTTGATGAGATAACATCAGGGAATACTATTCCCATTTGGATGTATAAAGAACGTGGACAATCGTTTGAACAATTGTCTAAACCCATGGAAACAGATGTTTTGGTTGTTGGAGGCGGGATCGCTGGATTGATGACGGCCTGGCAACTGCTGAAAAAAGGCAAAAAAGTCATTGTAGTAGAAGACGGAGAAATCGGTAGCGGTGAAACCGGAAGAACTTCGGCGCACCTTACCTACTCACTGGATACGCAATATGCAGATCTCGAATCTCGCTTTGATGAAGAAAGCGCACGCCTGATTGCAAACGCCCACAAAACGGCAATAGACTGGATCGAAGAGCTAATCAGGCAGGAAAATATCGATTGTCATTTCAGACGGGTGAGCGGCTATTTGTTTGCACATCCATCTGACGATGACAACACCATAGAAAAGGAATTCGAAGTCACCAACCGGATTGGGTTAGCAACGAAATTACTCGATCACATTCCCGGTTTTTCAGACGGTAAGAACAAACGTTGTCTTCACCTCGCAGACCAGGCACAGTTTCATGTGTTGCTCTTTCTGAATCAGCTTGCAGATGCAGTGCTTCGAAATGGCGGAGAGATTTTCTCCCGTTCAAAGGCAAAGGAATTTACCGAAAACAGCGTGCAGGTAAACGGATATACGGTGAATGCCAAACAGATTGTTCTGGCGACGAACACACCTGTCGCCGGACCGCTCATTACGCATACCCGGCAATGGCCCTACAGAACCTATGCAATTGCCGCGAAAATTCCGAAAGGAAGCGTCGACTTCTCGCTTTGGTGGGATACCGGAGATCAGGATGTTCCCTGGGTACAAAAACCGTATCATTATGTTCGACTGGAAGAAGGACCGGATGAATCCGATTACCTGATTGTTGGTGGCGAAGACCACAAAACGGGTCAGGAAGACCGGGAAGAAATCACTGCAGAAGAACGTTACCGAAGATTGGAAAATTGGGCTAAAGAACATTTTCCATCCGTTACCGGCATTGAAACAAAATGGTCGGGACAAGTAATCAATACCGTGGACGGATGTGGATTCATTGGTAAAAACCCGGGAAGCGAAACCACATTTATCATTACCGGCGATTCCGGCAACGGAATTACCAATGGTGCAATCGGCGCAATGTTAATCACAGACCTCATTCTGGGAAAAGAGAACAAATGGGCCAATGTCTTTGATCCATCCCGTCACCCTGGAGTTCATGCACCTGGCGATTACCTGAAGGAAGTAGGAAATATGGTTCGTCAATACGCGGATTGGTTTACGCCCGGCGATAAGAAAACACTGGAAGAGCTTCAACCCGGAGAAGGGGCTGTTCTGCGCGAAGGCCTGAAAAAACTCGCAGTTTTTAGAGACGAGCAGGGAAACCTCCATAGTTGCAGCGCCATTTGTCCGCACCTGGGAGCAATCGTACAATGGAATTCCGGCGAAAAAACATTCGATTGTCCTGCGCACGGTTCACGTTTTACCGCTCTGGGAAAAGTCATCAATGGCCCTTCAAACGGTAATCTGGGTGAAAAAGATGAATAACCATTTATAGCATTAATAACGAATCTGCGGAGTTGAATGCCACAATTTGCGGTTTTCCGCAATGAAAAAACCGTATTTATACGCTTGATAGTCTCAATAGAAATCACTTGATTCGCACTGACATTGATTGGAGGCAACCACTATTCACAGGCCAAATCGTTTGAAACGCAGCTGAATAGCTTCTCCCGACCAATCATTATTTCTACTAATTCAGAGACTATGGCGACAAAATCAAAAAGAGAAATTGCACGTGAAAATTTAAAGATTGGAGCAAACAACAAAATCCTCATCAGCATTGACGGTGGCGGAATGCGCGGCATATTTACCATCCAGCTTCTAAAGAAATTAGAAGAGTTGGCCGGCTCACCTATTTACGAATGGGCAGATATGGTTGCGGGAACTTCAACAGGTGCAATTATCGGCGGTTTGATTACAAAAAAGAAAAGTGCCGCGGAGATTGAGACGCTATACGAGCAATTAGTCTCTAAAGTGTTTACTCAACGAAATATGCTGGCAAGTAGATTTTACAATCCTCCGGCATTCGACAAAGTAAACTACCGAAAGCTCCTGAAAACCATTGTGGGTGACGATACGCTTAAAAACGTAAACGATCATTCGGGGCTGGACATGCTCTTTACCTCTAAAGATATTGCGGCAGGTGAAGAAACATTTTTCACTTGCTTTAAAGTCGGTGATGAAACCAAAGGAACCTACAAAGATGTTTTGCTCCGGGGTGTGATGGAAGCTACCATGTCGGCGCCAACTTACTTTGCACCATTCGAGCGCTTTGTCGATGGTGGAACCACGAGTTACAACAATCCTGTCGGAGCAGCTGTACTGGAAGCTTTGGTTTACGATGGAAAGGGCAAGTATAAAACAAACGAGTTAACCGTTTTCAGTTTCGGGACATCCACGTTGTTCCGGTTTGTTGATCCAAAAGATGTGGAGAACCCCAAAGGACCGGATGCGTTGTTTTGGTTAAACTACGTAATGGACGAAGCCAGCAAAGATGCAAGTGAAATGCAGGTGGATATGCTTCGAAGCGGACTGTTGGACGGCATCGATTTCAGAAGATACCAGTTATCGCTGGATCAGGTAGCAATGAAAAAATTACCCGACTTATCGCTGGAGTCAATACCAAATGAAATGGCTGACTGGATCCATGAATTGACAGACGAACAGCTGTCGAAAATTGACATGTCCGACGTGACAAAGTTCCCGCTCATGAAGATTTTAGGACAGGCCGTAGTACAGCACATTTGTCCACCTACGGAAGCAAATTTGCCGGCGAATCAACGAAAAGCAAATTGGTTCAGAAGCGATTTAATCGATCCGCAGACAGGAAGGGGCGAATTGGTTACAGCTCACGGTGACCGCGTTGCAAATCAGAGTCACTTGTCCAATCCTGACTGGATCGATAACCGAAACACCAAATAGATTTGCTCTTAAATCATGGAACACATGAAAAGACTGGAAATCGGAGAAAAGGTTACCCGAAAAATTGTAGCCCGCGAGTTTTGGAATTCAACCGGCATCGTGTTGGAACAAGGCAATTTCTATCGTTTCGAAATAAGTCCGAAAGAACAGGTCTGGAGCGATGGCAAACTGGTGAAGCAGGTTACCAATGCTGATGGTTTCTCCAATATTGTCCTGAACATGTTCAGTTCATACAAACGGATGCAGGGTGAAAAATGGTTTGCGCTGGTCGGTTGCATTGATCAGGAAGAAAGTTCCTTTTTCAAAATAGGCATGATGCATTCAGATTATTCACCTCCGAAAACAGGAGAACTGGTTTGTTTCGCCAACGATGCGGAAAAGCACTATGAAAACAACCAGGGAGTGATGCTTTTGGACATAACACGGCTTTCGTAATTTCCGTTATATACGATAAAAAAGCAACATCGCAAGGTGTTGCTTTTTTGTTGAGCTGAAATATCCGGGATTATTTCATGAAATTTAAACCCGTTATTGAACCTATTATCCAATAAGCTGTACAGTTCTTTCGTTATTCATCTTGCAAGAAAACCAATCGTAATACAACAGAACAAATCACATCTATGCTAACCTCATCTAAATTCCTCTCAATCTGCCTTATTCTTGTTGTCACCGGCCTTTCATTAAGTTGTGAACAGTCAACTAAAATCAGGGGACAGAAACCTGTCGTTCAAACCTATATAAGCAAGGAAAAAAAGATTCATTCCATTCCCAATACAGGAATTGAATTCGAATACACGCTTGGAAAAACAAGATCTTTCGGTGATAACTTCACGGTAGAAATCAGCTATACGGTAACGAATAATTCGGATCATGATTTCCATTACCTGACATCAAGTTGTAACGGTCTTGATTATCACCTGGTCACCGATCTTGACGACTATAAGATCTTTCCTTACATCATGTGCAATGCAACTTATCCGATAATTCTTCCTTTGAAAAAAGGAGAATCGCTCAACGGAAAAGTCGAAATTTTAAA
Organism: uncultured Fluviicola sp.; assembly: GCA_966211245.1. Taxonomy (GTDB): domain Bacteria; phylum Bacteroidota; class Bacteroidia; order Flavobacteriales_D; family Crocinitomicaceae; genus Fluviicola. The sequence goes on along the minus strand of CBIHND010000041.1, from coordinate 7,533 downwards.
ATTCAAGGAATCTGACCAGATTAAACAAGTTGGTCTGGATTTTATAGCGGTTGATCATTTCATTCCGTTTGACACAATCAAAAAATACCCTGAGCTCGTTGAAGAACTTTACGGGGCAAAAACAGTAACATCCAATATTGTTTGGGGCAAATAATTCAGCACAAATCTACCATTCATCAATCGTATGTCTTCACACATCGCCAAAATACAAATCACCAATCCCTGTTCAGAAGACTGGAACAACATGGACATCGATTCTGTCGGAAGATTCTGTCAGTCGTGCATGAAAAGCGTCGTGGATTTTTCCAACAAGACCGATGAGGAAATCACCTCCTACATTCAGGAACGCAAAAACGAACAAATCTGCGGGCGTTTCTACAGACATCAGGTAGATCGGATTCGAATTGAAATTGACCGACAGGTATTGATTCTCGAAATTCCATTCTGGCAGAAATTTTTAGCTGTCCTTCTGGTCTGTTTCGGGCAGGACGTTTTCGGTTACGATTTCATTTTCGCTCAGGAACAAACGGATTCGATTTCTGTTAGTACGGCGCCAATTGACAGTACTTCTACCCCAACAATCGATTCAGCTCTTCTCGAAACAGCGATCGCGGCCGATACAATTCCTGTTATTGAAGCTAAAGAAACAGCTGTAACTGTTGTTATGGGTGATTTCAACATTCACGTATGTGGCCCAGTCTATGGAAGCGTCGCAATTATTGCCGGTGGTACTTCTATTATTGACGAAGAAGAACCATCGCTCACAGAAATTCCGATAATTGACACCCCGGAGACGAAACTACCTGGAATCAGAAACCAACAGACCGATAACCAGCATCCATCCAAACCTAAAAAAGAACCGCAACCTGAACAAGTTGCTGTCGTTCCTCCAACCGATGAACGCAGAAATCGGCGGAAAGCATAACACATTGTTTGTTAACCCTTAACAAACATTTACTTGACCTTTTAAGAATAATGTATTACATTGGTGAAACGACTTCTGTGAAGAAGCCACATCCCCGCTAGCACACACTGGTTACCAAACCCACGTCACCATTGGGATTTGGTTGACCGCAATTTCACTGGATATGGAAGCAAAGACACTTTCTGAACCGTTGATCGTTCATCCGAATTTTGGAGAAAACGACATCACTCTTTTGAAGGAATGTTATGAATTCGGCAAACGTTATCAAGCCGTTATAACAGAAGAACTGACCGAGATGTTATCCGAACACCCGTTCTGGGGCGAACTCCTGAAAATGCAAACTCCGGAACAGCGTGAAGCACAAAATAAACGGTCACAGGAACTACAGTACCAGGCAATCTACAACGACCAATGGGCTGATTACACAAAAGACCTGATTCAACAAGGTCGCATGTACGCACAAATGAACGTCAAGTACTCGGATTGGTACGAACTCATCAAATTGTACAAAGATTACCTTGATCCGTACATTATTCAGGATTGTAAGGGTGATGTGGAAAAGGCAATGAACCTGAGCAAAGGGTTGGGTATTTTGACGGATTATACCATGTACATCATCGCCGAAGCCTATTTTCAGGAGAAAAACGCCATTATAACCCAAATCAATGCGGAACTGGAACAACGCGTTGAAGAACGAACTGCCGAGTTACTCGAAATGAATCAGGAACTGGAACGTTTCAGTTATTCCGTTTCTCACGACTTGCGTGCTCCCCTGAGAGCAGTGGACGGATTCGCCAAAATTCTGGAAAAAACACAGGGGCAAAACCTCGACGATTCCGGAAAAAAATACCTCAGCATTATTACGGGAAGTGTTTCCAGAATGGGAACATTAATTGATGACCTGCTGGCATTTTCCCGTCTCGGAAGAATTAGCAAAAACCCAAATTCATTCAGCATGAAAGGATTATTCAGTGAAGTATTTCAGTTACTGAAGCTGAATGAACCGAATAGAAATGTTGAATTGATCATTGGCGATTTACCGGATGTTTATGCGGATCGTGAAATGATGAAACACGTGGTAAATAACCTGATCGGAAACGCCATCAAATTTACTGCACACGAACAACATGCAAAAATTGAAGTGAACGCACAACGCGTAGACGACGAATTCGTGTTTTCGGTGAAGGATAACGGAGCCGGCTTCGACATGCGCTACTACGAAAACCTGTTCGGGGTCTTCCAACGCCTGCACTCCGAATCTGAATTCCCCGGAACAGGGGTTGGTCTGGCAATCGTTCAGCGTGTAATTCAAAAACACAATGGCCGTGTCTGGGCCGAATCAGTAGTAAACGAAGGGGCAAACTTTTACTTCACATTACCCGCCAAAGATCCTTCAACACATTCAAAAAACGGAACCTTATGAAAACAGCTGAATTCATTGATATACTTTTCGTAGAAGATAGTCCGATTGATGCGGAATTGACATTACTTGCTCTGCGCGAAGAGAACCTTGCGAACAACGTCATCTGGTTGGAAGATGGTGCACAGGCCCTGGATTTTATCTTCGCAGAGGGTGAATACAAAAACCGAAACATCGAGCATCAACCGAAATTGATTCTCCTGGATCTGAAAATGCCTAAAATCGGTGGAATTGAAGTCGTTAAACGTATTCGATCCGACGAAAGAACCAAAAGTATTCCAATCGTCATCATGACCTCGTCAAAAGAGGAAAAAGACATAGTTGACACCTATAAACTGGGAATCAACTCCTACATTGTTAAACCCGTAGACTTCGACAAATTCTCGAGGAGTGTCAAAGAAATCGGTTTTTACTGGTTGCTGATGAATCACTCCCCTATTGTCAGTTAACAACTATATGAAGCCATTAAACGTTTTAATACTCGAAGACAACGACAGCGATGCGGAATTGGTGAAATACCATGCTTCTACACTCGACTACGACTGCGAATTCAGGCATGCTTATTCCAAAGAAACCTTTCTACAGACACTCAACGAGTTCGATCCGGATATCATCCTTTCGGATTTTAAACTGAATAGTTATGACGGTCTGCAGGCGCTCGAACATTGCTCGAAAGTGCTCCCTTATGTTCCTTTCGTAATCATTACAGGAACACTCGGGGAAGAACTCGCAGTGAAAATCATTAAGGAAGGTGCAAGCGATTTCCTGCTGAAAGGAAAAATAACAAGCCTTCCAATGACCATGGTTCGGGTGCTTCGGGAAGCTCAGAAAAAACGCGAAGCAGCAAAAGTTCAGGAAGAACGGGACCTGCTCTTCGCTCAATCCATTGACCTCATAGGAATTGCAGGAAAAGACGGTTATTTCAAAACCGTGAATCCGGCATTTGGAAGAACACTCGGATATTCTACTGCTGAAATCCTTGCAACTCCCTTTATTGAACTAATTCATCCGGATGACAGAGAAGCCACATTTCGCAAAATTGAGAATCTGCACCGGACCTCTCCCACTACGTCAATCGTAAACAGAAGTAGACGTGAAGACGGCGAATATATCTGGCTGGAATGGAACGTGATGCTTCATGGAGAAATGATCTTCGTGAACGCACGTGACATGACCGAACGTATGAAAGCTCAGGAAGAAATTCTGAAATTGAATCAGGAACTGGAAGAAAAAGTAGCGGTTCGAACCGAACAACTTTCCATTGCAAACGCCTCGCTAATGGTAGAAATCTACGAGCGAACCGCAATGGGGGAAAAACTGGAAGAAAAGAACCGTGAAATCACCGACAGTATCAATTACGCAAAACGTATTCAACAAGCTAAAATTCCAAGCATTGAGCTGTTCAGAAACCATCTTTCAGAATGTTTTGTACTCTTCCAGCCAAAAGACATTGTAAGTGGAGATTTCTACTACTTTCATCAGCACGGAGACATCATTTTCATCGCAGCTGTGGACTGTACCGGACACGGAGTACCCGGAGCATTAGTGAGTATGATTGCCATGGAAAAACTGGAGGACGCTTTTCAGCAAAGTGATCATCCGGCAACCATCTTGCACCTGCTCAATAAGCGAATCAAGTCGGCATTTCAACACACCGAAGATCATCAATCTGTACGAGATGGTTTGGACATTGCTCTTTGTGCGTTGAATACAACAACCGGAAAGCTGGAATTCGCCGGTGCAAACCGACCGCTGTGGATCATCCGAAAAGGAGCCGATGATATTGAAGAGTTCAAAGGTACGAGGACTGCCATCGGTGGCTTTACCGAAGAAGACGCCGGCTTCGAAGCACATGAAATCCAGTTGAATCGCGGCGATACCTGTTACATGTTTTCAGACGGTTATGCCGATACTTTCGGTGGTGAACACGATAAGAAAATGATGACCAAACGGTTTAAGGAAATCCTTCTTGAAATCAAAGAAAAAAACCTCAACAACCATGCTCCACTCCTCGAAGAATACCTCGATGACTGGAAAAGTGAAAACGGTCAGACCGATGACATTCTGGTAATTGGCTTCAGGTACTAATTAAGTCAAAAAGCAAAAGTCAAAAATCGAGAATCTCCTATTCAACTGATATTTTCAGTATTCTTCAGTACCTTTCGGGACATGAAACCAATCCTCTTTTTAACCAGTCTCTTGCTGATTTCATTTTCAATTGATGCTCAATCGATGCGCTCCTTAACCGAACTTATCAATGCTAACGAACCAGCTTGGCCCAACGTTCAACAATGGATTGATTCAGCTTCAAATTCAGTAGAAGTACTACCCGCCGATTCCTCTCAGGCGGCCAACGCTTTATTTCACACACAGGTAACCACGCGTTCACCAATGGGTGCGATCGTGTATATGACGGGTGGTATTCTTATCGATAATGGTTGGATCAGAATTCTTGGTTCCGGGAATGAAAAATTGTCCCGCTCAATTCCCGACTGGAATAAAGGAAAAACGTTTTCGGAATTTGGTGATCCCATGTCGATATTGTTAATCGCAGATGACGCAATTGGAGGTTTTTTTCTTCTAAACGGTGGAGGTTTAGGTTCTGATATAGGTAAAGTGTATTACTGGGCTCCGGAAAGCCTTACATTTCAACCGTTGGAGCTTACCTATACAGAATTCCTCAACTTCTGCTTTAACGGTGATCTTGATGCCTTCTACGAGGGTTTCAGATGGGAAAACTGGGAAACTGAAGTTGCTGCCATTTCAGGTGACCAGGCCATCTCGTTTTATCCGTTTTTATGGACTGTGCAAGGTAAAAATCCTGCAACCAACTCTCGGAAAGCAATTACAATCGAGGAACAATACAGACTCAATTTGGATTTCACTAAACAACTTAATCCTGCTGATATTCCGGATGGACTAAAGTGACCCTGTAAGAATTACGTGGTCAGTTTTTTCTTACAACAACCTTTTGGCAATCAACGCCCATATCAGAATAAATTCGAATCAAATAAACTCCATCGGGGTAATTCATTTCCAGAGTGGTACTTGCAGCCGGTTCCTGATACAACGTTTTCAGAATGGATCCATCCAACGAGCAGATTTCAATGCCCTGAATGTGGGTATTTGCAGCAGAACAGATCATTACGGGCTCGCCTGCTGTTGGATTTGGCCCCAGTGAAAATTCACCCGACGGTTGATGATCCCCGGAACTCAGTGTGATCGGCGCACCGCATAGGCCTTGCACCATGACCGGCCAATCACCTGACAGTTCCGGACCATCTCCCAATTCACCGTTGAGATCATAACCAATACCGAGTAACGTACTATCGTTTCTTTCAAATATCCAGTGACTATCGCCGATTCCCATTTCGGTTATGTGATCGAGGCCGAGAATTTGCTGTGGTGCTGAAACATTCCCGCTGCCCGCACTGGTATACATACCAACAAACCGTCCACAAGTGAGTACGGTGCTGTCGGACAGAATAAAAAAAGAACATTCATTCCCTGCTTCAATGGCAGTCACATGCTGGATTTCCGGAAGAAGAACCGGCACAGTTCGATCAATCACCGTTCCATCTCCCAATGAACCGCTTTGGTTCCAACCACAAGCATATACAGTCCCGTCCGCCTTCAAAAACAACGAATGATACTTACCTGCTGCAACGGCAACAATTCCTTCAACTCCCTCAACCTGAATAGGTACCAGGCTGTAATCGACGTACCCCATTCCGGCCATTCCCGAAAAATTTGATCCTGCTGCCCAGACCGTCCCATCTGATTTCAGGAACAAGGTTTGCAGTTCGTAGGATGAGATCGCTACAATTCCGGTTAATCCGACAACCTCTGTGGGTATGCTACATTCCTCGTTATTCGATCCGATTCCTAACATACCGGACATATTGTTTCCACAGGCTAAGACCGTACCGTCTTCGCGAATGAAAAAAGAGGAATTGACTCCGGTTTCAATTCCGATGATATTACTGAAACCACCAATCTGAGAAGGGTAAACAACAGACCCGGATGTTTGTGTATTGCCCAACTGACCTGCCTGATTTTTTCCACATGCGAATACCGTTCCATCCGATTTCAGAAAAAGAGAATGGTAACCTCCTCCACGGACAGCAATAACGTTTTCAAGCGAAGAAATGGTATGCGGCAAATTTCTGGAACCTCCACCTAATCCAAGTCTCCCATCACAGTCGAGTCCCCATGACATAACAGATTGATCGCTGCAATTGTATAAGGTATGAAACCAACCAACCGAAAGATGCTGGCCAATACAGGTATAAGATGTCAGAGCAAAAATGCCAAGTGTAACCAGAAAATGAGGTACGTGTTTCATGCGGTGCGGTTTTTCAAGATTGTTTTATACCTAACGAAACAAAGCACGGAAACGTTAGAACCGCAACACTATTTCTTTAACAATTCTCTCATTCCCTTACAGTACGGCTTTCCGCAACTCCGGTTTGTAAAGTACGTGTTTATACCACACTCAGGACGCACCCATTCCCTAGTTTTGACGAGTCAAACAAATCAACTATGAAACTACTTTTTCTGCTCTGCTCGATCGGTTTTACCACAGCTATACATGCGCAGGACGATCTGATTAAAAGTGACCATTATTCAACTGTAGAATCCATTACTTACTCACCTCCTTTTTTTGGACCATCGCAAAGCAAGTGGCTCGGAAGCATGTTACTGGCATTTGGCCATGAAAATTCCGCAGCCGGAAGGTTCAGCGCATTTAGGGAATTTCCATTGAGTAGAGGAAGTCAACCCCGTTACGGTTTTCGGAAATGTGCTTTCTACGCCGGACCCGAAGTTGGCATATGCCTATTGTATCCGGGGTTATTCAGTACCTCGGCAACTACCGGTTTTGCGCTTGGTCCGGTAACCATCGATAATTCTCTGACTTACACCGCTTTTGTTTTTCCAAAACAAGGAACAATCAAAGACTTTGGGAGCTGGAACCCGAAACTAGGGATTCAATTGGGACCATGTTGGATGAAAGCCGGACCGTGTTTTCCCATTCGCTCAACCACACTTCTTCAGGATTCGGAGAAAGAACTGAATGATCGATTCATGATGATCGGTAACATACCTTACAACTTTGAGTTCGGATTCACCGGAAGATTTTGACTTTTGCTTTTTGACTTTTGATTTTTGACTTTTGACTTTTGACTTT
>CBIHND010000040.1:0-20420 GCA_966211245.1 uncultured Fluviicola sp. | reverse complement strand
GTGACCCCGGAGGGATTCTAACCCCCAACCGCTGGAGCCGAAATCCAGTGCTCTATACAGTTGAGCTACGGAGCCTTTAATGAACCGAAATCCTGTGCGCTAAATCCGTCACGGCGGAAGCTACGGAACCGGTCAGTTCCGCAAAAGTAATATTAACCGTCAATTTTTCGAGCTCATTCAAAAAAAGAAAAGGACACCGCTTTCGGAATGCCCTTCTCTCCTGAGTTCACACTCAAATTCGCGTTGCTTAATGAATCGCTGTTCCCATGTGCATCCCTTCAAGGATGTTACCAATGCGGTGGATTTCAGCTTCCGTGCCGTCCACCATCATCAGGAAACGGCCTTCACGAATGTGATGTTCGTAAACAACGTGATTTTCCTTGACACCAAGCTCCACCAAAATGGTTGTTAAACCACCGGCAGCAACGCCCAGCTCAAAACCTCCCAAAGCACCAACTACGGCCCCGGCACCAAACAAAACACCAAGTCCCGGAATGGCAAACAAGCCAACACCGGTTAGCAACCCCAGGGTTGTACCTACAATGGTTCCAATGGCCAATGGAGCTGCAATCAAGGGTTTATTGGACTTAATGTGCATGTGGTCGTCAACAATTTCCGCACGTCCAACCAATGAGATTTTGGACATATCCACACCACTTTCACGGAGTTCCTCCAGTGCTCTGACCGCCTCATCGTGTGAATCGAATATAGAAATGCTCTTTTTCATAATTCCTGATTTTAACGGTTATGTACCTAAAATTTACACCCTTTTACCGGATATTCAAAATACTTTTTTTGTAGGGGCAGATCGCGACCAATCCATACAAAGTAATCGTTTCTCGACTTTTTCAAATATTTTTGAAATCGAAGCGTTAATGCAATACTTCACTCCAGATATGATTCGAATTTTTGTTTTCACCCTTGCTTGTGTTCTAACTTCTTTTGTTGGTCGATCTCAAATCGGGACGGGCGAATGGCGCATGCACGTACCCGCGTCCAAGGCGATTGACGTTGCGGTAGGAAATGGGACAGCTGTTGCTGCTTTAACAACGGGAATTGTCTATTATTCCATTGATGCGAACGAATACAAAATATACAACAATACCAACGGTTTATCGGACATCAAAGTGAGTTGTGTGGTCTTCCACAGCGGGAGTAATTCCTTCATTGTCGGCTACCAAAACGGGAACATCGATCAGATTCTGAGCAACGGATCCGTGATCAATATTCCCGGAGTTTTACTGGCGAATATCCTCGGATCAAAACGTATCAATGAGATGGAACCATACAACAGCGTTGTTTATGCTTCCACAGGTTTCGGTGTTGTTGTTATCGATCCGTACAAACACGAAATCAAAGACACTTATTATCCGGGATCAAGCGCTTCGCCTATTCTGGACGCGGCCATAAAAACGGATACATTGTTTGCGTTGACTGAAGACGGTTGCTATAAAGCTCCGCTAAGCAATAATTTCCTTGCGGATCCAAGCCAATGGGTGCTGGATTCGCGATTGCCAAATCAACCGGCTGGATCGTATGCTAAAATCGGTGTTCAGCAAAACGAACTTCACGTATTGTACAAAAGAGATGGCTATGGGGGGGATTCGATTATGCGCGTAACCAATTCCGGACTTGCATTGCAAATTGGTGATGCTTTCGATATGGAATTGATTGATTTTGATGTGGTAAACGACTATTTCATGGTGGTTTTCGACATCGCAATTATCCTCTACGATGAAAACGACGGTGTGTACAAATACATTGGAAGTTACAACACGAATGCCGGTGCACCAAAAGCAGTCGTAGAGGTAAATGGCGTTTGCTGGGTTGCAGATTTCAACTACGGATTGGTTCGCTATATTGATCAGTACATGTATTCCATGATCACTACCGAAGGTCCGCCGAAAGATCAGTTTTTCAGCCTGAATTCCTATAAAGATAAGGTGATTGTAACTGCCGGTATTCTGGACAGAACTGCATTTGCCTATAACCGTGGTGGTGTGTATACCTTTCAGGAGGAAACGTGGAAGTTGTATGACCAGAATAATCAGCCGGTGTGGTCGCCGGGGAATGTCTGGGACATGAGTTCCGCAGCAATTAACCCGTTGAACGAAGACGAAATGGCTGTGGGAAGTTATTCCTACGATGCGTTGAGCCTGATTAATGCAAGTGGCGTTACAAATTCTTATTCTGCGTCGAATTCGATTATTGAAAACACTTCCTTAGGAAACAACAATGCGTGCATTTCCGCAGTAGAATACGATGAATTCGGAAACTTATGGATGTGTAATTGCTACTCTAACGCACCGTTGAAAGTTCGTGCAGCTGACGGAACCTGGCAGGCATTGCCAACCGGAACAGATACGAAATCGAAGTTCACTACCAAACTTGCTATTGATTACAACAACAACAAGTGGTTTGGTGTTTACGGTGTTGGATTAGTGGGTTACAACGATAACGAAACTCCAACCGTAGCAACCGACGACAGCTACCAGATTCTGCGCACAGGTGCGGGAAATGGTAACCTTCCTTCGGATGTGGTTACAGCCCTTGCTGTGGATTTCGACAATGAAATCTGGATTGGTACTGAGGCGGGGTTTGTGGTGCTTTACAACAGCGATGGTATTTTCGGTTCGTCTTCTTACGATGCATCACGCATTCTTGTAACATATGAAGGAAACGTAGAAGAACTTTTGGGTGACACGCCAATTACCGACATTGAAATTGACGGTGGAAACCGCAAATGGATCGCAACGGCAAGTACAGGAATTTTCCTGCTTTCCGCCGATGGTCAAGAGGTGATTGCGCAATACAATAAGGATAATAGTCCATTGATTTCGAACAATATCATGGACATGGATTTCAACCACACAACGGGTGAGCTATTCATTGTAACGGATCTTGGATTGGTTTCAATGCGCACTGACGCGACTTACGAAGACGAAAATTACTCCACCACAACGGTATTCCCGAATCCCGTTAAACCTGAATACACAGGAACAATTACCATTCAGGGAATTCGCTATAACAGCGACGTGAAAGTGACTGATATTGCAGGAAACCTTGTTTACCAAACAACCTCTAACGGAGGAACTGCAACCTGGAATGGAAAAACACTCACGGGCGAAAACGTTGCAAGTGGTGTATACCTGTTCTGGACTGCAACCAACGAAGGAAAAGACGAGAAAGTCGGGAAAGTGGCAATCATCCGATGAAAAACACCGAACAGGGCATTCTGCTTTCAAAATCGGATTACTCGGAGACGAGTTTGGTTGTTCGCATCTTAACGGAACACCACGGGCTTCAATCTTTTCTTTTTCAAGGTGCAAAAAAGAAAAAGGGAACGGTTGTACTTCCACTTCTTCCAATTGAATTTACCAATTACAAGCGATCCGATAGCTCAATGGGTAAGATTACAGAATGGAATACGCTGTTTCCGGTTGCCAATAATAGTATTGATCCTGTAAAATCGTGTATCTGCTTTTTTGTTGCTGAAACCGTCCAGCAACTGGTTCATCAGGATCAGCCGGATGAAGCACTGTTTCGCTTTTTGTTGCAGGAAATTCACTGGATGAATGAAAGCGTGGAGCTCAGCAACTATCCTATCTGGTTTCTGGCAGAATGCGCGAAGTTGTCCGGAATTGTTCCCGACCCATTGGACGACGACGGAAGATTACCTTCAGTTTTTGATTTCAAACGGGGATGTTTCACTAACGTTGAACCCATGCATCCGTTCTATCACAAGCATCATGGTGTTCACTGGTGCGAAGATGCAGTAACTCAGGAAAAGAATCATTTTTTGGCTCTTGCAATTCCTAAAGCGGAAAGAACCCTGGCCCTTGAAGCATGGCTCGGTTATTTTTCGTTTCAGATTGCAGGGTTCAGGAAGTTGAAATCTGTGGAAGTGATCCAGACGATTCTGAATAGTTGAAAATGTATCCGCCGTGGCGGAGAGAATTGAAAAGAGGACGGCCTGTTAATGGATAGCTCACGAATCAACATTCTTATTTTCCTTCCTTTCACCTTTTCAATTTTCAACTTTCAATTCCATTTTTCTCTTCCACTCAAAGAATCCCCAAACGGCAAGAACTGTATACAACGCGAACAGAGCGCACATCAATGCATAACCGCGCTGATAGTAGATAAACACACAGATAAAGTCTACAACGGCCAGATAAATCCAATTCTCGACAATTTTTCGCGTGATCATCCACGTGGCGAGTACACTCACAAAGAAAATCAGACTATCTGTATACGGAAAGGCCTGATCGGTTGTCCGGTCGAGTAAATAACCGCAGCTAAGACCAAAAACAGCGATGATCGGCCAGGAAATCAAATGATACTTCAACGGCCAATGCTGCAGGCGAATTGCCGGTTTGTTATCGGAAACTCCTTTTCGCTGCCATTCCAGCCAGCCAATAATTGCCAAAACTGCATAGAAGCCATTCAGCACGCAATCTACGTAAAGGTTTGCATGGAATCCGATAACAATAAAAGCACAGGATCCCAAAAAAGCGAATAACCAGCAAATCACCAGCTGACGTGCGGCAAGCACCACATAAATCAGGTTCAGGAGTACTGCCAGGTACTCGAACCAGGAGGTATCCCGGATGTTTTGCCAGAACTCCTCCCAAAAACTCATGATTTACGCTCGATTTCCTTAAGGTTTTCCATTTTTCTCGTCGCAAGAAACCCGTTGATATCGTCGTAATGCGTTTTCACACGTTTGTTTCCGAATTCGAAGACCTTCGTTACCAATCCATCGAGGAAATCGCGGTCATGCGAAACAAGAATCAATGTTCCGTCGAAAGCTTTCAATGCATCTTTGATGATGTCCTTGGTACGCATATCGAGGTGGTTTGTTGGCTCATCGAGAATAAGCAGATTCACAGGCTCCAACAAGAGTTTCATTAACGCCAGACGCGTTTTCTCTCCTCCGGAAAGTACTTTCACTTTCTTCGCTGAGATTTCACCTCCAAACATGAACGCACCCAACATGTCCTTGATTTTCAAACGGGTATCGCCTTCCGCAATACGGTCAATGGTTTCGAAAATGGTCAGTTCTTCATCCAACAAGGATGCCTGATTCTGCGCAAAGTATCCGATCTGAGTGTTGTGACCGAGTTCTACTTTCCCGTTCACCTCTATCTCTTTCATTATGGCTTTTACCAGAGTCGATTTTCCTTCCCCATTTCGACCGACAAACGCTACTTTGTCACCACGTTCAATGGTCACGTTCACATCTGAAAAGACCAAATGATCGCCGTATTTCTTCTCAACTTCCGTTATTACAACAGGATAAGATCCCGAACGCGGTGCCGGTGGAAACTTCAAACGTAGTGCCGAATTGTCTACCTCATCTACCTCGATGATTTCAAGCTTTTCCAGCATTTTCACACGCGACTGCACTTGTAGCGTTTTGGAATACGTTCCTTTGAACCGTTCGATGAATTCCGTAGTCTCGGCAATGAATTTCTGCTGTTCTTCGAACTGTTTTTGTTGTTGCGCTCTGCGATCTTTACGCAGTTCCAGATAATGCGAATAGCTGGCTTTGTAATCGTAGATTCTACCCATTGTTACTTCAATGGTGCGGGTTGTAATTGCATCAACAAAAGCACGGTCGTGAGAAATTACAATTACTGCCTTCGCTCCATTGATCAGGAAATCCTCCAGCCATTGAATGGATTCGATATCCATGTGATTCGTAGGCTCATCCAGTAAAATCAAATCCGGTTTTTGAAGCAGAATTTTCGCAAGCTCGATACGCATACGCCATCCACCACTGAATTCAGAAGTCGGACGGGTAAAATCTTCACGCTCAAAGCCCATTCCTTTCAACACCTTCTCCACTTCTCCATCGTAGTTGATCTCTTCGATGGAATAGTATTTTTCACTGATTTCGGAAACGCGTTCAATCAGTTTCATGTATTCGTCCGAATCGTAATCGGTACGAACGGTAAGTTCCTGATTGATGCTTTCGATTTCGTCGCGCATCGCAAAAATGGATGCGAATGCTTTACTCGTTTCTTCGAAAACAGTACAATTGTCTTCTGTCAATAAATGCTGAGGAAGGTAGGCTATCACGGCATCCTTTGGGGCAGAAATCTGACCACCCGTAGGTTTATTAATTCCGGCAATGATTTTCATTAATGTAGATTTCCCTGCACCGTTCTTCCCCATTAGGGCAATCTTGTCATTCTCGTTGATCTGAAACGATACATCACTGAACAGGGTTCGCCCTGAAAACTCAACTTTTAAGCTGTCTACTGAAATCATATTGTGGAATTACATGCCTGCCTTTGCCGGTAGGCAGGCGCAAAGGTAGTGAAAGGTCAGGATGTGAGGTGTATAAAACAAACAAGGGCGGATAAATTATCCGCCCTTGCTCAAGTTATGATACGATTCTATCGTTTATTGTTTCACCCACTCGATTACGTGTGTTCCGTTTGCATCGGTAACACGAATCAGGTAAACGCCTTTTGTAAGGTTAGACATGTCCAATGAAACCTCTTTGCTTCCGGTCAAATTAACTGCATTTACCAATTTTCCTGCAAGATCTGTTACCACCAGTTGCTGTGCGTTCTTGGTGTTTGTCAAATTCACGGTAACCTGGCTTGTTCCCGGGTTCGGATAAGCATAAATCGTAGAAATTCCCATTTCAGACAATCCGGCAATACAGCTTGGAGGAACGGTGAAATCTTCAATTTGATCGTTTGCAACATCCGGGTCACCCGAGCTCGCTCCGAAACCAAGCCCGCGCTTAGCAAAAGCATTCCAGATCAAACACTCATGGTCTCCGTTAAACAACAACTCGTCCGCTTCCAGAATTCCATCACGTGCAGATTCAAACCCTGAATTACACGCTGTTAGTTTCATTCCTTCAATTACCAATGCCATTGCAGTGTTGTTTCCTCCCGTTCCGTTTTTCACATCCGGATCGTATCCTTCAAGATCAATCAAATCCCAGGTAAGATCCCACAACATTGTTGCCCAGATAAACCCACGATCGTGAACTTCAGTCATGGTATTACTGTGACCCAATTTGTAGTTGTTGAATGACGTATTTGTACTGTACGGTGCAGGACGAATTCCGGTTCCCAGAGTCGATTCACCGATCAGGTATGTTCCCATTCCCCGACGATCACCACCCTGATCACCAACATGCATGGTCAAAATCAATGCTAACCAGTCAGACCAGCCTTCACCGAGCTGCTCATCGTTCCACATACAGTTTGCGTTTGAGCCGCCACCTACCAGGCGATTGGAGATTCCATGACCGTACTCGTGTGCAATTACTCCGTTATCTACATCGGAATCGAACGCATTAACACCTGTCAATCCATTCAACGTAATGTTAATCGTTGCTCCGGCATTCATAGAAGCAATGATTGCGTTTCCGTCCGTCATCCCAATAATACAAGAAGGAATGTTGATCGGATCATTTGCCGGAACTGTTCCTCCCATTGTTCCCGGTGCAGGATCAGAGGTATTGATCACTACAACAGCAATTGCTCCGAGTGCCTCACATGCCTGAACCTTACTAACGTTGGTACAGTTTCCGCGACGAACCAAAGCGATTTTACCATTCAAAGAAGGTCCGTTCAAAATGTTATTACACGCATCGGTTGTATCCGCTCCGTCGTCAATCACCAAAACCAAATCTTCTGTAATCGGATTCAAGACAGGAATATCAGGGCCGAAAGTAGCTGTACCGGTTTGGTATCCTCCTGAAAGTGAATCGGGATCGTTTACCACCAAATAAGTACTTCCGTTCAAATCACCCCACAAGTACATTTGCATGCGTGGATTTCCTCCATCCGGTGGAGTAGCAAAGTTTGCATTGTCTGTTCCGCTACCATCCTGAGCTTCCGCCTGAACACCATCGCTTCCACCCGGCTCACCGGTATAATTCATTTCCTGAAAGTTTCCACTTTCTTCATCAAAACCATAGTGTGCCCATACATCGTGCATCATGTTGTTCATGTAGAACAAATTTGTCACAATCGCATCCAGGTTTCCGGAAGGTCCAAGCAGCGAATCATACGGGAAATCGAAATCAAGATTTGATCCGCCATCAGGAGAATATCCCGGAGCGTTGTCGTCATTGATATCGTCGTAGGCATACACGTTGTTACCGCGTGTAATGGTATGTTCAGCGCCATCTGCCCCGTTGGTATCGTGCCATCCGAATGGAGAAAACGTTGCATCAGCCGGATCAGTTACCAGACTTCTGTTTCCATGATTCGGGCTTTCTACCGGAAGTGCGTATACTGAATATTGGTTCATTCCCGGAGGCGGAGGTGGAGGAGCCATAGTGCTCACTGTATGCCGATGTGCAGCTTCGGAACACGCTTCTGTAGAACAGGAAACAACCCAATTGTTACGGAACAACTCCGTTCCGTCAATAGCTGAAAGGCGCAATGACCACCAATTTGTTGTTCCGGTTGGATAGATACTCAAATCCCATACATACTCCAATTTGCCGTTGACATTCTCCAGGAACAGGCGCACCGGAATGTTCTCGTTGGAATAAGCTGTTTTTTCGAAAACCAGCGATTGCTCAGTCTTGTTTTCGGAAACCACGGTCAATGTTGGCTCGGGCAATCCCAGAGATGCAAAAGCCTTTTTAACCGCTTCTTCGGCAGTAAGAACCGGAGCGGCGATACTTTCTGATTTCAGAGAAACCAGACTGGAAGCTACATAAACAACTTCACCATTTTTCACGGTTACTGAAGCCAATCCGTTTACCACAGGCCAGTTATTCTTTAACTGGCGTACATAGTAATGTTTAGCCTGTTTGTTAAGGGAACTCGCTGTAGATACAATTTCGATTGAGCTTACGTCAGATGGCTCCAATTTCCATTCTGAAGCGTGATCCTGAAGGTATTTAGATATTAGCTGTTCGGTTTGCTGTGCCAGTAAGGAGGTATGTGTTATACCAATAAGGGCTAACACCAGTACTAGTCGGAGAGCTGTTTTCATATAAGTACATTAAAGAGACTCGAAAGTTAACAAATAGCTACCATTTCTTCCTAATTTTTTAATGAAGTGGTAAAATAATTGATTGTCCGTCAGTTACGATTCGGATGTTTTGTCGGAATAGTCCAACAACCAACCGCGATGCGACATCACACGATGGAACGTTATGATCTCTTCCGCACGATTTAATGTAGCCGCAATTCCCGGAAAATAAAGTTTGTTCTTTTCCATTTTCACCGGTTGCAAATCATACGGGAAAATTACCTGCGAAACGTCTTTTTCCTGCTCAAGATCCGTGAGAAACTTTCTAAGCAGGTTCACAGATTCATTCGCGGAAATTCCAAAAGATGCTGCTTCCATGGATGTAAAAAAGTGCATCTCCCGGATTGCTCTGGTAAGCAACACGTTCAGACGTTTGTATCCGTTTGCCTGATTCAGCGGACCAAAACGCAAATGGAATTCATTCTCTTCGTTTGGAGCATAACCTGAACTAATCACCATACAATCGGCTTCGTCACCCTGAACTTGTTCCAGGGTCTTGAAAAAAACCGTATTGTCATCCTGGCCCAGTGAAATCCGCTCCTGAACTTTAGGAGAACAACTTTGCCAGATGGTTTTCAGCTGTTCTTCGGAAAATGCCACAATTCCAATGCTCTGATTCCAGTTAAGTTGTTCCAGAAAATTCGCCACAAACCTGGCCTCTTCGGTGTTTTTTCTGTCTATAAAACGTCCCGGACAATAATGACGAAATACCACCTGTTGCCTTTCAGAAGAGGGATAAACGAGCAATTCGTTTCCGTAGAAATGTTGGTTGGAAAACGAAATCAGTTCAGGATGCGCACTCCTGTAATGGTGTTTTAAGCCAACGCGCCTGAAGTAAAAAGCCGCCTGATGCAATAAATCATGACCACTCCAGTTCTTTCCGAAATAGGAAGTCGGCGACATTTGTTGTTCATCCCCGGCAACCAAAGCACGTTCGGAACGGAACATTGCTCCTAGTGCATTTGGCAACGGAATCTGACTTGCCTCATCAAAAACAACTGCATTGAAGAGTCCGGTTTTGAGCGGAAAATGGTCTGCCACCTGCGTTGGTGTTGCCAGCCAGACCGGAATTAAATCCTGAATCCAAAGACCAGCATCGGAATCCAGTAATTCCCGGATACTTGCATGTGTTCGTGATTTTGCGAATTCACGAACAAGGGCAGCTTTTCCACGTTTCAACCTGGTGCGCAATTCCTTTTCAGCAGCAGTACATTTTTGAGAAGGTTTGAGCAAGAGATTTTCGTTGGCTACAAATTTTTGTTTCTGTAAGTTCAACAGGGAAGATGCAAAGAGTTTCAATTCCTTATCCTGCTCTTCTATTGTCTGAACAATACGCTCTTTCAGAACAGTACCATCGAATTTTGTCAGTTCCGGAAAAAGTGCTTCCGTTTTCCGCCAGTTCGAGAGTAACACTTTTGCCTGTATTTCAGCTATACCGGATGATCCGGAACACAAACGAAACACAATAGCAGGCCATTGTTGTAATTCTTTCCAGACAGGCAAAAGCACTTCAATTTTTTGACGTTTTTCAGTCAGTAATTCACCAACCATCGTATTTCCTTCCGGTTCAAAAAAGCGATTGATTTGCTGCACGAATTCTTCCAATGGCTGCTGAACATTCAGTAATTGTTGCCGTTCCGATGAAGACCACGCTGCAAATTCAGCCAGTTTTCCACCTTCGCGCTGAATCGCTTTTGCATATTGTACACTTACTTCAAGTTGTGTCCCAGAAACAGGTAATTCCAGTTCACGGAAATACGCTTCAAGTCGGATTTTTTCATCATGTAATTCCAGGTACTTCTTCCAATTGGAAACAGCCACCGCTACATCAACTGTCTTATCTTTCAACATACCGCGCATGGCTCTACCCCTAAAACGGCGTTGCCAAAACCCTTCGGCATTTTCCCAGGATGAAATTTGTGTTGGAGTTGGTGTGAC
Source organism: uncultured Fluviicola sp. (assembly GCA_966211245.1). GTDB lineage: Bacteria > Bacteroidota > Bacteroidia > Flavobacteriales_D > Crocinitomicaceae > Fluviicola. Next base: position 9,461 of record CBIHND010000040.1, on the reverse strand, counting down.
CTTCCAGGTATTTCTTTCTGTTTCGGCAAGTTGGATTTGTTGGTTCAGTTCAGAAGATCGTAACCAATTACGTTCAAATTTTTTCCACTCTTTCGGTTTGTCGATCAGTCGGAAATAGGTTTTGAACCATTCGTTTTCAACCAATCTACAACGACCCAAAGCTTCGTATAAATCACTAACTTCCTGCCATTCCCCTGTTTTACAAATCGGTTCAATGCTCTTCCACAATTCAAGTAACTGATCCAGGAGTTGGTCGGCATGTTCAATTTTAAAAAATGCCGGTCTAAAAGCCTGAAGTAAAGCTAAACCGCCTATCTTTTTTTCTATCTCCTGAACAGCTTCTCGGTATTCAAGCCATTCCCCGATTGAGGGAACATCGGATTGGTATGTTGCATTCACAGCAGGAGTTTCCCTTTCCAGTTCCTTAAAATCGTAATACGAAACTCCGCCTACCAAATTGGGTGCATTCAGACGATCAAGTAACAACTGCAGCTGGGCACTACGCTGATCCGATAACTTCATCGAAAATGCGTCTGTTGGTGTATAGTTTTCAAGAAACAACCAGTTATCGCGAAGTTGCTGAATGAGGTCTTTACTTTTTGTTTGGCTATGAACAACAAAAGCAAAGCGTCCCAGATTCAGGTCTTCGAGCTTTTTAATCAGTACTTCCAGGGCGACTTTTTTCTCAGAAACCACGAGCGTTCGCAGTTGACTATTCATCAATTTCCCCAATAAATTGCTTAAAACCTGCGATTTTCCCGTTCCAGGAGGTCCCTGTACTACCACGTTGTGCTTTCTGAATGCTTCAAATACACTCAACTGATCGATGTCGGCAGGTGTTAGCAAATCATTCGAATAATCAAGTGGCTTAATATCCCCTGCTCCGGAACCAAGCAATTCATCAATCAATGGAGAATGTTCATCAGCACGGTCAATTCCCTCCAATTCGCGGAGCATATGGTAGCGATGGTAATGAAAGTTTCCCAGAAAGTAGCGCTCGGAAATATCCATCGCCAGTTCATGCTTTGCCCTAAGACCCTGAATTTGCCCGAGTGTGTCTTCAAGTGATAACTCGTCCCAATTGATGAGCTCATCCGTCCATAGTCGCACGATACGTTTTACATACGGATTCAACTCAAACAATTCGGAAGTTTGTACCTGAAGCTCCTGATTCTGTCGATTTAGCGACCAATCCAGCGGGAGTAAAAAAAGTGGTGTTAACAGTTCATTTCCGTCGACAGTCCATTGCACCGTTCCCCGAACGGCACAGAGGGAATTCACATCTGCTTCCTTTCGAAACGTTTGAGCAACTCTTATGATATCCCGAACTACGCCTTTTTGTTCGAATGTTGTTTTTTCAACCGGGAGCTGATTCAGTTCTAATAAATGTCCACTTTCAGGATGTAGACACACCAATTGATCCGACACAGGAATATCGGACAATTCATGAATGAAATCGGCTATACTGAACGGAGAATCAACCATAGTATTGATTTAACGAAGTTAGCGAAACTTACTCAAATGAGTTCACTAACTTCACCGTCTCAAAACCAATCGTTTCATGAAAACAATCGTCTCCCTGTTTTCCTTTTTTCTTGTTTTTCAGGCAACTGCTCAAACCACACGAATTGCATTCGGCTCATGCGCCAGACAATCACACCCACTGACTATTTTCGACACGATCCTCAAACACGATCCCACGCATTTCATTTTTTTGGGTGATAACATTTATGCAGATACCAAAAACATGCACGATATGCGTGCGAAGTATGATACGTTGGGAATGAAATCCTGTTTTCATCACCTTTGCGACAGTACTGTAGTTTGGGCGACCTGGGACGATCACGATTACGGGATGAATGACATTGGGAAACGTTATTCCAAAAAGAAGAAATCCAAAAAAATCTTTCTCGATTTTTTCAAGGAACCAAAAGACTCTGAACGCTGGAGGCACAAAGGAATCTACACGTCTTATCTCATCCAAGATTCTGCATTGACGATTCAGGTAATTGTTCTGGACACTCGTACGTTTCGGGATGACCTGATTCACAACAATCACGGAGAGCTGAAAAGAGACTCTATCTTCACTTACGACAGAGAATACCTGCCAAATCCATCCGAAAAAGCGACACTTCTCGGAGAAAAACAATGGGACTGGCTTCGAGGTGAATTGACAAAACCGGCCGATGTTCGGATCATTGCGTCGAGTATCCAGTTCGCTCACACGTTTAATGGATATGAATCCTGGAATAATTTTCCGAAAGAACAGGAGCGCATGCTCAAAACGATTGCAGAGACAAAGGCCAACGGGGTTCTTATGATTTCAGGAGATGTACACTACGGCGAAATTTCAACCCTGAACAACAACATCACCTACCCAATCTACGATGCAACTTCCAGTGGATTAAGTTCAAAGTGGCACCTTGCTACACCAAACACCAATCGCATTCAGGGACCAATTATGGATAACAATTTCGGTTTAATCACCTTCGCAAAGACTGAAAACGACTGTGAAATCAATATCCAGCTGATTGATGTGACTGATGTAGTCAGAGCGGATGTTGTTTTACCATTGTCATTATTAAAATTCTAGTTCGAATCATCGCTTCGCTGTGATTTGACAAAAGGGTTATTTACTTTTGCATCAAACGAATCAGGTTTCTATGAAAAATTACAAATTCGGCACTCGTGCTATTCATGCCGGCGCTCATCCGGATCCAAGTACAGGAGCAATCATGACTCCGATTTTCCAGACTTCTACTTATGTCCAGGAATCACCTGGGGTGAATAAAGGTTACGGATATGCACGTGGAAAAAACCCAACCCGCGAAGCGCTTCAGGAAAACATTGCTGCGCTTGAAAATGGAAAACACTGTGTGTGTTTCAGTTCGGGTGTGGCTGCAACGGATGCTGTTTTGAAACTATTGAAGCCTGGTGACGAAGTAATCACAGGAGACGATCTTTACGGTGGAACTTACCGTTTGTTTACGAAGATTTACGAGAAATTCGGGATCAAATTTCATTTCATCGATTTGACCGATGCGAACAACATCAAATCTGTTTTGAATGCAAACACGCGTTTGATCTGGGCTGAAACGCCAACGAATCCGACAATGCAAATCATCGACATTGAAGCTTGCTCTAAGATTGCGAAAGAAAACAACGTACTGATGGTAGCTGACAACACGTTTGCTTCTCCATACCTGCAAAACCCGCTGGATTTAGGTGCTGATATCGTGATGCATTCTGTTACGAAATACCTTGGTGGTCACTCTGATGTTGTAATGGGAGCGCTGATCACGAACAGCGACCAGTTGCACGAACAACTGTACTTTATTTTGAATTCAAGCGGTGCGAACCCTGGTCCGATGGACAGTTTCCTGGTAATGCGTGGAATCAAAACCTTGCATTTGCGTATGGAGCGTCATTGTTTCAATGGGCGTAAGATTGCCGAATACCTGAAAAATCATCCAAAAATTGAGAAGGTATACTGGCCCGGATTCCCTGAGCATCCAAACCACGATATTGCGAAAAAACAAATGCGTGATTTCGGGGGAATGATCTCCATTGTATTGAAAGACAACACGATTGAAAACACATTCAAAGTAGCTTCATCTTTCAAGGTATTCTCTTTGGCAGAATCACTCGGTGGTGTAGAGTCATTGATCAATCATCCTGCAACCATGACGCATGCTTCTATTCCTAAAGCTGAACGTGAAAAAGCAGGAGTAGTAGACAATCTGCTCCGTTTAAGTGTTGGTGTGGAAGATGTGGAAGATTTGATCGCTGATATTGAACAGGCGTTGGGATAATATCGTCTAATAACATTCTTTGTGTTCCTTGTGCCTTTGGGGTAAAAATAAACCACGAGGGCGCAGAGATTCAAACACAAACCATCACGTTGTTTACCGTAAAACGTTTATTGTAATTTATACCCATATGGTAATCATCACCGGAACATCCCGCGGAATTGGGAAAGCTTTGGCGGAACATTACCTCGCTTTGGGGAAAGCCGTTCATGGAATCGGGAGAACCTCAACACTCCATCACACAAGCTATACGCATCATTTCTGTGATCTAAGCAATGCTGAAGCTGTTGGCAACCTGAAATTCGCTGTTGACGATGATGAGCTCATCTTCGTTCACAATGCGGGAATGCTTGGTTCGGTGAATCGGTTTTCGGATTTGGAAACTGACCCGACTGCGGAGATCATGCAGGTGAATTTTCACGCCGGCACTGCGCTACTTCATGCCTTGATGAAACAATACAAGTCGAATCAGGCACTCACAGTTGTTTTCATCAGTTCCGGAGCAGGTAAACGTCCAATTCCTTCCTGGGCGGGCTATTGCGCCTCCAAAGCCGCAGTTGATTTGTTTCTGAGCACGGTTCAGGCTGAAGAGTCTGAAAAGGGATCAAATATACGCTTGTATGCGTTTTCTCCGGGTGTTGTGGACACACAGATGCAGCGTGAGATTCGAAACGTGAGCGAAGCAAATTTCTCCGCTTCAGAACGGTTCCATCAACTTCACGAACAAAATGAGCTTCAATCGCCGGGAGTGGTGGCAGAGAAAATTGCAAAGCTCATTGAAAATCGTCCGGAAGGGCAGGTGTTATGGAACGCTAACGAGCTATAAATAACAAAAAAGGGGGCGGTTACAACCGCCCCCTTTTCTTTTCTATGATACATTATTTCTTGTCGATCATTACTGCAATGTGTTGCGTACCCAAGTCCGTCTGAACGCGAACCGTGTAAACACCACTTGCAACATTCATCAAATGAATTTCTTGTTGGCTAGACTGCTGAGCATCCAACACATAAACCAATTGTCCCATATTGTTGAACACTTCGATTTGCTCAAGAAGATTCGTTCCTGCATCGATCTTAAGAATCCCGTTTGATGGGTTCGGATAAATCATAACCGGATTAACCGCGTTCTCATCGATTGCAGCACAATCATCAACTACAACACTTGTCTGAGCAGATCCGGAACATCCGTTTCCGTTGGTATAGTTGTATGTCAACGGCCATGTTCCAAGACCCGCCGTAGCCGGGTTAAACTGGTTTCCTGAAACTCCCGTTCCTGAATAAGTACCACCGGAAGGCGATCCCTGAGTAAGTGTAATAGGGCTATCGTAGATACACAACTGACCTACGGAACCGAAACTCACACTCGGATTAGAGTTAACCGTAACAGTTACGGAAGAAGAAGCAGGAGATGTACAGCCTGAAACTGTTTGCGTTACCGTGTATGTCCCGGAAGTTGAAACCGTGATTGACGTAGACGTCGCTGAATTCGACCATGTGTTTCCACTGGCAGCAGAAGACGTCAACGTTACAGAACCACCCTGACAGAAGGTTGTTGCTCCACCGGGAGTGATGCTTGGAGCACTTGGAATCGCATTCACTGTTACATAGTTATTCTGAGTGGAAGTGTTTGATCCACCAGCGTTTGTGGCAGTCAAAGACACATTATATGTTCCCGGAGTAGCGTATGTAACCGTAGGGTTTTGCTGTGTCGACGTTGATGGTGTTCCACCTGGGAATGACCAATCGTAAGAAGTTGGGTTACCTGTTGACGTACTTGTGAATGTAATACTTTGTCCGGCACACACAGAAGTTCCGGATGCGCTGAACGAAGCTGTTGGAGCCGTTGGAGTACCAGCTACACCGGTAAGGTTAACATTATCGATGTACAAGTTGTTTCCGTTACCTGCAAGGTTTCTGAACACCACCCACACGGAACTGTTTCCAACGTAAGGTGTCATATCAATTGTTTCAGTTCTCCACTGTGCAGCAGTAGGTACGAATGAAGAGGTTGTTGCACTCGCAGTTGCCAAAACAGTGTTTATTTTCTGGTAAACGGATGTAAAGGTTCCACCACAATCTGTAGACACCAATACTTCCAAACCATCGTACCAGGTTGCGTCGTATGGCGCATAAGCCACATGGAATGTCAACTGAGCACTCGTGTAGTTCAACATGTCTGCTTTTGGTAGTCGAAGTTCGTCGTCTGTCCCATCGTTAACGTTATAATTGTCAAACTTCGCTGAGTTTCCTGCTGTCGGAGCATTACCAACACTTGCTGAACGCACCCATGTGGTACTGCTGTTCGGATTGTAGATACTCCAGTTTGTCGGAGGGAATGTTGTGGACGTAAATCCTTCGGAAATCGGAAGGCTTACGGTAGAGTTTGCATTAACTGTAATATAATTTGTTTTTGATTTCGGGTAAGTGCTTCCGTTCGAAGAACTTGTTACAGTCAAACTCGCATTGTATGTCCCTGGAGTTGAATAGGTAACTGTTGGGCTCTGCAATGTTGAAGAAGATGGTGTCCCACCAGGGAAAGTCCATGAGTATGCAGAGATTCCTGAAGTTGTATTTGGTGTATATGTTACAGTGGTTCCGGCACACATCGTTGTTTGGGTTGCATCGAAATCGATTGCACACAACGACGTTCCAGGTCCACCACCTACAAGGTTCAGGTTCGCTGTTGTCCAGATATTACTGCGTCCTCCGGTAGAGCTTGTCAATGCAGTCCTCATACGGTCTACCTGTCCCTGAGTGTACATTTTGGAACAGTACGAGTAGTCCATGTAGTTTTCAACCTGATCAATCTGGTTGAATCCCCAGTAAGCATTATCTGTTGTACACGTGTTCGCACTAAGGTTACAAGTAAGACTTGATCCTTTTGTAGCAGGAGTGTCGTTTACGTTATCTGTTCCCGTGCAATCAACACCCGGGTTGTTGGTCGATCCCCAAACGTGAGCAAGGTTCAACCAGTGCCCAACTTCGTGTGTCAACGAACGACTGGTGTAAGCAGAAGACGTTCCGATTGATCCGCAGTAATCGTGCAACAGAAAAATTCCATTGTAGTACATATTTGTTGCGTTTGCAGTAGATCCACCGTTCGGGTTGAAGGTGTACCCTGCTGCACCACCGATATCGGCTGCAACATAAATGTTCAAATACTTGTTGTGCGCCCAGACTCCCTGATATACGTTATTTCCTGCAACAACCGCATTTACCTGTGCCTGACCGCTTGAACCATCATTAGTCAAAGTAGTTACTGTACGGGTAATTCCACTGAAACATGCATTATTCGGTGCGACAGTTGCAAAAACAAACTGAATTTCGGCATCAGCAGGTAAACCTGTAAACGCAGCTACAACCTGATCGGCGTCGGCATTTAATCTTCTGAAATCGCGATTCAAAATGTCCAGCTGATCTTCGATCTGTGCATCAGAGATGTTCTCAGATCCGTTATTATGAAGAATGTGGAATACAACCGGGATGGTGTAAATTACTCCGGTTGTTTTAGTAGTACCGGTATTCGGTTGATAATGTGTTTCCTGATGCCCTACCGGGCCAGTTACCATGGTTGCAAAGCGCTCCGGATCATTTTGCTGCATTTCCGCCATCTTGTGATGTTGGCTACAGTATTCAATCTCATGAGCTGTAGAATGCTTGGGAAGTGTCCCCTGTCCATAAAGTGAAGTACACAATACAAACAAAGGACTGGCTAGTAACAGTCTTTTCATAAGTTCTAGTTTTAGTATACAGTTCGAGGCGGAATTTAGTAAAAAATTCCTTGTAAACCTCACATTTGTTTCAAAATTTCACAGATAAAAGGAAGGGTTTCCGGCTCTTAACCGTGAACCCCTCCTCCTTCCGTAAATCATTATCTTTCGATCACAATTGGAGAGTTGTGAACGCGTTCTTCTGTAGTTATGCGAAGGGTATATACTCCGTTCGCAACTGTTTCCAATTTCAATTCCTGTTTCGTATCGTTCGTTCCGGCAACATCAAGAACCAATTGTCCGAGGTGATTGAATACCTGAACCGATTGGATCAATGAAGTTCCTGCATCTACAGTTACAATTCCTGTTGAAGGATTTGGATATACAGAAAGCAGGGCTGCGTCTTCTTCTGAAATACCGACACATCCGTCAACAACCACGCTCGACTGTGCTGATGCAGAACATCCGTTGCCGTCTGTGTAGGTGTAGGTTAACGGAATTGTTCCAACTCCAGCCGTTGCAGGATCGAATTGACCTCCTGAAACTCCTGTTCCCGAATAAGTTCCACCGGATGGGGAACCCTGAATCAATGTAATCGGACTGTTGTATACGCACAACTGAGGTACTGACCCGAAGCTCACATTCGGTAATGCATTCACAGTAACCACCGTTGGTGCCGAAGTCGCCGAACAACCTGCTCCGTTCGTTTCAGTGACGGTGTATGTGCCCGATGTTGTCACAACAATTGAAGGTGTCATTTCTGTCGTTGACCAAGTGTTTCCACTAGCTGCAGATGATGTTAACGTAACTGAACCACCTGCACAGAACGTAGTTGATCCACCCGGAGTAATTACAGGAGTTGAAGGCACAGCATTCACGGTTACTGTTGTAGGCGCTGAAGTCGCTGAACAACCCGCTCCGTTCGTTTCAGTGACGGTATATGTGCCTGATGTTGTCACAACAATTGAAGGTGTCGTTTCTGTCGTTGACCACGTATTTCCGCTAGCCGCAGATGATGTCAGTGTAACTGAACCACCTGCACAGAACGTAGTTGATCCACCCGGAGTAATTACAGGAGTTGAAGGCACAGCATTCACAGTTACTGTTGTAGGCGCTGAAGTTGCCGAACAACCCGCTCCGTTCGTTTCAGTGACGGTGTATGTGCCCGAGGTTGTCACAACAATTGAAGGTGTTGTTTCTGTTGTTGACCACGTGTTTCCGCTAGCTGCAGATGATGTCAACGTAACTGAACCGCCTACACAGAACGTAGTTGATCCACCTGGAGTAATTACCGGAGTTGAAGGCACAGCATTCACAGTTACTGTTGTAGGTGCCGAAGTCGCCGAACAACCCGCTCCGTTCGTTTCAGTGACGGTGTACGTACCTGATGTTGTCACAACAATTGAAGGTGTCGTTTCTGTTGTTGACCACGTGTTTCCGCTAGCTGCAGATGATGTCAACGTAACTGAACCGCCTGCACAGAACGTAGTTGATCCACCTGGATTGATGGTTGGAGTTGCCGGTAGTGCATTAACTGTAATTGTTCCGGTTGCAGTCGTTGACGGACAACCACCAGTTGTTGTGATGGTATAGTTAAACGTTCCCGCAACGGTTGGCGTTCCACTAATAGTCGCAGTGTTTGACGCCCATGATCCTGTTACTCCTGTAGGCAAACCAGTAAATGTAGCACCTGTTGCACCTGTCGTTGTACATGTAATGCTCGTAATAGCAGAATTTATACAGGTTGTGCGGTTCGCTCCGGCTGTGATCGTATTTGCAGGATTCACAGTGATTGTTCCTGTTGCAGTCGCGGGAGGACATCCACCTGTCGTTGTAACGGTGTAGTTGAACGTTCCTGATGCGGTTGGCGTTCCACTGATAGTTACTGTGTTCGCTGCCCATGATCCTGTCACACCCGCTGGTAAGCCGCTGAACGTTGCGC
>CBIHND010000039.1:0-34610 GCA_966211245.1 uncultured Fluviicola sp. | reverse complement strand
GAAAGCGATTTTTCATCGTATACTGTGTTTCTGCACTTGGTGCATTGGTCTTATACAATTCCATCGGGGTATTTCAATTGATGCATTTACGCGAATCTCTTGGCCATTCTATTAACATGGATCACGTTGACAGTATCATCTCATTGTACCGCGACAACGGAAACGAAATGATCTTTCAACTGAACAAATACATTAGTGATAAAGCCGTTAACATCGCTGAATTGAGCAGATATTTCTCTTTAAGTGTTACGCCAATGATGGGAGCTTCAGGAGCGGTATTTGGTATTGCCGCAGCATTTGCAATGCTCTTCCCTAACACTGAACTTCAATTGCTCTTTCCTCCTATTCCAATTAAAGCGAAGTATTTGATTGGAGGTTACTTTATTATTGAATTGGTTTTATCTTTCCAAAATATTAATGGCGACCATGTTGCCCATTTGGCACACGTCGGTGGTGCAATTGTCGGGGCAATATTTGTTTTGTACTGGAGAAAAAAAGGTAAGAACTTTTATTAGAAGGATATGGCAAATCCTGTAATTGATCAATTGAGAATGCAATTCAGAAGCGGTTCGATGCACATTCGACTGATTCTGATTAACCTGTTTGTTTTTGTTGGAATCCGAGTGGCTTTCGGAATAGCGGAATTGTCGCATTCCAGAGAAATTCTCGATGTAATTGATAAGGTGTTTTTCATGAAAACAGGCTTTAAAGAACTGCTTGTGCACCCGTGGACCCTGGTTACCAGCATTTTCTCACACTTCGATTTCCTTCATTTCCTGATGAACATGTTGTTCCTCTATTTTGCCGGAAACATGTTCCTGCAATTCTTTACAAGTAGAAGGTTGTTGCATGTTTACATCATTGGGGGGATTATCGGAGGATTGTTCGAGGTAATTGCGCATTCAGTTTTTCCGGCACTTTTGAACTCAAACTCGGTGATTCTTGGAGCGTCCGGATCGATTATGGCAATCTTTATAGCACTTGCTGTTCACCGTCCGAATCTGCAGGTTCATCTTTTCGGTGTGTTCCCCGTTCAATTAATTCTCATTGCAGGGATTTATGTAATTTATGATTTGATTAGTATCGGTTCGAAGGATGGAACTGCTCATTTTGCTCACATTGGTGGTGCTTTGGTAGGATTTTTGTCTGTAACGAACATCAATTCAGGTTATAACATTATCAATATGTCGGAAACATTTGGTCAGCGTTGGAAGAAGTTTTGGGCAAATCTGTTCAAACCGCGAACACGCTTGAAGGTGGAGAAAGGCGGAAGAGATGGAAGAGGTGGAAAAACAGACGAGCAGTACAATCTGGATAAAAAAGCTCGCCAGGAAAAAACAGACAAGATTCTTGATAAAATTTCGAAATCAGGATACGAATCGTTAACAAAAGCAGAAAAGGAATTTTTGTTCTCGCAAAGCAGGAATGACTAGTTGGGTAAAGAAAATAGGATTCTTTTCTTCATTGATGAAGATTTTGACGATCGTTATGCTCGTCTCTTTAGTCCTGTCCTACCTTTCCCCGTTGGTTCACCCTGAAACGATTCAGTTCATTCCGTTCTTCGGACTGGTTTATCCTGTCATTATTGTCATGATTTTATTGTTGCTCATTTACTGGTCGATCAAAAAATCCAGATGGGCACTCGTTATTCTTGGTTTCATTGTGATCGGTGGAAACCTTCATTTCAGAACACTTGCCATTACTTTATCTGAACCCGAAGCTCCGGAAGATGCGAACACGTGGAAAATCATGAGCTACAATGTTCGTCTGTTTGATGCATATAACCCGAACATTGAGCAACGCAATGCAAATCGCGATTCCATTCTTTCGTATATCCAGACGCAGGATCCGGATGTTATTTGCTTCCAGGAGTTTTACCATCAGGATAAACCGACCAACTTCAGTACCCGCGATACGTTGATTCAATTGCTTGGAATGAAATATAGCCACGAACGCTATTCTCATAAGCGTATCAACCGGCAAAATTTTGGGATTTGCATGCTGTCCAAATACCCAATGATTGCAGAAGGAGACGTAGCATTTGAGAATTTCGGATCAACGGACAATTATGCAATTTTCGTTGATATCGTAAAAGGTAAAGATACCCTCCGCGTTTACAACATTCACCTACAATCCATTAAACTACAACAGCAGGATTATGCGCTATTTGGTGATGACAATCAGCAGGCCGGTGAAAAAAAGTCTACTGTCAGATTGTTGTATGAAAAGCTGACCATCGCCTACCCGACCCGCGCGGAACAGGCGCGTCGTGTGGTGGAGCACATGGAAACTTCGCCCTACCCTGTTGTGATTTGCGGTGATTTCAACGACACACCAATGTCTTACGTATACAATCAGTTCAATAAGCTCCTGATTGACTCTTACCGTGAAACCAGTTTCGGTTTGGGACGAACGTATGTTGGAAAGGTTCCGGCAGGCAGGATCGACTATATTTTCCATACACCCAACCTTCAGGCCGGAAAGTTCAAAATCCAGGAACAGGCCTTTTCCGATCACCGGGCTATTCAGTGTGAGATCTGGAAAACACCAACGAGCGAGGAATAACATACTGTTAACCGTTCAACACCTTTTGATTTTTTTTGTGAATTTGTGTGATCATAAGGAAGCGTGAAATACTTCTTTGTTTACATTTAAGATATGAAAATCATAAATCTGTTCTCGCTACTATTGCTCATTGCCTTTGGCATTTCCTGTTCCACTTCACAACCCGATAACGATCAACTCATTGGCCGTTGGAAGCTTTCCAAACAAGAGGAATCATCGAATAAAACCATTGATTTCAAAAACCAGCCAACGCAGGTGATCCTTCATTTACAAAAGAACGGATACTTCGTTTATTACGATACTGTAGTCAATGAAACCTGGAGAAAAACCGGAGTTCCAGCGATGCAGGTACGTTCACGTGGTCAATGGGAATTACAAGGCAACACCTTGAAACTTTCTCACAGCACAGCTGATACAGACTATGTTGAGAAACTGACAGTCCATTCTATTAGTGACAACGAATTGATAACAAAGGGAAGCGACAAAAAGTCTAAGGTTTTCACAACATTCGGGAAGTAAAAACCCAGGCAGCCTCCCGATCCACCTCGGGCGGACGGGAGAAATTCTGAACGTCTCAGAAAGCACGATTTGGTTCGCTGCGTTTCGCTGTAATCTGCCGTCCCGATATTGCTATCGAAATCCGGTAAACCGGGTGCAGCCCGCCATTGAAACTACAAGACTCCCCATACGTTAAAAATGTTAGACGTCAACAATAGTACTGCGTGGGCTTCCCTGACAGTATCGTCAGAGGTCCGTTAACATTTCGCCGATGCGATTGAACGGACTACAAAGATCGGTGTTTTAAAGGAAAGTTGGAAGAAGAATGGGAAAAGATTGTATGAGTTTTCTCTTTCTTTTTTTCGTTGAATGAGTGTATTTTTAAATTTACCGGGGGAATACTCAAACTAAATCCGAAACAACAACGCCGCTATCAATCTGAACTCCGACTTTACCAAATCTGGTCGCCAGGAAGGATCCAAAACTACCGTCGAATATCCCGTCTGTGAAGTCACTCCGCCTTCTCCTGCAAAATACGGAACACTTGAATGACGGTAAACAGCTTCAATCCTAAACGTGATGCTCTGGTTAGGCATGAAATCGAAGTTCGTAGAGCAATCCCAGCCCTTGAATTGATCTCCCGGATTGGCACTAAACGGAAACGCGCCTTCTGTTGTTGTAGGATTCTGTGGGTCAGGTAGCGGACTTGCCTCTCCCGTTGGATAAAGAACCAGGTAGCGTCCCGGATTCGTCATTACTCCACCGCCAACGGTCCACGCAAACCGGTTTTGAGCGAACCAAATTCTGTGGTAAACCATCACACTTGCAAAGTACTGTGAGGGGCCTTGAATGGAATCTCCAGACTGAAATCCATTGACCCCTCCCCCTTTTTCAAAACCGATATCTCCGGTAAGTGAAATTGCCATTCTGCTGACTTTCTTCGAATTCGGTCGGTTGAAATAACGCACCAACACACTATTGTCCGAATGAAAACGCTTTCTGTCTTGTAGTCCAGCGGCATCTGTACCGACATAATTGTTTGTGAGTAATTTCAGATTGCTGTTTGGCATCCAGGTGATGTTTCCGCCCACTCCCGGCATGGTGTTGAACTTCCCGTAACTCTGCCAGCCGTTAATGATCCATGGCTCGATCTTCAGGTGTTTGGTCGGATGAATCTGGAAACGAATCCCGTTGAAAAACCACGGTGTGTTATCCGATGTAAATGAAGCCTGGTATTCCCAGTTTTCAGCCTGGTAAAACGAATTCAATCCAATGTACGACATAAATAATCCCGCGTCCACGTTGATCCCGTACCATTTATCAAAGTGATAACCGGCATACGCTTCGCTCAGGTAACGATATACATTAGCCAACTGATATTGCCCTTTATATGGGCTGTAATCGTTTCTCGGAACAACAATGGATCGTGTTCCGAATTGTGTCATGAATCGTGCGCGGGCATTTTTGTACGAAAAATCTCCACCAAAGTGAAGCGCCGATAATTGGACTTCGTTGTTTCTGGCAAGTGCGGTTGAACCAACAACCGTATTGTCGTTGGGGTTATTGAACGAATAGGTATAATTTACGTCAATCATCAAACTGGGAACGAAGTATGTGTTGTCGTTCCAGATGCTTTCGGTTCTTCTGTCGCTTCCGTTTTGCCAGGTGGCATCAATGTCACTGAACGGGGGGATATAGATGGTGTCGTTTTCGGTGTTCTGCGCTACTGCAATTTGTGCAGCCGTGAGTGCCACGATCAGCAAAGAATGTTTCATTTGAATGATTTGTTTCGTCAACAAAGTTCATGCGAATGATGTAAGGAAAATCTAAAGAGATGAGGGAAAAGTATAAAGAAAATGTAAAGATTCGCCGTCGTTCTCGATACACCTTCACTTCGTTGCGGTACTCGGACTGACGGCAGAAACGATGATGTACCGAGAACAAGTGGAATCACACAAACCGATACCCAACTCCACTCTCGGTGAGAATGTGCTGTGGTTGATTCGGATTTTCTTCGAGTTTTTTGCGGAGATTTCCAATGAATACCCGCAGGTATTGCGTTTCCTGTTGCTGTCCGACTCCCCAGACTTCCTTCAATAAATAGCGGTGTGTCAGGACTTTTCCTTCGTTGCGGATCAACAAATGAAGCAGGTTGTACTCCGTTGCGGTTAATTTTACCGGTATCCCATCTCGCTTCACCATCCGATCAGCAAAGGAAACGAGAATGTTTCCGAATTGAAATTCCGGTGTTTGTTCAGTATTTCCATTTTTGCGCAATACAGATCGAATCCGTGCAAGCAATTCTGCGGTACGAAAAGGCTTAGTAATGTAATCGTTCGCACCATTATCCAATGCAGTAACAATATCCGTTTCGTTTTGCTGTGCCGAGAGAACGATGATTCCTCTGTCGTACCATTCGCGAATGCGCAACAGCACATCCTGTCCCGACATATCCGGAAGACCGATATCCAGCAGAACCAGGTCAGGAGAATACGAAGCTGCGAGCGTAACCGCTTCTTTTCCGGTTCCGGCAATGATGACTTTATAATCGCTGCTTTCAAGCGTTATTTTGAGGAGCTTTTGCAATTGCACTTCGTCCTCAACCACCAAAATGACCAGTTTATTCATGCTCCAATTGATTAAGGTACGACGCTTCCAACGAAAGGCGAACGATAAAATCGGCTCCTCCGTATTTGTTATTCTGCGCAAAGACTTTTCCATGCATAGCATCAACATAACCTTTTACGATCGAAAGTCCGATTCCGCTGCCCGAATGCCCGGTATTTGAAACACGGTAGAATTTATCAAAGATGCGTTCCAGATCGAATTCCGGAATTCCGATACCTCTGTCCGACACCACAATTTCCAGCTCCGGTGAAACTGCTGTTACCGTGATCTTTATCGGTGTATTCTCGGGCGAGTAATTGATTGCGTTCAAAATGAGGTTTTGCAGGATGATTTCGAGCCAGAATTGATCCACCTTAAACAGCGGCAATGGATCGTGCAATTTCAGTTTCACCCGTTCTGCGATTTCATTCGATGCAATCAACTGATGAATCAGATCCTCCAGGTCACACCAATCCAGATTCGGTTGCAACATACCGGAATCCAATCGACTCATTTGCAGCAAATTTGTAATCTGACGATTGAGGCGCTGTCCTGCAATTCCAATTCCGGCAACAAGTTCTTTACGTTGTGATGCGGTCAATTTTACACTCTCGTTTTCCAGCATGTCAGCACTTCCGATTATGGTAGAAATCGGAGTTTTCAATTCGTGAGAAAGCGAACTCAAAACCGTGTTATACAATTGAATGATCATGGCTTCTTCTTCTTTCTTACGTAGTTTCTTACGTTCGCGTTTGATCTGGATTACCAAAACGGTATTCAGCAATGCCACAACGAAATACATCAGAAACATCAGTCCATCTTCCGTGTTGTCGATGTGGAACGTAAAAACCGGAGGAATGAAGAAGAAATCCCATATCAATGCGCTTAATACGGCGGTAATCATCACTGGAACAATATCGAATAACATCGCAAGAACCGATACGACCATAAGTAAAACCAGTGCATCCGTGCGATAGCTTATCAACGGAGTTGCAAGAAAACAGAGTAAAGAAACGATGCTCACGGTTGCGATACAAACGAGCACCTGAAGAGAAACTGCTATTTTTCCGTATCTGAACATGTTGTAGCACTTACTGCTTCAAAAATACGTCTGTAGGCGTAAAGAAATCGTAAAGATTTAAGTCTGTTCGAAAGTTTATAGGGTTTAACGTTTAAAGCTAAAGCTTCGTCTATCAATCACTGGACAATAAATTTCTCGTTTGACATTACCTTGAATGAATAGTGTTTAAATAGCTCATCCTTTGTTACATCAAACCATGGCTGCATATCATACCAGTCTGTTTTTGACAATTCAGATTTTGCTCTTTGCTTCATCACTTCAAGTGACTTCTGATCATTCAACATAATTAATGCCTCAATTTTCGATTGATACCAATGAATATTCGGGTCTTTTGAAAGTACTTTATCAGCCAGTTCAACCTCCCGATGATAATATTCCTGAGCTTTCATCGTTTCTCCCAAATCCTCATACAATGTTCCGGTAATCAACATCAATTTTGAAACTTCAGGTTCGGTTAGTGAGCGATTGGAGGTGACTTTCACAATCATCTGTTTAATCTGTTGGTCTGAAGCTGGTTTATCAAGACTTTCTTTCATTAACAGGAATTGAAGTACACTTTCGCTTGCAACGGATTTTTTTTCTCTCGAGTGAACCGTCACATCCTTATCCGGATGTTTATAGTTAGGAAGTTCTCCCGAAGTAACCACATCCTTTTTTTTCGAAGAACAGGAAAAACAACTAATCCCGATGACCAGGATTGAGACAATGAACCTCGCGCTACAATTCATCCAGTACTTCATCATTACTCCCTACAGGATTTACTGCTTTTCTTCTGCGAAGCAAATAGGTGAAGTTCCAGACAATTAACCCAACCGGTGCGTAAGTAAAGGCAATGGCATACAGGAATTTAGCATCTCTTGCCCCCATTCCCATGTTTATTGCAAAAACAAGGAACGTAAGAACGGAAACAGCAATATGCACAACATTTTGAATCGCCTGATGATTGTTCATGTTTTGCTCTGAGCGGTTTAACAATAAGTGTGTAATAAACAAAACTACCAGTGCCGGCAAGGAACATACTGCACTTGCAATCATCGAAATCACAATAATTCCAGCGGTATCGTCGTCGAAATACGTTTTATTCGTCAATTCATTGTTTTCTCCAAATGCGCTGGCCACAATCGGAAGCAATGCACTTCCCAGAACAACTGTAATCAGCCAGTTGGTAAAAGTGTAGAATAGCGGAACGTTTTTTCTGGTTCTCATAACAAATAGGTTTGAACTAAAGTATCGTTTTTGGAATCAATTCGTTACTAGCGAATCATAAAACATCACAAAATATGTACTTTCGCAAAAATATTTAACAATGGAACGAATTGGGATTATTGGATGTGGGAACTTAGGATTGTCATTATTGAAAGGACTTCGTAAGCAGTACCCCAATACCCCCATTTTCGGAACGCGTAGAAATACCGACAGTCTTACACAGTATTCGGATGCATTGACTCACTTTACAAGTAGTAATGCACAAGTAATCAATGATTGCGACTTTCTGATTATTGCGTTGAAACCGTACATGGTAATTGATTTCCTGAAGGAATTCGGGAAGTACATTGATCCGGCAAAACATACGGTTGTCAGCGTGGTTACAGGTGTTACTATTAAAGAACTTCGTGACGCACTGGAACACCAGCCGGTGGAACAAAACTTCCAGGAATTGGCACTTTACCGCGCAATGCCGAATACTGCCGCGGATGTTCAGGAAAGCATTACTGCTCTTTCAGGAAATACGGGATCCGGAACTCAAAAACAATCCGTTGAGGAAGTGTTCAATGCAATTGGTCAGACCGTTTGGATCGACGAACAGTTGATGGAATCTGCAACGATTCTTGGCGCTTGTGGAATTGCATATGTTCTTCGTTTTATCCGCGCCATGATTCAGGGCGGAATCGAGGTTGGCTTCGATGCAAAAACTGCGAATAAAATTGTAAGTCAGACAGTAAAAGGCGCAGCGCAATTACTTATTCAAAACGGATTGCACCCGGAGGAAGAAATTGATAAAGTAACAACTCCGAAAGGCTGTACGATAGTCGGTTTGAACGAAATGGAACACAGCGGTTTCAGTTCAGCACTGATTAAGGGAATTGTGATGAGTTACCAGAAGATTGAAAGAAAGTGAAAATGAAGATTGAAAAGGTGCTAAAGCATAAACAAGCTCCCTTTTCAATTTTATATTTCTCAATTTTCAATTAGTCCTATCTTTGCATATGTTCATTTCCAGGGATCAAATCCTCAAAAACCTCGGCATTTCAGCTTTAAACGAAATGCAGGAGCGATGTATCCACTCCTTCCAAACAACAGATAATCTCATTCTGCTTTCGCCCACAGGTTCAGGAAAAACGCTTGCCTTTTTGTTCAGCGTGTATCAGCAATTGAAAGCCGATAGGGATGGAATCCAGGTATTGATCATCACTCCTACACGGGAACTTGCGCTTCAGATTGAAACCGTGTTCCGGCAAATGAAGACCGGATTCAAAATCAACGCAACATACGGTGGACATTCCATGAAGATCGAATTAAATAACTTCAGTGAGCCGCCTGCGGTGTTGGTTGGAACGCCCGGACGATTGCTGGATCACATCAAACGTGAAAGTATTTCGTTGGAGGATGTTCATACCCTTGTTCTTGACGAATTCGATAAATCGCTGGAAATGGGCTTTACCGCTGATATGACAGAGATTTTGAAGACACTTTCGAATATCAAAAAACGCTTACTGGTTTCAGCGACCAATCTGACCGAAATTCCGTCGTTCACAGGAATGACGCATACTGAAACCGTTAACTTTTTACCGGATACCCCGGTAGCGCAACAACGCGTTTACGAAGTTCGCTCGCATCATGCCGAAAAGGTAGAAACCTTGTTTGAGTTGCTTTGCAATCTGCCAAGCGATAAAACCATTATTTTCTGTAATCACCGGGAGGCTGTTGTACGTGTACACGATTTTCTGACCGAAGGTGGAATTCATTCGGTGTATTATCACGGTGGAATGGAACAGGACGACCGTGAACGCGCCTTGATCAAGTTCAGAAACGGAAGTGCGTATTACCTTGTCGCAACGGATCTTGCAGCTCGCGGTTTGGACATTTCAGAGGTTGCGCACATCATTCATTATCAACTCCCAAAGCAAGAAGCGGAATACATTCACAGAAACGGTCGAACTTCCAGACAAGATCACGTAGGAACAGTTTTCGTTTTGATGACAAACGAAGAGTATTTACCTGAATTCATTAAGGCAGATGAATCCTACGAAGTAGTGGACAAAGAACCTCTTCCCGATCCACCACTCTGGAAAACCATTTACATTGGGGGCGGTAAAAAGGATAAAATCAATAAGGTCGACGTGGTTGGTTTTCTCCATAAAATCGGAGATTTACAGAACAACGACATCGGAATGATTACTGTTTTGGATCACAGTATTCTGGTTGCAATCAACACCTACGTTGTAGAAGAACTGGTACGCAATATCCGCGACGAAAAGATCAAAGGAAAGCGCGTGAAGATTGGATTTGCAAGGTAAACGAATCGGGGTATCTTTATTCTAACTACAAATCTCTGAACATGAACTCACTCGAATTACTCGCCGGCGCCCTACAACACTTTGCAGGAATTAACCAACAGCAATTCTTACTTTCGGAAGGTATGTGGACGTCGAATGAATTCAAAAAAGGAGATTTCTACAACAAACGAGGCAATGTTTGCACGCACATGAGTTTCATTATTTCGGGTGTGTTCAGAGCGTACGTTATCGATGAAAAGACAGGTGATGAAAAGAACATCTTTTTGTATTCTTCCAACGGTTTTGTGGTGGCTTTCAAAAGTTTCATTCAACAAGTTCCCTGCGATTATCATACACAGGCATTGACAGATGCAACGGTTCTCTCCATTTCTCTTGGTGACTTATTGAAATTGTACAGTCAATCACACCAATGGGAACGATTCGGAAGATTGGTGGCTCAGGAAGCCTTTCGTCTTGCGCTTTCCAGAACAGAAAGTTTTCTCTTTCAAAAGCCTGAAGAACGTTATTTACAGTTAATTAAGGAACATCCGGACATTTTCAACAACGTTCCACTCTACCATCTTTCTTCGTATTTGGGCATTCAGGGGCCTTCGTTGAGTCGCATTCGAAAAAGAATTTCAGGCAAGTAGTACGATTTTAACCCAGGTTAAAATTATTCCGCTCTCAGCTTCAGACCTTTGTCTTATAAAATTGAAGGTTATGAAAACAAAACACATTGTATTTATCCACGGGTTGTTCGTCAACAACACCAGCTGGAACGAATGGCGGACTTATTTTGAAGCACAGGGATTTACGGTACACACTCCAGCGAATCCCGGACACGAGGGTAATCCTTCCGAACTCAGAAAAAATATCCATCCCGATTTGACCAAAACGGGTTTCGAGGATGTCGTTAGAAACATCGTTAAACTCATCGACACGCTTCCAGAAAAGCCTATAGTTGTTGGACATTCACTTGCCGGATTGGTAGTTCAGAAACTGATTGAATTGGACAAAGTTGTTGCAGGTGTCAGCATTGACGGTGCGCCACCAAAAAATGTTTTTGCTCCATTGTCTACATTGAAAATCGTTTTTCCAGTTGTCAATTTCTTCAAAGGAAGTTCTCCTTATCTGGGAACCAAAGAATGGTATCACAAAGCATTTTTCAATAATTATACGAAACCGGAAAGCGATCAATTCTTTGAAACCGTTGCAGTTCCTGAGAGTCGTAAAATTGCCAGAGACACTGTTTTCAGTTCCTTTGCAAAGGTTGACTTTAAAAAACCACATAAACCATTGCTGTTCATTGGAGGCGAGAAAGACGCGATTTTCCCATCCGATTTCACCAAACGAATTGCCAGCAAATACAAAGACCCGAACAGCATTGTGAATGTGAAAGTGTTTCCCGGAAGAAGTCACTTTATCGCAGGAGAGAAAAACTGGCAGGAAGTTGCAGATTATGTTCTCAACTGGATCAACACACTCTAATTTCGCTCCTCCGGAGGTTTTACTTTAGTGTAAAGCTTCCGGATTGTTTTATTTGTTTTAAGCGTCTGATAATCAATACAATATTTTTAAACAGCAATGTTGCGATGTCGCAACATTGCGACATCCTTTAAGATTTTAGTTGGTTCATTATTTCACTCTCCCCTTCAGTACCTCCAAAATTTCATCAAATCTCACTTCTTTCGCACGTAAAAGCAATAAATAGTGAAATAACAAATCCGCTGCTTCTTCCTTAAATAGCTGCGGTTCGTTTCGCATTGCTTCAATTACAATCTCCACACCTTCTTCTCCTACTTTCTGGGCAATTTTCGGAAGACCTCTTTGAATCAGTGACTGAATGTAAGATCCTTCCTTTGGTGTTGTAAATCGATCATCAATCGTATTGATCAATTGCTCCAGAGTCGAGAAATCGCGTAATGTAGTTTCACCCCAGCAACTGGAAGTTCCGTTGTGACACGTCGGACCATCAGGAATTGCCTGGATGAGTAATGCATCCTGATCACAATCCAGTTTCCAATCCACCAGTTTCAGATAATTTCCGGAGGTTTCACCTTTTGTCCATAGTTCGTTTCTGGAACGCGAAAAGAAAGTCACATTTCCGGTTGCTTGTGTTTGTTCAAACGCCTCCTGACTCATGTATCCCAACATCAGGACTTCTTTTGTTTGGGCGTTTTGTATAATGGCCGGGATGAGGCCGTCGGTATATTTCATACTATTGTTATTATTTCGTTATTAACATGGACGCATCATGTTGCACCCTTATGTTCTTACTCTCATCTTAGAAGCCAAAGATGTTTTCAACTTCGGTACAGGAATTTCACCGAAGTGAAAGATACTCGCTGCTAGTCCACCGGTAACAGAGGTTTGTGTAAACAATTCTTCAAAATGTTCTATAGTTCCCGCCCCCCCGGAAGCTATAATCGGGACATTAACCAATTGCTCTACTTTCGCATAAAAATCGATCGCAAAGCCGTTTTTGGTACCATCACCATCCATGGAAGTAATCAGCAATTCTCCTGCTCCACGCTCAACCGCCTCCTGAACCCACTGCAACGCATCGATTCCGGTGTCTTTTTTTCCACCGTGCGTGTGTACCGTCCACCCATTTTCCACTTTCCGAATATCGATTGCAACAACGACACACTGCTTCCCAAAAGCATCTGCCAATTCAGTAATCAATTCCGGTCGTTTTACAGCTGATGAATTGACAGAAATCTTGTCCGCACCACTGCGTAATAACGTTCTGGCCATTTCAACAGAAGCAATTCCCCCACCAACGGTAAACGGGATATTCACTTGGGAAGCCACAGCTTCAACAATTGGAATGAATGTTTCGCGCTCTTCATTGGTTGCCGAAATATCTAACAGTACCAATTCATCGGCTCCCTGTTCTGCGTAGTATTTGGCCAAAGCCACAGGATCACCGGCATCGCGAATAGACTCGAAGTTGATTCCTTTGACCGTTCTTCCATTCTGAATGTCAAGACACGGAATAATTCGTTTATATACCTGCATCGTTGAATTGCTTTAGTTCATACAATGAAATCTTTCCGTCCAACAGCGCCTTTCCTATTACACAGCCGTAACAACCTACTTTTCTGAGTTCTACCAAATCATCTAAAGTTTCCACTCCACCGCTTGCAATCCAGCGTTGTTTTGGGAACTGAACAACTAAATCCAGGTATAAATCTACACTTGGTCCCTGACCGGTTCCATCTCTTCGAATGTCGGTTGTAAGAATCGTCAATCCCTCAAATTTCTTGAAGTAATTCATAGTCTGCTCCAGAGTAACTCCGGATTTGTCCTGCCAGCCGTTGATTTTGAGGTTAAAACCATCCGTATCTAATGCCAGCAGAAAACGCTCTGTTCCGAATTCCTGAAGCCAGCTCACAACGGTTTCAGGTTCTTTCACACACAAGCTACCGATCACAACCTGATTCGCGCCGGAATTCAACAGACATTCTACGTCTTCTTTGGTTTTTACTCCGCCTCCAAAATCCACTTTCAATCCGGTTTGTTTTACCAGCTCCGACATCAATTGATCGTGCACCAGTCGTCCTTCCTTAGCACCCGAAAGATCAACGAGGTGAAGGTATTCCAGTCCCGAATCGGAAATTTCCTTTGCATAGGTCAGCGGATCACGCGAGTAGGAAGTTTGTTTGGCGTAATCGCCTTGAAAAAGACGAACCACTTGTCCGTCGATCAAATCTATTGCTGGTATTGCGATCATGATTCCTTTTCTTTTTTCTGTGATAAAAACGCTCTTAATAATTGTTCGCCGGCCTCACCACTTTTCTCCGGGTGAAACTGTACTCCCCAGAAGTTTCCTTTCTTCAATGAAGCTGAGAAATCGGTTGGGTAACTTGTAATTCCCCAGGTATCGGCGCAAATGTCCGCAGCAAAGCTGTGAACGAAATAAAAGGCTTCGGTTTTGCCTTCGAAATGAACATCGTTCCAGCCCATGTGAGGTACCTGAAAGCCAATGTTTTCGGGAGTTTGTAGGGATTTAGCTAATTCCCTAATTTCCTTGATTGGTAAATCACCGAATCCGCTCAATTTTCGAACTTCCGCATTAAAAATCCCCAATCCGTTCAAATCGCCTTCTTCATTATACTCACACATCAACTGCATTCCAAGGCAAATTCCAAGCACAGGTTGCTCCAACTTCGGTATCAGCACATTCAGACCAGTTGACTTCAATTGATCCATGGCACTTTTAGCGTGACCAACTCCAGGAAAAACCACGTGCGAAGCAGCCTGGATTTCATTCGGGTCAGAAGACAATCTCACGTTTACTCCCAACCGTCGGAATGCCTGCTTCACCGAGAAAATATTTCCTGCACCGTAATCAATAATCACTACTTCCATCACAATTCGTTTTTGGTTGTTGGAAGAATATCCAGATTTCCCGATCGGCGTTTCGCCATTAGAATTGCCTTCGCAAATGCCTTGAAAATCGATTCTACTTTGTGGTGTTCATTCTCACCTATCGCTTTAATATAGATATTGCAACGAGCTGTAAAACAGAATGATTTAAAAAAGTGTTGAACCATTTCTGTCGGTAGTTTACCAACAAACTCGCGTTTCAGTTCAGCGTCCCAGATTAACTCCGGGCGCCCGCCAAAATCGATTGCACATGTAGCAAAACAATCGTCCATTGGTAAACAGAATCCGTAACGCTCAATGCCTCGCTTGGAACCGAGCGCCTGATCAATCGCCTGTCCCAGTGTCAACGCTGTGTCTTCGATCGTGTGGTGTTCATCAATCTCCAGATCTCCATTCATTGCAATTTCCAAATCCATTTGACCGTGACGCGCCAATTGATCCAGCATGTGATCGAAGAAAGCAATTCCCGTATCTATTTTAGAAATTCCCGTTCCGTCCAGATCCAATGTGATTGAGCAATCGGTTTCCGCTGTTTTGCGTCGAACATTCACCTTTCGAACACCTAAACGCAAATCGGCCACCAACTCATTCCAGTTACTCACTTGACGCTGAATCGATTGCAGTAATTCTTCTTTTGTCGAAGAAAGTTCGCTTCCCACTTCGATTTCCTGAGTTTGAATGAAAAAAGCCTTACATCCAAGGTTCTTCGCCAATTCAACATCCGTCCAGCGGTCACCGATTACAAAGGAATTTGCTAAATCGTACTCTTCTGAAAAATATTTCGTCAACATCCCTGTTCGTGGTTTTCGATTGGGAGAATTATCTTCCGGAACAGATCGGTCAATGCATTCTTCAGAAAATGCAATTCCCTCACTGGCAAGAATCTCCAGCATCAATTTGTGCGGGCCAGCGAAATCCTCGTATGGAAACGTTGGAGTTCCCAGTGCATCCTGATTGGTTACCATCACCAAATCGTATTCATTCCATGAAACGATGGTCTTCAGTGAAGAAATTACTCCTTCCAGGAAACTTAGCTTTGTATAGGAATCAATCTGGTAGCCAACCGGCTCTTTAATGATTGTTCCGTCTCTGTCGATGAATAATATTTTCTTTTTCATAATTGTTGCATGGCTTTAATGAATCGATTGTTTTCTTCTATGCTTCCGATACTTACACGAAGTGTATCCGAACAGTTAAATTGTGTACTTCTGTTTCTGACAACCACCCCTTCCGCAAGCAAACGATTGTAAACATTTGTAGCATTGGCGATGCGGAACAGGACAAAATTGGCTTCCGAAGGAAAGACCTCTGAAACATCTTGATTCGCTTTCAAAAACGCCACCACACGATCTCTTTCCGATATTATTGTTCCTTTTATAGCATTCCAATCCTCAGATTGCAAACGTTGAATAGCCGTTTGCTGAACCAATGAACTTACATTGTAAGGAGGTTTCACAGTATTCAATGCACTCACCCATTGCTCCGAAGCAATTGCCATCCCGATGCGAAGCCCTGCCATTCCGTATGCCTTGGAAAGGGTTTGCACGACAATCAGATTATTGAAATTCTCCACGGAATTCGCTAACGAAAGCTCCGGACAGAAATCCACGTACGCTTCATCAACCACAACCACACCGTCAAACTTTGTGGAAATTTCTTCCAATTCCGACTTACTGAAAGCACCTCCTGTCGGATTGTTAGGATTACAGATAATCAACAATTTACATCCTTTAGCTTGCGTGAGAATTTCTGCTACAGAAAGCGTAAAATCCGTATTCAGATCAATTGCCCGTGTTCGAACTCCATTCAGTTTTGCAAGAACACTATACATCCCATACGATGGGTTCAGACATGCCACTTCATCCAGAAATGGCGTTGTTGTCAAGCGGTAAATCAAATCCAGTACTTCGTCCGATCCATTCCCTAAAAACAGGTTTTTCACGGGAAATCCTTTAACATTGGCTACCGCCTGTTTCAATTCCATCTGTAGCGGATCCGGATAGCGATTAAAACCGTTCAACAGTCCATTTTCGTTAGCATCCAGAAATACGTCTCCCAATCCTTCGAATTCATCCCGGGCAGAACTATAGGGAACAATATCTCTAAAATCCCTGCGAATGAAGCGTTGAATCGTGGTCGTTCCCGATACTTCCTCAGTTCCTCTTTGGAAATCTGAACTGGAAGTGGAGCGTGCACCAAGACCTGACAAACGCACTTTCACCGCATTCGCGTGAGCCTGTAGCTCCTCTGCCTCAGCCATTGTCACTACTACATTGCCGAGATTTTTCAATCCTTCATCACTGACTTTCTGGTAGGTAATCTTCTTCACAAATGAATCCAAAGAAACACCGCTGTATGACCGCGCATAACCCGCTGTTGGTAACGTGTGATTCGTTCCTGAAGCGTAATCTCCGAAACTTTCCGCAGTATTTGTTCCAATAAAAACACTTCCCGCATTCACTGTTCCTGAAACAATCATTTCCTCGTAAGTCCCCATGACAATCAGATGCTCCGGTGCGTACGAATTGATCACCGAACACCATTTATCAGGAGGACAAACAATCGCTGTGCTGTTTTCCAATGCCTTACGAGCGATTTCTGCACGTGGAAGCTGAGCCAATTGCGACTCCACATTCGTTTGTACCTGTTTCACGAAGTTCTCGTTGTCGGTAAGAAATACAACCTGCGAATCTGTCCCGTGTTCCGCCTGAGCAAGCAAATCAGCAGCAACGAAAGCCGCCGGGACAACCGCGTCAGCTGCAACCAGTACTTCAGAAGGTCCTGCGGGCATATCGATGGCAACACCCAATCGTTGAGCGTAAACTTTCGCCGCGGTTACGTATTGATTTCCGGGACCGAACAACTTGTCTACTTTCGGAACCGATTCGGTGCCTAACACCATTGCCGCAATTGCCTGGGAACCGCCGATCTTAAAAACTGTCTGAATTCCGGCTACTTTCGCGGCATAAAGAATTGCGGGGTGAATCTTCCCTTCGGGATTTGGAGGGGAACACAAAATTCGAGTCGGACAACTTGCAATTGCAGCCGGAATCGCAAGCATCAAAACCGTTGAAAACAATGGAGCTGTACCACCGGGAATATACAATCCTACACGTTGAATTGGAACTGCTTTTCTCCAGCACAACACCCCGGGAGTTGTTTCCACTTCTGTTTCACGCAATTCCTGTGAGCGGTGAAATCGTTCGATATTAGCAGCTGCAGTTTGAATCGCCGTTTTCAATTCGTCTGAAATCATCTCCTCCGCGTCAATGAACTCTCGTTCCGTAACCTGAAGTTCTGACAATGAAACACGATCGAATTTCTCTGCAAACAAACGCAGAGCAGTGTCTCCATTAGCTGAAACAGAATCGAAGACATCTTTGATAACGCTTTCAAGATTCGTTGTCTCCAGAGCTGGCCGCGTAAGTGCAACCGATAATTCCTG
The DNA here is from genome assembly GCA_966211245.1 of uncultured Fluviicola sp. Classification (GTDB taxonomy): domain Bacteria; phylum Bacteroidota; class Bacteroidia; order Flavobacteriales_D; family Crocinitomicaceae; genus Fluviicola. Next base: position 16,525 of record CBIHND010000039.1, on the reverse strand, counting down.
CTCTGTTGGGTTCATCAACACATTCATTACGACACCATTTTTTCGATTGGACAAACGAGAATTCCTTCGGCACCTGAGGCTTTCAACTGCTGAACAATTTTCCAAACTTCTTTTTGTTTCACGACAGAGTGAACACTCACCCAACCTTCTACGGCAAGCGGAAGGATGGTCGGGCTTTTCATTCCCGGAAGAATGGAACAAATACGATCCAACTCATCCTTTGGAGCATTCAGCAGAATATACTTGAATTCCTTAGCTGCCAGAACCGATTGAATACGAAACACGAGCTGATCCAATAACGGCTGTTTGTCGGTATCGAAATTTTTCCCTTTGATGAGAACTGCTTCTGAGTAAAGGAATGGAAACACTTCCCGCAGATTGTTTTGAAACAAAGTATTTCCGGTTGAAACGATATCTGCAATTGCATCTGCCAAATCCAGTGATGGCGCAATTTCTACGGACCCGGATATAGTGTGGATATCAGCAGTAACTCCCTGACTTGTCAGGTACTTTCGTACTGTGTTCGGGTAAGATGTAGCAATGCGTTTTCCCTCAAGATCTTGTGCTGTCTGAATGTCAGAAGTTTTTGGAACGGCGAAAGAAACACGGCATTTCGAAAAATCAAGTTTCTGAATCACGTCTACCGGTGTATCGTCTTCTTCCAATAAATTCGATCCGACGATTCCAAGATCAACTACTCCATCAGCAACGTACTGCGGAATATCGCTGTTCCGAAGAAAAAGTAATTCTGCAGGATAATCGGACGTAACAACCTTCAGTTGTCCGTCGCGGTAATCTACCTTCAGGCCGCATTCTTTGAGAAGTTCCAGAGAACCTTCCTGCAACCTTCCGGATTTTTGTAAAGCAATAACCAATCGTTTCATGTGTTTTAGTTATGCTCGACAGATAAGAAGTTCGTTAGAAATGGACACAAAAAAACCCGCTTATCTGCCAAGCGGGTTAAAATGTTTTTATAGGGATACAACCATTTCACCAAAGCTTAGCTGAGCTCGCAATGATGATGATGATGTAACTGTTGTGTCATTTTCATGGCGCAAATATAGCGCATTTTTTAAATAAAAATAGCTTTAGTGTAATTTTCATGAAATTTTCATTGGTTTAGTGAAAATTTACTCTTTTAGATATTTCACAATTCGCCCCCAATAAATCTCATCAACCAATCATTTTTCTACCTTTAATTCAATTAGTCCTATCATGAGCGAAACATTCATCAGCAACATTTCCAATCAGGAATTCCCGGTATCGGACAGAGTTTCCGCAAAGACATTACGACAATCTCTTTTGGACATGATAAAAAAAGACCATCCGGAATTCAATTCGGATTCGTGTCTTTCTGTTACCGAACTCAACTTCTACCGCGAAAAGTACATTTCGGATTACCTTGTAAAAGAAATTGGAGAAATTGGTCAGCTTGAAAAGCAGGTTGTTGATACGCTTACGGACACAAAAATGCTTACCAGTCAGCTGGAAGAAAAGGAATTGGATAAACTCACTGTTGGTCAACGGGTAGCAGATAATGTTGCATCGTTTGGAGGAAGCTGGACCTTCATTATTTCATTCGGAATTTTTCTGTTTCTCTGGATTGTGATGAATACCGTTGTGCTGACAACAAATGCGTACGACAAGTACCCGTTCATTCTGCTTAACCTTATACTATCGTGCATCGCAGCATTGCAAGCTCCGGTGATCATGATGAGTCAAAACAGACAGGAAGAAAAAGACCGTGAACGGGCTAAAAAGGATTACATGATTAACCTGAAATCGGAATTGGAAATTCGCATTCTGCACGAAAAAATCGATCACCTGATCATGCACCAACAACAGGAATTACTGGAGATTCAGAAGGTTCAGATTGAAATGATGAACGAATTGCTGGATCGCATCAGCACGAAGAAATAGTGCGAATCATTCAATTTTTAGAGCATCGATCAAATCTCCCGCAATCAGCGCTCGTTCTCCTTTGATCAATTTCACTTTATCACCCGCAAGTCCGTGATGAAACACCGCAATTTTCGCTGCGTACGCCGGTGGGATATGCTGCGCAAGCAATCCGAGAATAATTCCTGTCAGAACATCTCCGCTTCCACCGGTTGCCATTCCGCAGTTTCCGGTTGTATTGAATACCACTTTTCCATCGGGTGTTGCAACCGCAGAAATCGCATCTTTCAGTACGATCACACAATTTCTGGTTTTAGCGAATTCTGTCAAGCGGTTAAGGCGATCCAGACTATCAACGGATGCTCCGGCCAATCGCTCAAATTCCTTCGGATGAGGAGTCAACACACATAGCTCATGGAGTCGTCCCTTCCATTCCTCGTGTTCGGCAAGTACATTCAAACCATCAGCATCAATGACCAATGGTAAACCAGATTGAATCAACGGACGCAACGCATACAATACACCTTCGCTGTTTCCTGAACCCGGACCAATTCCAAGCGCGGAATATTTTCCAAAATCAGAAGTCGACAAACCGCTGATTTCTGTTTCGTATTCATCAAAGATCCCTATTGCTTCAGGAACAGCAACCGGAAGAACCGATTTTGCCGAAGCAACGGTATAAACACTCAACAAACCGATTCCCGAACGAAGCGCAGCTCTCGAACTCAGAATACAAGCTCCGAACTTACCCAGACTCCCTGCCACCAACAAACCATGTCCATAATTCCCTTTATGAGAAAATCGTTTTCGTTTTGGAATCATGTGCTGAACTTCTTCCGCTCTCAACCAGCCAAACTGTGTATGTTGCCGATCGTTTTCCTCCTGACTCAGTCCAATATCAAGTACATCCCATTCGCCACAATACAATGCAGTTTCAGGCAGGAAAAATGTGAGTTTCGGAGCATGAAATGCAACTGTAAAATGAGCCTTGACGATTGTGTCGTGTTCGGGCAATTCATCACACGGCAATCCGGTCGGAACATCGACAGAACAAACCGTACAAACAGATCGGTTGATCCAGGAAATAGCCGTTTCCAGAATCCCATCCGGTTTTCGATTGCAACCAACCCCCAGCATCGCATCCACAATAATGGTATTCTGATCCGAAGTCGGATTGGACGTGTCCTTCCAGATCATTACGTGATCGCTGATTTTATCATGCTGTGCCTGACAATCAGCCGACATTTTTCCGAAAGGGACAAAGTAAACGTCTGTAGAAATCCCTAGCTCAATTAAGAGTCTGGCTATCACAAAACCATCGCCGCCATTGTTTCCCGCACCACAGAATACAATAACAGACGATTTCTCGTGTAAGTGATTTCTGAGTCGGATAAAAAAACGTGAAGCGGCCCGTTCCATTAGTTCCAATGAAGTAATGGGTTCATGCTCTATGGTATACCGGTCAAGCCAACGCTGTTGTTCTGCCGAAAGGATGTTCATACTTGAAGTAAGTTACGGAAGAGTTTTGGTTTATAAAAATGAACGTTCGTTAAATTCAACTGTAATTGCATCCATGAAAGCCTTCTTCCTCATTTCCTGTTTACTCGCATGTAGCAATTACTATGCCCAGGATACACTTGAAGCCCGTGTTCAGTTCAACAAGCACGTTGAAATCGGTGATCTGCTCTACAGTCAAAAAGATTTTATCGGAGCTATCTATCACTACGGACAAGCGTGCAAACTCATTCCGTACGAATGTCCAACAGAGAAATTGGTGCTTTCAAAAGAAATGTATACCCCGAGGTGTGGAAACGAATACAGTAAACTCCTAACGGTTGCGGATAGAAAATTCGACGAGAAAGACTACCTGAAAGCGAAAGAATATTACCGTCGTGCCACTTTGGTAAGGCCCTCAGATCCCTATCCGAAACAACGGATGGAAGAACTGGAGAAACTGCTTAACGAATAGGGAATTCATTTCCCTTGGTTATCTTCGAAGGATGAAAATGAATTTCACGATAACAGAATCCGATTACCTGACGCATCAATTGTACATTGCATCTAAGTCAGCTATTATTAAACAACGCAGGCAACGTGCAAAGTTTCTTTACCCATTGTTGTATGCTGCCGTAGGTTCATTTTTTCTCTTTCAGCAAAAGATCAGTTTGGGAATCAGTTTTATGGTACTTGCAGTAATCTGGTTTATCCTCTACCCGATTTGGGAACGCGGTTATTACGTTCGTCATTACAAAAACTTCGTGAAGGAAAACCTTCAGAGCATTGCGGACAGAAACTATTCCATCGAATTCCTCAACACTCATTTTCTATCCTCATCTGAGACAACACAGAGCAAATCGAATTACTCCGAAATCGAAGGATTTGCTGAAGTTCCTTCAACTTTTCTGGTACAACTAAAAGGTGGAAAAGCAATCGTTATCGGAAAAGATCAACTAACGAATGCAGATGAAGTACGGGTAACCTTCCGTAATCTTTCCAAACGCCATAATGTCCCCTTCTTTGAAGATTTGGACTGGAAATGGAAATAAGTTCACAAAATGAATCAGGAACGTACACACGACATCAACCCAAAAGTTGTGAATTGGCTTATCGGAATCTTTGTCTCGATACTTCTGGGAATTGTAGTTGCTACCGCAATCAGTGAGACAAAACGAGGAAGTTGTACCTCGAGTGTTCAACGCTTTCTTCACCGGGAATATCAACGATGCGTAAAGAAAGTGTACGAAGATCCACACAACCATAAATACGAAACTGTAGTTTTTGAAGATGGCAGAAAGACCTATGATTTCGATGGTTTAGGATGGGAAAAGATTCAGGCAGGTGACATCGTTGTGAAAAAGCGCAATGAACTCAGTTTTCTAATCATCAGAAACGGGGATACTATTCGTGTGACGAATAAACTTGGTGACTGCATGCGTTATCTGGACCATTGATTCGGAAAGATCATCGCTAAACAACGTCAGAAATACATACTCAATACCGCGTTCCAGCCAAAAGCCGGATTCCAGCGCTGGTACTCGAATGTATAATGAGTTTCCGGAACTTCGTAAGACGATTCAGTAAATGTAAACGTTGATGTAACCGGGGTTACAAGAAATTCACCCTGAATACCAGCTTCAAAATTTCCAAAACTTCCAAGACGTCCGAACTGATGCAGAATGCCAATCCCAAAATGATAACTGGTTCCTGAACTCCTGATGGTTTCATCAATTCCAAGCTTCACATAGTCATTACTTCCTTTTTTCTTCATTTCAAACCAATAATCCTGCGATCGGAACGAATGCAATCCAAGCCTGAATTTTGGCTCCAGAAAGAACCATCTGAAGGGAATGCGATACGATAAACTGAACATCATTTTATCCAATGTATAGGTATAGTTCTTCGGTGCACTGGGAACATAATAATCAGAATATCGCTCAATCAGGTAGTTTGTATAACTATCCGAAGTTGAACGAAAAGAGTAAAAATTATACATACACCCCAATCCAAAGCGCTTGTAATAAAGGGTAACACCAAGATAACCGTGATGAATTCCACTGTTATTACCCGAAAAGAAATGTTGTTCGCCATAAGCGGTTCCTCCCGGGCCGTCTTGTGCAACGGAATACGCCATGCCCAATTCAACCCAATTGATACCAACGTGAACTGTTTTTTCAAAAAGTGAATCATCCAAAGGTGGAGCTGATTGAGCACTTACAGCCATCGGAACAAGACATGTTAAAATGAAACGCTTCATCAGTACAGTGTTACAGTTATTGTTGGATGAATAGTCCTACCATCACTGAGAGAAATGTACACGGAAAAGTTGTAGACTCCAGGCTCATCCGGTGGATTCATCATGATCAGAAAACAGCGCTCTCCCCAATAGGAAGGATGTTGTGTCGTCATTGTAGAGGAAAACATATCGGAATAAAACAGCGTTGATTCTTCAATCGGGACGCCCACTCCGGAACCTGTTGAAAAGTAGAAAAACTGGTTGAGTGATTGGTTGGGATAAATTCCGTTAATGGTGTCGTTGCACGTAATTCTGAACGAGTTGACCTGATCTTCATTTACCGGAATACTGCCGTAATATCCTCCTTTTACTTCAAAATCTAAGTCCAGTTCAAGTGCATAAGAATCTTTTGGAATGGTATCGTGATCCGGAACCGGAGCCTCTCCACTGTTATTGGCATTGGACAAAGAGAAACTGGTCAGTTGATAATAATAAAATTCGTCTTTCGGTTGCTTGTTACACGAAGAAATCCCGACCAGTCCAATGACCAGCAGTAAATAGTGTGCATGTGATAGTGTCTTCCCCATATTCTCCCCCTCCAAAAGGGGAAGTTAGAACTAATGATCAAGAAATCCTATCAAATCCGAATATTGTTGGAATCAGAAATAGCAGTTGATAAAAGCGCTCCAGCCAAAAGCCGGGTTCCAGCGGTCGACCGCATATGAACTACTTGTAACCGTCCCGCCATAAGGTTGTTCTTCAAAGGTGAATACCGAGTTGACCGGAGCAGTAAAAAAGGATCCTCGTGCTCCAAGTTCAAAGTGAAAAGGCATGTCCAGAATTTTCCGGAAACGGTGTGCAATATTGACATGAATTTGATAACTGTTGCGTGAGCCTGTGTACGTTTCGTATACCGAAACCCGAAGGTATTCATTGGCTCCTTTCTTCTTTAATTGAACTCCATATCCGGACGCATCATAAGCATTAAAACCAACCCGAAACATCGATTCAACAAAGAAGTACTTAAACAGTTTCCGATAAGACAAATTGAAAAACAAGCCTTCTACGCTATAGTTGTAATTCGCGAACTGTCTTTTCGGGGGATAATAGTCGGCATATTTTACGGCCAGGTATTCCTGATAAGAATTACTCGACGGCAAAAAACCGGCATAATTGTACATTACCCCAACTCCGAACGTATGTTTGTAAAAGAATGTCACACCGAAAATACCAAAGCTTTCTCCTTTCCCTTGCGGATTCAAATAAGCTTTCGCTTCTGCCGGTAAGTCCTGAAATCGTTTAACCGGTAAATTATAAGCTGCCCCCACTTCTGCCCAGTTGAATGCAATATTGAAGTTCCGGAATCTTCCGGTTCTTGAGGTAGTGTCAGAAGGAAGTTCAAATGATCGTGCAAACTGTGTAGTTAACAGAAAGCAAAACACCAGCATATTTTTCATCAGTAGAGCTTTACAGTTACCGTATCGTTCAGAACGCGGCCATCGTCAAAACCTGCCTGTACAAAAAAAGTGTAGTTGCCGGCACTCCCAGGAGGCTCCATCAGTAAAAGGTACTTTGTTGTGTACCAGGTATCCGGGCCACCAAAGTTATTACTCCCTGCGAAAAGGCCGGTAAACGTTCCCGTTATACTCACCGGTGCTCCAGGTCCATTTCCGGAATAATAGCTAAAGAAATTGTTTAGTGGCTCATTTGGAGGAATACTGTTAAACACGTTTGGTGACGTAATGGTAAACTCAGTTACAACATCTTCAGGTATATACGAACCTTCATAACTATCGCCTTTCTCCTTTGTTACCATGGTCAGATTCAACTGAAGAGCATAGGCAATTCGCGGAACTGAATCGTTATCAGAAACCGGATTCTCACCAGCGTTATCGGCATTGGTTACCGACATCTCAGTGGTTTCATAAATGAATGGAGGATACTCAGGGTCTTTCAAACAAGAGCCAGCTAAAATTGGCAACGCACTCAAAAGCAGGATGATATACGATGGTCGCGATTTCATGAGCCTAAAGATAGAACATTTAACTGCTATGTCGCAACGAATGAACAATAGACAAATTAAATCTTTACGGAATTAAGCGAATTTGACAATTCCCACTTACTTCCCACTCATCAAACGTGCAGCGTGTGGAGCAAAATACGTCAAAATTCCATCTGCTCCTGCTCTACGAATCGACAACAACGTCTCCATCACGGTTCTGTCCAGATCCAGCCAGCCATTTTTAGCTGCGGCAATGATCATGGCACATTCTCCACTCACATTGTACGCCGTTACCGGAGTAGTGAAATTCTCCTTCAGCATGTGAATGATGTCCAGGTAACAAAGCGCCGGTTTCACCATCAGAAAATCAGCTCCTTCATTGATGTCCAGTTCAGCTTCAAGCAATGCTTCGCGCTTATTTGCAGGATTCATCTGGTACGTCTTTTTATCGCCTGATTTCGGCGCAGAATTCAGGGCGTCACGGAACGGTCCGTAAAACGCACTGGCGTATTTCGCTGTGTACGACATAATCGAAACATCCGAAAAGCCGTTCTCATCCAACGCATCACGAATCACTCCTACTCGTCCGTCCATCATATCCGAAGGACCAATAATGTCGATTCCGGCCTGAGCCTGTGCAACCGACATCTTTGCGAGAATCGGTAACGTGAGGTCGTTTACGATATGACCTTCAACAACAACTCCGTCATGGCCATCAGAAGAATACGGGTCAAGCGCCACATCCGACATTAGAACCGCCTCCGGAAAACGCTCTTTCAACGAACGAATCACATGCAGGTAAAAGTTCTCATCCGCATAACTGTAGCTTCCCATCTGATCCTTCAACGCATCGTCAACCGCCGGAAACAAATCGAAACTGCGGATTCCAAGTTCCATCCATTTTTCAAATTCAGGAAGCAGGGTATCCATACTCCACCTGAAATTTCCCGGCATCGAATGGACTTCTTCTTTGATCCCTTTTCCATCCTTCAAAAACAAAGGATAAATAAGGTGTTGAGGCCCCAATTGTGTTTCCTCAACCATAGCACGGATAGCAGCATTCTTTCGGTTTCTTCTCGGACGGATATTCATATCGTTTCCTTTTTGTACAAATTTAGCATCAAAAACCGCTGCCAACACGATGTTCAGGAAAAACCCGCAACTATTCGTTGAAAACATACATATATACATTTGTCAAACTTGCCGTTCTACGTGTCTATTTTTCCTTATTTTCGTACTAGTTTTAACAACATCTACATTCGTATGAGAACAAGAGTTTCCTTTCTGCTACTAGGACTTGTGTTGGCTACCACTATTAGCTGCGGATCTGGCGATGAGTCAGACAAAAAAGAAATCGATAAAGAGATTATTGATCCCAATAGCTCTCTGAATACCAACTTCGACGGAAAGATCTTCTCTATTCCTTCTCCCATGCAGACAGCGATGTTGCTTCAGGAGGTGAATGCACCGTTTTCAGAGGATTTGTTGAATCCGATTGAAAATGTTGACGGATATTCTTCCGAAATGCAAAAAGCATTAAACCTTGGTGTTTACGGAACGGATCTGGGATACCTTTCTATTTATAAGCAGAACAGCCTGGCGTTGCAATACTTGTCTACAATCGAAAAGTTGACTACTTCTCTTGGTTTGGAAGGAGCATTCGATAAAAACTTCATGTCGCGCTTTGAGAAAAACAGCACCAACAAAGATTCCATGATGGTGATCGTTTCGGATGCATTCAAGAAAGCCGATAACTACCTGAAAACAAACGATAGAAAAACAACTTCAGCGTTGATTCTTGTGGGTGGATGGATCGAATCGCTTTACCTGGCTTGTGAAATCAACAAGGAAAGTAATAACGAGAAAATTTTGGAGCGAATCGGTGAACAACGCGAAACATTGAATTCAATCATCGATATTTTACAAGCATACAATAAAGGTCACAAATTCGACGAGTTGATTACAGATATGAAAGACCTGAAGTCTTACTTCGAAGACATCAAAATCGAATACGATTTCGTTCAGCCGAAGACAGACAAGGCTAAGAAACTAACTGTCCTTCAGCACAAAACAAAAGTTGATATCGAAACGAACACGTTGAACTTTATCAACCAGAAAATCAATTCAATTCGAGAAAAAATTACCGCATAACACTATGACCATGAAAAAATTACTTCTTCTACTTGTTGCCATCGGCGGGATGTCGTTTGCAGCTTCAGCACAGGATTGTGACGCTCTTGTAAAAGAATGCGAGAAAATTTTGAAAGGTAAGCAAGGGAGTTTCGTTTCCGATGGTCAGGTGTACACTGCGCTACTTGATCGTGAAAAGGCAGAATTCAAAACCACGTTCTTCGGTGGTTCAACGTACCGAATTGCATGTACTGCCGGAACAGATGATACTTACGTGATCTTTACAGTGAAAGACCTTCAGGGAAACATCCTCTTTTCAAATAAGAACTACAAGAACTCTGCTTACTGGGATTTCAAGGTTCCGAAAACAATTCCTGTATTGGTCGAAACTGAATTGGATTTGGACAAAAAGGTTACGGGATGCGCCGTAATGATGATTGGCTTCAAACGATAATAAAAAACTACAAAACAAAGAGAACTAACCCATGAGTGAACGCATACTTCGTGCGTTGATGCAATTATTTGCCATCATCGCCAAAGTAGATGAAGTAACAGATACATCGCAGGAAGCAATTGCCTCGTCGAACGGACGACGTATTATTGAAGGATTTCTTCGTTCTGAACTGAATGAATTCCTGATCAACAAATACCTCACACTGTTTGAAGAATACCTGCTCGTTCACCATTCAGGTTCAGCTAAAAAAGACGGCGAGCGCAAACGTACTTCAGTAAACTCCGTAAAAGTTCTTCGCATTTGTTCTCAGATTAACGAAGAGTTGACACAGCGTCAGAAAATGATTGTGCTTCTGCGCATCTTCGAATTCATCCACGCAAACGATCAGGTACACGAACAGGAACAGGAATTCGTTCACACGGTTGCTGAATCTTTTAACATTCCTGAGAAAGAATACCTTCAAATGAAGCGCTTCATCGAGGAGCCGGTTTCTACCCTACTCGACGAAGAAAACTTTATGTACGCTTCCAGTCGTGAACTGGAACTGAAAAATGCCAAGCTCCTCGTTCAGGAAGGAATCGATGGTACACTTCGTATTGTTCGTATGGAGAGTATCAACATCGTGTTTTTCCATTACTTCGGACACGACGAGATTAGTCTGAACGGCCAGGTAGTTTCCAACGAACGCAACCACATTCTGAACCAGGGCTCAACTATTCGTACCACGAAAAGTGCTCCGATCTATTACAGTGATGTGATTTCGCGATTCCTTCAGGATGAAAACCGCGAAAAAATCACCTTCAAGGTTGATCACATGCAATTCCACTTCAAAGGTGGAAAAGTTGGTTTACACGAAATCAATTTCACGGAACAAAGCGGAAAGCTGGTTGGTGTAATGGGTGGCTCCGGAGCAGGAAAATCTACGTTCCTGAATGTGTTGAACGGAAATTATGTTCCCTCTCTGGGGTCCGTAACGATTAACGGCGTTGACCTTCACCGCGAAAAATCAAAACTCGAGGGTGTCATTGGTTTTGTGTCGCAGGACGACCTTCTAATCGAAGAACTTACTGTATTCCAGAACCTTTACTTCAACGCTAAACTGTGTTTCAGTGATCTTTCCGAAACACAAATCAAGAAGAAAGTATTGGATCTTCTTTCCGACATTGGTTTGGGAGAAGTGAAACATTTAAAAGTGGGAAGTCCACTTGAAAAAACAATCTCAGGAGGTCAGCGCAAGCGTCTGAACATTGCCCTGGAACTGATTCGCGAACCTGCAGTGATGTTTGTCGACGAACCAACTTCCGGATTGTCTTCACGTGATTCCGAAAACATCATGGATATGTTGAAGGAATTGGCGCTGAAAGGAAAATTGATCTTTGTCGTAATCCACCAACCTTCTTCGGATATCTTCAAGATGTTTGATAAATTGTTGATTCTTGATCAGGGCGGTTTCCCGATTTTTGACGGAAATCCGATTGATGCCGTAGTCTACTTCAAACATCACGTACATCATGTAAACGCAAGCGAACGTGAGTGTCCGATTTGTGGTAATGTGAATCCGGAGCAGATCTTCAACATCATCGAGTCCAAGGTTGTCGACGAATACGGAAATCAGACGAAATACCGTAAAGTTTCTCCGAAAGAATGGAACGAGCGCTTCCTGAAAGATCGCATTCAAACGGAAGTTGAAGAAGTACTTGATCCTGTAAAAGGAACATCAAAGATTGCAGGAAAATTGGCTCAGTTTAAGGTATTCTTCATTCGCGATATATTGAGTAAAATCGCTAACCGCCAGTACATGTTGATCAACATGCTGGAAGCACCTTTACTTGCTGTGATTCTTGCGTTCTTCGTGAAATTCTTTAATACGGATGAAAAAGGAAGACAGGAGTACATTTTCTACAACAACGAAAACCTCCCACAATACCTGTTCATTGCGGTAGTTGTTGCCTTGTTCCTTGGATTGACGGTTGCCGCCGAAGAAATCATAAAAGACAAAAAAATCCTGAAGCGTGAAAGTTTCCTGAACTTATCCCGCGGTTCATACCTGTGGTCGAAGATCAGTATCATGTTTATCATTTCCGCGATTCAGGCTGCATTCTTTGTATTCGTAGGAAACCTGATTCTTGAAATTCAGGGACTGTGGTTCCAGTACTGGTTGGTTTTGTTCTCAACCTCCTGTATGGCGAACGTTTTGGGGCTGAACATCTCTGCCGGATTCAACTCTGCGAAAGTAATTTACATTACAGTTCCATTGTTGATCATTCCACAACTATTGTTCTCCGGAGTAATTGTGAAATTCGACAAGCTTCACCCTATTTTCTCCAATACAAATGAAGTTCCTTGGATTGGTAACGCGATGGCGTCTCGCTGGGCATACGAAGCACTGGCAGTAGTTCAATCCAGAGACAATTACCACGAACGCGAATTCTTTGAATTGAACCAGGAAAAGAGTTCCAGTGCGTGGATGCGCGATTACTGGATTCCTGAAATGAAGAATCAGCTGAATGTGTTGGCGGATAAAAAGTCTTCCGCTGAAGATTATACTCGTGCACAGCGAATTCTTGCAAATGAAATCAGTAAGGAAACAGAAAAATGGGGGAATCTGGAATGCAAGAGCTGCCTGGAGGAATTGGACAAATTAAAACCGGGAAGCCCTTCCGGAAGTGTTCAATCTTCCGTGGGTGCGTGGCTGGACATTTTGAAATCTCAATACATCAAAACATTCAATGATGTTTCCCAGAAAATCGACAAGAAGATCGAGGCAATGGGTGACGGTGCTTACCAGCGCTCACAGAACATGTTCCAGAACGAGAGCTTAAACGATATTGTGACGAACAGAACGGAAGTTCAGAAAGTAATTGTTACTGAAGATGAAATTCTGCAAAAGGACGATCCGATCTACATTGATCCGCGTGGAAAACGATTCCTGGATGCACCATTCTATGCCCACAAAAAGTACTTCTTCGGCGTAGAAATCGATACGTTCTGGGCAAATGTGATCGTTCTCTGGGGAATGAGTATTTTGCTCATCATCGCTTTGTATTACGATCTGATGAGAAAGATGCTGGAGATGTTCGACAAATTGAAAATGCCATCCCGCAAAAAGGAAAAAGCGGTTATTTCCACTTCGGTATCGGCTTCTATACAAGAATAAAATTCCGGACAATATGTCCGAAACAACAAGGGCGTCCCGTACATACGGGACGCCCATTGTGTTTGTATACGTTTGTATAAATAGTCTTACATCAACATTCCACCACAAACATGTAGCGTCTGTCCTGTAATGTATTGCGACATATCCGAAGCAAGAAATACTGTTGCATCAGCAACGTCCTTTGGAGTTCCACCGCGTTTCAACGGAATAGAATTTCTCCATTCTTCTACTACCTTCTGATCCAATGCACCCGTCATTTCCGTTTCGATGAATCCGGGAGCAATAGCATTACAACGAATGTTTCTTGATCCCAATTCCTGAGCAACAGATTTCGTGAATCCAATCAAACCGGCTTTAGAGGCAGCGTAATTCGCTTGTCCGGCATTTCCGCTAACCCCAACAACAGAAGACATGTTGATGATAGATCCGGAACGAGCCTTCAACATTGGACGCTGAACTGCCTTCGTAAGGTTGAATGCTGATTTCAGGTTTGTATTGATTACTTCATCCCACTGCTCTTCTGTCATTCTCATCAACAAAGCATCGCGAGTAATTCCTGCGTTGTTTACCAAAACATCAATGGTACCAAATGCTTCAACAACATCGTCAACCAATTTCTGAGCCTGATCAAAATTTCCGGCATCAGATTTGAATCCTTTCGCCACACCTCCGTTTGCAGTCAATTCCGCCTCTAAAGCTCTGGCTTTTTCTTCAGACGACAAGTAAGTGAACGCAACCTTAGCTCCTTGTTTTACACATTCTTCGGCAATTGATTTACCAATACCACGAGACGCACCGGTAATCAAAACCACTTTATTTTCTAATAATCCCATTCTTGTTGATTTTGGCTTCAAAGATAGAAATTTAATTAGCAATTATTAATGTCATAATTATCAAGCGGAACAGCCCAAACAAGCATAAAAAGAACTTGATAATTGATCATTAAATCATTAATAATTCTAATTGAAAAGTATCAATACGCGTCGTTCTTTTCAATTTTCGAATTTTCAATTCTCAATTGAAAAGGTCCCACGAAACACCAAATCTGAACTGCATCGGTAATACCGGGTAACCTACTGCTTCCATATTGGTGGTGTTACGGAATGCCTGCTCTATATTCTCTACACGGATAAACCAACGGAAAAAACCAAGATCAAACTGACTGAAGAAATGCAATTTCGGCATTGCAGTGTAACTCCTTGTATTTGTTGTGAAGCTATAAGTATCCATCATTGGGATGTATCCCATAAGCGTGTATGTGCTTGTGTAGGCGACATCAATTCCGGTAACGTTTCTCAGTTTCTTTGCTTTGAAAATGGTTCCGTTATAAGCAATACGGGCCTGAGCAGTTGCCAGTGGGAAGTTAGTAATAGACGCGTATTGCAAATCCAATCTTGGCTGAAACAGGAATTTTCCCCATTTCAAATCAAATCCACCGCCAACACGAATTAGCGACAATGACGTCAACGTATCCTGTCTCCAGACACTATCAAAAAACAATGGAGTGTTGAATCGTTGGGAAATTCCACCGGTAAGTTTTACCTCCTGTTGTTTCAACTTGATTCGTACAGATCCGTCAGCATCCAAATACGTTTCGAGTGTTTTATTGGCCCAGGAATAATCAACGGTATTCCCGTAATAATTACGCTGGTAATTCTGCGGAAAACGTCGTCCAAAATCTCCTCCCAAATTAACAGCCCCAAAGGCAAAACGCTTGTACAACGTGCTTTTCGCCTGGAATTCGCCTTGCGCACCAATTAAATTAGCTGTCGCAGTATTTTTCCAGAGCCAGCCTGACTTTAAATCAACAATCAGGTCACCGTTCAGACGAATTTCCAGCGTATCGTTGTGAACAATTCCGTTATCGTAATCCCAATAAGCAACATCGACACCTCCATTAAATACAAACGGTTTGGTATGAATGAAATAACCAGCCTTCGCTCCTGCTTCACCTCGTTGCCAGAAATCCTGTGTAAAAAGTGTATCGTAGTTAACCGATCCATAGATTCCAACTAAGGTATCTGTTTCAAAATAACGACGATTCACCACATTCAGCCGTGGATGAACGTACAACCCTGTTTTTAGATTGTCTGTTTTGGTAACTGAAAAGTAGTTCTGTATTTCCCAATTCAACACGGTGTATTTCTGTGAAGCACTGGATTTATTTACATCCTGAAAAATCAGAGCAAAACCATCCTGCACGGTATCTCCCAGCAAACCACCATTCAATCCATTTTCAGCCGACAGGTAACGCAAATCCATTGCCAATGCATAATGCTTTCCCAATCTCAACCACGACAGTTCAAACTGATTGCGTTTGTATTCCTGATTGCGCATGGCTCCATTCGAAAGTTGGCGTTGGTAATCCAACTGCAGGTAATTGATGGAATCCAATGCCTGAGTATAAGTGATTTTACCCAACTGCTGAATATTTGATCCCATACTGTACGAAAATCCGATATGTGGAATGGCGGAAAAACGACGCGGAATAGCAATGTGTGGCAATTGACTGAACTGATCGAAGTTTCCTTGTCTTAACGCCGGCTGAAAGAAATTTGGCGTATTCGAAGCGTAAGGCGAACAGTATTTATCTGTAGAGTCGAGTCCTCCCGAAATACGATACCCGGGAAGGATGGAATCAGTGAAATAGTGGAAATATGGCGATTGTGCATAGGCAAGCTGACTACACGTAGCGATGAACAGAAGAAGTAGAAGCTGCTTAATCTTCATGCGTGCAAATATAAAACGAAAAAGGTCTCATCTGTCCGCTTTAGGCGGACTGACAAGACCTGAGTCATAAATATCGTGAGGAATTACAATTTATTCACCAACGTAGCCAAACCTGACTTAAGGTTCGCAGCTTTGTTCTTGTGAATAATGTTGCGTTTTGCCAATTTGTCCAACATTGAAGTCACAGTTGGCAATAACTCAAGAGCTTCCTTCTTCTCTTTCAATGAACGCAATTTACGCATAGCATTACGTGTAGTTTTATGCTGGTATTTGTTGCGCAAACGCTTTGCATCGTTAGAGCGGATTCTTTTTTGAGCTGACTTATGATTTGCCATTTTCTTTTATAAAATAGTTATACAATTAACTTGCAGCCCATAGGAGAATCGAACTCCTGTTTCCAGGATGAAAACCTGGCGTCCT
>CBIHND010000038.1:0-38742 GCA_966211245.1 uncultured Fluviicola sp. | reverse complement strand
AAGTAAATGCAGTTGTTGTTGAAGTTGCACCTAACCCAAGTACAGGAAACTTCAAGGTATCCGTAAAAGATGCGTCCTTGTTGAATAACATTACTGTTGTTGATTTGAACGGAAGAACAGTACAGAACAACATTGAAGTTGTGAATGCAACAAGTGTTTCTGTAACCATTACAGAGAAAAGCACGGGAGTTTATTTATTGACAGGAGAATACAATGGTCAGCCATTCAGTATTCGATTGGTTAAACAATAATCGCATATCATTCATTAAAAGGCCGTTAGAAGTAGCGGCCTTTTTTCATTCCTGTAAATCGTTTGGAAGACTCATTATATTTGGTCATGGATATTCAGGAGCGACTACTTGAACAATTAAAAGCTAAACTACCCGCCGACACTTCTCTGGGAAAAATATTAATGGATGAACTTGACCTTTCAAGGGATTCGGCCTACCGTCGTGCGCGTGGTGAAACAGCACTTAAACCGGAGGAGATTCAATTGCTTTGTAGCAAGTTCGACCTTTCGATAGATAAAATCATTGGTGTAAGTGGAAAAAATGTAACATTCCAGTACAATCCCATTCACCGAACTGAATTTTCGTTTGAACAATACCTGAGTGGTATCATGGACGGTTACAAACGTATGGCAGCTCAACGCTCCCAGGAACTATACATGTCGAACCTCGACCTGATCATTTTCCAATTGCTGAACTCACCTGCCCTGATTCGCTTTAAACTCCTCTATTTCGCGAAATGTTACCTGAAGATTCCATCCCTGAATGAGATCAAGTACCATAAAGGCTGGAAAGGGGAAATTTCCGATGAACAGCTGCAGCACATGCTTCAATTCTACATTCGCACCAAAACAACGGAAGTTATTGGCTTTGACGCAGGAAAAGGACTGATTCGCGAGATTGTCTCTTTCTATGAACTGGGATATTTCCAAAGCCCGGAAGATGCTCTTTATCTTATTGATGAAGTTTCGAAGTTGATTGATCATATCAAAGCTCAGGCAGAAATCGGTCGAAAGTTCATTTACAATCAACCGGTCATTACAGATGAAGGAAACTTCTCACTTTATCTTCATCAGACTTATATTCAGGATAACACAGTAATCGCAGAAACGAACGCTTACCGCATGTTATACATTACGCACAACATGCTGAACTACCTGTACACCATTGATCAGGATTACGTAAACAAATCCTTTGCGGTATTTCAGTCGATGTTAAAAAGTTGTACCAAAATCAGCGAAGACAATCCACGTCAGCGTAATTCCTACTTCGAAAGTTTACAGCAGTTTATTTCTCGTGCGAAGACACGCATTGAAGGTACAGAGTTGTTCTGAGACTTCCAGACTGAAGACTACAGACCAAGGATGAAGGAAGTTAAGATTAAAGACTTTGTTATTTATAATTTCAATGTCTGTTGTCTGTTGCCTTAACTTTTTTTCACCCCCAGACAACCTTTTGATTTTTGCCGAAGTACATAAGAAAGAAAGGAGATAGTTGTTTGGTCCCGGGTAGAAAATAACCAGCGCAATCGTCTCCGAAAACGTTTAATTTTTTGAGTATATGAAACGCGCATTAATCGGAGGGTACATTGCAATTTGTATATGGGCCTTCAACCTACAGTCTTGTCAGAAAGACAATCCTATTCCTGGGAGTACAACTAACAACGATTCAACGTATGTTGACCCAACTTGTGGAACGGATTCTACGTCTAACGGTACAAATCCATCCGACTCCACCTGGTGGAACGGTGGAAATGGCTGTGGAAACGGTACCGATTCAACCGGTTGGAATGGTAACGGGTCAGATTCAACAGACTGGAACGGTGGAAACCCAGGTGATTCGTTGCCAGGATAAACAAAGCAAAAAGCAGTATTGGAGATAACTGAAGACATAGAAGGACAATTCAAAGCCGGGGATAAAAAGGCATTCGATGCAATTTATGCTGCCTATTCCCGCGCGATGTATGGTATATGTCTTCGGTATACCCGATGCGCAGACGACGCTCAGGACGTGTTGCAGGAAAGTTTTATCCGGATTTACAGAAATTGTGGTCAATATTCATTAGACCGTTCGCTGACAGCCTGGATCAAAACAATCGTAATCAATACAGCACTCACGTATATCAAACAGAATTATCGGTTCGAACTGCATGAAGACGACACTGTATTTGATGCACAACAACACGATGTTGTCTTCGATGAAGGCGAACGTGAAGCCCTGAAACGTCAATTGCTGGTTTACCTGAACAAACTTCCCGACGGATACCGAACTGTATTCAACTTATTCGTTCTGGAAAACTTGACACACAAAGAAATTGCCGAACACTTAGGCATTTCTGAAAATACCAGTAAAACCCAATATTTCAAGGCGAAGCGAATGATCCAGCAATGGCTATCTGAAGCAAGTCATAAAATTGAAACAGCATGAGAGAGACAGATGACATAGAACGTTTGTTTCAGGAGTCTTTCGAAGGCTTTGAAGCAACTCCGCCTGACTCGGTCAAAATTGCTATTGACCGTGAGATTGGCGGGAAAAACCGCAAGATGTGGTGGTTGTTGGCAATCTTGTTCTTGCTAACAACCACTGTTGTGGGTGCGTTGCTTCTTTCCAAAGATGAAACTACGAGAACTAACCAGAATACAAAACTGGCATCAACCGGCGAATCTTCAGAACTTTCCGCTGAAAACGATTCTCCGGAAGGAAGCGGAGTATTTAAAGACACGCGCACTTCGGAACATCGGCATCAATCGAAATCGATTCGGCTGAATTCTGACAACACAAAAAAGAAATCAATTGTTGGTTCGGAAAAACAGTCCGGTATATTGAATAAACAGGATCATACAACCGGTTCAAAACAAAAGCAATCAACAAAGGTCGGAAAACAGACATCGGACAAGCAAGCGAAGAAGTCCGGAAAAATTGGAAAAGGAGGGAAACAGAATCCTTCAGGCCAGAACAACTTGTCGGCTACAACCGGATCAGAGAATTCTTCAGGAACTATTTCTGCTTCCGGGAATGGTTCAAGCGGAACGAATTCGGACGGAAATGCGACTGGCAATGCAACTGCGAAGACCAATGAAGAACCAACAAAATCCGATTCAACGAAAACGGTGGCAGAAACTTCAAAAGACAGTCTGCTAAATAAACTTCCGGACAGTAGTGAAAGTGCCGGCACGACAGCTTCGAACAGTAATCCACCACCGAAAAAAACAAGTCCTGCCTTGTGGATGGCTTCATTGTATTTTGGACCGCAATTCGATATTCAGCATTCCAAATACGATTACAAGAGTTTGAAAGCAGCTGCTTCATTCCGTCCATCACTGGAAATCAATCGCAGTTTGGTGGCAGGATACGGACTCACAACCGGTGTTGGTTATAATGCACTGAATGAAACATATACCTATACAACTTCATCCATAGACACTGCCTCAACGTGGCTTGATTCCATTCCGATTTTTGATCAGAATGATTCAATCGTTGGCTATACATATTTCACCAATTACGATCTGGATACAACCGTTAACAATTATCCCCTTTCGTCAAAAGTGTCTACGGTATTTATTCCGATTTACCTGACGAAACACTTCGAATTCAACAATGACTGGGGTTTATTGATAAATGCCGGAGCTACCTTCAGAATCAGTTCCATTACTTCACCGACCGATTCATTTCCGGAATCGTTGCCGGTTCAGCACAAAACAGGAGTTATGCTATCCGGACGGATCCAGGCAACGTATACCAAAGAAAATTGGATGTTCAGTGCCGGATTCAATGGTGGTTATTACCTGAAACCTCATTTGGAGTATTACGAATTCGATAAACCAAGGTATTTCTTCTCGCCGCAGGTAGGGATTCATTATCGATTTTAGACTAAAGACTGTAGATCGCTTCGCTTTACGACCATAGACAAAGATTGAAGGAAAATACGCTTTGAATGTTCCTTAAATCACAATCTATTATCTATTGGTCTTATTATTCCGCGGGTGATACGACAAAATAGCTTCGCGTAAAAAGCGTTGATCCAAATGCGTATAGATTTCCGTTGTGGTAATGTTTTCGTGTCCAAGCATGTCCTGAACAGCGCGCAGGTTTGCCCCTCCTTCGATGAGATGAGTTGCAAATGAATGTCGAAAGGTATGCGGACTGATTGTTTTATTGATTCCTGCAAGGTTCGCCAATTCACGGACAATCGTAAAGATCATAACACGAGTAAGCTGTGCGCCTCTTCGGTTCAAAAAAACGTAGGCTTCGTGACCTCGTTTGATGTCGAGATTTGAGCGTTGATGTTCAACATAACACTTTACTTCCTCTTCTACAGACGGACTTACCGGGACAAGGCGTTCCTTGTTTCCTTTTCCAAGTACGCGAATAAATCCTTCATCGAAAAAGCAGTCTTCAAACCGCAGGTTAATCAATTCGCTTACACGCAAACCACAGCTGTAGAGTGTCTCCAAAATAGCTACGTTTCGCTGTCCTTCGGCTTTAGAAAGATCAATTGCCGCTATCATTTTTTCAATTTCTTCCAGGGTAAGAACTTCGGGTAACTTTCGTCCTATTTTCGGCATTTCAAGTCCTTCCGACGGATCATCTTTTCGAACATCTTCCAGTAACAAAAAATCGAAGAATTGTTTCCATCCGCTAATTATACGCGACTGAGAACGAGCACTTAAGCCTAAGTCAAAGAGTTGAGCAACGAAATTTTTAAGATGTGAAGTCTGAACGAATTCCGGCGACATCGAAATCGGTTCACACATGTCGCGCAATTTAATTACATCCTGCTGGTATGCCAGAATGGAATTCTCCGAGAGGCTCCGCTCGATTTTCAAGTAATGAACAAATTGCTTAATATAGCGCTCCCAATCTTTCACGTATGCGAATTCTTATTGTCAACGGTCCGAATTTAAATCTTTTAGGAACACGCGAGCCCGAAATTTACGGGAGCAAGACGTTTTTGCAGTATTTCGAAGAGTTGAAGAAAGAATTCGGAGATGGATTGGAGTATGTTCAAAGCAACGTTGAAGGAGAACTAATTAATGCCCTGCACGATTCCAAACACGACGGGATCATTTTGAATGCAGGTGGTTACACCCATACAAGTGTTGCTATTCGGGATGCTATTGCGGGAATTTCGGTTCCGGTTGTTGAAGTTCACATCAGTAATCTTGCAAAGCGCGAAGAATTCCGTCACAATTCATTCATTACGTCCGTTTGTGCAGGATCGATCATGGGATTCGGTATAGATGGTTACCGGATCGCGCTTCACTGGTTCAAAGACAGCACGCGCTCAAAAATCGGTTATTAACTAGTTTTTCCAACGGTAGAGCTGCATCGGAGATTTTTCGCCGTCCCAGAAAATCAATGCGGTATCCGGATTTAACCAGACAAAACGCAATTTACGATCTCCCATTTTCGTGTGCAGTACCCATTCATTGCCTGAACGTTCCAATCGGTAATAGTACACATCTTCCATATCAACAGGGTACCAGGAATTTCCCTGGATCACCATATCGGCGTGCGGCCCATTTGGATCGTACGTCCAGATTCCCGTTAATTTCAATAAATCACTTTGTGCTTTGAGTTCAGTGGGGATGGAATCCTGTGTTAGTGTTTTCTTCCCCCAGTTTGCAGCCGGAACTATCCATTCGTCCATTGCCTTGTAAAGAAAACCATGTTTTTTCCCGGTATTCAATTTCAGCTCATAGAAATCAAGAATCAGTCCCTCATTGCGTTCGAGTTTCTTCATCGCGGAAGTCGCGATATCATCCGTTGATTCGTGAATACTGCAAATCCGTCCGTACCATTGTACATCCGGCATATCGTCAATATCCGATTCGTGGAATCCTCCTACAAAGACAAAATTCAGCACGGAATCTTTTGCATAAGACGAAACGTATTGTGCTATGTAACCGCCTTTTGAAGTTCCTACGACTGTTATCTTTTCAGAAGGAACTTTGAGCGCTTTCAAACTATCAATTTGTCGGAGAACTTTTTCCGCATACTCTGAAGCATTCGTTTCAGGTTCTCGTTTTTCTGAAATTACCGTATACCCCAAATTGGTGAAACGGTTAAGAATTTCTTTATACTCTACCCTTCCGTATTCCTCATGTTTATCCTTTAGTGAATGATTTTCCAAAAAGCGTCCGTGCAGGAAGAACAGGTAATTCGGAATAGAATCCTGGGAAAAGAGGAATGAGGACAGAAAAAAAGAGGAAAGTGTTAAGAGCAGTTTCATGGGCTGAATTTATTCAAGAAACGTAACATAACCGGTTATATTGAATGGTGTGTTATCAACGTACGTTCCTTTGATCACCATAAAATAGGTTCCACTGGTTGTTTCTTTGCCCTTCCAATCGTGATTCAGGTTATTCGAGGAATACACTTCCACTCCCCAACGATTGAATACGGTAACGGTAACTTCTTTGTAGGCGCATGTTGTCGTGATAAACACCGGATAAGTATCCCCGGAGCCTTCTACTTTTTTTACCACCTTGGGAATATCAAACGTGCATTTGGGGATATCCTGCTGAGCAATGGCTGCGGAAGACAATAAGATCTGTAGTACTAGTATTAATCTTTTCATAAGTTGTGGTACAGCGATTTGCATTTCAGGTTCAGAATGAAAGCGTCTTAACTGGTTTTTCACCATTGATCTCCGTTATCAAATTACCAAGCAATTTCTCATACTTCCACCAATTTTTAGAATCCAAATCACTTTGTAAAATCTTCAGTTCCGTTTTGACCAATGCATTTGATAATCCGGCAAGAATGATTTCGTTTAAACTATCATTATCTGTATTTAACACTACTGAATTTCTCCATGTCAGAGCTTCACTGTATATAATTCCCACATCGTCCAGGGTAATTTTGAATGAACCTGCATCAGGGGCCAGATTAGTACCTTTCAAAAACCGCAACGTATGTGTGAGATTTTCATGCTCAAAGCCCTGAACGGAAAACACTTCAACGTTGGTTCCAATTTTATTTCCAACGTTCAACTCAAAAGTATCCCTTCTGCTCTGACCATCACTAGTGATGTACCAAGCCTTAATCTCAGGTGTCCTCTTCTCTCGTTTTTCTACGATCTGTATTGAAAAAACGATCAGGCTAATCCCAACCAACGCCGGAATTCCCTGTACAAAAAAGATCTTCTTAGAAGCTGTAAGGCCTCCATAAATTCCGGCAACTGCTACACAGCTAAGAAAGAACAGCTCCACATAATGTTTCCATTCCGGATGGTTTATAAAGAAACTCCAGATCAGTCCGACAGCGAGAAATCCATTATACAGTCCCTGGTTTGCAGCAAGTGTTTTGGTCTGAGGAAACAATTCTTTCGGAAACTGTGAGAAGACTTTTGGTCCACGGGTTGTCCAGGCGAACATCTCCAGCCACATGACATACAAATGAAACGCTGCTACAATTCCGACTACAATTGCAATTGCTAAATTCAGTTCCATGCTTTTTTCCGTTAAGGTAGTCAATCTTGGCAAAAGCTTTTCGCGATTGTGTACATTTGTGCATGCGTTTCGATATTCTTACCATTCTGCCGGAATTATTGGAAGGTCCTTTGACAGTTTCCATGATGAAACGAGCTCAGGACAAAGGATTAGTGGAAGTTCACATCCACAACATTCGCGATTATTCTACCAACAAGCATAAAAATGTAGACGACTACCAATACGGTGGCGGAGCGGGAATGGTAATGGCGATTGAACCGATCGCAACACTGATTGAGAAACTCAAAGCAGAACGCGATTACGACGAAATCATTTACATGACTCCGGATGGAGAGGTTTTGGAGCAACGACACAGCAATGCCTGGAGTCTTCAGAACAACATTATGATTTTGTGTGGCCACTACAAGGGGGTCGACGAGCGCATTCGTGAACATTACATTACCAAGGAAATTTCGATCGGATCGTACGTTCTTACCGGAGGAGAACTGGCTGCAGCAGTAGTTGTTGACAGCATCAGCAGGTTAATTCCTGGTGTTATGAACGATGAAACCTCCGCTCTGACAGACAGTTTCCAGGATGACTTGCTTTCTCCTCCCGTCTATACCCGTCCGCCGGAATTTAACGGTTGGAAAGTTCCGGAAATATTGCTTTCCGGTGATTTCGGGAAGATTGAACAATGGCGCGAACAGCAGGCTATTGAGCGTACGAAAACACGCAGACCCGATTTGTACAAGAAGTTCCTTGGCGAGGACTGATTAATCCATCAATACGGTTGTTTGTTTTCCGGTTCCTTTCAACTGGTGGATCTTCTCCTTCAACACTTTTTTGCGCTCCTTTTGTTCCAGTAAGTACGGTACATAGAACTTGATGTAGTCGTACGCCAACAATCCGATCATTGCTACTGACACATAATAGAAAACCTGGAACTGGAAGTAATGAATGATTGTTCCTGCTCCTACCCCACCACAGACGTAAAAGAGCATCACGGCGGCCATCAGCTTCGTCTTTTCCACAATTTGTTCATTTTCGCGGAATTCCTTTTTGGTCAACATCGACAGGTGAATCGCAAGATCGGTTGTTAACCCTGTAAGGTGCGTTGTTTTCACCTGAAAATTCGAAATACTTGCAGTAAGCCCGTTCTGGAGTCCCATTGCGAACAAGAGAATCGAAACGAGTACTTCCGTTTCCGTTAAGGTTTCAGAATAGAAGAACTGCCCATAAATTCCAACACATATGAAACAAATTACTTCCAAAAGAATCGGAATGGTATGTGAAACAAAGGCGTACTTCTTACTGCTGTTAATCACCAGGTTATTGGAAATAAAGCTCCCCACGAAAAACAACAGGATCCAAAACAGTACAATCAACATCTGGAACCACTTACCGTTGGAGATTTCCTGAGCCAGAATGGCAAAGTGTCCGGTTAAATTGGACGTAAACGAATAGAATAAAACCAGTGAAGCAACATTCACCATCCCTGCGATGAACGCCGTAAAGCTTCCTAATCTCAGATTGTCTCTGAATGATCTGCTATTGCTGTATTTTCTTAACATCTTACGTTACTTTTTTCAGTGTGATTTTTACTATTCCCCTTACATGTGTGTCGGTTTCAAAATGAAGCACCAATTCCGAGTTTTTGAGTTTTTGGACCGAATACACTTCCGTGCTTCCATCCGGATTGATCAATTGCAGAATACGCCCCCTGTCCTTTAGTTGCCATTTCGCAAAATGTTCATCCCGGTGTTGTCGGTGAAGTTTCACTTTGTAATCCTTCCCGAACGTCCAGTTTTCAAATTTGTGAATGACCAAATGGTTGGCAATCGTGTATCGGTCGTTGTCAGACACCGGTTGTTTGACTTTATCGTCCAGATCGACTTTATCGTATGTCCACGACACTTCCTTCCATTCTCCTATAATTGCCTTTTCCGGATATGCTGAATGACTGAAAACGTAGCATCCAAAGGCAGTGAGCAAAAGCATTAACCCCAAAACCCCTATGATCAGCTTCGTTTTCATAGCGCATGAGAAGTAATCAGTTTGCTGCTCGACGAATTGGTAATTGGGTCGTTTTCCCAATTAATGACTTGTTTCTTCACCTTTGCCCGGTGCAGATAGGGAAGGATATTGAAACTTCTCTTGCCTGACCAATTGTATTTGATCGTTGGAATGACAATCTTATCAACCTGATTCGCTTCCAGAAAATGGTTGAACGAACTCTGAGGTGCCCCACCGTAAAATACGATGTCGATGGAATCAACAACATGCTTCAATTCTTCTTTCAGTGAATCGATCTCTTTAACAAATGCTTCTCCGGCAACTTCAAGTGTTTCCCTCTTTTTATTCATGAACAACAGGTCGTAAATCGATTTGCCTGGCAGAACGCCATGCACAAGAATCACTTTCAGTCCTTTTTCCTTTTGGAAAAGCAACAATGAACGTAACGATTCTATTGAATCAGGATTAAAATCTGTCGGAAGTAATATCGTGCTCATATCCTTAGTTTTGAGCAAACTTACTACCCCGTAATAAGGACGGTCTAAGAGAGAGATTAGAACGAGATTAGAATTTACTTTCGCCAGACTGAATTGGAAAGACGAGTGAAACCAACGTACCTTCTTCTTCCTCGGAATGGACAATGATTTTACCCGAATGCAGGCGCATGATATTTCTGGTTAGCGGTAAACCAATTCCGTAGCCTTCGAAAGATTCCGTATTGCTTGCTCTGAAAAAAGGATCGTAGATGTAACGCATTTCACGCTTTGGAATCCCGATTCCCAAATCCTGAACGTGAATCGAAATCTCTCGTCCGTTTGTAGACAGGTAAACATTGACCTCTCTGTTTTCGGAGTACTTTACCGCATTCAGAATAACATTGGACAGGGCCAATTGCATCAACTGGGCATTCCCCATTACTTCCAAACGTGAATTCTGTTCAGGCAGCGTATCAAAATCGAATCGTACCTTGTTTCCGGGAGTTAACTGTTGAACCGTTTCAAGAGTTTCGAAGATCAGTTCATCGATGCGAACCGTTTCCATGGTGATTCGTTTCCCATCAAATCCGGTTTGCGCCAGGAACAGCAGGGCCTTCGTCTTCTTATCGAGTTTATCGGCTTGATCCAAAATGGTTTCCAATGCCTTTTTATAGTCATCAACCGATCGCTCTTTACCAAGCGCCAAATCCGCCTGTCCGATGATTGCGGTAAGTGGTGTATTCAATTCGTGCGAGGCATTGCTGATAAAGTTCTTCTGAGTTTCAAAACTGGTTTCCAAACGATCCAGCATGGTATTCATGGTTTGAATCAACACACCGAATTCATCCGATTCCTGTTTGTTCTCTATGCGGTAATGCAAATTCTCTGTTCCGATTTCATGAATGGTCTTACTCAGTGTTTTAATTGGTTTGATCAGCGATTGTGATAACCAAAAGGAAATCAGCAAAATCAACCCAACAGCGACCAGCACCATTGAAATCAACAATCCGCTCAGGTAGTTCGTGTACTTGGCATACTCCATATTCCTCGCGGAGGTGTATACAACAAAGGCATTCCCCTTGTGGTCGAGGAAGTGCCTGCCGAAAATCAACAAATCTCCTTCCCGCGATTTCATCACCTTGCGTTGAACAACCTTCTCGATGAACCACAAATGCCGCTTAACTTCCGGCGTAATTTCAATGGGTTCATTGTCCTCATCCAGTTCAACAACTACGCTTTTCTCAGCGGGAAGTTTTTCCAGGTATTCCTTTTTGAAATCACGAATGTACTTCTGATCTCCTCTATGATCCAGCTCAATTCTAATCGTAGTGTTTGTGCGTGTTTCAAGCCTGTCGTAAAAATCATCGAAAACAAAATTCGACGACAAGACATAAACCACCACGCTGAAAACAAGAATCAATCCTGCAAACGTAGAACTCAACAATACTATGATTCTCGTTCTGATTTTCATTCTTCCTCGCGCATTACATATCCCATTCCGATTACCGTATGAATGACCCTTTTCTCTCCGAACCGGGCCAGTTTCTTACGCAGATAGTTCACGTATACATCCACCACATTGGTTCCCATGTCAAAATCAACTCCCCAAACTTCTTCCAGAATCTCCACACGCGACAATACCTTACGCTGATTCATCACAAAATACAACAGCAATCTGTATTCCGTTGACGTCAGATTTACCGCGTTCCCTGCTCTGGTAACGGTTTTCTGTTCATCGTTGATCACAATGTCATCGAAGTAAAACAGCGATCCTAAACTCTTGCTTTGATTCTCCAATCTGCGCAAAAGGGAGCGAACCCTCGCTATCAACTCTATGAATTTGAACGGTTTGGTAAGGTAATCATCCGCACCTGAATCCAATCCCAAGGCAACGTTTTCCGGTGTCCCCAAAGCCGTCAGCATCAATATAGGCACTGTACTGATCTCACGAATTTTTCCGCAAACCTGCATGCCGTTCATACCGGGCAGCATGATGTCAAGAACTACCAAATCCGGATTCCAGGCATGAAACTCCTTCAATCCCGTCAGTCCGTCACCGGCGATACGTGTTTCAAATCCTTCTTCATTCAGTCCTGTACTTACCAGTGAACTGATTTGAAAGTCGTCTTCTATGATTAGAACCTTTTTCACTCTTCTCGTTGGTTTCTAAAATTAGAAAAAATCAAAATGCCCGAAGATACCTTACTTTTGCAGGAAACAAAAGCAAATGACTATCAGTCCTGATGTATTAGAAGCACTGAAAGAAGGAAAGACAATCCTCTATCCCACAGACACCATCTGGGGACTAGGTTGCGACGCTACCAACGAAGAAGCCTGCCAGGAAATTCTACGCCTGAAAAAGCGACCTGCGGAAAAAAGCTTCGTGTTGTTGGCCGATAGCTTTCAAATGATTGAGAAATACATTCCCGATTTTCCGCAAGTGGTCTATGATTTGGTGGATTTCGCAGAAAAGCCGTTGACCATCATTTATCCCGGAGCAAAAGGATTGGCTCCTTCCGTTTTGGCGCAGGATGGCTCGGTTGGTATTCGTCTGACGAAAGACCCGATATGCCTGCAGCTCATTCGATCCATCAAAAAACCGATCGTTTCTACTTCAGCCAATATTTCAGGAGAACCTTTTCCTACTTGTTTCGCAGAAATTGCAGAAGAGCTAAAAAGCGGTGTTGGCGCGGTTGTTATGGAAAGACTCCAAGAGAAATGCACCTCACCGTCTCAGATCATTAAAATTGGTCTCGACAGTTCGGTCAAAGTAATTCGGAAATAAAGCGATTCCTTAACGCTTATCTATTTTCAAACGATTATCAATGGGAATTGGGATAAATTCCAGTACCTCTACTTTTCCGAAATCCTTGTAGAGCGGGTTAAGAATGAAGTTAAATTCCAATCCTACAATGGTGGAAGGAACCTTCAATGCAAAGAAATCTCTGCTGACCACCCTTGAAGTGAAAACATGGGTGGTTTTTGAAGAATACGGGTATTGATTCCACCTCTCCGGTAACGCTTTCAATTCCTCTATTTCAAAGTCTTCAGGTATGAATATTTTGGCTACCAAAATTTCCTTCGGCAAATACGCTATATTATCCGAGTGAACGTAATATTCCAACAATGCAAGAGAGATGTTTTCGGAACAGTAAACCGCTCTGGTTCCAATCTCGTTCCACCTCCCGCCAACCTTTTCGGCTCCTGTGCCCGTCAGTGTTGAATCCTTATACCTTGCAGTTACAACTCTGTAGACAATCATTAGCCGTAAACGTTGTATTGAATTCTTACGATCTCCTTTTCAACCATTTCAAAGCCAAAACTACTGTCCAGTAACTCAAACGGCTTCTTGTGACCAAGAGCGCGTGAAGGAGTCATCAACCAGTTTTTAAAGTCCTCTTCGGTATCGAACACATCGTATCCCAATCCATACAAACGCGCCAACTCATAGATTCTTTCCGAAGTTTCTCTGCTGTACACCGCTTTCTTCTGCATGCTGCTGATAGATGTAGGAAGAATGAACTCAAACTCCTTTTCCGTTGCGCCAATCTCCAGAATGAGTTGCTTCCAGTCCGTTTTCTTCACCCCGCCACGAATCCGGTCAATGAGCTCCATTTGATAGCCCGGAGCATCTTTTGCGTTACTCAATACCCATGCCGGTGAGAACTTGGCAGGATTACCTCGTTTCACAGTCAGTCTTACTTTGCCGGTTGTACCGGAAGAACTGCTTTTTGTTGATTTTGTAGCTGCTCTGGAAGCCATGATTGTAATTTTACGCTTAACTAAACGTAAATATACAATAGTTATTTGATTCAATCAAGTAAATACAACAAAAGCACGATAACCTCAGATCATCCAAAACACTATCTTTGCCCCCATGTCGCAGAATTTCGCTTCCCATATCAAACATCCGGTGTTCAAAGTTGTTTCTCAGATTCTGAGTGAACAAAACCTTGAAGCATATGTAGTTGGGGGATTTGTGCGCGATATCCTGCTGGAACGTCCGTCCAAAGACATTGATATTGTGGTGGTTGGAAGCGGAATTGAGCTGGCAACATTGGCAGCAGAGAAACTACGTGTAAAAAAAGTGTCTACTTTCAAAAATTTCGGAACTGCGCATTTTCGCTACAAAGACATCGATGTAGAATTTGTTGGGGCTCGAAAAGAATCCTATCAACGTGATTCACGTAAACCGATTGTTGAAGACGGAACATTGAACGACGACCAAAAACGTCGCGACTTTACCATAAACGCACTTGCGATTGATCTGCGCAAAGAAACCTTCGGAGAATTAATCGATCCGTTTGGCGGACTCGAAGATCTCGAAAAAGGGATCATACGCACACCGCTTGATCCGGATACAACGTACAGCGATGACCCATTGCGCATGCTCCGCGCCATTCGTTTTGCGTCTCAGCTGGATTTTAGTATTGAAACAAAAAGCCTCAAATCAATTCTGACCAACGCTGAACGACTGGAAATCATTTCAGCGGAACGCATCGCTGAAGAAGTCAACAAGATTGTCCTGAGCAAAAAACCTTCACGGGGATTCGAATTGCTCTTCTCAACGAAATTATTGCATCAGTTCTTTCCGGAAATGGTTGCACTTTACGGTGTTGAGACGATTGACGGGAAATCCCATAAAGACAATTTCTACCATACACTCGAAGTGCTTGATAATGTTGCGGAAAATTCAGACGACTTGTGGCTGCGCTGGGCTGCAATCCTTCATGACATTGCAAAACCGCCAACAAAACGCTTCGATAAGAAAGTGGGCTGGACATTCCATGGTCACGAAGAAATGGGAGCGCGAATGGTTCCAAAACTCTTTGCACGAATGCGCCTTCCGCTGGACGTAAAAATGAAATATGTTCAGAAACTGGTACGCCTTCACTTACGACCTATCAGTCTCGTAAAGAGTCATGTTACGGATTCTGCCGTACGCAGGTTACTCTTCGAGGCGGGAGACGACATCGATGATTTGATGACACTTTGCAACGCCGATATCACGTCCAAAAACGAGTTCAAAGTCAAGAAGTACAAGAAGAACTTCGAAATTGTTTCACAGAAACTGAAAGATCTGGAAGAGAAAGACCGCATCCGTAATTTCCAGCCACCGGTTTCAGGAGAACTCATTATGGAAACCTTCGGACTTGGGCCCTGCTCGGAAATCGGAATCATCAAAACCCGTATCAAAGACGCAATTCTGGAAGGTGAAATTCCAAATGAACAGGAAGCAGCGAAAGAATTAATGCTGAAATTGGGCCAGGAATTGGGACTTGTAGTTGCTAAATAAACGTTCGGTTTCTTTTCAATTTTCCATTTTCAATTCTCCATTCATAATGTTTACCTTTGCAAAAACAATTCATTCATGGGTTCCTTAAAGTTCCGCGTACTCTTAGATTCAGAAAAAGACCAGGAAATTTTCCGAGACATTCTCATCGACGAAAATGAAAATTTTGAAACCTTTTACCGCACTATTCTTGCTTCGTTCAACTTCGAGGGACAGGAAATGGGTTCGTTCTATATGTCAAACGATGAATGGGACAAAGGCTACGAAATCGGATTGATGGATATGCGCTTCTCGGACGATGAAAGCGATCTGCCGGGAGTCATGAGCGAAGCCGTTCTGAAAGACTTTATGGAGGTTTCCGATCAAAAAATCATTTTGGTTTATGACTTCCTGCGCATGTGGATTTTTCTGATTGAATTGCAGGGAACTTCAGACAAAGATGTTACCGGAAAACCTGAAGTAGCCATGAGCGTTGGTATTGCTCCGCCTGAGGATTCGAAAATAGTTCAGGAAGATGCATTCGAAGGTGATGATTTTGACGACGAAGAAGGATTCGGGGATTTCGACGAGGAATTCGATGACGGATACAACGACGAAGACTTTTCCGGATACGAAGAATACGATTATTAAAATTGAAAATGGAGAATTGTATAATTGAAAAGAGTAAGGTTTGATTCCCTGTCAATTGAGTTATCCTGACCTTAGGAAGGATATAGGGAATAAGAAACCTTTTCAATTCTCAATTTTCAATTCTCAATTCATTCTATGAAAGACAACAAACAGCACGGAGACCCAATGGGTCTGGCAATTCAGGAATATGCCGTAAAGCGTAAACCGGAAGATATTATTGTGAGTTCCGACATCTGTGAAGACGATATCATCCCCGTTGAAGTACTTTTTCGCAAGTATTCGGAAATGCCTGAGTTGGAGAAACTCGCATTGGAACGCGCTAAAGGGAAAATCCTTGACGTAGGTGCAGGGTCCGGGACACACGCTTTGTACCTTTCAGATCATGGATTCGATGTAACGTGCATTGATATTTCACAGGGCGCAGTTGATTTGATGAAGAAAAGTGGCCTGAAAGCTGAACGCATCAACTTCTTCTCGCTCAAAGACAGAAAGTTCGATACAATCCTAATGTTAATGAATGGAATAGGGATTGCTGGTAAACTCTCAAATCTGGAACGAACTTTGGAACATGCAAAATCGTTGTTGAACCCGGGCGGTAAAATCCTTTGTGACTCTTCGGACATTAAGTACCTGTACGAAGACGAAGAAGATGGTTCCCTCTGGATGGATCTCAACAGCGAATATTACGGTAACTTCCGTTTTCAGATGAAATACAAAAAGGAAAAAGGCCCTTGGTTCGACTGGCTTTATGTTGACTTTGACAACCTGTTCAAAGCGGCAAAGAACGTTGGATTGAAAGCGGTTCGCCTGGAAGAAATCGATGATCATTACCTTGCTGAAATAACCCTGTAAATGAAATTATTGTCCGCCCTACTCGCCCTGGTTTGTTCCGTTTTCGTTTATGGACAGAACAACTCTTTGTTATACAGCATAAAAGGGCCGGACGGAAAAACATCTTACCTCTACGGAACCATGCACATTGTGCCGGATTCGTTATTCTACTTCCCACCCAAATTGCAGAAAACACTGGATAAAACCGATGAACTGATTTTGGAAATCGGGGAACTGGATCAAAGTAAAATGAAATTGACGCTTGAGCTCAAAAGCGGTTCGTGCTTTGATATTTTTACTCCGGAACAAAAAGACAGCGTAATTGCCTGGGGAGCAAAAGAAATGAATGTTTCCGAAGAAGTCTTCGAAAAAGGATTTACGAAAAAGAAACCCTTCGCCCTGATGCAAATCAGCAGCCAGAAGATGATGAAAGGAAACGTGAAGATGGTTGAATACGAAATCATTGGACGTTCCCACAATAAGCCACGAAGCGGTTTTGAAACCATGGAAGATCAATTGGGGATTTTCGATTCCCTACCCGATCACCAAATGGCGAATATGATCATGTCGACCATTCGTGATACCGCTTCATCCGATTCGTTATTTCAAGCCATGCTTGTGGCGTACCAGCACCGCAACATCGATGAACTTTCCGAATTGTTTTCCATGGAAGAATCAACTGATTTCCCCGTAGATCAACTATTGGTAAACCGCAACAAAAAGTGGATTCCGATCATCGAAGAAAAAATAAAAGATCATTCGTGCTTCATTGCTGTTGGTGCAGGTCACCTTGGCGGGGAATTTGGGGTCATTAAGCTCCTCCAAAACGCCGGTTACGAAGTAAAACCCATTCAATACTGATGAAATACCTGTTCGCTTTTCTGGGCCTCGTCCTGCTTACATCTTGTTCTTCTTCCTACTCCGATTCCGACAAACAGGAATTCGATTCGAAGATTGAGAAATTCGTCAAAAAGAAAGGCTGGAACATGACCAAAACAAGCTCAGGCTTGTACATGGAAGTTGTTCAGGAAGGAACAGGTGAAGAAAAAGCAACCTTTACCAGCGAAGTCACACTGAACTATCGTGGAGCTTTACTTTCGGGGAAAGTTGTTGACGAAACAGAACCGGGAAAACCACTCAAATCTGTTGTAAACGGTTTGATCGCAGGATTCCAGGAAGCACTGCAGGGACAGACCGCAGGAGCAAAACTTCGGTTAATCATTCCACCTCACCTTGGTTACGGGGACGAAGATTTGGAGAAGATTCCACCGCATTCCATTCTTGCGTTCGAGATTGAAGTGGTGGGCGTGCATTGAAAAGTCGGACTACAACGTCATCCAAAGTCGAAAGCCACTCGCAATATTGAACTGTGAAACATTCGTCCCATTGTAAGAACCGAAAGTGTACATAGGCGCGAGCGTAATTCCCAGGTAGATATCAGAAGCTGACGGTTTCTTTACTACTTTATTCCTTTGCTTCCTCTTTTCCGTTACTTTATCTAATCGTTTTTTTCGTTGCTTTTTAAAAAGAGCGTGTGAACCATCAAAGGTTGCAATTTTTACATATCCACTAACTGGTAATCCAAACTGAAACAAATGAGGCCTTATCGTCATCCATTCTTCTTCTTCGGAACTGGTAACATTAGGAGAAAACATTGCTGGTGAAGAATAAGTAGTTATTGTTTTATAAGAATGTACCTGAGGGCTATAAGTCAGGTAATACTGAAACTCAGTGCCAACGCTAAACATCGATCTGCGGTGAGCGTAACTGTAATGATAACCCAATCCAACAAGATAATATTGTGTAACGAAATCTTCATTCGCTTGATAATGAGTTATGGAATCAACCGGGAGTTTCTCACCCGTTTCCTGAGAAACCAAGGTGTCAATCGTTGTTCGTTCCGTATAACTTCCATTAGAATATCCCCTAACTAAACCTGGCAAATAGAGAGATAAACTAAACTGATGATGCCACTTTCTGTCCGTAGTAGGTGAAAATACGCGAAAAACCTGCAAACCGGGACCGATTCCTTCATACGTTACCGAAGATTCCATGGCAGCATCATTGGGTAAATTGGTAACGGGTAAACCGTCCGGTTTGGAGCTCCAACTGCTTCTCGGTAAACTGAAGGTAAAATTTGGAGAAGAAACAAAACCGATGGAGTAGTTATATTTCGAAAGTTTCAAAGAATCACACTGTGCTTTGGCCAGAATTGGCAACATTAGGATAGTCAGGAAAATGTACTTCATATTGATTAAAAAGCTGAAGCAAATGTAAGCATTGATTCGAAAATTCAGCTCACATTAAAAATGATACGTCCAACTGGTTCCCGCACCTACACTGAACTGCGTGTAACGTTTATCCGAAAGTGCAATGCAATTCACCATCGGATTCACCTTCACCCCGAGGCTCAAATGATTCCAGAAATTCGGTTTTACGGAAAGTCGCATGTAAAATTCCACTGGAAATTGAAGGGTTATGACATCATTGCTGATCCGTGCATTGTAGGTTCTTGATTCCCGTTTCAGGGTCACCATTCCCGTTGAATCGTACGGATTCGTTGTCATTGCACTCACGTATTCATAACCTGACATTTTTCGATCCGTTGCAAAACCGCAAAACACATTTGTCCCGAACTGAGACCAAAAGCGCTTGTTCACTTCGTACTTCCAGTGATATCCAATTCCTACACAATGTCTCCAGGAAGTATACCTTCTTCCAAGAACTGTAGTTATGATCGAATCAACCGGTTGCTTTTCTCCGCTCTGCATAAAAACGATGGTATCGTACGTTTTTCGAATCTCTTTCCGCCAGTATTCATCGATGTAGTTGCTCTCATTCATTCCATACGAAAGGGAAAACCTAGTGCTCCACTTATCATCTGGTCTTTTGTCCTGCAAATCTCTGGCATACGAGAAATAAATAGTTGCATTGTAATAATAGCCTTCTTTTTGATGACTATCGGAATAAGACAACAAGGAATCTGCCGAAGGAAATTGCTGAAGATAGCTGTACCATTCGTTTTCATTCATTTCCACATTCAATGAATTCCCAAAACTGGTATGGAACTGAATTTCAGACCTTCGGATCTTAGGCACTGTATCCTGACCAAAAGCGTAAAACAGGAACGTGCAACACATCAAAGAAACAAAATACTTCATAGCGGATATTGTGGTTCTAAGAACGCCGGTTAGTGGGACTTAGTATGCTTTTAGTCAATATACCCTAAATGGAGTATTTGCTCGGTAGTACCTTCGAAATATTATTTCGTTGAAACCATTGATAAAACGAAATGAAACTTCTACTTTTGGGTCGATTTAAAAACGAATAAAGATTCTCACATGAGCGTTCTGGTTAATAACAACTCTAAAGTAATTGTACAAGGTTTCACAGGTAGTGAAGGTACCTTCCACGCTGGTCAAATGATTGATTACGGAACAAACGTTGTAGGTGGTGTAACTCCTGGAAAAGGTGGAACAACTCACCTTGGACTTCCGGTTTTCAACACAGTTGTTGATGCAGTTGCAAAAACGGGTGCTGATGTATCTATCATTTTCGTTCCACCTGCATTTGCTGCAGACGCAATTATGGAAGCTGCGAACGCAGGAATCAAAGTTATCGTGTGTATTACGGAAGGTATTCCTGTAAACGACATGGTGAAAGCAAAAGAATACATCAAAGGTTCAGGAGCACGTTTGATCGGGCCTAACTGTCCGGGTGTTATCACTGCTGGTGAAGCGAAAGTTGGTATCATGCCAGGATTCGTATTCAAAAAAGGGAAAATCGGTATCGTTTCCAAGTCAGGAACGTTGACTTACGAAGCTGCTGATCAGGTCGCGAAAGCAGGATTGGGAATTACAACAGCTATCGGAATCGGTGGTGACCCAATTATCGGAACGACAACACGTGAAGCTGTTGAGTTGTTGATGAACGACCCTGAAACAGAAGGAATCGTTATGATCGGTGAAATCGGTGGAAGCCTTGAGGCAATCGCTGCTCGCTGGATCAAGGAAAACGGAACAAAACCTGTAGTAGGTTTCATCGCCGGAGAAACTGCACCAAAAGGACGTACAATGGGTCACGCCGGAGCAATCGTTGGTGGTGATGACGATACTGCAGAAGCGAAAAAGCGCATCATGCGCGAGTGTGGAATCCACGTAGTTGATTCACCGGCACACATCGGAGCCAAAATGGCCGAAGTTCTAGGAGTTACAGCATAATCGCTTTACTTATATTACTATCAAGTCCCGGTTCCACTACGAATCGGGATTTTTTTTCTCAATGATTTTGGGCCTTCATGTATTCCCGGGGTGAAAATAGTTGCCCCTTTACATTGCATGAACGCTTTGAACTTTTAAACCTTTTGAACTATTAAACTATTCAATTAACTTCGTTACATGTCCACAGAACGTAAAATAAAACAACAGGAAGCACAGGATCCCGGATTAGGAACCTCCTACCGCCGATCGGTAAAACGTGTACTTAGCGAAGACGGAACGTTCAACATCAAACGTATTGGGACCGTCAGCGGAATCAGGGATTTCTACAAATACCTCATTGATTTATCCGCATGGAAGTTTGCCTTTTTCCTGGTAGCGGGATTTATTTTAGTCAATGTTATTTTCGCGCTCGGGTACGTTTCCATTGGAATGGAACACTTACACGGTGTAAGTAAATCACAGCACCCTTTCGTTGCGTCCTTTTATTTCAGTGCACAGACATTCACTACAGTTGGTTATGGCGCAATTGCCCCCAAAGGAAATCTGACCTCATTACTGGCATCGTTTGAAGCATTTCTGGGTTTGATTTTCTTCGCCATATTCACTGGTCTCATTTACGGACGTTTTTCACGCCCATCAGCAAAAATTGCATTCTCTCATAACGTTATTCTTACTCCGCACAAGGAAGGAATGGCGATGATGTTCAAAATGGTAAATCAGCGAAATAGCGTGCTCCTGAACACAAAAGTGCAGGTCATGCTTTCCATTGCTCACGAAGATTATACACACGAAAACCTGCAAAGACAGTACTTTGATCTTCCATTGGAAGTAGAGTTTGTAAAATACTTCCCGCTCACCTGGACACTGGTTCATGAAATCAACGAAGAGTCGCCATTGGCCGGAATGAATGTGAATCAGATCCGTGAACGGCTATCAGAGCTGCTGATTATCGTTGAAGCATTCGATGAGACGTATTCCCAGCGCGTGCTTCAAAAGCATAGTTATGCTGATCATCAATGGGTTAGTGGAGTGAAGTTCAAGCGAAACTTTGCCGCGGATGAAAGCGGAACGATTGTATTGAATATCGACCAATTGAGTGATTTGGAACCACTTAATTGAGAATTGAAAATGGACAATTGAGAATTGAGAAGAAATGTAATAGTCCAAAACAACACCTTTTCAATTATCCATTCTCAATTTTCAATTCTCTCTGTAACCTATTCACCATTGATTCGTAACTCCTAATTAGTCATTAGTAACTATCTTTGATATATGACGAATTCAAGCCCGCTTTCTTTCCCGGTAATGGAACACTTTTACACGCTTCAGGGCGAGGGAAATTATACTGGTCGGGCAGCTTATTTTGTCCGAATCGGTGGTTGTGATGTTGGTTGTGTTTGGTGCGATGTAAAGGAATCCTGGAATGCCGGAGATCACCCGGAAATGACTGTTGATGACATTGTTGCGAAAACACTTGAACATCCGGGAGATCTTGTTGTAATTACTGGTGGAGAACCTGCAATGTACGATTTGACAAACCTGGTAAATGCCCTTCAGGCGAATGAGAAATACGTTGCCATTGAAACTTCCGGTGCGTACCCGTTAATCGGTGCTGTAGACTGGTATACTTTTTCACCGAAGAAATTCAAAGCTCCGGTTGAGGAAGCATACGTCAAAGCAAACGAGCTGAAGGTTGTTGTTTATCACCCGAGTGATCTGGCCTGGGCACAGGAGCACGCTGAGAAAGTCAACCGCGACTGTTTGCTGTATTTACAGCCCGAATGGTCAAAACAGGAACGATTATTGCCAAATATCATAGAATTTGTGAAACAAAACCCGCAGTGGCGCATTTCACTACAAACGCATAAATACCTTAATATCCCGTAACTATGAGAGGATTCATTTTAGTTGCTGCATTCCTTTTTTCCATCACCGGTTGCTCAACTGCACAAAGCGTCTATTCTTCGAAAGACAAAAAGGCCATAGAAATGGTAGAAAAGGCACAGAAAATTGGTCAGTCCAATTTTACCGAGGCTATTTCATTGTGCAACAAGGCACTGGAGCGTGATCCGAATTTCTGGGAAGCCCACTTGCTGGCAGGAGAGTTTTGTGAATACAAACACGACAACAAAAAGGCGATTGAGCATTACCGTGAGGCAATTCGCATCAATCCGCAACACTCTCGCACGGGATCAACGTATTATTATCTTGGAGTACTTGAGTACAAAGAAGGTGAATTCGCAAACGCGAAGAAAACACTGAATACTTACATTCAGGGAAAAAGCGCGAACCCTCAAATGGTTTCCGACGCAAATCAAATCATTGCTGCAAGCGACATGGCGATTGAAGCTCAGAAAAGTGGAGAGACATTCAATCCTATTAATCTGGGTCCGGGGGTAAACACCGAAAATCCGGAGTACTTTCCGACCATTACCGTTGACGGAAAAACATTGTTGTTTACACGTTTGATCCCCGACAAGAACGTACCTGCTCCAGAAGAAAAATACCAAAAACAGGAAGATTTCTTCGTTTCCAATCTCAGCGAAAACAATGCGTGGCAAACGGCTTTTCCAATGCCGACAAACATCAATACGATCCGTAACGAAGGTGCGCCAACCATTTCTGCCGATGGTAGAAGTCTGGTATTCGTGGCTTGTTCTATGGGAGATGTAAACGATTACGGGGACAACAGAAACGGAAAAGGAAGTTGTGACTTGTTCATTACGAAACGCCTCGGACAACGTTGGAGCGACCCTCAGAACCTTCCGGGAAAAATCAATACCGCAAGCTGGGAATCACAACCATCCCTTTCTGCTGATGGGAAAACAATGTACTTTGTGCGTCGTGTAAGCAAGCAGGGAATGGAAAGCGATGCTGATATTTTTGTTTCGACGTTGCAGGAAGATGGTTCCTGGGGACAAGCAGTTCGACTGCCAAACACAATTAATACACCGTTGATGGAAGAATCTGTTTTGATTCACCCTGACGGAAAAACCTTGTACTTTGCTTCGCGCGGACACAAAGGTTTCGGAGGTTTGGATATTTATGTCTCGCGCATGGATGCAACCGGAAACTGGGGTGAGGCTGAAAACCTCGGCTATCCGATCAATACACAATCCGATGAAAACTCTTTGCTGGTAAGCGCAGACGGTGAAATCGCATTCTTTGCGTCTAACAGACCCGGAGGGTATGGTGATTTGGACATTTATTACTTCCTGATGCCGGAACGTCTTCGACCAACAAAAACATTGTACTTCGACGGTTTGGTATTTGATGCATCATCGCCAAATAAAAAGCCGGTTCCGGGGAAGTTTTCATTGATCGACCTGAAAACAGGAAAAGAGATCATTCGTTCCGAAGCAGACGCGATTACAGGTGCATTTACCGTTTCTCTTCCTGTAAACTGCGATTACGCATTGAACGTTTCGTATCCCGGATACAACTTCTACTCACAGAACTTCAACATGACCATTCCTGACAATCAGGAAGTCTTCCACATGGATGTTCCGTTGGTTCCTATTTCAACTCCTGGAACTCCGATTACATTAAAAAATGTATTCTTCGACCTGAACCTGGCTACATTGCGTCCGGAATCTACGGTTGAATTGAACAAACTACGTGACTTCCTGAAAGCCAACCCTACGGTTAAGATTCAAATCGCGGGACACACGGATACACGTGGTGATGCAGCCGTGAACCAGAAGCTTTCCGATGCTCGTGCAAAAGCGGTAATGGACTTCCTTATCACAAATGGAATTGAAGCAGGCAGATTGACATCGAAAGGATATGGCGAAACAAAACCTATCTTTACCGATGAGCAAATTGCCGCTATGAAAACTGAAACAGAGAAAGAAAAAGCTCATCAGGAAAACCGTAGAACAGAATATACTGTAGTGAAATAATGCATTTTTTACGACTCGTACGCCCAATAAATCTGCTCGTCATTGCATTGACAATGTACGGCATGAGGGTGTATTTCATTCCCCGGATCGACACTGGTTCGGTGGGAGGAAATTCCGAGCCGTTTGACTTCTTTTTGCTGGTTTTCTCTACTGTTCTTATTGCAGCAGCGGGGAATATCATCAACGACTATTTCGATGTAAAAGCCGATAAGGTTAATAAACCGCACAAAGTAATCATCGGAAAATTCATTAAACCGCGATGGGCCATTGTGCTCCATTGGCTGATGAACTTTGTTGCATTTGCGATTGCGTGTTACCTCAGTTGGCGATATGAAACGTTCTGGTACGTTTTCATTCATTTATTGAGCATCAATGCGCTGTGGTTTTATTCCATGCATTTCAAGCGTCGATTTTTTATCGGAAACCTGATTATTGCAGGTTTAACAGCGCTTGTCCCTATTCTCTGCGGAATCCATTTCCTGGAATTTATCACCAGTCAGCGCGATTATCTCCCGGCTACATGGACCTTAAAAACGCCGCTACATACCGGATGGGCATTCGGTTCTTACTTCAATACTTTTGTTGTACTGGTGTTTGCATTCTATGCAGGAACCCTGAATTTGATTCGTGAAATCATCAAAGACATTGAAGATGTTCCGGGCGACCTGCTGTTACGGGCAAAAACACTTCCAATTGTTTTGGGTACGAAAAAAACAAAACGAATTGCCATTTTCCTGTTGATCGTGTTGCTGTTGACCTCAGTTCCTTTCCTTTTGGACGGCTATTTCCTCTATGAAATGAAATTTCTAAAGGCATTCGCTCCGGTTTTTCTGATTCCCGTTGGAGTGATCGTGGTCATTTGGTTGCTTAGTTTCAGAGAGGATACGAAGTACCTGAGACGAGCAGATCTTTTGTTGAAACTGTTAATGGTTATTGGCTGTTCGATGCCTTTTTACTGGTATTTCCTATGATGAAACACAAATTAGTTCTCGGTTCGGGTTCACCCCGAAGAAAGGAGTTATTGAGCGGTTTGGGATTCGATTTTGAAGTTCGGACAAAAGACACTCCGGAGGACTTCCCTTCTACTCTTCCGCTGAACGAGGTTCCGGAATTTCTCGCAGAACGAAAAGCTCAGGCACTCTTTGATACGCTCTCGGATGATGAGTTGGTTTTGTGTGCGGATACAGTCGTGATTCTGAACAACAAAATTCTGGGAAAACCGGAAAGTAAGGAAGATGCGATTGCAATGCTGGAAGAACTTTCCGGAAACACTCATTTAGTGGTAACCGGGGTTTTTATCGGAAACAGTAAGCAGAAAACCATTTTCTCCGACACCACTGAGGTTACTTTTGTTTCGCTTACACGTCCTGAAATTGAATACTACATCGACAATTATCAACCATTTGATAAAGCCGGATCATACGGTGTTCAGGAATGGATTGGTTATGTCGCTGTTGAGCGCATGAATGGGAGCTATACTACGGTTATGGGACTGCCAACGCATTTGGTGTATGAGAAATTGAAAATGGAAAATTGAAAAGAATTCAAAATGATTTAATTCAAAATTGATTTTTTGTAACTGTTTCTAAACAGGTGCACTGTTTGTTTCTGACTAACTTAAATCA
Organism: uncultured Fluviicola sp.; assembly: GCA_966211245.1. Taxonomy (GTDB): domain Bacteria; phylum Bacteroidota; class Bacteroidia; order Flavobacteriales_D; family Crocinitomicaceae; genus Fluviicola. The sequence continues at coordinate 12,308 of CBIHND010000038.1, read as the reverse complement.
GAAAAACATGAAACCAACAGTTCCAAAACATCCAAAATCGTTCATTTAATTTTGCTTTATCAACTTTGCGTATGTGCAAGTCAATTGCAGAAAATGAACGGGAATTTATCGTTACAAAACAACTTTCCAGATCGGCAACATCGGTCGGCGCGAATATACGGGAAGCACAAAATGCTGAAAGCAAAAAAGACTTTATTCATAAATTGGCGATTTCTCAAAAAGAGTGTTATGAAAGTCTTTATTGGTTTGAATTGCTTGAAGAATTCGTCACTACAAACGAAGAAATCATTCGCCTTCGAAAAGAAGCTCACGAACTTCATCGAATACTCAGTTCAATCATCGTAAAAACAAAGGAAAACATGTTGTTAAGAAATGGATCTCGCCCATTTTGAATTTTGTTGACTTCGAAAACGAAGTCAACAAAAAACGCCGCTCCATTTCTGAAACGACGTCTTCCGTAACCCAATATAATTTACTGTTTGATGAACTGAGTGGTTCTTGTACCCAATTCACCGTTGATTTTGACGAAATACATCCCGCTGTTCAATTGATCAACCGCGAAATCTATCCCGTAGGTGTTACCTAGGTTGATTAGCTTTTCCGTCATTAATATTCTTCCGTTCAAATCCAGTATTTCCACAACCGCTTCAGCACCAAGATTTCCGACGTATTCTACCCGAATTTTATCCGATGAAGGGTTTGGAGAAACCAAAAATTCATCCGCAAGTTCGTTTTCCGGAACGTCCACTGTGAATCCGATAGTGAAATCGTAACGTGCGTATTTTCCAAAGTCTGCGTTCAACACTTCAACAATAGAACCACCTACTTCACGAACACGGAAGTTTCCGGCAGTTTCTCCTTCAACCTGTGCAGAATACCAGAAACTCAATCCGTCGTGATCCGAATCTTCCACAATAATGGAATAACAACCCGGAGCCAGATCAAAAGTATCCTTGTATTCTGTACTGTTTTGAAGAACGGTACGCTCGAAAATGGTATTTCCTGCGCCATCGATCAAACGCCATTTGTTCTCAATCGCTCTGTTATTGGTTTTGTACCAACAGTAGAACGGACTTTCCACCACTTCAGGGGCAGTATACTTTGTTTTAAAGTGGTTGTTTTGCGCATACTCATCAACTCCTGCTGCGCCTTCGATTTCCATAATTTCAGCATGGAATCCATTTGAAACTGCGGCACCGAACCAGAAAGCCTGATCTGTAATCGGCAATTCGATCACTTCTTTCTCGAGGAAAGCAAGATTTCCTGTCCACGTATATGTTTCGTAGAAGTCCGTTGTTACCCAATACACAATTTTTGCAGACGTCAATGGTTCTGAACCTGTATTCTGAATGATTACACGCGGATTCGAACAAGTTGGATTCCACTTGCTGTAATATTCATAATTGTTCGGATTCAAGACATCTACAACAGCTGCATCGTGCTGAAAGTTTGGAGCGGAATAGGAAACCAAATCGATTGCAGTAACGTAATTTCCTCCCGCTTGTCCGGGATCATTTGCCGGTACATCGTCAATGTCGTAATCAATCATTACCGTATCGCCCGCAGTAACGTACGGAGTCAATTCGTGATCGTATTCTTTCACCAGGTCTCCCGGACACCATCCTTCACGTGCATACGGCCATGTTCCGCCCTGACTGATATTCGGATTCTCTCCACATTCGTTTGTTTTCCAGATATGCCAATCAAAACGTTGAACCCCATCTACCAAAATCTTATGTGTTTTGTCCTGCCACTCACAACAAGCTCCGTTTCCTACTTGCCCATGACCGGAAAGACGTGTTTTCAGTTTAAACATGGAAGAAGTATCCGAAAGTTCTACCGGGGTAGCCTGAAGCACAACATCGTTTGCCATTTGAGCGTAGTTGTAGCTTGTCCAGTTTTGCCAGACAGGTTCCACATCGTGTACGTCACGTGGCGGAATTCCCTCAATAAAGGCAAACTTCAGGTCAATCAATTCCTGCGTGTTGTGTGCAGCCAAATCAACCATTCCGTGCAAGTACTTTTGATAGTCCGTTACGTCATAAATCCAGGCAAAACCTTGTGGTCCAAGATCGAAACCGATTCCATACGGCGTAATGTAGCGACCAATTTCAACGTCATTTACCAATTCGAAGGCAGGTTCGAAATAAGTAATCGTCTGATTGGCCAACGTATCTTCCATCGTTGCAGCAGCGCTATTCAACGTGCTTCCGTTGATCGCCAATGTATCAATTGTACCAACCGGATAAGTCACCATATTATTCAATACCTGGAAACTGTTATCTGTAGGCGAATATTCAAATACTACGTCTGTTTCCGGGAATTGGGCAACCAAAATCGTATCGGCAACAGCAGCATTCATCGTTCCCTGAATCAGGGCTGTTTCAGGAATTACATTTGAAGAAACCGTTCCTGCAACCGGAGATGTTCCATGTTGCACCATATCAGCTTCCGAACACATCCCCAAACGGTTGTGCGTCGAACGATCAATCATTGCCAATTGTCCGTCAAAATCGTAATACACTTCCAAATCCGAGTAATTCGGGTGTGAGGCATCCAGTTTTTTGTTTTTCCAGGCAGCTACTGTTGCAGCGTCCAAAGCGGTTGACCAAACACTGAATTCGTCAATGCTTCCCTTGTATTTGTAATTCTGATCCCAGTTCGAACCGAGGAAGAAACGGTCTACTTTTCCAACAGGACGCGTTTTCCCTGTTCCTGAATGCCAAAGTGTTCCATCTTTGTAAATGAACATTTCTCCCGTAGATGCTTTCTTCACGAATGCCCAATGATGCCAAACTGCATCGATATCCGCAGAACTTGTCGTTGCTTTTTGGATTCGGTCATACGATCCTCCGGTTGCACCGGCATCAAAATAGATCGTGTTATCCGACCATGGCATATGAATGTTGAAAATGCGCTGGTCCAATGAATCCACCGCTTCAAGAATTGAAGTGTTCGTTCCATAGCTCCCATTTCCTTTAGCCCAAAAAGCAATGGTCACATCCTGTCCCAGATCAACATGACTCAAATTGATCTCTGCGAAACTGGTTGCGTTCGTTACAAATACTCCGTTTTCGTTATCGTAGCTCAATGTGTTTGCCGACCCAGGAGCAGTAATTGTTTCCAAATCTACCTGTGTGAGGTTCTGACGTGCATCTGTAAAGTGTACCTCGATGACCAGATTCGAAGTTCCGTCGTACGTAAACGGTGCCGAGAAATTAACTGTATTTGTTCCGTTCAGTAGATTGGTCAACTCATCGGAATAAACTGTTGTGAATCCGGAAGTTTCCCAGGTTGTCAATGTATTCAGCAACGTATGTTTTATGCGGATTTGAACGCCTTGTAAAGAAGCCAGTGTGTTCAGGAAATTCAATTCCATTCCCTGTAAATCTCCGGCTGTAACGCCTCCCGCAGCTAAATCAGCAGCAGGAATAATCCATTGCAGTGTTGACCCGTTGCTTCCGTTATTCACAAAAGCCATTGGGGTAGCTGAGGTTCCCGAAATCGGGTAAATCGTAACTGCATTTTGTGTTCTGCGTTGAACCTGAGTTTGTTGCTGATCGAAATACGCTTGCGTAGTGTAATCGTACATTGCCGGAGATTGCGTATTCACACGGTAACGATTTCCATCAACCTGAACGGAATCCATAACGCCCGTGTGATCAAAAATCCGTGCGTAAGCAAGGTAATCCCATTCCCCACAATTGTACTGATCCCAGGTTGTTAAGGGACTACACTTCAATTTGTAGTACATCAATACTTTTTCAAAACGCTGGTTATCCAGAGAAGCTGGAAACTGGAAGTTTGCTCTTCGTGTTTCAATGGTGTCGAAGGTAAAGGTCTGAACCCAAGTGGTGTCCTGAGCCTTAAGCCCTATGGAGCAACCAGAAAGGAGTAACAATAGGAGTGATTTCTTCATGTTCATTTTTTAAATGAACGCCGAAGATAGTTGATTACTATAACAGTTTAGTTGTTAAAAACGTTAATACTATTGGAAATTTAACGGTCTAATTCGCGTAAATCTTGAAGACAGGAAGACGGTTAAATGTCTTTGACTCAAAGTATTCCGAGTGTTGATAGATGTAAAACAACTGCGCCCAACTATCTGATGCAAAAGCACTTTCATTCTTTTTCTTTTCTTCGAACGCCTTTTTCAATTCCGGGTTGTTATTCAGAATTTCAAGTGCCTTATCCTCGAAAACGTAAGGTGAGAAATACTCTTTTTCCTGAAGGTAACTGTCCATGAAGTTCCAGTTGAAATAGGAATCCTCAGCTCGCGGTTCAAGCACAGAAAGAATGAATGTTCGTTTTTGCTGATGCATCGGAATGACCACACTTCCTTTTGGAATCCGGACGGAATCAGGTTGTTCACTGATTTCTGCCGAAGTATGCAAAAAATGTCCCTCGTATGGGCGTGGCCGTGACTTATAATCGATTACCCGAAACGAATAGACCTGTTCCTTTTCAGATGAATACTCCTTCATAGATACTCCGTTTTCTTTCAACCGCTCGATGATTTCCGTTGCCTCCCCCGAAACGATGTAAACGTCCGGAATTCGTATGGAATCCTTGCTTTCATACACGTTGTAATAAGGAATTTTCCGGGTGAACTTTCTGCTTCTGTCGTAATACAACCGATCCAATCCCGTAACCTCACTCTTTTTGTATACGGCTTCGTACCCTTTAAACGGAATCCATTCGAATTGATTGGTGAGTTGGTAATTAAACCTGAAATAATTCGCTTCCAGACTAGACTCCACGGCCTCTACCCGCGCCACGTATACTTCCGTTTGATGTGACCCGGTCCATTCAATGAGAAAATTCAGAAATGCCAATGTAGATTGCACACGCTCCGGAAAAGGTTTCAGCATGTGGGTTTCAACCGTGAAACTTAAACTGTGAAACAAACTTGCATATCCCATTGCATATCGCGGAAGGTCATTAAACGCAACAATTCCGGAATCGGGAATTTCCGCTTTGGTTTCGACGTATGGAGCCCAGTCCCACCCTTTCTGCTTTAGATTTTTTGTCATTTCAGGTAAGAGTTTGTCGTAAGTCAATTTACGAATTGCGGGCTGAATGCGTTCTTTCATTGATGTAATCAGCGTCAGCGTGTATTGATAGTCCGCACCATTCGAAACGTGTGTATCTACAAAAACACCCGGATCCAGTGCGTTGTAGATTTGTGCGAAGGTTCTGGCATTTTCCGAATCCATTTTAATGAAATCGCGGTTCAGATCCAGATTCTGAGCATTTCCCCTAAAACCATAATCTTCGGGACCTTCCTGATTTGCGCGGGAAGTACCTGATCGATTGAACATTCCTCCAACATTGTACGCCGGAATAATCGCGATTACGGGCAAATTTTTCGTTTGCTTTCCGTCCTTGATCCATTTCTGAATCCACAGCAAACAAGCATTCACACCATCGGGTTCTCCGGGATGAATGGCGTTATTGATCAACACACAATTCGTCGACGCGCGAGCTTTTTCAAATGCTAAAGTTGAATCCGGATCGGCATTGATCAAACACAAATAAATCGGATATTCCGTATCGGATTTCCCCATGTTATACAAGCGAATCTCTTCGTGCTCCTTGTCCCATTTTTGATACTGAGCAATGAGTTCCGGGTATGCAGGAGTAGTATTTCCGTCGTACTGCGCCTGAGCAAAAACGGGGATTAAAAGGAAGAGTAAGTGTCTCATAGGATGAAATTAATAAAATGATTGATGAATAGGGAATGGTGATTGGTGAATGAGGAATGGTGATTGGGGAATGGTGAATGAGGAATGGTGAATGGTGATTGGTGAATGAGGAATGGTGATTGGGTGAATGGTGATTGGTGAATGGTGAATGAGGAATGAGGAATGAGGAATGGTGATTGGGGAATGGGGAATGGGGAATGGGGAATGGGGAATGGTGATTGGTGAATGGTGAGTGGTGAATGGTGGATGGGAATGGTGAAAAATGCTACGATCGTTAACAACTATTTTCGGTTTGAACCGCTTGTGAAAAGGCCAACCGAACGTTAAAATCGGATACGTAAAATATGTAAAAAAAATCCCGTGTTTTGGAACAACGAGGGGGTTATCATGACTAACTTCAAGGCATGATACCGAAGAAAGTAGTCATCATCGGTGGTGGCTTCGCAGGATTGAATCTTGCACGAAAATTATCAAAAACGTACTGTCATGTGGTGTTGGTGGATAAGCAAAATCACCACATGTTTCAACCACTCTTTTACCAGGTCGCCAGTGCGCGACTTGAGCCTTCAAGTATTTCATTTCCATTCAGAGCGGTCTTCAAACGACACAAAAACGTATCGTTCTGTTACGCAACGGTTACCGCCGTTCATCCGAATGAAAATACGATTGAAACAAGCATGGGAAAACTGGATTACGATGAGTTGGTCATTGCTACAGGATGTCGGACAAATTTCTTTGGAAACGAAGACATTGCGCGATATTCCATGGCCATGAAGAACACTCAGCAAACGATCCACATCCGCAACACGATTCTATCGAAGTTTGAGAAGATCATGTTTGTTGACGAAAAAGAACGCCAGGAATTAATGAATCTTGTAATTGTTGGAGCCGGACCAACAGGTGTTGAGCTTTCGGGGGCTTTTGCAGAAATGAAACGTAAGATTCTACCAAAGGATTATCCTCAATTTGACTTTTCAAAACTGAAGATCATTCTTTTGGAAGGAAGCCCGTTTACGTTGGGTTCGATGGGAGATGCTTCCAGAAAATGGTCAAGAAAATACCTCGAAGATCTTGGAGTGGAAATCCGCACATCAACAGTGGTTGAAAATTACGACGGCCACGAGCTCAAACTGAAGGGTGGCGAAACTATTCCAACACAAAGTGTGATTTGGGCCGCCGGAGTGATCGGGAATGTGCTTCCGGGTCTTGACGCAACAATAATGGTGCGTTCGCGATACACTGTTGACCGTTTTTCAAAAGTTCAGGGATACGGGAACATCTATGCCATCGGTGACATTTCCTACATGGAAACAAAAAAATATCCTCAGGGACATCCTCAACTGGCGAACGTTGCTATTAATCAAGGGAAAACACTTGCTAAGAACCTGATTCGAAAATGGAAGAAACAGGACTTGATTCCATTCGAATACAAGGACAAAGGTTCCATGGCAACCATTGGAAAACACAAAGCTGTGGTTGAATTACCGTTCGTTAAGTTTCAGGGATATTTTGCCTGGATCGTCTGGATGGTGCTCCATCTGATGCTGATTCTGAGTATTCGAAATAAAATTGTGGTGTTCTATAACTGGGCCTGGAGTTATTTGACCGGAGATAGTTCACTTCGCTTGATTCTGCGGGATGAAAAAGACAGGGAGTTGCTGAGAAGCAATGAATAGGATGAGATTGAAGACGAAAGACTGAAAACCAAAGCTCAGGTGTTTAATACACCAATGTCTTTTGTCTTTTGTCTTTTGTCTTTTGTCTTTTGTCTTTTGTCTTTTGTCCAAATTCCTTACCTTAATTCTGATTTACGTAAAATCACATCCTATGGCAACCAAATTTGCATTTCCACTAATCGTATTGCTACTGCTGTCATGCGGTGGAAAAGAACACGATGACAATGGGTCTGAACTATCCGGTAATGGTCAGGAAACAGAAGAATCAGCCACGTATTTTCGTTTGAGTAGTTTGAAAGATAACAGTAATGAACACTGGAAAAGATGGTTTGGCTATTACACCGATCAAAACCCCAATTTTTCCCTGAATGATTTCTCGTATCAGGGCAAAGACAGTATTGAGTTACTTGACGGAACAATTACTGCAGTTTATAAAAGTAGTTTCGATGATCGGCTTGCGAAGTTGTTGGTGTACAATCCATCCAGAACGAAGTATGTTGATTTTGACAGTTACGACATCAATTTTGATGAGGACAGCACTTTTAGCCTGGCAGGAGAACAGGAAATAGATTTGGTTGATTTAAAGAAGAAATCCGTTAAACGAATTGGATTCAGAGGAGCTACTTCATGGGTTGAAGATGCATTTTGGTTAAACGACTCCTTTATCGTATTACTGGAAAACAATACTGACAATAAGCCGTCGATCACTTTTATTGATCTTGAAGATGGAATTCAAAAGCATTTTGATTACCGATATGCGTTCCCGGATCGTTCGGATTACAGCACAATGCGCTTGGCGGAAGCCGGTTTGAAGAGTGCGTATTGATTACCTGATGTAGACCTGTTCTCCCATGTAAGAGTTTTGGGGACACCGGATTTATTCAGGATTGTGACTGTTCCTTTGTATACAAGGGTCTGCTGACGTTTGTTTTTCGGAGCCACTATTTTCAGTCTGCCCATTCCTTCTTTTACGTAACTTCCTTCCAATACATCCTTAGAATTGCACTTCACAACGGGCTCATGAAAGCTATTAAACGCGGCAATTCCAACTGCTATTTCGAACGTATCGCCCGGTGAAACAATATCTTCTCCCCGCGCAAAACTGGTGATTTTATCGAATCCATAATCTTCTCCTCCAAATCGACTTCGCATTAATCGGAATGCCTCCACGCGAGCCAGCAAGACCTGTTTTTCAAGGTATGAAATGGTTCGAAACAATTCGATACAGTTTCCTTCTTCGGGCAGAAACTTTTTCCATTGTTCTTCTGAAAAGCTCAAATCGGAATAGATCTTAATCAGGGGTTCCCGATCATCCAATCCAACTTCAGAAGCATCAACCAAGCGTTCAATGCTTTTACGAAGCGCTTTGTCATTCTTAAAATTGGGAATTCCCGTATCATTAAATGAGAACTTATCTTCCCGAATATTTGATGACTCTATCATGTTTTCAGTGAGTGATTTTCGAAACTGTAGAAAAGTTTTACGTGCTCTTTTTCCATATTCAGAGTCAAAGGAAAAGTTAGAGGAAGTCGCATCAGCATTCGCCTTACTCAGGTAAAACTCCTGTATCACCAGATCATCGTCTCCAATCAATTTTGAATCACTGTCTTTAATCGATCCTTCAAACAATTCCTTCGCCAATTGGTATTTCACTTCTTCCAAATCGCGGATTACTTTAATCACAGAAGTATTGATCCGTTCAACGTTCTCGTAGTTTTTCTGAAAATATTTTTGAACTTCTCCTGCCGATCTGTCTTCGGCCATCCACCGAAATTCACTGCGCAGCTCTTCTCCCAGCCCATAGTACAATTCCAAATCCCGTTGCTCGCGTTCAGCCAATAGCGGGTTAACATCCGAACTTCCGGAACAGGAACAAAAAAGAAGGATTACTGTAATGATGGTCAGTGATTTCATGTCGTCAGAATGAGGTTTGGTAAAAGACTTTTCCCACATATTTCTTATCCCTGATGAATTGGAACCAATCGTAATTTTCCGGATCCTGAATTAACTGATTCAAAATCTGGAAATTTACATGTAGCAACTCGAATGAGACGTCACCTCTGGTAATCACGTAAGTAATCAGGTTGGGTTCGAACGATTGTGTCTTTTCATTGAAGGTTTCGCGAATACGGATTTCATTCCAATCACTCAGATTAAATGCATGAACAGTTGGAGCCGGATAAATAAACTGATGACTTCCGTTTATAACTGCCATTGAATCTTCGCCGTCTATAGTAACCAACGGTTCCAGATTAGGGAAGATTCGAAATTCGAATAGATCCCCTTTTACAGAATCCAACAATTCACTCTCGTAATGATTTTTGTAACCATACGTTTTTAGTCCTGGACTCCACCCACTTCTGATAGCGTAATCACTTGTTAAACCAGTGCCTGAAAATTGATTCGGGCATGTCAGTAAACAACTGCGTTCAATGTCTAATTGGTGTTCAAATAGAACGCCATTTTCAGAACTGTTCTTTACAGAAACATAGCGCACATTCGCTTTTAAGCATCGTGCATCTCCGAATTTTTCCGGACAACTGCCGTTCATATGCATGTACTGGAAACCAACGGATTCTGATTGCTCCAACTTGTCCAGCCAATCGACAAACACCTTATTTGTTATTGCGTTCTTCAAGTCTTCCGGCTTAAACCACACCGCCTCTTCCATTGCTGTGTTTTGATATTCAAAACCTATCCATGTTGCCTTAAACTGATGATGTGGAACAGAGTCGAAACGAACACGAATTCCTGTAATATCCCACCAGGCAATGGGTAATTTTTCGGGAGGCGGATACACATAATACACTGTCCCTTCAAATGGCGCGATAGAATCGCTTACTCCATCTGCGGCTTTATATGGTTTGTAGGATTGACGAATAGTCTGAAAATAATCTTCTTTTGCGTAGTCTTTGAGTTGTCCAAAATAATAGTCTACAGTATTTTTCTCAGCAATAATGGAATAGTCGATTGACTTCATGTTGTTATTCTCTTCGCGATAGGCATTCAGCTGATTTGCATTCACTTTTTCAAGAACAAGATCCCACACCCATACCGTTCCCTTCGGAACATTGTTTTGAAACAAATCCAATGGATCCGAACATTGACGATGCACCATCCATTTCGAAGCTATGGGTTTAACAAGATCCTGAGCATTTAATTCAGTATGGAAACCGGGCAAAAAAAGAAAGAGAATCAGCAGAGTTTTCATGTTTATTTGGGTCGAGTTGAGTGGTAAACGCCTTTCTGATAAAAAGTAACTGGAGTTCCCTATTTTTCCGCGAGACTATTGGGGAACCGGATAAGGCACAAACTCTGTCTCTCCGGGAACTTTCGGGAAGCGCTGTGCAATCCAGTCGTTCTTTGCCTGCTCCAGGCGTTCTTTCGAAGAAGAAACAAAGTTCCAGTGAATGAAATGTTCTTCCGGGAATGGTTCTCCTCCGAAAATGTAGACAGTTGAATTTTCGTCGAGCTGGAAGGAACACAGTTTGGTATCTTTTGCAATGAGTATTTGCTTTGGTCCATAGGTTTCGCCATCGCTGGTAATGCTTCCGTTCAGAATGTAAAGTGCACTTTCCCCGAAAAGGTCATCGCCGATCGAAATGGTGGTTTCCTGCTCGCAACGGATTTCCAGAAAATACAACGGACTATGAACCGGAACCGGGGATTGTTTCCCGAAAGCACCTCCGGCAATGAGTTTAAAATAAGCACCATCCTGCTCCCAGGCCGGAATTTCATTTTCTTCAATGTGTGCAAACGACGGCTCGCATTCTTCCAGTTCCTTCGGCAACGCCACCCAGATTTGCAATCCGTGCAAGTGCTTGTCGGTGTGACGCAGGTATTCCGGTGTACGTTCAGAGTGTACCACTCCCCTTCCCGCTGTCATCCAGTTTACGGCTCCGGGACGAATTTCGACTTCCGAACCAATGCTGTCGCGGTGCATAATTGCCCCTTCAAAAAGGTAGGTCAACGTAGACAATCCGATGTGCGGATGAGGCGGAACATCCATGTTTTCGTAATCTTTTAAAGCTGCTGGTCCCATGTGATCGATGAAAACAAATGGTCCAACTGCACGCTTCTGACGGAAAGGCAATAAGCGTCCAACCATAAAGTTACCGATGTCGGCTGCGCGTTCTTCTATGATGAGTGAGATGTTTGACATGAGCGAGTTACTAGTGACGAGTTACAAGTTACGAATGATTGAATTCAAAATTCAAAATTATCAATGATTAATTATCAAGCTGGTTACTGGTTAAGGGCATGTTATTATCTGTAATAATTCCGCTATTGATAATTGATCATTTTGAATTTTGAATTTTGAATTTTGACTTTTCATTTCCAATCCTTCGGAAGTTTTCCTTTTTCCTGATAAGCATCCTTCACTTCATCCCAGAAATGCATTTCTATCTTTTCAATTCCCCAGGCCTTTAACTGTTCCTCGATTTCCTTTTTGTTTTCTTCGGTTCGGGCAATGAAAAATTCCTGGGTTTTAGCATTAATAAGCAGGGTTGTCGGATACATTCCTGCATGAGTTGGCCAATGACTATTTTCATTATCCAATCGGATGATCGAATCCTGTATACCGATGTAATAAAGTCCTCCGAACTGTAGTTCGGTCGAAGACGGATTATACCCCGGACCAGTAATCTTCGGATTATCCACGATCAACGTCCAATCGTTCAAATTGGAATTCAACGGTGAAACGATTTCATAAGGACGAAGAAGTGGAACCCGCCACAAATCACCATCCTTTTTACTGGAATAGAAGTATTCCTCTTCAGCTTTTTCAGCTTCTTCCGAACTTTTCTCCGAGAAAAACTCGCAGGAACCTAGTAATACAGGGATAGTGAATAGTAGAAGAAACCGACGCATTCAATTATGGATTACAATTTTGACTATTGCTTTTTGACTGTTGCTTTTTGACTTT
>CBIHND010000037.1:0-40805 GCA_966211245.1 uncultured Fluviicola sp. | reverse complement strand
GTCACGTTGATCGAAGCCGTTGTTGCGCCTGTTGACCACAGGTAAGAAGATCCCGCCGATGAAGTCAACGTAACCGAGCCTCCTGAACAGAATGTTGTTGCTCCGCTCGGCGTGATGGTCGGTGTTGCCGGAGCGGAGTTCACCGTTACCGTTGTTCCTGCACTAGCTACAGACTGACATCCGGAGGCATTCGTTACCTGAACGGTATATGTTCCGGAAGTAGTCACGTTGATCGACTGTGTTGTAGCTCCGTTTGACCAGAGGTAGGACGTTCCCGCAGAGGAAGTCAATGTAACCGAACCTCCTGCGCAGAACGTAGTTGCCCCACTTGGTGTGATGGTCGGTGCTGCCGGAGCGGAGTTCACCGTTACCGTTGTTCCTGCACTAGCTGCAGACTGACATCCGGAGGCATTCGTTATCTGAACGGTATATGTTCCGGAAGTAGTCACGTTGATCGACTGTGTTGTAGCTCCGTTTGACCAGAGGTAGGACGTTCCCGCAGAGGAAGTCAATGTAACCGAACCTCCTGCGCAGAACGTAGTTGCCCCACTCGGTGTGATGGTCGGCGTTGCGGGTAGTGCATTTATTGTTACTGTCTGATTCGAAGACGGGCCTGAACCATTAATCTGAAGTACCACTGTTTTGGAGCCTGCACTGGAATAAGTTACCGTGTGCGGACCTGCAGTGGATGCAGTTGCCGGCGTTGCACCTGCTCCAAAGTTCCAACTGTAAGAAGAAGCTCCCGTTGAAGTACTGGTATACGTTACAGTCTGGCCAACACAAGCAGGGTTTGGATTCACTGTAAAGCTTGAAGTTGCCGTAACAGTTCCGGTAATGTTAATGTTGTCCACGAACAACCGGTTTCCGTAACCTGAAAGGTTTTTAAACACTACAATTACATTTGGCTGACCAACATAAGCAGAAAGGTCAACAGTTTCTGTTCTCCACTGTGCCGCCGTAGGTGTAAACTGAGAAGTTGTAGCGGTTGCAGTTGCCAAAGTAGTATTGGATTTCGAATAAACCGATGTAAATGAGCCACCACAGTTGGTGGACACTAATACCTGAAGACCATCATAATTCGATGCATTATACGGAGCATATGCCACATCAAAGGTCAAAGTCGCATTGGTATAACCGGTCAGCTGAACGGGCCTTACCCGTACTTCATCGTCATCGCTATCGTTGTAATTGAAGTTATCGAACATCATGGAGTTACCTGTCGTCGGAGTATTTCCGGCTGCCGTTGATCTTATCCATGTTGTTGGAGACGAGTTGTTGTTTACGATACTCCAGCTTGCAGGCGGGAAAGTTGCGGTAGTAAATCCTTCTGTTAGGGGAAGAGCCACTGCCGTTGAACTGACTACGGTAATGTATCCTGTTTTCGTTTCAACATCACTACCATAGGCGTTCGTTGCTGTAAGTGTAATCGGGAATGTTCCGGCGGTATTGAAGACAACGCTCGGATTTGTTGCTGTACTTGTACTTGGTGTGGCACTGGCTCCAAACGACCACGAATAACTTGTAGCATTGCTTGAAAGATTGGTAAAGCTCACTGTTCCGCCCTGACAAATTGTTGTTGGAGTTCCCGAGAAGTCAGCAACCGGAGGAGAAGTTGTTCCAACTCCATTCAATACGAAGTTGTATGTTCCTTCATCACAGTCGTTTGTTGTAAAGGAAACGTTTCCTGTAAATGTCCCGGCGGAAGGAGGCGTAAACGTTACAGTAAAGGTTGTCGATCCACCTGCAGGGATTGTTGTTGCTCCGAAAGAAGTTCCCAAAGAGAAACCTGTTCCAGTTACTGTAATCGGAGGAGTCAGAATAAGGTTTGTTGATCCGGTATTGTTGACAGTGAACGTTTGCGTACTTGAACCACCAACCTGAGTACCTGGGAAGTTGTAATAACCGTCGTCAAGAACTTCAGTTGTTCCTTGTACAACCTGAATTTCACCAGGTGTAGTTGCCAGGAAGCGAATGTCATCAACGAAGATGTTGTTCCCATTGTTTGCAATTCCTCTGAATCTGAAACGAATATTTTTAGAACTGGTTCCAACGTAAGAAATCAGATTCACCACTTCGTTTCTCCAGTGACTGGCAGCGGTAGGGTAATATTCTGTACCTCCAGTCAATGTGGCGCTAACAGCAAGAGTTGAACCTTGCTTGTCGTAGATCGATGTCCATGTTGAACCACAGTCCTGGGAAATTTCCACGATCAAACGATCATTGGTTGTTCCTGTTCTTTGGCGGTAGGCCACGTTGAAATCAATCGTAGCTGCTGTTGCATTACACGGAAGAATGAAAATCGGTGTATACAGGTTTTCGTTCGAAGTACTTGAATTCCCGAAGAAAGGCAACATTGCCATGTTGTTGATAAATGTTCCCGAAGCGGATGTTCCTGAAGAAGCTGTCCATTGACGACAGTCCGCATTTACGTTTTCCACTACCCACTTGATATCCGGCGGGAAGGTTTCTGCTTCAAAATCTTCTGTGAAATTCGGTTGAATACCATTCGAAACCATGAATGAAATCGAAGAGGTGTCATACGTTGTAGAAGGATCGGCAACTCCATTCGGAAGAGTCGACCATGCTTTGAATGTATGCTGCCCTAAAGTTGTTGTAAACGCAGGTAAAGCAACTGTTGCAGAGTTTCCTGATGTGATTGATCCCGTCCAGTTGAATGTTGTTGCGGTTCCGTTATCTATACTATAAGAGATTGTAGCCGAAGTAAGTGCATTGCTTCCGCGATTCCTTAACTGTACACTTGGAGTAATACTTCCGGTACAGTTATCTCCTTTCGGACTGAATACATCTGTAACCGAAGCATCACTCGGATTCGGAGGTGTACAGGCATCCGAGTTAATCAACGAAACCCGATTGGGGCTTCCTTCAAGAACGGCTCGCATACGTTGTTTCTGATCATTTGTAAAAATGTTCATACACAAGTCGTCCGTGTAATCCATGTAGTTTTCCACCATGTCGTTCCCCGGATCCGGAGCGTTGGTACAACTGTTAAGCGTCGGACAACCATAGTTTGCTGCAGCTGCTTCCGGTGTATCGTTACAGTAATCGTCAACTGTACAACCGCCATCACCCCAAATGTGACGAAGTCCAAGCCAGTGACCGATTTCGTGGGTTGCAGTCCGGCCTTCGTTGTATGGTCCTGCAAAGCCGGTTACGGAAGACTTACCAATAGAAGAATACAAAAACACTACCCCATCTGTCGCATCGGAACCGCCGGAAGCACAGTTAGACATCCCTCCAAGGGGCGACGTAGGGAATTGCGCATATCCAAGAATTCCTCCGGAAATATTACACAACCAAATGTTCATGTACTTTGTGGGAACCCAGCCTCTGGTTGCAGTTGCAACACCGCCGTTATACGTCCAGGGTTTAATCGTTGCATCGATAAATGCTGTACTATATGGTGGCGCCGTAGCTGTAATACTTGTGTAATTGATTCGGTTAACACCAGGTTGACCGGCAGCGAAGGCCGAACCATCCGGTCTTCTTTGCGCCAGGCAGAATTCAATTTCAGTATCGGCACCAAGTGGATTGGTATTGTATCCGTTACTTCCGAAAATCCTGCGAAAGTCTTCGTTCAGAACATCAATCTGCGATTGAATCGCTGCCTGAGATACGTTAGTCCCTGACCCTACAGCTTCTCCCGAGTGAATCACATGGAAAACAACGGGAATCTGATAAACTCCACCGACGATTTTGTTGTATTCGGCAACTTCAAGCGCTTCCTGAATCCAGGCTTCAAAATCCGATTTAGATTCCATGGATGGGTGAAGAGCATGTAAAGCAGAATCGGCTTCATCGGTGTAACAACGTACCACCCCGGGCACCTGGGCGGTCGATCGCTGAACCCCGAACAGGGTCACGATGACAAGCAGAGCAATGTGGGTTAGGGCTTTAGTAGTTTTTTTCATTTTGTTGGTTTTGTAGCAAAATGAAAACCATGTCAAGCTTGACACATCTAACAGAGAAAATGTAGCGTACGAGGCAAAAAGCGACGAAATTTGGAGAAAGTCGGCTTTATAGTTTTCATTTTAGTTTTAGCAAAACAATGCTACAACTTTCAAACTAAAAAAGCAAGCCATTTCCGGCTCAAGACTAAGCACTTAGTTCAAAAGCCCCTGAAATAGGGAGGTCGGACGGATAAAATATTTTCCATGGTATACATTTCACCATTTATCAGAAGTTCCATCCTCTTCATTTGCTTCATCGAGCAATTTTTTCCAGTTGTAAGTCAGGTCTTCTGTATCTTTCAGAATTGCGGAATAATCTCCTGAATTGATTTCAAGTTCTTCAACAGGCTCGCTAAGGTATTCCTGAATTGCATTAAGGAAAGGCTCCTCCTCAGTGCTGCAAAACGACAGTGCTTGTCCAAGCTGATTCCCCCTACCCGTTCGTCCGACACGGTGAACGTATTGCTCCGGTGAATCCGGTAAATCGTAATTGATTACCATTTCAACTTCCGGAATATCGATTCCTCTCGCTGCTACGTCAGTTGTAATCAATACTCTGATCTGGCGATTCTTGAATCGTTCCAATACATCGAAGCGCTGCTTCTGTTCCAATCCACCATGCAGGAATTCAGCTTCTATACCAACACGTTCCATCGCAGCCACGACACGTTCGGAACGAACCTTTGTTCGAACAAACACCACAAAACGAAAATCTTCGTATTCCTTGATCATGTTTTCAAGGAAGAAACGCTTGTGATCCATCTCTACACGAACAAATCCATGCTCTACGTTTTTGGAAACACGGTTTTCCGGTGAAACCTGAATGCGAATTGCATCGCGCACCAGATCATAAGCAAGACTTTTTACTTTCTTATTGATAGTAGCTGAGAAGAAAAGCGTTTGGCGTTTGTGATGAAACGAGAACTTGTGAATCGCTTTCACATCGTGTCCGAATCCAAGATCCAACATTCGATCCGCTTCATCAACAACAAGAAAACGCACCGAATCAAAATTGATTACACCCTGATTTCTCAAGTCGAAAACACGTCCGGGTGTTGCCACAACAACTTGTACACCCGATTTCAATGCTTTGATTTGTTCGTCCTGCGACATCCCTCCCATTATGCAGATCGCTTTCACTTTTGTTCGTTTCGCAATCGTGCGAAATACCTCAGTGATTTGTTCAGCCAATTCGCGTGTTGGAGCCAGTACAATTGCCTGTGGCCCCTTCGCAGGTTTCAAACGGGCAAGCGTATCCACAACCGGAATTACAAATGCGGCAGTTTTACCCGTTCCTGTCTGAGCAATTGCGAACAGGTCTTCCCCATTGAGAATGTGCTGAATACTCTTGAACTGAATATCAGTTGGCTTTTTGAAACCAAGCTCGGCCAATTCCTGCTTGATCTCTAACAAAATGGGATAGTCGATGAACTTCATACTCTACAAAAGTATCCTTAATTCTACAGACTTTGTGAGCTTCTTTAAAATTGTCGAATATTGCAACCAATTGCATTTGCCACGAACCTGCCTATCGGCAGACAGGTACACGAATTTTTGCTCGCTTAACAGGCTCGCAGACTCTTGTTAGGTGTCAAATGTTTATCTTTGGAACGTGTATACACCAGACCCGTTCAACGAAAATAATCCGGAGAAACTCATTGCATTTTGCCGTGAACAGTCGTTCGGTACCGTTATATCGAATGGAGACTCGGGAGTACCTGTAATTACGCAAGTACCTTTCGTTATCAAGGAACTTGGCGGAAAAACGATTGTTGAATTCCACATTGCGCTGGCAAACCCGCACACTGAACTTCTTCTGAAAAATGGCAAAGCCGGACTTTCGGTAATGGGTCCTCATGGCTACATTTCCTCTTCTGTGTACCACCATATGAACGTTCCGACCTACAACTATCAATCGGTTTATTTAAGCGGAACAACAGTACGCCTGAATGAAGAAGAATTTCTGACTCATTTGCAGGACCTTGTTTACACATTTGAAGAAGGACGGGAAGAACCTCTTCCGTTTGAACACTTTCCTGAAAGAATGATCCAGGGTTATCTCCGGGAAATTGTTGGAGTCCGTTTGATGGTAGATCACATGGAAGGCGCATACAAACTTTCACAAAACCGAAATCAAAAGGATTTCAATTCCATAATTAACGACCTGAACCAACAACAGCAAACCGATCTTGCTGCCACTATGCAAACAAATTATCCGAAACATGATCAATAAACTTTCCATATTCCTTTTACTGATTATTTGTGTTTCCTGTGGTGGGAACAACAATGCGGTTCACAAGGCCGGAAGTGTGAAATATGCGAAAAACTTCAAACTGGAACAGAAAAAGGACTATGTTCAGTTGACTATTCTCAGCCCGAACACACATGCAGTTGAAAGTGAATTTGCATTGGTGAAACGTGATTCAAAGGTGAACCTTCCTTCTAACCTGACTCGTATAGATGTCCCCGTGAAGAATATTGCAGCGTATTCGACGACGTTCGTAGGAATGCTATCAACGCTGGATGAAACCGAAAGTATCAAAGCGACGACTTCCGAGAAGTACATCTACAACAAAAAACTAAGGAAACTGATCAATCAGGGGAAAGTACTGACTGCAGATTACGATGGAGCGGAAACTCCGGGAGCACTCTTGAAAAAAGATGTCTCCGTTGTTGTTTACAGTGGTTTTGGTCAGCCGTTTCCGAATGCAGATAAACTGGAGCAACTGGATATTACGTGTATTGCCAATTACGACTGGGAAGAAACCCATCCACTCGGAAAGGCTGAATGGATTAAACTCTTCGGTGCATTGTACGATAAATCGGAAGAAGCCGATGCTTACTTTGATCAGATCAGTTCGGATTACTTCAGGCTGAAAAAACAAATTGCGAAGAGCACAAAGCATGAAACGGTTCTTGTTGGAGGAATGGTTGGCGATATCTGGTATGCTTCCGCAGGAAAATCATACCTGGCAGGAATCATGAAAGACGCCGGACTCAACTACGTTTATGCAAACACAGAAGGAACTGCGAGTAACCCGTATACGCTTTCACAAATTATGCGCGATGAGCAGAACTGCACACGCTGGATCAATGCAGAAGCTAAAAGCAAAAGTGAATTACTCCGTCTGAATCCGAAGTTCAGTTACTTCAATACAGTGAAAACCGGACAGGTATATTCGTACTTCAACAACCAGAACTATTTCTGGGAATACTGCTCGCTGCATCCTGAGTGGCTGTTGGAAGATTTTGCCATTATCGGTGGAACGCTGCCGAAAAAGAAAATGCACTTTTACCAACAGCTGAAATGAAACTGAAGCATTGGTCCATATTGCTGCTTTTGATTCTCTTCGTGGTTGCGATGGGTTATCCCGATTCAAACGGCTTGTGGTTCGGTTTTCTGCAAAATGGTCCGGATCATGTTATTGACGAGCGACTTTTTTGGGTCTTTCGACTTCCGGAATTATTGATCTGTATTGTTGCCGGGTCGTGCCTGGCCATTTGCGGACTATTGCTTCAGACTTTTCTCAATAATCCACTTGCCGGACCATCCATTTTAGGCTTAACCTCCGGTTCCCATTTAATGGTTGCACTGGCTTCCATGGCAACTGGGAGTATTGCTCCTGTTTTTGCAGACTTAACCAACACATTTGCTGCAGCGATCGGCGCATTGGTATTCAGCATTTTCATCATTCTTGTATCCACGCGATTGCGTTCCCGTGTATCATTGCTCCTTGTTGGGATGATGAGTGGAACGTTTGTTTCAGCTTTGACCAGTATCATTGTTACTCAGGCCGATCCGGCAGCGGTAAAGGCATACACATTGTGGGGCTACGGAACATTGTCTGAAGTTGAATTGAGCGACTTCCAACTCATTATTCCGGTTGCCGTTTTGGGTGTGGTGATTACACTATTGCTTTGTAAACAACTGGATGCTCTGCAATTGGGCGAGCGTCACGCAACCTATCTCGGAGTAAACTACAACCAAACGAAGTGGATTCTCCTGATTGTTGTTTCGATTCTTACGGGATTGGTTACCAGTTTCTGTGGACCTATCGGTTTCGTCGGTCTGATCGTTCCGAATGTCGTACGCATGCTCTACAAAACAGGAAATCATCGAAAACTTTTGTTTCAATGCCTGATCTGGGGAACGATTGTTTTGTTGCTTTGCGACCTGATCAAACTGGTATTGAATCCGTACATCGTCCTCCCGATCAATAGCCTCACTTCATTAATGGGCGCTCCGATTGTCATCAGTATCATTCTAAAACAACGGAAACATGCTGGAATTTAAGCAACAGGTTTATCGTCAGGACAGAATACTGTTTACCATCGATTCGCTTCAAATCGAATTCGGAAAACTGGTGATTCTTTTCGGAGCCAACGGAACCGGTAAATCCACTTGGTTACGTTCCATTGTTCGACCGAATGAAACCCGGAACGATTACAGCATCAATGGGAAATCTGCCGGTACATTGAGCAATCTTGAACTCGCCAAAACTGTTGCTTTCGTAGACAACCATTTTATGGGATTGGATCATCTGACGGTGGAAGAATTCATTTCGCTTGGAAGATATCCGTACACAGGAATCAGCGGCAGACTGAGCGACGATGATAAAGCGATTGTTTCCAAAGTTGTTGAGCAGCTTCACATTGCACATTTACTTGGTAAGTCTACCTCAGATCTAAGTGATGGCGAACGTCAACGGTGCGGAATTGCTAAAGCTCTGATTCAGGAAACCGCAGTGATTCTGCTGGACGAACCGACGTCTTTTCTGGACTATCCGTCCAAAAAAGAATTGTTTGAGTTGCTGGAAACGATCTGTCGAACGGAAAATAAACTGGTGATTGTTTCCACCCACGACATCGATCTGGGCCTTGAACACGGAAGTTTATGGTGCATCATCGATCCGAAGCAACAATTTGTGGTCAAAGACAAGCGCATGTCGAAAACAGAACTGCTTGAACTCAGTTTCTGAACCGATTGACTTAGAATATCTTCCTATCTTTGTATCGCTAAACATACACTATGTACCGTATTCTACTTTCTACCCTTCTGATTTTGTCGGGAGTATCAGGGTTTGCACAAACCCAATCTGCATACAACCGTGTAAAATGGAATCAATTACGGGAAGTTTCAAAAGACTTTAAGAAAACGCAAGTTATTTCCGAAGCAATAACAACTCAGTTTCCGGTTTATAACATCAGAGGAAAGTGGTACGTCTCCATCTACGGAAAAGCAGCTAACAACGTTAACATGCAATCGATAGAACAGCATAAGATCTTAATCGGTTCGCGTGTTGGCGAAGTATTGACAATGAAAGTTCCATTGGATGAGTTCGCTTCGGTCGATTTTTCCCAATTCTATACCTACGTTGAAATTCCGGGAAAAATTATTCCGTTACTGGATAAAGCGGTAAAAGACACCCATGCAGATAGTGTTCAACACGGGTGGAATTTACCTGAAGCTTTTACAGGAAAAGATGTAATGATCGGAGTTACAGACTGGGGATTCGATTACGGTCACCCAATGTATTACGACACCTTGTTACAGACTTCCCGAGTTGCAGCTGCCTGGGATCAATACAAGCAATCGGGAAATCAACCCAGCGGATTTAACTACGGAGTAGAATACGATACACCTGCTGAATTGGTCGCCGGTGAAACGGATACAGTTAACATTTACAGCCATCACACACATGGATCACACGTTGCCGGAATTGCCGGTGGAAGTGGCGCAGGGACAAATTACCGCGGTTTTGGATTCGAAGCTCAATTTTTGTTTACGACATTCCTCGTGGATCAGGCATCGGTGATAGACGCATTCGTTTGGATGCGCGATAAAGCAAATGCAGCAGGAAAACGATTGGTGGTAAACATGAGTTGGGGATTGTATTACAATCAAATGGGTTCATTGGACGGTTATTCACTGTTATCGCAGGTGTTCGATCAAATGAGTGCGGATGACAATGTCGTTTTCGTAGCTGCAGCCGGAAATAACGGCGATGTGAATTACCACATTAAAAACACATTCAACAACAATTCTTTCTCATCTCGAATCGGTTTCTATAGCTATGCAGCAAATCCGAACATGTGGGGGGAGTGCATTACCATGTGGGGAGAAGAAAATCACCCGTTCTCTGCACAGATCTCGGTATACAATGCTGCGAATAACCTGTTAGTTGCCAGTCCAACTTACAGTACGTTAACCACAACAACGTATCTTGATTCGATTTTAGTTGCAGGAACCGACACACTTCAGTTCAATGTTATTGCAGAAACTGCTAACCCTCTGAACAACAAACCCGGAATGCAACTTCGTGTAAAGTGCACGAATACCAATCTGAAAGTGGTTCTTACAAGCGCGGCAGCCGATGGAACCGTGCATTACTGGAACGTTGCCGAGTTAACAAACGGCGTAGGCAATTTCGGGCAGACCTTTACTGCATTCGGAACAAATGGTAAAACCGGCGATGCAAATTACAGCATCGGAGAACCCGCTTGTGCAAATAGTGTTATTGCCGTAGCCGCTTATTCATCGGGTTACATCAATAGTCAGGGCAACCCTGCAGGTGGTGCGCGAGCTTCTTTTTCCAGCATCGGACCTCTGCACAATGAAGAAATGAAGCCGGATATTGCTGCTCCGGGAGTGAGTGTAGCTTCTTCTATTTCATCATACACAGATGCAACTTACACGGCACTGGAAACAATCAATTTCAATGGAAAAGATTACGATTTCGCCCGTTTCTCCGGAACATCCATGGCTTCTCCATGTGTTACAGGGATCGTTTCACTAATGCTAGATGCAAGTCCAACACTATCTCCAGCCCAGATAAAAGACATCATCAAAACAACCGCGCGTTTGGATAACTATACCGGAAACATTGTTGCTCCGGGCGACACCAAATGGGGAATGGGTAAAATCAATGCATATCAGGCGGTGGTACTTGCTTTGAATACCGTAAGCATTGAAGAACTTGAATCCAATCAGTGGATGGCGGTTTACCCGAATCCGGCGCAGGAAAGTGTTCATTTGTTGTTCCCTGAAAATGCGGTAATCGGAACAATTCAATTGATCACAATTGATGGAAAAATAGTTCCTGTAAATGTACGCCAGAATCCCGTCATAGACCTTTCCAACATCAGTCCGGGAATGTATACGGTAATGGCAGAAGTCAATGGTGCAATTATCACTAAACATTTCGTAAAAGAGTAAACGTTCAGACATAGCCAATTGCATTTTTTTTAACTCTTTTTGAATAAATCATCTTCCGCGTGAACCCCATGATTGCACAGGTTTTGCCTGACCTGTCGGTGGATTTCCCTACTCAATTGCCTGACTTTTAGATCAAAAAAATAACGCTGAATGATGATTGTATTATTTTATATAACTATATTCGAGTTTGAAATTTAGGAGAACATCCTAGGGCCACTATTGAACTGCTATTCACGCATACCCTGTAAGTTTCATTTTGTCCAAGATGTTTGATCGTTTGGTTTGAATCCAAAGAGTGATTGTATTGTCGTCTACTACCGACAATTTTGATCGCTTTATAAGTTCATACCTGAGCAATTCATGGCATTTCCCAAAGAACCAGCTATTGGGTCACAGGATTTTTATGCCCTGTTGCGAACGTCCTTTTTTTCAAGTTGTTGGGTATTTATCATCACTTGAATACGGATAAATTATGATTTACGAAATTCTGCAAATCATTACCGACGAGGTCAATAATTACCTCGAGGAGAACGAATTAGACCGATCCGTCCAACTGGATAACATTGCCGTTATTGAACAGGATAAAGGCGATGATAACTTTGATATGGAAGACAGCATTGTCCTTACCATGATCAATATGGACGAGGAAAAAACATTGAAAAACTTCCCGAATAAAAAGGCAAACGGGAACAATGTCAATGTGCAGAATAATGTCATCAACCTCAACCTGTATATCCTTTTCTGTGCAAATAGAAATTCTTATGTGAAGTCGCTGAAAGACATTTCGAAAGTGGTGGAATTCTTTCAGGGAAAACGATTGTTCACCCAAGCCAATAGTAACTACGATCGCGACAACAGTGCGATGAGTGCTTTGAAAGACTTCCGCTTTACCGTAGAGCTTTACACACCAACGTTTGAGGAACTCAATTTTATCTGGGGAACGCTCGGTGGCAAGCAATATCCAAGCGCCTTGTACAAATTGAGCTTAATAGAAGTTGAACGCAACCTCACTCAGAAACGAACCACAAGAGTAATCGATCTGGGCATGGATGCTTTAACACCGACTAAACTATGACAACAATCAGCAGTTATAGAGAACTCTTTGGGATTAGCATTCGCCATAGCTACTGGCTCAACAGCGGTACTGATGAGTTTGACGATATGAATGCTGCTGATCAACAAAGTATGCTTGACGAATACGATTTTCGTAAGTTGCTTGCTGTAGTTCCGCTTTCTTCGTCATTGAGTGATCTTTCCAATCAACGACTCTTGTTCCGGGTAGAAGCAACCGGAATAAAAGTCATTACGCAAACACTGGAGGGCACACTTACACCACTCATTCCGATAGATGATAACATGCAGTTAAACTTCCTGTTAAAACGTATCGATACGTACTACGACTCATACACCGATCTTACACACGCTACCGATCGCATTTGTCTCTTCACCAACAAACAACCGGATGAACTGGCAACACCGGTGGAAATCATCGACCTTCTTACAGATGATGCGTTGATCACCGACGATTTTTTACTTTCTCCCGCGGACACATTAACCATGCTGGAAACTATTCCATCTTCCGAACGAGCAGGACTCATCGGAATCATCCGCATGTATGCGAAGGGAGATTCGAGCTCATTCAACCTTACCACGGGAGCGGATAACCTGAAAGTATCCCCACCACAATTCAAAATCCATTTCAAGAACAAGCACACATTCTGGAAATACAAAAAGGATTCGGAAAACTTTGAAATAGAAACCAATACGGCAAAACCGCTGACGAAAAACGGATACATCGAAATCGATCCAAATACCGATTTCGATAGTCCGCCACCCGACGCGCTTACATATAAATATCCAAACCCCGGGTTATCCACTTTTGAAGTGGGGAACTCAAAACTCTATTCAGTAATTTTTATCTAAACACTAATTTATGGCAACATCTTACAGTACACCGGGCGTCTATGTGGAGGAAATCACCAAGTTTCCACCATCCGTTGCACCAGTACAAACAGCAATTCCGGCATTTATCGGGTTCACGCAGATTGCAAAGAAAAAAACAGACAGTGATCTTCACTTAAAGCCGACACGCATCACTTCGATGCTGGAATACGAAACATTCTTCGGTTTTGCCAAGCCGGAAACAGACATCACAGTAAGTGTAACAGGCAATGAAGTGACAGTTACAGCACCAGGAGCAAATAAATCACCATACCTGATGTATTACTCCTTGCAGTTGTTCTTTGCGAACGGCGGTGGACCATGCTACATTACTTCGGTAGGAGAATACGGTGCTGCAACCCCACTTGTTGACTTAGCAACGCTTAAAAGTGGTCTGGATGCAGTCAGAAAGCAGGACGAGCCGACATTATTGTTGTTCCCGGACGCATCTTCTCTACCATCCGACAGTGATTTTTATGCCATCTACAAAGATGCATTGACTCAATGTCAGGACTTACAGGACCGTTTCACGATTATCGACACATACAGCGATGAAGAATACGATACTGCTCTACTTGACGGTAACAACGATCCGTATGTGACTATCGACCCAATTCCGGGAATTCGTGCCGGAATCAGCGGAACGAAAGACCTGTTGAAATACGGAGCAACTTACTTCCCGTACCTGGAAACCATTTTGGATTATACGATCGATGAATCACAAATCATGGTAACAGATACCAATGTGGTGAATTTCGACGCACAGGTTCAAGCGATTTCCGATGCAATCGACCTTGGTGATTTAGCGGACCTGTTGCAGGAGTTCGTTGACCTTACCGATGCTGCGGATACAGGAAACGCGGCAGCTGCAATGGCACTTAGACCAGATCTACGTAACAAAGTCGCTCAAATCATGAGCTACATCACAACGTTGAAAGGTCAATTGGAAATCGCTATTGAAGTGGGGAGAACAAACGCCTTAGCTCCGAATAATGCCGCTGACCCTACGATTGTTGCAGCCAACGCACTCGACACTTGGATCACAGCTCAATTGGAAACGTTGAACCTTGCTTTGAGTACACGAATTGACGATATCAATGCGGCTGCAAACAAGACAGCTTTGATGCCGATCCTTTTCGATACTTCAAACCCGGCGATTGATTCGGTTTACGAAAACCTTGGAATTGACACTACTACTATTGAGGATTCAACGATTTGGACGACAATCAATGCAATGAAAGACACTGGTGGTGAATTGGATGATTTGATCACAGAACTAGCTGCACTTTCAAGCGGTGGTCCGAGCGTAAGCAGTTTGAGTAGCATCGCGGCAAGCAACGATTTGCTATACAATAAGATCAAAATGGAAATCAGTTTGATTCCGGTAACACTTCCTCCAAGTTCAGCTATGGCGGGTATTTATGCCAGCGTAGACCGCAACAATGGAGTTTGGAAGGCTCCGGCAAATGTTGGATTGAATTATGTAATCAAACCTACGGTTGCCATTACCAATCAGGATCAGGAATCAATGAACATTGATCAATTCGGAAAATCCGTGAACGCGATTCGTTCATTTACCGGAAAAGGAGTCCTTGTTTGGGGTGCACGCACCATGGCAGGAAACGATAACGAATGGCGTTATATTTCTGTTCGTCGTTTCTTCAACATGGCCGAAGAATCCATCCGAAAAGCTTCGGAGCAATTTGTATTTGAATCCAACGATGCCAACACATGGGTACGTGTACGTGCGATGATCGAAAACTTCCTTACGTTGCAATGGCGTGCCGGTGCATTGGCTGGTGCGAAGCCTGATCAGGCATTCTACGTACGCGTAGGTTTGGGACAAACCATGACCGCTGAAGACATTCTGAACGGTTACATGAACATCGAAATCGGAATGGCGGTAGTACGTCCTGCGGAATTCATTGTGCTGAAGTTCTCTCACAAAATGCAGGAAGCTTAATTGAAGTCAATCATCTTAAAAACAAAATAACATGAGCAATTATCCATTAGCCAAATTTCATTTTCAAGTTGAATGGGGTGGAACAAAAATAGGATTCACAGAAGTTTCAGGTCTTGACGTAGAAACGGAAGTAATCGAATACCGTCACGGACAAAGTCCCGAATTCAGTAAAACAAAAATGCCGGGAATGCAGAAGTTCTCAAACATTACGATGAAACGCGGAACGTTTGAAAACGACAACGAATTCTACAAGTGGTGGAATACCGTAAAACTGAACACGATTGAGCGTCGCGACGTTACCATTAAATTGTTGAATGAATCGCACGACCCTGTTGTTACCTGGAAGGTAAAAAATGCCTGGCCAACAAAGGTGCAGTCAACCGATTTGAAAGCTGACGGAAACGAAGTAGCAATCGAATCCATTGAGATCGTACACGAAGGATTGACTATTCAAAACGGTGATTAATCATGGCTGAGTACTATCCTCCTGTCGGATTTCAATTTTCCGTAAAATTCACCGGGCTCGCAGAAGCCGAGAATGATGCTTTGTTTCAAAGCGTTTCCGGCCTGTCGGTAGATATGGAAACGGAAGAAATCACTGTCGGGGGAGAAAACCGGTTCAAATTCAAACTCCCGGTGAGAACCAAGTTCCCAAACTTGGTTCTCAAGCGCGGGATGCTGGTGAACTCAGAGCTGATCGATTGGTGCAGAAAAGCTATCGAGAACTTTGAATTCAAACCGATCGATCTTACCGTATCACTTTTGGATCAGGACAACAACGCACTGATAACATGGAACGTTGTGCACGCCTATCCGCTGAAGTGGGACGTGGAAGAATTCAATGCCATGGAAAGCAAAGTAGTGGTCGAAACTGTTGAACTCTGCTACAACTACTTTACGGTAATCAAATAAAACGAAAGCCATGCCAATAGAAATCAGGGAATTGCACATTCGCATCAACGTAAATGAAGGCGGAGGTTCGGGAGATAAATCCAAAGGGGATTCTTCCGGAGGAAAAAGCTCTGCTACCGAAAGCCTTGAGCAAGTGTTGGAGATCATCAAAAAACAAAAAGAACGCTAAATACCGGTTGAAATGAGTACGGGAGAGTTGACAAAGTTGAAAATTGAAGCGTATAAGGATCCGAAATTCAAAGACAAAGTTTCGGGCGGACTGTTCGACACGTCCATGAATCCGGAGAAATATACATTTCACTACAAAACCGAGCAAAACAAACAACAAGCTTCGGGAACAAGCGCAGCTTCAACCAAATTCAATAAAAAGCTTCCCGAAGAACTGGAATTAGAATTCATTTTTGATCGAACCGGTGTACTTGCAGGTTATCCGGCTACTGAAAACGGAATCATTGACGACATAGAGCAGTTCAAGAAGGTAATTGTGAACTACAACGGCGAAAAGCACAAACCGAATTACCTCATCCTTTCCTGGGGAAGCTTGCTTTTCAAAGGAATGATGTCGGAAATGAGTATTGAATTCAAGTTGTTCAAATCGGACGCTACACCGATTCGGGCACTGGCAAAAGTTAAATTTCAGGGCTTTGTGGAAGACGATCTTCGCGCCGCTCAGGAAAATAACCAGTCGCCGGATTTGACACATTACCGCATCGTGGAAGAAGGTGATACTCTCCCATTGATGACATACCGTATTTACGGCGATTCCAAGTATTATCTGGAAGTAGCCAAAGCCAATAACCTCACTTCGTTCAGAAAACTCAGAGCAGGTCAACGTTTGTACTTCCCCCCTATTCAAAAACAACAATAATGAGTAACAGCGGAACCATAGATACCGGACAAAATCCGGATTTGATCACGCACAAAGTGTTGGTGGAAGGAACGGAATTGCCGAAAACCTATCAGGTGAAAAGCATTGCTGTTTCCCGAGAAATCAATCGCATACCCGTTGCTCAATTGGTGATTCTGGATGGTGACCCTTCCGAACGCGATTTCAAACTCAGCAACGAAGATTTATTTATTCCGGGGAAGAAAATCGAGATTACCGTTGGATATCATTCCGATGAAGCAACCATCTTCAAAGGGATTGTCATCAAACATGCCATTAAAATCCGTTCCGGAGCTTCAACACTGATGATTGAATGCAAAGACGAAGCGGTGAAAATGACACTCGGCAGAAAGAGTAATTACTTCTACGATAGCAAAGACAGCGATGTATTTCAGAAACTCATCGGAAACTATGGCTTGCAACACGATGTAGAGGCAACAAATTACCAGCACAAAGAATTGGTACAGTACGATTCCTCGGATTGGGATTTTATGGTTTCAAGAGCTCAGGCGAATGGAAAAATCTGTTTCGTTGAAAACGGAAAAATCAACATCAAAAAGCCCGACTATTCCACGGATGAAATTGAAACGGTGACCTTCGGAGCAACCATTCTGGACTTTGACGCCGAAATCGATGCACGCAATCAGTACAAGAAAGTGACTGCACTTGC
This sequence comes from uncultured Fluviicola sp., assembly GCA_966211245.1. Lineage (GTDB taxonomy): Bacteria > Bacteroidota > Bacteroidia > Flavobacteriales_D > Crocinitomicaceae > Fluviicola. Next base: position 23,249 of record CBIHND010000037.1, on the reverse strand, counting down.
ATGGAATCAGGCCGATCAGAAGGTCGAAACAACCGAAGGAGCTGATCCGGGAGTACCACTAAACGAAACTACTTCTGCAGGTAGCCTAGCCGATGCCGTGAAATCGGAAAACCTTGAACTTCGACATGGCGGTAACGTGAACAATGTACTCATGCAGGATTGGGCAGATTCCAAATGGCTTTTCCAACAACTCTCAAAGGTACGTGGACGCGTAAAATTTCAGGGAATCCCGAAAGTCCTGCCAAATACCATGCTGAAACTGGATGGAGTCGGGAATCGCTTCAACGGAAAAGTATACGTGACCGGTGTTTTTCATCAGGTAGACGAAGGCGACTGGACGGTTGACGCACAATTCGGAATGAATCCGGAATGGTTCTCGGAAACATTCGACATTCATACACCAACTGCTTCGGGACTGATTCCCGGAATCAAAGGATTACACGTCGGTATCGTTACACAACTGGAAGGTGACCCGGAAGGAGAAGACCGGATTCAGGTCAAAATTCCGATCATCAATGACAGCGAGAAAGGAATCTGGTGCAGAGTTTCCAGTATGGATGCAGGAAAAGACAGAGGTTCTTCCTTCATGCCGGAAATCAACAACGAAGTGATCATCGGCTTTATTAACGAAGATCCGAATCATGCCGTTGTTCTGGGAATGATGCACAGCAGCGCAAACCCATCTCCTATTCCACTCAGCGATGACAATCACCAGAAAGGGATCATCACACGGAGTAAGATGAAACTGGTGTTCGATGACGAAAAGAAAATCGCAACACTGGAAACACCTGCCGGAAAATCCATTGTTATCGATGAAGATAAAGACGCCATTACCATTTCTGATGATCACGATAACGTAATCACAATGGATCCCGATGGAATCAAAATTTCCACGAATGGAAAAATCGAAATGAAAGCCGTCAAAGACGTCACAATAGAAGGATTAAATGTAAACATCAAAGCCAGTGCACAACTCAAAGCCGAAGGTTCTGCCGGTGCCGAAGTTTCTTCGGGCGCAGTTGCAGTGCTGAAAGGCTCATTGGTTCAAATCAATTGATATGGGAAAACCTGCCGCACGTTTAACTGATTTTCATGTCTGCCCAATGGTAACAGGAACTGTTCCTCATGTGGGTGGGCCTATTCTGGCTCCCGGAACACCAACAGTATTAATCGGTGGAATGCCGGCTGCAGTTGTCGGAGACATGGCTGTTTGTACCGGTCCGCCTGATACCATTCTAATGGGATCTGCAACCGTACTTATCGGTGGAAAACAAGCTGCACGCATGGGAGATTCAACAGCACACGGAGGTGTTATTGCCGGCGGAGTACCAACAGTATTAATCGGAGGATAAATGGAAAATCAAGCATCATTTTTAGGAACCGGCTGGAGCTTTCCACCTGCTTTTAACCCTGATCTGAACAGCGTACAAATGAGTTCAGACGAAAAAGACATTGAAGAAAGCCTGCAAATCCTGTTATCCACCCGACTCGGAGAACGAATCATGGTTCCCGATTACGGTTGCAACCTGGAAGACTTGCTGTTCAGTCCACTTAACCTGACAGTAAAAACCTTTGTTGCTGATCTCGTAAAGACAGCAATACTCTACTTCGAACCGCGGATTGATGCGGAAAAAATTGACATTACTCAGGGAGATGAACTCAAAGGAGAACTCATCATTCTTGTTGACTACACTATTCGGGCAACGAACTCCCGAAAAAACCTCGTGTTCCCTTTCTACAAAGAAGAAGGGACTGAAATTTAACCGAATGTAAACCAATGGGAAGCACTCAGGAAAATATCTTACGCGTTTTACAGCGGAACGGTACCGATCAGTCGTCGAGAAAAGGCCAGTTGCCCGACCCTGAAGCTGTTCAGCTGCATGGATTTGAGCTGAAAGAATGGATGCAATTCGCCTATGCGTTTGCTTCCAGGGTCAATTTCTTCGGGAAGGAAAACGATCAGATTCCATCCGGAAACTGGGAAGGATTCTTTAAAAAGGATGAGGAACTGGAACAACTTCTTGCCAAACTGGAAGCTGATCAACGACTAACACCTCACCTCACCTTGTTCATCTGTTTCCTTCGTTTGATGGAATTGCCAAAAAACAGTTTCAACAAACTGACCAGACGGCACCTTGATTTTTATTACGAAAAAGTACTCCGTTTGGAGCACCAGCCAGCTCAGGCTGATCGTGTGCATCTCTTGTTTGAACTCGCCAAAAATACCCCCGCACCGTTTCTTCTTGAAAGCGGAACCGAAACTGACGGCGGGAAAGATGGTAACGGAAAACCACTGATTTATGCAACGGAGAAAGACTTATCTGTCTACACTACATCAGTATCGCAACTCAAAAACGTTTATAATCCTCCGCACATCACTGACAACGACGGGAACGTTATTCAGGAAAACCACACCATTAAAAGTGCTGCAGTAGCCAATTCCGCTGACGGAATGGGTGCTGAACTGAAAGCCGACACACCTTCATGGTTCCCGTTTGGTTATTGCGACCCGGATGGATTGTTAGGATTGACGGAACTTCCGGATGCCAAACTCGGTTTTGCCGTGAGCTCAAAACTTCTGGCACTGTCTGAAGGAGAACGTACGGTGAAAACAACATTGAACTTCAATCGGGGATTGAACGAAGTTCTATTAAACGAAGAAGCTATTGTCTCACTGACCGTTCAGGACATTCTTGATAATTTGACGGTTTTCGCTACCGGCGAGAAAGGCTGGCTCCAATGTGAATTGGATAGTGCAACATCAGCTATTTCAGGGGATTCCCTTCTTCTCGTAAGCAAAATCAAAATTGAGGAAAAGCCGATCGTAAATTACAATGCGACAGTTCACGGAGAACAATTTGAAACCGAATTTCCGATTCTCCGATTTTTCCTGAATGCTAACTCTCAGTCGGGTAACCGCATTTACGAACGTTTAACAGATCAACGCTGGAACCTGACCTCTGTAGATTTAGGGGTGAGTGTGACCGGAATTAAGACCGTAACGTTAAGCAACGACAACTCGGATATCAACGCGAAAAAACCGTTCTATCCCTTCACTACACAACCCAAAGAGGGCTCCGGATTTACAGTCTATTACGAAGAAGCATTTTCCAAACCGTGGACGAATATTGCAATTGATTTCGATTGGAAAAATACACCCGTCAACTTTGCGGAATGGTATGTTGCTTATTCCGACAGCCTGAAAAAAAATGGTTCAAAAACCAACTATATCCAACGATTCAATGACATCTTTGATAACACGAGTAAAAAAATAAAAGCAGCGCCGACCTACGATTTAGTTACCTCAAACAGCTATTTTCAAGCCGACGTATCACTTTTTTCCAAAGAAGAATGGATAGATCTTGATTCCAACAAAACATTGTTTCAGGGAAGCAATGGTGATTTCCATTTTCACTTCAGTACGACAAACAATGTGAATTCACCGGAACCTTCCGGACCAATGAAATTTACAAACACGGAGTCATTTCTGCACGAGTTGTATCCTCAATTGTATGCCCTGGCATTCATGAGTATTCCAACCAAACCGGAAACAATCATTCCGAATGCGCCTTATACCCCGTTTGCAGAAAACCTTCGATTAAGTTACGATGCAGATGAGACCTTAGACCTATCTGCTTCAGTAACGGATACTACCGATTTACTCGAAACACGCTTTTCGGAACGAAAAATCCAACTCTTCCACGAACATCCCTTCGGTCAGTCAGAGGAACATCCGTACTTACAATCCGTCTCGGCAGGATCTGTGGTTGTTAACAGCAGTTTTACACTTCCGAATTACGAAAAAGGCGGTGAATTTTACATCGGATTCGAATCGGCGGAAGTCCTGCAACAAATTAACCTGTTGATTCAGGTAAACGAAGGTTCGGAAAATCCGCTCAGTCCCGCCTATTCGTCAGGAGAGAAAATCCAATGGGATATGCTTTGTTCCAACTTCTGGAAACCATTGGAATCGCCATACATGATGGCCGATGAAATTGACAATTTCCTGAAATCCGGAATCGTAACATTCACCATTCCACAGGAAGCCAGCAGTGCAAATACGCTCCTTCCAACCGGATTGTTCTGGCTAAGAGCGAAAACGGACAAACCATTCGACTCTGTTTGTAAAGTGCTTGGAATCCATCCTCAAGCGGTAACTGCTGCGTTTAAAGACAACTCCAATGAGCTTTCTCATCTGGAAAGCGGACTGGCGAATGGCACAATAAGCAAACTGATTCAACGCCTTGGTCAGGTAAAATCCATTAAGCAACCCTACAATTCTTTCGGTGGAAAACCAAAAGAAACGGATGTGCAGTTTTACCAACGTGTCAGCGAGCGACTTCGTCATAAAAACCGGGCTATTACGCTTTGGGATTACGAACACCTTGTATTACAGGAATTCCCTGCAATTTACAAAGTGAAATGCCTGAACCACACCTGTACCGATTCCTACAACTGCGGCGGAAACGTGACCTTGATTGTGGTTCCCAATACAGCGAATAAAAATATGTTCGACAACTACCGTCCGCGGGTTAGTAAAGCGACATTGAACAGTGTAAAACGATACCTGGATAACCTGATTTCCCTCCACGTAGAGCTGAATGTAATCAATCCCGATTACGAAGAAGTTCGGGTAGAAGTCAGCGTAAAATTCAACGAAGGTTACGACAACAACCTGTACACCCAGAAATTGAACGAAGATATTACACGTTTTCTCTCACCCTGGGCATTTGATACAGAAGCTCCGATCACTTTCGGGATTACACTTCACCGCAACCGAATGATTCAGTTCATCGAACAGTTGGAATACATTGATTACGTTGATGAAATTAAACTGTACCAAAACGATCAATTCAAAAAAGTGAGTTGTGAACCTTCGACTCCGAAGTCGATTCTGGTATCCGTTCGCCAACACCTCATCACGGTGACCTCAAAAGTATGTACCTCGAGTAACACAATTTCCGAAGAATGTCAAGCTTAAGCACACATATCACTATTCCCAAAGACGTTTCTACCAAGGACGAATTTGACTTCAAGTACCTGAAGCAATTGGGTGTTGACTACATCCAGGCGATGGGTGGAAAGCTCTGGACAGATTTTAACGTTCATGATCCTGGAATTACTATTCTCGAAGTGTTGAGTTACGCTATTACCGACCTCGGAAATCGTATTTCTCAACCAATTGAAGACATTCTGTCTCCGGCGAATGGTGACGATTTGAGCAATCAGTTTTACCGCGCAGATGAAATTCTTTCCGTACGTGCCACTACTGCGCTCGATTACCGAAAACTCTTCATCGATCTTCCCGGAGTACGCAATTGCTGGCTGCTTCCTTACAAAAAGAAAGTGTATGTAGATTGTGTCAACAGCCAGCTTTCATACAATTGTCAGGATACCATCAACATTCAACCCGGAAGTAAATCCGAGTTTTATCTGAAGGGCTTGTACTCCATTCTGATCGATTTCGACATCGACGAAGACAGTTCGGTTTCCGCAGAAGATCAGATGGAGGCGATCTCAGAAGCCGTAAAACGGAAATACCAGGCCAACAGAAATTTATGCGAGGATCTGGTAGAAATTAAGCCGGTTGATGATCAGGAAATTTGCGTCTGTGCCATCATTGAAATCAGCAAAGATGCTGACGTCAATGAGGTCAATGCAGCAGTCCTTTTCGCCATTGAAAATTATTTTGCACCAAGCGTTAGCTTTCATTCACTGGATGAAATGCTGGATAAAGGGTACACAACCGATCAGATTTTTGACGGTCCCTTGCTGGATAATGGATTCATTGATACCGAAGAATTACGGGCTACCGAACTACGCAAGGAAGTTCGACTTTCTGATATTCTGAATGTGATTTCCGAAATTGAAGGTGTAGAACTCGTCAAAGACATTTCCATTGCGAAATGCGGCGAACCGGTAACCGACGAATGGATGCTATGCATAGATACAGGAAAACGGCCTGTACTTTGTGAAAACAGTACATTCAGCTACCTGAAGGACGTCATTCCTTCTATGGTGAATGAAACGATTTCGGAAGAGATGTTGTCTGCGCTTCGTGATCAACGAAATGTACAAAAGGCATTGGCCGGAAAAGACAAAATTATTCCACTTCCGACAGGAAAATACAACGGAACGGAATGGTATTCCAGTATTCAAAACGACTTTCCGGATGTCTATGGAATCGGCTTTAACGGTTTGCCTTCTCACGTTTCCACCGAGCGCAAATCACAGGCAAAACAACTCAAGGCATACCTGCTTTTCTTTGATCAGGTATTGGCGTCATATTTTGCTCATTTGGGGAAAGTTCGTGATTTATTGTCCTATACTTCTGACCCGAATAACACGTATTTCTCGCAGCCGGTTGAAGGGGTTACGGGTCTATCCGACCTTGTGAACGAATACGGCACTACACCGGATGAGCTTTCAACGCTGTTGATGGGATCTCTGGACGATGCCGACGGAAGAAAGAACATGTTCCTCGATCACCTGATCGGTCGTTTTGCAGAAAAATTCAGTGAATACACATTCCTGATGAAAGAGCTTTACGGATCGCACTCCAAAGAAATGATCGTATATACCAAGCAGGAGTTTCTAAAGGAATACGTTGAAATCAGTGCAAATCGTGGTGGTGCGTTCAATTATTACAAACAACCGATGAGTCAGCTTTGGAATACTTCCAATGTTTCGGGATCGGAAAAACGCATTGCTCGTCTGACAGGGATGAAAAACTACGATAGAAGAAACCTTTCGGATTCGCAGCTGGAAATCTACGACCTCATCAACATTGACGGAGATACGATGTATCGCTGGAGAATCCGGGATTTGAATAACGACATTATCCTATCCGGTTCAGACGATTACCTGACTCCGGAACTAGCCGAGAATGAGATGTATTTTGCGGTTCTAAAAATCATCGAAACCGACGAAAATATTGCAGAAATACTGGAAGATCTGCCAAACGACGAAACAATTCTGGGCAATTTGCTCATTCAAAAATCACCGCTGAACAAGTATTCAATTGACATCATCAACCGTGAAGTAACCGATATTGACGATGTCAACTACATCATCGCTCGACAATTCAAGTACTACCTCACACTTGAGGAATTGAAAGAAGGAATTACCGAATTGATCCGATTCATGAAGTACGATTTCACGGAAGAAGGTATGTTCATGGTAGAACACATTCTTTTACGACCCGATGTTACAAAGATCAATGTTCCTCAAAATGAATTCATTGATATTTCAACAAACGATTGTAACGATTGTGGTTGTGTTGATCCATATTCCTACCGTTTGAGTGTAGTACTTCCGGGGTATACTCAACGTTTCGGAGACATCGATTTCAGAAATTTCATGGAAGAACTGATCCGCGAAGAACTCCCGGCTCACATTCTGCCACGGATTTGCTGGATCGGATCACGACGAGATGAAGTCCCTAAAGACGATAACGAACTCTGGAAATTTGAAATCCTGTTTAAAGAATTTCTGAAACGAAAAACCAACAGAACGACACAGAGTCAACACCATGACTCACTAGTAGCTTTCAAAGACCACCTGATGAAACTACACACTATTTACCCGGCAGGAAGACTTACCGATTGTGAAAGCACCTCCGGCCAAAAAACCATCCTGGGCAGAACTAACCTGGGCACATTATCAGTAGACGAAGACGAACAATAATAAGCATCATTATGACAGCAAAACTAACTGAAATTACTCCTTCCTATCATTCCTTTACGAATGATCAGTTACTGACGGCAAAACAGCTGAACGAGTTCCTGTCTTATTTCGAGGATCAGGATAGATTATCGCGGATTTGTCTTACCGGTGTAGGTATTGTTTGCGGATTTGAATTGAAGTATGACAATGCGGCAAAGACGGTCACAGTCAATCAGGGCGTTGGAGTAACCACAGACGGAGATCTGATTCAATTCCGGAAAAAAATAGTTACAAATCCTCCGCAACCCGAAAGCGGAGATGCAAACAGTTTACCACAGGAAATTGAAACAGATCCGAAAGTGTACACGCATTTCAGAGCGTTTACCGATAACAAGGCGAAGTACAAGCATTTCCACAACGGAAATACACAAATTACCTTGTATGAACTGTTCACCGGCCCACTTGATGATGGAAGTGCTCAGCTACTTTCTGCTTTCGGTGGCTCTTTGTCTTCAATGGTGGCATTGATTTACCTCGAAAGCTACACAGAACCGGCAACGGCTTGTTCAGGTGTGAACTGCGACAATCTGGGTGAACTTCAGGCTCAAAACCTGAGAGTTCTTCTCGTTTCACCGGCAGATGCCAATTACATCATTCAAAATGACCCGATGTATTCCAAGCACTTCCTGTTTGACACCTATGAAGCCCTGCCTGAACTAGCAATGAAACGTATTGTGCTCAACACCATCAATACCGCTTCGTTTTCCGCTTTGAAAGATGCTTTCCGATTGGTCATCACGGACAATACGCTTCTGAACAACCTGAAAAACAGTTTCAATGCAATTTATGCGCGTTTCGGGATGTCTGCCAATGCAACAAACATTCAAACCAAAATCAATCAACTGTTTACATTCAATGCAGCAAACACCCCGGTTGATTTTCAGTACCGTTATGATGCATTGAAAGATTTGGTTGACACGTATCAGGAAATCAAAGAACAATTGCTCTACCTGACTACAGAATGTTCACCAAATGTAGCTTCGTTCCCGAAACATCTGCTCCTTGGTAAACTAACGGAAGTTAAGCCATACAGCACTTATCGTCATCAGTTTTACGCTTCTCCTGCACTTGATATTAATCAGCGTATCCGGCATTTTTTCAGCTTGTTAGGTCGAGTAGAAGAAATGTTGAACAATTACGCCACAACAGCCAACTTCTACAATACAGCAGCCCTGAGAATTACACCGTCTGTGGTTAGCGGAAAAACCGGAAATAAATCCATTCCGTTTTACTACAACTTTACTTCAGCCGGCCTTCTGCTAAAACGTTGGAACTTTGAAAAAACTGCACGTTTCAAGCAAGACACCAATCTGAGTTACCACATCGGACAACTGAATTCGGCTCCACACATCCAAACTCCATTACTGTACAACATTGATCCTTACGACTTCTTCAGAGTAGAAGGATACTTTAGCGGTACAATCGATGCAGCAAAAACAAGCATTCAAAACACAATTACCAATTCGGGACTTGACTTCGATGTTAAAGTTGTTGAGGTAAAAAATACTGCCGACAGTCTGAATGCGATGCTCCAGAAACATCCGTCAATCGAGCACAAAGCAGGTGTCGAAAAAGGCGGAACCTTACTGCTTGTTAAAAGCGACAATAAACTCGTTGCGGATTTTGCAGTGAATTATCGCATTCCGGAAGAAGTACAAACCGGAGACGACTGCTGTTATTATGTAGAATGTACTTATCCATGGATCAGTACGCTGAAATACATCAATAACCTTTCACGTAGTTTAAAAGGAACACAAAGCGGAGTAAAGGCAATGCCTTCGGTTTACCGCATCCAGATCCTGGAATATTCCATCAATGGAATTCCGTTGATTACAACTCCGGTTACACTTTCCATTTCGTTGAACGAGGTTTTCCTTCGCCGACTACATGTGGTGATGGAAAAACTGAATACTACATTCCCTACTGGATTGGTATTCGAATTCCTGGAAGAAGTGAAACAATTCAAGATAACCAAACTGGAGCACGATACCTTCCGATTAGTACTCCGTGACACCACATTGAAAGCTAACGGACCTACTTATACGTACACAGAAACCGGTCAGTTAAGAAACAACCAACCATTCGGGAATGTTTACAACACCTGTAAGTTGATCAAAATGCACCATGCCGACACTTACCGTCGACTACATGAGACGTACGATCCGATCAATAAAGACGATGACTACGGAACATTCGACGAAGACTGGAGAACCTGGGAAGATCTGAAAAAACAACTGAGACATCATCCGTTGTTCTCCGGAGATAATTTCACCTTACGCTTCCCTAAGGTTTGGAACGATTTGCGTCCGGAAACGAAACAAGACCTTACAACTGTTGTCAGTCAAATACTCGCAATCGATTCTAAGGCGAAAATTGATCTTTACGGTGACTGGTCGGATGGAAACTGGGTTGACGCGCGCATGACTGCTTATTACAACGCGCATTCAAACGATCAATCCGACGAAGTTGTGAAGTTCATCAAATTGCGTAAGAAGTTGCACAACAAGAACGGACTGAGCAAATACATTTTGCACATCAAGTCAACTACAAGCGCAACTGTGTTCCAGAGTGCATTAGCAGATTTACTTAACAAAGCTGAGTTCTACTTCCAAAAACCGGATGAAGGAACTGCTATTCCGGTTTGGCCAAGATAAGATGATGGAGAATTGGAAAAATATAGGCACAAAAAAAAGGGATTCAAGCGTAACTCTAGAAACGATTGAATCCCAAATGGGGCGCAGCTTAAATCAAAGAATCATCTCTGTACTTGTGCTACCACAATGCCGTCGGATGCCCAGTATTACCTCTGTTCCATTTAACAATTGGTTCAGCTAAGATATAAAAAAATAAATACGGGACAATAAAAGTGAAAAAAAATATCATCCATAAAGTTCAGGTCGAGATCAATACGACTTCTATGGCAACGGCAAATGCCCTTAAAAGCACCATGGATGAAATTATTCATACACGGATTCTTCCTTCCATTGAGGTCGTTTTGGAACGTTTCAAACACTTGTTACTAGAGGATGAATCACTGCAAATCAACACATTAGATTTAGACGTCACTATTGACCGCGGTCGGTTAGAATCCAAAACATTGTCCTCGGAAATCGAAGAGCAACTGGAACGAATAATGGCAGAAATTCAACACGAAAAGACTGCCAAAAAAACAGACTATTTTATTTCTTCCGATGCCGGAAATCAATTGAACGATGTTCAATATCCTGAGTTCGGGAGACGATCAATCTCAACGCAAACAAAGGAATTGGAATCGTTTTTCTTTTTCCTTAGAACAGGTATGAAGCCATGGTGGATTAGCGATAATACAACCATGAAAGCTCTCCTTGAACCGGATGCAATCTTAAGATTCACCGGTAAGCAACCTGAATTGTTCTCAACATCATTTATTAAAGAACTTCACGTATCGGTTACGCGAAAGAGATTCGTTATACAGTTTCCTGATCAGCTAATACAGGGCATTGTATCCGCAGCGTTTTCACGTACGTCAATTCCGGCTGCATTTTTTCAACGTCTGAACGAACTTCCTTCATTGATAAACGAAGTAAACAATACGTTCAGAATAACCATTTGGGAGATTTTGATTGCCCAGTTACTGGAAAGATCGGAAAACCTGAAAACTACAGATTTAGCGGTTATCGTTGATCCGATTATTCGAATAGTAACGAAAAAAAAAGCAACTGCTCCGGAATTGGAGGTTACCTGGAAAACCATCGTGCAACCGGTAATAGAACTGATTCTGTTACTTCGCAATGAACAACGATCAGCCATAGAACCAATCAAAAAAGTCTTTCTGTCACAGCATACCGAAGCTACTCTTTCCGAAAAAAATAGTTCGGAGAAATCGGAACAAACTGAATTTGAATCGGTAATCAAACCAGCACCTTTGGAAGCCACCAAAACCGAACAACAGAAGAATCTTCCAAAAGAAGGACATGTAGTTTCCATCCCGAAAGAAGGAATGCTCTTTGAACACGCGGGGCTGGTACTCCTCTCCCCTTTCTTAAAGCACCTCTTCACCAGAACCGGGTTAATGGATAATCATAATCAGCTGACGGATAAAACGATGGCAGCTCACGTACTGTACTATGTTGCTACAGGAAACGAAACCCCGTGGGAGTTCGATACAACGTTTGAAAAATACATTGTCGGCATTGATTTCAATGAGCCATTGGAACGGCATTGCATCATTAGCGATACCGTAAAAACCGAAGTAAAATCAATGCTTCAGGCAGTCAAAGACAACTGGACTCCAATGCAAAATTCCTCCGATGAGTTGTTACGGTATGAATACCTTCAACGGCCAGGAAAACTGATCATTGATGGTCAACAGCACCGACTCGTAATGGAGCGAAAAACGCAAGATATTTTGTTGGATAAGTTATCGTGGGCGATCAGTATTGTTCGCTTTCCATGGAACAAGGAAATCCTATATGTTGAATGGTAAAATGAAAGGCTATGAGAGAGTTTAAAGAACGAAAGAAACCGTCAACATCTTCGGATGCATTTTTTAAACCTACGGTTCAGAAAAAACTGGCTGTAGGACAGGCTGGTGATCAGTACGAACAAGAAGCGGATGCAACAGCCAATCGCGTGGTGAACGGCGCCAACTCAACATTTGGTTCAAAGGGTGTAAATGGAGATGGAAAGCCGCTTGCAGCCGGTATCTCTTCTGTGCAAATGAAAGAAATTGCACCTGCCGAAGACGAAAAAGCAGTACAAAAAAAGGAAGAAGAGAAAAAAGAAGAACCTGTTCAGAAGAAGGATGAAGAGCAACAGGAAACTGTTCAGAAAAAGGATGAAGAAGAACAGGAGCCAATCCAGAAAAAAGAGGAAGAAAAAGAACCGGTTCAAAAGAAGGAAGAACCAGCTGAAGAAGAGAAAGTTCAAAAGAAAGAAGAGGAAAAAAAAGACGAACCGATTCAGAAAAAAGAGGAAGAAGAAAAACCTGTTCAGAAGAAAGGAAACAATGCTTCGGCCTCCCCTACTGTGGAATCCAGGCTTAGTTCACGCAAAGGTAAAGGAAGTGCATTCGGTGGCTCGATAAAAAGCGAAATGGAAAAAGGTTTTGGAGCCGATTTCGGAGACGTTCGAATTCACAACGACAGCGAGGCAAAACAAATGGCCGGGGAAATGGGTGCTCAGGCCTTTACCCATGGTAACGATATCTATTTCAACGAAGGAAAATTTGATCCTCAGTCAAAAGCCGGAAAAGAACTGTTAGCGCACGAGCTTACACACACCATTCAACAGGAAGGTTTGTCGGAACAGAATATTCAGCGAAAGGGAGAAGAAGAAACGGAAACTGTTCCGGAAACGGAAAGTACGCAGAGTGAGGAAAATGAGGAAAAACCGGGACAGGTAAACGCAATGCAACCGGATGGTGACAATGCCGAACCGCTGGCGAAGAGAAGACGTCAAATTCCAATTCTGGGCGGAACTTTCCGTAATCAGTTGAGTGGACGGTTCAGGAGGACGAATGGAAGCCCGTCTGAATTGATCATAACCTCGCGTGATTTAGCACCATCAACCAGTGGATGTAATGCCTTCACTGTCTCTATTGATGGAATAGAGAAGGCCGTGATTAATTCAAACCAGCAAGCTACTCGAACGGTAATAAACATTAGCGATTTACAGGCGGGGCAGCATTCCATAGCATTAACAATGTCTCCTGAATGCAGTGGGGTTATTCGCGCAAGTGTTATGGGGCAATAGAATACTGAACCAATTGAAAAAATTGATTTGAAAGATCACAGGTAAAACACGAGATGCGTTCAATACCAAAACATACTGATACGGCACACGCTTCAAGAAACGACAACGATTCGTTCTTCAAAACACGTGTGCAAACCAAGTTGGCCATTGGCCGACCCGGAGATCGGTATGAACAGGAAGCAGACAGCACTGCGGACCGTGTTGTAGAACGCATCAACACACCGAAGGAGACTACAGCATCATCTCCGACATTCTTTTCGCCAAAACCTGTGGTACAGCGAAAATCTCAGGAACCTGCAACTCAAAAAGAAGGTGAAGAGCAAACCGAAGAAATTCAACAAAAACCGATCTCCGAATCCATTACACCTTTGGTGCAAACCAGCTTAGTTGACCCTCCGCCTCAGGATGAACAACCGCAAGCGATTCAAACCAAATGTGCTGACTGCGAAGCGAAAGAAAAAGCCGCAGAGAAGGATGGAACATATCCGGTACAAATGAAGTGCGATAAATGCGCTGAAAAGGAAGAAGCTCAAGCCATTCAGCGCAAAGGAGGCATAGAACTACCTGCTGTTCCTAAAGCAGTCGGAGAAAAAGAAGAAGAAAAAACCGCGCAAACTGAAAAAACTGCCGAAGGAGAAAAACCGGCTGAAGGTGAACCAAAAGAAGGCGAAGGAAAAGAAAAAGGCAAAGGAAAAGCTGAAAAAGGTGGTATCGACCTTCCAATGATCGCCTCCGAAAAACCTGAAACGGAAGAACCGAAGCTAGAGCCTATTCAACAAAAAAGCAACAGGCAATCAACTGGTACAACAGGAATTGAGCAATCGCTGAGTTCATCGAAAGGAAAAGGAAGTGCTATGAGTTCCGATACCCAGGCTCAAATGAGTGAAGGTTTTGGAGCCGATTTCAGTAACGTCCGCATCCACACAGATTCAAGTGCCGTTCAGATGAACAAAGAGCTTGGTTCACAGGCATTCACACACGGCAATGATATTTATTTCGATTCCGGGAGATACAACCCTGATTCGGACACAGGAAAACACCTGTTGGCGCACGAGCTAACACATACCGTTCAGCAGGGAGCCGCTTCAGGAACGGTACAGCGATTCACAGCACCGGGAAAAACAGTTTCTCCCGAACCTTCTCCTGAAAAACCGAATGACGGTGACGTAATGGAAGGAAATGCCAGTTCACGCTATGAGAACGACGAAAACGTAAAGAATCAGGACGATCTTGATGAAGACGAAGCAAAAGAAAAGAAAGATCCGCCACGCGATGAGATTCGTACCGAAAACGCACAGGTAAAATCCGAAGGAGTTACTGCTCCACCCGTAGATCGTGGTGGTCAGGCAGCCGATAAAATCTCAACACAAAAAACTCAGATGAACGAAAAGCTCGCTGAGCCTCCGGCAAAAGGAGATAAAAAAGTTGAAGAAAAAGATGCCAAAAAAGGTAAAGCTCCTGCTACAGCTGAAGAAGGAAAAGCAAAAGCTGCTCAGTCCGAAGCCGCTGCAAGTTCAGTTGAAATTCCCGCCACGCCACAACCGTTCAAGCATCCGAACGTAATTGCTCCGGTTGACAGTGCCGGTGAGGCGCTACCGAGACAGGCAAACATCGATACACAAGTACGCGGACTCGGATACATTGGCGAAATGCTGCGCACAAAAGGTTATGAACTGAAAATTGCCGCAGCTCAGAAAACCTCACATGCTCACGGGTTGGATGCAACCATCGGAAAACAGGAAGAAGACCTGGCAAATGCACGTGAAGGAACACAGAAAATAGACGATCACAATACATCACGGAAAGACGTTTCGAAAACATCGAAAGATGTATTGGAAGACAGCAAACAACGTCAGGCATTCGTAGCAGCTGAAGCTCCGGGACTTGCCGGAGAAGCAGAAGGTGGTAAAGCCGATTCTGGCGGATTAGCGAGCGAAGCATCCTCCAAAGCCAGTCAGGCACAAAGCGAGACACCGGATGATCCGGATGCACAGGCAGACGCTGCACAGCAAAATGCCGACATGAACCAGACGGCAGATGGAGCAAAATCCATGGATGACGCAGTAAACCAAACCGGCGAGCGTGCAAAACAATACATTGCGGATGCCGAAGTTGCAGCAAAAGACAACCAGCAATCCGAAGGTGAAATCCAGGCCACGGACGGCATCATTGCCCAGGTGGATGCACGTGTTGCTGAAATGAAGGCAAAGAACGAAGAGAGTAATACGAAAATACAAGCCGTTCAGGCCGGACCAGAGGCCATGCGTCAGGAAGCAGTCAGAACCGCTGAAACGGGAGACGAACTCATTGCCGCAACGATCTACATGGAAACAGAGCTCAATGCGTTGCAGGACGAGTATCTGGCTTCTATGAAGTCCATTGAAAGCCGTGAAAAGGCCGAGGAGCGTATTAAAAAAGAACAGGAAAATCAACCTCAACC
Organism: uncultured Fluviicola sp.; assembly: GCA_966211245.1. Lineage (GTDB taxonomy): Bacteria > Bacteroidota > Bacteroidia > Flavobacteriales_D > Crocinitomicaceae > Fluviicola. The sequence goes on along the minus strand of CBIHND010000037.1, from coordinate 7,351 downwards.
CGAACTTTCACCGGAAGATCAACAACTCTTTGCGCTTGCTGCAATGCCTGAACAGGAGCAGCAGGAAACCATTCAGCAATTGAAGCCTAAGGAGCGCGACGGATTACTTGCCGCCCTTGACAAAATGGCGAAGCAAATGCCGGATAAAGGAACCGACGCAACAGAAGGTGCACGTAAAGAAGTTAAGTTGGGATCCCTTGTTCCGGAAGGTCCACAAGATCCTCGTCAGGAGCAAATTACCGCTGTAGACAATCAACGTATCGCGCGCCTCAGTGGAGTGCTCGATGTTGCGGACGTGAACATGAGCTACCTGTCAGAAGAGCAGCAGCGCATGCTTGCGGAAAAATTGGTAGCCGAATCTCTTACAGACGATATTAAGAGCATCAGCATCCTGCAAATCGGTAAGGGAATGATCGAGGGAATGATCGATCCACGAATGGCGCTACAAGGTGTTGTTGATGGTTTTGGAAAAACACTGACTGGTGTTGTAAACCTGTTCAACGCTGAAGCATGGGCGAAAGATCCTCTCGGTAATTTACTTCAGGTTGGAGCGGATATATCAACAGGATTAGCGCAAATCTTCTCATCGATTCTTGGAATTGCCGGAATGATCACAGCGTTGATGGTTGCCATCATTATTATCTCCTGGGGATTTGCCACTCCGGTGTGTGCGCCGGTAATCGGTTGGATGGGAACTGTAATGACCTACGCAGGCTGGGGCGCCATCATAGCCGGATCACTTTCGGTATTGTTCAACAGTTTGGCATACATCAAGAACCTCAATGATGCAGGAACCGCATCAACAGCTCGTGAATTATTCGGAAATACCGAGCAGATGAAGCAGAATGCAACCGATGGACTTACCGGTGCCATGTCTATCGTAGAAGGTGTCGGTGCAGTAAAAATGGGTCCTGTAATGAAATCAGGAAACTTCATCAAAAACATTCCGAAATCGCCGGGAGCACTCTTCAAGAACACAATCGAAGGAGCGAAGGATGGACTTACGGCAATCAAAAACATTCCTGGTAATGTGGTTAAAGGAGCTAAGAAACTATTCTCTTCCGGTAAAAAAGGATTGATGGAGTTGAAAGACAAAATCAGGAAATTCTTCAAGGGAGCACCGGATGTAGAAGGTCCTCATGCCAAAACACCGCATGCACCGGATACACCGCATACAAAAGCGAAGCAGAAGCAATTCCAGAACGATGAGGGTGTTGTCAATAAAGGAAAAACCCATGATGGTCACGAACTTAAAGTAGACGAACACGGTAACATTGCCAAGTGTAGTGAGTGTAAAGTTTATGAGCTTTCACATAAGAAAGAATTGGACGCAAATCCGGAATTGAAAAAAGAACTACAGGACATTCGTAAGAAAATGGAACTGGATCCGAATTCGCCTAAAACGATGAAGGAACTGGAGGATTTTGATAAGAAGATCACTAAAAAACGATTCGAAGATGCACAAAATGAGCTCACTAATAACCCGGCAAAAATTGATGCAGCTTATGCTGATTATGTGAAAAAGAAAAAGGCGAAGGGTCAGACTCCTAGAAATAAAACGGAATGGCTGGATGGTAAATTGAATCCAAAAACAGGTAAACGAAAAGGAGGTTATAAAAACACCATGAAAGGTACCGTTGCCGAATATCACGGCGACCTTCACTTACAGGAAAATGGATTCTCAAAACTGAGTCATGATGGTAAGTTAGTTGATCTGAATGCACCTCCGCAAGGAAAAGGACTGGATGGAATCTGGGAGAAAAACGGTGAGATATTCATCACCGACACGAAGTTCAATACTGCCAAGCTCTCAGAGCTTCAGAAAAGTAAAAAATGGTTACAATCACAAATCAACGCAATCTCGGATCCTGCGCTCAGAGCTCGTGTGCAACAGGCGCTGAATACCGGGAAACTGAAGAAAATGGTGGTACATGTCGATCCGGATGGAATGGTCACATTTAAAGACTGGAAATAGTTATTTTTAGAAATAATTTGAAATTATGAATAAGAGAGAGCAAGCGGGTAGTGTGGAGTATTTTAATTATTCATTAGCTGATAAGCAGGGACATATCGACTGGCTTTACAGCGTACTCAAAGAAAAAAGTCCCGATATACCTTCATGGACCAGAATTCATTTCAGTTTGTCAGACGCAATTGTCGAAACAATTTTTCTGAAATACTCAATGGGTTATCCCATTTCCGAATTACGTGAATTGATTGTGGAAGCCATGGAACATAAGATTGAGGGATTAAAACTCAACGATGACGACGAAATGGAGAAAGCGTCAAACTATATTGGCGTTTACGAGGAAGGTTTATGGATGCTATCGTTGGCTTGCGCTTTGAAAGTGGATCCAAATCTTATCGCATCATTTAAAACAAACTGGGATTCCATGAAAGGAAAAGATGGCCTGATGGATGCGATTGCAAATCCAGACAATACAACCGGAAAACTGATCTATCCCAAACTATTCGATAAACTTCTGAAAGTGTTTAATTCACCCGAAAAAGACCGTGCTACATTGGTTAAAGATTATTTGGGAAGCTGGTACGATACCATGAAAAAATCGGATTGGCACAACACACACAAAGGAGTAAAAGTAAATGGTGCAGCCAATTTCTATGGTTACTGGTGCTTTGAAGCTGCTGCAGTGACCTGTGTATTAGGTATAGATGACACCTCGTATCGCGATATGCCATATTATCCGAATGATATGGTCAGATCTTTTTTCAATAATTGATTACGAAATGGATTTAGCAGTTGAACGCGATAAACTTAGGGAAACAATCGAAGGCCTTGATGAGCAATTGGAAGATTTATTTCAGTTAGTTGCTTCTGCCCTTGACTATGAGTTGGACTATACACCGGAATCAGTCCGATTCCTGGAATTACTTCTGTCTAACCTGAAACCGGATCCTGAAGATGATCCGGATTTATTGATTGATTCTGCTTTATATTTTGGTGAAACATTGAAAAGGCATCACAACGGAACCTGGTCTATTTCTGAAGAGAGAACCGAAGAAAAATATGGGCAACCCTGTGTTTCCTGGCAGAATGGAGAAAAGCAGTTTTTCCCGTTTCTGAGTATACGAGAATATGCCGAAGCATATCCGAAGGATTATTTCTATCACTTATTTGAGGAATAGCATCAGCAACCAAATTACAAGAGCCATGTTCACAATTCAATTAGGTCACCCGAAAATTACTGCACAGCACTATCCGGAGTTTTCCGAAGTAAAAGAGGCGTTCCTTTCTCTCTTCAGAGAAGAGGAAGAATCGGTATACCTTTTTTGGAATGAGATCCCTGTTCAGTTTCGTTATCGCCTTGATTTATTTGCAAACATTGATGACATCATTGCATTGAATTGGTTTCTTCAACAAGAAACTAAAGGGAGAACCTGTGTCAAATTTTCCAATCAGCTTCTTCAGATGCAGTGGGAGTTATTTTGGGATCAGGATGAGCTTACGATTAAAGGACATTTTAGTGCACATGAAGCATTGTACAAGGCTTATGCAGATGCGTTGAACAGATCAAATGAAATGACTGTCTCCAAACAGGATTTCCTTCAGGAATGGAAAACACTGCTTCATCAGGTACTTGTCGCTTTCAACGCAGGTAATATTCAAATTACTGACGGAAAAGAGCGTCGAAAGCTTGAATTATTGGAACGAACAGAACAAACAATAACCGGTTATGGACGACTTTACACCAGATAGTGAATTTGTCGGGCAATACTCCGTAATCGGCAGAGTACCTACTACGTTTGTACTACAGCCGGCGTTTGTGGAATCCATTGTTCCCGAACAAAAAACCGCATCTTCCATTGCAGAGGCGTTTCGTTTTATCTTTCGTAACAACAAAGAATTTGGCATAATCATTTGGAATGATATTCCTGTAAAATTCAGCTACGTCGGCGATCTTCCACCGATGGTTGAACCATTGATTGATTTGCTGTCTAATTTATATTCTGTACAAAACATCGCACGCTTTGAAACTCCTGATTTTTTGTTGGAATGGTCGGTTACTTCTACCAATGGCGACGACCTAACCATCCAACAAACATGTCAACGCATTAGCGGAGGGTATGAACAAATACTTAACCAATTAGGAATGATTGTCATCGACCGAAACGATTTCCTGAACGAATGGAAATTGCTGATAAGTCAGTTGGTCGAAGCTTTTGATCGTTCAGAAATCCAACTCACAGAAGAACGCGATCGAGACTTCATACAAAAACTGAGAACATTAAATCTCAGTATTGAAGGGGCTGGCTCGCTATACCACTATGAAAAACCTTAACACAACTTTCGCATGGACGATCTGTTAACCTTTCTTGAAATCGCTATTCGAAACCGTCTTGAAGCGGAATTCGGGCTGGAAACAAATACGCCGGTGGCATCATGGGAACCGGAAATATATGATCCCGAATCGCCAATAATGGGCTTTATCCGCCAGTATCAATTGGATCAGGAAAACGTTATCTGGTTGCTACTTGCTTTAGCTCCGCATGTCAAACCGCAATTGCTCACATCCATTATTTCAGAGTATTTACCAAATGGAGGAGAATTCCCTGAGTTCGGAGGGGTAAAAGCTAAAAATCACCGCGGTATTATTCCAACGGGTGAGACAGGATTATACATCCTTGCGGGACAATCTGCCCAAACGAGAATCGAAACCAAATATCGGATTGATCATGAGAACCAGTTGTTCAACAAAGGAATTCTATCAATTGAAGATGTTCCTGGAGGAGAGCCCAAAATGAGCGGTAGATTGGTTATTGATGAGGAGTACGTAGATTTTTTGACTACCGGCGAAATTGTCAAACCTAAAATGAGCGGAAATTTCCCTGCACAACTAGTAACTACAACTTTAGAATGGGAAGACCTTATTCTTCAGGAAAAGGTTATGAAACAAGTTCAGGAAATTCAAACCTGGCTGGAGCACAATGACACGTTGATGCACGACTGGGGAATGAAAAAAGTGTTGAAGCCTGGATATCGTGTTATGTTTTACGGACCACCCGGAACTGGAAAAACCCTAACAACGGGACTGCTCGGGAAATATACGGGACGAGATGTTTATCGCATTGATTTATCCATGGTCGTATCGAAATATATTGGTGAGACGGAAAAGAATTTGAGTCTGTTGTTTGATAAAGCAGCAAACAAGGATTGGATCCTTTTCTTCGATGAGGCAGATGCAATCTTTGGAAAACGAACCAATGTGAGGGATGCACATGATAAATATGCCAACCAGGAAGTTTCTTACCTGCTTCAGCGCATCGAAGCTCACCCGGGATTGGTCATTCTGGCTTCTAATTTTAAGAGCAACATCGATACGGCTTTCACACGACGCTTTCAAACAATTATCGAATTTGAAGCACCCTCGTACGATGAACGTTTGCGTTTGTGGAACAATAATCTTCCAAAAGGTATTCCGCTGAACGATACCGTCAATCTATCCGATATTGCGAAACGTTACGCAATTACCGGAGCTAATATTGTTAATATCATACAGTATGCTTGTCTCAGAGCTTTGGATAGCGGTCAACAAGAGCTTCAATTGGATCATATCAATAGCGGAATAAAAAAAGAGTACCAGAAAGAAGGAAAAATGCTTTAATTCAGTCAGGTTGTTGATTCTCATCCCATCCATATTTCCCTATCCAGGTTTCTTAATTGTATGGCTTCAGCAAGATGTTGGGTTGTGATCAACTCGGAATTTGCAAGATCAGCGATAGTACGTGAAACCTTCAAAATTCGATCATAAGCTCTCGCAGATAACCCCAATCGATCCATCGCGTCTTTCAATAGCTTCTTACCTTCAGCCCCAATATCGCAATATTTCTGCAGTTCTTTTCGCTGCATTTGCGAGTTACAATGCGTTGAAGATTTTCTGTATCGTTGCTGCTGGATCAAACGAGCATGAATTACCCGATCCCTGATTGCTCCACTGTTCTCGGTTGGTAATTCGTAAGCTAAATCATTAAATGTTACAGGAGTAACTTCTATGTGCAAATCAATACGATCCAATAGAGGTCCGGAAATTTTGTTCATATAACGTTGTACGGTTCCCTGGGCACAGGAACATTCTTTCTCCGGATGGTTATAATAACCACACGGACAAGGATTCATTGCAGCAACAAGCATAAAACCTGCCGGGTAATCAACTGAAAATCTCGCCCTCGCAACTGATACGGTTCTATCCTCCAATGGCTGACGCATTACTTCAAGTACTTGCCGTTTATATTCTGGCAATTCATCCAGGAATAATACCCCGTTGTGCGCAAGTGAGATCTCTCCGGGTTGAGGATAGGAACCACCACCAACAAGTGCAACATCGGAAATCGTGTGATGCGGTTTTCTAAATGGACGTTGAGTTATCAGACCTTTGTTTCTTGCAATCCGACCTGCAACAGAGTGAATTTTGGTTGTTTCAAGGGATTCTTCAATACTCATCGGAGGTAATATTGTCGGCAATCGTTTAGCCAACATTGATTTACCCGCTCCCGGAGGTCCAATGAGGATAACATTGTGTCCACCCGCGGCGGCTATTTCAAACGCTCTTTTAACACCAGACTGTCCTTTCACATCAGCAAAATCAACTTCATTTTCAGTTAACTGGCGTTCAAATTCAGCTTCAATATCAAAAGTAACCGGTTCGAATTCTGTTTCACCTCCTAGGAATTGCACGACTTCTTTAAGTGATTCTAATCCATAAACCTGAATTCCATCGACGATAGCAGCTTCAGCAGCATTTTGTTTCGGAAGAATAATTCCTTTAAACCCTTCGACTTTAGCTTGCATTGCGATGGGTAATATTCCTTTTATCGGTTGTAGCACTCCATCCAGTGACAACTCTCCAAGTAATAAATATTGATCCAATAGTTGATCAGCCATTTGCTCACTTGCAGCCAGAATACCAATCGCGATTGCAAGATCAAAGCCTGACCCCTCTTTCCGTATATCGGCAGGAGCAAGATTGACGGTAATTTCTTTACCGGGATACTCCAGATCATTGTTCTTAAGAGCTGCTTTTATGCGTTGATGGCTTTCCTGAACGGCCTTATCTGGGAGACCAACAAGGGAAAAATTCACACCCCTTGCGATATTTACTTCTACTGTGATTGTGGTTGCATCAATTCCGAATACGGAACTGCAATAGGTTTTTACAAGCATATTTCTGTTTCGTTTATTCTAAAGATAAATCGAAATATGTTAAATTGCAAACATTTTGATTAAAAATTAATCAAATAACGCCTACAAATTAATTAAAGCTAGTTAAAATAGGAAACATCCCACCACCATGTTTTGTGTTTGTGTTATTTTGGGATAAAAGAAAAGATATGA
>CBIHND010000036.1:0-41085 GCA_966211245.1 uncultured Fluviicola sp. | reverse complement strand
AAACAAACGGAGTCTTTGAATCTGTAGTATTCAATGAAATAGAACTTTCCATTTTTGATAAAGGCTTCAAAGCCTGAGTCTTCCCTGTTGTTCAAAACAGTATCCCTGGTAAGTATATCCAACACATAGGAGACGCCATAGTCCGTTTTGTACTCTACGTAACTTCTATCCAGAAAATTATGTAATCTCCCGGCTTTCTCATGGAAAATAGTATCTCCATTCTTCAGGTAGAAGGTTTCTCCTTTCGGTGTTATGCGAATGGAGTCGATTCGACTATCAGTGTAATTCCACGAAGTAGAGATGACATAATTATCCGGGTCTCGTTGTGGATACTGATGCGACTTCTGTTTATCAGGCAAATAATACAGAAAAGGATCAGAACTACTCGCTTTGGGAATCAGATGTACTGTTTGTCCGTACTGATAACTTTGCCGATAACGATAGGTTTGATAACGGTAGATCTTGTTTTGGTTTGTTGTAACGGTCAGAACAATGCTGTCGCCACGAAAATTCAGGTTTCGTTCGGCGTTTTTGATGGGTTGTCCGTAACGGTTTCTGAGCGTAGAATCCAGGATAACATAACTGTCTCTTTGCTTTGCCACGCAGAATTCTACTCCGAAATTGAAAATCGTGTCGTATACCGGTTCTGTCAGGTGTTTCTGAATGTTCCTGAAGCCGTATTTTCCATTTTCCTTGTAAATATATGTCCCGTTATTTTTAAAGCAGACAGCGTTATCGGACAAAAAGTACCAATCCGAAGATGTTTGTGCCTTGGCCAATTGAATGGTCAGGAAACAAAATATCACCGGAAAAAGCGTTTGCTTCATGCGTTTTTAGAGATATGTCACCTTTTGATAAAGGTAAACCGGAAATTACGGCTTAGTAATTCTCCCATTCCTCATTCAGGAAGGTAACAATCTTACGCGCCGTAGTGTTGAAGTAACGCTTCGTTCTGTAACCGCCAATCCAGGTAATTCCACGAACGGCATTTGTCAGGAACAATTCGTCTGCTACAAGCAAGTTGGAAGGTAAAATCGGACACTCGTACACTTTTAGCTTGTGCTTCAGTGCCAGATTGATCACCTGCATGCGCATGGTTCCGGCCAGACATCCGTCAGTTAGACTTGGAGTATACAACACGCCGTTGCTCACCACAAAAAGATTACTGTGAGAACTTTCAAGGATTTGACCTTTTTCGTTAATCAGTAACATATCGTCCAATCCCTTTTCCTTTGCGGAAAGTGCTGCCAATACGTAAATAATGCCGTTTTTGGTCTTGTAATTCGAAAGCGGTGTTTTGTATTTCTTGATATCCTGGTACAAATCTACTTCCAGTCCTTTTGCATTCAGACCGAATAAGTTGTTCTCAAGTGGATAACATTCAATGTAGTAAGTCGTTTCGTTTACCTCAGGAAGATACGTTCCCCCACCCATTCGGTCAATGGAAAGGCGAATGCGACCACCTTCGGTAATCTTACACAATTCAATCAATTCCGCGATTTGCTTCTCGAAAAACTCTGCTGAATAATAACTCGGAAAACGCATTTTCAATGCTGCGCCCCCTTCCGTCAACCTGTTGTAGTGGTTCGCTACATTCAGAGCTTTTCCATTCATGATACGAATGCTCTCAAAAAGTCCGTCACCATAGGTGTAACCTCTGTTTCCCGCATGTATCGACGGACCGGTCGTACTAATGATCGTTCCGTTATTGTTTACAAAGAGTTCCTGCTCGCTCATGAAAATAGGGTGTTGTACAGTTTTACGACGCCATCAATATTAGTGAGAAAAATGAAAAGAATCCCAAAAATAGCACCTGCAATGTGCGCATCATGGGCAATGTTCGTTTTTCTGTTTCGATCTGCATAAATTTCAAATCCAAGGTAGATGATTCCGAACAACCACGCTGGCATCGGAATTGGAATTAACATGGCACTCAGTGTTGCCAACGGATTCAGTAAAATAAAAGCGAACAGTATTCCGCTGGTTACTCCGGAAATTCCTAATGATCGGTAATGAACATTATCCGCATGGCGGTAAAACGAAATCAACGAAGAACCAAACATTCCACTGATACAGAACAGCCAGAAATAGAATTCTCCAAGCGGAACGCCGAATTGAAGGACAAAATAGGTTTCAATCCATGGCCCGAAATTCAACAAAACGAAGCCGTTGAAGAAAAGGTGCATGTAATCTCCGTGAAGAAAAGCGTGCGTAAAAAAACGCCACCATTCACCACTGTGCTTCACGGCATACGGAGAAAACAGAAACCGCTCCATGAAATCACGATTATTAAAGCCTTGAAGTGAGACAATTACTGTCAGACCAAGCAAGATGTATGTTGATAAAAAAGCAGTTTCAGTTACCATTTCTAAGCTATCTTTGACACAAAATTGCTGATAATTGCCCTATGTACAGACCTGCTTGGTTACTTCTTTTCATCATTCCATTGTTATTTACTAATTGTGGAAGCGAAACTCCCGAAACCGACCCCATTTTTGATAAGAAAATTCCCATCAAAAAACGCATTGAGTTAGCCCTGGAAAAGGAGCTGACAACAGAAATGGGCTTCGACGAAAGCTTCGCAACTCAGCTTACAGAATTTTATAAAGCGCGCAACTACCGACCATTATGGACGAACGATTCCATGGTTTCTGAAAAAGGTGGATTATTGCAGTCGTTACTGAAGAATCAGAATGCTGTCGGACTCCCTTCTACCCGATTGCAAAGCAATAAAAGAGAGAAGATTGAGCAACACATGGTGGTAAAAGAGTTGGAAATGACTGCTCAGTTCTCTCAACTCATGAATGATTTGAAAGTCGGGATCATGGATACTTCGAAAAATCACATGCGTCCGAAATTGCCGTGTGCCACTCCTGATCTGACTTTGAGGCTAAAACAATTCGACACAGTTCAGCAATGGGGAGCGTGGTTTGCATCCATGGGACCAGAACTACCGGATTACAGAATTCTTGCAAAAGCGTTGTTTAATAGAGTTTACAATAAAACGGTTTCCGATAAATCGTTTAAAATTCCAACGTTTAAAGAAGATTCATTGAAAGCTCACGAGCAATCGAAACTGGCGTTGATTGAAAAGGGATACCTTTCATCGTCAGGAAGTGAAGAGGACTACATTGCATCGCTGGAAAAATTCCAGGAAGATCATGCCCTTAAACCGGATGCACTTCTTGGAAAATACACCTGTGAACTGCTTGGCGAATCGGAGCAGCACCAAATCGACAGAACCGTGCTTTCTTTGGAACGTTGGCGCTGGAGAAGTAAATTCCCTGAAAAATACATCTGGATCAACATTCCGGAATACGTCCTTCGATTATACATTAACGATACCATGTATTCCGAACACCGTGTTGTTGTGGGGAAACCGGAGAATACTACACCGCAGTTAACTTCTACCATCAGAAGCATTGTTGCGCTTCCGTTCTGGACCCAACCGCAATCAATTGCTTCAAAAGAGTTCCTTCCTGCTCAAAAAGCAAATTCGAATTATGCGGCAAGAAATCACTACAAAGTATACCGTGGTGGTCAGGAAGTAGATCCGAAAAGCATCAACTGGAAAAAATACAAGGAAACCAACATGCCGTTCAGAATTACCCAGGATCCCGGAGAAGACAATGCGTTGGGGTTGGTGAAGTTTGAATTCAATAACAAGTACGGAGTGTACGTACACGATACGCCATCGAAGAGCTTCTTCAACAAAGATGTTCGGGCCTATTCACACGGCTGTGTACGTTGTCAGATGCCGGATTCACTGGCTCGTTACATCCTTTATCGCGATAAACGCCAAAAATTCCTTCCGGATTCCCTTGATTCTGTCATTGCCAGAAAAGAACACATGGTCATTCCGCTTCACGAACCGATTACTGTTCAGATCGATTACATCACGGTTACTGCAAGCCCCGAAGGAAAACTGTGCTACCGCGCGGATGTGTACAAACGAGACGAAGAGTATTTGAAGTGGATGAAATAGAATGGAAAATTGAAAATTCTAAAATTGAAAAGGGGGATTACTCCTTCCTTTTCAATTCTCCATTTTCAATTTTAAATTAATTTTGTCCTCAAATTCTCAAACATGTCAGTAATCATTGCTCCTTCTATTCTTTCCTGCGATTTCGGTAACCTTGAACGCGATTTCGAATTGATCAACGAAAGCTCAGCCGATTGGTTTCACGTAGATGTTATGGACGGAGTGTTTGTACCAAATATCTCCTTTGGTTTTCCAATCATCTCGGCACTAAAAAAAGTCGCGAAGAAGACAATTGACTGTCACATTATGATTGTAAATTCGGATCAGTACATCAACGATTTTGCGAAAGCGGGTGTTGATATTCTGACAGTACATTACGAGGCTTGCACGCATTTGCACAGAACCATTGCTGCAATCAAAGAAGCCGGAATGAAAGCTGGTGTTGCATTGAATCCGCATACTCCGGTTTCGGTTCTGGAAAATGTAATCGGTGATTTGGATATGGTGTTGATCATGTCCGTAAATCCAGGGTTCGGTGGACAAAAATTCATTCCTCAGGCGATTGAGAAAGTACGTCAGGCTGCGGAGTTGATTAAAAAAGCGAATTCATCCTGTATCATCGAAGTAGATGGTGGTGTGAACCTTGAAACCGGAAAATTACTGGTTGAGGCCGGTGCTCACGCGTTGGTTGCAGGAAGTTTCGTTTTCAATAGCCCGGATCCGAAAGCAACTATCCAAAACCTGAAAGGGCTCTGATGCTCGAGTTCTATTCTTCGAAATTACAGTATTTACATGCGCTGAACAGCGCCTGGATCAAGCATTTGACCCGTGATGAACTGGATTTGTCGCAGGAATTGAAACGTGCGGTTTCTGCGCTTATAAACGCGCGACACATCTGGATTTCAGAGCAAAACGATAGCGAACCGGATTCGGAACTCGAAGATATTTTACCGGAATACGCCTGGATGGAACTCGAAATGGAGAACGGTCGCGCAATTGCCGATATGCTGGATCGATCACGCTATTCGGATGCCATTTCAGAAATAAGCTGGTTCCTTCTGCTCAAACAAAACCTGGAATTCCTCGGACAGATTGCGTACATCGCAAAAAAGGAAGGTATTGAACCACTTCCTCAGCAAGTGTTTTTGGGATAAATGAACGTTTAAGGATTCAAAGTTTAATAGTTCAAGATTCAATCATCAAACGCTTCATTGGACAATTAAACCCATTAAACCATTGAACCTCTTTAAGGAAAGAAACTCGTCACATACACCCCACCCTTGAATGTCCGGATAGAAGTCGGAGTATAACTATCATCGAGAATAACTTCCTTGCCATCAACAAGCTTACCGTTTACAAATGTTCCGGAAACGAATGTTGTGTGTTTGAAATCAACGATAAATGTCCCGCTGAAACCTGAGAATCCCGGAGTTGACGGAAGTGCCACTCCTTTTTCCGGTCGCTCTGTAAAGTTTGCCGGAACCATAAAATACGACATCTGATCCAGGTCGCCTTGTGAAACCTCTGATACAGTGTACGTTTCATTGCCGGCACTATCGTATTCCATGACCTCAATCAGATTTCCGGTTTGCCCGAAGCGCTTGTAATTTGCTTTTGTCGGACACAGTCCCGGATACGGCGTGTATTGTGGTGTTCCGTCATCGTAGAATTTGTACGGGAACATTGCAACACGCGATGATGAATTGCCACTTTCATTGTATTGAAAATACACCAACGAGATCGGCTTCGTTCCTTTCTTATCGTAACGAACCCAAGGACCAATTTTCTGATTATTCAAATAAGTCCCTTCCTCAGCCAACGCACCTGGTTCAACACCAAGTTCCGGAGCCTGATCTCCCGTTAGTCTCCACATACCTTGTCTTTGCCCAAATGGATCAACTACGTTAATTGAGTCCTTTTGAGCGAAAACAGAAACTGAATACACTGAAAGTAGTAGTAAAAGTGTTTTCATTTGTTTTCAAAAAGCGCAGCTAATTTACGCATTATCAGACGATAACAAAGTTTTTAACAATTAATCTATATGCGTTCATAGGAATCTCGGTTAAATTTCCCCCTCAAATCCGCTGTTTTGCACAACAAACACTGAGCTTGCTGATTAGTATGGCTTTTTTTATTTTTTTGAAATTCGAAGGAAGAATTTCCATTGTTTTGCGTGTAGTTCTTTAAGAAAACACTACTTTTGCGGCGGGGTAAGTCTTTTACGACCAGCTCCCTCTGAATCCTCCAGGACGGGAACGTAGCAAAGGTATGAGGTTGTAGCGGTGCGATAAGAGTAGCTTGCCCCTCTTTTTTTTTACCCTCACTCCCTCACTCTCACTCCCACACTCACTCTCCCCAATCTTGCGCACAAAACAACAAGAGCGTCCCAAATTTTCAGAACGCCCCGTTGTTGTAGATCTTTAAAAATAAGAATGCTTTTAATCGTCCAATGTCTTGCGCAACTCCTGACGCAACTGACGGTTATACGTTTCCATCAGGTACTTAAAGTAATTCGGAGTGCTTTTCGCAATACACTTGGTATACATTTTCAGACGGTGTTCGATGTGTTCCTGAAGTGCGTCCTGAATTTTCACTGCTTCTTCGTACAACTGCGTTTTACGCGCAATTCCTTCACAGTGATTCGTCAACGACAGTTCTACAGCCATCTTCCCTTTCTCTCCTTTGTCCAGACAATCGTAATACGTGTCGCGCATGGAGAATGCTTCCAAAAACTGCGTATCTACCAATTGCTCCATGTGACGAGGGAATTCAAATTCCACTTCAAACTCAAGGTCATCAGCTTCAGACAAACGCGATTCAAGGAAACGATCCGGGAAACGGAATGCATCCTGCCAGTTGATGTAATCCTGCCACAAACCAAAACGACGAACATTGTTACCAAGGTCGATCAGCTTGAACTGGTCCTTTTTCGGCAACCTGCGTGAACCACGACCAATCATTTGATGGTACAGTGTCAATGAACGTGTTGCACGGTTCAGGATGATTGTTTCAACCGTTGGTTCATCGAAACCAGTGGTCAAAATCCCTACAGAGGTCAGAATGGCATCCGGAGTTTCTTTGAACCATGCCAAAACGTCTTTGCGGTCCTTGTCGCTAAATGTAGAATCCAGGTGTCGAATTTTGTAACCACGCTTCTTGAATGTTTCTTCAACACGCATGGACGTTTCAATTCCGGAGTTGAAAATCAGTGTCTTCTGCCCAACAGCAACTTCTTCATAAGCGAAAAGCAATTTCTCTTGCATGAAGTAGTTTCCATACACCACTTCGGAAGAAGAAACAGTAAAGTCGCCGTTTGTACCGATTTTCAAACCGTGCAGGTTGACATCGTAAGTAAAAGTTTCAGCGTCTGCCAGGTATCCGCCCTGAATCAAGGAAGAAATGCTTTCACCGACGATTAGTTTATTGTAATGGTCGTTCAGCGGGAGCGATTTGTTGGAACTCAACGGAGTTGCCGTTACTCCCAGAATGTTTGCTCCCGAATAATACTGGAAAATCTTGCGGAAGCTGTTGTAATGCGCCTCGTCAACAATTACCAATCCTACTCCGTCAACAAAGTTTTCATTCTCTTGCAGGCGATTGTTCAATGTTTCCACCATTGCGATGTAACACATGTGGTGATCTTCATCCTTCAGGTGTTTAACTTCGCTGCTAATGACCTTGTTTCCAATGCCAATTGCAGTAAGCTGACGGGAAGTTTGAACAGAAAGCTCGATACGGTGCGTCAAAATCAACACCTTCTTCCCCATCTTTGCAATGAACTCTTTTGCTACTTCACTGAAAATAACAGTTTTACCACCTCCGGTAGGAAGCTGGAACAACAGGTTGAAGTCAGAGCCGTTCTTGTCCAGTTCATCAATGATGATGGCTACGGTTTTCTCCTGAAAGGGATATAATTTCTTGGCTTCGAAAAGTTCAGTGTCTATCATAGTTTTAGCGCCCTTGCGGCTTTTTTTAGGGGTGTAACCATCCAAAAGGCGGCTACAAAAGTACTGTTCTTTTAACGATTAATCAACAGCCGTGCCGAATATTACAGATTATTTAATCGTTACTTTTCCATTTACCCGCGTTAAGAGAACAGACAATCAGTGGAAACAACAGTAGAATCAAAACCGCAAAATCGTGGCAGGTTTTTTGTCTAACTTGTAGTTATAAATTCATGCAAAATGAAAACCATTCAAAAACGTCAGAAAATCCGTAGAAGATCGGATTTCGATAAAGCGCTTGTTCACCTTGGGGTTCATCTTCAAATTCAACAGGCATTGCTCTCCAAAACTCAGGATTAACAGGGTTCGATTAAAAGTCGAATCCTCCACCTCCTCCGTTTCCTGTCCCATTTCCGTTACTCCCCTTCGTTTTATCAAGGTCTACCTTACCAAAACGGTAACGTACACTAACGTAAAGTCTTCGTGTTAACCATTTGAATTCAACATCCTGCTGCGCTAACGGTTGATCTACATAGAATTTAAACCCTTGCGTATTGAAGATGTCGGTTACACGCATTCCTACGCCCCATTTCCCGTCTTTCAATGATTTGTCTGCGGAGAAATCTACGGCTCCACGTGGACGCATTGTACCTGAAGGAGTTACTGATGGTAATGAGTAACGAAGATTTGCCTGCAGTGTAAGGGTCTTTTTCATCAGTTCCAATGTTGAACTGGCCTTGAATGACATTGCAAATCCTTCGCGATTAAAATTCGCCGAAACGGTACTTTGATCGGAGTACTTGATGTAATTGGCATTTGCCGAAACCATGTTTCGCCACGTAGGTTTTGGACGAAACTGAAACACCATCTCACCTCCTGTGCTTACCGAATTGTCAATGTTTGCTTGGGTTCCAGCAGAAGTTCCATCTTCGTAGAAGATCTTCACACGACTGATGACATCGTATGAAAAACGTTGATAAGCACTGATTGTAAAGCTTGAGGCTTTGCCAATGTGTTCAAAACCAACGTCAAACGAGTGAATGTATTCCGGTGATAAACTCGGATTTCCCCTTCTTAGGTTGTATGGGTCCGCATAGCTTGTAAACGGATTCAGGCTTTCGGAACTCGGGCGGTTAATTCGCTTGCTGTAACCAAAAGAAAACTCGTTTCCCTTTGAAATTTCGTAACGGCTATGCGCTGAAGGGAATACATTAAAGTACTTGTTTAAATAATTCTCTCCGGTTGAGAGCAATTGCGGTTCCTGGAAACTTTGTTCCAAACGAACACCAATCTGATATTTGAATTTCTTCCACGTACTGGCAATGATTCCGTAGCCTGAATAAATGCGTTCAAGATACTGGTAATCAAAATATCCGATGCTGTCGAAAACCATAGTTCCTGTAGAATCTGCAGTGTACATTTCCGAATCCACGTTCATTGTACGGTGAATGGCCTTAAGACCGGTTTCCGTACGCCATTTCTCTTTGAAAATGCGCACAACATCCATGCTCAGGGTTGTGTATTGGTTGTTTTCGTAAGAAGCAAGGTTTTGCTCAAACGAATACAGTTCAGGGTACAGGTAGTCCTGTGTGTAATATCCCAGGTTATCGCCTTTTGAAAACGATTGATAGGCGTTCCAGTCAATGGTTCCGCGACTTTCCTTAAAGTCCAGATGATAACCGAGTGCAGCGTCGATATTTTGATTGTGACTCGGATCGCTGGTTACTCGTTGCCAAAACTGAGTTGTATCGTCGTAATCTGTATATCGAATATTGTCCTGATCTCCGGTGCGTTCGCGTAATCCTGTGTTTCCGGTAACGTTCCAGGAGAGTGTATTGCGGTCGTTCAGATAAATGTCCATTCCCACTTTTGCCGTGTGCGTATTGCTCAAGTCCGTTCCCTGGCGAATCTGATCCAGGTAATGAGCAGTATCATTCAGGATTTGAGTGAGGTAACTGTAATTGTTCCGGTATCCTTCGCGGTAATCAAAACTGTAGTTTCCGTATAGGTTGTATTTGGTGTTTCTGACACTCAATCCGGTAGAAGCATTGTAAGCATTTCCGGTAGCTCCGGAAACCTGGAAGTTTCCATTTAACCCGCGTTTAAGGTTCTTTTTGAGTACAATATTGATGATTCCGGAAGTTCCGTCAGGATCATACTTCGCGGAAGGATTCGTTACAATTTCAATGCGCTCAATGGATCCGGCAGGGAGTCCATCCAGCAGACTTTTACCGTTTCCTCCTGAAAGTGTACTTGGCTTTCCGTCGATAAGGATGGTTACGTTTCCATCTCCACGAAGTGAAATTTTCCCTTCCTGGTCTATTTCTACCGAGGGAACATTATTCAAAACATCATTTGCTGTTCCACCTGTAACTGAGATATCGTCACCAACATTGTATACCTTCTTGTCAATTCCGGTAACCAGTGGATTTTTTTCCGCTGTAATAACTACTTCTTCTATTTCTGTGGAGTTCACCGGAACCAAAGCGATGTTTCCGAACTTCTTTAACGGTTTTTGACCGGATAATTCTACTTTCCGAATGTACTTAACATTGTACCCGTCAGCATATGCTTTAAGAAAGTAGGTTCCGAAAGGAACTTCTTCGAGAACGAAAGCTCCGTGTTCGTTGGTGTAGATGCTTGTGACTATTGAGGAATCCTTTTCTCTGTGTAGGCTGACAAGAGCATATTCAACCGGCTCAAATGATGTGGAATCTTTGATGGTTCCGTCGAGGGAACCTTTTCCACCCTGTGCTGTAGCTAAGAACGGTAAAACGCCGAAAAGGCAAAGTGTAAGGAATTGTGTAAAATGTCGCATGTGGTAAAAAGTGCAACGAATTTAACGCTTAAATAAGGATATTCACAGGGAAATTTAGCAGTTAACAAGTTTTTACATTCTCATTGGTCATTCATCAGCGAAATCTACGTAATCTGCGTGAAACAATAAGGTTCACACCATTCATGGAATGTTGTAGTAGCCTCAGTTCATCGAGTGTTCGTGATGAATTATCCTCGCATTTTATCCAGCAAATTGCTCAATTGCTCGGCTTCGGCCTCAGTTAATGAACCACATGCATTCAAGCGTAAATCCGGATCAACATCTATTCGGGCAAGAATATCCAGACCGTCCTTTGTAATCTCAACATATACTACTCGTCTGTCGTTATCACAGCGAACTCGCTCAATCAGGTTTTTCTCAATGAGTTTATCCATCAATCGTGTCGTGTTCGGTGAACGTTCCACCATTCGTTCTTTGATGGTATTCACACTAATCGGCCCTTTCGCACCACGCAAAATGCGCAAAATATTGAACTGTGCAATCGACAGATCGTATTTTGCCATGAAGTTGTTCTGAATGTTGCCCAGAAAATTAGCTGTGTAACGAAGGTTTACAACTGCCTTCTGAAAAGAGCTTTGAAATTTTGACTGAATGATTTCACCGATATCCATATTGCAAAATTAGTTACCTTGGTAATAAATGCAAATAATTTAGTTACCAATATTAATGAAAACTTTGAAACCTAACGCCACTTGGTGATAAAATCACTTAATTGAGGCTCTTTCCCTTCGTATTTATAAGATATGTAATGTATTCCCGGAAGTAGATCAATAAAATTCCGTTCGAAATGAACACCGGGTTCAGAACAGGAAATCCAGAAATCTTCCAATGGTTGAGTGGTATTAATCAGTATTCCTCCGCTATTCAATTGTTTTCCTCCGAAAGGAGAAAAACCTATTGTTGGTTGGTATTCTGATTTTGTTTCTGTGTTTTTAATTGAATGAAATTCAGATAGTTGACTTAAGTTATTTGATGCGTTTGTCCAAGTTATTTTGACGTTACAACTGATCGAGTCGAATGCCTTGAGTTCTTGTTCAAAAACAGTTGAATGTCCGGGCATAATAGCCCGTTTACATTGATAGCTTCCGAGAAGTGTATCGCGTAGGTCTCTTACTTCACACGTCAAGTGACAAAGGAAACTCTCCGGTGAATCGGATATGATATAGTATTTACAGGAGTTGTCGTAAGGAGTTTTCACAACTGCGACATCTTCGTAAGCTTCGCGAATGCGATAGTTTAACGCTTTCCAGTTTCCGTAATAATCGATACTCGACCATGAAATTGCCGGCCAGCAATCGTTGAATTGCCAGAATAACGTTCCGGTACATCGTGGAGCGTCCAATCGGTGTGCTACAACTGCCGACTCTACGGCTTTGGCCTGTGTGAGTTGTGAGAAATATACAAACTCAGCAAAATCGTCGGTTTTCCCGAAAAGGATGTCTGAATGTTTCGCAATCATTCCATTCCCTACATAGCTTTTTTGATGGTTCTTCATCGTTGCGCTATTCAGGTTCCATTCACTGGTATCACTGAATTGTGTAAGCGTGGAATATTCCGGAAACGACTGAAAACCGAATTCTGCATTGAAACGGCCAATCTTTTTCACCATGTCACTCATTGGGTCTTTTCCATGCCAGACGCCCCAATAATGCTGAGTTCCATGATTGTAGAATTCTTCCTTCCCCCAGTTGCTTAGCGGCGAAGTATGGACGTAAGGTGTTTTTGTGTAGTATGCTACTTTTTCAGGAATCAATTCTTTGAACAATCTGTCGTAATCTTCGGAAATGATTTCCTGATGATCTTCGCTGATGCTGTACTGTTGCTGAAAGCCCCAGTTCTTCCAGGCGACATCTACTTCGTTGTTTCCGTTGAAATAGACCAAAGAAGGATGAGATGCCAATCTTGGGATCTGCTGATTCAATTCCATAGCTACATTTTTCAGAAATGCATCGTTTCCCGGATACATTGCACAAGCGAACATGAAATCGTGCCACACCATGATGCCTAATTCGTCACAAGCGGCCAGGAATTCTTCTCTGGCGTACATTCCTCCACCCCAAATACGGATCATATTGAAATTACATTCGGCCATTGTTTGTACCGATTTGTACAATGCTTTGTCTGTAATTGCAGCAGGGAAAATGTCGTCCGGAATATAATCAGCTCCTTTACAAAAGATGGGGCGGCCGTTAATAACGAGCTGAAAGGATGTGCCCCACTGGTCTCGTTTCTGAACGAGTTCCGTGGTTCGAATACCAAATGTTATGGTGTCCTGATACAATACCTTGCCATCAAAGGTTTTAAGGATCCAGACATCGGTATACAGATGCTGTGTTCCCTGGCCTCTGGGCCACCATAAATGAGGATTCTGGATAACATCGTTTCGAACGACATGCCCGTCCCACAATTGAACCTCTTTCTTTCCGCATAACTGACTTTCCCAGATATATTTTGTTTCTGTGTAATCTTCCCGGAGTTCCAATACAAATGTCTGCTCTGCAGTAGAATCGGTCAGTTTATCTGTTCGGATATTCTTCCCAATCACACGGTTCTGCTCGTACGAAATCAACGAAGCCGGTTCCCAGAATCCCATTGTCGTCATGCGCAACGACCAGTCCCAACCAAACTGATACTGTGGTTTTCTGCAATATGGCGCGACTTTAATGGTTCCAACGTCATTTGGAGCAGGATACAAAAAGGCTTGTGCTTCTTTTTTCTTCGCATTAACAGGCGATGTGAAAACGACTTTAACCGTATTCTTTCCCTGTTTCAGGTATTTCTTTACATCAAAACGGTAATGAACAAATGCATTTTCTCCGGTTCCGCAGAGTTTTCCGTTCAAATACACTTTCGCATAGGTGTCCAGACTTGGAAAATCAAGGTCATATTCTTTGTTCTGATCAATTTGAGGTAGTTCAAAAGTCGATTCGAATGTCCAGTCGTAATTTTCAATCCATTGAAACTTCGCTTCGTTGCTCCCAACAAACGGATCCGGCAGGTATTTCGATGCGATGAGTGCTTCCTGAACACTTCCCTTTGTTCCAAGCGGAATCCATTTCTTTGTCTGAGGATGCTGAATATTCCAGTTCAAAACCGTTTGCGCGGAAATGTGCATCACTGAAAACAGTGCAAAGAACAATATAGAAAGTTGTTTAGTCACTATTGATTGAACTCGGCGTCGATTAGTTTTTCAGCTATCGGAGTTGTGTGCGCGTAGTTGAATCCCTTGAAAACCGAGTATGCACCTACATTTCCTTTTGTATCCATTGCAATGAAGCAGCACTGCAGACCGGTTAGATCGTCGTGCTTGGAAATGATTCGATCTACGGCTTCTTTACAGGCTTCGCCCGGAGTTTTTCCCTGACGCATCAATTCTACAACGGTATGTGAACCTGCAATGCGAATAATTGCTTCGCCAAGTCCTGTTGCCACTGCACCACCGACTTCCTGATCAATGAACAATCCTGCACCGATGATCGGAGAATCACCAAGACGTCCCGGAAGTTTATATGCCCAACCAGAGGTTGTACAAGCGCCGCTTATTTTTCCATTTTTATCCATCGCGAGAATCCCGATGGTATCGTGGTTTTCATGATTGATTTCGGGTTTTTTAGCCAGAGCAGCCTGCTCCTTCTTCCATTCCTTCCAGTCTTTTTTTACTTCCGGAAGAGGCGTTTTTATTGTCGCAAAATCATGTTTCAAAGCATATTCCTTTGCTCCGGCTCCAACAAGCATTACGTGTTGTGTGTGTTCCATCACATGGCGTGCAACTGAAATCGGATGAGCAATTCCTTCGAGAGCTCCCACTGAACCACATTTTGATTCCCAGTTCATGATACAGGCGTCCAGCGTTACATGTCCGGAAGCATCAGGTCTTCCACCGATCCCAACGCTTCTGTTGGTGATATCAGCTTCGGTAACTTTTGCAGCTGCTTCAACGGCATCCAGCGAGTTTTTTCCTTCTTTGAGGGCTTCCATTCCTGCGCGATTGGCGGCTAATCCGTGGTCCCATGTGGAAACAATCACCGGGACATGCGCGGCAACAAACTTATCTGGCTCTGATTGAGGTGTTTCATTAGGCTCAGCAGCGAATCCGTCTTTCGGAATCATTGCAGCACCCGCAATCCCTAGAGCACCTATGCGGATAAATGATCTTCTTTTCATTAGTTATTGGTTAGCCAACTCGCCAGCTAACCAAGCCTGAAACTCTTTAGCGTAGCGGTCGTGTGTAGCATAATCTGAAGCAAAATTGTGCAGGCCGTCATAGTTCGGCTGAGCACACATGTAAATGTAGTTGTTGTTATCCGGATTCAAAACCGCTTCTACAACTGCTGTAGGAGGAAGCGAAATCGGTCCCGGAGGCAAACCGTCGTGCAAATAAGTATTGTACGGACAATCTTTGTTTCTGTGTTCGTACGTCAGGCGTTGAACACCTTTCAATTGATCTCCCCAGCAAAACTTGAAGGTCGGATCACTCTGCAGACGCATTCCCGTATTCACGCGATTCAAATACAAACGCGCAATAATCGGCCATTCGGAAGGATTCTTTCCTTGTTCTCCGTAAACAACAGAAGCAAGAGTTACAGCCTGAGAAGGAGATTTCAAACCAATCGTTTTCAATTTCTGCATGCGTTCCGGATTCCAGAATTTCTTGAACTCCTCAGCCATACGTGCAATGAACTGATCTGCATCTGTATCGTAATACATTTCATAGGTATTCGGCAGGAATAACGCAGGAACAGTTTCAACCGTAAAGTCGTATTTCGACAACGTATTTCCACTCAGAATAGTTCTTACAAGCGTTGCGCTATCGGCTTCAATACAATGGGATACTTTTCCGGCTAAGTCGTAAATGGTATTGCAATTATTGAAGGTTACTTTAACTGGTTTTTCTGCAACTCCCTGACCGCTTTGCATTTTAATGAATCCGTTGATCAGGTTTCTGTAACTTGTTCCGGCTTCAATCTCGTACATTCCTCCGGCGAAATCCTTATTCGTCAACCCTTTGTATTCAGCGAGTCCTGTGAAACTGGCAATGTCATCAATGATCTTTTTGTTTTTCAGGTCGATAGCAATTTCATCCAGTGTGCGCTCTTCGTTCAAAATGTATCGTTCTGTTTTTGTGTTGGAGGTTTTCGTCATTCCATCCAAATAAGCTGAAATGTGTTTCCATCCGAAAATAACACCAACAAGTGCTACGCCTGCTAATCCAATTAGTATTTTTCTTCCTTTAGACATTTTTGATAGATAATTTCGTCAATCCACTGATGACCTTCGTAAAACCAATCTTTTCGTACTCCGACCCTTTCGAATCCTGCTTTTTCAAATAATCGAATGCTTGCCGGATTATCGGAATGAATGGAGCAATAGAGATTGCGTAAAGCTACAATTTGTTCGGCATATTGAAGCACAAGGTCGAGTGCTTCGCCTGCATATCCATGATTTCTATTTCCTTCTTCGGCAATCAAAATACCTATTGCAGCTCGCTGATGTTTAAAGTTTGCGTCGAATAAATCAATACAACCAACTGGTTCGTTTGTGTCGTTCAGACAAATCATAAAACGAATTTGTCCGTGTTGACGAATGTGCTGTGCCTGCTCAATGTATTGCAACAATGCATGGGTCGAAAACGGAACTTCCGTTCCGGATACTTTCCAGTGTTTGGGATTGTTTTCCCAGATCATCAGGCGGGTCAGATCGTCTTTCTCAACAGCGCGTAGGTATATGGTCTTACTTTTCAGCATGTAGTACTTCAATTCGTTGTACGATGTCCATCCAGGAATACGAAGGTAGCGCATCGTATTCGGGTTTCAGGAACATTCCGTTCACTTGCTTCAACAATCCTTTTTGTTCCATCAGACCTAAAAAAGAAGCCAGTTGGACAATGTCATCGGAAGTTGAAAATAACGACTTTACAGGGCTTAAACAAGTTGCTCCGCCCGGTGTAGCCTTGTCGAATTTAGAGAATATTGCCGCAACGTCTTCAGGTGCAACCTCTTTTTCGAGGGCAATGAATAAGATCGGAATCTGCAAACGCTTCACTTTTCGAATCATGGAGCTGGTTTGCAATTCTTCAACTCCTTTATAGGTAAGGGAGTAATACGATTTTCCAAGAGAAACTCCAATGTGCGGAGGAATTTTGTCTGCGTTCCAAACCCACAATAACACGGTTGTGCTATCAAATGTAGGAAATGAACGTTCAATGTTCTTGAAATTATATGTCAACATCTATTTCTCCACTAAAGATAAATTCCGCAGGCCCTATGAGACGAACTTCTTCGAATTCCATTTCTCCTGTTCTGTTGAAACCGACATAACATGTTCCGCCTTTGGTATTGGCTGTAAGCGCCTGATACCCAAACAATCCATTTTCAATAGCCATTACCATTGCAGCAGCAGTCAATCCTGTCCCGCATGATAGTGTTTCGTTTTCAACTCCGCGTTCGTAGGTTCTGATTTCAAATTCGGTATCGGATTCTTCCTGAATGAAATTCACGTTAATTCCACCGTTTTTATAGCGCTCGTTGTAGCGAATGGCTCTTCCCTCTTCGTAAACATCGAGGTTATCCAGATCATCAGAGAACACAACATAATGAGGCGATCCTGTATTCAGCACCAATGCTTCTCCGTCCTGATACACTTTAAATACCGGAAGCATTTCCAGGTTAATCAATTCGCCGTCCTTCTTTGCTCCGTGAACACCGTCAATCGCATTGAATATTACCTCAGGTTTTGTGATTCCCAATGTATGGGCAAAGGCTACAGAACATCGGGCGCCGTTTCCACAGAAACTTTTACTTCCGTCGGCGTTGTAATAATCTACTTCGAAATCGTACTCCGGATGGGCATTTATTTTGATGAGTCCGTCGGCACCAACTCCGAACTTTCGGTCACAAATCGACTGAATGACTTTGATCGGTAAATTATCCCATTCTCCGGAACGGTTATCGACCATCACAAAATCGTTTCCTGTGCCTTGATATTTAGAGAAGTTTAACTTCATGTATGTCTTGCTATCACTGGGTTACAGCCGTTTTTGGCTTAACAATCTTTAACAGCACAAATGTAACAATGATTTATGGATTACTCTTATAATTGTGTTTGAAATTACGAACCAAAAAATAGATCAACTAAGATGAGAAACTCAACGAAATTTTTAGGTTTAGGATTGCTCGGAGGTATGATTCCATTTGCCTTCGGCTATGTGCTTTCAGTTATAAATGAGCCTAAATTATCCGATCAGGTGATTGATGGAAATAATTACGCACATCAGGTCTCCTATAATGGAATGCCAACCACAGATGCCGACGCTTTTGTTTTTGCATCGGAAAATACCATTAACTCTGTTGTTCACGTAACAACCAAAGTAGTACGAACACAGGTTCAGCGCGACCCGTTCTACGAATTCTTTTATGGTCCGGGAACAGGAAACCGTGAATTCAAACAATACGGGAGTGGTTCCGGATCCGGTGTAATTGTGTCCAGCCAGGGATATATCGTAACAAACAATCACGTAATTGAAGATGCGGCCGAAATTGAGGTTATCCTCAATGATAATTCTAAGTACAGTGCAACTGTTGTCGGAACTGATCCTTCAACTGATATTGCTGTCCTTAAAATTGAAGCCGAAGGACTCAAGCCAATCGCATTAGGAAACAGTGATGATGTGCGTGTCGGAGAATGGGTACTGGCAGTTGGGAACCCGTTCAACCTTACTTCTACCGTTACAGCGGGAATCATTAGTGCGAAAGCGCGTAACATTAATTTGTTGTCGGACAGAACAAGAAACACGGCTGTTCCGATTGAGTCATTCATTCAGACAGATGCCGCCGTGAACCCGGGTAACAGTGGTGGAGCGTTGGTCAACATTAAAGGTGAATTGATTGGAATCAATACGGCCATTGCTTCGCAAACAGGCTCTTATGCCGGTTATAGCTTCGCTGTTCCGGTGAATCTTGTAAACAAGGTAATGCGCGACATTATCGATTATGGTGTGGTTCAGCGTGCATTCCTGGGCGTACAGATTGCTGATATCAATCAGGAATTGAAAGAAACGAAGAAATTACCAAGTACGAGAGGTGTCTTCATTAACGGAGTTACGGAAGACGGCGGTGCTGATAAGGCTGGAATTAAGAAAGACTGGGTGATTTTGAAAGTCGGCTCAAAAGAAGTGAACTCTGTTGCTGAATTACAGGAAGAAGTTGGTAAGCGTCGACCAGGCGATAAAGTATCGTTAACGCTAAGAACTTCAGATGGCGATGAAGTGATCAAGGAAGTGTTGCTTCGTTCCGCAGATGGTGAAACTGCCTTGAAAACCAAGGAAGAAATGAATAAGACCACTGCTCTCGGGGCTGTTTTCGGTGAGCTTACTGAAAAAGAAATGAAAGAACTTGGGATCAATCACGGGGTTAAGGTTAAGTCGCTGGAACCGGGCAAATTGAAATCTGCCGGTTTGATGGAGGGCGACGTGATTACGGTGGTAAACCAGAAGCCTTGCGAATCGGTTTCACAGTTGACCGGTTTCCTGAATACCGCAAAAGGAGGTGTGTATTTGGAAATTGTTAACTCAAGCGGTAAAAAAGATTACATCGCATTCGGGATATAAAACCAGTATTAACAAATCTTATCAGAAAAAGGGAGTTAAACGAAAGTTGCTCCCTTTCTTTGATTTTAAAGGAATGCAGCGTTGGGCACGGTTTTTGAGAACTCAGTGAGTCCCAAATTAATTCAAATTTTTATTTGGAAACTACATTCTTTCCGTCGTAACTTTGCATTCCATTTTACGTTTTAATCTGGAAATTCTGTTCTGTACATGAGACAATTAAAGATTACAAAATCGATTACCAATCGCGAAAGTCAGTCACTTGACAAATACTTGCAAGACATTGGTAAAGAGGAACTAATCACCGCTGAAGAAGAGGTAGAGTTAGCGAGAAAAATCAAACAAGGAGATCAGCGAGCACTGGAGAAATTAACACGAGCGAACTTACGTTTCGTTGTATCAGTTGCCAAGCAATACCAGAATCAGGGTCTTACCCTTCCCGATTTGATCAACGAAGGAAACTTAGGTTTGATCAAAGCTGCACAGAAATTTGATGAAACACGCGGATTTAAGTTCA
The DNA here is from genome assembly GCA_966211245.1 of uncultured Fluviicola sp. Lineage (GTDB taxonomy): Bacteria > Bacteroidota > Bacteroidia > Flavobacteriales_D > Crocinitomicaceae > Fluviicola. The sequence continues at coordinate 21,201 of CBIHND010000036.1, read as the reverse complement.
TCTCTTATGCTGTATGGTGGATTCGTCAATCCATTTTGCAAGCCTTGGCTGAGCAAGCGCGTATTGTACGTCTGCCATTGAACCAGGTTGGTTCTTTGAACAAAATCAACAAAGCATTCTCTCGCCTTGAGCAAGAGTTCGAGCGTCCGCCATCAGCTGAAGAATTGGCTGAAGCATTGGAAGTTCCGGAAGATAAAATCAAGGAAAGCTTGAATGTGTCAGGTCGCCACGTATCTATGGATGCTCCTCTCTCTTCTTCTGAAGACGGTGGTACATTGATGGATGTAATGGCTAACTCGGATTCACCGAAAGCGGATCACGCTTTGATGGCTGAGTCTCTGCAACGCGAAATTGAACGTTCATTGAGCACCCTTACTGATAAGGAGCGTGAAATCATCCGCTTGTTCTTTGGAATCGGAATGAACCACGGACTAACGCTTGAAGAAATCGGTGCGAAGTTCAACCTGACGCGTGAGCGTGTACGTCAAATCAAGGAGAAAGCAATCCGAAGACTACGCCACACGTCGCGTAATAAACTGTTAAAAGCTTATTTAGGATAAACAGGAAAGGCTGTCTGCAAACGCGGGCAGCCTTTTTTGCTCTGAACAAATCAGAGAACTTTAATTTTTCATTCATTTTTTTAAAACAAAACAAACACATGGAAACTGCAGTGGGCTACGAAAAAGAGCTGAATATGCACGTTCAACGCGAACGCGCTGCTGTAAAATTATCTAGTCACGTTGGTGAATTGTTGTACGATCGTGGAATTGAATTGGTATTGTTCCGCAATCACCTGATCGACATCACTATCTCTGAAATTCTGAACTTGCATGAATATGCAAAGAATGTAGTTAAGAAAGAAATTGATATCGAGACTACTGCAAGCCTTGCTGAGGAATTGTTGAAAATGGATTTGGCTCCGGCTAAATTGGATATTGGTAAGCTGGCTGCTGAATGGTCAGCTGAACAGGGAAAATTCGCTTCTAAAGCTGAATTCCTTGGTGCAAAACTAGCAGGATACGCTGCAACTTCTGGTGAAGCTATCGAGCCACGCGATGTTGTATTGTACGGTTTCGGACGTATCGGTCGTTTGGCTGCTCGTGAATTGATCAAACAAGCAGGAAAGGGACAACAATTGCGTTTGCGTGCAATCGTAACACGTGGGGCTACGGATAAAGATATCATTAAACGTGCTGCTTTGTTGCGCTCTGACTCTGTTCACGGTGCGTTCAAAGGAACTGTTGTTGAAGATTTGGCAAACAAGGCGTTAATCATCAACGGGCACTCCGTAAAAATGATCGATGCTTCAAACCCTGAAGATGTTGATTACACTGCTCACGGAATCAATAACGCATTGGTAATTGATAACACTGGTGTATTCACAAACCGTGAAGCGTTGTCTCGCCACATGAATGCAAAAGGTGTTTCTAAAGTATTGTTGACTGCTCCGGGGAAAGAAATTCCAAACGTAGTTTACGGTATTAACCAGGGAACATTGGATGTAGAGAACGAAACGATCTACTCTGCAGCGTCTTGTACAACAAACGCAATCTCTCCTATTCTAAAGGTGATCAATGATAAGTACGGAATTGTTAAAGGACACATTGAAACCGTTCACGCTTACACGAACGACCAGAACTTGTTGGATAACATGCACAAGTCTTCCCGTCGTGGACGTTCAGCGGCAATCAACATGGTAATTACTTCTACAGGGGCTGGTGCTGCTGTAACGAAGGTTATTCCTGATTTGAAAGATAAATTGACTGCTAACGCGGTTCGCGTACCGACTCCAAACGGTTCTTTGGCAATCTTGTCATTGGAATTGAAAGGAAGCACAACAATCGAAGACGTAAATAACGCAGTACGTACAGCAAGTTTGGAAGGTGATTTGGTGAACCAGATCTTCTACTCTTACGATCCGGAACTGGTATCAAGCGATATCATCGGTAATACGTGTTGTTCGGTTTACGATTCGCATGCAACGATTGTTTCTCCTGACGGGAAAAATGTTGTTTTGTATACGTGGTATGATAACGAGTTCGGATACACAAAACAAGTGATCCGCCTTGCGAAGCACATTACGAAAGTTCGTCGTTTGATTTATTATTAATCAATTGACAACAAGATATCAAGGGGGCTTCGGTCCCCTTTTTTTGTGTTTAAAACGGATGAAACATAGTTCAATAGAACCAAACCGAATTGGCAACTGAATCATCCGATAACTATGTGTCTATGTGGAAACAACTATGTAACTATGTGTTTCACTGTTCCGTTTCGTTGAAAGAGATTTTATCGCAACATTATTGCATTTAATTCATTTCAATTTTTATATTTGCAACACAATTGCATTAATATGAAGTCGTTTGTTGGTCTTTTGGTGGTGGCGTTGTTTGGTACAACTGGCTTTTCGCAAACTCTACAGGGAATTCTCCTGGATACTGAATCGAAAAAACCGATAGAAGGAGCCATGATCACACTTACCGATCAGGGAATTTCTACCTACTCCAGTGTTTCCGGAGGTTTTCAGTTCAACACGAATCTTCCGGATGTGGTACACATTATTATTGATGCAAAAGGATATGATCCGTATTACAGTACGCTGGTTCACCCTACCGGAGCCCCGATGCAGATTTTTCTGGCGCCATGTCATGTTGAACTCGATGAAATTCATGTGGTAGCTTCACGTGGTGTCTTGCAGAAGGAATCGGTTACCCACATTGAAAACAAGAAACTCGAAGATCTGAATACGGTAAAATCTACTAATCTGGGAGAAGCAATCTCAAAAATCCCGGGAGTCTACACTACCTCTACCGGAAACGGAATCAGTAAACCGGTTATTCGCGGATTAAGCGGAACGCGCGTCATTACCATGTTGAACGGAATTCGTCTGGAAAATCAACAATGGGGAAGCGATCACGGAATGGCTGTGACTTCTCTTGGAATTGGTTCTGTAGAAGTGATCAAAGGTCCGGCAAGTTTATTCTATGGATCAGATGCGCTCGGAGGTGTAATTTATTTTGTGGACGAGAGCTATGCCGCCAATAATATCACTGCATTGAAATTCGGGTCATCTTTTGAAACCAATAGCAATAACTCGCAATCGTATGCGGGAATTAAGTTCTCGGAAAAACGGATTAGAATGAATGTATTCGCCGGATACAACTCAGCTGCCGATTTCCGGCTTCCGAATAAGAACTACCTGATCAACTCGCGTTATCAGGATCGATTAGCGAAATTGTCGTTTGGTTATGCGAATGGTAAATGGGTGACAAACGTGCGCTATAACTACATGAATTCACATGTGGGAATTCCCGGAGAGTCGGAGGATTCGATCGTTACTCCACTCTCATTTCAAAGTGCAACAACTTCCCGGTTATTGGAAGTTCCTTTCCAATTCATCGAAAATCACATCGTCTCCTGGGAGAATAAATTCTTTTTCTCTCGTGGAAGAGAGTTGATGATTAATCTGGGGAACACGTACAATTCACTGAATGAAATGGAGGAAAATGCCGATACTGCTGCTCTTTCCATGGGACTGAATTCTACAGTGTATACAGTTCGATATAAACAAGCTGTCCTTAATCGGCTTACTGCGACTGTTGGTTTCCAGGGAATGTTTCAGCAAAACAAAAATGCCAAGACAGCGGAAGAACAATTGATTCCTAATGCGACCACTTTCGATAATGGTATCTTCCTGGTTGCAGAAACTTCAATTCAAAAGTTTGTTGTTCAGGCCGGAATTCGTGGTGATTTAAGATCCATTAACGCGGAAATGAACGGTTCTCAGAATTTTGGGAACAGCTACAAGAGTTTCACGTATTCCGGAGGAGTACTTCGGGAACACAAAAAGTCTACTTACCGGTTTAATGTTTCAAGCGGATTTAGAGCACCGCATACCTCGGAATTATTAGCAAATGGTGCACACGAAGGAGCTCTGCGTTATGAAATCGGGTCAACGAAGTTGCGCACGGAGCATGCCACGCAACTCGACTTTGCCTATGAGTTATCCGGGGAACATATCTCGATGGTAGTCAATCCTTTTTTCAATCAGATCAATAATTACATTTACCTGAGACCAACGGATTCTATCATTGACGGACGCCCGGTGTTTGAATACGATCAGACCAATAATGCGGCGTTGTACGGAGCTGATCTTGGCATTCACCTGCACCCGCATTCGCTCCATGGCCTGCACATTGAGAGCACGTATTCGTATGTGCGCGGAGAACGTCATTCCGGAACTTCCCTCCCATTCATCCCACAATCACGGATCAATACACTCATTAAAGTTCCGCTTGATTTTAACAAGGACGAGACAAACTCCATTGGATTCGTTGCGCTGCAGCATTCGTACTACTTTGCACAGGATAGAATTTCAGAATTTGAAACAGCAACTAAAGCGTATTCGTTGTTTGATGCCTCGGTTACGATAAAGCCTGGCAAATCAGGAAGCGAAGTTTGTACGATTTCCGGTGGAGTGAAAAACATCTTTAACACAGCGTATTTCAATCATTTGTCCTCCTTGAAAAACATTGGGATTCAACAGCCGGGAAGAAATTTCTATGTTTCGGTGCAAGTAAACCTGGAACGTAAGAGGGATTGAACGTTTAAAATTGAGCATTGAAAAGGTTTGAAGTTTTCTTTTCAATTATTCCATTCTCAATTTTCAATTACTTTTTAAGTCCCGCCTCTTTCAAACACTTATTTACACGTTTTTCGTGCTTCATACGTTCTTCCGGCGTGGTATTGTCAAAAGTAGTAAGCTCTTTACATTTTTTATCCACGTAATCCCAACGAGTCATGAGCTTCTCCTCCTGTTCGGGAGTCAGCTTCTTCTCAAATGCATCTGTGATGGAATCATTTGCAATGATACACTTACAAAAATCCCATTGTTCACCGTATTTCTTAACGATTTTTTCGTGGATTTCACCGCGTTCTTTCGTATTGTCGACAGGTGTTGTGTCTTGCTTCAACGCTTCTTCCATCGAATCAACAATCGTATCCTTCTCCACTTTTGGTTTATCGCAATCTGTGCACGTTTTATCTGAACCACACGACGCCAATAGTAAAAGTGCAAAAGAGAAAAGAGTAAGTGTTTTCATAACAGTAGCATTTAAAGCAAAAATAGAAACAGAAAGTAAAAGTTTCAGAGTAAAGACAAGTTAGATTTCAACAATTTATAAGCTAGTATTCTGGAAATGGGATCAATACGAGAGTATACGGATAATCTTTCTTTTTGGATTCCAGAACCAAACGGGTTCTTGTACATTGTTTTACACGAAAAATCAGATGGTGTCTGGAGTTGTACAATTCGAATTCATTTCGATCGCCATTCATCATAAAATCCATGCGCACTCCGGGTTGCTTACCGAATTGCCCCATTTTGTAAAAGTAGGCATGACCATTCTGGTGCATCACGAGTAATTCCTTATACTCCATGCGCATTGGCGTATAATCACGGTCTTCCTGCATTTTCTTGTCCACGAGCCAAACCTTCGAGGAGTTGTCGTGCAGAAAAATGGTGTTGTCCATTTTCTTCATCGAAGATTTGGAAACACAAGCGGTAAGCAGAAGTATCGCTGGTAACAGGCGCATTAGAACAGCATGTTATTTCTGTCAAGGATTTTCTTGATCTCCACTCCCATTGAATCGCGAAGTTCAGCTTTTACCCGACGCGGCATGTCTTCATCAATCTCTTCACAGTACTGGTATTCGTACGAACCATTCTTCCATTGGAACAGACAGTTGTAGTAGATCAACATGCCTCCGTTATTGTCCGGAAAACGAATAATTAAATCGTCGTAACCACTTTCAGATTCTCTTCGCTCAATCAGGTTTCCGTTGAATCCATTCAATTTTACCAGTTGACCCTTTTCACGCTCAAAAATCAATATACGACGAATAGGGAAACCGTTTACACCGGATTTGATCAGAAGAATAAATCCATCCTTAAGGGGATCTTTCGCTGTCAATTTGAAGAAACGAAAGAATTTCGGACTGCAGGAAGCGTCTCGTTCATTTGTATCCGAAGTGGCGTTAGGGTTACAGATCTTCAATTCCTTCAACAATTCCGCCTCTACTCCTTCTGTGAAGGTATTGCTGTTGAAGTCTGTACTGATGGTGTTGTCAACTATTTCTTCCTGAGCCGGTTCATGTGCGTCGTCATCCTGAGGAGGATCACAACTGAAGAATAGCGAAACAACAACAATGGGGATAAAATATCGGAGTAATTTCATAGTACTGATTTAATGGAATACTGATCCGCTGGTTACAAGCGCGTGTTGAAATTCAGGAACTTTAACACCTGTTTCAATTTTGTGTGTATCGAACCAATCCAGCATACGCTCAGTTGGCATATTACCGGTAAGATCGTCCTTGGCCATTGGACAACCACCATAACCTTTTATAGCGCCTTCAAAATAGCGACATCCTCCGTTATACGCAGCTTCCGTGAGCAATTGCGCATTTTCCGGAAGCGTGTGAAGGTGGGCGCTAACAATAACGTTATGAACAGATTGAGTAGTGGTTTTAAACACTTTTTCAACCAAATCCGGTGTTGCCGCACCAATGGTATCGGAAAGTGACAATCGACTTACCGGGAATAGTTTGAGGAGTCGTTCACTCCATTCTGCTACCAACTCATCGGACCAGACATCTCCGTATGGATTTCCGAAGCCCATTGAAAGGTACAACACCAATTGTTTGCTGTTTTTTTCGCAAATAGTACTGATTTGTTCAACACGCTTCAGTGATTCTTCAATTGTTGCATTTGTATTTCGAAGCTGGAATGTTTCGGAGATTGAAAAAGGATACCCAAGAAAAGTTACGCGTTCGAATGCAGCGGCTTCTTCTGCCCCGCGCTCGTTTGCAACGATTGTCAACAGCTTTGTCGCGGATGAATTGATGCGTGCAAGAACGTCTTTTGTATCCTGCATCTGCGGAATTGCTTTCGGAGAAACGAAGCTTCCGCAATCCAATGTATCAAATCCGCAGGCAAGCAATGTATTGATGTAATTGACTTTCAGGTCTGTATCAATCCAATCGTGAATGCCTTGCATGGCATCTCGCGGACATTCGGTAATGTAAACTCTTTCTTTCACGGGGTGTGTTTTTTATTGTTTTGCAGTGCGCTGAGCGATCAACGCTTTATTAATGCGCTTCACTAACTTCGGACCTTCGTAAATGAATCCGGTGTACAATTGTACCAACGAAGCTCCGGCATTCAATTTCTCTATTGCATCTTCTGCGGAATGAATCCCTCCAACGCCGATAATCGGGAAAGCTCCTTTGCTGTGATCATGAAGATACTGAATAACTTCGGTAGAACGCTTGGTAAGTGGTTTTCCTGAAACCCCTCCGGCTCCGATTTCTTCCAATTTCTCTTTACTAATAGTCAATTTATCGCGCGATATGGTGGTGTTTGTTGCAATTACACCGGCAATTTTCGTCTCAGTTACAATTTCAATGATGTCATCCAGTTGACTATCTGTCAAATCAGGAGCGATTTTCAAAAAGATAGGTTTTGTTGAGTTCAACTGTCGTTTTTGCGCCTGAAGGGTATTCAACAATTCCTTTAACGGTTCTTTTTCCTGAAGTTCACGTAAATTCGGTGTATTTGGAGAAGAAACGTTCACTACAAAATAATCTACATATGGTTCCAGGGCATGGAAGCACTTTACATAGTCAGAAGTCGCTTCCTCGTTTGGGGTCACCTTGTTTTTTCCAATGTTTCCTCCAACGATACATTCCGGCTTCAGCTTTTTTAATCGTTCTACAATTGCAGCTGCACCGTCATTGTTAAAGCCCATTCTGTTGATGATCGCTTCGTCGGCAACCAAACGGAACAAACGCTTCTTTTCGTTACCCGGTTGTCCTACCGGAGTTACCGTACCGATTTCAATGGATCCGAATCCACATGCAGCCAATTCATTGATGAGCAATGCATTTTTATCAAAACCTGCGGCCAATCCGACCGGATTAGCAAATTTAATTCCGGCGACTTCTGCTTCCAGGCAGGGATGTTCAACCGTATGAATTTTCTTCCAAAGGAATTTAACTCCGGGAATTTTAAGGTAGATGCGTAAAAATGAGAAGGTAAAATAATGGACTTTTTCCGGATCAAATTGAAAAAGGAACCACTTGAAAAGAGGGTACATTCTTTTTTTGTGTAAATATAAAAAGCAAAAACGAGGTAGCAGTTTCCTGTACCTCGTTCTTGATAAAATATCTGAGTATTCTTAGAATTTCGCTTTGTAATTCTTGAATCGGATGTGTCTTCCCGGAGCAGAACTTGAATACGTAAAGTTACGCGTGATTGTAAGGTTAAAGTAGAACAATGCATCATTCTGTTTATCACCACGCTGACTTCCAGGTTCAAAGTTCAATGGATTTTTTGCCGGGTTACTTAATGTAGCAGCCATTGGACCATATTCAGCCATAAGAACAGCAGGATCATAATACGTTCCGTGAACATCATCAAGGTAATCTGAGAATGTTTTAACATAAGTCAATTCAAGACCAACACGCCACATTCTTCCAACTCCCATGCGCATTCCCATTCCAAAAGGGATAGTAGCTGTTACACGCGAGTACTCTTCAGCACCTCCCGGCAAACCTTGTCCTTCGGTATGAAGATCGTGCAAACCAACCCATTGACCATCGTATTGAGCTTTTGGGTTGAAGTAAGTACAACCGATACCCGTAAACAAGTACAATTGTGAGTTTTTGTTCGCCATTCCTTTCAAACCAGGAATGTTGTATCGCTTACCAACTTTTTCATTCGCCAAAACGATCAATTCGAAACGTTGGCTGATGTTGATTACATTAGAACGGAAATGCAGGTTTCTGTCGTTACGGAAAACATCTTCTGTTTCAGCATCGTTTCCACGAATACGTCCGAAGTTTACGATAGTTGAAGTGGCATAATAAGGATGCCAACGGTATCTGTAAGCAAGAGACATTCCAAGGCTGGTTGACGGGAAATCCCAATCTTTTACCGAGTAATCGGTTCCCACACCATTCGCTCCACCTAAATCACCAAGGAAGTTTGTGCCGCCAAGTCCAAGGGTAACCTCTTTCTTATTTCGGGACCAATTTCGTTGGGTATTGAAGTTGGATGGCTGCGCAATGGAGAGATTCGCAGCTGTTAAAAGAATAACGAGACTGAAGTACTTCATGTGTAATCGTAGCTTGAAGATAGTTTTATTCACGATGCTAAAATACGCTATTCTTTGAGAATCAAAATCAGATCGAACAGGATTTTTTTAAAACAAGCTTGTTAATGAACATATTATCTGTCTCGTTGAAAATTTCGTGAAAAAACAAACGCCCGTTTCCGGGCGTCTGATTTGTTGTGTTTTATGCGGCTCTGTTTTGCTTGATGAACAGGGTGCGAAGTTTTTCTACTGCCCTGAATGTCTTGACTTTAGCGTTGTTTTCTGTCAAGCCAAGCGCATCGCCTATTTCTTTAAAACTCATTTGTTCAAAGAAGCGCATTTCAATTAACTGAAGCTGATCAGGTTTCAATGTGTTCAATGCAAGCAATAATGTTGCCTTGTTCTGTTCTTTTTCAGCTATTTCATAGAAGTATTCATCAACGGTTGCTACCTGAATGCCTTCCATTCTAACCAGCTTTGAATTTTGCTTTTCTCTGAACTGTTGGTACAATTCGCTTTTCGCGATACGGTACAGCCATGAACCAAATGGTACACCTCTGTATTCGTATGTGTGCAGATTTTTGAGCGCTTTCACGAAAACCTGTGACGCAATATCAAATGCGGTTTCAGGATCGTCAACCCGCTGCTGCAAGTAACGTAGAATTGGAGAATAATACTTGCGGTAAAGTGGTTCGAAATGATTTGGGTTCACTTTTGCTTGTGTCACCCACAGCTGCTCCTGCCGAAGAAGCTCCGGCGTCTGATGGAAATAAGGACTAACTGACATGGTTTATTTGGATTTTGGGTTTGCATTTTAACTTGGGTTTGTTCTAAAGTAACGATTTCTTTTTAAAAATAGTATGCGTTCGTATTAAAATCGCCGTTTTTTAACATTTGGACTACATCTTAACGTTTTTCAACTAGTTATTTAAGTTAACCTGGAGATCAATTGTCACTTAACGTTTTCAAAAATGATACCAAATCCTTTCTTTCCTTATCGGATAACTGAAACGGCTGAATTACCGCACTTTGATTGGGGTGATGCTTCCCTCCTGCTTCATAATGCCGAATGACATCTTCTAACGTTTTTACACTTCCATCGTGCATGTACGGGGCTGTCTCGGCACAATTGCGTAAACTCGGGATTTTGAATACTCCCCGATCTTCTTCTTTTAAGGTGACTCTATGGCGACCTTCATCTGTGCCGTAATTCCGATATAAGCCATTCCCCGCAACTCCATAAGTGGTAAAGTATGGTGCCGGATGGCATGTAGTACAATACAATTGGCTGAAAATTTTCTTTCCGTTTTGCTCCGATTGCGTGAAGTTGTATTGATTCTTTTCCGCGCGATCGTATTTACTGTTCATTCGTACCAGGCTGCGTTCATAAGTTGCGATACTTCGGGTCAGCACCCAGGCATCAAATTCGCGATTGTATAACTTTTTAGAGGCCTCACGGTAATAATCGTCTTTGATGAGCTCCTTAACCAATGGCCCCATCAGGGAATTCATTTCATTGTGTTCCTGGACAGGCACAATGATTTGTCGCTCCAGGTTTTCGACTTCACCATCGAACATGATTGTTTTCAGGAACTTTGCATTGATAATGGTCGGGACATTTCTTGCCGTAAGCTGCCCGTTTACTCCTACTCCGAACTGGAGTCCGTTGGTAAACGCTTTTTCCGGATCGTGACAACTTGCACAGGATATGGTGTTGTCACTGGAAAGACGCTTATCGAAGAACAGTTTTTTGCCGAGCTCAATGCGTTGTTCTTCCAACGAAAGTTTACTTAGTCCGGCGTTTGATGTTTCACAACAGGAATGAAGTACCGTAAGTGCAACACTAAAAAGAATCAATATGAGCGTTGCCGGTTGCTTCATTCGGAAACTATTTGCTTACAATGTATAAAACTTCGTCTTTTGAAAGTCTGTAGCGCTCTTTCAATTCGTTTGAAATCGGGTGAGCCGCAAAGCCATCCTTCACTGTAAAACCTGCTTTTTCAAGCCATTGCGGATAATCCCGACCGAACAGGCGCACATGATCCTTTTGCCAAAAATGTTTTTCACGTTCTTCAGGAGAAGTTATGCTCCAGTCTTCATAGGTTTCAGCGCGAGATGTATCCTGTGGAACCTGCATGATTCCCCAACCACCCGGTTTCATTACGCGGTACATTTCTTTCATGCATTGAAGTGCATCGTCCACGTGTTCCAATACGTGATTGCAGAATACAACATCATACTGGTTGTCTTCCAGCGGAATATTGTGAAGGTCGAAATGAATGTCCGCGATTGGAGAAACCAAATCTCCCGTAAGGTAATTCAGGTTCTTTTGCTGCTTGAACTTCTTATGGAAACATTGTTCAGGGGCAATGTGAAGGACATTCAATTTTTCAGCTGTAAAGAAATTACTTTCCTGTTTCAGGTAGAGCCACATCAGGCGGTGACGCTCCAATGTAAGATCGTATGGACATAGCACGTTTTCTCTGTGCGCAACATTGGAACCATACGAAAGAAACTTTCTGAATTTACGCTCACAAACCGGACACTCGACCTTATTCCCTTTATAAAGCAATGGTGCAAACAATCGGAAAACATAGCTGAGTCTGATTAACAGCGGGCGCGGAAGTTTGTTCAACAGGAACTTATACAGTTTCTTCATGGAGCAAAGGTAATAATCTACTTGTTTTGCACTAATAGCGTCTTGAAATTGTATTTTTGTTCCACTTACAGATGCTATGAAACTTAGACTATTATTTCCGTTAATTGGTGTTATGACTCTTCAATTGAATGCTCAGGCTCCTGACGCAAAGCAGGTGCCGAAGAAAATGGTTAATCACAATCAAACTCGTGTAGACAACTACTTCTGGATGAATGAACGCGATTCGAAGGATGTTCTCGATTATATCGCGGCAGAAAATGCTTACTCCGCTCAGTATTTCAAAGAGTTTAACGGTTTGACCACTTCTCTTCTGGATGAATTCGAGCGAAGAATTGATCCGAATGAAGAATCTGCACCATTTACGATGAACGGAAATACACTTCAGTTTAAAAGTGTAGCAGGAGAGGATTACCAGGTGCTTCAACGACAGGTAAAAGGAAAATACGAAACCTTCTTTGATGAAAACGAACGTGCGAAAGGCAAATCGTACTATGGACTCGGTGGTTTTGCTTTCTCTCCCGATAATGCATTGTTTGCTTTTAGTGAAGATGAAGTTGGTCGCAGAAAATATACCGTTCGTGTAATGGATGTAAAGACAAAAGAAGTCCTTAAAGATGAAATCCCTGTTACGGATGGAAGTGTTGTCTGGGCGAACGATAATAAAACGATCTATTACATTCGTAAGGATGAGCAAACATTAAGAGAGTTTCAGGTGTATTGTCATGTTTTAGGAACAAATCCGAAAACGGACAAACTGATTTATGAAGAAAAGGACGAGGCATATTATGTTTCGATTTCCAAAACGATGGATGACGCTTATGTACTGATTTCATCGTATAGTACAACGACCAGTGAAACACTTTTGATTGATGCCAATAAACCGGATGCGAAGCCGGAAACCATTTTAGGAAGAGTGAAAGACCACCTGTATGAAATCGATCATGTTTCCGGAGGTTTTTACATTTTGTCGAATTTCGAAGCGCCGAATCGCAGGTTGTTATTCTCCGAAACGCCTCCTACGGCTATGGATGCGTGCAGAGAGCTGGTTCCGCACAGCAAAGAAACGTATCTGGAAGGGTTTGTGCCATTCAACAAGCAATTCGTTGTTTTGCAGAAGACGAGAGGAACTCAACAATTTGCTATCTATAACGGTCAGGGAATTTTCCAGGAATTTGTTTCTTTCCCTGAATCCGTTTATGAATTGGATTTTGGATCGAACGATGATCCGTCAGCTACCACATTTCGGTTTTACTACCAATCACTTACAACTCCTCCAAGTTTGTTTGGATACGATTTTGCCACAAAAGAGCAAAAGGAATTATTCACGAAACGCTTGCTGGACAAGAACTTCAAGCCATCGAATTACGAAAGTAAGCGTGTTTGGATCACGGCGACGGACGGAACAAAGATTCCTGTTTCCATGGTTTACAAGAAAGGAATTGATCTTTCGAAAGCCCCACTTTTACTTTATGGTTATGGAGCTTACGGCGTGACAATACCTTGTTCGTTTTCAGCTACTCGCCTTTCATTGCTGGATCGGGGATTTGTTTACGCAATCGCTCATATTCGTGGCGGTAAATTCCTGGGAGAACAATGGTATCAGGATGGAAAACTATTGAAGAAACGCAATACGTTTACTGATTTCATTGACGTAGCAAAAGGTATGGGGAAAGAGAAATACTGTGACCCTGCTAAGATTTATGCTCAGGGAGGAAGCGCCGGAGGATTGTTGATGGGAGCAGTTGCGAATATGTCGCCTGATACCTTTAAAGGAATTGTTGCACAGGTTCCGTTTGTTGATGTTATGAACACCATGTTGGATGAAACATTACCGCTTACTGTTGGTGAGTACGAAGAATGGGGTAATCCGAACGAAGCGCGTCCGTTTGCGTACATGATGAGCTATTCTCCTTATGACAACGTGGATAAGAAGGCGTACCCGAATATGTACATCACAACGGGTTACCACGATTCTCAGGTTCAGTATTGGGAACCATTGAAATGGATTGCGAAATTGCGCGATTTCAACACCAGCGGAAACAAATTGATGTTCCATTGTACGATGGAAGCCGGTCATGGAGGGGGCTCAGGGAAAACAAATCAGCGTCAGGAAATAGCGAATATTTACTCATTTATTCTTCATTTGGAAGGAATTGCGAAGTAAGACGTTAATAGCGTTTTTGTTCTGTTGTGGCTGGGTTTTTAGTCAGGACCCCGCTTTTGAGCGGTATTCGGATCAGTACGTTTGGTTTTCCGATCTTGGTTTTAGCACAGCCCCTGCAGGTGTGAGAATTCCGGAAAAACACGGAATCGACAAACTGCAAATGCGCAACAACAGTAAGTTAGTTCTCGGTGTCGGGTTTTCCTATAAATGGCTGACACTCCGCTTGAGTTCCGGTATTCTGGGGAATATGCGTCCGAGAAGTCGATATGGCCCCACCATTTACTATGATCTTGGCTTCGATTTCACTGTGAAAAAGCGCTTTTTCATTGATTTTGATCTCCATACGTACAACGGATACACATACAAAAACGCGTATCGCTGGAACGATACATTGAATGAACTTAAACCGAATTTGTACGACACGAAGTTTGGGGCACTGAGCGTTTCGGTCAATACCTGGCATTTCTTTAATTCGGATTTCAATATGGCCTCGTTTCGGGGAAAAACCGGAGCCTATCAGCGTCAGGTTGGCACCTGGTACCTGCGTTATACAACAAATTTCTACGGAATTGGGAACGAAAACGGAATTATTCCTCCGGAATTAAGGGATTCCGCCAACACGAAAACTTCAGCACAAACACTTGGAGCATTTGATTTTGGGGTAATTCCGGGGTACGGTTATGTTCAGAAGATCAGGAATTTTCAGATTGGTGTAATGTCCGGACTTGGATTTACAGTTCAGTCGAAATTCTATATCACACCGGCCGTTACCCGAAATTTCCTTGGACTTGCACCGCGCCTGGACATTAAGTTCATAGCCGGTTGGAATGAACCGCGATGGTTTGTAATGTTCGTTACGGATTTTGACAACAAAGGAATTCGTTTTCAGGATCTCTCCTATCATCAGACATTTTATACCTTACGCGTAATGGCTGGAATTCGTGTGAAGAAAAAGGAAAAAGAAAAACCTGCTGAGGAAGAGGGTGCACGTGCGCATGTTACTCCGTCTCGATTTTAAGGAGTTTTCACGGGAAACGATTGTGAAATGACGAAGATTGAGATCCGAAATTTCAAGTAATTTCATGAATTCATGAAATTACGAATTTGCCAGTAAAAACAGGTGTTTCGGAAAGTTTAGGACTTCTTATATTAAGGGATTCATCGCCAATACTGACTTTCACTCACCTTCACTTTCCAATTTGTATTCAGTTCACCAAGATTTTGGACAAGATTATTGAAAAGAGTATGCTCCGGATATAGATTGATTTCGGAGAAAGGAACCAGTTGTTGTTCGCCATGAGAATCTTCTAAAAGAATCTTCATTCGGTTGAAGAAGTCTACACTCAATTCCTGACCAAGTTGTTTCATGAAACGAACTGAGCTGTCAATGGAACAACCGGAAGCTCCGGCCGCTTGCTCATCAACAGCTAACACAATATGATAGTCACCAATTTGCTCACCTTCTGCGATGAGTTTCGTTCCATGGGCATTCCATTCGGGAATAAAGCGGTTCAACTGTTCTTTGATCCATGCTTTTTCTGTTCCCGTTAATGCTCTGTCCGACTGATAAACCCAGCAGCGAGCATGAGATGGAAGCTGTGTAAGACTCATATTACAAATCTACGGCGTTCGCAATCAATTCTGCAACGTCAAGTACCTGAATCTCGTGTTCTTTGTTGAAGTTCTTAACACCGTCTGTCATCATGGTATTACAGAACGGACAACCGGTAGCGATAATTTGTGCATTGGTTTCCAAAGCGTCTTCGGTGCGTTCTACATTCACTTCTTTGTTTCCGTGTTCTGCTTCCTTGAACATTTGCGCTCCACCTGCTCCACAACACAATCCGTTTGTTTTACAGCGCTTCATTTCCACCAATTCCGCATCCAGCTTCTCGATTAGAGAACGCGGGGCTTCGTAAACATCGTTTGCACGGCCAAGGTAACACGGATCATGGAAAGTAATTTTCTTCCCTTTGAACGTCGCACCTCCTTCAAGACGCAGTTTTCCGGAATTGATTAATTCCTGAATCAATTCTGTGTGGTGAATCACTTCGTAGTTTCCACCTAACTCGGGATATTCGTTTTTCAGTGTATTGAAACAGTGCGGACACGCCGTTACGATCTTTTTTACTTCGTAACCATTCAGCACCTGAATGTTCATCATGGCTTGCATCTGAAACGTAAACTCGTTTCCGGCACGTTTTGCAGGATCTCCTGTACAGGATTCTTCAGCCCCAAGAACAGCGAAATTCACATTACAGCTGTTCAAAATCTTCACGACAGCTTTGGTGATTTTTTTCGCGCGATCATCAAAACTTCCGGAACAACCCACCCAGAACAAGATGTCTGGTGTTTGTCCTTGCGCCATCATTTCGGCCATTGTTGGAACCACTAATGGCTGATTGTTGATTGATGAATTTTGAATATTTTCCATAACCCGTTATTTCTTTAGAGAATTAGCTGAAGTTCTGCGAGAGGCGACAAAAATAGATGTTAATTCATTTGCCTCACTCAAAATCGGTCGCACCAATTCTTCCAGTATCAGTTCTTTGTCTATAATCAAGCCCATCCAATATTCGCATTCATCACATTCCTCAACAACAATACTAAGTTTAGCAATAAAGGCTGCCTTTGATTGCGCATGGCTTGCGGCTCTGTAATTTGCTGCAACGGAAGTAGAACATCGGATCAACTGACCTTTTACGTGGTTCCCCAAATAAGAATTCGGTAAACTTCCACATAATTCAATACAGGAATAAGAAAAAATCTTTGTCCTTTGTTTTAAGTCAAATCCCTTGCTCACAATTCCCGTCACACTTCTTTTAAGTTCATCACTCAGCGGTCAACTATTCAACAATCGCAATTCAACGATTCTAAGGTTCAAAAACCTGAATATTTGCCTGAACTTCAACCAAATCCGTGAACTTTCCGTCGAAACGTGTCGCGCGAACAATGTGGTTGTCGATCCAGTGATAATTTCCTCCTCTCGGTTTTCCCATCAACAATCCGTGATAATTGAAACCGTGTTTTTTTAACCAGTTTTCCGTTACAACTCTGTGTTCTTCAACCCGTGAAGTAAAGAATGTAATGATGTGCCCTTCATCGAACCATTTGTTGATGGTTTCCAATGCGTCCGGGTACAAACCGGCAGTTTCCATACGCTCCGGCTCCTCGTTCGGAATATCGTCGCAAATGGTTCCGTCAATGTCAATCAAATAGTTTTTGATATGCGATGGAAGTACGGGAGACAGTTGTTTTCCGTCTTCTACCAGGTTAATCAATTCTATTTGTTCTTTTTTCATATCTGTAGATTTTGTAGTTGCTGTTTGTTTTCATTGGTTAGCAGCAATACAATCTGTTTATGCTTCGTGAATCCAGTTTCCACGGTCAGCCTGAGAGAACTGCCACGGTGCACCGTTGTTTTCGATATTCGTCAACATACCCGCCAATTCTGTTGGAACTTTGGATTCCTCCATCACCAGGTAACGACGCAGATCAACAATAATCGAAAGCGGATCAATATTTACCGGGCATTCCTGAACACAAGCGTTACAGGATGTACATGCCCAAACTTCTTCTTCGGTAATGTAATCACCGATCAATGCTTTTCCGTCTTCGTAATCGCTGCCGTGTTTGCGCTTGTTTGCAGCAACTTCAGTCAGACGATCGCGAGTATCCATCATGATTTTACGCGGAGACAATTTTTTACCGGTAATATTTGCAGGACATGATGCGGTACAGCGACCACATTCTGTACATGTGTAAGCATCCAGAAGGTTTTTCCATGTCAAATCGGTAACGTCTTTCGCGCCAAAGCGTTGCGGGACATCGTCACCAGCCGGAGCAGCAGCATAAGGATCTGCTGTCGGATCCATCATCAGTTTCACTTCGTTGGTAACCGATTCCATGTTGTTGAATTTTCCTTTTTTCTCAAGATTTGAGTAATACGTATTCGGGAAAGCCAGCAAAATGTGGAAATGCTTTGAAATTGGAAGGTAGTTCAGGAATGCAAGGACCATAACAATGTGTCCCCACCACCCTATTCTTTCCAATAAATGAAGTGTTTCGACATCCATATTACGGAAGAACCCAAGGTGCGAGCTGATTGCAAAACCAAATGTTCCGGTACTTTCGGAAGCATGCGAAGCTCCCTGAAGGAACAACGCTTCATCTGCCCCGTTCATGGTGAAGATGCAGCAAACCAAAATGATCTCCATACAAAGGATCAGGTTCGCATCACGAGTAGGAAAACCTTTCATTTCAGGTTTCTGGAAACGCGCAACGCGAAGAATATTTCGTCGTGCAAGGAATAATACGGTTGCTACTAACGCAGCTACGGAAAGAATTTCGATGAAAGAAATCATAAAGGTGTAAAACCCACCCAAAGCGTGCATGAAGAAACGGTGATTGCCGGAAACACCATCAACGATGATTTCAAGCAATTCGATCTGAGTAATGACAAACGCAACATAAAGTGCAAGGTGAAGCACAGCAGGAATCGGGCGTCTGAACATCTTCTTTTGTCCCAGGGCTACTAATGCCATCGTTTTCCAACGTTCCTTTTTGTTGTCGGAACGATTGACATCTCTGCCCAAAAGGATAGCTTTTCTGATGTTCATCATGTTCCAAAAGAAGAATCCAAATCCTCCGAAGAACAGGACACTAAAAATAATCGAAGCAATCATAAATAGAGTTTAATCAGGAATCGAATCGAGCCACTTGCGCAATTTCTTCTCTTCTTTTCCGGTGAGCATCAAACCTTTCGATTTGGCTCCAAGAACAGAGATGTGAATGTATCGCTCGGGGTGTAATTCGATATCATTAACCAATTCTTGTAATTCCTTGTTGGTTTGAACCAGCTCATTGTACATTTGATCGTCCTTGAGCAGTTTTCCAACTGTTCCATTCCCCGAGTTGATCTCGGAAAGCAGGTCGTTTAGCTTACGCACCGTATTCTGTGCATCCTGAATAACCGATTTATAGTCCGCTGTTGTAAGATCATCCGTAATCTTTTTGGTATTACCGATAATCGCTGTAATCTTATCGTTACTAGCTTTCAGGTTACTGGAAATACTTTCCAGGTTACTGAAGATTTTGCTCATTTTTGCTTTCTCAGACACGACCAACCCTTCCACTTCGTTTGCTACACGTCCAAAGCTTTTGATCGCCTGACGCACTTCCACCATGGAATTCTTGATTTCCGAATTTGCCGTAGTATCCCAGAAAGCTGAAATCGATTCGATTGTTTTGTCAACGTTTGAAATCAGATTTTCCACCTTAGCGATGGTTGGGTTTACGGATGCCAGAACTTTATCCTGAATTGCCTGTTCCACTGTTCCCTGAATTCGGTCGCCCGGTTTGTAATAACCTTTATCCGGAATTGGGTTCAGAGTAAGCAGAATTCCTTTGTTGAAAAAATCGTAGGATCCGATTTCAACTTTTGATCCGCGCGGGATTTTAAAGCCTGACTCCTGGATATTGAATTCAACTCGAACTTTAGATAAGGAGTCACCTTTCGAGTTGTACTCTACTGCCAGTACTTTTCCAATGATCACACCGTTTACATATACCGAGGTGGCAGGAGCTAACCCTCCGGAATTCGGGAAGTAAGCTACGTAAATATCATCTCCGCCGAAGAACGAGTTTCCTTTAAGAAAATTGACACCACAAACCAGCAAGCCTATGGAAACAATAGCGATTATAGCTGCTCTGATTTCTTTTGAGATCTTCAAACCCGTTTATTTTTCCGCTAATTTAATAGCTTTTTCCAAACTAATGCGTTCGCCATTTTGAAAAGCTACCACAAAAGCGTTAGAGAAGCCTTGCTTTCTTAACTCGTTTTTGTAATTGTTGGCTCCGTTGAAATCGTTTTTAAAATCACCGGCGGTATACTTATAGAGATTGTCCTGTTTGTATTCTTTCATTGCTAATCCTTTGAACTTAGATGCATTCAGCGCAATCTTTGTTTCCGAGGTTTCGATTTGAACGCGGAAATAGATAGCCTGATCTACCGTTTTATCCGGAGTTTTTTCTGATGTTTTGTTTTCGGGAGTGACGGCAGTTGTATTGTTTGTTTTCGTCTGGGAATCCACTCCTTCGAGTTCCTTCTTGTACTTTTCGAACGCGGAGAACATGGCGGTAGCCATTTTGCGTTGATTAGTTGTGTCTGCCAAAAACTTTTCTTCTTCCGGATTGGTAAGGAATCCTGTTTCAATCAATACACTTGGCATGGTTGTTTTATACAAAACGAGGAATCCTGCTTGTTTTACTCCACGGTCGTATCTTCCGATTCCTTTGAATTCGGTTTGTAGTTTTTGAGCAAATGAAATCGAATGATCAAGGTAAACCGAAAGTTGCAGTTGACGTGCAATCAGGGCGTCCGGCGACATGTCGAATTCCTTGTATTTCTCTTTGTCTGCTTCAAGGTCAATTACGCTGTTCTCGCGATCTGCAATTTTGGCCTGAGCATCTGTCTTGTGTAATCCAAGAACGTAAGTCTCTGTTCCGTATGCGCTTGGTGATGCTGAGTTGGCGTGAATGCAAATGAACAAATCCGCGTTTGCTTTGTTGGCAATATGTGCTCGTTCATCTAATTCAATAAAAACATCTTTATCGCGTGTGTAAACGACTTTTATGTCCGGGTACTTTGCCTTGATCGCTTTCCCCAATTGAAGGGCCATTGCCAGACATACTGTTTTTTCATGTGCAGATGCACCGTGACATCCGGGATCTTTTCCTCCGTGTCCGGCGTCGATTACGATCGTTTTGATTGTAGGCTTTTCTTCCTCTTCCCACTTCACAACAGAATCGGAGAAATTAAACGACAGCGTGAGTAACAGGGGAATCACCACCGCCAAAAATCTAAGGGAATATCTAAGGTAAATCATAGCTTTTTTGTTAAGCACACTTTTACACTTTAAAAGTACGGTTATTGGTTTACTGCAAATTGCGCGCCTTTTTAAACTTTTCTAACGTGAATTGTTAATAACCGTTACGCGACGTGTTGATAACCTTGGCATTTTAGTTGTGAGGCACGCGGCAAACAGATGGCCGGGATATGTCGTTTGTTGGCGAAAAAACTTTCGTTGACAAGTAATTTCTTAGCTTTGTAACCGTTAAACCGACAGTGAACAGTAAGCAGTTTTTCTTTCTCCTTTTCAGTTTTGTGCTCATTTGCAGTGCGACAGGCGTTGCGAACGCTCAACAGGACACGAACAAACGTG
>CBIHND010000035.1:0-41089 GCA_966211245.1 uncultured Fluviicola sp. | reverse complement strand
GAACTCCTGTTTCCAGGATGAAAACCTGGCGTCCTGACCACTAGACGAATGGGCCGTTTGAATTTCGGAGTGCAAATATAGCCGTATTTTTTCTTTATCCAAGGGCTACACGCATTTTTTCTCTAAAAAAACTCTTTGTCTTCTGCTTCGAATTTGAATCCTAGGCGTTTACCGGTTTGAATTGATTCATTCGCATTTAATTCCATCATCTGAACAACGGTTGCTTTTGAGACCAAATCGTATGGTGGAGTTAACAAATCGAATTCAAGTGCATACACAAACGAGACATTGATAATGTGTTTCATGATGGCCTCATTGATCTTCTCCTGAGTCAAATCGCGGAACAAAAACCCAAGTTGACCCTTCCCTTCCACCATGTAATGCTCATCTGTATTGATGAAAATCCTTCCGATCAGGTACCCAAGATCATTCATTCGGTTCTTCAGATAAGATTCTGCCAGAAAGTTGTAAATGTTGATGATTCCAAAGAAACCGCGCTCCTTATTTTCACGCATGTATTCTGTTTTCCAAAGCGGATGTTCATCCGGGAGGCGGAAAATATTGGTATGCATCTGATAGATCAATACGTCGCTTCCGATATACACTTGTACCTGAAATTCGCCTTTATCTTCAACATGAAGACGCACACGCTGATCTTTCACCAATTCGCGCAATTCAGAAACTTCCTGCTGCAAATGCGCTTTAAAACGATCAAAATGATTCTTGGTATCCTGAAAAATATCCTGCTTCAGCGCAGCCTTCTTTTCCAGTAGTTGCTGTATTAATGCGCGATTATCCATGACTTTTAATTGAGAATTGAGAATGGAAAAATTGAAAAGGCTGAACCCGACTTATCGGAAGATCATTTCCTTTTCAATTCTCAATTTTCCATTTTCAATTCGATTAATATGCTTTAGCAAAAACCACTCTTCCGGCCGAAGGTTTCCCGGTCACCATACAAACTCCTGGTTCTGCCGGTGTATCCAACGGAATGCAGCGAATCGTAGCCTTTGTTTCCTGCTTGATTTTTTCTTCGGTTTCTTTCGTTCCGTCCCAGTGACACAAATAGAATCCGCCATCTTTCTCCAAACGCGTTTTGAAGTCTTCGTAGGTATCAACCACATGTGTTTTCTCCTCACGGTACGTCTTCGCTTTGATCAACAGGTTTTCCTGAATTTCCTTCAACAAGTTATCAATGTACGACGCAATTCCGTCTAATGCAACTGCACCTTTCTCCTTTGTGTCTCGACGAGCCAATTCAACCACTCCGTTTGCCAAATCGCGCGGGCCGATTGCAATACGTACCGGAACTCCTTTTGCTTCGTATTCAGCGAATTTCCATCCCGGACGCTTTTGGTCGTCGCTGTCGTATTTCACGCGAATACCCAATGTTCTTAAATCAGCACTAATTTTCGCTGCGGTTTCGTTGATCTGCTCCAACTCTTCCTCCGTACGATGAATCGGAACGATCACCACATGGATCGGAGCAAGCGCTGGTGGCAACACTAATCCTTCGTCATCAGAGTGTGTCATAATTAACGCTCCCATCAAACGGGTTGAAACACCCCATGAGGTTGCCCAAACGTGATCCAACTTCCCTTCTTTGTCCGCAAACTTCACTTCGAAAGCTTTGGCGAAGTTCTGTCCAAGGAAATGCGATGTTCCGGCCTGAAGTGCTTTTCCATCCTGCATCATTGCTTCAATACAGTAAGTATCATCAGCTCCGGCAAAACGCTCGCTTTCGGTTTTTCTACCACGAATAACCGGAACAGCCATGTAGTTTTCAGCGAAATCCGTGTAAACATCAAGCATTTGTTCTGTTTCAGCAATCGCTTCTTCTTTCGACGCGTGAGCTGTGTGACCTTCCTGCCACAAGAACTCAGTCGTTCTGAGAAACAAACGTGTTCTCATTTCCCAACGAACAACATTCGCCCATTGATTTATCAATATTGGAAGGTCGCGGTACGACTGAATCCAGTTTTTATAAGAGTTCCAGATAATTGTTTCAGAAGTTGGACGAACAATCAATTCTTCCTCCAGTTTCGCATCCGGATCCACGATAACACCGTTTCCATCGGGATCGTTTTTCAAACGATAATGCGTTACAACAGCACATTCTTTAGCAAATCCATCGACGTGAGAAGCTTCCTTACTTAAGTAAGATTTCGGGATGAACAAGGGGAAATACGCATTAGAGTGACCTGTTTCCTTGAACTTCTTGTCCAAAATATCTCTCATATTTTCCCAAATAGCATAGCCGTAGGGCTTAATGACCATACATCCTTTTACGTCTGAATGTTCAGCCAAATCCGCTCTACTCACCAATTCATTGTACCATTTGGAGTAATCCTCTGCTCTAGTTGTGTATTTCTGTGCCATTATTAGATTAATAAACGGCTGCGAAATTACTAAAAATAGACGCTCGAAACGGTCGGAAATGCGTAAACTTTAGCTTGCTGTCCGGTATTGCACAATGGCCTTGGAAAACTCCGTCTTTTTCAATTTTGAATCGATCCACGCCGGTAAATGGAAATACTCCAGAATCACTCGCTCCTGCTGATCTTTCATTAACACGGCAACTTCTTCTTTCATTTTCTCAAGGATTTCAGTTCGCTGATTATTGGTGATCGTCTTGGCAAGCTTACGAATGTGTTTGATCACACATTGCTCAATCTCGTAATCACGCTCGTGTTTATTGAGGTATCTATTCGTCGATTTTACCACATATTCAAGGAAATCGTAGTTCTCCAATTCGTAATGAATGATCAGGTTGAAAATACGGGCAAAGCTGTAAATGTCCTGACGCAAACGTTGTTCATTATCATTCAACACCTCATTCAACGTGTTCAATGCCCGCTTGTATTCACCGTTCCCGAAATACGAATACGCTTTGTTGTATTGGAATAAAACCGATTGCTCTTTTGGAATTTTTTCAATCGTTTGCTTGTCCATTTGATCAATCTGATCCGCCAGCTTCAAGGAACGACTGAATCCACCCATAGCATGAAGAAGGGCAAACTCGGCATTAAACGAGGTGGTAAGAATACGCAGGGAAACATCCGTAGAATTGAACCCCTTAGACTTCTCCAAATCGCGCATTTCCTGGATAACGCGTTCGGCATCCTCGAATTGTTCGTTATCAATGTGACAGCGAATCAAATGGGAAAGTGTCAATACATATCGCTGAGCTAAATCCTGCTTGATCAGTGGATTGTTATCCAGGATGGTTCTGGTTTTATTGAAAAACTGAAAGCTTTCCTCGTAATTACGAACAGTTGCTGCACACAATCCTTTAATGTAATAACACATGGAAGATGCACGTGTTGAAAGCGCTGTATTTTTTCCTTTAATAAGATGATAATCTGCGATATCGTCTACAATCTTTCGTTCGGCTTCGTTTCGCGTAAATCCTCCGGAACGGAAGACCAGGTTAATTTTGGAATAAATCACCTGGTATTCGGCAAGGTTCCGCAGACACGCAATTACCTGCTCCTCCTCTTCTACAAGTTTGTCCAGATCCTGACTGAATTCTCCATCCTCGTATGCAGCTTCCATCAGGCGTTTCTCCCAGGAAATCAATTCATACCAATAATAGAACTCCTCGTGTTCACGAGCTATGACTTTTGCACGCTGAACAAACTTTTCGCATTCTTTATAAAGAGCTTTTGAATACAGAATCTCAACATTTTTCAATTCCTGCTTCAGAATACTCGAAGCGGATTGCTCACTATAATAAACCCGTAAACTCTTCAAAATCAATCGATACAAATGATTCTTCTCGGAAGGAAGGTGCTTTACGAACGTTTCATCAGCAAAGGCATCTTTTAGTTCCTCTTCATCATAATGTGGTTGGCGCTCAATGAAATCAAAAATCTTGAGGTAGTTCTTTTCTCCGGACTGCAATGCAGATGACAACTTAAAAAATCGTTTCTCAGATTTGGATAACGATTTAATCAATTTGAATAATTCACTTGACGGTTTCACGGGATCAAAAGTTTTATAGTTGTGGGTATTTTGCTTTTATTCCTAAGCAGTGATTTTCAGAGTTAAAGGTATAAAAAAAGCAATACCAGATTACCGATTAACGTTTTTAACATTGTAAACCCACCGAATATTTTAGTTTAAAATGCTTGGAAAGCTATTTCACTCAATGAAAGCTACAGTTCCCTCAAAACAAAAAAGCAATGAATAATGAAGTGAACATTCTGTCACTGCATCACTCATTGCTTACAAACAACAACTTTAACCATCAGTGACTACATTGAGTCACCCGATTGAACTATCTCCGGATTAACGAAGAAGCACCTTTTGACCTTTTTTTATGATCGTTTCTTCCGATTCGAATCCGTTCAATTTCATCAACGAATTCAACTTAATTGCCTCTTTTTGCGAAATCTCGCATAATTTCATGT
Source organism: uncultured Fluviicola sp. (assembly GCA_966211245.1). Classification (GTDB taxonomy): domain Bacteria; phylum Bacteroidota; class Bacteroidia; order Flavobacteriales_D; family Crocinitomicaceae; genus Fluviicola. The sequence goes on along the minus strand of CBIHND010000035.1, from coordinate 36,677 downwards.
CTTCAGTAGCGGTAAACGATGTGTTCGCTTTGTCCTTTGCGTGGAATCGTTTCGGCTCGATGTATACGATGTCCCCTGGTGACAAAATATCTTTCTTTGATTCAAAGTCGTTATAACAGTACAATTGCCAGATTGCCAAATCAAACTCCTGAGCAATTTTATAGTATGTGTCTCCTTTTTGAACGACAACGTAATTCACCTGATTTTTATGTTCAAGTACCTTGTGCTCTTTGTACACCAAAGCGGATTCATCCAGCTCAATTTCTTTCGGCTTTACAACCGCAGTTGTAGACGCAGTTTCTTTTGCAGGTGTTTTACCTGAAGTAACACTTGAAGCAGTTGTAGCTGAAGTAGCTGTCGTACCTGAAACAGGTTTTGCTTCTGTTGTCTCTGTAGCTTTCTCTTCCTTAATGACCTGAGCCAAGCCTTCCTGTCCACCATTTGAAACCGAAGTTTTTTCGTCGTACTCATACAATTTCAGGCGTTCAATCAAATCAATCAATTTACCTGCGTACTGTGGATGAGTAGCATAACCAGCGGCTTTTAATCCCTCTGCCCAACCTTTGTAATCATCTATTTTCAGTGTGAACAGCTTCGCGTAACGTGTTTTCTTCAGAAAAATGGAATGATCGGTATAGGAATCAGTAGCAGTCGGATACTTACGGAAGCATTCGTTTTTGATATCGTCATCAACGTAAATGGTCTCCCCAGTCCAGTTACTACATTTAATTCCAAAGTGATTGTTTCCTTCTACTGCTAACGGCGAATTTCCGTTCCCGGACTCTAAAAGTCCCTGTGCAAGTGTGATACTTGCAGGAATACGGTGAATTGTCATTTGCTCAACAGCCACGTTCGACCAAAGGTCAACATACTCTTTCTGAGTCATTTCCTTGTGTTCACGACCAAAACTAGTTGAAGTAACTAGCAATAATGAGCTGATAGTAAGGGTAACGAATCGCATATCATCAGATTTGAATTACCCCTATTACGCAGCTTCTGAACATTGGTTACAAAAACTGTTAATAAAGTTGATTTTTATGTTGATAACTGCAAGATTATTAGCTCGTCATTGACGTAACAAACTTTAGGTTCACGCTGATTTCGCAGATTGGGGCTGATTTTTTTTGCTCAGCTAATACCAAATGGATTTCGCTGATGTAGCATTTAATCATTCATGAGATTCCGAATATCTGCTCAATCAAATAATCAACAAGTCACTCCGCCAATTCTTTATCCGCGAAAATCTGCGCTATCTGCGTGAACTAAAGCACAAACAGACTTTACAATTTCAGCAACCACTGCATCGTATCGATGTTATCCGCGTAATCTGTAAGTCCCGGACATTGCGCCTGACCGAAAGGAACGCGCCCCTTCCCTACCACGATTTGGATTTCATCGGCGTGTTCCCTGATGAATGTCTCCACTTCTGAAAAGTTACTGTATCGCGAATAATAAATCAACGAAAGCGGTGCATGCAAACCTTCATCTTCCTTCATCATGAAAGCATTGTTATCCATAAAGGAAATTTGATTCATCAGCAAAATAGTTCGTTGATAATCATAATTGTTCGCGTATTTATGGTGATTGATGATCTCTCCCTGCTTTAGGAAAGCTTCAAAAATCAGATTTAAATCGAAGTCCTTAGGAATAAAGATCTTTCCAACATTTCTACACCCCATTCCAAAAAAACGAAAACAGTCGTCCGACAACAATTCCAACTCTTCATTCGTCTCAGAGCCATCTAAAACTGCAATGGAAGTCCTGTTTTTTCTGAACAACGCAGGGACATGCTTAAAGTATCCCTTTAAGCTTTCAATGGTATTGTTACTTCCGGTAGCTATAACCGCATCATAATCTTTCAAAGGTCCGAATGAAAATTCCAGGTGTTGATCCAGTCCCTCAACCCATTGTTTCAGTAAAGCGAGAAGAGCCGGTGGTATTCTATTGTCGCTGGAACTGAATTTGCAAACAGCAGTATTCCCTGAAAGCAGGACGCACAGCACATCGTGAAAACCAACGAAAGGAACATTTCCGGCCATAACAATCGCAACCTTCCTGGATGTTTCAGCCACTTTATGTGCAGCCGCGAATGCTTTCAGTTCGCTTTCCGCCAACATAAAACCAAGTCCTTTAAAAGCAGATTGTAAATTTTCTAACGTAAACCAGGGGTTCAATTGCGCTTCCTTCTGCATCATTTTCTTCAAATCAGAAAATTCGGTTTCTGTTATACCGCATTCGTATCCGGGCCAGGAATCATGCGTTCCAAGCGCATTCAACAGCTTTCCGAACTGAACCAATCCTTTCAGTAAATCATCTCTTTTCACGGCGCAAAAATACCAATTCCTCAACTAGGAGTTCAAAGAAGACTTTAAGAAAATGGCTGTCTACAATGTAGGAACTGTGTATATTTGCAAAAAAAAGTACGAACGATGGCAATCATGATTACTGACGAATGCATCAACTGCGGTGCATGCGAACCGGAATGTCCAAATACTGCAATCTACGAAGGTGGGGCGGAATGGCGCTATTCTGACGGTACGTCATTAAAAGGTATGATTACCACACTGAATGGTGATGATATTGAAGCAGACGCATCTTTTGATCCGAAGGACATGGATGTTTATTTTATCGTTACTGAGAAGTGTACCGAATGCGTTGGCTTTCATGATGAACCGCAATGTGCTGCAGTTTGTCCGGTTGACTGCTGCGTTGATGACCCTGATTACAGAGAGTCTGAAGACGAGTTGTTAGCGAAGAAAGACTTCATGCACCTGTAAAAGATTTACAGACACCTGTAACAAACATTCTTTCTAAACGTTTACACAGGCATGAAAACCATATTTGTTTTTGTTTTTGCATTGATGAGCTCGCCGCTATTCGGTCAGTTCAATGCCCTGGAACGTGAGGATGAACTTGCGGAACTATTGGATTCATTACGCGCTGCAAAAGACGACACCCAAAAACTTGAGCGCAATGAAGCTTTTCAAAAGCTTTTGGCAAAAACACTGGAAGAACCAACCATCTTTGATCTTCAATTCGAAAAACTCCAAACTGTTGGCTTCATTACCAGCCCAGATGGATTGGTAAAAGTCGTGAACTGGAATGTTGAAATGGACGATGAGTCGCAACGTTACTTTGCATACGTTCTTCACAAAGATCCGCGAACCAACGAGCATGAAGTTTTTGAATTGAAAGAAAACCTTGCGATGTTCGATCCGAAGCCAACAGATTTTCTTGAAAGCGACAATTGGTATGGTGCTTTGTACTATCAAATCGTTCCATTCGAGAAAAACAACAAAACAAGCTACATTGTTTTGGGTTGGGACGGCTTAACCAACCGAAGCAACATGAAGCTCATCGATGTTCTTACATTCACCAGTAAAGGAGTTCGTTTGGGTCAGGCAGCGTTCAAAGTTGGCGACGAAACCTTAAAACGTGTATTCTTTGAACATTCGGAAACAGCAGTGATGAGTTTGCGCTGGGAAGAACGTTACGAACGGATTATTTTCGATCACCTTTCGCCGGAAACACCTACAATGGCCGGTTTTTATGAATACTATGTTCCTGATATGTCGTACGACGCTTTCACATTCAGCGGATCCAAATGGGTGCTCAAAGAAGACGTAATCGGTGTAAGCGAAACACAGGCTGAGGTAAAGATGGGAACCAAAATCGATCCGAAAACCGGTGATGTGATTATGGAAACCGTAGATTCAAAATGGGAAGACCCTACGCTGGGCGGCGCGCACGGTGAAAGTGAAGTCCACATAGCAATGCTTCCGGAAGAAGAAGCAAAGGAGAAAGACCCTAAAGATAAGACTGCTACCAACTCAAAAACCGACAAGGAAAATATGACGGCATTAGAGATCTATAATGCGAAAAAACGTCATAAAGACAAGAAAACTGACGATTCAATTATAAAAACACCAAAGCGCCGTAAGTAGCACAAAATGTTAGAATAATCAAATTATCAAAATCAACCGTTCCGAAAATCACACCAACTGTTACTTCAGACGTCCATTTTTTACCTGACAAACCATGCAAGTAAAAAAATCCCCATATTTGCTTGATTGCTAAAATTTTATTAAGGATGTCCTTTGACAAAGATAACCAACGTGAAATCTACACAAATACAGTAAAAGCCGGCAGAAGAACTTATTTCTTTGATGTAAAAACTACACTGAACAACGATTACTTCATTACCATAACCGAAAGCAAAAAAACCACCAACAACGGGAAAGAAGAGTACCACAAACATAAAATTTTCTTGTACAAGGAAGATTTCGATAAAGTGATAGAGGGGTTACAGGATGCGGTGCAGTTTGCTAAGAGTAAACTAGGAGAAGGAAATACTTCCGGATATTCGAACGTAGAATTCGAAGATTTGTAGCGTGACGTTACAAAATCTTCATTGAAATTTCGTTAATAACTCATTGCTCTCGCCCGATAGAAACTCGGCGAGAATCCTTATCTTTATCCACATTTTTTTCCACACATGGGTAAAATCATAGCAATTGCTAATCAAAAAGGAGGAGTAGGAAAAACCACCACTGCTATCAGCTTGGGAGGGTGTTTCGGAGTATTGGAATACAAAACATTGCTTGTTGACGCTGATCCGCAAGCCAATGCTACATCTGGCGTAGGTCTAGACCCCAAAAACAGTAGAAATATTTACGACTGTCTGGTGAACGACGTTGATCCGCGCGAACTCATTATTTCTACTTCCAATCCAAATCTGGATATCATTCCTTCTCATATTGATTTGGTTGGTGCCGAAATTGAAATGATTAACCTTCCGAATCGCGAGTTCATGCTAAGAAAAGCTTTGGAGAAAGTGAAAGACGATTATGACTTCATCATTATCGATTGCTCCCCTTCTCTTGGACTTATTACTGTAAATGCGTTAACCGCGGCGGATTCAGTTCTTGTTCCGGTACAATGTGAATTCTTTGCATTGGAAGGCCTCGGAAAACTATTGAATACCATTAAGATTGTTCAGGGACGTCTGAATGATCAGCTCGAAATAGAGGGAATTTTGTTGACGATGTACGATACCCGTACACGCTTGGCAAATCAGGTAGTAGAAGAAGTGAAAACACACTTCCAGGAATTGGTTTTTGATACGGTTGTACACAGAACAATTAAGTTGTCCGAAGCTCCGAGTCATGGCGAAACCATTATTCTTCACGATGCATCAAGTAAAGGTGCAATTAACTACCTGAACCTGACCAGAGAAATTTTACAACGAAACGATAGAACAAAAATCGGGAATAACGAAAAACAATTTCAAGTAGGAAATGACAACTAATTCTAAGAAAAAACCGGCTTTGGGAAAAGGCTTAAGTGCATTGTTAGATAACGCTGCCACGGACATCACCACTTCATCTCAGGTTGCTCCTGCAATGGGCGGTGTTTCTCTTATTCCTATTGATGCGATTGAAGCAAACCCGTTTAACCCGAGAACACATTTTGATACCGTTCTATTGAAAGAACTGAGCGAATCCATTGCATTGCATGGAATCATTCAACCCCTTACTGTTCGTAAACTTGGTAGAGATAAATACCAATTGATTTCAGGAGAACGTCGTTTTCGTGCCTCACAATTGGCCGGACTAAAAGAAGTTCCCGCATACGTTCGTGTTGCGAACGATCAGAGCATGCTGGAAATGGCTTTGGTTGAAAACATTCAACGTGAAGACCTGAATGCCATTGAAGTTGCACTTTCTTATCAGGTGTTGATTGATGAGATCGGTTTGACTCAGGATCAATTGGCACAAAAGATTTCAAAAAGCAGAACTAGCATTACAAATCACCTGCGTTTGTTAAAACTTCCGGCTGAAATTCAGTTGGGTGTACGCGATGGATTGATCTCTATGGGACATGCCCGTGCACTGGTTTCTGCAGGTGAAGAAGAAAAACAATTGACCATTTATCGTCAGATTGTCGACATGCAGCTTTCTGTTCGTGAGGTAGAAGATTTGCTTCGTACAGGAGTAACGCGTGAGCCACAACCGGCATCTGCTACAACAAGCACAACATCAACAGAAGTTGCGCTCACTCCTACTCAGGACGTATTCCGACTTCACCTTAGCGATCGAATTTCAAGCAAAGTGAGTATCAAAAAGAACCAGGACGGAAACGGTAAAATTGTGATCAATTTCTCTTCAGAAGTAGACTTGAACCGAATCATTGAGATTCTGAACAAATAATCAATGCGTCTCTTGTTGTGTCTTTCAATGTGCCTGTTCCTGCAGTCTGCAATAGCTCAGGAACAAGTCGACACGTTAAAAATTGAAGAACCCGACACAACGCACTCCTTCAAAAAGGCAATGCTCTACTCCGCTATTATTCCCGGAGCAGGGCAGATTTACAACCACATTGCAATGCCTAAAGGGCAGAAAAAAGCATATTGGAAAGTTCCACTGATCCTGGTAGGACTTGGATCCACCGGATACTTCGCATACTACAACAATCACCTTAAAAACGAATTGAGAACGGAGTACGAATGGCGCGCAAAGGGCAATGATCCGATTAACTTCACGCAATACGACGATGACGGATTACTTTCTCTTTATGCTACTTCCAGAACACGCAGAGATTTGTGTTTTGTCGGATTGGCAGCTGTTTACGTTCTGAATATCGTGGACGCCGGTGTCGAAGCTCACTTTGTAAACTTCGACGTTAGCGACGATATTTCTCTGAACATTCAACCCCGTTTTTATATGGGAAATGCAGTAGGAATCGGCCTTACGTTTAATTTTCGTTAAAAAGACATTACAGGAAGTCAAAATAGTATTTTTGTTGCATGAGAATAGGATTGATCGGTTACGGAAAAATGGGAAAAGCAATCGAGCGGATTGCGGTGGAGCGTGGACATACGATTTCATTTAAAGCCGACTCCAAACAACCTCTTTCTTCCATTGATACTTCAGGAACCGACGTAGCGATTGAATTTACACGTCCGGAGCTTGCCGTAGAACACATTCATCTTTGTCTTGAAAAGCAATTACCGGTTGTAGTGGGAACTACGGCATGGGGTGCTCATTTGGATGACGTAAAATCCGCCGTTGAAACAAAAAACGGTAGCCTTCTTTATGCTTCCAACTTCAGTGTCGGAGTGAACATTGTTTTCCAATTAAACGAACTGCTGGCTCGCCTGATGAGCAATCAAACAGATTATAAAGCTTCTGTTGAAGAAATTCATCACATGCAGAAACTGGATTCCCCGAGCGGAACAGCCGTTAGTATTGCGGAGGGACTAATCGCAAACCATTCCGGCTACTCATCCTGGGTTGCCGCTGAAGGTCAGCTACCAGAAACTGCAAACGGAGAGCTTCCGATTGCAGCATTTCGCGAACCGGATGTTCCCGGAACTCACGTTATTCGTTACGAATCGTTAATCGACACCATAGAATTGAGTCACGTTGCACACAACCGTGACGGCTTTGCGTTGGGTTCAGTACTCGCAGCTGAATTTCTCGCATCTAAAAAAGGAATCTACACCATGCGCGACGTATTGTCGCTATAAACCCTAAGAAACATGAGCGTACTGTATTTTTACATCTTCATTATTATTGTTCACCCGTACCTTGCTTTGTGGAATAAATCGTTCGAACGTGCAGGATTCGATTCATGGAAAGCGCTTGTTCCCGGGTTGAACTATTATTATGTGTACAAACTCGGATGTAAAAAACCGTTCTGGGTATTCTTATTGATTTTCCCGGGTGTTCATGTCTACATGTGGTCTGTTGCCAACCTTTCGTACATCAGACGATTTGGATTTTACTCCGTAGGAGATACATTACAGGGAATTTTCTTTCCTTACCTGATTCTGTGGAGAATTGCCAATACACCGCAATTACAGGTTCAGGAGCCAACCAACTGGGCAAATCCGACAGATGTTGCAAAACGTACTCAGGGCGACCACGTTGTGTTGTTCCTTGCACTTCCAGTATTGGGACACGTTGTTGCATACGTTCTTGGCTTCCGTGGTGATAAAATTGGAAAAAAGACACGCTTCAAAGAATGGGGTGATTCCATAGTCTTTGCTCTGGTTGCAGCAAGTATCATTCGTACTTATGTCTTTGAACCATTCCAGATTCCAACGGGATCTATGGAGAAGACCTTACTTGTAGGCGACTTCCTTTTTGTAAACAAACTAGCATACGGACCGAAAGTTCCGAATACGCCATTATCCTTCCCATTGGTTCACAATACCATTCCATGGGTAAACATTCGCTCCTACTCTACCATTGAAACACTGGAATACATGCGACTTCCAGGTTTCGGTGATGTACAGCGAAACGACGTAATGGTATTCAATTATCCTTCCGGTGATACCGCGATCTACGATCCACGTGTTCCCGATGGTTTGATGGGGCACGATTATCATGGGAAGTTGATCGAAGAAGGTTTTGTTCTTTACCAACAGGAAAAGGCCGCTGAATTTCAGAATACCCGTGATCAGATTTACATGAACTGGGCAAAAAAGAACAACCTTAACGTTGCTTCTTTGACCAAACAGGACATGCAGCGCTGTGAAAACGAAACGGCAAATGAAGTAAAAGAAAAAGCTGCTGAGCCATTCTACAAAGGATTTATTGAGAACCTGGAATACTGGAAATCAAAAGCCCGTTATCAAATGGCTGTCAACAAAGTAAACTACGCTACTCAGGATGGTGTACCGGTAAATCACTATGGATTGATCTATCGCCCGGTTGACAAGCGTGAGAACTACATTAAACGATGTGTTGGTTTGCCTGGAGATAAAATTGAAGTGATCGATTCTAAGTTGATTGTAAATGGCGTTGTAGAAAATGTTTCCAAGCGTCCTACGCAAAATCAGGGGTATTACCAGGATCCAAACAGTAAATTCGTTCTGGACATTACACGAATGAACAGCATTGGATTTACCGTTGCAGATATTGATTTCGATATTAATCCAAATACAGGCGAAATTGTTGTCTTCCATTTGACTCAGGCAGCATTAGCGAAAGTAAAGAAGGCGTTCCCGAAAGCTCAACTGATTAAGATTCGCAATAAGCAATATTCAGATATCAAGGGACACAAACCAACTTACGAGGAAATGTATTCGAATCTGAGCTACTTCCCGCGCGATCCGATGATCAACAATACGGTATCGGATTTTGGACCGATCAGAATTCCTAAAAAAGGTACTGTTCAGAAGCTTACATTGGACAACATTGCCTGGTACAAACGTATCATTACGGCATACGAGCACCACAAACTGGAGATTAAGAACAATGCTATCTATATCGATGGCAAAAAGACCAATCAGTACAAATTCGAAATGAATTACTACTGGTTAATGGGAGACAGCAGAAACAATTCTGCAGACTCGCGCGTTTGGGGATTTGTACCGGAAGATCATGTTGTTGGTCGCGCTTCAGTTGTTTGGTTCTCAAGAGGTCCAAGCGGAATCCGTTGGGATCGCGTGTTCAAGGCAATCCATTAATATGAGCGTGGTGCTGCCGATCTCCTGGTGGGGAAGCATTGCTTATTTTAAGGAACTGGCGGCACATCAATCCGTTGAACTGGAAATTTGGGAACATTTCCCAAAACAAACACACCGCAATCGTTTGCAATACGTTACACCACAAGGTGTACAGAGTCTTACGTTACCTGTAGTAAAGGCAAACGGCTCAAAAACGGCAGTAAAAAACATTGAACTTGTTGACGATAAAAACGGAAGAATGAAGTCCTGGCGCGCAATTGTTTCAGCATATGCTTCTTCTCCTTTTTTCGATCATTATGAAACAGAATTAGCTGATTTCTTTCTAAATCCGAAGGGGAACCTCGTGGAACACACTACTGAAATCTCGCGCTTTCTCTTAAATGTCTGGGGGCTTGAAACAACGCTTACTCTCAATCCATCTTTTTCTGGTGCACCTACTTTGGAAACCGATTTTTACGGCGTAACAAAGAACATTGAATCATACACACAGGTTCAGTTCACATCAGAACAACCGTTTTATCCGAATGTTTCGGCATTAGACTTACTCTGTTGTATGGGACCGCTTGGAAGAAACGTCATATTACGTTAGTGTTTCCCCTATGAAATCAGGCTATTAAGGCCTTCAAGAAAAAAAAATAGCGAAAAAACTTCTTTTTCTTTTTGTATTAAGGATTTCCTTGTATATTTGTAATGATTTAGGTGGTTAGGTTAGGTTGATTAGTGAATGGAGTTCGGACGCCCGTCTGGACTCCATTCGCGCTTTTATACGTTTCTGTCTAACGCCCCACCCTTCTCTTTATTGTAACAATGGATATGTTTTCGGAAGTTTTTCATCATAGAGAAATTTCTTCTGAGTCGATTCGAAAGGTCTGTAAACGTAGTATACCCTGTTATCCCGGATTACCAGATTCTCTGCATACCTGAAGTACAATGGAATAATCTCTCCAAGCTTTCCGGTTGCACAGTCAAAACGCTGTAAGGTAGTTTTCCCTGCATTCTCGTAAACGATATACACCTGCCCTGTAGTTTGATCCTGAAGCAATAATTTCTTCCAGCCATTTTCTTTTGCTTTCAGATGATAGTAAATCGGAAGAGAATCCATTAATGTTCCGGTAGCTGAAAAGCGATACATCCAGTTCTTGTAATGATCAAAGACAAAGATGGAATCATTTCGCTCGAACATCGGAGCGTAAAGTTCTTTGTAATAAATACTCTGAGTAAAATAAGTTGCCCCTACCCACACTTCAGCATCAATTCCTGTTTCATTCTCTTTCTCCTTCGCCCATAGCTTTGTTCGGACATCTACCCACTTGTATTCCGAACGGTAGAGTTCCATCATGAAATCGTCCTCGATATTTACAATCTTCTTATAAGTAGAATCCATTAAGTCATACGTGAAATAATCGAATGCCGGATACACTGAACTGTAATTGGAAAAGAAGTACTTGGTTACTGTTGTATCCACAATCGGAGCAATGTAAGTCATGTAATACTGCTTGTCGATATTCGACAACTGAATTCGTTCATCCCTGGAATTGATCCCATAGACGCTCTTCTCGGTCACAATATGAGGTTGACCTTTATAATCCCTAATCAACTCGATTCCCTTTTCTTTTACGGGAATTTCACCAAGCACATTCAATCCGTCGAACAAAAGCACTTCGGTTCCCTTTCGCATGTTTCGCGGATAAGTCAACAACACCATCTTTCCATTCGGGAGGAATTCAAAATCCTGAACAGAAAGTCTGTCAGATTGAAAGACGGTATCTGGTTGTCCAGGCGGTTTGATAACAACTTCATCGATCTCGTTCACACGAATCCAATACATTTTCAGGTTTACCCGAACCGTATCATTTGATTTATAAATTGTTTTAGCCGGCGGATTTTGAACGTCATACGCCACATGAAAGAATGCGAATGAAACGGAATCTTTTTGGGTAACCGTCATGTACGCTTTTCCTTTTGTATTGGTGTAGACTTTCTTCAACGTATCCTGCCCGATCACAGCGCGAATTTGCAGTTGGCTAATGGGTTTTCTGCTCATTTGTTCGGCAGCCTGAAATTCAATAACTGTTTGCGTACTTCCGATTTTTGCAGCAAACAACAGCAGGATGAGGAGCAGCTTTTTCATGTGTTCGTTTTTTGAGAGAGTAACGAATCTCTCATTTTCCATATTTGTAAACGAAAAAAATCCCGATGATAAGTCGGGATTCCTTTGTGTTTTATTCCTTATACTTTTAACGTCCAGCCCATTACGTCCGGTTCGATACCTGCTTTTAAGTCGTCAAGGTATTTATGAACCTTATTGGAGAACGTTCTTCCTTCGATTGGAGGAAGTACCAAATCCGTATCGCGGTAACCGATCTTAGCAATGTGCGCGATAGTTGCCGCTGTTCCGGCGCCAAACGCTTCAGTAAGTGTTCCGTTTTTGTGCGCTTCAACGATTTCAGCAACCGTTACTTTACGCTCTTCTACAGGCATTCCCCACTGTTGTGCCAATTCAACGACAGAACGCTTCGTAACGCCACGTAGAATTGTGTCGCTGTCTTCCGACGGAGTAATCAATTTTCCATCAATCACGAAGCAAACGTTCATCGTTCCACTTTCTTCAATGAAAGTATGCGTTTTACCGTCTGTCCACAACAATTGGTGGTAACCGTTCAATTGTCCTTTCTTCGCAGGGTACAATGCCGCACCGTAATTTCCTGCGGTTTTTGCTCTTCCAACCCCACCTTCAGAAGCTCTGGTGTAGAATTCCTCAATTTTTACATTTACCGGCTCGTTGTAGTAAGCTCCTACGGGACATGTAAAAATCATGAAACGATACGTTTCTGACGGTCGGATTCCGATGAACTCATCGGTTGCAAACAAAAATGGACGAATGTAAAGACTGTATCCCGGTTTTGTAGGGATCCACTGGTTTTCCACTTCTACTAATTTGCGGACCAATTCCACGAACATAGCTTCCGGTAAAACGGGCATAATCATACGTTCGCATGATTCCGCAAAACGGTGAGCATTCATTTCAGGACGAAAGATCACTACATCACCATCAATGGTTCTGTTTGCTTTCATACCTTCGAAAATAGATTGTCCGTAGTGGATTGCTGACATGGCCGGGTGCATCATCACAGGTCCGAACGGAACTATCTCCGCATCCTGCCATGCACCGTCTTTGTAATCCATTACAAGCATGTGATCCGAAAACACTTTTCCGAACGGAAGGTTTTCCCAATCGACCTGGGAAATTTTTGATTCGGCAGTATGGTTAACTCGAATGGTGACTGTTTCTTGCATAATCTTTCGATAATATAGGTGTACGAAGATACCGAAAATAATGCGAGCGAAATACTTATTTTCTTACGCAAATGACAATATTTGTACTGTCCGCAACGAAATCTGTAATGACTTCACACAATATTTTAACGGTTCTCCGAAATATCGTACTTCTTGTCGCTTTTTTTTTGTTGAAGACAACTGTCTCACACTCAAATGAAATCCTTACCTATTCAGGTTCCATAGGAAATCATCTTATTTATATGGAAATCGAAGTTTTGGGTCGGGACAGAAATTATGCGAATGCCCGTTACTTCTATAAAGATCAGCTCAGAGATATTCTTCTTTCGGGGTTCATCGAAAATGGAAAACTCACACTAACTACGGATTATTCAGAGCCGTTGGTGGCATTTAATGAAATCATCGCATTGGAATGGCATTCGAGCTGGGATGAAAATACGATGCCAACAGGAACCTGGACTCAGGGAAAAAAGTCATTACCGATCGTTCTATCCAAACCGCAGCAATCCGATATCCATAACAACAGAATTATGAAAAATCCGGTCATTGCGAAAACGTCCAATTTCTCGGATTATCAGAAAATTAAACTGGGACTCTTTAAACTCGCTTCTCTGGATAGCGTTTCCTACGAGAATGGTGTGAAATTACGCCACTTCAGAGAGACGCATACCAATATTGATCTGTTTCGAATCGATTCAGGATTGGTTGCTAAAAATCTCATGAATGCAAATTATTTGCTTGAGGAAGTTCACATGGATCTTTTTACAAAAGCATTGACCTGTACTTTCGGAACAAAAGAGGAAGGTTATTCAGCTCGTTATTCAAGGCTGTTCATTAGTCCGAATTGGATTTCATTTCGCACGGAAGAATGGAGTACGTGTTCGCCTTACAACGTCAATGTCTATGAAAATGGGGTAAATCTGAATACACAAACCGCGAAAAATGTTCGTCTTTACGAATTATTGCAATCGGGCTACACGTCTTCACACGTAGACTTTTCAGGAAAATTCGGACAAAAACTCATTGATTACTTCAGTAAAGAACATCCGGAATATTTTGAGAAATCAGCGATCGATGACAGTTACGAATCCTGTGATTTTACTGAATTGTTTCGATGGGAAGAATGCGGATGCACAATTACGGAGGAGGGTCTTTTTATTATTCCCAATTTTGAAGGCCGATACAGTCGCTGTATGGCACCGGAATGGTCGTTGATTCCTTTTCGTGAATTGGAGGAATTTATCGAACCCAAATACTACATGGAATTGAACAATTTAAAGAAGTAGCGATCGGGTTTATTCATGCAAAAGAGCCGCGAAATATTACACAAAATCTGGGGATACAGGGAATTCCGTCCGTTGCAGGAAGATATTGTTGATGCTGCAATTTATGGAAAAGATGTGCTCGCTCTTCTTCCCACCGGAGGAGGAAAGTCGGTGTGTTTTCAGGTACCTGGAATTGCCCGTGAAGGGATTTGCATTGTCATTTCACCGCTGATTGCCCTGATGGAGGATCAGGTTTCGCAATTGAAACAACGTGGAATTAGAGCTGCAGCCCTCACAAGCGGAATGAGTTACCGTGAAATGGATGCAACGTTGGACAATGCGCGCTTTGGTGGACTCGATTTTCTGTATGTCTCGCCCGAACGGATTCAAACAGATTTGTTTCGGGAACGTGTAAAACTCATGGAACTTGGATTGATCGTAGTCGACGAAGCGCATTGTATTTCCGAATGGGGACACGATTTCCGCCCATCGTATACTCAGATCTCTGTGATTCGCGAATGGCATCCGCAAGTACCAATTATGGCGCTTACAGCAACTGCAACGCCCAAAGTAAAAGAAGACATCGCTACTCTGCTTCAACTCAAAGATCCACAGCTCTTCGAAGCGTCTTTTGAGCGAAGCAACTTGTCCTACGAGATCTATCGTGTCGAAAACAAACTCAACGCATTGCTGACTGCTTGTTCGCAGCATTCCGGACAAGTTGGAATCATTTATTGCCAGACACGCAAAAGCGTAAAGGCAGTGGCAAAACACCTGGCGGCAGCGAAACTTCCGGTAGCTATTTATCACGGTGGATTGAACCAAAAGGAACGTTCAAAATCCATGAGTTCGTGGATGGAAGAAAAAACACCCATCATGATTGCTACAAATGCCTTTGGAATGGGAATTGACAAACCGAATGTGCGTTTTGTGGCGCATTACGAATTACCGAATAATCCGGAAGCTTATTTTCAGGAGGCAGGACGCGCCGGTCGTGACAACAAGGAAGCAAACACGTATGCATTTGTGGGAAAGAATGATCTGAAAGAGCTGCAGCAGCGCATTGAAGCGCAGTTTCCACCTTTGGATCGCGTAAAGTTCATTTTCCGATCCCTGTTCAATTTCCTGAAAATAGCAATTGGCTCGGGGAAAGACGAAAGCTACCCTATCGATTTGGCAGCTTTTGCGAAACGTTATGAACTCAATGTAAACGAAGTTTATGTTTCGTTAAAACTCATGGAAATGAACGGAGAGTTGTCGTTTCGTGAGGAAGGAATGCTTGGTTCACGCGTAAAAATTGCTGTCGATAATGCGCATTTGTATGCCTTTCAATTGCGCAATCACGACCTGGATGCCTTGATCTCGGCATTGTGTCGACTGTACCGTTCTATTTTCGAAGAGTTTACTGAAATTGATGAAGAAAGCCTGGCGCTACGTCTGAAGTTATCGCCGGCCAAACTCCAGGATCAGTTAAAAAAACTGGAAACAAACGGCATGATCGATATCAACTGGAGAACGGCGTTACCAACGGTAACTTTACTTCGGGAGCGTTTACCGGACGATTATCTTCAATTGCGTCCGGAAGTCTATACCTTCAGAAAAGAACAAGCAGTACGTAGAATGAATGCCATGACCGAATTGGTGGAAGGAAATTTCTGCAGACCACGTTATATCATCGAATACTTTGGTCAATCGGGAAAAGACTGTGGCAAGTGCGATTATTGTAAAGCAAAGCAACTGGACAACGGAAACCTCCGGGAAACAGTAATCGGTTTACTGAGAACGCCATCTACAATGGAAGAAATATTGAGTCAATTCGAGATTGCTCAGCATCAGGTTCTGAAAGATTTACTGCGTGAACTTCTAATGGAAGAACGTATCAATTTTTTAGATCATCGGTTCGTTTTGAATCCATAAGCAGGCTTTTCAATTCCTGTACTTCGCGTTGTAAGTCCTGAATGGATTTTGCGACTTGCTGATCATCGGCTTTGAAATCGGTGAATTCCGGCGACATATAGTTCACAAACTTCCACATTTCAAGCACTTCGTTCACATGAACTTTGTACGGTGCATAGATTGGATTCGTGCTGCATAACTCAAACGATTGTTCGCTCGCGATTGCATTGTTCACGATCTTGAACACAATTCCGTCTTCTTTCGTTACAACAATACAAGGCGTTCCGTTCTTCACCGAAGCCCAGTTCTGAATGTATTCAGCAATGACCTGAGATCCATGCACAACAGGCGGCATCGAATCTCCTGCGATTGGGAACGAGCGGTATTTTCGATCCCGCGAAAGGAACGGCAGATTAAACGCCGGAAGCACTTTCAGGTAGTCCGGATCAGCGTAACCTGTTGTGTATCCTGCTCTCGCCTCTTGCGGAATCATTTCGATCAATTCGTTGTTCTCCGCATCCACCATACTCGTCAATACACGAAGTTTGCCTCCACTGATGTCTTTGTAGATTCCGGACTCAATCGCTTTCCACTCGGATTCCGTGAGCTTTTCAAAATCTCTTAGAATCAACTCTTCAATCGGAACTTTGTAGTAATTCCCGATGCTCACGAGCGTATCCAGTCCCGGTTCAGCAATTCCATTTTCATAACCCGAATAGCTGCTGCGTGTTAATCCCAAAACATTCGCTACTTCTTCTTGCGACATCTTCAATTGCTTGCGCAATAATTTCATGTTGGCTCCCAGGTACATATCGACAAAATTTTAATCAAAAATACGATTAATTTCTAATCATTTACAAAATCAGAAAATTTTTCCCGGAAACGTAAAAATTCCTATTATTGACTCATCAATACCTGTTTACATGAAAAAGTCGTTATTCCTTATCTGCGTTTTAGGACTGTTGTCCTTCGGTTTTACTTCCAATAAGAAAATCAGTTACCTGAACGGAACCTGGGATGAATACTGGGGATTGGAATTAGGAAGCGATGTAACAGATGTTGACAGACTGGAGATTTCCGCCACTTCTCCAAAAGACATTTCCATCACCTGTACAACTAGCGATCATTACGCTTATTCAAACATCAAGGCAAAGGGAAAGACCTTCACATTCACCATGCAAAACATGTCGAGTTCAGAACCGTTTTACGTTTATTACACGTTAAAACGCGTAAACAATGACCTCATCAAGGGGATGATCAGGAATTCGGAAGGGACAAAAACAGATGTACAGTTGAAGCGGGTTGTTGGGGATAAGAATTAAACTACCGTTTCTCACCTCCTTTTCTCACGTTGTTCATCACATTAAGCGCAGAGAATTTCCTTCCTCTGAACGCAATTGGTTCACCAGCGAAGATGGCTACGACTTTCGTGTATTTCGCGCCAAGGAAGATGATTTGGGACGTATAGTACATCCACAATAGAATCACCAATAATGTTCCGGCAACTCCGGCTTTGCTTCCGAAGAAGAAATTCTTGAGGTAATACTTGATCAATAGCTGTCCGATAAACAATAGGATTGCTGTAAACAATGCTCCTTTTAGGGCAAATCTCCATCGCACAAATCCATCGTTCACAAATTTCAGCATCATGGCAAATAAAACTACGTTGGTGAAGATGGATGAAATGTTTACCATGGAAGCAAGGATGAAATTTTCAAATCCGCTAAGCTCACCAAACCAACTGTGAACAGACGACATTACGAAGGTTTCACTGATATAAAGCGTAATGAAAACAACACCGAACAGCGGCAATAACAGCATGGAGATAAACTTCGTTCCGATGGTATGCTCAATGCGTTTCGAGCGGGATTCAATGACGATCTGCACATCGTAAAACTCATTGATACTGGTACGCAGGGAAGACAACAACACCGAACTTGAAAACATCAATGTAATCACTCCAATGACATTCGATACAAATGTCCCTCTGCCAAGGTGTAATTCTTTCAGGAAGGTCATAATTCCGGAAACATCCTGCAAGCCGATTTGTTCTCTGAGTACATCTTCAATTATCCCGGAAACTGCTTCTTCACCCATGATCGCGCCGAAACACATGATGGCCAGATAGATCAGCGGAATCATTGCGAAAACCGTATAATAGGCTAATGCGGCACCATGGAAAAACGATTGCTCCTGAAAAAATTCAACAAAGGTTTGCTTAATGATTTTCCACTGATTTTTCATTTCCGTTTTCCTGCTTTCGTGGTGACTTGAATGTAGCTAATTTCAGAAAAAGGTTTGGAACTATAGAGCACCCAATGGTTTTTAGCGCTCACTTTCACTACATTCCTGTAGAAAACGCCACAAAACTGTGTAGCAACCAGGGTCACTTTTTGTCCAAGTGTTTTGTTTTTACGGAATTCCGTAGGACGAAACAATACCTCAGTTCCATCTTGTTTCAACGTATTGATCTCACCAAAAAACCGAGCTTCATATTCGGAAGAAGGATGATAATAAAATTCTTCCGGCGTTCCCGAGCGCTGAATGTTCCCGTTATTCAGAAACAGAACTTTTCCGCACCATTCCATGATTTCACGCCCCTCATGGGAAACAAGAATAACCAGCATTTTTCGAATGCGTGCCAGTTCCTGTAAGTACGTTCCAATTTTTAGCTTGAGATGAGCGTCCAGGTGCGAAAACGGCTCATCCAGCAACAACACATCCGGCTCCGACGCCAATGCACGTGCAATTGCCAGACGTTGCTTCTCCCCTCCGGAAAGTGTTCGTGCCTGTTCTTTCTCCAGGTGTTTCAAATCCACAAGCTCCAGCAACTCTTCGGTAAATGTCTCTCTGACATCGTTGGGAAGGTACATCATCCCGTGCATGACGTTTTCATAAACGGTATGAAACAAATCAAGGTGAAAATCCTGATTGACCAATTGAATGTCGGGATGTCCGGGAACAAGATTGTATGCCGGTCCGCGAACAATTTTCTCGTTCCAGCACACTTCACCTTCGTTCGCATCCTGAAAGCCCGACATAACTCTCAAGAGTGACGACTTTCCGCCTCCGTTTGCACCGACAATTCCGACTACCTCGCCTGCTTTCAGGGAAAACGAAACGTGTTCCAGAATGGATCGATCGTAACGAATGGAAACGTCAGAAACGCGAAGCATTATCCTCGGAATTCTTTAGGAAACTGGGATCCAAGAAGGTAAATTCCCGGAATTGGATTTTCGATCACTTCGTTATCGTTCAGGTAAATGAACAGCTTCTTCTTCTCCTTGTCCAATGTATATTCGTCGAGTGCACTTTCAGAAATTGCAATCGGAGTGATGCTATCGCCAATTTTAAAGTGAAACTGAAATACATCCGGAAATGTAATCGAAAACGGATTTCCTTCCCCCTGCTCTCCGGTTAATGTATACTCTGTGTATCGGACGATTTCCACATCGTCAATATCCCCACGGATTGCAAACTCATCTTCCCATTCGTAACGAATGTTCTCCGGAGAATCGCCTCCGTTGTGATTTTCATTCGCATATTCTTCAGAGAAAGAAGCGTTTTTTAAGTAAACGTGAATGATGTATGACATGTTGAAAGTTTAGACGCAAAATTAATTGAAAATGGAAAATTGAGAATTGAAAAGGACGACGATCTTGTTTTATGTTCAGTAATTCCATCTTTTCAATTTTCCATTATCAATTTTCAATTCCACTAATAGGTATCTTTGCAGACAAAATCTTACACATGATTCCTCAGGTTGAGCTACAATCGCATAAAATTCAAACCATTGAACGTCGTCATCCATGGATCTTTTCCGGAGCGCTGAAGAGAATGCCGGAAGATCTTGCCGACGGTGCATTGGTAGAGGTTGTAGATCGTCAACGTAACGTATTGGCACGCGGACACTTCAATCACGGATCCATTGCTGTTCGTGTTTTGACCTTTAAAGACGAACAAATCGATCAGGATTTTTATACGCGACGAATTCAGGCAGCGGTAGACTTGCGACGTTCTTTGAACCTCATCAACGATCACAATAATATTTGTCGATTGATTCACGGTGAAGGCGATGAACTTCCGGGTTTGATTGTTGATTTTTACAACGGTGTAGCTGTTATTCAGTGCCACAGTGTTGGAATGCATACACACATTGCTTTCATTGCTGAAGGGTTGAAGCAGGCACTTGGAAAAGAACTGAAAGCGATTTACCACAAATCGAAGGAAACACTTCCGGGACGCGTGGAAACAACTGACGAATACTTATTCGGTTCGGTAGAAGTTCCACACATCGCTCAGGAAAACGGAGTATCCTACTATATCAACTGGGAAACCGGACAGAAAACCGGGTTCTTTATCGATCAGCGTGAAAACCGAAGCTTGCTGGCACAATACAGTACCGGAAAGAAAATTCTGAATACGTTCTGCTATTCCGGAGGATTTAGTTGCGCTGCATTAAAAAACGGAGCAACAGAAGTGCATTCACTGGATAGTTCGAAGAAAGCAATTGAATTGACCGATAACAACGTTGAACTGAACAAATTCACCGAAAAGCATCAAAGCATTCAGGCGGATGCCATGAGCTTTATCCGTGATTTGGGTGAAACATACGATATTATCATTTTGGATCCACCTGCTTTTGCGAAACACCGCGACAAGCGTCACCAGGCCGTTCAGGGTTATAAACGTTTGAACGCAATGGCAATGCAACACATCAAACCGGGTGGATTATTGATGACCTACTCCTGCTCGCAGGTGGTAGACAAAACCTTGTTCAACAACACAATTATTGCCGCGGCAATTGAAAGTGGTCGTTCAGTGAAAATCCTGCACCAGTTGCATCAGCCGGCGGATCACCCGATCAATGCTTTCCATCCGGAAGGCGAATACTTAAAAGGACTGTTCGTACAGGTAAACTAACATGCTTGAAATCGGTTATTGGAACATTCTTCGCGTAGCGTTGCCAATGATGCTGAGTGGCTTCATTCAGTCCATCATATCCATAACTGATGCGTCGTACCTTGGGCATTACAATCAACTAGCCTACGAAGCAGCAGGTGGAGCAAGCATGTGGTATGTAACACTATACATGCTTTTTGTTGGCCTGAACGATGGTTCACAAATTCTCATGGCGCGGAAAATCGGAGAAAAAGATACACCGGGATTCGTTTCTGTATTCCAGAACAACACATTGCTTCTTACTATTGTTGCTGTACTTGTCATTTCGTTGGTTTACCTTGTAATGCCTCACGTATTGAGTTACATGGTTACCAAGCCGGAATTGTGTGTTGCCGAACAACGTTTTCTTGAAATCAGGAGCTTCGGTTATCTGGCGACCATAGTTACGTTAAGTATTCAGTCTACTTATCTCGCTGAAGGAAGAACCAACCTTGTGTTGTTTACTGCAGCCATTACGGCCAGCACGAATGCCCTTTTCGGCTATTTGCTTGTTTTCGGTAACTGGGGATTTCCGGAATGGGGATCAGAGGGTGCTGCTCTGGGATCCGCCTTATCTGAATTCTGTGGAATGTTCTTCATTTTCGGAACAGTTCTATGGCGCAGAAAGTATACCGAATACCGATTGTATAAACACTTCAAAATTCAGGTCAATCAATTGAAAGAAAACCTTGAAGTTGGTTTACCATTGCTGTTCCAGGGCTTAGTTGCTCTTGCCGTTTGGACGGTCTTCTTCAACTGGATCGAACAAATGGGTGGCGACAACCTTAGTATCTCTCTGAACATTCGCTACATCTATTTCCTGGCCTTTATTCCCGTTTGGGGGTTTGCCGCAGCAACGAAAACTTACATTGCCCAATATATCGGCGCAAAGAAATACGAATTACTTCCAACCATTCAGCGTCGTATTCAGGTAATGACAGTTGGATTTTTACTGGTCACCTTCCATGGATCCGTTTTCTATCCGGAGGCGCTTATTTCATTGGTTAGTAAGAATCCGGATCACATCAAAGAAAGTGCAGTGATTCTTCAGATGGTTGCAGGATCTATTCTATTGTACGCTTTGGTCAGCGTTTATTTCCAAACGATCAGTGCCAGTGAAAATACCCGCGTTACTTTTTTAGTAGAATGTATGTCGACAGCAGGTTATCTCTTCGCTGCATATCTTTTTATTAAGGTCTGGCATTTTCAGTTGAAGAACATCTGGCTGGTGGAATACATTTACTTTATCATAATGGGAGGAGCTTCGTTGCTCTACCTTCGCTTTTTTAACTGGACAAAACAATCACTTTCATGAGCAAGTTGCGAGTAGTATTTATGGGAACTCCGGAATTCTCCGTTGGAATTTTGAACGCTATTGTAGCATCCGATCACGAAGTTGTGGGTGTGGTCACCGTTGCTGACAAACCTGCAGGTCGCGGGCAGCTAATGCACGAAAGCGCCGTAAAGAAAGCTGCAGTTGCATTGAATATTCCCGTGCTTCAGCCGTTGAGTTTGAAAGACGACCAGTTTCTTTCGGATTTGAAAGAATGGAACGGAGACGTATTTGTAGTTGTTGCATTCAGAATGCTACCGGCAGCAGTCTGGCAAATGCCGAAGAAAGGAACCTTCAATCTTCATGCTTCCCTTCTACCCGATTACCGTGGAGCAGCTCCGATTAACTGGACAATTATTAACGGAGACAAAGAAACGGGTTTGAGTACCTTCTTTATAGACGAACAGATAGACACAGGCTCTGTCATTCAGCAGGTAAAGCTTTCTATTGGCGAAAACGAGAATGCAGGAAGTCTTCATGACAGAATGATTCCTTCGGGAGGCAAACTGGTGGTAGAAACATTGGATGCTATAAAAAACGGTACTGTAACACGAACACCACAGGCTCAAATGGACAATAGCTTACAACGACCTGCTCCGAAGTTATTCAAAGAGAATACTGTGATTGACTGGAATCTTGGAATTCAGGACATCCACAATCTTGTTCGTGGGCTTTCTCCATATCCGGTTGCGTGGTCTACTTTAGAAAACACTAAAGGCGAACGTAAACAAGTTAAGTTCTACGAAACGAAAATTCAATCCGATAAACCAGGAACCGTCGGAACACTTTCCGCAACCAAAAACAGCATCACCATCCAACTATCCGATGGTGAATTAGAAGTACTGGAATGGCAGATGGAAGGCAAAAAACGCATGTCCACTAAGGATTGGTTGGTTGGAAACAGCATTTCCGACTGGAAAATAGTGCCTTAAAATTCATCGAACGAAACCCCTAATTGGTCGTAAAAGCCCCAAAAACAGGGGGCTTTATCAACAAATGCTCGTATTTATCAACAAAAACGGGACTTTTTGCGCTGAAACTGTTGCAGAGAACAGTATTCGTCTATTTTTGCTGAGTTAAATATTTTGAAAACATTTAAATAAAAACCAAACTATGAACAAAGCAGAATTGATTGACGCTATTGCTTCTGAAGCAGGATTGTCTAAAGTTGATGCGAAAAAAGCATTGGACGCATTTGTTAACGCAACAGGATCAGCATTGAAAAAAGGAGATCGTATTTCTCTAGTAGGATTCGGATCTTTCTCTGTTTCTAAGCGTGAAGCAAGAACTGGTCGTAACCCACAAACTGGAAAAGAAATCAAAATCGCAGCTAAGAACGTAGTACGTTTCAAAGCAGGTGCTGAGCTTTCTGGAGCAGTAAACTAAGAAATTCTATATTTCGATTTAAAGTCCTCTTTCGTACTTGCGAGAGGGGACTTTTTATTTAACCATACCCTAACTTATTCTTGTACCACTATGCTTAGTGGTTTATTTTTTACCACAAATACAGAAAGATCACAAAAGTTTAAATCAGGCTGCAACCACAACAGTTCATTCACTGGTTGATACACTTAAAGAAAAGCCCCTTTCCCCAAAACCTTTTTTAGATACTTTGGTGTTGTTGATGGAGAACAACACATGACAAACAACGACTTACCGATTTTCTACGATCACGATCAAACCATTGTGAACTTCAATTGTCGCGACAATTTGTTTAACTTGTCGTCTCTCAATGAATTTGACAAATCGTTCAACTCAAAGGGCCTCGCGATTAAATTCGTTAATGCCGGCACAGAGCGCTATACCATCAACAAGAAATCATTCGCGGTGAAAGAAGGAAGTTACCTGCTTCTGAACGGAGAAAAGGATGCCCATGTTGAAATCGACAGCAGGAAGAATGTGAAAGGAATGTGCATTACCATTGCAAACCATTTCATTTCTGAAGTTATTTCTTCCGTTAAGGCACCGGACACTCCTGTTTCCGACCACGAACTCGCAAGCTTTTTCCATACCGATCATTTTCTGGAAAACCAATACACTTCAGCTCACACTTCCCTCGGAAGAAATTTACTGAAAGTCAATAACCTGATCGATCGGCAGGAGTTCACAAGCGACCAGATCAACAACGAGTTGTTTTTTGAACTTGCAGAAAACCTCGTAACCGATCAAACGGAAGTGCTCAGACAACTGCAGTCCATCCGAACCGTAAAACCTGAAACAAAGCGGGATTTGTGCAGAAGAGTTTTGAGTGGCAAAGAGTATATTGACAATCATTTTACCGGACAATTGAGCATTGAACAAATCGCATTTGCCGCGGGTATGTCCGAGTACCATTTCTTCCGATTGTTCAAGCAAATGATGAGAGTCTCTCCTTATCAATACATTCTTTCCAAACGATTGAATCTTGCCCGGACTTTACTCAAAGCAGAACACTCCGTTTCCGATACTGCTATCGCCTGTGGGTTCTCGGATATTTTCTCGTTTAGTAAAGCGTTTAAGAAACACTACGGAATGGCGCCAAGTTCGTTTGCAGCATTCAAGTAGTTTTTCTCTTACGGTTTATTCGCACCCTTTTAGGAGGCAATTTCCCAGAGAATAGCACAAACCAAATTGCGAAAATAATAGCACGCTGATTACGCTGATCAGCGCTGATTTATTTTTGCCGCAAAGGCGTGATGACAGGCTTATCTCGTTCCTTCGACTATCCACTGCAGTAGTTAGAAGTTACAATCAAATTAGCAGTTTTGGACAAATCTGTCCGGAAGTTCTCCCCTAGCTTTATCATCAGAAACCTGAAAATCTGATAGTATGAAAAAACGCTACTCCCTGATCTTCGCATTTGTTGTTCTCTTATTTGGTAATGAAGCTACTGCACAAATTCATCCGGCACTCGACGCGGAACTTCAGGAAACCTTAGACAGCATGCGTGTTGTACTGAATACGAAATCACTGAGCGCAGCTATTCAAACTGCTGACGGCTCTATTTGGGCGCATGCTGATGGTGTTTCAGCCCCAGCAACAAGTGTAACAACAGACGCTGCGTATTTGATCGGAAGTGTAACCAAAACATTTACTGCAGCGTGCATTCTTCAATTGGATGACGAAGGTATTCTAAGTATTGACGACAGTTTACACCAATGGCTTCCGACGATGCCGTACATCGATACAAACATTACGATTCGCCAGTTACTGAACCAC
Source organism: uncultured Fluviicola sp. (assembly GCA_966211245.1). Classification (GTDB taxonomy): domain Bacteria; phylum Bacteroidota; class Bacteroidia; order Flavobacteriales_D; family Crocinitomicaceae; genus Fluviicola. The sequence continues at coordinate 11,272 of CBIHND010000035.1, read as the reverse complement.
ACAAGCGGAATTTTCGATGTGCTGAATCACCCGAACCATTACGATTCATTAATGGCAGATATGTCACGAATCTGGACACCCGAAGAACTGATTGACCGGTTCATTTCTCCTCCGTTGTTTCCGGCCGGGACTTCATGGTCGTACAGCAACACCAATTACTTTATTCTAAGTATGATCATTCACGAAGCCACAGGGAATGAATTCTATACGGAACTCCGCAATCGTTTTTTCACGCCACTCGCCTTAAGCTCTTTTGCCATTCCGGCATTCGAGCCATTGGATTCTCCTGTTGCTCACGTTTGGATTGATCTCAATGGAGACGGAACATTGGATGACGGCAATAACTTCTTTATGAGCTATATGTCGCTCAATTCCACAGCGGGTGCAGTCGGAGGTTATTTCTCCACGCCAACCGATTGCACCAAATGGATGAAAACTTACATGCGTGGCGATTTATTATCACCTGAAATGATGAACGAAGCAAAAACAACCGTTTCTGTAGGTGGAAACATCGAAGAATATGGACTGGGATTGATGTACAAAAACAATGGATTTCTTGGCTACGAAGCATACGGACACGGTGGAGACCTTGCTTATCATGCATCTTCCTGGTATTTCCCACAACTGGACCAAAGCATTACTGTTTTCAATAACGACAACAGCAAAACCTCCTGGCAGCTCATTCCCGTTGTTCGTGAACTGCTTAGAACATATACTGAATTCTCAACGGCCTCTGTGGATGATCAGGCCTTATTCACAAATCTTCAGGTGTCTCCGAATCCATTCACGGATCAGATTTCTCTCAATTGGTATGGGAATTCTGATGATGATATTAGCGTTTCATTACTTGATGCATTCGGGCGGATACTTGCAGTTCAACCATCACACACACCAACCAATAACCGTTTCGAATCCCGATTTGACGGTCTTGATGTTCTCCCCGGAGGAGTTTACTTTGTCCGGCTTTCCAACGGCAACGGACAATCGAAAACCATCAGATTGGTCAAATAACATCGAAAGGAATTACTGACGATCGGGACACATCGCTTCGAGCAACAGGAATCGGATTCTGCAGCTTATAGGCTTTTGCAGTGAATGGGTCCGAGGATTGCGGCGAAAGGCTTTTTGAATCGTGAAATCGGTTGTTCCCGGACATCGGGACAGAAACAGAAATACCCCGTGCATCAAACAGGAAGTATCGAGCTTGTAGAGATGTCGGGGTATTTTATTGTCTATTCCGTAATTCGACAATCAACATTTGTCATTCAGCATTAACTTTGCGGAATGAACAATCGTCTCCTCGAAGAATTCTACAAACTCATTCCCGAAGAAAAAGGAAAACTTTTCGATACCGTTGCGGCTGAACGCACGCGTCACCTCACTGTAGCCCTGGAAGAAATTTACCAGGAACACAACGCAAGTGCTATTCTGCGAACCTGCGATTGCTTTGGTGTTCAGGAATTACACGTTATTGAGAAAGACAACCAGTATCGTGTGCAACGGGACATAGCCCGTGGTGCGGGACAATGGGTAGACATGTTCAATTACAACCTTGGCTCTGCTCCATTAAGTGATTGTATGAATTCGCTTCGAAACCGCGGTTACAAACTTGTTGCACTAACCCCGGATGCAGAACTCGATATTTACTCCATTCCGATGGAAGAACCGCTCGCTTTGTTCTTCGGAACAGAATGGGAAGGCATTTCCGATGAAGTAAGAGAGCATACGGATTACCAGATTAAGATTCCGATGGTTGGCTTTACCGAGAGCTTCAATGTTTCCGTTTCGGCGGCACTTACACTACAGGCGTTGCGCGAACGATTAAAAAACAGCGAAATAGACTGGCGCTTAACTGAAGAAGAACAAACTCTGGTTAAAATTCGCTGGTGTCAGAAGTACATGAAAAACGGAACCGTGGTAAGAAATGAGTTGGAGAGACGGATTTCAGAGGAAAGAGAGAAGTTGTAAGCGGAAAGAAATGCGATGAATCTATCCTATCGACTCCCCTGAAAGTTATAAATCCATTGAACTTTAAACTTATTGAACTTTTAAACATTCAAACCTTTGAAAACTATCCCTCTAATTTCTTTTCCGGCGACTTGTCAACGTATGAGAAAACGCTATATTTGTCTTACAAATTAAACTATACTATGGGAAAAGGAGACATTAAAACAGCTAGAGGGAAGCGTGTTAACGGTTCCTACGGAAATACCAGAAGACGCAAAAAAGCAACTCCAGCAGTTGTAGCAGCTGCACCCAAAAAAGAGAAAAAAGTAGCAGAAAAACCTGCTGCTGAGAAAAAAGCTCCGGCTGCAAAGAAAGCTACAGCAACAAAAACCGCAGCAGCGAAACCTGCCGCGAAGAAAACAACGAAAAAAGAAACAACTGAAAAATAGTTCTGACAGTATGTCGAAATCAAAAAAATAAAAAAAGCTTCTCGCCACTGTCGGGGAGCTTTTTTGTTTTTTAACCAAATACACAGTATGAAAAAACACAATTTCGGGGCTGGTCCATGTATCCTTCCCCAGGACGTTTTCAAAGAAGCGTCGCAAGCAGTTCTGGATTTCAACGGTTTATCCATTCTTGAAGTATCGCATCGCAGCAAGGATTACGAAGCTGTAATGCAGGAAGCAAGAGATTTGGTTAAGAAAGCTTTGGGGCTTTCAGACGAATACGAGGTTCTTTACCTTCAGGGAGGAGCAACTCTTGGATTCACCATCGTAGCATTGAACATGATGCGAGAGACGAAAAAAGCTGCATACATGAACACTGGGACATGGGCTTCCGGTGCGATCAAAGAAGCTAAGAAAGTTGGTGTTGACGTAAATGTTATCGCTTCTTCAGAAGATCAAAACTTCAGCTACATTCCTAAAAATGTTGTTGTTCCAACTGATGTTGATTATTTCCACTACACTTCGAACAACACTATCTACGGAACGCAGTTCAAGGAAATTCCAAACTGTTCCGTTCCGTTGGTGTGCGACATGTCTTCTGATATTTTCTCAAAAGAAATCGACGCAAACAGATTCGACCTGATTTACGCTGGTGCTCAGAAAAATCTTGGTCCTGCAGGAGCTACTCTTTACATCGTTAAGAAAGACTTGCTTGGGAAATCCACTTCTCCATTCATGCCTTCCTACCTGGATTTGAAGGTTCATGCCGACAAAGATTCTATGTTCAATACTCCACCGGTATTCTCCGTTTATGTTGCTATGTTGAACCTTCGTCACTTGCTGGCAAATGGCGGTGTAAAAGCTATGGGTATTAAAAATGCAGCAAAAGCAGCGTTGATCTATGGGGAAATCGATTCAAATCCATTGTTCAAAGGAACCGTTGCAACAGAAGACCGTTCTGAAATGAACGTAAACTTCCTGTTGACAAACGATTCGCTGAAAGACGCATTCGACTCTGAATGGAAAGCAGCAGGAATTGTTGGATTGAATGGTCACCGTTCTGTTGGTGGTTACCGCGCTTCCATGTACAACTCTTTGGAAATTGAAAGTGTACAGGTATTGGTTGACGTAATGAAAAACTTCGCTCAAAAACACGGATAATGAAAGTTCTAGCAAACGACGGAATTTCAAATGAAGGTAAAGTTGCATTGGAAAATGCAGGATTTACTGTAATTACTGATAAAGTTGACCAGGATAAACTGGCGCAGTATGTAAACCAAGAAGGAATTGAAATTGTACTGGTTCGCAGCGCAACAACAGTTCGTAAAGAAGTAATCGACGCTTGTCCGAACCTGAAATTGATTGGTCGCGGTGGTGTTGGTATGGACAACATTGATGTTGCGTATGCACGCGAAAACGGCAGAACGGTAATCAATACTCCGGCTTCGTCTTCGCAATCGGTTGCAGAATTGGTAATGGGACATTTGTTCTCCATTTCCCGTTCGCTTCAGCATTCGTTTAAACACATGGAAAATGGTGACTTTTCTGCATTGAAAAAACAATATGGAAAAGGCGTTGAGCTGCGTGGAAAAACGTTGTTGATTGTAGGATTCGGTCGCATTGGACAATCGTTAGCTTCATATGCATTGGGTTGTGGAATGAACGTGAAAGCGGTAAATCTTCACAATGGAACTGTTGACATCAAAGTTGGACCATTCCCTGGAATCGGTGAAGTAACTGTTCCCATCACGGCTTCCACAAGTCTCCACGATGAGTTGCCAACTGCAGATTTCATCTCATTGCACGTTCCAAAACAACCGGATGGCAGTGCGGTGATCGGTGAAAAAGAATTCGGAATGATGAAAAAGGGCGTTGGTTTGGTGAATGCAGCACGCGGTGGTGTAATCGACGAAACGGCTTTATTGGCAGCGTTGGACAGCGGTAAAGTTGCTTTTGCAGGTCTTGACGTTTTCGAAAACGAACCAAACCCAATGAAAGCCTTGTTGAGCCACGATAAGATTGCAGCTACTCCTCACATTGGTGCGGCTACAAATGAAGCTCAGGATCGCATTGGATTGGAACTAGCTGATTTGATTATTGCACAATTCGGAAAACAAGTTCCTGCATAAATGGCAAAAATTCATCCTTTCAAGGCGGTTCGTCCGACCAGAGATAAAGCCCAGTTGGTGTCAACGCGTCCGCTAGCCGCGTACCGAAAACACGTGTTGCGTGCAAAGCTCGACGAGAATCCGTACACATTCCTGCACATCATTCACCCGGAAGTAGATCGCCAGCAACTGGCAAAAGCTTCTTCCGAAGAGCGATTCGAAGCGGTTCGTTTACGTTACGAGCAATTCAACAAACAGGGAATCTTTGTTCAGGATCCTGAGCCTACCTGCTATGTGTACCGTCAAACGAAAAACGGACACGAGTTTACAGGTGTGATTGCAGGCGCTAGTATTGATGAATACCAAAAAGACAAAATAAAAAAACATGAGGCAACGCTTACTTCGCGTGAAACCATGTTTACCAATTATCTGAACATTACCGGCTTCAATGCGGAGCCGGTTTTGCTCGCTCATGAGTCTTCCACGATTCTTGACGCAATTCTGGCTGAAGTGACCGCCGATCGTCCGGAATACGAATTCTCGACCACCGATTGCATCAAGCACGAATTGTGGGTTGTTCAACCGAAACACCTTAAATTACTGGTAGATGCATTCGAACCAATGGAAGAACTGTACATTGCCGACGGTCATCACCGCTCTGCCTCCAGTTCAAGATTACGCGATCACCTCGTAGCCACAAATTCAACAGTTGGGAACAACTACGAATACTTCCTCGCTTATCTCATCGATGAAAAGAAATTGGAAATCATTGAGTTCAACCGCTTAGTGAAACACCTCAATGGTTTGAAAGAAGAGGAATTCGTTCACCGCTTAAAGGAAAACTTTAATGTTGAAGAACTTCCAAAGGCTCGTAAACCGAAGAAAGAACACGAAATCGTAGTATTGCTGAATTACAGAGCAATGCTACTCACTCCAAAAGAAAATGTACTTGCTTCAAATGACGTAGTCAAAAAACTTGATGCACAAATACTTACAGATTTTATTCTGGAACCAATTCTTGGAATAGAAGACTTGAAAACATCAAAAGACATCGAGTTTATTCCCGGAACCATCGAATTGAAAAAGCTGAAAGATAAATTGCATACTGATGAAGCTGCTGTTGCATTTATCCTCTATCCTGTTCCGATGAGCGCGGTAAAAGCAGTTGCCGACGAAGGAAAAATCATGCCTCCGAAGTCCACGTGGGTGGAACCGAAAATGCGTAGCGGATTGACCATTTACAACATCAACGAATAAGTTTATGAGCATTGCGGAACATCTTGCAGGACTGAAAAAGGAAATTCCCGATTCGGTTACACTGGTTGCTGTGAGCAAAACCAAACCTGTTGAAGTAATCCTTGAAGCTTACAACGCCGGACAGCGTGTTTTCGGGGAAAACAAGGTTCAGGAGATGACCGAGAAATACGAACAACTTCCGAAAGACATCGAATGGCATCTGATTGGTCACCTGCAAACCAACAAAGTAAAATACATGGCTTCTTTCGTAAGCATGATTCATTCGGTAGACAGTCTGCGGTTACTTCAGGAAATCGATAAACAAGCTGCGAAATACGGTCGTGTTATTCCGTGTTTGCTTCAATTTCACATTGCTTCAGAAGAAACTAAATTCGGTCTTTCCATGGAAGAAGCAACAGATTTACTGCAGAGCAGAGAATTTGTCGAACTTCAGCATGTTGACATTGTCGGTGTGATGGGAATGGCAAGTTTTACTGAAAACGACGAGCAGGTTCGCAACGAATTTCGAACGCTTCACTCCTATTTTTCTGTTTTAAAAAGTCATTTTTTCAAGTTGAACCCGAACTTCAAACACATATCTATGGGAATGAGCGGCGACTACGCCCTGGCTATTGAAGAAGGAAGCACCATGGTTCGTGTTGGTAGTAAAATCTTCGGCGAACGATGAAAACACTCCTTCTTTTATACGTTCTGGCTGTTGCTCCGATGAGCCTTTTCGCGCAGAAATCATATGCGGATAGTCTGATTCTTGAGCGTCAAATCCACGATGAGCGTTTCTTCAAAGAAGTTCTGAATGAAGAAGAAAAAAAGCATGTGGGAGAAATCTGTTACTTTCCGGTTGATACCAACTACATCGTTGAAGCAACCTTTACAGCGAAGAAAGGAAAACGCTTTGTAATGCCAATGAGCAAGGAAAGAGTAGTATACTACAGAAGCGTCGGTACGTTACAATTTACCATTCGCGATACGCTTTGCACACTGCAACTCTTCAAAAACCTAAGTTCCACAAACAAGGAACTGAAGAATTACTATTTCCTTCCGTACCGCGATGGAACAAGTGCTATCACAACATACGGAGGCGGGAAGTACATCGACATCGTTCTTACAAAAGAACAATTCAATTCCGGTAAAGTGATCATCGATTTCAATACAAGTTATCATCCGTATTGCGCGTATTCAGAACGTTATTCGTGTCCGATTGTAGATGCTGCGAATCGCATTGCACCGTTGATTGAGGCCGGAGAGTGTTATACACTCAACCACGACGACGAAAGTTCTCACAGAAGAACACGGAAGTTTTAATTTAGTACTTGATCAAATCACCTCTTATGAAACAGTTCTCTTTCGTATTTCTTCTTCTGGTATCGCTCGCTTTTCTTTCTGTCTCGTCAAAACGAAAAGTGGATTGGAATGAATTGAAGTCGCTGAAAATATACGATACGAAGACATTACCGATAACGGATGAGTTTCCAATGGAGTTCTCCGATTCGGATACCATTCGCTTCGTTGAAACTAACTTACCACGCACACAGGAACTTCTTGAGAAAGCGAAGTGTTCGCGAAGAAATCTGGCTTTATGGAAAGGTTACCACTACGCCACAGCCGAATTCAATAACGGAGATAAAGCAACACTAATGATCAGTACTTCTGGTGGGTTCTTTTTTGACAAAACCAATAAAGTGATGTATGAATTCAAAAATGCCATGGACCAAAAAGAGTGGGATATATTTTTGAATTCGGTTTATCATGAATTATACAAAGGTTAATCATGGAGCCAACCACAGAAATCATCAAAAGAACCAAACGACTAAAAATTGAACTGGGAATTTATGCCGGTTTATTTATTGTTTCTTTCTGCTTTCCGGCGTTTACGTTCTTTTATGGAGAAGACGGATCCCGAATAGAACCTCAATACATTTGGAATTCGCCGTTTCTCTTCGTTTTTATTTTAGCATTCGGATTGGTTTACCTGGCCATTTTGTCCTGTAAAAAAGTAACGATTCACATTGTAAACATCATTTCCATTTTGCTTACATCACTTTCTGCATTTGCAATTCTAATGGCATTTGCATGGTGGGGAGTTAGCCCATACCACCCGGATATTGAAATCGGTTATTACCTGATGCACATCTGTATTGTTGTTCTGATCATTCGTTCGTATTCGCTGCTTCCACACCTTGAAGAATACCGCTTTTCAACAGCAGTTTCAAAGTGGTCAGAGATCATCGCTTTGTCCCTGGCTCTTTTGATTGGCACGTTCATAACATACTTGTTCTTATGATGAAGGCACTCTTTACCGGACTTTGCCTGAAGTATTCTTCCGAGCCGAATTTGATTGATCAGTTGTGGAAAGAGATCGAATCAAATTATTCAGAAAAGTCCAGACACTACCATACGCTGAAACACCTGGAAAACTTGTTTCTGCAACTGGAAGAAGTCAAAACTGAAATCAGGGACTGGGATGTCGTTCTTTTCGCACTGTTTTACCACGATGCAATTTACAATGCCTCGAAAAGCAACAACGAGGAAGCCAGCGCTGAATTGGCAACTGTGCGTTTAGAGCAATTAAACGTTCCATCGGAAATCATTGAAAAAGTCGAAGAGATGATTTTGGCAACAAAAGCTCATGTCGTTTCACAGCATCCGGATATTAATCTCTTCACGGATGCCGATTTATCCATTCTTGGATCCGATTGGGATACATACTCCGAATATGCGAAGAACGTCCGAAAAGAATACCATATTTATCCCGATTTGATCTATCATCCGGGAAGACGTAAAGTACTACGGCATTTTCTTGAGATGGAGAGAATCTTTAAAACAGATGTGTTTTATGAGAAGTTTGAGATTCAGGCGAGAGCGAATATTAATCATGAACTCAAGCAAAATACTTAAGTCGTCTTCTTTCCGAAAGCTGTCATTTGCAAGTCATAGCAGAAGTTATCGTCGTTTCCGACCTTTACCGCATCACAATTTTTACACGTATAAATATTCGCTTTTTTATACGTATATCTGTCTGTTTTTCGTATCTTCGGGACAAATCAGTTAGCCATGAATACGAAACTCACATTATCCATTGAAGAAAACACAATAAAAAGGGCGAAAGATTACGCAAAGTCTCACAACAGAAGTCTTTCTGATCTAATCGAAACATACCTTAATGCCCTTACTGTTGAAGATTCCAACGAGGATATTGAAATTTCACCATACGTAAGAAGCATTTCAGCTGGTCACACTATCGCCGCTGACCTTGATCACCGTGCTGAGTATGGTAAACACCTTGACAAGAAGTACAAATAATTATGGACATCGTATTTCTGGACACCAATGTTGTCATCGATTTTCTTGGAGAGCGAACTCCCTATTACGATTCAATTGCTAAAGTATTAACGCTCGCCGATCAACGGAAAGTCAAAGTCTATGTTTCTCCGATGTCGCTTGCAACTGCGCATTATATCTTGTCAAGAGACAAAAGCAATAAGCATGTCCTGGAACAACTAAGAAAGTTCAAAGTCCTGACAAAAATATCAGCGTTAAATGACGTTTCGGTAGAAAAGGCATTAAATTCGGATTTCAAGGATTTTGAAGATGCTATGCAGTATTTCTCAGCACTGGAATCAAAATGTAACGTATTGATAACTAGAAATGAAAAAGATTTCAAACATGCATTAATTCCCGTAATGAATGCTGAGCATTACCTAAAACTCAGAAAACAATAGTCATGAAGTTAGCGCATCTTCTCATCTTGATTCTCTTTTTATCTTCCTGCAGTGGTAAAGCTCAGGACTCTAAAGAGATTAACACCCCAAAAGACACTAATCAAAATTCTTGGTCCAGTAAGCACCACAAACTGGAAGTGATTTACGCCGAACCCTGGACTAAAATAGCGGCATTGGACATTAGCAAGAAGACGTTGTTTGGCTTGATCGATAAAGCAGATGGCAAATCGTACATCATTAAGATTACGGAAGATGTTTCCAAAGACAACTTAAGTGACAAAGAATACTATGAGGCTACAACAGAACAAATGCTAGCTGCGAATGAAAAGAATCTTCTTTTAGAAGAAAACGACACCGTTTTTCATGGATTGAATTTTCACCAACTCGTTTTCGCGATGTACACAGAAAAATGGGGTGTTCTAAAGCAACATGTATTGATTCGACGTGAAAATGGCGTTATGGCCGGCTTTCAACTATCGTATCCTGTAACAGCCGAAACTGCAGAAACAGCAAACATGGCTACGGAAATGATTGCATTGGATAAAAACATTCTTTACGCTGAGGAATAGAATTAATCCTCCTCTTCATCCAATACCTCCACTACTCTTCCCACTTTCTTGTCAACCGTCATGATTTTGATACCATGCGGGTGCGTCGGAGCACTGGTGAGAATGCTTTTCACAATTCCTTCGGTAATTTCCCCGGTTCGTTGATGATGCTTTTGAATGAAAGCCACCATCATTCCCGGCTTAATGTTTTTTCTTGCTGGTAACATGATTCAAAGTTACGCTTTCAGGGAAAACAACTAATTTTCCAAAACAAAAGTTACCTTTTGGCAAAATCAACATTAAGCAGAAGAATGAACAAACTACCGGTATTTATTTTTTCGTTTCTCTGTTTGATATCGTCCTCATTATCTGCCCAGGATTCATTACAAACCAAACAAGGAACCATCGACGTTGAAGCATTAAACGAAGCATTTCTTGCGAAAATCAATAAACAACGAAAACTGGCAAAAGTTCCCGAACTGACTATTCATTACTCCTTGCAAGGACCAGCAGATCAACATTCCAACTACATGGCCGAACGCTCTAAAACAACGCATCGTGAGCGTTCGAAGTATTCGCGTTGGGCAAAAGACCGATCCAATTCCTGGGGAGCACATTTTAAAGAAATAGACGAGTGCGTTTATGCCCTCAATCCGGAAGGAAAAAAGCTTCAAACAGCTCTAAAAAAAGAAAAGAAGCTGAGCTATACAGAAGTAGTTGCAGAAGTCATTTTTGATTTCTGGATCCATTGCAGAGGGTACAAAGAAGATTTGATGAACAGCGATTTCAGGCACTTGTATATATCTCTGACATATGATCGACTGGGCAACGCGTACTTTTGTCTTTTACTTGGCGACGAATACTTTGAATACCCTCCGGAAGTTGCCGATTCGTCATTATACAAATACAAGCCGCTAAGTCCATTCAAATGCTACAAATGCAACCTGATGCAATCAGCTACTTCAGGAAGTATTCAGATGGACGCGGATAGAAACCTGTTTTTCGTTGGAAGCAATAAGTTCCGACCATTTATTGCCCGAAGAATTGCCTGTTCCAATCCATGGCGCGATGGTCTGGCTGCCGACATCGTGCTGAAACGGCAATATTCCTGTGAAGACGGGATTGTGTTGAACGGAGAACTGATGGTTGACGGAATTCCTCTTCAACCGATATTCAGAAAAGATTTTGGAAAGAAGGGAAAATACGGTCTTTTCCAAACGAACATCTACCTCGGAACAGTTCCGGAG
>CBIHND010000034.1:0-41795 GCA_966211245.1 uncultured Fluviicola sp. | reverse complement strand
CGCTCAGAACACGTAAAGCCCGTATCGCCGGAGAATGGAAGTTATCGGCTTCGGAGTCAAAGTACACTTCTACTTCCCCGAATTCTTCTAACAGTAGTACAACTACTTACGATGGAGCTACGGAAACTACAGTTCAGTCGGTAACCATCAACGGGAACACAACTTCTACTACGAGCACAGCAGTTTACACGTTCAATATCGAATTTGATAAAAACGGTACATATACGCTGACACAGGTTCAGGATGGTGAAACGTATACGGCTCAGGGAACCTGGATTTTCCTGAAAAGAAGCAAGGAAGACGAACTTAAAAACAAAGAAGCCATTCTCCTGACTCAAACTTCTGCATCGAACTCGAATGGGGAAAGCAGTACTATGCACGATCTCAGCGGATCCGTATTTGTTATCGATCAGTTGAAAAACAAGGAAATGATCTGGACTTCAGACTACACATACACGGAAGATTCAGATGTTGAAACAGATCATTACAAAATGACCTTCACTCAGAAGTAGTCGAAGACCTTCCAAACGAATTATTCATCACATTAAACGAAATAACAATGCGCAAAGCAATTTACCTAAGCCTTACGCTCTTTGCAGCAGTGGCAACCATGCAATCCTGTAAAAAAGGAGAAAACGATCCGTTTCTTTCACTCAAATCGCGTAAAGCCAGACTTGCCGGTGAATGGACGTTGACGGCTTCTGAACGTAAATCGACAAGCACTTCTACGAATTATTCTTCCACAACAACTTCTACGTATAACGGTTCTACGGAAACCTCCTCAACGACTATCGTTAATAACGGGAGTTCACTCACTACCACCGGTACATCGACCTACACGGTAAGTTTAGTGATTGAAAAGGACGGAACTTACAAACATACGCGTACGGAAGACGGGGAAACCGTTACCACAGAAGGTACATGGATCTTCCTGAAACGAAGTAAAGAAGACGAGCTAAAAAACAAGGAGGCAATTATGTTGACCGTGAAATCAATTACCGACTCTAATGGTACCATAACATCAACGGACATCAACGGTGAAGTTATTTCAATTGATCAATTGAAAAACAAAGAAATGGTCTGGGTCAGCGAGTACAGTTATTCAAACAGCAGCGGTTCTGATTCGGAAACTGAAAAATCAACGTTTACGCTGAAGTAATTCAGAAGTACATAAAGAAAGCCCTGATAGTCTCAGGGCTTTTGTTTTTTTAAACTCGTCTGTGCTCCTATGCGGATATTACCTATTCCACCAATTTCTTCGTTTTATCCCAAAGGTTTTCTCCTTCTTCTTTCAGGTTCTTCGGATCTACCGCAGCAGCAGCTTCTTTCTGAATCTTACTGAATACCTCCATGGTATCCATGAATCCTTCAGCGTAAGGCACTTTTTTCTTCGTGAGCAAATCACGCCAATCCGTAAACGACATTGAACCGTACAGGCTTTCAGAAACAATTCCTGAAATCATTTGCTTGTCAAAGGCTCCCTCTTCGCTCGCTCCTTCGGCGTCTTTTTTCTTCAATTGCTCTATCGCTACGTCAATTGCAGTTTTCTCTTCGTCTTCCAGGTATGGACTCTTTTTCAATTTTTCCAAATCCTTAATCGCCTTATCGTATTCTTCCTGACGAATATGAACATAAGCTGAAACAGACCACGTAATTTCATTGGAAACATCAATTTCATCAGTCAACTCTACGCATTTCTCCAAATCTTCCAGGCTACGTTCGTCGTCAATTTTGCGGTCCATCATCATGCGATCCACACCACGAAACAGGTAATTGACTGCCAATGCAAGTTTTTGCGATTGTTTCTTGTTGAATTGTTCTTTTCCAAACAGCATGTTTACTTCACGGAAATCAACATTGTCTGCATCCTCAAGCCATTCAATGTTATTTGTAAACTCTTTTTCAGCCAGGTAATTCAACCCACCTTCAAAAAGCATGACTCCTTTAAAGAAACACAAGTACACTTTCTCCTTTGAATCCTTGAATTGGTCGGTATCGATTTCGGAACACTCGTACAGCTCCTCCGCTTTTCCGAAGCCACCACCAAACTTCATGAAGATACACATCAGAGCATGTTCTGATGCATCTTGTTTCGCTTTAGCTGATTTACTCAATGGCTTCACTTTCTTCCCTTCCGCCATTTTCATTGCGTCGAAGAAACACGGAAAAATATCCTCGTCGGTTTCCTTTACATACTCCCGAACGCTGTTGTATGAAGTAGTAAATCTCAGGTAATCCGCCGCTGACAAATCGCCTTTCTTATCCATTTTTTGGAGTAATTGCGATAATACCTGAAACTCTTTCTCATGACCTTTCAAGTGTGCAGACGCTTTAGGATCGTTCGCCGAACGCACAGTGATTTTCAACATTTTATAGAGCAACAGCCCTTCACCGCCCATTCCTTCGGTCAATTTCTCTTTGTCTTTTTGCAGCATTTCCTCGTCGGAAGGTTCTCCGGAACAAGAGTATAAGAATGCGGCGAGTGCCGTGAATAAGAAGTATTTTTTCATAGTAGCAATTTAGAGACTATTAGACTTGAGACATAAGACGTTAGACAGATACTGTCTTTAGTCAATGGTCTTCAGGCTTAAAGTCTTTCCTTATTCTCCCCCAAAAAACGAATACATCAACAGATTTGCGCCCATTTGCAAGGCTTCCTGACGCTTGTTTTCCGGATCGTTGTGTACTGCTTTGTCCTCCCAACCGTCACTTAAGTCGGTTTCGTAGGTGTACACGCAAACAACACGTCCTTCCACAATAATTCCAAATGCCTGTGGACGTTTACCATCGTGTTCGTGGATTTTTGGCAGACCGTTGAAGTTGTACTTCTGGTGAAAAATCGGATGATCCGGTGGTAATTCAACCAATTCGTTGCTCGGGAATACTTTTTTCAATTCCGTACGAATGAACTGATCCATTCCGTAGTTGTCGTCTATGTGCAGGAATCCACCACCCAACAGATAATTGCGCAGATTTTCCGCTTCGGAAATGGAGAACACCACGTTTCCATGGCCCGTCATATGAATGAATGGATAGAACGCCAGATCAGGACTACCGACGTCCACGTATGGAACATCAGTTGAAATGGTTGTGTTCAGGTTCGCATTCGCAAACTTGATCAGATTTGGCAATGCCGTCGGGTTTGCGTAATAATCTCCTCCCCCGTTGTATTTCAAAACGGCAAGCTGATAAGTTCCCTGCGCAAAGGAAACGGCGGTAGTTAAAAACGAAAGTGCAACAAGCAGTTTACGCATGAGTTGAATGAATTTGTAGTACAGTCGCTACCATTCCGGCGGTTTCGGTGCGGAGTCGCGATTGGCCTAAATGTACAGCTTTGTATCCATTGTTCTCCGCGGTTTGGATTTCTTTATGAGAAAAATCGCCTTCGGGGCCAATGAGTACCGGACCTTCTAACGGAAACGATCCAAGGGCGACTTTATCGCCTTCAGCGCAGTGTGCAATTGCTCCGTTCGGGTATTTCGAAATGAATTCATCAAAAGAAATCATTCCATTCAGTTTCAATAAGGTATCATGTTGTGCCTGCTTCATCGCCGAAACAGCAACACGTTCCAGACGCTCCAGTTTCAGGTTCACACGCTCGGAATGATCACAATTCAGGAACGACAATTCCGTTGCGCCGATCTCCACAATCTTCTCTACCATCCATTCCATGCGATCGGTGTTCTTTGTAGGAGCAATGGCAAGGTGAAACGGTTTCGGTTGCTGAATGGGTAATTCCGTTACCAATTTTACTTTACAACGTTTCGGATGAGCAAGGGTAATGGAAACTGTCAGCAGACGATCTACACCATTCTGAAGGATGAATTCTTCACCTTCCTCCATGCGCAATACGCGAACAATGTGCTTAGATTCCTCTTCGGGAAGCTCAAACGAATCGGTTGTCGGAATGTCTGCAAGGTAAAAGCGACGCATCAGTTCAGCAATTGATACAACAATTCGTGCAACAGATCCCCGGAAGATGCAGAGCTGCTTCCTACTCCTTTCGATTTGAGATCGTACTCGTGCAACACAGCAATGTTTTTTGCCAATACTTTCGGGGGATAATTGTGTGCGTTTCGGAGCAATTCTTTCGCCGCATACGGGTTCATCCCAAGCGAAGAAGCCAGATAACCTTCCGTTTTCTGCGGAGCAAAATGCACGCGCATCAGGTTGGTAAACAGCTTAAACAAGGTCGGAATAACAATTTGGATTTCGTGTCCCTTCGGATTCTTATCGAAGTAATGCGCGATCTGAAATACCTTCAGGTTATCGCGTGCAGCAAGGGCATTCGTCAACTCAAAAACATTGTAATCCTTACTGATTCCGATGTTCTCCTCGATGTGGATTTCGGAAATCTTTGTTCCTTTTTCAAGGACGATGGAAAGTTTCTCTAACTCCGTTGCAATCCGCGACAATTCATTTCCAATGGAATCACCGAGCAACGCCGCAGCTTTCGGAGTAATATCGAATCCTGTTTCCTGAACGTAACTCGTAATCCAGTTTGCCAATTGGTAATCGCGTACCTTCTCGGATTTAAATGAAATCCCGAATTTGGAAACGTTCTTTGTGAAAGCGCGTTTACCATCCAATGCTTTGTATTTGAAGCAAATCACTACAATGTTCTGCGGATTCAATTCAGGAAGGAGCTTGTCCAACTCGTAGATATCTTTCAAATCCTGAGCCTCGCGTACCACAATGAGCTTGCGTTCACCCATGAATGGAAACGATTTCGCTTCCGACATGAGTGTCAGAATGTCTACATCTTTTCCGTACAGAATGGTCTGATTAAAATCGCGTTCCTCTTCCGTAATAGCGTGTTCGATAATTGCATCTGCGATCTTGTCAATGAACAGCGGTTCCTCGCCATGCAGTGCATAAAACGGGTGAAACTTACCGGATGAAATCTCTTTGAGGATGGCTTTGTAGTCCATGGGGTAAAAGTAGGAATTTTGAATGATGATTGATGAATGTTGAACAATGGATCAGGAATTCAAATTCATCAATCACAAATCATCAATCATCCTTCTTAAAATAGTATCTTCGCCTCTCAAATTTAGAACCTCATGAAAAACGTTGCAGTTATCGGAGCAGGGACTATGGGTAACGGAATCGCCCACACGTTTGCTCAATTCGGATACAAAGTTTCACTAATTGATATTTCTCAAGCTTCTTTAGACAGAGGTTTGGCTACTATTGCTAAGAATCTGGATCGTCAGGTCGCGAAAGAAGCGATTACGGAAGCAGACAAAAACGCTACTCTTGGTAACATCACCACGTTCACTTCTATGGAAGACGGTGTGAAAGGTGTAGAATTGGTTGTTGAAGCGGCTACGGAAAATGTTGATCTGAAGTTGAACATTTTCAAGCAATTGGATGCGTTGACAGATGAGTCAGTGATTCTTGCTTCAAATACTTCTTCCATTTCCATTACAAAAATTGCTTCGGTTACAAACCGTGCAGAGAAAGTAATCGGAATGCACTTCATGAATCCGGTTCCTGTAATGAAATTGGTTGAAATCATTCGCGGATATTCTACAACTGATGAAGTGACAAACACGATCATGGAGGTTTCAAGAAAGTTGAACAAAGTTCCGGTAGAAGTAAACGATTACCCGGGATTTGTTGCAAACCGCATTTTGATGCCGATGATCAACGAAGCGATTTATACCTTGTTTGAGGGGGTTGCCGGAGTTGAAGAAATTGATACGGTAATGAAATTGGGAATGGCTCATCCAATGGGACCACTTCAGTTGGCGGACTTCATCGGTTTGGATGTGTGTCTTGCCATTTTGGAAGTATTGCACGATGGTTTCGGAAATCCGAAATACGCTCCATGTCCGTTGTTAGTAAACATGGTTACAGCTGGAAAAAAAGGAGTAAAATCCGGAGAAGGATTCTACTCATGGGGTCACGGAACGAAAGACTTGATCGTAGCTCCGAATTTTAAGAAGTAAATAAAACCTTTATTGTAGTAGGGACGCGATGCATCGCGTCCCTACTATTTTATATCACGGTATAAATTACCTTGGTAGATTTACTATATTTACCGCGCTAAATAGTTCATTGGCAAAAAGATATTGTCTAATCACCCGTGAATTTATAACGCTGATTTAGCTTAAAATTGAAACCGTTGTTCCGCCGGGTCGGAGTAGCGGTTTTTTATTTCCAGTTACCAAATACTCATCGGGCACTTCGATTCGTTTTCCCGAAACATCCGGTTATTCATTCGGCTCTTCTTCATTCCAACTACTTCGGAATGTGAAGCATCTTTAAGTTGAAGCATATGACTTCATTCCCCAGACAGCGTTAAGAATTGTCTGTGTGTAGCAAAACGAAGCCGTAACTCAACTATAGTGAGTTACGGCTTTCGATTGTGCATGTTTTGGAAAGTACCAGGAAGAAACCATAACCATAGAAGTAAAAGCGAAGAAAAATGGAATCACTACAATAACCAATCACACCTTTCCGTTACAAATCGGGATTGTTAATCCAATCGCCATTAATTATTAAGAACTACTTATGAAACACCTTTTTCAAACCGCGCTGATTTTTCCATTCGTACTTTTCTTTTCCTGTACAAAAGAACACAGCAACCGCTGGATGCTCGCGGATGTAACTATACTGGATTACCACACGGAAACACCCATCATGGCAGATGTTACGTTTAACTACACCGATGAATCCGGCACAGCACAAAGCGAAGGTATCGGAGCGCTTGATGGTTCGGGCAATATCAAACTGGAACGCAAAGTAGCCCATTACACCGAACCGTTTTCATTGATGTTCTACGGTTCCGGAAAATACGCTGACGGTTATCCCGGTGACGGAACCCCGGATTATATTCTGGATCTTGAACACAAATCGGCGAATGAACATATGATTTATCTGAAAGAAAACAGAAAATTCAAACTGCACGTTGAAAACATGAACTGCTTCGATGCTACAGATAGCGTTTGGATCAACCTTAACGGCATCGGAACGTATTGTTATACCGGTTGTCAGGACGATACCTACTTCAATCCCACTTACGGATTTTTTGGTCGCTGGAGAGAAACTGAAATCTACGCTACAATAACAGCGAAAAAAAATGGGATTACAACAGTAACCAACGAGACATTTCCTTTGCAGGCAAATAGCGTCACAACGGTTTCGGTGGAATATTAGATCTATTCAAAGTTCAATCGAACCCAAGGTTCAACACTTATTAAACCTTGAACCTTGAACCGTTTAACATCCTATCTTTGCAAAAAACGAATCCCTTGGCAAAGCGCAAATCTGCACCACGAAAACCAGCAAAACGGAAGTCTAAAAAGAAGTCCAAATTTTCTGTTTGGTATATTATAGCGTTGATTCCAATTGTCGGATTGTGCTATTTTGCGTTCAAGGGCGATAAGAAGCTTCATGTTGAAACCTCGTCGCATTTCCACAAGATCATTCCCGAAGGATACAAAAGCGTCGGAATCGATGTTTCACATCATCAGGGTGAAATTGATTGGGAATTTCTGTTTCGTGATGCCCGTTTCGACACCGTCATCGACTTCGTCTATTGCAAAGCAACTGAAGGGAGCGACCATACCGATTCACAATTTCTGCGAAACCGAAAAGCACTGAACGCGATTGGAGTGTTGAACGGAGCTTATCATTACTTCAACACCACTGCCCCACCCCGGCCACAAGCGGCACATTTTCTCTCTGTTTATCAATCACGAACCATTGATCTCCCTCCAGTGTTAGACGTAGAAGAAGAAGGAATTTCAGACGAAGATCTGATCGCCAAAATACAAATCTGGTGCTCGGAAGTGAAGAAAAAAACCGGAGTTCAGCCAATTATTTATACCTCATTGTCTTTCTACGAAACCAAGTTCAGGGGAAAGCTTGATGGGTATCAGTTCTGGTTAGCCGCTTACAGCAGGGAACCAAAATTCATGAACGATCCAAATGTACTTCACTGGCAATTCTCGGAAGAAGGAAAACTACCCGGAATTACAGAATTGGTGGATTTGAATGTTTCCAACAAGGAGTTTTAGTCAGTTCGAAATTGGATCAATTGTATAGCCCTTCAGTTCGAGTAGTGAGCCACGGCTGACGTACCGAGAACAAGGCAAAAAAAAGGCCCCCACCAACCGTGAGAGCCTTCCAATTGTTTTATCGATTAATCGTTTCGTTTCAACGTAATTCGCCACATTAACCAGTGGTCAGCATCCGTTGGATCTGCATTGTTTGGCGAGTAGAAGAAATCATCATCAATTCCGTAAGCAGACCAGATTTGTTTGTTCTTCTTGCTCTTGTCTACCGTCCAGATCAAATCACATCCTACTGTTGAATCACACAACGCGTTCTTGAACACAATGCGTTTGTTCTTGTCATCCGTATACAATTTGTTGGCAACCTTCATGGTATCACCATACTGATCAATGTACGTAAACACAAAGTTCTTTACTGTTGTAGAATCTTCGTGAATATCCGAAATCACTAGATCTCCACAGTTTGAAATGTCTTCAAGGGGAACTTCAGAACCACCTGAGTAAATTTCAAAACGCTCGGATTTTTCGATGATCCAGTTACCTGTCAGACCTTTCATTGTACGTTTTTGCTTATTACATCCTGCGATAACGAACACAGCGATAAGCGAAAGTGCTAAAAACTTCTTCATGACTATTGTTCCTTACCAATTAAATAAATAAATCCAAAACCGTATGAAAAGCCTTTAAAGTCTGTGCTTTTCAACTGGCCGTTTTCGCTTTCGTATGCAGCCGGATCGTTTACATACTGGTTATAATTGCTTGGGAAATCAGTCGGACTTGCATTGTTGTTGCGCTCATCAACAAAGTTGCGCTCCTTTTCATCCGGCCCCAATATTGCAAGTGGCATGAATGCGCGGGCAAACAACAAATACTTCTTGTACTTGTAAGTTGCCTGAACACCAAGCTCCATTGTCTTCAGATTCGCAGTATACAAACCGTTCAGTTTGTACTCGGAACCGAAGCTCTCTTGTCCGTTCGGGTAAACAGTCGTGTATTCAACGAACATTTTGCTCAGGTTGGTAGTCAACATACCTTCCAGCCAGTACTTGTTCTCTTTGAATGTACGTCCGAATGTGGTGGTGATGAAGTTGGTCGAATAACGAACGGTCATGTGTTGTTCAACGCCATTCGTGAAAACAGCTTCGTTCTTATCTTTCCCCATTCCGAATGCGTAATCGGTACTCAATGTCCATTTGTTTTCTCCATTTCCGAAAATCAGTCGGAAACCACTGGTAGTGAATGTTTGACCGAATTCGCCTCCTTTGTACTGGTGGAATTTTTCGGTCATACCAGAACCATAAGCTTCGTTGAAACCAACAACGAATTTGTTTAGTCCTGCAGGATCGATGCTCTTAAATCCATAGTAAGAACCCGTATAGGTTTTCTTCATTTGGATAAATTGGGCGTTAGCATGGGTAGTAACTAACATAGCTGTGAAGCTAAAAAGTAGTATTCTCATGGCGCCAAAATAAATACTAAATTTTAAATGAAGGCGCTGAAATACAGACTTTTATATTCTGCATGCATATAGTTACCCGCTCAACTTTCTTAACATTTTGAATTTGAGGAAGTTTAAAATTGAACGAATTCATCAATCAGGTGTAGTAGACACTAAATTTTTAGCCATGAAAGTATTTTTTAACCTGTTTTTCGTTTTGGTTTCCGTTAGTGGAATGACACAGGGAACAGAACTCCGCAGTTTACCAACTTTTGGTACAATCAATGAAGATACTCGTCCGTATGTGAGCTTTGACGATTACGTGGAACTGATCAACAAAGTAAAACCACATCGCGAAGCACATCTTGTGAGTTATACTCAGTTTAAAGAAATGATGCTCGATTCAAACACGATCATTCTTGATACACGTTCGGATTCGATGTACCTCGCTAAACATGTAAAAGGTGCTATTCACCTGAATTTTTCCGACTTTACTCAGGCTCGACTGGAAGAATTAATTCCTTCCACGAAAACACGTATTCTGATTTATTGCAACAACAATTTTGAAGGCGACGAAGAGTATTTCCCAACCAAATCATATCGCCCGAGATATGTCAATTACAAAGAACTTACATTGGCCCTGAATATTCCTACATATATCAATTTGTTCGGTTACGGCTACGAGAACGTCTACGAACTGGATAGCCTGATTCCGGTGTTTTTGAATCCGGATTTCTTTGAAGGAACTGCCGTGGAATAGTGAAAAAAGGAATTATCAATTATAAATTATCAAGAAAAGTACTCGTTCACTTTCTTGATAATTTATAATTCAATCATTGATAATTTCCCTTTTACTAACTTTAGTCCATGATACAACAACACACACTCGACTTTCTAAAAGACCTGAAGAACAACAACGATCGTGACTGGTTTACAGCCAATAAAGCCGTTTACGAAAAAGCACACAAGAACACTGTTGCGTTTGCAGATGCATTATTGAACGAAATGCGTAAACACGATAACATTGATACCAAAGACGGCAAGGCGAGCTTGTTTCGCATTTACAAGGACACACGATTTTCAAAAGATAAAACACCCTACAAAACACATTTCGGAATTCGAATGAGTCGCGCTACTGCACACTTGCGTGGCGGGTATTACTTTCACCTGGAACCGGGACACAGTTTCATGGCTGGAGGTTTCTTCGCTCCGGAACCTGATGATTTGAAACGCATTCGTGAGGATATTGATTTCAATTACGAAGAATGGAACGATGTTCTTTCTCAGCCTGGTATTGTAAAAAACTTTGAGCGCCTGCGTGGAGACGAAGTAAAAACAGCGCCGAAAGGATTTGATAAGAATCATCCGGCAATTGACCTGCTTCGTCGTAAACAGTTCATTCTGAAACACAACTTCTCCGATAAGGAAATCCTTCAACCGGATTTTGCCAAAAAACTCAGTGATACTTTCCGTGAACTGCGTCCGTTCTTCGATTACATGAGCGAAGTTTTGACAACAGATGCGAATGGGGAATCTATTCTTTAATTATGAATTATCAATGGAACAATTATCAAGTTAGAAACTCACTCCTAACTTGATAATTGATAATTCATTCATTGCTAAATTACTCCGGTCTGTTCTTCACGTATTTCTCCAACCACTGATCCTGTTCCCACAACAAATGTAGAATGGATTCTTTAGCGGAATAGCCGTGACTCTCTTTCGGCAGTACCAGGTAACGCACCGGCGCTCCAAATCCTTTCAAAGCCTGGAAGTAGCGCTCACTTTGAATTGGGAATGTCCCCGGATTGTTATCGTTTTCGCCGTGCACCAATAGCAACGGCGTTTTCATTTTATCTGCGTAATTGAACGGCGACATCTCATTGTAGGTCGATTGCGCTTCCCAGTAATTGCGTTCTTCACCTTGGAAACCGAACGGAGTCAACGTTCTGTTGTACGCCCCGCTTCGGGCAATTCCCGCTGCGAATAAATCCGAATGCGTCAACAAATTCGCTGTCATGAACGCACCGTAAGAGTGTCCGCCAACTGCTACTTTTCTTCTGTCGATATAGCCCAATGCATCGACTGCATCAATTGCAGCTTTTGCATTCGAAACTAATTGCTCGATGAACGTATCGTTAGGTTCTGCATCACCTTCACCTACAATTGGGAAAGACGCATCATCCAAAACCGCATAACCGCGCATCACCCAATAAATCGGTGAACCGTAATTCGGGAAGATAAATTCATTCGGGTTTTTCGTATTCTGCGACGCGCTGTTTTTGTCCTTGAATTCCTGTGGATAAGCCCACATGACCATTGGTAATTTCTCTTTCTTCTGCTTATCGTAGCCCGCAGGCAGGTAAAGTGTAGCTGTCAATTCCAATCCATCAGCACGTTTGTACGTAATCACCTCTTTCGAAACACCATTCATCGCTGCAAACGGATTTTTGAATTGCGTAATTGCAACAGGAGCCGCTTTGCCACTCATTTTGCGAATGTAATAGTTCGGATATTCCGTCGGAGCTTCGATACGTACCAGCAACTCCCCTTTCTTCAGGTCAATAATTCCCGAAATGGATTCAAGTTTATCGGTATAGGAAGAACGATAAAGCGTTTTCACTGATTTTGTCTGAAGGTTGAACTGATTCACAAACGGAAATTGTCCCTTCTCCGTAAATCCTTCTCCGACCATATATGTATCCATTCCATTCAGTTGAAGTACATAGCGACCGTATTGATTTCGCACCGTTTCAAAATTCCCCGGATTCGCATATTCGTCTTGTGAGTTTCTGTCGAACAAAACAGTTAATCCTTTTTCAGGAGCAGACGGATTGAACAAATAG
Organism: uncultured Fluviicola sp.; assembly: GCA_966211245.1. Lineage (GTDB taxonomy): Bacteria > Bacteroidota > Bacteroidia > Flavobacteriales_D > Crocinitomicaceae > Fluviicola. The sequence continues at coordinate 29,487 of CBIHND010000034.1, read as the reverse complement.
GTTTTCTCATTTCGGGTGTTGTACCAGGAATCGTAAACAATACACACACTTGCGTTTCCCCATATGATTCCGGCATAACGTTGGGGAGTTTTGACGAATGACTTTAGGTCAGATTTACCAAACGGAGCTTTCCAGGTATACACTTCATCACGAAAGTCCACTTTTACTTCCGGATCTCCCCCATCCAACGCCAACACAAACGTAAGTGTAGCCGGCTCATCCGAACGCCAGCCAATCGAGCGACGATTGGCTTCAACCGCCATAAATCCTTTTGGAAGTTTATCCAGAACAGGGCGTGATTCAACAGATTGAACCAACTTTCCGCTCAAATCGTAAATTTCAGTTTTCATGGCAAAACGCGACCAAGGAACGGCGTACGAAAACGGTTTAAGTATGGTATTCACCAAAATGTAATTTCCGTCAGGAGAAAAGCTTTCACGAGTGTACAATCCAGCCGACATCCATTTAGAAGTTTTACCATCAACACCGATTTTCCAGAGTTCCGAAGTTGCCATCAGTTCAAAATTCTGTTCATCGAGCTGACTCTTCAGCAAATCCGGATATGTTCTGTTTTGCGCCTTGGAACCATCGCTAACAGAAACCGAAGGTCCCGTTGGAACACTAGTTAACGCATCAATGTAATTCGGTTTGGATGGCAGCACGTGTACCAACAACGATTTTGAATCCGCAAACCAATTGAAGAACGTTCCAAGATTCGCATTCAAGTTCGCTTGCGAAAGGCGTTTAGCTTGTTGTGTTTTGATATCAATCACCCACAATTCTACTCCTTCAGAAGTAATGTTTCCACATGCAATGCTTTGCTCATCAGGACTCCAGGTCAGGTTCACCAATTTTGCGTTTGCAGGGAATCCCTGAACCAATTTCGGTTCTCCGGTACGATTCAGCTGAACAGTCAACCTGGTCACATACCGTGCTCCGGAAACCATGTTCGTCTTCGGGTTGATTCTTTGTCCGGCCAATTTCAGTTCCGGCTCGGAAACTTCCTCAATACTTTTATACATCGGGCTGTATTGGTACACCAGGTTTTGTTTTTTGCTGTCCATCATCACCGATGGGGCGCGTTCAACATCCACCAATTCCAAAATTTCTTTTGGCGGTTTTTGGTAAGAAACAGATTCCTGAGCGAAGGAAACGCCAGCAAAGAATAATAGGGCAAGGGAAAATACGTGTGTTTTCATGGGTTGAAAATAATGAATTGAACGAAAACCAAAGTTGATCAAAATTGGAATTAAACACATGGCTACATAGTTTTTGTCCATAGATCCATAGCGATTTAATGAATCGTGTTACGACTAATGCTATATCTAAATTTATTCAAACAATAAACTATGTGATTATGTTTTGCTATGTCGTTATGTGGTTGAATTAATATCTTCTATTTTTATTGAATGAAGTTTAGTTCTCTAGTTGCTTTTTTATTCGTCGCTTCATTTTCCTTCTCGCAGAAAGAAGCACTCGATCCCCGTTTATTCCAGGCGGCAGTTCAATCGAAAGTCCTGTTGGTTGATGTACGTACTCCCGAAGAATTCAAAACCGGATTCATTTCAGGTGCGGTGAATATCAACTGGGAGGATAGCCTTTCGTTTCAACAGGAAATTCTGAAATTGGATAAAGCTGAGACGGTCTATATCTACTGCAAAAGCGGAAGACGCAGTTCCTACGCTATGGATTGGATGCTTGCAAATGGATTCACGAAGGTGATTCACCTGTCGGGAGGAATTATGGCGTGGAATGAGGCTGGATTGCCATTGAAAAATGGAAAGAAGAAGAAAGCAAAAAGAGGAAAAGGAAAAAGCTGAAACACCAGAAAAATCAGTACCTGTAAACGAATTCATTTACACGTTTATTCGTTTATTCGTTTCCCAAAAAGAGGAATTTATAACGAAGCAATAATCTCTTCCCGCTCCGCCCACAACTCATCAATCGTTCGATCAATCTGCGGATTTCTGCGTAGCCAACCTTCCATATAATGTCGGTGAATGTTCGGCTTCCACTCTATCAATTGGTTCGGCTCCGCACGCTGTTCGCGCACAATTTTCGGGGTGATCCGTTCCATGTCGAAGCCTGGAGCAGTAAAATCGAAGCGTTGTCCGTTATAACGCAGGTAACAATGCGCTTCAGGAATACAATCGTATGGTTTATCGGAAAAGAACGAAGCCAATTTCGGATGCGTTTCCGGGCTCATCAAGAAAATTCCAACAATCAGTTCTACTTCCGGAACCTTATTTTCATCAGCAAGGTAAGCCAATAATGCATGTTTGGAAGAACAGGTTCCTTTACCTTCTGTCAGCACCAACCCAAAATCGTGACGATTGGCATTGCGACCGTAAGGCAATTGCTGAATATAAGTACAAGCTTCAGAAAATGTATGAATCCCTCGCTCGCGGAACGCCGCTGAATAGATGTCCGTTGATGTGAGGGGGAAATCGATCATCTTCTAAATTATGAATGAAGAAATTATCAATTATCAAGAGTTACTTTTCCGAGACGCCGGATATTGATAATTATTCAATTGATCATTTATAATTCACTTACATTCCCGGCATTCCGCCTTTCATTCCGCGCATTTGTTTCATCATGCCCATCATGTTCTTCGGATTGCTCATCATTTTCATCATTTTCTTCGTGTCTTCAAACTGCTTCAACAATTTGTTGACCTCCTGAACTGATCTTCCGGATCCTGCTGCGATACGATTTTTACGCTGACCATTGATGATCGTCGGATTCGTACGCTCTTTCGGAGTCATCGAATAAATAATCGCTTCAACATGCTTGAATGCATCGTCCTGAATATCTACATCCTTCACCGCTTTTCCCATTCCTGGAATCATCCCCATCAAATCTTTCATGTTACCCATGTTTTTGATTTGTTGAATCTGAGCAAGGAAATCGTTGAAATCGAATTGATCTTTCTGAATTTTACGTTGAAGTTTTTTCGCTTCTTCTTCGTTGAACTGCTCCTGTGCACGTTCTACCAACGAGACAACGTCCCCCATTCCGAGGATACGGTCTGCCATACGTTTCGGATAGAATACGTCAAGCGCATCCATTTTCTCACCGGTACCAACAAACTTGATCGGTTTGTCTACGATTGCTTTGATGGAAAGCGCCGCTCCACCACGAGTATCACCATCCAGTTTCGTCAGAACAACTCCGTCAAAGTTGATGCGATCGTTGAACGCTTTTGCTGTATTTACAGCATCTTGTCCCGTCATAGAATCTACAACGAACAAGGTTTCCGTTGGATTCAACGCCGCTTTTACGCGAGCAATTTCGTCCATCATTGCCTCATCAACTGCCAAACGACCGGCAGTATCGACAATTACTACATTGAATCCGTTGCTGCGGGCGTGAATAACCGCTGCCTGAGCAATCTTAACCGGATCTTTTTCTTCTTTATTGGAATAAACTTCAATTCCCAATTGCTCACCAAGTACGTGCAACTGGTCAATCGCCGCCGGACGATAAACGTCACAGGCAACCAACAACGGCTTCTTCCCTTTCTTGGTCTTCAGGTAATTTGCCAGTTTTCCGGAGAACGTTGTCTTACCGGAACCTTGCAGACCCGACATCAACACGATTCCCGGATTTCCCTGAACAACGATTTCGCTTTCGTTTCCTCCCATCAATTCCACCAACTCTTCGTGGCAGATTTTCACCATCAATTGTCCCGGTGAAATGGAAGTCAACACGTTTGCTCCCATCGCCTTGTCCTTCACACGAACGGTAAAATCCTTGGCAGTCTTGAAGTTAACGTCGGCATCCAAGAGCGCTCTACGCACTTCTTTCAGCGTTTCAGCTACGTTAATTTCAGTAATCTGACCATGTCCTTTCAGGACTTTAAAGGCGCGTTCGAATTTGTCGGTAAGATTTTCAAACATGTTTTTGAGAGTTTATTCGGTCCTGCCTTTGTCGGCAGACAGGTGCAAAGATAACTATTGTAAAATGGAAAATGGAGAATTGTAAAATTGAAAAGATATAAAAGTCATAGAATTTGCTTGTGCCGGAGCACAATACTTCTCAACCTGTCTGCCGATAGGTAGGTTCTCAATTCTCCATTTTCAATTCATTTTAATTGTTCAACTTCGTAGTCATATGAAACAACTCCTCTTTCTTTTTTTTCTCCTGATAGGATTATCGTCCCGGGCGACTGAAACATTTATCCTGAAGGCAAATTCATCTGCATCGGTATTCTTAAGCGACCGCAATTCCGCTGACCAAAAAAACGCATTCGAATTACTGAAGAAGTACTTGTTGGAAATCAATGGAACGAAAGTGGGTATGGCATCCCTTCCAACTAAGAAAACGACGATTAAAATCTTCGAAAACACTTCTCTTCACCCGGACGGATACGAGATAGCTATCGACAAAAAAACGATTGAAATTTCGGGCGGCAGCCGGAAAGGATGCACATATGCGACAATTCATCTTCTGGAACAATACCTGGGTTGTAGCTACCTGAGTCCGACGTATAAGGTTATACCAAAACAAAACGATATTTCTCTACCTCTAATCAGGTTGTCGGAAGTTCCAAAAAATGACGTGCGCATCATCAACCTGTACTACGGAGAAGATCAGGAATTCAGGGATTGGCATAGGTTAAACAGCATTGAGGAAGTGTATCCGAATGGCTATTTCGTTCATACCTTTCACCGCCTTTTGCCCTGGGAGGAATACTTCGAAAAACATCCGGAGTATTTTGCTCTGATTAATGGACAACGCAGTATCGATCAACTCTGTCCAAGCCATCCTGAAGTGCGTGAAATCATTGCGACAAAGCTGAAAGCCGAAATGCAATTGCAACCGGAAAAACAGAAATGGTCGGTGAGTCAGAACGACAACTTTTCGTATTGTCAATGCGCTAAATGTCACGCAATCATTGAAGCAGAGGAAAGTCCGTCCGGGCCTGTCATTGACCTGGTAAATGACATGGCAAAACGGTTTCCGGATAAGATTATCTCTACTCTGGCGTATCAATACAGCCGAAAAGCTCCGAAAAGCTTAAAACCACTTGAAAATGTGGAAGTCATGCTCTGCACGATTGAGCTGATGCGACATAAACCCATTGAGACTAACCCGGAAAGCGCCGATTTCAAAAAAGACATTGAAGATTGGGGGAAAATCTGTAAAAACATTTACCTCTGGGATTATACGATCAATTTCAATCATTGTATTTCGCCATTTCCAAATCTGCACGTATTGCAACCCAACATTCAGTTCTTCACCAAAAACAACGTTAATGCATTGTTCGAGCAATCGAACAGCACAACCGGATATGAATTTTCAGAACTGAAAGTCCATTTGCTCTCAAAACTTATGTGGGATCCGAACATCAATGTAGAAGATGAAATGCAACGCTTTTTAAGAGACTATTACGGCGAAGCTGGTTGGCATATCTTCTACTACATAGAAGCAATGGAGGAAATGGTGCAACAACAGGAGACGAAATTGTGGATTTATGAGCATCCGGTTGTACACGAAAACGATCTATTCTCAGAAAGACAACTTGCTTTATATCGAAAGCATTTCAATCAGGCGGAAGAAGAGGTTCGGAATGATTCAATTTACCTGAATCATGTTCGCCTGGCACGATTACCGATTCAATACGCAGAAATGGAAATTGCAACCAACCACATGTTCTCTGACAGAGGTTGGTATACATTGACGGATGGAAAGCCCGTTCCGAATGATCGATTGTTTAGAACGCTTGAAGCTTTCGAAGAAACATGCGTAAAAAATAATGTCCCAACGGTAAATGAATCCGGATTGAGCCCGAAGGACTACATCAGTTCACTGAAGCGCATGATCGACGTGAACATTGATGGAAATCTTGCTTTCGGAAAAAAAGTCACTGCAACGGCCTTACCGGATAAAAAGTACTCAAGCGGTGATTTGGCTTTTCTGACCAATGGCGTAAGCGATGCAAGCGATTACAATGTGCACTGGCTGGGATGGTTTGGTCAGGATACCGAGCTTATACTGGACCTGGAACAACCGTGCACGGCAGAACAAATTTCGATTGGCTCCTTGTGGAACGCAAAAAGCTGGATTCTCCATCCGGTAGACGTTTCCTGTAGCGTTTCGCTGGACGGGAAGAAATTTATCCCGCTCGGAAGCATTACCCGCGAAGGGGATCAAAAGGCAGAACAGACCATCAAGACTCACTCGTATTGGATTACTGGAATAACGTATCGTTATGTTCGTTTCAGGATTACCGGAACGCATCAGTTACCGGATTGGCATCCCTCTGCCGGACAACCATCCTGGTTCTTTGTGGATGAGATCGTGGTGAAGTAATTCAAGATGATCAGATTCAAAATTGAAATCCTCGCTGAGGCACCTTCAATTTTGCATTGAATCATTTTGAATTTTGAATTCGTTTGTCGTAGCTTAGATACATGAGAAATCTTCCACTTCTACTCCTGCTTGTGTTTGCATTCGGTTGCACTTCCGATCCATCAACTTGCGAAGCTGTCCGGTCTACAACAGATGTTCCGAAATATGTCAAACAACTGCACAAAGCGTTGCAGGCGGAAACCTCAAACGACCTTGAAATAATAGAGTTACAGGCGTGTTCGGATGACTATAGTCATCTGGGAGAAAAGTACACTTTAAAACATGTTACAACGGCATTCGTTATCACCAATAAGCAAAGAAAAAGCACTGTAGCGCGCTTACTTATTTTCCGTTCCACACACGAAGCAAAAAGAGAATTCAGACGCCTCACAGAACAACTAACCCATTCAAAAGATGAACTGAAAGCAATGGGACTTAAACGCGATTCAAAACCATACTTTTCGAGTGAATATACTAAAGCCGGCGAGTTCATTTTCCGTTACAAAAACGGCATTTATGAATTGCCGACAACGTGCAGTGTTTCGGATAACAACTGGCGGATTTTTTTGAAGGATCTTACAGAAGAAGCTTTTCCAGACAATGCTAATCTTCCTTATCTCTATAGTCCATGCGGAACGGGGTGGTATAGACCTGAAATGCTACCAACGGTAGTCATGAAACAGAAAAAGAACTGATGGTTGAAATTTGAAAAGTGAGTATTCCTTTCTACCATAAATAAACTCATTTACTTTTCAACCTGTCTGCCGATAGGCAGGTTCTCCATTTTCAATTTACTTTAGAACAAATTGGAAATTCTGTATCCATACTTCGTCTGATATTCGTGCAAGGTAACATTCAGTGTAAACGTAAATTCATCGTGCCTGAAGGGATTGTTTTCTTCAATCCGGTAATGGTAATTCACCATCAAACGAAAACTCATGTGTTCGTCATATGCCAAATGACGAAATGGAATTCTCCACATTACTCCTCCGCCAACTTTCCAGGTATCGTTATAGTTATTCACTGACGGCAAATAACTTCCATCAAGCAATATATGATTTATGAGGTAACGAAAGCTAATAGTTGACCGTTTCGTCATATAACCCCAAAGTGAAAACGGTGTAACTGTAAAGCCAAATGATGGTCGGTATACCGAACTTACAACTGCTTTTTCTAATCCGGCCTGAACACTAATTCTCAACGGGAATGGCCTGGGATTATACATTCGCTCAACATTCGAATTGAACATATTGAAGCCGGAAGTAGATACTACGATATTGCTTTCAGGTAACTCTTTTGATAATGGTGTTTTTCCCGGCAAAAACTTCGAATCATTCCGCAGCGGGATGCTTAACCCGAATTCGTAATTCTCATTGGTATTCCATCCAGCGTATACTCCCCACTGGAATGGTGCATAGAACTGCCTGCTTCGTTTCATTTTAAGGGTATCCCTCAACGGATCACGCTCTCCTGCAAAAACAAGCGCTGGAAAGAGTAGCAAGCAACCCAGTAAACTTCCTATTTGAAGATTACGACGGAACATTCAACTTGGAATGCTTGCGACTGTATGTGAAATAGATGATCAATCCAGCTACCAACCAAACTGTAAACCACAGCCAGTTTTCTGCTCTCAATTGACTCATCATGTATAAACACGACAACAAACCAAGTAACGGAATAAGCGACAGGTTGTGACGAATCGTTACAACTACCATTCCCAGTGCAAATACAATGAAAATCCACATCGGGATTTTATTGACAAATGCTGCGAAACCACTGGTATAACATTCGACGTTCTTAAATTTGAACGCTTCTACTTCGCTAATCAATTCTGTACTTCCGGCTTCTCCGTAATACGTTTCCAAATCAATGTTTCCTTTACCGTCATCACCTGCAATGGTAACAGTATCCGCCTGTTTGCTATGAATGCGGAAAATGTTCGATTCCAGCAATTCCATTTGAGGCTTGTTCAATTGACCAAGGATTTCTGTTACTTCTTTCTCCTCACCTTTATTGGTTATGAAATCTACCGCCGATTGTTTCGCACTCGTAGTAAAAACAAGGACGATTGCTGCGGCAACTAACACCGGATAAACGAACTTACCATTGATGTATGGTGTCTTGAATTTACCTCTTGGAATGTCTTTTTTGTTTTGTAATACCAACACTCCACCACATACCAGAACAAAGGCAAAAAGTGTCCCTATACTGCACAAATCCGTTACTGTCGTTAGGTTAAGGAACAAGACCGGAACGGCAACAACAAAACCAACAACCACCGTTGAGAAAGATGGCGTTTTGAAACGTGGATGAACCCTGGAGAACTTCGGTGGCAACAAACCATCGCGACTCATAGACATCCAGATACGAGGTTGTCCCATTTGGAACACCAGTAACACCGAGGCCATCGCAACTACCGCAGAAACAGCAATAATCCCGGACATCCATTTCAGATCCAGTTTCTCGAACACATATGCCAACGGGTCACCAACCCCCAATTCCGTATACGAGACCATTCCTGTCAGAACCAATGCGATGATGATGTAGAGAATCGTACAGATAATGATCGCCCACATCATTCCGCGCGGCAAATCGCGTTGCGGGTTTTCACATTCTTCAGCCGTTGTGGAAATAGCATCAAATCCAATATATGCAAAGAATACAGCCGATACTCCTTTCAGTATTCCACCTACACCATTAGGCGCAAACGGACTCCAGTTTTCCGTATCCACATAGAAGATTCCTACGGCAATTACCAATAAAATAATGGCCAGCTTGACTACAACCATGAGGTTACTTGCGTTGCGACTTTCCTTCATTCCACGGTAAACCAACCAGGTAATCAGAATAATAATGAAAAGAGCAGGCAAGTCGAAGATGATGTGAAAGCCGAAAATTGTCGGTGCTTCAGTCCAGGCTGTATGAGCAGCTTTCAATCCGGCACTCAGGTTATCAAAATGTTTGCCTCCGTCCATCAATGACATTGCTTCGTGATAACCGTTTGAAGCTGTCATGTAATCCGTCTGAATCCACTGAGGCAAATGAACACCCAGTCCATTCAACATTCCTGTAAAATAATCGCTCCAGGATATGGCAACCGTCACGTTTCCAATGGCATATTCCATGATGAGTGCCCATCCAATGATCCATGCAATGATCTCACCGAAAGCCACGTAGGAATAGGTGTAAGCCGATCCGGCAACAGGAACCATGGATGCAAATTCAGCATAAGCAAACGCAGCAAATCCGCAGGCAATTGCAGTAAACAAAAACAAAAAGATTACCGCCGGACCACCGTCTGCACTGGCCGTACCAATGGTACTAAAGATTCCCGCACCGATGATTGCCGCAATTCCAAATGCCGCAAGATCGCGTACGCGTAAGTGCTTCCCAAGTGCTTCGTGTCCGTCTGAACCGCCCTGTGCTACAGATGCAAGAATATCTGTTACGTTCTTTTTTCTGAATAGATTACTCATTGAAGGTCTTCATAAGTGTTGAGCAAATGTAGTAAATGCAAAATGATTGAATTCAAAATACAAAATTGAAGACCCCTAATAATTTTGCATTTGATCATTTTGAATTTTGAATTCTTTTCCAACCTTTTCCCCTTTCCTGCATTTGTAGGAAGAATTCCAACCAGTCCAATAAAAGACAAAATGAGAAAAAGAATTCTTAGTAAGTTTGAAAAAAATAAAACCATGAAAAAAAATCTACTTATTGCGTGTCTTGCACTTTCTACTACTTCATTTGCGCAAGAAGAGTTTAATGACGGCAATTCTCCACAAATCGGAAACAGTACGCTGATGTATGTATTGGATACCAATGCAAGCAATATGGCAAACGTTACCGGAACAGGTGTTACCTGGGATTACTCCGGAACTGCCGGGGTTTACAACGAAACAAAAACAATCACTGCTGTGTCTCCCGCATCAACTTCTGAAGGAGCTGATTTCCCGAATGCTGCTGTGGCAATTGAAATTCCTGGATTCGTAACTACGTATAACACATCTTCAATGTCTGATTACGTTTCTGAAGGTTTCTCGTTCACTGAAGCAACTTTCGGAACAGTAAACGCAGTATACAGTACAGATAACGGCATGTTGATGATGTATCCGTATGCTTTCGGGGGAAGCATTAACGACAACCTTTCAGGTGTAGTTAAAACAACTTCTTACCCGGATTTTCCTTGTACAGGAACTGTAAAAACTACTGTAGACGGTGAAGGAACATTGATTCTGAACAGTTCAACGACACTTACAAACGTTCTTCGCATGAAAGTACAGGATTCTGTAAACGTGAACGCAGGAATCATCGGAACTGTTATCATGAAGCGTATTCAGTACGAATACTACCACCATGCAACATCAAACCTTCCTGTATTGGTTCACTCTTCAATCGTAGTTTCATTGGGTGGTGATCAAACAACAGGATTGGTATTGAGCGCGTACGCTCCGGATGATTACCTGAACGTAAACGACGAAGCATTCAGTTCAGTTTCTGTTTACCCTAATCCGGCAACAGAAAACATCGCAATCAAAGGTTTGACGGAAGACGCAACTGTGGTGATCTATGATTTGAGTGGAAACGCTGTGAAAACAATTGATCTTGGAGTTGGAACTTCAACTGTTTCAGTTTCTGATTTGTTGAATGGAAGCTATGTTTTGAAAGCTACAACAGCTTCAGGAACATTCACAAAGAAAATTGCCGTATTGTAAGAACAATCGGTTATACATCAGGAAATCCCCGGTCGTCGAGACTCGGGGATTTTTGTTTTCCCCGGCTGATGCGTGCAAAAGAACGCAGATGCATTATCGTGAGCAACCACAGGAATGCAGAAAATACAGTATTTAATCATTCTATACGTTAGAGAATGAGTGTAGCGCAGGTAGTCTTCTCATCCATTCGTCTGCGCTTCAGCGGGAGATTGTTCAAAACTCTGCAAGTGTAACCATACCGAAAAGCCGCATTTTTAGGATATTTGATCCGCAATTGAATTAGGTATGAAAAAACTGTTACTCTTTACCACCTTTCTGTTCACGTTAATCTTCGCTAAAGCACAGGGAAATATTGAACTGAGTGCGGAAGAACGCGCATACCTGTTTCACATTGTCAAGAAAAGTCCTATCCTCGACAATTCCATCGGTCGATACTTTGAATACAAAGGTCCTGACATTCGTTTGATGAACAAAGAAATCAACTTTGACTCCATCGAAACCATCATTATCAATGATCCTACGACACTCTTCATCCGCAACGAGGAAATCGGGAAATCGCCCAAAGGAATCATTGCCGAGGCAGCGAACAAAATGGCATTGTGGGAATTGAATAAAGTTCTTCTGGCCGCACGTCAGGGTGAAAAAGATTTGGAACGTTATCAAAATCAGTACGATTACTTTACGAGGTTGTTGCTCGATAAACTTCCCGCAAGTGCTATCAAAACCGATGGCGTAAAGCAGGAACCCCAGAAAAAAATCTTTGCGGTGTTAAACCCGAGTCTGAACTTTGAAGACAAAGCCGCAATGCTCGCTACCATGAATTTTCTTTCTGAAGACGAGCAACTTGCTGTCATGGAAGCAATCAATGCGGCAATTAACGGTTATGTCGAAAAACGTTGTCGAGAAATTTTCCTGGCACTTGGCGGAGAATCCGATGTGTTCGATAACCGCTTGATTGCAGCTGGAGACGGCTCGGAAACTTCCGGATTACTTGAAGAACGGGAAAAAGACGAAAACGGACGCTGGAACAAAGGTCTACCCAAAGCAGTTGGACTATTCACTTATGAAGTTCAAATGAAAGCGAAAGAAAAGCGTCAGAAAACTGTTCTGGAGCCGTTGATGTTTCCTACTCTCGACTTCATCAGCGTCGGTAACAACAAAATGACTCAACTTCACTTCGATGTCTGGGGATACAATTCTACCAAGCAAACTACTGTTGTAATTGAACGAAACGGCTGGACATATCACCTGTTTGGTTCCGGAGAAACGCGTTTTTTGAGTCCTGATTCTACCTTCGGAACGGGTACTACATTCGTAGGAATGATGAACGAACTGGAGCACGGTAAGATTGCAGATTTGAAGGAAAAAATCTACGGAAAGAGAGGATACGAATTCCAGATCAAAGACGCTCACGAGAAAAAAGACGACGTTGAATTGCGCATCATGAAGGAAGAAAAAGGATACTCCGACATGCACAATCATACCATTACAACGAGTTCCAAAGCTCCAAGATCAGTTCGTAAAGCAAAACGCAAGGCAAACCTGGGAACCTCAGGTTCAGACCCGAAAATCCCGCAAACAATCACGAATTCAAACAAACGTAACAAACGCAACGGCGAAGCAGATATCGTTGGCCTGTACAATCAGTTCGACTACTACGAAAAGCTGATCAAAGATCTTGAAATTGAAAAACAAGCAGCGATCGACCTACTTGCGGTGTACCAGCTGCGTCTGGATCGTTATAAAACGGCAATTGGCTACAAGTGGATGGAATACACTGAAAAAGACGGACTCTACACGTTTGCGGATTCCTCGACTTTCGATTTGTATACGCAGGAATTTACGTTCAAAGCGGATTCACTGGAAACACCATTCGAGGTGCGCCTGTTGGCAATCCCGAATTCACCGTTGTCGAACGATGCCGATGAGGTGATGATGCACGTCAACATGATCGATGCAGAACCCGGTTTCGATGCACGCCTTCAATTGAAACTGAACGACGTTTTTGCTTCCAATTCGTGGTCGCTCAATGCACCTTTGCTTTCCGTAAATGACAGCGTTCCGGTTCGTTTGTTTTTCGAAGGATTATTGGAGAAAAAACCGGATTTCCAGGCAGTAGGTCGCGGAAATGGTGTTGGAGAATGGGACGGAAATCAAACCGTCCGTGCACGTAACCGCTCGGAATGGGCAAGCTACGGAACACTCGACAAGATGGATTCTTCCATGGTTCGACTGCGCACAACGAATGTCAATATCTTCCTGAACCGGGGGATTTTCCTTGAAGTAAATACGTACACAGATCCGGTTAAAACAAATCTGACACCGAAGAATGCGGAAGATCTGGAAGTCATGAAGCGTTACGGTTTAACAGGCAACGACTTCTTAAGTGCATTGCGTACCGCAACAGTGATCAATCAATTGAAACAGGAATTGAATGTTCTTGCAGGAACTTACCTGACGCGGGAAGAAGCAAAAATTGTCATTGACCGCATGAATAAGGTGATTGACGGAATGCGTGTTTCAGTTGGCGCAACATCTTATAAGTGGCAGGATTTATTGGCGAACCAGAGGTAATTGTGATTTATGATTTGTGATTTGTGATTTGTGATTTGTGATTTGTGATTTGTGATTTGTGAAAACAAATTCATCATTCAACAATCATCATTCAACAATCATCATTCAACAATCATCATTCAACAATCATCAATCAACATTCATCAATCAACATTCATCAATCAACATTCATCAATCAACATTCGCCCTTAGCATTCTGTTTTTCCCCTGTAAATCCTGTTTGATTTCAACGTTTTTGAATCCAAGGCTTCGAACCAGTTCAGCAGTTTCTTCTGCGTATTTCTCGTGCAATTCGAAGAAAAGCATTCCTCCCGGATTCAATCGTTGACATGCCTGCTGCGCGAGTTTTCGGTAGAATAACAACGGATCATCATTCGGGACAAAAAGTGCCAGATCGGGCTCAAACTCCGTAACATTTCGGTTCATTTCGTCTTTCTCCCGAATAGGAATGTACGGTGGATTCGAAACCAGGACATCCAGTTTTCCCATTTCAGTTGCGTTCAACGCGTCTTCGGTTTTCCAATCGATTTCCAGCTTCAGGTTGATTCCGTTCTGTTTAGCCTGCTGCACGGCTTCCTCCGAGATATCTATTCCGCTAACAATTGCATCCGGAAGTTCCTTTTTCAATCCGAGCGCTATGCAACCTGACCCCGTACACCAATCTTCCATTTTTCCGGAAAACGATTTCCCCACAGATTCTACGATCCAATAGACCAATTCTTCGGTCTCGGGTCGAGGGATCAACACCGCCGGTGAAACCGCTATTTTGAGATCACAGAAGTACGTGAACCCAACAGCGTATTGGTATGGCTTTCCGCTCAGTAAACTGTTCAGCAATCCATTCATGACGGATTCTTCTTCCTTCGACATCATACGATCCGCATCAGCGAGTAAGCTCGGACGTTGCCAATTCAGACAATCTTCCAGCGCGAATTGCAGCATGGTTTTCGTTTCTCGTTCGTCATATAAAGCGCCGAGACGTGAGCACCAAAGTTCCTGAAACTGTCGAAGTGAAATCATGGAGCGAAGGTAGTAAATAGAAAAAGTTCCTCCCCGCATTGCAGAAAGGAACTTTTATTGGTTTGTGATGCCTATTTTATTACCGGAGGAATCTTGTCTACGTCTTTCGACGGGTAGAACTGAATGGAACTTGTATTCACGCAGTGTCTTGTCTCCTTATCCGTAAATCCTTCATTCAGAAATACGTGTCCGAGATGCCCTTTACAATTCGCACAAATGATTTCTGTCCGCATGCCATCGGAATCCGGAACGCGAATTACAGAGCCGTCGATTTCATCATCGAAACTTGGCCAACCACAGTGCGATTCGAACTTATCATCGGATTTGTACAAACGGTTATTACACTGACGACAAACGTAGATTCCTTTGTCGGTTTTGTTGTAGTAATCGCCTGTGAATGCTCTATCGGTTGCTTTGTGCAGAATTACGGCCTGTTCCTGTTCAGTGAGTTTATTGTATTTCACTGATTTCGAAGTAGAATCCGTCGGAGTAACAGCTGTTGAATCCGTTGGTTGCTGTGAACATGCAATGAGCGAGAACAATGCAAATGCAAGAAATAGTGTGTTTTTCATGACTTTGAGTTTTTGTTTGAATGAATTACGGCGGGTCATGAGCATTGGATTTTGGACACTCTTAAATTAACTAATATTCACGCATTAACCTACGAATTGCCGGGCCATCAAATGGCAGTACACCGTTTAACTGATTTCGAACAAGCGGAAAACAGTAGCGATGAATCAAAAAGAGCAATAAGCAGTAGATCAGGATTGCGATTGCTACCTCATACCACTTGAGTTTTTGCCTGTAACCAACATACCCGAGAAGGAGGATTACCAGAAAATCTGTCGCGAGATAGAAATAAGTTAGCCAGGTTAAGAAATTAGTGTACGCACTAATCAACTCGTTGTCTGTGGTAATTCGTTCAAAACGAGGATTCCAGATCAGCCTCATCGCTACATAAACAATTACATTCAGCAGCAGGCAGAAAGCATACGCCGCTGTCCCCATCAGGAAAATGCGAATGGCACTATTAACCGTCGAATGTTTTGATGGATGTATTTTACTGAACATGAGCTGAATTGAGGGCTATATATTACGAATAACTCCAAAACGGGATAATTGAACTGATGTTAATCGGTTATTTCAGCACTGTGACGGAACGAAATCAATCAGAAATTTATCGCTAAAACGGATCCAAATTCGTGATTTTACGAATTCATGAAATCACCAATCAAAAGCGACTATTTCTTTAGTTTATCAAGTTCCACATGAAGCCCCAAGCCCCTCAATTGCTCACCTGAAGCAACGATCTTTCCATTTCCATCGATCAAAAAACCACTTGGAATGAACTGAACACCATAAGCCGATCCAGCCTTATTCGTAGCATCCATTACATGATTCTTCCAAATCAATCCATCTTTCTGAACAGCTTCCTTCCATTTTACAGCATCCTTGTCCAATGAAACCGAGAATACTTCGAAGCCTTTGGCATTTTTGAATTTGGTCTTCTTGTATTTCCCGTAGGCTTCTACAACGTTCGGGTTTTCGTTTCTACACGGACCACACCACGATGCCCAGAAATCAATCAACACCACTTTTCCTCTCAATTTCGAAAGCGAAATAGTATCACCGTTCATGTTAGGTAAACGGATATCGGGTGCTGTTGACCCTACAACCGGAGCCTTAGTTACCGTTGCAGAAATAGCAAAAACTGCTGCAACAGCTAATGCAAATGAAAAAACGCGAATTGCTTTCATCTTAATTGATTCTTCGAATATCAGCACCCAAGTTACGCAAACGAATCTCAATATCCTGATATCCGCGGTCAATTTGCTCGATGTTGTGAATCACGCTTTTTCCTTCCGCTGCTAACGCTGCAATCAACAAGGAAACTCCCGCACGAATGTCAGGTGAAGTCATGTTGATTCCACGTAATTTGTGCTCACGTGCCAGACCAATTACCGTTGCACGGTGTGGGTCACACAAAATGATTTGCGCCCCCATGTCTATCAGTTTATCTGTAAAGAATAAGCGCGATTCAAACATTTTCTGGTGAATCAAAACACTTCCTTTTGCTTGTGTTGCAACAACTAAAATGATCGATAATAAGTCAGGAGTGAATCCTGGCCATGGTGCATCGTAAATGGTCAAAATTGATCCGTCGATGAACGTATCGATTTCGTATAAATCCTGAGCAGGAATGTAAATATCGTCGCCTCTGCGCTCCAATTTGATTCCCAAGCGTTTGAACGTATTCGGAATTACTCCAAGATTTTCCCAGCTTACATCCTTGATGGTGATTTCCGATTGTGTCATTGCGGCAAGTCCAATAAACGAGCCGATCTCAATCATGTCCGGAAGAATACGATGGTAACATCCACCCAATTCCTTCACGCCTTCAATAGTTAGTAAGTTTGACCCAATTCCGGAGATTTTCGCTCCCATTGCGTTCAACATCTTACACAATTGCTGAAGGTACGGCTCACAAGCGGCATTGTAGAACGTTGTTGTCCCCTCTGCCATTACTGCAGCCATCACAATGTTCGCTGTTCCCGTAACGGACGCTTCATCAAGGTGAATGTAGGTTCCTTTCAGCTTTTTCGCTTCAATGGAATAGAAGTGTTCCCCGGCATCGTAATTGAACTTCGCTCCGAGCATAGTAAATCCTTCGAAGTGTGTATCCAAACGACGGCGACCGATCTTATCTCCTCCGGGTTTTGGAATAAATCCTTTTCCGAAACGAGCCAATAAAGGACCAACAATCATAATTGATCCGCGAAGTGACCCGGCCCGCTTCTTAAAATCTTCTGTTTCCAGGTATGCTAAATCAATGTCTTTCGCTTGAAACACGTAAGTCCCACGCTCCACTTTTTCGATCTTCACTCCCATTGTCTGCAACAAGTCAATCAATTTGTTGACGTCAACAATATCCGGAATATTGGAAATGGTCACTTTTTCTGAAGTCAGCAACGGTGCACACAACACCTGCAATGCTTCGTTTTTCGCTCCCTGAGGAGTTAGCTCTCCTTTCAGTTTTTTTCCACCGTGAATTTCAAATGAAGACATGATCTGTTTATTTAGCGTTTTTGATTTCGATTATTGTTTTTCTTTTGGTTCTTCTGATTCTTTTTGTTACGCTTATTCGGTTGAATACCAAATGACTTAAGAATTTGGTTCGTATTCATCAATTCATCCGGATTTTCAAGAATCAGGTTTCCATGAGACAATTCGCGTAACTGTACCGCGATCACATGGTTTTCTACTGTGTCGTTGTTATAGGCGATGTACTGCTTCTTCATGAAGTTGGCCATCGTTGTTTTCAGGTACTCGCGCTCGTTCTCGTCTGTAACGTTCTTTGCGTCGTTCAGGATTGCCTGAGTGTATTTTCCGTAATGCCCGTAACGGATTTTCCCTTTCGGGTACGACATCAATTCAGGCTTACTTTGTAACGTTTCCGCTTTCGGGATATCGTATGGAGAATCTACTTCCAGTTTAAAATCAGACATCACAAATAAGTGTGTCCATAGTTTATGACGGAAATCGTCCACATCGCGTAAATGCGGATTCAATTGTCCCATCACTTCAATGATTGCGCGAGCAGCTTTATTGCGCTCTTCTCTGTCAGCAATTTCCATTGCGTGAGCAATCATTTCCTGTACGTTGCGACCGTATTCCGGCAACAACAATTTCTTTCGTGTTGTATTGTATTCCATGTTTGTATACGGGAATAAAAGTAATTTATAAAATGCTGCAATAATGATTCAGGCGCTGAGAAGCTTTCAACAAGTCAGGATGGATAAAATCGGAAGGGCTTTTTAGGAAGGCACTGAGACCGATTTTGTACTGCGAATATAGTGAAATTCAAAATGATTTAGTTCAAAATGCAAAATTGAAAGACGTTAGCTCATAAATCAGTATCAATTATTAATACCTCGACTCTTTTCAATCCATTTTGAATTTTGCATTTGATCATTTTGCATTCGATCATTTTGAATTAAAAAAATCCCGCCCATCCGAGGACGAGCAGGATTTCCTCCGCCGTGGCGGATGCTTTGATCTACTTATTGTTTAATGCACGGAATCGTTTTGATTGCGCCTGTAGAAGTTGTAAGGTTCACGAAGTATATTCCGTTGTTCCAATCGCTCAATTCCAGGGTTGTTTTTGTATCGGAAAGTGTTCCTTCGGAAAGAATACGTCCCTGCATATCAATTACGTTGAACGTTACTCCATTCCAGTCTTCCAACTGAATGGTAACGCTTGAGTTTGTCGGATTCGGATAAAGAACTGCGTTGATTGCATTTGCAACCTCATCCACGCTCAATACACAACCGTTCAATTCTTCAAATGTCGGATCAGTAAATGTAAATGTTCCCGCATCCGGACAACGGGCATACGAAACGTCTTCCGTTTGCTGACCGAAATCAACCTGATCGAAGATGTTTACACCATCACTCAGAATCAATGATTCTCCGGTTGCGCTCAGCTTGAAGTTCGCGTGTAATCCTGATTGTTCAGAATCCTCATCGGTCCAGATTGCAATAACATCATTCGCATTTACAGAAGTTCCAACAGGAATTTGCCATTTCATCAGGTTAGTTGCATCATCAGTCAGATACAATCCTGTCAGGTTCTTCCCAACGGAAGTTGTGTTGTACAACTCGATCCAGTCGTCGTTTTCTCCATTCGAATCGTACGCAGTTGAACCATTATCCGCCATAATCTCGTTGATTACAATTTCTCCAACATTTGGCGTACTGATGTTCACCGCCAAGGTGTAAAATTCGTGCTCAGCGCGCTGTGGACTGTACAATCCTGCATTTGCATTATCTGCATAAATGTAGTATTCCATCGTCACACCGTTCAACTGAACATCTGCACCATACACGTGATCTCCTGCTGCTCCATCGTTGTGGGCACCATCATCATACATCTGAACGCGGTTAAAACGCAATTGATGCTCCAAACGGTATCCAAGGTAAACCGCAGTCTCGTTCGAACAAGTTGCAGTAATGGTAACTGTTTCACCATAGTTCGGTGTGGCATTGCTTGGGGCATACGCTGTGATTGCAGGAGCAGAAAGCAAGTAACTTGAATTCGTTTCGAAGAAGTCAACGCGCGCGTCCATCAAGGCCTGAATTCCGGGAATTGATCCACCCGGACCACCGGAAGTAACCGCAGTTGTCAAACTATTCTGGTATTGTGTGTATGTGTAGAATTTGTATGGATCAGCCTGAACAGACGCGTCGATTGTTGCACGCAACGTATTTGCTGTAGTGATGTAATCTCCGGAGGCAAACACCTCCTGAACGATTGTTCTCAAATGCGCCATGTACATGCGCTTGTACTGAGCATTCGCCATGATTTTCATAATCAGTGGATGACTCGTTGAAGTGCTGTTTGAGAACGGATCAAGCGTTGTTGCGGTGTACGATTGCCCCTGGGTCGGACCACCCGGGAATCCTGCAAAGCTCATGTTCAAATCCCAGATTGTAGGAACAAAACGATCGTTCAGATCATTGTACAAGTAGTAATTCTGACGGAATGCACCGGAGTAAGAATCCAGGTTCACCAATACATTGTTGAACGCAAGCATCCAAAGTGCACGATCCATGTCCAGTTTCGATTCAATGTTCGTGAAATCGTTGTTCAGCGTATTGATCAGGTCTACCAGATCATTCCAGCCGTAATCAGATTTCAACTCATATCCGCTTGCATAAAGAGAACTATCCAGTCCAAGGTATTTCAGATCGGGACTTGTACTGCTTCCCGGCCCTGCTCCGCCAACAGGGTTACATTTAAAGAAGGAACCGTCTGTTGTGTAATAATGATCTCCGTTGAACTTATCGTTGATTGATTCCGCACTGGAATACAATCCACGAAGGGAACCATTGATGTATACATTCACAAAATTTGCTTTCGGACAATCCATGTATTGTTCAAGAATCGCATAAGAAAGCACTTCGCGAATCATGGACGGATCCTGATACCCGTTCTGAAGTTTGATGTCGGTATACCCTTGGTAATCGTAACTACCGTGTGTATAATCCAGTTCTATGTGAATCGGGTTTTTGTTATTGTTCGCATTGTAGGAACTGTTCCCCTTGTATTTCACACCAACGCTATCGAACACTTCACCGTTGATTCGAACCGAATCCGCGAGTAAATAGTCTTCCGTTGAACTGGCTAAAGCATCCAGTTGTGAATCCCAATTCGAAAATCCGAAGAAGATTTCAATGGTTTGAACAGTTGATCGATCATAAAAATCCTGGGCTTGTGTATGGAAAGCAGGAAATAGGAACACTGCGGCGATACCGCTGAGGAGAGCGTGTCTTGTCATAATGTAGTTTTAACCTTGGATTAATGATTTCTTAAAAGGTTTAATGCACTGGCAAAATAAATTCAAAATGATTCTCCTACAAGGAATTATCAATTATTAATGACTGGATTATCAAGGTACATCGTGGAATAAGAGAGCTTCGCGCTTGATAATTCATCATTGATAATTTTGCATTTGAGCATTTTGAATTAAAAAATCGATTTACTGAAAAAATTCCTAGGAATGCGACTTCACCAAAACTACATTTGATTCATGGAGAAATACTTTTCACTTACAGAATGTCTTGGTTACCTGGCTTCGCTGGTTATTCTGATTTCCTTTTTAATGCGGAACATTCGTTACCTACGGATCATCAACTTTATTGGCTGTGGACTTTTCGTGACTTACGGACTATTGATTGATTCCTGGCCTGTTGTCATCAGTAACGTTGCTATTGCTTGTATCCATGCTGTTTATCTTGCTCAGATGCGCGCAAAAAAAGAGCGATAAAAGACTTGATTCTGAACGAAATTGATTAGTTTTCACGTTCATTAAAACCACAGCCTATGAAGGTATTTATCACTGTATTCCTGTTGCTATTCAGTGGAATGGCATTTTCTCAAACTTCGGAAACGCTGAAGACAGGAAATTTTGGTGGCAACGGAACCAATGCACCAAAAATTGAATTGAAGGAAGATCACACGTTCTACTACCTGGACCGTACAAACCTGAAAACGCCGATTGAGTTTACCGGTACCTGGAGTGTAAACAACGGTAAGTTGCAATTGAGCACTCCAAAAGCGGTTAGCAGAAAAGCCATGACTCGTTTCAAAGTGATTAGAGACGGACAGTGCATTCAGGCGAAAAAAGGGTTTACTTTTTACACCTTGTGTATTTGCTAAGCCTTACTTATTGTACTGCGAAATATCAAATTCCTGTGTCAACATGATGGTTTGACCATCAATTCCGGGTGTTCCGGAAAATCCATCCGCTCCTTTTTGTCCGTCAGGTGCAGCTGACTGTCCGGTAAGTGGTGTCCCTGCTTTTCCACCTGCTCCGCCTTTTCCACCGGAACCACCATTTCCACCACCGTTATAAATGATCATCACTTTTTCCACTTCTGTAACGCTCGGATGAAGGGTAACCGTAACGTTTGCTCCTTTTCCACCGGTTCCGCCGCGACCACCTTGTCCGCCGCGACCTCCGGCCCCCGGAAGTTTCAGCTTATTGTTGACGTTTTCACCGTTTTTTCCGGTTCCACCTTTTCCGCCATCGCCTCCGGACCCACCGGTCCCGCCATAGGCATCCACAAATAGTTGAGCATTAGTACCAATGATCAGAAAACGAGATACCGATTTTGTAACAACATCCTGCAGATAGAAGAACGTTGTATCGGATGATCGCCACACATGAATTTCAAGGTCGTTAGCGTTCAGTCCCATTTGCCCATCCATTCCCGGATTACCATCGTTTCCATAACGTAACAACAATGAAGTACCACCATCTGTTCCGTTCGTACCGCTGATTCCTCTTTCTGCATAACCAAAGTACTCGGCATTTCCGGTAAAATTCAGGTAAACGGTATCGTTACTCGTAATGGTATTGTTTTTCTTATCGGTATACGTAAGCGTAATCGGAATACGGTTCGTTTTGAACGAAGGCAATGTAGTGTAAATACTGAACTCCTCGTCGTTTACACGAACATGAATGTTGTCCGAAGAATTAAATCCCTGATTGTTTTTCAACGGCAACGCTTCTCCGGTTTGCATCTGCGCACTTACGGTTCCTTTTACACGCGTCCCGATGTTATTCTGAGCGTAGGAATCGTAATCGAGAAACAGGTATGACATGTCTTCCGTAAGGAATTTGCGGTTTCCACAAGAAGAAAGCACAACAACAATGGCAACAAATAGAATTGAATGAGTTCGTTTCATAGCGTAATAGTTCGAAGCAAATCTAGGAATTGAAATGGAAAATTTGAAAATTGAAAAGATAATAGTGAAAGAGATCAGGGATTCCTCCTTTCAATTTTATCCGCCAAGGCGGGATCAATTTTCATTTCATTCTGTTATCTTTAACTCAAGGAATTCAATCCGACAGCTATGAAAATCACGCTAATAACCGTTGCACTTGTTTCGCTTACTGCTTTGATCGGATGCTCAGGCTCCAAATCACCGGAAGAGAATAGTGCTCACCTTACAGGAAGCTCCACTTCGATAAAAGAAATAGAGGAAGAAATTCCTCCTTACGAAATGGACACGTTACTTGGAATCTACAAAGGTGATTTCGGAGGTAGCCCGATTAATATTATCCTGACTTATGTCAACAAGAATAAAGTAGTTGGATACAACATTCACAGGGGATTGCAACGCAATATTTCGGGTGATGTTTCTGAAACCAGAGATGAAGTGATTCTAAAAATGGCTGAGCCGGGTGATCACGATTTTGATGGTGTTTTCGAAATTAGAATCAATAAAAACGACCTCAAAGGAAAGGGTGTCTGGACAGCGAACAACAAGCAATACGGCGAACGAAAATTTTCGCTAAAAAAACACATCGTTTCAGAAAACGAGGAACAGGGCAAATTTGTTGAACACGCCACAACGATTACGGAAAAGAACTTCATCGAATACTTCGGAGGAAGTACTTCTGAAGATGGTGATTTCGATTTTACAGAAGATGGATTGGTGATTTTCCATTATTTCCCTGACAAAAGCACAGGTCAATACAGAAAACAGGAAGTTACGATCAGAGGAAACTGGGAATTCGGTAAAAAGGACCGAATCAATGTGAGCTGGGAAAAGAATACGTATTTCAAGAAGCCGGAAGGTTATTTTCAGATTACGTATGATCCGGAATACGGTTATCCAGGCATGAAAATCGAAGGCCACGAATTGAACCCGTTATACTAAAACTACGTGCGGTTTCTTCTTACGGGATTCAACTTACTGATTGTAGCAGGAATTCTTTATTGCAGTTATTTGCTTGTTTTGCTTTCGTTGCCTTATGTGGTTATGAAACCGAATGTCGACTTTCTGCAAACCAAACAACTCATTTATCACGTTGATGTCTGGCGCATCAGTTTTTATACGCATGTCTTTTGCAGTGTGGTCATTATTCCATGCGGATTGTTACAATTCAGCAAGTACATCCTAAAGAAACACGTTCGCCTGCACCGCGTTTCCGGATTCATTTATTTGGTTACGGTAGTTCTGATTTCCGGTCCGGCTGCTTTTGTGATGTCGTTGTATGCAAACGGCGGAATGGCAGCTCAGGCAAGCTTTACGCTCCTGACGATTTGCTGGATTACGTGTACTTTTTTGGCGTATCGCGCTGTGGTAAAGAAAGATTACGAGCGCCACGGACGATGGATGCTCCGCAGTTATGCCCTGACGTTGTCGGCAATTCTCCTTCGGATTTATGCTGCGCTGTTTGATGTCATCAATCTGAATTTACCACCGGTAGAAACCTATATTCTTTTGGCATGGATCAGCTGGACTCCGAATTTGATCGTTGCGGAGATTATGATTCGAATGGGATTTGTGAAACGATTGATTCGGTAGAATTATCAATTATGAATGGTATAATTATCAAGCTAAGGCAATTGATAATTCGATAATTGATAATTCGATAATTGATAATTCGATAATTGATAATTCCTTAATTGATAATTCCTTAATTGATAATTCCTTAATTGATAATTATTCAATTTCCCCAAAAAATCCTAACATTCCCACCATTCACCGATGTTTCCTTGCAGGCTTACCTATTTCGTTGTAACCTTCATTCTTATTCAGCGCTTATAGCACTAAAACAGCAAGTATGGCCGAACAGAAGAATGAATTATCGGATAAAAAAGCAACGGAAACAGATCAGTTCACCGAAATCCTTTGGTGGTTTTCAACCGCGATCAAGGAGCTCATTCAGGATTGTACAGTCGATCGCAACCGCTACAAGATTGTAGGTTCCGCAATGCTGTTCACCTGGCTGTACGCAACCATCGCATGGGGCTATTTCTGGAGCACCAACTCAAACTCACCATTCGTATACGGATTACTGGGCATTTTCATGGGAGGTTTTGTGTTGTCCATCGACCGGGTGCTGATCTCATCCATCAATAAAGCGAAGAATAACATTGTGGCAATTGTCCTTCGAGTCGGGATGGCTTTGTGCATCGGTGCGTTCCTTGCTCAGCCTGTTATTCTCTTTATTTTCAGTTCGGATGTAGATCGCGAAATTCCATTGATTCTGGATAAACGACTTGCGGAAAAGAAAGTTGAAATTGAACAGGTGTATCGATCCAGAAAAGACGAATTGCTTACGAACAAAAAGCGACTGGAAGATGAACTAAAGGAGAAAAACAACCTCGCTATACAGAAACAAAACGATTACCTCAAAGAAATTGACGGCACAGGTGGTTCAGGGAAATACGGAATCGGAGGAATTGCAGAAGCAAAGCAGAAAAGTTTTATGTTGGTTCAGGCGGATCTGGAAAAGACACAACAGGAAACAAAAAAGGAACTGGAGAAGATCACCAAAGAACTGGATGAAATCAATACGAAAATCACCAAAAGTGTTTCCGATTTCGAAAAGACATTGGATGGCAAAGGATTTCTAATCAAGAAGGAAGCGCTTGAATCGTTATTTGAAAAGGACAAAACACACAGTTTACAAAATCAGTATTACCTGCTTACAGTGATTTTAACGCTGTTCGAATTGATTCCGATCATCAGTAAATTATTCTTATCGTATGGCGCTTACGACACGAAAGTCGCATTGCGTGAGGAACTTGAAATAGCGCGAGCGCGGAAGGAGCACGAAAAGGAAATGGAGAATTGAAAATTGAAAGTGGCGAACCTGCCTATCGGCAGACAGGTTGAAAAGGAAAATTAA
The DNA here is from genome assembly GCA_966211245.1 of uncultured Fluviicola sp. GTDB lineage: Bacteria > Bacteroidota > Bacteroidia > Flavobacteriales_D > Crocinitomicaceae > Fluviicola. The sequence continues at coordinate 3,611 of CBIHND010000034.1, read as the reverse complement.
CACCCAATGAAAATTCTTTTTGATCATTTTGCACTCGCCAGGGTCACTGCAGAAATTTTCCCGTTTGAAGCAATCTTGACTTTCTCCTGCCCTACTTTCGTTTTAGAGACGATCTTGTTGCCATAGATCCCAACTTCCTCAACGTCATTTTCAAATTCCGTTTTGTACAGATCAATGGTGCACGTCATGTCTTTTCTGACAACCGCTGAACGCAAATCGTCGGTATAGTTTTCACGACCGGCAATCAGGTATTCGTCAATCATTTTTCCTTTGTTTGTGTAGGTCACCAAACGATAAGATAACGGAGCGTCTTCGTCCATAAATGCATCACGAATCATGTAAATTACTGCGACGTAATCTTTCGTTTCTCCAACAAGCGTGTAGTAATAAAAGTTCTTACTCACCTCACGAGAGAACTTTCCGTCGCGCATTTGAGGGACGTATTTTTCAAAGTCGTAAGAAATCGAATTCTCGAAATCCATCTGTGTTTTAGAGAACAGTTCATCCACTTTCAACGGGAATTCCGCCTGCGTAAAGTGCTTCTTGTACTGAAGCCAGTAGATGGTTTCGGCATCAGAAGTCCCATTCAGTGCACGCTTCAAGTGCGAGCGGTACAAGTAATCCGCTTCAGTACGCAATGCTTCCAGATCAGGATCAACTTCAATGTTATCAACGTTCAGGTATCCGGCCTGTACCGCGTATTCGAGGTACTGCGCGCTGATTTCAAATTCTTCTTTATGCGAATAGACACAGGCAATGTTGTACAGCAACTTCGCGAACGGTTCATAATTCAGATTTTCAGCCATTCGGTAACACTTCAACGCCAGTTCGTAGTCTTTTTTGTCCATGCATACGTTTCCAAGCTCATAATAAGCTGCCGCTGTCGGATACGTTAAGATGGAAGCCTTGAAGCCTTTCTCAGCCTCGGCAAGGTCTTTTTTATTCTTGAACAAATCCAGCGCATCCAAAAAAGCTTTGTTCGCTTTGTGAGCGTTCAGTGTATCCTTCTTCAGGTACAATTGAATTTTAGGCCCATCGAATAAATCAGACTCTGCGAGAATCATGTGCTGTTCTTCAACAGTCAGTTCGGCGTCGCCTTCTTTTTTTGAAGCTACATCTGCACTTCCGCACGATGCAAGAAGGAACAAAAGCGCTGAGGTTGTTACAATGAATTTCATATTCAGTCGATTGATGAGAGAAAGATAATTAAAAAGAGGAAAGTTTCGAGAAGAAAGAGGAAAGTTCAAAATGCAGAATTATCAATTGTGGAATTATCAATGAGGTTACTGAACTAGATAATTGATAATTATCCGGAATGACTAGTATCGATTCATTTTGCATTTTGAATTAACTTTTGCTTAATTTTCTTTCATGGCACTCACTTTCACAGATCCCGACACAGAACGTTTTCTTTCAGGAAAATCAGAAATTACGCTGAACCTGTACACTCATTTTATTTCGGTTTTCTCGGAATTGGGTGATATTGAGTTACACGCTACGAAAAGCATGATTGCGGTTTCGGATGGAAACAAACGCATCGCCTGGATTACGCAATTCGGAAAGAATTTTATTCATGTGGTATTTCCGTTTCATGAGGCGTATCACGATAACCTTTGTTTTCAGAAAGTAGGACAAGTTCCTGGATCGAACCAATTCAATCACCATTTACGAATCCTATATCCTGAGGATGTGAATGCAGAAGTTGTTCGTTACTTAAATCTGGCTTTAGGAAAGGCTTGATGTTTTACTCCTTTAGCCGCAGGAATTCCAAGGTAAGCTCTCTTGTTCCAACATTTGGTTCTACATTATTTTCCCAATAGCACTTCAGAACTAATTCCTTGGATGTCAATCGATCTACCACTAAAAGCAATTCCGCTTCGGTAAAGAAATTCCCAAACAAATATAGTCCGGTCTTCTTTTTTCCGGAATTTGCCCATGACCAGTTCCGGACGATAGTACTGGTTGTCCCCGAATTCAATTGCTGACCTTTGAGCGTATACGAGCCATTTTTATCAATGTCCAGTACAGTATAACACATATACCAATCGGTGAGTTCACCATCATAATACGTCTCAACGTGTCGATCACGACAACGTTCTTCGTAGGTCACGAGAGATCCGGGTTCACCATCTTTCGCGATGTACGAATAATGCATCAGCAACCACTTTTGGGTGATTCTGCTATCACGTGATTTCAAGGATAAAAATCGATCGTGCTCTCCTTTTTTACAGGCGGAAACAACAAAGAACAGTAAGGCAAAAACAATCAGTGGTCTCATTTTTTCAGGTAATGGATTTCTTCGGTATACGTATTACTTCCGCTGGAATAGTTTAAACGTAATGTCAATTCGGAATTGGTTAATCGAACAACGTCGTAAACATAGTACCCCGATATTCTTAACTGCGTTTTTTTCTTATCCGAATTCTGCCAACTCCAGTAGTTTTTCTCGTGATATGTATCTCCGTATTCGGTTTGATCCAATACGTACTCACCATTCTTATCAAAGGTGACCAATTCATTATACGGGTAACTTTCAACGATTTCACCATCTTCGTATCTCGTTTTCAAGTTACCCTCAAAAATGTAAACGGTTCCATTGGAACTTTCAGACTTCATCGAATAGATTTCCCAGGTTCCGGACAAGCGGTTGTCGCGTGAGCGCAAACTTAAAAACGGATCGTCTTCGCCTTTCCTGCAAGAGACTACAAATACAAGGGCAAAGAGGAATAATGATCGTTTCATTTCTTTTTGAAGGTTAAGGTTTCCGTAAATGTGTATTCGGTGTCGGCATCATCATAATCAGCAACATCACAATACAAAACAAGTTCCTTTGAACTCAATCTTTTGATGTAATAAAAGTGACCGTTACTCAGTACTATTCCTGACTTGCGTTTTGCATTATTCATCCACGCCCAATTTGAGCTCCCGGATATGGCACTTCCATTGCTAATCTCCACTGAGGTAAACGCTCCCGTTTTATCGAATAAATAGGACAGTGAATAGGTGTATTGATCGGTTAGTTCTCCATCTGTATAAAAGTGCATGAAAGTTCCGTCGAAAACTTTGGCATACGTTCCATTAGAGCTCGAAGACGACTCTACCAATTGCCACTCACCGATGAGTCGGGCATCTCTGGAACGAAACGAAATAAACGGGTCATCTTCACCTTTTTTACAGGCAAGTAAACTCAGTAAAAGAATTAGAAAGATGGATGATTTAAGCATATGAAAGGTTTCTGCCCCAAAAATAACCTTCATTTGAAAAAACTCCAAATAAATGGGTGATGAAGGATGATCCAAAGATGAGGAGGAGATTCATCATTCACAGTCATCCTTCACGCTTACCATCGTTTATCAATTCCCCTGTGAATCAAATTCGATTGCTCCGACGATCCGCGACAAGCGCTACTGTCGGAACTGCTCAAACAAAGCATCATTTATTTATCGCTGTTCTAATGAGGTTCGATTGCTCCGACGATCCGCGACAAGCGCTACTGTCGGAACTGCTCGAACAAAGCATCATTTATTTATCGCTGTTCTAATGAGGTTCGATTGCCCCGACGATCCGCGACAAGCGCTACTGTCGGAACTGCTCGAACAAAGCATCATTTA
>CBIHND010000033.1:0-42038 GCA_966211245.1 uncultured Fluviicola sp. | reverse complement strand
CGCTTATCGTTCAAAGCGGGTGCAAAGGTACCCACTCTTTTCACTTTCGCAAGGGTTTTCGACAATCTTTTTTTGAAAATTATTGACCCAACCACTTAAGTGATTGATATACATTGATTAGAACGAGAAAAAAAATATCACTTTGTTTGGAGCTTCTTCAATAGATTCAGCTTTTCCAAATCCAATTCCGCTGAAATGGTGCTGTCTTTTACGAGAGAAATCGCAATAAGTTTCTCTCCATTACTCCCAATTTTCAAGTTTTTTTCTCCTTTCAAGAGCAACTCTACGGACAAAGCCCCCATTCTCGTAGCCAAAATTCGATCAAATGCTGATGGTTTTCCTCCGCGTTGAATATGCCCAAGTACAGAATGACGTAATTCAAAGTGAGGCAAGAAAGGTTGGATCTTATTCATAATCTCAACTGCACCTCCCCCGTCGTCGCCTTCAGCTACTACTATAATAGAACTACGTTGCCCCTTATTCTGAGAAACAATTTGTTTTGCCAACGCTTCAATATCTGTTTGCTCTTCCGGAATCAATACGTTTTCCGCGCCACTCGCCAGGGCAGCATTCAATGCAATAAAGCCGGCATTTCTTCCCATCACTTCAATAAAGAAAATCCGATGGTGGCTGGTCGCAGTATCACGAATTTTATCGATAGCATCAATTACAGTATTCAAACATGTATCATATCCTATAGTATGATCTGTTCCCGAGATATCATTATCAATCGTCGCAGGAATTCCGATAACAGGAATCTGAAACTCTTTCCAAAATTCATAGCCACCGGCGAAGGTTCCATCTCCACCTATTAATATAAGTGCATCAATATTGGCTGCTTTACAATGTTCAAATGCCGAAACTCTCCCCTCCTTAGTCAGGAATTCGGAACAACGTGCGGTTCCCAGAACAGTTCCCCCGAACTGAATGATGTTGTTGACACTCTCGTAATCGAGTTCCAACATTCTGTTTTCGACGAGACCTTTATACCCATCATTTATTCCAACCACCTTTATATTATAGTGAAGTGCCGTTTTCACAATGGAACGAATACATGCGTTCATACCAGGGGCATCCCCTCCTGATGTCAATACACCAATTGTTTTCATATATATAAAGGTAAAAGAGAAAATAAATTGGTGTCGTTTATGGAATCATTATTTTCGTTACATCTTATGATTGCAATGATTTTTAACCTGGCACGACGGACATATCAGTCTTTCTCTGACGAGGAACTTGTTGTAGCGTATAAAGAACGTGCCGACAAACGCATCCTTGCTGAAATGTATTCCAGATATGGGCATTTGGTTATGGGATGTTGTTTGAAATACCTGAAACAGTTTGAAAATGCCGAAGACACTACAATGCGAATTTTTGCAGATTTGGAAGCAAAATTACTTCGCCATTCCATTCAGCACTTCAAATCCTGGTTGTATCAGGTAACAAAAAATGAGTGTCTGCAACAACTTCGAAAGACAAAGAATACAACTTTCGGTACAACAGACAACGTAGACGGACTTGAGGGCGGACAGGATTACCAGGAAAATGAAGAGCTTTTGCAAGTTGAGTTCCGTTTGGAAAAACTAGCTGAAGGACTCGCACAACTAAAAGACGAGCAACGAACGTGTGTTGAATTGTTCTACCTGCACCAGAAGTCGTATGCAGAAATAAGCGACGAATTGAATCTTCCATTGAATACCGTAAAAAGCGCAATTCAAAATGGAAAGCGGAATTTAAAAATTTGGATTGAAAAGCATGAAAAATAATCTTCATACCAACAGAAAGGCATTGAACGATATAGCTGAGAAACTCAAAGCGGGTGATCTATCCGCTACCGGAGGCCTGGGTGATTTCGAAAAAGATGCTGCAGAAGGATGGTCAGATTCCGGAGTATCTCTTTCTGCCATGAAAGGTCTTGATGCAAAAGCGAATCGAATGTTCGGCCATAACAATAACTGGCTTCTGTTCGCAACGATGGCAGTTGTTGTTTGCGCTATGGTTGTGGGTAGTTTATTATTCCTTGAAGACAATCAACAACCAAAACAAACTCAACTTACCGTTGAACAAACAGATTTGGCAACTCCGGAAAAATTCGATACGCTCGTCGCACTCAATAAAACAGAACAACTAACCGCAGAAGAAGTAAAGCAAAAACATGTTATGGAAGAGCAGGGAATGGTTCCTGAAAGTGTAGAACCGCTTGCTTATGTCAATTTTGAAAATATTTCTCCTGAAATTCTGGAACCTCTCCCACTGGTGATTGAGAATAAGGAAGTAAAGGTTTCCAATCAACGATTAGCAAAGGAAATCTATCTTCATCACATGAAGGCAATCGACTATTCAGAATATAGAAACAAGCCTGAAATCAGTATTGAGCAAGTCATTCTTACCGGACTTCCGGCAAATTTTGAATCGGAGGAAGAAGTGGAAGCCGAGTCGACAACGAAAACTGTTCAGATTCCATATATGGACTATCTGGAAAAGACAATGAATTATGTTGACAAAGGGAAATGGAAACAAGCCTTGACGCGTTTTGAAGAAATTCTGAAAGCATACCCGGACGATGTTAACGCTATGTTTTATTCAGGGATGTGCTACTATAATCTTCAACAATACCAACAAGCATGTATGCACTTTTCAGCGAGTTTACAGTTGAACTTTTCGAATTTCACCGAGGAAGCAACATGGTATTTGGCAAAGTCTCGTCTGGCGAATAACGAAAAAAGTCTGGCCAAAGAATTGTTTACGGCAATCCGAGACAATAAAGGCTATTACGCGAAACAGGCTGAAAAGGTATTGAAAGATTGGAAGTAAAGTTGTTATTTTGTTGGTGTGAATCAAATTATGACATCAACCATGAAGCACCTTTATGTAACTCTTGCAATCGGTTTTTTCGCAATCAATCAACTAAGCGCTCAAATTTCACTAGTCAAAGATTTTTCAACGTCTTCATCTCTAACATCAAGTTGGGATGCAGAGTTTGGTGCAACGTTAAATGGCTACACCTTCTTTACAGGGCAGGATGATCACGGTTCTGAATTATGGAGAACAGATGGCACCTCAATGGGAACACATCGCTTTCTTGATATCATACCTGGAGATCTTGGTAGTTCTCCAACTCATCTAACCACGTTGAATGATCGAATTGTTTTTGCTGCAACAGACAATGTTCACGGAACAGAAATCTGGATTACAGATGGTACAATTGCCGGAACCGATTTCTTGAGAGATATTAATCCGGGAACAGCAAGTAGCTATCCCAGTCGCTTTCTTTCGGCTGGTAATTTTGTTTATTTCATAGCTTATACACCAACCACCAGTACGGAATTATGGCGAACAGACGGAACAGATGAAGGAACTATTCTAATTAAGGATATTGGTGTAAGTCAGGTAACCTATGAGACACCATTATGCGAAATGAACGGCTTTATTTACTTTGTAGCGAATCATAATGAAGGTGCGGAGCTTTGGAAAACAGATGGTACAATTGATGGAACCCAACTTGTTAAGGATATCAATCCTGGTTTTGGGGATTCAAATCCTCAGAATCTTTTCTCGATTAACGGACTATTATACTTTTCTGCGACAGATGAGACACACGGAAACGAACCATGGGTAAGCGACGGCACGACATCAGGAACACAACTTTTGAAAGATATTAATCCTGATAACAATAATAGTAACCCAACCTCATTCATATACCTCAATAATTTAGTGTTTTTCAGCGCAAACGATAATATTCACGGAGAAGAACTTTGGATAACAGACGGTACAGAAATGGGAACTTCTATTTTACTAGACATAAATCCGGGAAACCTAGGATCAGTGCCCCTACATCTTAAAACTCTCGGAAGTGATTTGATTTTTTCCGCCAGAACTGACAGTTACGGTCGCGAGTTATACAAATCAGACGGAACATCGTCAGGTACACAACTGATTATTGAAATCAATCCCGGTAACAATGACGGTGTTTGGGAGAGTGCTGACCCTCCGGTAGTATTTGGCAATAGTTATTACTTTGGTGGTATCCAATCCTCTTCAGGTTATGAGTTATGGAAAACCGATGGAACCATCTCCGGAACATCATTAGTTGTGGATTTAAATGCCGGTGGAGATGGAATGTCACAACCCAAATATGCAGACGATAATTTCATTTACGTAACCGGCAGCGATGGTACTTTTGGCCGTCTATATTCGTTTGACGGGATCAACTTCATACCAATAACTCAAGTACAGATTAACCCGGAATCCGGAAACCCAATTAGTACGTATTCAACAGGTAGCATCATGTACATGAGTGCTTCTTCAAACGGCACTGGATCCGTACTGAGAAAAAGCGATGGCACTACAGGGGGAACGACAGTGTTGCTTAATAGCACTTCGCAATACGTGTATTATCCGAACACTTTTATAGATCTTACTGGAGGAATTACCATTTTCATTGGTAGCAACTCAATTGGACACAATAGTATATACCGTACTAACGGAACGCAGTCGGGAACATTTCCTTTAATTGACACTTACCCAGGGGCTTCAGACTACATTACAATTTTAGGAAAATACAACAACAAGGTATTATTCTGCGCCTATGACAGCAATTACGGTGATGAATTGTATATAACAGATGGAACTGTCGCAGGAACGTTCTTTGTTAAGGATATAGATCCCGGAATTCCCGCTTCTACACCAAACGGAGGCGTAGAGTATAACGGTTATTATTATTTCAACGCAACACAGAATGTACTCAACTCGGAATTGTGGAGAACAGATGGCACTATGGCTGGAACCACATTATTTCTTGAAATCAATTCTGGAAACGATGGAAGTGGCCCAGGAAATTTTGCTGTTGCAAATGGCAAATTACTGTTTACAGCCTACAACAATTCGGGAGTTGAATTATGGACAAGTGATGGAACTGTGGCAGGAACCCATGTTGTAAAAGACATTAATAATGGTTCCGCATCTTCCAGCCCACTCCCACTTGGTAAAACGAGTGCAGCATTGTATTTCATGGCCGATGACGGCATTCATGGAACAGAACTATGGAAATCGGACGGAACCCTTACCGGGACAGTACTTATGCAGGATATCAACGAAGGAACATCGGGTAGTTATCCTGGTTCTATTTTTATCACTAATAACACCTTGTATTTCGGTGCCAACGATGGAACTCATGGGTATGAGCTTTGGAAGTCGGGAACAAATCCGAATCAAGCCTCACTCGTGATAGACTTACTACCCGGTGCAGCCTCATCAGAGGCCATTCCTTGGGGAACGATTAACGACTCGATTTATTTCTCCGCTAATAACAATTCACTGGGAATGGAACTGTGGTCAACAGATGGCACAACGAATGGTACTGTTCTTTGTGGTGATTTGATGCCAGGATCGGTGGGGTCACATCCGGAAAACATAGCGATTTTTAATAATGCTGTTTTCTTTTCAGCCGAAAATGACGTTATCGGAAAGGAATTTTGGAAATATAAACATCAAGCTCCGATTCTTCCGATTATACATCAAACTGTAACAAGCTGTAAAAGATACTACTCTGAAATAACCGGGAAAGTTTACTTTGAAACTGCACTTGCAATAGATACAATACAGGACATCAATAATATTGACTCTGCGATTGTTTACACGAGCATCCTTATCAATAGTCCGAGCTATCAACTAGACATTAATACCGCTTGTGACTACTACACGTGGATTAACAATCAAACTTACACAGCATCAAACAACACTGCAACAGTACATCTCCTTACTATAGATGGTTGTGACTCCATTATCACACTAAACCTAACGATACATGAATCTCCAACTGCAACAATAAGTAATAATCAACAAGGTACGCTAACGGCATCCGGAGGTTATTTTTACCGATGGTATAATTGTGTTACAAATATGGCTGTAACCGTTACACAAATTGATAGTACATACACTCCAACGGAAAATGGAAATTATTGCTGTGTTGTAACCGATCTAAACGGATGTTCCGATACAACCGCTTGCGAGGAAGTAGTTACCGATGCATCGATAACCCAAAATTCCGAATTGAACATCTCGATTTATCCCAATCCTACAAATGGTTCGGTTCATGTACAATTACTGCCCAATACAACTGCTTCGCTTACAATTACTGATTTGAATGGAAGAACAATTCATTCTCAATTTATCGAATCATCGGAATATATTGACTTAAAAAATTATACAAGTGGAATTTATATATTCAATATTGAGTATCAGAATACCCGAATGCCAATAAAGATCGTGAAGACAGAATAGAATAACCAATAAGCATAAAACAAAAAGAGTTCACTCTACGGTGAACTCTTTTTTCCTATCTCGCCAAACGCTTCAAGAGCGGGTTTGGTCGATAACGATCTTCACCATATTCCGCAAAGAGATTCTCGAGGCGCGAAAGAACCGTTTTTAATCCGATCTCTTCTGACCACGCCAATAGACCTTTCGGATAGTTTACTCCCTTTGTCATCGCTAAATCAATATCTTCTTTGGAAGCGATGTTCAGGAATTGCGCATCATAAGCTTCGTTAATCAACATTGCCAAAACACGATCTACGATTTGTTGACCCAGAATCAAATCTTTTGTTGGTTCTGGCATTACACTTCCCTCTGCATAATTATAGAAACCGCGGCCTGACTTACGACCAAGGAATCCGGCCTCCATATGACGCTTCTGAGTAAACGATGGTTTAAATCTCGGATCGTAGTAAAACGCTTCAAAAACGGTTTCTGTTACAGTATAGTTGATGTCATTTCCGATGTAATCCATCAACGTAAATGGTCCCATTCGGAATCCACCAAGTTCCGTAAGTGCCCAATCGATTGTTGCAAAATCTGCAATTCCTTCTTCATAAATACGAAGCGCTTCTCCATAAAAGGGACGTGCAACACGATTCACGATAAATCCGGGGGTATCTTTACAAACAACCGTTACTTTATTCCAGGAATCGATAATTGCTTTTGCGGTTGAAAGTGTTTCCTCAGTCGTTTGAACAGCCGGAATGATTTCTACCAATGGCATTAATGGAGCCGGATTAAAGAAATGAATTCCAACAATACGTCTCGGATTTTTCAACGCTGCACCAATCGACGCAATTGACAACGAAGAGGTGTTACTTGCCAAAATACAGTTTTCATCAACAACTTCCTCCATCGCTGCAAAGACAGCATGCTTCGCTTCAATTTTTTCGATTATTGCTTCGATGATCAACCCGGAACCTTTGAAATCTGCCATTGCCGATGAGAACGTCATACGGCTCGTCACTTCCTCAATACTTGCCAAACTTCCTTTTTCAACCAAACGTGCCAGTACTTTCTCTATTCCTGCTTTCGCTTTGCTTAGTTGTTGTTCGTTTACATCTACCAATACTACAGTGTGTCCGCATTGCGCTGCCACCTGAGCAATCCCGGCCCCCATTGTTCCGGCGCCTAATACTCCTATTTTCATTTCTATAATTGAAAATGGAAAATTGAGAATTGAAAAGAAATAGAGTCCTGACTAATCATTTCCCTTTTTCAATTTTAAAATTCTCAATTCTCAATTAATATCTATTTTCCTTTAAAAACCGGTGCTCTCTTCTCTAAAAATGCATTTACTCCTTCATTGAAGTCATATGTTTGACCTGCTTCAGTTTGCAATTGCTCCTCAACATTTAATTGTTGTTCCAGATTGTTTGTGAACGATTGATTCACTGCTTTCTTAGTCAAACCAAAACCTTTCGTAGGCATTGCAGCTAATGTTCCCGCAAGTTTCTGCACTTCCGCATCAAACAGTTCGTCTTCCACTGACTTGTAGATCATGTTCATGGCATCGGCTTGTTGAGCAGACACTTTTTCCCCGGTCATCATCAATGCCAAAGCTTTCTGAGATCCAATGATGCGCGGTAGGAAGAAGGTTCCACCTGAATCCGGGATCAATCCGATTTTCGAAAACGCCTGAATGAATGCTGCTGAATTTTTGGCGATTGTCAGGTCACAAGCTAATGCGATGTTCGCCCCTGCACCGGCAGCTACTCCATTTACAGCAGCAATAACCGGTTTTTCAATGTTACGAATACGCGTAATGATCGGATTGTAATGGTCTTTCACGATGGATTTTAATTCCGGGCCATTGGGATCCATTGCTTCGCCCAAATCTTGTCCCGCACAAAACGCCTTTCCGCTTCCTGTAATTACGATAGCACGAACGTCATCGTTCTTTTCGCAATTATCTAACGCCTGTTGTAAGGCCATTGCCATTTCTTTGTTGAACGAATTGAATACCTCAGGTCGGTTCAATGTCAGCGTGCAAACGCCGTTTTCGTGTTGTTCCAGAATAGTCATCGTGTTTGTTTTGCTGCGAAGATAAGGTTAATTGAGAATTGAAAATGGAGAATTGAAAAGGAAGAGGTGACAAGCAAAAAGAACGAGCAAAGAGCACCATCTTTTCAATTACGAAATTTTCAATTCTACAAGTAGTTTTCCACCATCGATTTGATACGGCGAATGACTTGCTCACGCAGTAATTCAGGTTCCAAAACTTCAATATTGTCAGTAGGATTCCAAAAATATTAATGGAATTTGAAATAGTTCTTTCTCCAATAATCATCAATGAAATCCCATTTATCAGCATAGAATCCATGAGAGCGTTTTATCTCCTTAATTAGGGTAAGCTGATCGCCCTTCACCCTAGAAATAAAAATCCCATTCTTTTCTTCGTCTTCACAACCCAGTCCGCTAATATTTCCATAGCAAACGGCTTTGTTCTTTTCTATTTTAAACAAATCACTATCCCAATTAGCATCGGCGCACCCACTTCTGTGATAAGAATAGTAATAACCAGTACTTCCAACTCTCACAGGTTCGGGAAAATTTTGCATGTTTTCAATCAACTGAAATTTTCTTTGTTTTCGATCAAACAAAGCTATATCATAAATTCCAGGAGTATTGGTTAAATAACTGATTTGCAAATCCAAACAACCATCGGCATTAAAATCCTTAGTAATAAAACCATTACAGTCTGATCTTAGAAAAAAGACGGTATCTCTCTTTTCATTTAAAGAGCATATTCTATTCCCATACCAACAGGTCATGTACCGCTCACCCAGAACAACAAACGTGTCGGATTCCCACAATTCCATCGTATCGACTGCTGAATAAGCTTCAAATGCAGTTGTATCAACCGTTTCAACTATTGGAGCAAACTTCGTTTTTGTAACATCTCGATCAGTACATTCACAAGAAAACAATCCGCTTAACGATAGTAGTAAACCGATGAAACCACTTCTCATTCTATAAATAGTTTTCCACCATCGATTTGATGCGGCGAATGACGTGCTCACGCAGTAATTCAGGTTCCAAAACTTCAATATCGCCACCATAGCTCATCAGCTCACGGATTAGCTCTTCGGAAATATAGACCATCATTTCAAAGGTTGTTTTGTTCTTTCCTTCTTTTACCACACGAAGCGAAGAGTGGAAAGGCTGTGACAAGATGTACTTCGCTGCAACGTTATCCGCCTTGAAGATGATTTTCTCGGGAGCTCCGTTACTCGCAGTAATTCCCATTGCATGTCGGAAAAACGATTCCGGCTTGAACTGTACGGACGCTGAGATTTTTTCCTCACTTAATTCAAGATTGCTCATTCGATCCAAAGCGTACGTAATGATTTGCTCTTTCACACAATCGTAGCTCAATAAATACCAGCGATTTCTATACTCTTTCAGGAATAACGGAAGCACTTTTCGCGCTTTCTTACGTTGCGACTGAAAACTCTCGTAATCGAAATAAACAACCGTCTTGTTTTTGATTGATTGCAACAACGGATGGAGGAATTCTCCTCCTCCAAAAGAAACAGGTACCTCGAATTGAACGTAACTGTTCATAGATGTGTCTGCAACATCATTTGAAATAGCAATACGATCAACAATCTTATCAATAGCAAAGCTGAACTGCTTGAAAATCCCAACATCTTTGAACTGACTCAGAGTGTTCGTTGCAAAGCGAATCGCTTCGAGATCGTATTCGTTCAATGGGATTTCATCTAAGGAAAACTCAGGATCAGTATAATAGTAGCCTCCAAATTTCTTAGAGTATTTGATTGGAGCATCGTGCTCCATTTTCATGGCAAACATGTCTTTTTCAATTGTGGAATCGCAGATATTGCTTCCATCCATACTTCCGTACAGGGCTTCTTCACACGCTTCACGTAACTGGGACTTGCTCGGATAAGGCTGGTACTGGTTACGGATAGCTTTGTCAATCACACGGTAGCGCAGCAACGCGTTCTTAATTGTAGACATAACTTTGATTTTCTACGAAGATAAAACAAAGTTCGTAACGAATTACGTTCTACAAATCAGAACCCATTACGCGGTTGTAAGAATATTCTTTTACAGAGAACCAGTGCTTCCAGCCTACTGACAAAATGCAAGCTAGTGGAACACCTGGTGTGAAGCTCACACTCAATTGATCTTTCGGTGTGATGACGTAATCGTATTCCAGTTCAAAACTGACAGGTAAAAAGCGATGCTGTACCGGCCCCAAACCACGAAGGGTGTCTTCGTAAAAGAATCCCGAAGATTTATAGGCCGAACCAAATCTTGTCCAGGAATCACGAAGCATGAAAGCCGGACCGAGGCCGAGATAAATACGATGCTTCGGTTTTTTCAACAGAATCATTCTTCCTCCAAGGTGTGTAACGGAGCACCAGCCACCGGAGCAATCTGTGAACAAGCCCTGAATAACCTTTACGGAAACGAGATCTTTGTATACAAAACGTTCCACACCTACGAAGCCACCGAAATTGGCAACAACATGTGCATTCTTATCCAATTTATAGGGCTGTAACGGTGCAGTTGGGTCGCCCGTCGGGTGAACAGTCAACCCAAAATACTTCACAGTAAGTGTTGTCTGGGCACTTACAAATCCTGTAAAAAAGACCAGGATTAAGCTTTGAACAACGGTTTTAATAACCATACCACTCCATCAAGGATTGTTCGAATAACCGTTCCGAGAACACGATTGCTCTTATGACGCTCTACGAATGCCGGGGAATTCGCGTAGTACCATGCAATGAATTTATTCCCCCAGGAGTACTTCGCGAGGAACTGATCTCTGAAGGCCCGTAAAACCATTACTTTCGGAGCATCGTATGAACCATACACCATCGTTGCAATGTAACAACCTGAGTCGGAATCCGATCCACCTCCTCCACCTCCGTCGCCGCTCCCACTGTCTCCACTGTCTGAGTTAGAATCGGAATCGGAACCATCACTGGATTCGTCTGCGGATTTTGCGATTGCAAGTGCAATCAGGTAAATCAATAACATTCCAATGATTACAGCAAGGATGATGATTCCTGCAGTTGCAAAGGCAGAACCTTCATCTCGTGCTATCATCTTCACTTCTTTTACTGTTTTCCGATCGAATGCTTTTTTTACAGATTTCGGATCTTTAGCAAACTGAGCGAGTTCTTCGTCAGTCAAATCCAGATACACGTGAATGTCCTTTTTGGATTGATTGAATTCTGAGGGTTTAACCGGATTTTCGATGATTGAACCTTCCTCTACTTTCACCAGTTCTCCTCTCAGCGAATCCTGTTCTACATTTGCATCTTCCAGACGATAAGTGGAAGAACCACCGTGTACGTATACATTGTATTTGTCCATTTTATCCGAAACTTCGGAAATGGAGTAAAATTCATCGTTTGAAAGTGAGATTTGTTTGACACCGTTACACGACAGCACAACAGCGACCAGTAAAAATGGCAGTATTAGTTTTTTCATGTTTTTAGCGTTCTTAGGTACTCAAAAGTAACACTTCCACTAAAAAAGAAACTAGGCATGCTTAATAAGTAACTGTCTCGAGTTTTTTATATCCGAATAATTCGTAGAACTTGATTGCCTTCGCAACGTTTTCCGGAACATCGTCTTCCCAGCTCAATGAACCTGTCTTGATTTTCGCCAAAACATCGTCAGAAAGAATGTGAAGCAAGTGCTTATCGAATGTATCAATTGCTTCGAGCTTATTGGTTGCTTTCAGGTATTGAATCAATCCCATCAAATGAACAGGTAGCTGAATTCTATCAAGCGTGTACAGATCTCCGTTTTCGACGTTGATAGCCGGATAAACGTACATTTTCACGTTATGACCAAATCCTCTACCGAATGCTTCAAGTAATCCTCCGGAAAGGTTATCGTAGTACTTCTCATCGAAGATGGTATGCAGGTTATAGATTCCTGCAATCACTCCCATTTTATGTCCACGAGCAATATTCGAAAGGTATTCGAGCATTTTGTAATGTTTCAGGTAATTTGAAATCATTACGGTATATCCCATCGCCGTTAGTAAGTTCGCACGGTCGATAAAGTCTTTGTCTGAAATCTTTCCATCAGCGGTAAGGTCTTTCAATGTCAATTCGAAGATGACCGAAACGTTTTCTTTCGTAACACCATCTTCTTCCAGGAACATGTCCAAACCGGTTTCGATCATGTCCTTGTGTACTTTCGTTGCAGGACGGAAACGACCACGCATTAACAAGATATTGCGCTTGTAAAGTGCCGCAGCCGGTTGAAGAACCGTACCGCATAAATCGAACATGGTGGCATCCGTGATACCACGTTTTACCAGATTCAAAGCGATGATTCGGTTATCTACGTTCCCAAGGTCTTCACCTGAAACACGAAGCATGTCAATTTCAACACGGTCACGTGGAATTCGGTGAACCAGGTTTGTCAGGTATTCGTCCAGGTCATCCGTATGGAAGAAACACGCATGGATAAGGTTTACCCCTAAAATTCCGAGTGCCTCTTGCTGACCTTTATGTGAATTATCGTGCATTTTCACGTGGAGAACAACATCATTGTATGCTCCACCCGGTTTCAATTGAAAACGTAAACCTACCCAACCCTGCCCCTGATTGGTCTTATGGTAATTCAATGATTCAACGGTGTTACAGAATGCAAAAAAGCGGGATTCTTCCTGTTTTTTCGGCAAACGCGCGCACAACGTGTTGTATTCCGTTTCAAGCATTGTCATCAAACGCTCTTCACAGACGTAACGATTCGCCGGACCGTACATTGCGTCAGAAACACGCATATCGTATGCCGACTGAGTGTAAGCAATGGTACCGGAGCTACCACCTGCTTTAAAGAAATTTGCTGCTACTTCCTGACCAGCTCCAATCTCGGCAAAACAGCCATAGATATCGCTGGTAAGGTTTATTTTCAAAGCCTTTTCTTCTGTAGTCAGTCTGCGTTCGTCAATCATTTTACTCATAATGGAGGGGCAAATTTAGTATTAAATACTTCCAAATGGTTTACGGGTTTAACGGTTTGAATTTCGGATTGGTTACAAAATTCGTGTCATTCAGTGTTAATAGAAAGGCTTTCAATAAGTTGCGTTGGTTTTGATCCAGCTGAACACCTCCCTGAAAGGCATATTCGATCAATGGATCTATGGTCGGACTTTGGTGAACACCAGTGGAATAGTGATCAATTACGTCATCGATAGTAGCAAAACGTCCATCGTGCATATAAGGTGCGGTAAATCCAATGTTGCGTATCGTAGGAACCTTGAACTTTCCATTGTCGTTCGGATTCCCAGTGACTCCTCCTCTACCCAAATCGGTAAATGAGGCGTCCAAACCGTTATTCGAATACTTCTGAACCTGCATCAGCGTGCCGTTGTGACAATGTGCGCAATCTGCTCCGGTAAGACTCTTGAACAAGTCATATCCGGCCCATTCCTCATTGGTAATGGTGTTCTCAATTGCCTGTTCCTGCGGAGTCAGCTGCATGCCGTTAATCACTTTATACATCACATCATACTTCGATGATGCTGAAATCATTGTTCTCAAAAACTGTGCTATTGCCTTAGCAACATGTTCCTTATCGATTTCCGTGATTCCGAATGCCCGGTAGAATTGATTCCGGTATTCCAATTTGCTTTGAAGACGAGCAACTGCTTCAGTCCATTGCAGATGCATTTCTACAGGATTTTCAACAGGTTGAAGGATTTGTTCTTCCAGTGTAGCTGCTCTTCCGTCCCAAAAAAAGAAGTTTTGCCAGCCAAGATTAATTAGCGCCATGGAGTTTCTATTCCCAAGTGTTCCATTCACTCCTTCGGAATATTGGTTCGGATCAGAAAATCCGGCGTCCGGCGCATGACACGAACCACAGGAAATGGTATAATCCAGGGACAATGTCTTGTCGTAGAACAGCATTCTTCCCAGCAGAACACCTTCTTCTGTCATTGGATTATCTTCCGGAATCGGCATATCAGGGAAATGGCTTGGAATTTCAAGTTGATAAGGCGTAGGATTATACTTCACGTTATCTTTCACACAACCGAGAAAGAAAACGAGTACAACAAACGATCCGAATAACAACCGATTCATAGCGCAGAAAATGCCTCCTGGAAGTTTCGTTTTACTTTAACACTCAATGCATCCTGACCACTACCGGCGTGAGTGATGTACTCCGTCGGTAAATCAATCGGGTGATCGGCATTTTCAAAAAAGGCTTTAAAGTCAAATTTCAATTTGAACATCATGTGATCTTCTGTCACATTCGAAGGATTCACATTGAACTGCAATTGATCTCCGTAATAGGTATCTGTACCCAGGTGGTACGAGAAGGACAAATCGAAATTATCTGTTCCATCAGGAATGGTATCTGCTTTTCCTTCAATCATTAAGAAGATGAATCCCTGGCTCCACGACCAATACATATCGTTTGAATTCATGATGTTCAACCAGCTATCGTTTGGAAATTCAGTCGGATCGTCGTGATTTACATCTGCGTCCACCCCGACGTTGAAGTTCAGCGTAGAACCGGAGAAGTCAAAGTCGGCAGTATTGAACCAAAGATTACCGCGCTGTCTGAAATCGAATAACGGGTAACTTGCAACAGGCTTGTTTTCCAACAGCACATTGCTGCTGTAAAACTTCATATCTGTTACTTTGAATTTTGTACCGTCGCTTAGCGTGTACACATTGTCCAGTGCAAGTTCGCCGGTTCCAAAATACGGATGAATTTCGCCGGTCATAGGTGTAACTGGTTCCTCAGGAGTACCCTCAGCCGGCTTTTTACACGAAAAAAGGCACAACACGGAAATGGAGACAAGGAGTGCAGAGCCTGTATACAGCTTATTTCTCATACCCAGTAAAGTTACGGAAAGTCAATTTTCCCGCCAAGTATTTTTTGTTAATAGAAATTCTCGTTGATTGAATGGTATAATCCTTCAACAATGAATATCTTCGGCGTATGTCTGATTCCGGTGGTACGAATAAGCCTTTATTGGTGTTGAATGCTTCGGCGGGGAGTGGAAAAACTTTCAGTCTTGTGCGTCATTTTTTACGGCTTCTGCTCACAGAATCAGACGAAAAGACCGAATTAGGGCAGATTGTTGCCATGACATTTACCAACAAGGCAGCACTGGAAATGAAGACACGGATCATGCGTGATTTGTATCGTCTTGCCAGCGGGAAACCGGAAGATCAGAAGAGTTTACTCGAGATGTCGGCGTACCTGGAAATGGAACCGGCCAAGGTGCAACAAAACGCATCGCAAGTTCTTCGAAAATTACTTCATCAATACGAAAACTTCAACGTACTGACGATCGATAAATTCAATCTAAAATTGATCCGATCGTTTAGTCGCGATTTGAATTTGCCTGAAAAATTCGACATTGTATTGAATGAAAGTCAGTTGCTCGATCGGGCAATTGACGAATTACTCGATTCTGTCGACGCGAAGGATCAGGGGAAGATGTATCGTCTGACGATGAACTTTTCAAAGAAAACGCTTCACGAACAGGACGATTGGAATGTCAAGCGAAAACTCGTTGAGAAAGCGAACACATTAACAAAAGAAGTTGCTTTTCCGATTATTCAGGCATTGATCGATACGGATATCACTCCTGAATCCGTTGAGCAGTGGAAGTTGGAGCTGGCTCAAATCGAAGCGAAATTTAATCATCAAATCGAACGTTTGAACACTGCCTTTTCAGCTGCTGGCCTTGGTCCTGATGATTTTGCAGGAAAGAGTGTGACCTTCAAACGTTTCAATCGGTTATTGATTCCAAATGGATATAAAACAGACGATACTTTTTTCGAAGTCACTCCAAGTTTTCTGGAAAAGATAGAAACCACAGCAGAAAAAAGTGGTGCATCTGCCATTCATGCTGAACTGGAAGAATTATTATCGGTTTGGAAAAAGCACAAGGACCGCTGGAATCAGCTAACGGGATATTTGCACCAATTACCCATTTTGCGATTATTGCGTGAGCTGGCCATTTCGATGAATTCGATTCGAGACCGTGAGGCAACGATTTTGATTTCAGAATTCAATAAGCTCATTTCGAAGCTCGTGAAAAATGAAGAAGCGCCGTTTATTTATGAACGATTGGGTTCACGGTATCAGCATTTCTTTCTGGACGAATTTCAGGATACGTCGCACCTGCAGTGGATGAACCTTGTTCCAATGATTCACGAATCGCTCGGACACAACCGCTTCAATTTCATCGTAGGTGATCCAAAACAAAGCATTTACCGTTTCAAAAATGGTGTAGCTGAACAGTTCGTTTGTCTGCCACGTATCTACAATCCGGATAAAGATGGCGGAATAGAATTGAAATCAAATTACTTTGAGACCCAGGGGGAAGTAGATTTCCTACCGAACAACTGGCGATCAGCGGAGGAAATCGTTCGTTTCAATAACCTCTTTTTTGAACGGTTTACTGATCATCTTGAAATCAACGGAAAACAGTTTTACAACGGTCTGCAACAAATTCCGAAAGGAAAACCTGGTGGATATGTTCATATAGAATACCTGCTCACAGCATCGAATTCAGAAACTTCCGATGAGGAAGATGACGACAGTATTGGCAGTGAAAACGAAGAGCGTTTGTTGAAATACGTTGCGGAATGTATTGCCGACGGATACCAACCCGGCGATATTTGCGTCCTTGCGCGAAAAAAGGACGAATGCAATTTGTTTGCAAATGCACTCAAACGCAAAGGATATCAGGTGGTTTCCGCAGATTCCCTTCTCACTCACTCGGATCAGGGAGTTCGTCTATTGATGCTCTTTTTGGAGTGGCGCAGTAATCCACAGCATGTTCAGCGTGCGCAATTATTCGCCAGTGAGTATTTTCATTTTGTTTCACCTGATGTTGCAACGCAACGCTACTCAAAATGCTTTGAGTTGAACGAGGAAGGAACACGATCGTTTTTTTCCATCGGTAAATTCCTGATTGAATCCGGATTGACCACAGAAATTCTGACTGCACCTTACTCTTCCATCTACGGTTTGCTGGAAAACGTGCTTTTCCGTTTGGGATTGGACGCGTTACAAAACGGTTATATCCACCAGTTATTGGATATTGCTTATCAATTCGACGCTTCGATGGGACCATCTTTGGAAGGTTTCGTTGACCACTACCGAAAGGAAGCATACAAAACGAACGTGATGATTCCGGAGAATAGCGGCGCGATTACTGTAATGACTGCCCACAAATCGAAAGGTTTGGAATTTCCGGTGGTGATTCTTCCGAAATTGAATTTCTATAGTCCACGTGCCAATACACTTTTGGTAAAGACCTCCGACTTTGTTATCGAAACCGGAGTAAGTAAAAAAGCACAGAAAATAGATTACCTCGAACCGCTTGTAACTGCGGAAATGAATGCCGTTTACATGGATGCGCTCAATTTGATGTACGTTGCTTTTACGCGTCCGATTGACCGTTTGTATGCTTTTGGAGTCACTCCAAAAAGTTCCAACGACTTCACAAAACGGATGGAAGAAGTTCTGAAGCAGGTTTCGGAAACCTCACCTGACGAGAAAGGCCGAATTTTTATGGAATGGGGATCGAAACCTGAACGGACAACACATCATGTAGAAACAGATTATGAAGCATTTCATCCTGTATCTCTTCAAGATCGTTTATGGTTTCCGGAAATTAGTTTGCGAAGTAAATCAACTACCGAAAACGAAGAATTGTCGGAGCAGATTCGTTTGGGAAAACAGTTCCACAGTATCATGGAGCAATCTGACAGTGTTGAGAAAGCAAATCGATTGATTGAGGAAGGGATAAAAACCGGAGTTATTGCAGTGAATTTCAAGGATGCGCTTTGGGGAATGGCTCGCAGTTTCTATGAACACGAAAACGTAAAAACCCTACTTGCAAGTGGAAAGCACCTGAATGAGCGCACATTACTCGTCGATGAAAACACGCGTTTACGTCCGGACAAACTGATTGTAAAGGATAAGAAAGCGGTTGTTCTCGATTTTAAGACCGGAGCTGAATTACCGAAGCACGAGGCGCAGATCAGGCAGTATGCAGAAGTGCTGCAGAAAATTGGCTATGAGGAAGTTGAGGCGTATTTGTATTATTCGACGGGGAGTGAGTTGGCCAAGGTTCATCTCGACTCCGCCCGATGACCTTCTGAATTACCAAAGACAGAATTAATTTTGAGTGATTTTCAGTTTTGTTACGAATGCTTGCACAAGCATGGTGAGACAAATGACAGATGCACTCAAAACTCAATTTCCTTTGTTCGAGCCGGATGTAACCATTGATCTAATTCCAGAATCGTAATTGCAAAAGTATCCTTAAGGAATCCATGCCCTCTGATTGCAGCCAAGCCCATTTTCACTGGTGAGCCTTCTTTAGACTCAACCATCCACAACGAATCTTCTTTGAACTCAACTACTTTCCAGATTACATATTTTGCACTATCAACGTATACTGCATACTGCTGACCGTGTTTTGGTTTGAGAACGCGGTACGGAAATTCAGGTTTGGTCACTGGTCTACTATTGAAATAGAGTACAACCCCTGTCATCAATAAGGCAATAATTGGGATACCGATAAAATTAAGGTAATTAAAGCCTTTTGCCCGTCTGATTTCCTTTTCCATCTTCTTAAGACTCGGATCACGCAGGACTACTTCCTGATTGTAAACGCAGCTTGTACAATCCAGTTTGGTAATTTTGGTTGCCCGAAACATCGGGATCCACGCTACTTCATAGCGAATATCATACGGTACAAGATAGACCGTTCTTTGCCCGCATTCCGGACAAACATAACTTGGGATCAGCTCCTCTCCTATTTTCTTTTCACCAACAAACGGCACTTTATCTTCTAATTATTATAAACATCTCCTTCTACAACTGCTTTCCTGAAACTCCTTCTCAAAACTGGTATGGTATCAGACCATTCCCTTACCGAAATTCCATTTGAAGAACCTCTACCATGCTCAAGGATTGATGATTTGTATTCCATTTCAAACCAGATTGTATCCTTGGTCTCATGAATACACCGAATCACGTGGATGGTATCGTCATCCTTCACACAGTAAATGTTTCCGATCAATCCGGGATTTGTTTCAATGGGTTTTCTCATCAGTAAACCAATCACTACCGGAACGCCAATAATAAACAGAACTGTTGGAAAGCCGGAATACATCCACCATGGTGACTTCTTATCCGCTTTGAATGATTCCAACATCAGTTTTTCGTGTTGAGAAAAATCATATTCACGTCTTGAATTTCCGCACTGGCTACACTTCAATTTCCCCTCTTTGTGCAGCGGGATTGAGGGAATTCCGATAATTTTCTTTGAATGCTGAGATAGAAACAAGGTATGGGAAGTACTTCTTTCGCAATGCTGGCAAGTAGTTATTATTTCATCCTGAGCGATTACGTCACTTCCAATGAAATAAAAGGCATGAAGCATCATATGTTCCAGTTGAGGTTAACGCAAAGAAAGTACTATTCAGTGAATAATGTAATGATTGAGTGTTTTTTCAGGATGATAACCTAACAAACATTCAGGAATTCCTAGTACCTCTCGTGATGAAATTCATTCAGAATCTGCCGTTGAACATAATCAAGTGTCGACTCTAGTTGTTCATCTGACAACTCTGTCATTGATCGACGATAATTTCGCATGGCAATACAACTATTGCGATGTAGAATTCGTACAATAATCTTTTTATTTCGTATACCCCTTTTCTCAAAGTAATCAAACAAAACGTCATCCGATAATCGGTCTACAAAACGCTCCATCTTTCTCTCAAAAATGTCGCTCTCTTTTTTGTAGTCACAACACCTGTAATCAACAATCAATTCCTGACTATTCTCCAGAATTGCGCGAATATCGGAGATCGTGGGATCGGAATTACAAGATATAAGTAATGTAATGATTAGTATGAGTCCACTTATTCTTATCATCGTATAGACCAGCTTTAATCTACTTCTCCCAACAGCTTATGCACAGGTAAATTCTCAACAACGAAAGTCTTGTGAGTGTCTCCACATCAAATTCCATGTCGCATTGGCTATCGTATGCATACAGAATCCAGATGGTCACATCGCTGAAGTCCAACTCAGAATCATTGACGCGTGAACGCAATTCTTCATACACATCAATAACCGTGTTCAATCCTATTCCCTCCCCTTCAATGATTTCGTACTCCCAATGACCTGAATCCGGTTTTCCGGTTGATTCACGACCAATAAGTTTCGAAGCTTCAGTGATATTATCAGTGGCAATTTTCAGGATGATGTATTTCGTGTGGTCGAGCATGATGTTTCGTTGTTGATTGAAAAGAATCTCCTTATTTCTAAGGTTGTTTCACTTCGCTGAGGGTAATCGTAACAATCACCTCCGTTCCATCAACATCAATTGGTGTTTGAACGTCATAACTGTGTTCCCGAACTTCTACAATGCTAAACGTCCGGATCACTTTAGGAGCAGATCCAACATCTATGGGTATCAATCTGTAAATGCAGTTATCCAACCATTCAACACGAAATTCAAGTCGATTTCCTTCAAACAGCTCAATTTGTTTGTCACCGATACGCTCAATAGTGGTAACCCACTCACCTGCAACAACAGAGTTGAACTTGCCTTCGTGAAACTTTTCGCAGTTGGATAAGCTTTGACCAAAGAGGTTTGATGCAAAAATCAATTGAACAGATACTATGCTAATGAAGCGTTTCATTTCCTGGCGTAGCCTTTTTTGTACACGAACCGATATTTGCTTAAGAATTGCTTTCATTTTTGATTTAAGTTTCTAAAGTATGGTTTATTTCAAAGGTATTCCAAATTACTATTCCGTTATAAACAAAGGCAACAAGAACATCAGAACAAACATACTAAGCATTGATGCCGCGAAGTAGATAATAAACAACAGTTGAGAAGGGCCTCTGGACTCTTTTCTTCGTGGCTTTCTTTCCGAAATGAAAATAAAATATATGTTCAGAATCAGTGGAATAACAAAGAAGTAAAAGGAAGTTGTAGAAACCGTTATCCTTAGGGATCGATGAAAATGATAGAATGAAGCGATCAAATGAAACTCCGCAGAAAAACTTCAGTAGCACAAAGAAAAACGTCAGATTCATGCATTGCAGCAGTGTCAGCCCCCCCCCCAAAGTGTAAACCTCCAGGTATCAGGATATCTTGGCTTAATTGATTTTGCTGCGCTATACACCAGGTTGAAATATCCCATAAGATCGGGAAATGAATGCGTTATTCCTTTTCAAAAAACCAGATGTATCCCGGAACGTGTCCAATCAGAGATTCCTTATCCATGTCTTCGATGACAAGTGTATCAATATGATCCGGGAAATTGGAGTCGTTCATGAGGTAGATTTCCGCACCTTTCTTATTGACAAGGTATTTACCGGATGTTTGTGTTCCGTTGTTCATTACGGTCATATCAAGGTATGTAGAACCGTCTGCATCTCCTGAGGAAAAGCAGTATGAATAATCGGTGTTGTATACATAGCTACCGTCCTTCTTCATGACCTTAGTAAAGTTCCATGTTCCGGCAAGACGGTTAACAACAACCTGTTTCTTTACGCAAGCTGCAGATAGCAGGACAACAACGAAAAGTAACAGGATTGATCGCATAATCAGATAGTCATGATGTCTTTTTCCTTCGCATCTACCAAATCGTCCACTTTCTTGATGAAACCGTTGGTAATGTTCTGGATTTCGTTTTCGGCATCTTTGGCCATGTCTTCGGACAAACCGTCAGCTTTAAGGCTCTTTACCATATCCAACGCATCCTTGCGATTGTTACGGATTCCTACTTTAGCGTGCTCGCCTTCAGATCTAGCCTTTTTCACCAATTCTTTACGACGTTCTTCCGTCAACGGTGGAATCTGGATGATCAGTTGCTCACCATTATTCTGAGGATTCAAACCAAGGTTTGCATTCATGATTCCCTTCGCAATTTCCACCAACATTGGTTTTTCCCAGGCTTGCACGGTCAATGTACGCGCATCCATGGTATTGATGTTTGCAACTTGCTGAATTGGAGTCGGAGAACCGTAGTAATCCACCATAACACCCTGAAGCATGGATGGTGTTGCCTTACCGGCACGAACTTTTACCAATTCGTTTTCCAAATGCGCAACAGACTTCGCGTTGGAAGAAGAAAATTCATCGTAGATTAATTGCAATTCCTCAGTCATCTTGATTGTTCTAAAAGCGTTAGTTTCTTACTATTGTTCCTACCTGTTCTCCCTGCATGAGGCGTTTCAGGTTTCCGGGAGTATCCATATCGAATACAATAATCGGAAGATCGTTTTCTTTACACAGCGTAAACGCCGTCATGTCCATTACCTTCAATCCTTTACCGTAAACGTCATCAAAAGAAATTACGTCGAACTTCGTTGCGTTCGGATCTTTCTCCGGATCCGCAGTATAGATTCCGTCAACACGTGTTCCTTTCAGGATAACATCTGCGTTGATTTCAATCGCACGAAGCGAAGCAGCTGAATCGGTTGTAAAGAATGGGTTTCCTGTTCCTGCTCCGAAGATTACAACACGTCCTTTTTCAAGGTGACGTACTGCTCTTCTACGCACGTAAGGCTCAGCAATTTCTTTCATTTCAATCGCCGATTGCAAACGTGTACTCAAACCGGCAGATTCAAGCGCAGCCTGCAAAGCCATGGAGTTAATCATTGTTGCCAACATTCCCATGTAATCTCCGTGAGTGCGATCCATTCCTCCTTCTTCTGCCTGAACACCACGGAAAATATTTCCTCCTCCAATAACAATTGCTACCTCAATTCCCAACTCGTGAATTTCTTTGATTTGCTGAGCGTAAACACTAAGTCGTTGGTTATCAATTCCAAATTGTTTGTCACCCATGAGTGATTCTCCACTGAGTTTGAGAAGTATGCGTCGATATTTCATATGTGTTACGAAGAAGTTGGGCAAATATAGTGGGAATGATTCAGATTTAGAGGTTCAGGGATAGAAAAGACGTATTTTTAGCTCAGAAAATGCACCGCCAAAATGAGCTTGATCACGTTAAGAACCTATAGTAACCCGTCGGATGCCAATCTGATGAAAGCCACACTTGAAATGCAGGGGATTACTTGCTTTCTTTTCGATGAGAATCTGGTAACCATCAATCCGCTTTACAGTCAAATGGTTGGAGGCATTAAGTTGAAAATTGATGAATCTGATAAAGAACGAGCCCTTGAAATTCTGAAGGAAATTGATGAGGAAGCTTATACCGACGACAATGAGAACATCATTCATTGTCCAAGATGTGAATCTGAGAATATTTCCGGCGGACAAATTAAGACTTCAGGGTTTCTGGCAGTATTAAGAAGTCTCATCTCTCTTTCTTTCGCAACTTATCCAATTCACGGGAAAACGGTTTACCGTTGCAACGATTGCGGAAAGGAATTTAAGTAGTGATTATTCTCGATCTGTCCCCTACGTTTTCCAACGTTTGGGATTATCAATAATGGATTGTTCGACCACACAGAAATGGATATCGAAACGAATAATTTGATCGTGAAATGAACATTATCATGCAAATTCCGAACAACCCTTCATTCGAATTTGTTGGGTGAAACGGTTTTTAAAGCACCAATTCCAACGGATAAAAAAATCCCCTTACTCTTTCGAATAAGGGGATCATATTTTTACGGTTTTCTTTGACTTATTAGCTCAAAGAGAAACGTTTGAATTCAGTAACTGTCAATCCGCTTTCTGTAGAAGCAAGGAATTGCTCAACTGTAACTTTGTTGTCGCGGATAAACTCCTGGCTCAACAATGTGTTTTCTTTGAAGAATTTAGCCAAACGACCCTGAGCGATTTTCTCAGCCATGTCAGCAGGCTTACCTTCCTGGATAGCCAATTCTTTACCAACTTCGATTTCACGCTCGATAGTACGTGCATCAACTCCGTCTTTGTTCAAAGCGATTGGGTTCATTGCAGCAACCTGCATAGCAACCTGGCGACCAGCTTCAGCAACAGTTTCACCTCCTTTGTTCAAAGCAACCAAAGTAGCCAATTGGTTTCCAGGGTGGTTGTAAGCAACAACAGTGTCACCTTTAACAACAGCATATCCTGAAAGATCCAATTTCTCACCGATTACACCAACCTGCTCAGTAATTTTTTCCTCAACAGTTAGTTTATCGTCGTACTTCAAAGCCTTCAATTCTTCTGCAGTTGCAGGAAGATTGTTCATAGCGATATCCACCAAAGACTGAACGAAATTGCGGTAAGTATCGTTTTTCGCAACGAAGTCTGTTTCACAGTTCAACGTCAACAATACACCCACAGTATTATCAGCGCTGGTTTGAGCGAAGATCAATCCTTCAGAAGCTTCGTTTTCACCTCTTTTCGCTGCAACTTTCTGACCTTTTTTACGCAAGATATCTACAGCAGCTTCGAAATCGCCGTTTGCTTCAACCAACGCATTTTTACAGTCCATCATACCAGCACCTGTTTGCTGGCGCAATTTATTTACATCTGATGCAGTAATTGCCATTTTTCTAAGATTTTAGATTTGAAGACGAAAGACAAAAGACCATAGTCTACGGTCTTCTGTCCACTGTCTTTTAGTCTTATTTATTAATCGTTTGTTTCTTCTGTTGCTGCAACTTCTTCTGTTGCCTCATCTTTGTCTTTCACACCGCTAGACTTGCGCTCTTCCAAACCTTCTTTGATAGCACCACAGATTGCATCAAGGATCAAAGCGATTGATTTTGTTGCATCGTCGTTTGCCGGGATTGGGAAATCAACCAAACGAGGATCAGAGTTTGTATCAACGATAGCGAACGTAGGAACGTTCAAACGTTTTGCTTCGTTCAAAGCGATGTGCTCTTTCAGGATGTCTACCAGGAAGATAGCAGCCGGTTGGCGAGTCATATCAGCGATAGAACCGAAGTTTTTCTCCAATTTCTCACGTTGACGAGTCTTGAACAAACGCTCACGCTTGTTCAATGTTTCCCAAGTTCCGTCAGCTTTCATCTTATCGATAGAAGCCATTTTACGGATAGACTTACGAGTTGTTTGGAAGTTAGTCAACATACCACCAGACCAACGCTCAGTTACGAATGGCATGTTAATAGCACCAACTTTATCAGCGATAATTTCTTTTGCTTGTTTTTTAGTAGCTACGAAAAGAACTTTTTTACCCGACTTAGCAATTTGCTTCATTGCCGCACAAGCTTGGTCAAGATGTGCAATTGTCTTATTAAGGTCAATAATGTGGATACCTTTTTTCTCTTCAAAGATATACGGCGCCATTGCCGGGTTCCATTTTCTTTTCAAGTGCCCGAAGTGTGCACCTGCTTCCAATAAACTTTCAAAACTTACTTTAGACATTTTCTTTCTTTTTAAATTGTTCACTTTCCTTCCCCGACGCAAGGTCGGGAACTTAGTAATTCAGCGTCAGAGGGTCAATTAATCGAATGACTAATGAGAATGCTCTGCGCTTGGATACTAAACAACCACTCTCCACCAAAGCGGAGAAAAAATTCCGAATTAACGTTTAGAGAACTGGAATTTCTTACGTGCTTTCGGCTGACCCGGCTTCTTACGCTCAACCATACGAGGGTCACGTGTCATCAAACCTTCAGCTTTCAACAACGGTTTAAAATCAGCAGAAACTTCTACCAATGCACGAGCGATTCCCAAACGGATTGCCTCAGCTTGTCCGTTAACACCACCACCTGCTACGTTTACTTTCACGTCGTACTGACCCAAAGTATCTGTAAGGTTAAATGGTTGCTCGATTTTTGATTGAAGAATTGCTACTGGAAAAAACTCCTTATAGTCGCGTTTGTTCACGGTAACTGTACCTTTTCCTTTTGACAGGTACACACGTGCAACCGATGTTTTTCTTCTTCCTAATGCGTTTACTACTTCCATCTTTATTAATTAAAAGTGTCAAGATTAATTACCTCAGGCTTTTGCGCCTCGTGGCTGTGCTCTGCTCCTGCGTATACTTTGATGTTTTTGTATAGCTGACGGCCCAAAGTGTTTTTCGGCAACATCCCTTTGATTGCTTTCTCGATAACACGAGAAGGGTTGCGCTCTAACAATTCCTGAGCTGTCAATGAACGCTGCCCACCAGGATAACCTGTGTAACGCACATATTCCTTGTTCTCCAATTTTGTACCAGAGAACGAAACTTTAGCTGCGTTGATAACGATTACGTTATCCCCACAGTCAGCATGTGGTGTATAGTTGGTTTTGTGTTTTCCACGTGCCAACTTCGCCACTTTGCTCGCCAAGCGACCAACTGTCTGGCCCTCAGCATCTACCAACAACCACTTTTTATTAGCGGTCTCTTTGTTGCCAGATACAGTTTTGTAACTTAAAGTATTCACTACTTAACCTATTTAAATAAGACAATATCCCCAAAATCCACTTTGAGGGGTGCAAAGATAGGAACTCTATTTTTTATTCACAAGGAAATACAGAGGAAATCTAACGCAGATGTGGTGTCTTCACCACTTTAAATTAAAAGCAGGAAAGTTTATGACTTCATACCAGAAGCACCAACAGCTACAAGATGCGATTATTATCGCACCATAAAACTGCAAATTCTAACCCAAAACGTGTAACACGGCTTACGGGACTGCAGATTATTTTAGAATATGACGAACGACATCGCTGAACTTATTGATCTGGATGCTTTTCCGGAAATGGCGGATTTAATCTATGTGCGTGATACCGATCCCGGAATTTCGCGCGTAAGAAAGGGAAAGGAGTTCGAATATTTTTACAAGGGGAAAAAGCTGACGTCGGACAAACATTTACAGCGGATTCGGAAATTAGCCATTCCACCGGCATGGGAAAATGTTTGGATTTGCAAAGATGCAAATGGCCATATTCAATGCACCGGAATTGACGCGCGGGGAAGAAAGCAATACCGATACCATTCGCTCTGGCAGAAATCCCGTAATGAATCCAAATTCTCCCGACTCACGGAATTCGGAAAAGCGCTGGTTAAGCTAAGAAAGCAAATAGCGACCGATCTACGGAAAAAGAACTTAACAGAGGAGAAAGTCATCGCAACAGTACTTGCACTGATGGATCTAACGCATATCAGAATTGGAAACGGCTATTATGAACGAACAAACAAATCATACGGTCTGGCCACATTAAAAGATCGTCATGTACAGATTTCAGGAGATTCCATTCGCTTTGCATTTGTCGGAAAGAAGGGAATCAAGCATACTCTTTCACTTAAAAACAAACGACTTGCCCGAATCGTTAAGCAATGTCGCGACATCCCGGGAAAAGAACTTTTTCAGTATTACGACAAACAGGGAAACAGGCACTCCATTGATTCAGGAAAGGTAAATGCGTATATCCGCAAATGCACTGGTGACTCTTTCAGCACCAAGGATCTACGAACATGGTCAGGAAGCGTCTGCGCCATACTTGGTTTCAAGGAGTTTGAACCGGTTGAGAATAACGCCTTACGCAAAAAGAACGTCATAGAAATGTTAGAACTGGTCAGCAATCAACTTGGAAACACCCGTACTGTTTGCAAAAACTACTATGTACATCCGAAAATTATTCAGTTATACGAAGACGGGAAATTCGAAACATATGTCAAAAATCTACCCGAACCAGGTTCGTGGCTGAATTCGGAAGAGAAGGTATTGCTGCGCATTTTGAAAACTACAGGATCGGATCATCGGGGAAATTCGTGATTTCACGAATTCGCGAATTCACTCGAATTTTCAACAAAAAAAAGCTCGATCCAACTTATGCGAATCGAGCCCTGTCAACAGTATTTATCTTTCTTTTATTCGAATGCAGTTCCTAGCATTTTATGAATCAATCCTCCCAAAACAGGAACCGGTTTCTTTTCGCCATTACTTGCAGCTACAACTCCCATAATCCACAGAGCCAGTAAACCTCCGTACAATCCAAGTTGCAAAAGCAACAATAGCAAAGGCCCAAGACCCGGAACCCAGATCAGAATAAATCCAAGAACCATAAAGACAATGGAACCTCCGAATGAAAAAATAATCAATCCGAGCATTTGACGAATATGAAATGCATTGAACGACTTTTCTTCGCCCTTCTTTTCTCCGTTCATTACCAATGCAATGATCCATCCGATCAACGTCATGTACGATACAATCGCAACGGTTTTATCCAATGTTTGATTTCTTTCAGTGTCAATGATTTCCATAATCGTAGTATTAGTGAGCCACTAATCTAAGAAAAAATCGAAATACAGTGACGGCAGACTTGAATTCACCACTTAGTCATATAGCTTTTACATCGAAACATGGAGTAGCAAAGAATCTCCCGGCAAGTTGTGTTAAAAACACGTTCACTTCACTTCAATTCAAGCGCATTCGCAGTAAAATCGATTCCCTCCCAGCCGAATTTCATGAAATTCCGAATGTTCTGATGATCATTTTCCTCTGGGTTTTCCAGGACGTCTACACGGTAGTACTCACCAAAACAATGCAATGTTTCCTCTTTTGAAAAGCCCTGGAGTTGCGCAAACGAGAACAACTTGCAAGAACCATTGTTCTGCCCCTTTTCATTCACCAGGTTCCCATTCGCAAATTTAACCGGAGTAAAACTGTACACACTATCTATCAAAGCTATGACTTCCTGAAAGTCGATCTGACTCGCATTTGACGTTAGCTTTTCTTTAAGTTGTTCCAATGTCATTGGGAAAATCATTACTTCTCTCCAAACAATGAATCTACAAACGCCTCTCTATGGAACACCTGTAAATCATCAATCCCTTCTCCTACTCCAATAAAACGAACAGGAATGCTCATTTGATCGGAAATACCGATCACCACACCACCTTTTGCAGTTCCATCCAATTTGGTAATGATCAAACCTGTAAGTGAGGTGGTCAACGCGAATTGTTTAGCCTGCTCGAAGGCATTTTGTCCGGTTGAACCATCAAGAACAAGCAAAATTTCATGCGGTGCGTTCGGAACTACTTTTTCCATCACACGTTTGATCTTGGACAACTCATTCATCAGGTTCACCTTGTTATGCAAGCGTCCGGCCGTATCAATAATCACAACATCTGCTCCCTGAGCTTTTGCAGAACTCAATGCATCGTATGCAACAGATGCGGGGTCAGCCCCCATACCTTGTTGAACGATTGGCACACCTACACGTTCCGACCAAATGATCAATTGATCGACAGCTGCGGCACGAAAAGTATCCGCAGCGCCAAGAACCACTTTTTTACCGGCTTGTTTGAACTGATTGGCCAATTTACCGATAGAAGTTGTTTTACCGACACCATTCACCCCAACAACCATGATCACGTGTGGATCGCCATTGTGATTTGGCAATTCGTAATCTGTTGGTTGGCCGGCTCCGGCAGTTTCAGTAAGTAATTGAGAAATCTCATCGCGCAAAACTGCATTCAGTTCGTCGGTTCCAACGTATTTATCACGCGCGATGCGATCGTTAATCCGGTCAATAATTTTTAGTGTAGTGGCGACACCGACATCAGAACTGATCAAAATTTCTTCGAGTTCATCGAGCACCTCATCGTCTACCTTAGATTTCCCTACAACGGATCGTGTAAGTTTCCCGAAGAAGCTCTCTTTTGTTTTTTCCAATCCTTTATCCAGAGACTCTTTTTTCTCCTTGGAAAACCAGTTGAATAATGCCATTGCTATTTCTTTTGGGGTGTTTTGTTCTGTTTCGTGAAAATACAAATTCAAAATGGAATCGGAATTTTCACCATTAAAAAACCCCGACGTCAGTCAAAACTGAATCGGGGTTATACAATATCATCAAGAGGATTTCTTATTTAGAGAACCACTCCTTCACTTTGTCATTGTGTACAATCTCAGACTTGAAAGTAAAAGAACCTTTATCCGACTTTACCATTTTGATAACTTTCGTGTGCTCTTTACCTCCTCCTTTTTGTAACGATGCTACTACTTTCTTTGCCATGACTTACAATCTTTTTATCGTAGGTAATTACTTAATCTCTTTGTGAACCGTGTATCTTTTCAAGATAGGGTTGAACTTCTTAATTTCCAAACGGTCTGGAGTATTCTTACGATTCTTCATTGTAATGTAACGAGATGTTCCAGCCATTCCTGATTCTTTGTGCTCAGTGCACTCCAAAATCACTTGAATTCTATTTCCTTTTGCCTTCTTAGCCATTTTCTTTTGCTTTGCAATCGATTAATAACCGATTTGATTATTTCAAAAATCCTTTCTCGCGAGCTTCTTTCAAACAAGCAGAAATTCCTTTCTTATTAATTGTTCTCAACGCTGCAGCAGA
Source organism: uncultured Fluviicola sp. (assembly GCA_966211245.1). Taxonomy (GTDB): domain Bacteria; phylum Bacteroidota; class Bacteroidia; order Flavobacteriales_D; family Crocinitomicaceae; genus Fluviicola. The sequence goes on along the minus strand of CBIHND010000033.1, from coordinate 11,469 downwards.
GATCTTCAATGTAACATACATATCGTCCTCCGGAACGTAGAATTTCTTAGTTAACAAGTTAGGATAAAACTTGCGTTTAGTTTTACGGTTTGAGTGAGAAACATTGTTTCCTACCATTACCGATTTTCCTGTGATTTGACAAACTCGTGACATTGTATTTTTATTTTCCTAATTCTAAAAGCGGGTGCAAAGAAAAGCAAATTCTCTTAAACTGACAACTGTTTGTGAGAAAAATTATTCATTAATTCCCAAAAGGGCACATCTTAATAAATTCAGCGCGCTCAAAACCGTCATCTGAACGTTTCTTTCGCGGTGATCTCCAAACAGGAAGCGTTTTGACACCACTTTATCCTTTGATGCAACTGCTATCCAAATGGTTCCCACAGGTTTATCTTCAGTACCACCTGTTGGACCGGCTATTCCACTTGTGGAAACGCACCAATCTACACGTAGTTTTTTCAGTCCGCCAAGTGCCATTGCCTCAACAACTTCCTGAGAAACTGCTCCATGTTTTTCAATCAGTCTCGGCGGAACATCTGCCAAAACAGTTTTCATTTCGTTGCTGTAAGTAACCAGACTACCCATATAATAATCCGAAGTACCACTTACAGACGCAATTGTTCCGGCTAATTTTCCTGCCGAGCAACTTTCAACCGTACCAACGGTTTGATTTCTTTCTTTCAGCAGTACACCGATGATCTCTGTCAGACTAACTTCCTCTTCTCCATAAACATGTTTCGGAAGTTCGGCTTTCAACTCATCGATAAAGGCCTGCATGATTTGCTCGTCTTCTTTTCCGTTGAACGAGGTTAAGCGAAGTTTTACCATACCGGGAGACGGCAAATATGCAAGCGACAGTCCTGCCGCTTCGAGTCGGTTTTCCCACCCGGACATACGATCCGCCAAAAAGGATTCACCTATTCCCTGCGTCATGACCGTTCGTTGTAACAAATTTCTTTTCCCGAATCGTTCAATCACTTTGGGCAGAACATGCTCAGAAAAGATACCCTTCATTTCGTAAGGCACTCCTGGCATAGAAACAATGATTTTCCCATCTTTCTCGAACCACATTCCGGGCGCAGTTCCGTTCTTATTGAAGAGTACTTTAGCAGCTTTCGGAACGGCAGCCTGAAGTCGGTTAACCTCCAACATCGGGCGATTACGTTTTTCAAAGAATTCTGCCACGTGTGCAAACACTTCTTCATTGATTTCCAATTCGGTCTCGAAGAATTCGCACAGTACGTGTTTTGTAATATCGTCTTTGGTTGGTCCGAGTCCACCGGTAATGCAAATTACATCCGATCGCTTTAACGCTGTTTCCAGGGCGCTCAAAATTGCTTCACGGGAATCTGAAATCGTAGCGACGTGATTCACCTTATATCCAGCGGTTGCGAATTCGCTTCCCATCCAGGATGCGTTGGTATTAATCGTTTGTCCGATCAGCAATTCATCGCCTATGGAAATGAGTTCAATACGTGCCATTTGGATAGTTTGGAACTGTTTTTGAGTAGCACAAAATTATTGTTATGTTTGAACTAAAATTGCATTTATGAAGTTAAAATTTGCCATTGCGTCGTTAATTATCGTTTCAGCCGTCTCTTGTGAAGTTCTGGACGAAGCTGCACAGATAATTACAGAACCAACTACAACCACACCTGCTCTTACGAATGCGGAAGTGATTTCAGGTTTGAAAGAAGCACTGAACGTGGGGATTCAGAATTCGGTAAGTCTAACTTCTGTAACTGACGGTTTTTTGAAGAATGAAGCGATTCGACTACCATTCCCTCCGGATGCTATCAAAATCAAAGAAAAAGCAATCGAATGGGGAATGCAGGGTCAGGTTGACAAGATTGAAACAACACTGAACCGTGCGGCAGAAGAAGCTACAAAGGAGGCTTTACCAATTTTCAAGGATGCTATTTTGAATATGAGTGTTCAGGACGGTTTCGCGATTTTGAACGGTGGAAACGGTGCCGCTACGAAGTATTTGAAAAACAACACACGTGAGAAATTGGTTGCAGCGTTCTCTCCGAAAGTGAAAGATGCTATCAGTAAAGTAAAATTGACGGAATACTGGGATCCGGTTGCTACGAAGTACAATCAGGCAATGAAGTTTTCCGGCGGAACTCAAATTGAAACTGACTTAAATAAGTACGTTACGGATCGTGCAATTGATGGATTGTTCCATATGGTTGAACAGGAAGAGAATAAGATTCGCCAGGATCCGGCTGCACGTGTTACAGATATTCTGGTTAAGGTATTTGGAAGCCTGACAAAGTAATTCAAAAGTCAAAAAGCAAAAGTCAAAAGGAATTATCCGAAAAGGGTAGTTCCTTTTTTTTATCTTCAACTTTTACTTTTTTGCAGGGTGCTTTTTGCATTTTGACTTTTGATTTTTGAATTATATGAAGTATCCTCCTTCGGAATTGGTTTTGAATGCCCACGGGCAAGTGTATCACCTCGGGTTAAGTCCGGATCAGATTGCTGACGACATTATTCTGGTGGGTGATCAGGGACGTGTAGAGCTTGTTTCGAAATTCTTTGATCGTATCGAACACCAATCTCAGCACAGAGAATTTGCATGTCATACCGGAACATACAAGGACAAAAGAGTCAGCGTGATTTCCTCCGGAATCGGTACGGATAATATTGACATTGTGATCAATGAGCTGGATGCACTTGCGAATATCGATCTTACAAACAGAACGGATCGTCAACAACACAGAAAGCTAAATCTGGTGCGGATCGGAACCTGTGGGATCCTTCAGTCGCACATTCCTGTTCACAGTTACATTTTATCCAAATATGCTGTCGGACTGGACAATGTGGCTCACTTCTACCCGATTGATTTCTCAAAAGAGGAACAGCAGTTGACCTGGGAACTTGCACTACACATTGGCTTGCCAAAAACGATCATTCCGTATGCTTCGGAAGCTTCTATGAACCTGTTTAATAAATTGCATTCGGATAAAACGGTTAGTGGAATCACCATGACCAGTTCAGGATTCTATGCGCCACAAGGCAGGTCGCTTCGTCTTGGACTTAAAGTAGAGTCTATCAACGAAAAACTGGAAACATTCCGATTCGGAGCATTACACGTAACAAATTTTGAAATGGAAAGTTCTGCACTGTTCGCACTTGGAAAAGCGCTTGGACACGATTGCGCAACAATTTGTTTAGGCATCGCGAATCGTCCGAATAGTGAATTTTCGAAGGGATACAACGCTGAGATGAATGCATTGATCAGATATGTTTTGGAAGCGTTAGCGTAGGTTGTGTTTCATGTCGGGACGGAATTTGCTGATTAAGTGGATTCCAACGAATATTGAAATACACCGACGGATTGGTAAAAATCAACAACAGAATTTCACAAAAAAGCACCTGTACACCAGCATTTACCTGACTTCGGCCTGACACCTTGCCTTTGCCGGCAGGCAGGTTGCAATATCAGGTCCAAACTGAAAAAAAATCAAAAAAGAAAAGGCCATTCATTGAAATGAACAGCCTTTTCTATTATATCTGAAAGTTGATTATTCCTTGATCAGCGAAGTCACTTTTGATCCGTTCTTCACCATGTATACTCCGGCTGAAAGCTCGGAAATATCCATTACAAGACTTCCATCTGCCTGCGGGAACATTTTGATCTGTCCGCGAACATTTTGTCCCATGGCATTCAACACCTCAAACGTTGAAAGCGCTACCAAATCTCCTTTCACTGAAACCAATGATTTAGAAGGGTTCGGGAACAGGATCAATCCGGATTCTCCACCGAAGTCAAGGTAAACCGCTTCAAGATCTGTTACCGCAAGCATACCGTTCAAGTCGTACTGATGCAAACGGTAGTAAGAAGTTCCGTTGTACGGATCGTTATCATAGGTTTGGTAATCCAATGCCTCAGCAGAATTTCCTGCAGCATCGACTGTTGCAATCAATTCCCATCCTGATTCACCGTCAATCGAACGCTCGATATTGAAGTAATCGCTGTTTGTTTCACTTGATGTTTCCCAGGTCAACAATACACGCTCGTTGCTAATTGCGCTTGCTTCAAATGAGGTCAATCCAACAGGAAGAGAAGTACAGTTTACGGTAATACACTGTGGCTGCGTGTACGTACATCCGAAGTTATCTGTAACCGAGTAATTGAAACATGGTGAACCCGTTGAGGTTGGAACAACCTGCGCCGTTGTAGCTCCTGTACTGGTCAATGTTGCCGCTGGCACCCAGCCCTGAGAAACGATTGTTGGCGTAAATGAAGACGCTGTCATCAACGCCGCACTGAAGTTAATATCCCAGTTGAAGATGTATCCGTTATCAATCGCAAGGTGGTCCGTCACCTGAATTGTCCAGCTTCCGTTCAATGGACAACCGATCAGATTAGAGAACGACTGAACCGGCATGTAGTTTCCTGGTGCAATTGATGAACTTGAAGGGCTTCCTGCCATAACTGTGCTACCGTTAACCAATAGTGTAGACGCTCCAGGAGTGAAACAGTACGTAGCTCCCGTTCCCGGGTTTGTTGTTCCGTCATCCAATGCTGCACCAAGATATGTACCGCTACCTCCAGGGTAATCTTTCAAACTGATCGACTGACCATTCGGACAAATCAACCGGATATCAAGGTCACCGAGAAACGAATGTTCCATGTTCAAACACACGTTTGTAATATCCGTTGCAGAAGTAACTGTAAGCCCGGGTTGGTAACAGTTCGTTGTAATTGAGGTTGTATACGAAACCCCTGATCCATCCGGCAGGAAGGTTGTTCCCGAAACCGGAGGTGTACAGTTAACCGTGTATGGATTCATGGTAACATTCGCGCTCAGGTTTGAAACCTGATTCGTACACAGAGTCGAAGGAGTCGCAGAGGTTGAAATTGTAGGTGTAGTTGAAATCTGCACCTGCTGGTTAATCGAATTTGAATTGGTACAGCCACTTGGATCGGTAATCGTAAGGTTCACCAGGTAACTTCCAACAGCAGGCCATGTGTAATTAATGTTCGCTCCATTCACAGTTGCTCCGTTCCCCATATTCCACGTATATGTTGCCCCGGCACCGCTTGTACCGAACGTTCCGCTTCCCACAAAGTTTACGCTTTCTCCCTGACAAATACGGATAATCCCTCCGGCTCCCGCTGCTTCGTTTGTACTCACCAGGTTCGCTGTAATTGACTGACACGGAGTGATACAGCTGATAGTAGCAACCCAACCGGCATAATTAAACAAATTGTCCGAAGTAAAACGGAATGTCAAACAGCCACTGGCATTACCAGGTGTTGCCTGAGCAATTCCCGGTCCCGTTGTACCTGTGTACACACCTAAAGAAGGTGCTGCAACGCTGTTACCGTCAAATACTTCAAGGAATTCATAAGAATCCTCAATATCAAAAGATGTAAAGTTCACACGAACCTTTGCACCTGGAGTTCCCGGACAAATCGTATAGACATAACTTTCATTATAACCATAGTTACCACTGCTACCTCCACTATCGTAGAATGTTCCGCTACAGGCGGAAATACTACCGTTGGTCATGGTGTAACCAGGTTTTGAAATACAAATATCTCCACTTTGGTTGGTTGTACTTCCCCCACTTGTACGAATAATCTGAACGTAGTAGGTAGTTCCTAGCGTTGTAGCGAATGACATCGCGTTTGAAGTTGTTGCATTCATACACGCTACCTGCGTTGTAGCCGGACAGTTAGTCCATACTGCTACCGTAGCACTTTCAGTTAAGTTGGACACAGCAACCTGCAACGTAGTACCATCTCCGATGAACGAGTACCAAACATCTGAAGACTCCGTTCCGGAAAGACAGCTTGGATTTGGTGTACCTGTTTCAGGCTGACCATTTTCATTATTAGAAAAACCGGTTGTAGTACACGTTGTTCCAACAGTCAGAGTCACAGCTCCCGAACAATCATCACCTTGGGTGAAAGCGTTTAGACTTATGATAGAAATAAAAGCCAGTAATAGATTCTTCATAATTATTTTCTGGAAATAGGGTCAATAACTATTAGGTAGTTGGTTCCATCAACACGGATAACCTGTTTCATATCACTAAAAAAGGGAAGTGAATAGGTTAACGGCTGAAATGTATCCGGACTGAAGCTTGCATAATCGATTGCCTCGATTTCTGAATTGTATCTGTTCAGTAGCGGAAACGATGAAAGCACAGGATACTTGTCTGTTGCAGTAAGAGGCTCCTGAACATATGAAATACGTTCATTCAGACATTGCTCAATAGCAGCGACAATTGTAGGGTTATTGTTCACCCATTCAGTGCCGTATACGTGCTGAACCGCAGCATGATCGTGGTTTATGGTTGATCCGGAATTCGTAGCATTTTGTGCCAAAGAGGCTGAACCGATAAAAAGGAATATGACATAAGCCATGACCTTTGGTGTGTACATCATAGTAAGCGCAGTTTTTATTAGTACCCCAAAAATACAGGATCAGGAACTACCAAAAAAGACACTTGTTGTACTGTTCGGAAGAGATGTGGTTTTACTAAAAATTTAGTAAAATTCAATGTAAACAGGGGGATGTTAAATATTCGACAAAACCTCTTATTTACAAAAATAACACCAACCAGTACCAAATATTCACAAAATGTTTATGTGAATATTTGGTACATATAAATTGATTATTGTTAAATTTCAGTATTTATGATTTTCTATACTGCTGAAAGACAGTACTTCTATAAATCACAGGATTATTCCTTGATCAGCGAAGTCACTTTTGATCCGTTCTTCACCATGTATACTCCGGCTGAAAGCTCGGAAATATCCATTACAAGACTTCCATCTGCCTGCGGGAACATTTTGATCTGTCCGCGAACATTTTGTCCCATGGCATTCAACACCTCAAACGTTGAAAGCGCTACCAAATCTCCTTTCACTGAAACCAATGATTTAGAAGGGTTCGGGAACAGGATCAATCCGGATTCTCCACCGAAGTCAAGGTAAACCGCTTCAAGATCTGTTACCGCAAGCATACCGTTCAAGTCGTACTGATGCAAACGGTAGTAAGAAGTTCCGTTGTACGGATCGTTATCATAGGTTTGGTAATCCAATGCCTCAGCAGAATTTCCTGCAGCATCGACTGTTGCAATCAATTCCCATCCTGATTCACCGTCAATCGAACGCTCGATATTGAAGTAATCGCTGTTTGTTTCACTTGATGTTTCCCAGGTCAACAATACACGCTCGTTGCTAATTGCGCTTGCTTCAAATGAGGTCAATCCAACAGGAAGAGAAGTACAGTTTACGGTAATACACTGTGGCTGCGTGTACGTACATCCGAAGTTATCTGTAACCGAGTAATTGAAACATGGTGAACCCGTTGAGGTTGGAACAACCTGCGCCGTTGTAGCTCCTGTACTGGTCAATGTTGCCGCTGGCACCCAGCCCTGAGAAACGATTGTTGGCGTAAATGAAGACGCTGTCATCAACGCCGCACTGAAGTTAATATCCCAGTTGAAGATGTATCCGTTATCGGCAGCAAGATTATCGGTAACGTGAATTGTCCAGCTACCATTCAATGGACAACCGATCAATCCGGCAAAACTCGCAGCAGGTTGATAAGAGCCGGCCGGAACATATGAGTCTGTATAGGTTGATGGTCCATTTCCATTAGGAAAAGTTCCTCCGGTTAAAATCCCGCCAACCAATGTTGTTGAAGCGCTCGGCGTAAAGCAATAATTTGCTCCGGTTCCAGGGGTTGTTGTTGATGTACTTCCATCAACCGTGGCAGTTGCCCAGGGAGTCCCAAGGTTAGCAGAACCTCCACCGGATCCGTAGTTCACAAGACTCACTGATTGACCATTCGGACAAGAAATGCTTAATGACAAATCACCAAGGTACGAGTGCTCCATGTTCAAACAGATATTCGTGATATCCGTTGCCGCAGTAACGGTTAATCCGGGTTGATAACAGTTTGTTGTAATAGAAGTTGTATACGAAACTCCTGATCCATCCGGCAGGAAGGTTGTCCCCGAAACCGGAGGTGTACAGTTTATCGTATACGGAGTCATGGTAACGTTTGCACTCAGATTTGAAGTTTGATTGGTACACAAGGTAGCAGGAGTTGCAGAAGTTGAAATGGTTGGCGTGGTCGAAACCTGAACTTGTTGATTGATGTAATTCGTGTTTGTACAACCGCTTGGATCAGTCACTGTAAGGTTAACCAAATAACTTCCAACCGCCGGCCACGTGTAATTAATGTTAGTACCGCTTACCGTAGCTCCGTTACCCATTGACCACGTGTATGTAGCGCCGGCACTACTGCTGCTAAACGTTCCACTTCCAACAAAATTCACACTTTCTCCCTGACAAATACGGATAATTCCCCCGGCACCGGCAGCCTCATTCGTGCTGACCAAATTTGAGGTAATTGTCTGACAGGGAACAATGCAGGATAATGTGGCTTCCCACCCCGGATAAGTTACCGAACCATCGGATGTAAAGCGGAAAGTTAAACAGCCGGAAGCATTACCGGGTGTAGCCTGAACAGTTCCCGGACTACTCGTACCCGAGTAAGTTCCTAACGTAGGTGCAGCAACAGAGTTTCCATCAAAAATTTCCAGGAAATCCAGTGATCCTTCAGTTTGGAATGACGTAAACAACGCTCGTACTTTCGCACCTGCTGTAGAAGGACAAATGGTAAATACCTGGGTCAGGGAATTGTTATAATCAGATGTACCACCAGAATCGTAGAACGTTCCTGAACAAGCGCTCGTACTTCCATTCGTCATCAACACTGATCCCGGAGGAAGCGGAGCCGGCGAAGTAACACAAAAGGTAAAACCAGGTGTCCCGGGTGTAAATCCACTTGACCAGGAATAAACCCGAACGTAGTAATTCATACCAACGGTCAAGCCACTAACTGTGAAGGAAGACTCCGAATCCTGACACCCAAGCGATGAACCGATACAGCTACCCGGAGCGGCTCCCGTACTTGAGAAAATTTCAATTCCTGAATCCCAACCGCCAGTTGTTGTTCGGTTAATGATAGCCTGAACATCGGTTGCGGTAAATACAAACCAAACATCGTCATCAGCTGTACCCGTACAGTTTGCAATTCCTGAACTGGTTGCATTCGCAACTGTGGAGCTTACCGTAGTACACGATCCATTTGGTTGTTGTGTAACCACAGTGGCTCCGGAACAATTGTCATTTGAGGGAACAACGATGGTCTGTGCACAAATCTGGCCCGTAAGATCCGCATTTGAATTTCCGCTGGTACGAATAATCTGAACATAATACGTTGCACTTAATGTTGACGAAAAGTTCACGGAATTTGTTCCTCCTGAAGCAACATTCATACAGGCAACCTGCGTTGTTGCAGGGCAATTTGACCAAACAGCAACAGTTGCATCGCGGTCAGGATTGTTTACAGAAATCTGAATTGACCCACCCGTCCCCGTAACGGTATACCAAACGTCAGCAGACTGTGTGCCGGAAATACAGGAAGGATTCGGAATACCACCGGTTTCCGGTTGTCCATTTTCGGTATTGCTGAATGCCGAATAAGTACAAGAAGCGTTTACCGGGAGATTAGTTGCTCCCGAACAGTTATCGGATTGAGCAAAAATGGAGAATGAACCAATGAGGAACAAGGAGAAAAGTAGCGTTTTCATAATGTAGATCTAAGTTGCAGACAGTAAAGAATGGTAGAGCCTGTCTGCGCGTATTCGTTATTGTTTAGTGTTTTTCAGGCGTAATAACCATCACCCACTCCGTATTATCAATACGAATGGCCTGTACAGCAGAAGAAAAGAATTCTATGTTATACGTGAACGGATTAAACGTGTCCGGATTGAAAGCGGAAAAATCCACTCCAACGACATTCGGATTACGTTTCGTCATTAAGGGAAACGATGATAATAATGGATATTTATCAGAATCGGTCAGCGGCACACTGTTGAAACTGATTCTGTATTGCTTACAGTTTTCAAAGGCCTGAACCAGAGTCGGGTTATTTTCAACCCACTCTTGCCCGTAAACGTAAACCAAAGCGCTATGATCCTTTGCAATTAAAGCTCCGGAACTAGTCGCGGTTTGAGAAAATCCCAGAGAATAAGCAGAAATAAACAACGTAATTAGCGCTGTTTTTTGGAGAGAGTTCATAGTAAGACAGTAATTATGCCCGCCAAATGTAGTTAGTAATCTCACGTAAAATTCGAGTGGATTGTTTACTAACCTAACAGTATCACAGCACCATCAGACCAACCTAATGTTAGTTATTTAACTATCAATCAAGTCATTGCTGAGCACGCAAAAACAATGCACGCAGAAGAATCACAACTTAATTTAACGATTTAGTTGTTAAAATATGAACTTACTATACTTTTAGTTTTACCTATCTATTTAATTCTTTACAGTTACGAACATTGTGTGTTTTTAAACAATAAAAGAGTTGAAAACAAACATGTTGTGTATTATTCCTTTATCAGGACTGTCACTTTTGATCCATTTTTCACCACGTAAACTCCGGCAGCCAATTCGGAAATATCCATGACCAGTGTACCATCGGCCTGCTGATGCGATTTGATTTGCCCGCGGACATTCTGCCCCATAGCATTTAATACTTCAAACGTTGAAAGCGACACCAAATCACCTTTCACTGAAACCATTGATTTCGAAGGGTTCGGGAACAGGATCAAGCCGGACTCTCCACCGAAATCCAGATATACAGCCTCGAGATCGGTCACAGCCAGCATTCCGTTCAAATCAAATTGCTGCAAGCGGTAGTAAGAAGTTCCGTTGTATGGAGCATTATCATATGCCAGGTATTGGCTCGCCTGGGAGGAATTACCTGCTGCATCAACAGTTGCAATCAATTCCCACCCTGATTCACCATCAATCGAACGCTCGATATTGAAGTAATCGCTATTGGATTCGGAAGAGGTTTCCCATGCAAGCAGTACACGTTCGTTACTGATTGCGCTTGCTTCAAACGAGGTCAATCCAACAGGAAGTGCCGTACAGTTTACAGTTATACACTGTGGCTGCGTGTACGTACAACCAAAGTTGTCGGTAATCGAATAATTGAAACAAGGGGTTCCTGTTGCAGTCGGGACAACCTGCGCTGTTGTCGGACCTGTGCTGGTCAATGTCGCAGCAGGAACCCACCCTTGTGAAGCAATTGTTGGCGTAAATGAAGATGCTGTCATCAATGCCGCACTGAAATTGATATCCCAATTGAAGATGTATCCATTATCAATAGCAAGGTGGTCCGTCACCTGAATTGTCCAGTTTCCGTTCAACGGACAACCAATCAGGTTAGAGAATGGTTGAACCGGCATGTAGTTTCCAGGGGCAATTGATGAGCTTGAAGGGCTTCCAGCCATAACTGTGCTACCGCTAACCAACAGCGTGGATGCTCCCGGCGTGAAACAATAAGTAGCTCCAGTTCCCGGGTTCGTTGTCCCATCATCAAGAGCACCACCAAGGTATGTACCTCCACCTCCCGGGTA
>CBIHND010000032.1:0-52353 GCA_966211245.1 uncultured Fluviicola sp. | reverse complement strand
TCAAACTGATCGACTGACCATTCGGACAAATCAAGCGAATATCAAGGTCACCAAGAAACGAATGTTCCATATTCAAACACACATTTGTAATATCCGTTCCGGCAGTTACGGTTAATCCCGGCTGATAACAGTTCGTTGTAATTGAAGTCGTATACGAAACCCCGGATCCATCCGGAAGGAAGGTTGTTCCCGAAACCGGAGGAGTACAATTAACCGTATATGGATTCATTGTAATGTTTGCATTGAGGTTTGAAGCCTGATTCGTACACAGAGTCGAAGGAGTTGCAGAGGTTGAAATTGTTGGTGTAGTTGACACCTGCACCTGTTGATTGAAAGAATTCGAATTGGTACAACCACTTGGATCGGTAACCGTAAGGTTCACCAGGTAACTTCCAACGGCTGGCCATGTGTAATTAATGTTTGTTCCGTTCACGGTTGCACCATTACCCATGCTCCATGTATAGGTTGCACCGGCTCCACTGCTTCCAAATGTTCCACTCCCTACAAAATTCACGCTTTGTCCCTGGCAAATTCTTATGATTCCACCGGCACCGGCAGCTTCATTCGTACTAATCAAATTAGCAGTGATTGACTGACATGGAACAATGCACGATAAATCGGCAACCCAACCGGGATAAGTCACGGAACCGTCGGTTGTAAATCGGAAAGTCAAACATCCTGACGCATTGGAGGGTGTTGCCTGAACAATTCCAGGTCCGGTTGTTCCTGTATAAGTACCCAGACTTGGTGCAGCCACGCTATTTCCATCGAAAATCTCAAGGTAATCGAGACTATTCTCTGTTTGGAAAGACGTAAAATTAGCACGCATCTTCGCACCTGCAGTCGACGGGCAGATGGTAAACACCATTCCGGCAATGCTATTCCCATAGTTAGAAAGTGCTCCCGGATCATAGAATGTTCCTGTACATGTTGAAGTCGATCCACTCGTCATTACTACAGAACCGGCAGGTAGCGGTACATATGAAACACAAATACCAAAGGTCCCGGTGCCGGAACTGTATTTCCAAACCCGCAGGTAATATGTGGTTGAAGCGGCCAGAGCAGCAGAAATCATGGACATAGCTCCATTCGGACTACTATCGTCATCACATGCAATTTGTGTTAACGAACCACAGGTTCCACTGTACAATGACAAACCTGAATCCGTTATTGTTCCTGCTTGCATATCTATGGTATAGGTTCCCGCACTCGTCGTGGTGAAGCTATACCAAACGTCCGGAGTTCCCGGAGCCGCACAACTCGGCGTTCCCCCATTCGCCGCGTCATTTTGATAAGTTGCTCCCACTGTTGTCCCCGAGGTATACGTACAGCTGGCTGCAGGGGTAAGCGGAGTAGCAGTTGCACAGGTATTTCCCTGAGAGGTCGCAGTTAACGAAATGACAACTACAAAAAGCGTCAAAATGTATTTGATGTTTCGAAATAACATAGTAGTTTTTTTTTTGAATAGTGTAAGTACTAACGTTCAACCGGTTGGATAACCATAATCCATGGAGTTCCGTCTACACGAATTACCTGGATCTTGTCTGAAAGGAATTCCAGGTTATAGGTAAACGGATTAAAAGTTTGCGGATCGAACGTAGCGAAGTCGATGGCAACTACTCCAGGATTATTCTTATTCATTAATGGGAAAGAAGACAACAAGGGATACTTGCCGTTTTCCGTTATGGGTTCCTGCAGGTAACTGATTCGGGTCAGTTTACAGGCTTCCAAAGCATCAACCATGACAGGATTGTTGTCTACCCAGTTTTGCCCAAAAACGGCAATTAATTCTGTATGTTCTTTCTTGGATTCGAGTGCATTTGCCGGGGTTTGTCCATACGCGTGTGCGCACAACACCCCCGACAACAACAACACCCCTAACGGACTGATTAGTCGTTTCATAGCTTGTAGTAGTAATTAGTAGTGATTCAAATATATCAGCTTCAACTACTCAAAAAACAGGGGTCTGCAAGCTAAACTTTTAGCTCTTATCCGGAAATCAAAAAGTGCTAAATCGGTTCATTCAAAAAATTGGCGACGATATTCAACGAAGTGACCAGAATATTAAAATTACACTTGAAAATGTCCCCAATAAAAAAACGGGTACGCAGTTAAATTAATCACTACATACCCGTATTTAACAAAATATATAAACAGTTTCCGATTACATGTTTCTGCGATACTGTCCTCCTACCTGGAATAATGCACTGGTAATCTGCCCCAGAGAAGCGTACTTACACACTTCCATAAGTTGTTCGAAGATATTCTGATTCTGAATGGCTGCATTCTGAACCTGAGCAATCAACTCCGGAACTTTGTCTTTGTGCGCTTCGTGCAAGTGACCTAACATCTCAATTTGGTACTGCTTTTCTTCTTCAGAAGCGCGAATTACTTCTTTTGGTTCCACGGTAGGCGATCCTTTTGAACTCAGGAACGTATTCACACCGATAATAGGAAACTCTCCGTTGTGTTTCAATGTTTCGTAGTACAACGATTCTTCCTGGATTTTCGAACGTTGGTACATCGTTTCCATTGCACCAAGAACTCCACCACGTTCAGTAATTCGGTCAAATTCAGACAATACTGCTTCTTCTACCAAATCTGTCAATTCCTCAATAATGAAAGATCCCTGGAGCGGGTTCTCATTTTTCGCCAAACCAAGCTCCCGGTTAATGATCAGCTGAATTGCCATGGCGCGACGCACAGACTCTTCTGTCGGTGTTGTAATCGCCTCATCGTATGCATTGGTATGAAGCGAATTACAGTTATCATAAATCGCGTACAATGCCTGAAGTGTTGTACGAATATCGTTAAAGTCGATTTCCTGAGCGTGCAGCGAACGACCAGAAGTCTGAATGTGGTACTTCAACATTTGAGCACGTGGATTTGCGGCGTATTTCTTTGCAAGAGCCTTAGCCCAGATTCTGCGTGCCACACGTCCAATCACAGCATATTCAGGATCGATTCCGTTCGAGAAGAAGAACGACAGGTTCGGTCCGAATGCGTTGATGTCCATTCCACGACTAAGGTAATACTCAACATAAGTAAATCCGTTTGCCAATGTAAATGCCAACTGTGTAATCGGGTTTGCACCAGCTTCCGCGATGTGGTATCCGGAAATAGAAACCGAGTAGAAGTTACGAACCTGCTTCTCAATAAAGTATTGCTGAACGTCACCCATCAGGCGAAGAGCAAATTCAGTAGAGAAAATACACGTATTCTGCGCCTGGTCTTCCTTCAGAATATCTGCCTGAACCGTTCCGCGCACTTGTTTCAATGTTTCTGTTTTGATTTCAGCATAAACATCTTCAGGAAGCACCTGATCTCCGGTTACACCAAGAAGCATCAATCCCAATCCATCGTTACCTTCCGGTAATTCCCCCTGGTAGCGTGGACGCTCAACACCTTTCTTCTTATAGATTGCATCTATCTTCGCTTCTACTTCTTTTTCAAGGCCATTCTGTTTAATGTACTTCTCACAGTTCTGATCGATTGCAGCGTTCATAAAGAACCCAAGTAGCATCGGTGCTGGACCATTGATTGTCATTGAAACCGAAGTAGCAGGATGCGACAAATCGAAACCGGAATACAGTTTCTTTGCGTCATCCAAACAACAAATGGACACACCCGAGTTTCCTACTTTTCCGTAGATATCCGGACGCAAATCCGGATCGTTACCGTAAAGCGTTACGGAGTCAAATGCAGTTGACAAACGTTTCGCCGGCATTCCAAGACTTACGTAGTGGAAACGACGATTCGTACGCTCAGGGCCTCCCTCTCCGGCAAACATACGCGTTGGATCTTCTCCTTCGCGTTTGAATGGGAACAAACCTGATGTGTACGGGAATTCACCCGGAACGTTTTCCTGCAAAGACCAGCGTAGAATATCTCCCCACGACTTGAACTTCGGCAAAGCAACCTTAGGAATTTGGGTATGCGACAACGATTCAGTGTGTGTCGCCATTCTCAATTCCTTGTCACGTACCTTAAAGACAAATTCCGGAGCCGAATAACGTGTTTTCTTTGCGTGCCATTCAGAAATAATTTGCCAGTTGTGCGGATCCAAATCCCGCTTCACATTCTCGAACGCCTCCTGAACGCCTTTCACTAAACGATCTTTGTCGTCCATTGAACTTGCCTGAAGTGTTTCGATGGAGTGCTGAAGTCCATATAATTTGTCTGCTACTTCAACTTGTTTGTCTACCCACTTATCGAAGTTGCGGTTGTTTTCTGAAATTTCAGAAAGGTATCGTGTTCTGTCCGAAGGAATCACAAAGATCTTTTCAGACATCTCTTTAGAGATCACGAAATTCGACTTAAGATCGGCATTTGTTTTCTCCTTTACCTTATCGATGATTACTTTATATAAAGTATTCATTCCCGGATCATTGAACTGAGATGCAATCGTTCCGAAAACCGGCATTTCGTCCACCGGTTTCTCCCACAAGTTGTGGTTACGCTGGTATTGTTTACGAACATCACGTAAAGCATCGAGTGCACCGCGCTTATCAAATTTGTTCAGTGCAATTACATCCGCGAAATCCAACATGTCGATTTTTTCCAACTGCGTTGCAGCTCCATATTCCGGAGTCATTACATACAATGACACATCAGAGTGATCAAGAATTTCTGTATCCGACTGTCCAATTCCGGAAGTTTCCAGGATGATCAGATCGTAGTTAGCAGCCTTCAAAATCTGAATGGCCTCCGAAACGTGTTTAGACAATGCAAGATTAGACTGTCGGGTTGCCAGTGAGCGCATGTACACACGGTTATTGCGAATCGCATTCATACGAATACGGTCGCCCAATAACGCACCGCCTGTTTTACGCTTCGACGGGTCAACTGAAACCACCGCAATTTGTTTATCGGTAAAATCCATCAGGAAGCGACGAACCAATTCATCTACCAATGAAGATTTACCGGCACCACCCGTACCTGTAATCCCTAATACCGGAACATGATTCTTAGCAGCCATTTCATGAACCTGATCCATAAATGGGGCAGCCATTTCCGGATAGTTTTCCGCTGCAGAGATCAAACGCGCTATAGAAGGAACGTGTTTTTCAGCAAGGTGATTGATTTCTCCATTCAACACATCTCCAACCGGATAATCTGATTTTTGAACCAAATCATTGATCATTCCCTGTAGTCCCATTGAGCGACCATCATCCGGGTGATAAATGCGTGTAATTCCGTATTGGTGTAATTCCTCGATTTCAGAAAGAAGAATAGTTCCTCCTCCACCACCGAAGATCTTAATATGCGGAGCTCCCTTTTCCTTCAATAAATCGTGCATATACTTGAAGTACTCTGTATGTCCTCCCTGGTAAGATGTCATGGCAATCGCCTGAGCATCTTCCTGTATAGCCGTATTGACTACTTCCTCCACAGACCTGTCGTGACCAAGGTGAATCACCTCACATCCGGTAGACTGAATGATACGTCTCATGATGTTTATTGCGGCATCATGACCATCAAATAGAGAGGCGGCGGTTACAATTCGAATATTGTGGGTTGATTTATAGGGTGCGTTTTGTTCCATTCTACAATCTTATATTACTCGATAAAGTGCAGTAGTATTTTAGGGTCACGAAGATAATAGAAAGTCAGAGAAATAAGAAGTCTTTTTTAACAAGATCATCGTGGCACTCACCGCATTGTCTACGACATACCTTGCTACGCACTGTTCACAAAAAATAATTATTACGGTTTGTTTGTTATTTTTGTTCGTTGTAATTTAATTATCGTATTAAAGCTCTAATTTTTTAACACATCTTTTCTTCGACACAAGTAACACTGCTACTGCCATTTTTAGAATTGTATCACAATTTATAATTGTTTGGCATGTATTGGCGCGTTTTTATTTGTCTCGTTTTCGCAAATGGAGTTTTTGCACAATCTCCCGGTGGAGTACCCGGTTCTGCAATCTGGTTACGGGCAAACTCCGGAACCTCTACCACCACAAACGGCACAGCTATCAGCAGTTGGAATGATCAAAGCAGTAACGCAAATCATGTAACTCAGGGAACCCCTGCGAATCAGCCGATCTATAAAAACAATAGCACAGATAACATCAATTTCAATCCGGTCATTCGACTCGATGGCAGTAATGATAACCTGATTGATGCCAACGGAATACTAGGAGCTTCATCCTACAACGGAGCGGCGGCATTCACGGTGACCGTTACCGATGCTATTTCTAACAGTGCCGTATTGTATCAGGCAACAGCAGCCGGAGGCCCATTCAATATATCGATTCCATGGAGCAATTCAAATGTATATTGGGATGGCACACAAACGCCATCACGTATCAATACAGCTTGGGGAGGTACAGTAGGCACTCCATACCTGTTCACAGGAAATAACGACATTACACAAGTGACAAACAAGCAAATTCTCCGACACGATGGGTTACAAATCGTAAGTGGAAACAATACTGTTGCATACACCGGAAACAATTCAGCATTGTATGTCGGTTCACAGGGAGCCGCAAGTTTTTACAACGGAAGAATTGCTGAGATCATTGTATTCAAAATTGGACTTACCAGTGTTCAGTATAATCAGATTGAAAGCTACCTGGCGATTAAATATGGGGTTACATTGAATCAAAATACCGCGCAAAACTACACTGCTTCGGATGGGACAACGATCTTTTGGGATGCATCTGCGAATGCGTTATACAGAAACAACATTGCCGGAATTTGCAGGGATGATAATTCGGCGCTGAATCAAAAGCAGTCCCGCTCGATAAATACGACAAACTACGGAGACATGGTTACGATAGGTCTCGGCTCTGTTGAGGCGGACAATACGAGTAACAGTGCTAGTTTTAGTTCCGATAAATGCGCAATGCTCTGGGGAGATGATGGCACATCCACCTCAGCTGCAATGTCCGTTCCCGGCTCACCCCTTCTGCGTATGACGCGTTTATGGAAAATCCAGGAGACCGGAACAGTAGGTACCGTGCTGGTACAAATTCCGGTAACCGCGTTTGCTCCCGGGGCGACCTCCGTTTCGTTAATTCAAAGCGCAGATGCGACACTCAATTCAAGTGATAATATTCTTCCGCTTACCCTAAACGGATCCAACTATGAACTCTCTATTGACTTTTCAAACGGTGATTATTTCAGTTTCGCGCATTTGTTAACACCAAGCCCCGGAGGAGTTGTTGACGGACTTACATTATGGTATAAAGCGAACGATGGAATCTCAACCAATACACTTTGGTACGACAGAAGTCCATCCGAACAGAACGCTGTTCCAAGTGCGGGTAGCTCGAGCCTGATCGGGAGCATTAACTTCAATCCGGCCTGGTATCTCGATGGCGCATCTGCATTTGTTTCTCCATTAACAGCAGGTGTTAGCGGAAATTACTCCCTGTTTGGAGTTTCCAAAATGGAAGGGACATTGAATAAACGGGTTTTTACCAATAAGCTCACTAATGACTTGTTCGGATATTGGAATGGAGCTGAAAACAGCTTATACATCCAGGCAAATCCAAGTATTCTATCGCCTGCAACTGCAACAACAAACCTCAAACTCTACGATCTTCTCCGGAATACAACCGGAGCATACACGATGCGAATGAATGGCTCACAACTGCATACCGGCACAACCTCGGCCAATAGTACATGGCAGCCCATGATTGGTGGATGGACCAACGGCACAGAATATTCGAAAGTATTTGTTCCGGAATTCGTTTCGTACAACCGTGAACTAAACGGAACGGAGCGCTTGCAGGTAGAATCCTATCTGGCGATCAAATATGGAATTACGGTGGATCAAACGACTCCTCAGAACTACCTCGCTTCCGATGGAACAACAGTGTATTGGGATGCAACGGCGAATGCTACCTACAAATACAACATTACAGGAATTTGCAGAGACGACAATGCCGCGTTGAACCAAAAACAATCGCGCTCCTCAAATACTTCTAATAATGGTGATCTTATTACTATTGGCCTCGGAACAATTGCCACTGACAACAGCAACAACGCTAATTCGCTAAGTTCAGATAAAACAGCTCTTCTCTGGGGAGACAACGGTTCAGCCACGTCATTTACCACTCCTCTTTCAGGCAACACATCCGTAAACAGACGCATGGATCGTTTATGGAAAGTGCAAATTACCGGTACAGTGGGGGCGGTTGAACTTGCGCTGAAAGACATCGGTTTTTCATCGAACATTTACCTGATACAAAGCAACGACGCAACCATCGATAACACAGACAACTTTACGTTGCTCACAAATACAACCCTGAACGGTACAGCTGTTTTTACAACCACAACATCCTTCTCGAACGGCCAATACTTCACTTTTGGAACACAGACAGTTGGTCCCGGTGGTGTATTCGGAACGACAATCTGGTTACGTGCCGATGCGGAAACTTCCACAACTGCAAATGGTGCAACCGTAAATAGCTGGAAAGATCAAAGCAAAAATGCCAATCATGTGTTTCAGGGAACAACGGCAAATCAACCACTCTATAAAAACAATAGTACAGATAACATCAATTACAATCCGGTTGTGCAATTCGATGGCATCAACGACAACATGTCTGATGTTAACGGAATGATCGGTACGGCTACGTGCAACGGTGCCGCTGCCTTCACTGTTACAAAAACTGACGCTATCACAGCCAGTTCTGTGTTCAATGAAGCTACCGGTTCCGGCGGTCAATTCAATTTACACTTGCCCTGGAGCAATTCAAACATGTATTGGGATGGTACCATAACTCCTTCACGAGTAAATGTTGTTTGGGGAGGCACACTTGGCGTTCCTTATCTGTTCAGCGGACTCAACGACAACACATTGGCACTAAACAGGCAAATTGCCAGACATGACGGACTACAAATCGTGAGCGGTAACAATTCAGTTGCTTACACCGGAAACAATTCACCTTTGTATATCGGATCAATTGCCGCAGGTAATTATTTCAACGGCAGGATGGGCGAGGTAATTTTATACCGCAATTCATTAACGACAAATGAACGCAACAAAATAGAAAGCTACCTCGCTATCAAATACGGCATTGTACTCGATGTATCAAACGGTACGTACATCAATAGCAGCGGTTCAACTATATACTCCAACGCAACCACTGGTTATTGGAACAAGATCATTGGAATTGGTCGTGACGACAACTCCGCGCTCGTTCAACGTCAATCACATCCACTTGACGATAGTTTCAGGCTCTATGGTGGTACACTCGCCGCAGACAACAGTACAAATTCATTTTCCTTTTCATCTGACCTCTCATTTGTTGTAATCGGAGCA
The DNA here is from genome assembly GCA_966211245.1 of uncultured Fluviicola sp. GTDB lineage: Bacteria > Bacteroidota > Bacteroidia > Flavobacteriales_D > Crocinitomicaceae > Fluviicola. The sequence continues at coordinate 43,074 of CBIHND010000032.1, read as the reverse complement.
AATTCGGGAGTCATGTGTGCACAGGCGGCAACACTCAACGAACTTCCGGTCGGCTGTAATTTGTACTCCCGACTAGATCGCGAATGGGAAGTAACAAAAACAAATTTTTCACAGTCATTCAACATGGATTTTGTACTTGCATCCTGCGCGAATACAGGAAATGTTTCGGTAGCTGATCTGGTTTTACTCGTTGATGATGATGGCAATTTTGCAGCTGGTGTTACTAATTGTTATACAGCCGGAGCCGGATTGTCTTTCAGCTACACCGGGAATACTATTACCGTTACCGGAATCTCCGATACTCACATCCCGGATAACGCAACACGATTCATTACAATAGCTTCCGGAAGTTCAGCAACACCGTTACCGGTAAGCAGTATAGCATATAAAGCGGTCTGCGATCAGCATGCTATTTTGTTAAGCTGGGAAACCGAATCTGAAATTAACAACAGTCATTTCGAAATCGAGCGAAGCACAGATGCAATTGATTACGAAACCATTGCAACAATTCCCGGCCACGGAACGACAACTGAGCCTCAACACTATCACTACGCTGATGAAACTGCGGTAAGGCCACCGGTCTTGTACTACCGTTTTACACAGTACGATACCGATCAGAAAATCACCCATTCAAAAGTGATTTCCGTGAACGGGCAATGTCCGGAAAACGAGGCATACGTTCAGATTTATCCGAATCCGGCAGGAGGAGATTTTATTCACCTTAATTATTTCGTACAACAGGACGAAACCGCGCTGGTAAAAATTCTGGATGCTTCGGGCAGAGTCGTTCTGTCGACTGTTATTTTATTGAAACCGGATAAACTAACCGAGACGCTTGACATTCGAGACCTTGCGAAAGGCATTTATACATTCGTTATTGAATCCGAGCACCTCTCGAAAAAAACAGAACAATTCACGCGTTTGTAGCTATTTCCGATACATGTACGAATCTTACAATCTCATTATTTGGTTCATCAGATCATTTTCCCATGTTACCATTTGTCGCTTTCGGTAAACAAAAAAGAGGAGCTTTCGCCCCTCTTTCCTTAGTTAATCACAATTAATTTCGGATAAATCGGATATTCTCTAACCTTTCATTACCCGTTATTCGTAGTAGATATGCTCCTGTAGCAAGATTCGTCACGTCAATTCGCTCTGTCAAATTGGAACGTACTTCCATTGATTGGATGACTTTTCCATCCATATCCATCAAGATCAGACTAGCACCTGCATCCCCAAAGTCTGAAACATCAATAAAGACTTCATTTCCCTGAGTCGGGTTCGGATAAACAACAGAAACTAACTCGGAAACCGTTTGTTCTGCTTCAATGCTCTTCGGAGGTCCAACTACACATGATGTTCTTTCGTAATAACGAACAGCTGTAGCGGTAGTTCCCGCACTATTTTTCACGTAAAGAGTAAGGCGGTAGATTTTACCAAGAACGATTGAAGACGCATTGATAGTTGATGCTGAAGTAATTGGTCCGTTGCTCCAACCACCACCGGAAGGAATCTGAATAAGAGGAGAACCAATCGGAGATAGCGTAGTCGGCGATACTTCAATTAACTCATAACGGTATTGAGAATAACAAGTGGATGGTGCACCGCTTACCCCAAAAGAAACAACGTTGCTACAAACAGGATAAACTGGATTTGTCTGACCGTTTCCGGAAGAATAATGCATACGTGGTGTATTGGTATTAGCTGTTAGCGTAGCAACCGGACCTGCTGCAATACGAACAAAGATTGTTTTCGAACTCCAAACCGGACCAACAGCATAATTGATTTTGTACACTTTTCCGGAAGTAAAGGTCATCAAACTGCTCAAGTTCAACATATCCGGAGCCTTACTCAACACCCATTGCTGGTTACATGGTGTAGCAATTACTGACCAATTGTTAAGATCGAATTCATCAACGGTAATGTAATAGTAATCCTCACAAGAGGTTGTTGTCAAATCCAGTTTCACATTATTCGCGCAGTAATTGTAAACATCAACTGTCCACCCTGCATAACCGGTTTCCTGTGCGATGTGGCTGTAGTCCATTGGTGTTGCACCGGCATATGGAGTCGGACAATTGTTACAGTTCATAACGCTTGCATCGGAGTATCCCAAACCAATGATTTCCAACTCATCATCGGTACTATCGAAATTTGCTACATCCAACAAATATTGTGGCTGAACAGCATTCCCTACGGTTGCATATCCGGTTGAATGTGCAGGACACTGAAAATATGATCCGGTAGAATATGAAATAAAGACTCCGTCACCATTAAATCCAATGATATCATCCTTACCATCTCCGTTCATATCGGCAATCCGAATCACATCATTTCCGGCATAATTTGCAACACTTACTACTCCAATCTCGCGAGCGTCAACACGCCATCCGGCGTCATATGTATATTCTTCTCCATCCAACCATGTTGTTACGTTGAACGAAGAACCCGTTGAGATTCCTACTGCAATTCCTGTATGCCCGAAACCGATAATATCGTCCTTACCATCACCATTGAAATCACCTACATAGCGTGGCAACTGACTTTGAAGGAAACCATCCGTACCATAAGTAAATGCCGTTGTCCATGCAGACGTATTGAATGAACTTCCGGTTGATAAACCGACAACAACCTGGGTATTTCCAAATCCGACAACATCATCTTTTCCGTCACCGTTAAAATCACCTATCATTTTTGGCCATTTGTTCATGTCACTCATTCCTCCTGTTTGCGCAGAGAATGTAGCTCCACCACTCCAGTTTGTTGTACTGAATGATGAACCGTTAGATATACCAACCGCGGTTTGCTGATGACCGAATGCCACAACATCGTCTTTTCCGTCACCGTTCATATCACCGATCATTCGCTGAATAACATTGTTGTTATTGAACCCTTGTTGGTAAGTAAACGCTGCAGTAGTACTAAACAATCCGGTATTAAAGGATGATCCGGTAGAAATTCCGACATATGTCAAATCATAACCGAAACCGATAATATCCGTCTTTCCGTCACCGTTGAAGTCACCAAGCATTCTCGGGTAACTCATTTGGGTAGATCCAGATCCTCCATATGTGAAGCCACTGGACCATGCTGTAGTTGTCAGGTAACTTCCGGAAGAAAGTCCAACGAAAACATTGTCATTACCAAAACCGATTACGTCGGATTTATCGTCACCATTAAAGTCACCTATCATTCGTGGCCACTTATTAGGATCTCCGTATGCCGATGTTGCAAAAGCGGTACTCCAGTTACTTGCACTGCAGAATGTATAATTTGTTTCACCGTGCGTAAAACAATCGGTTACCTCCACTGCTTTTGAGCCTGGGTAGCCACAAGCAGTAATAGATGGAGACACCGTTACACCAACATTTCCATCGTTCGCACCGGGACTAACAACCACTGTATTTGTTGTTCCCCCTGAAACAATAGACCATCCGGAAGGCACAGTCCAGTTGTAAGTTGCACCCGGAACACTAGTCGCCGTATAGGTTTGATTACCCGGAGCATTGATTACCGAAGGTCCCGAAACGCTAAAATTCTTTCTTGGGTACAGCGTAAATGTTTGTACGGTTCCGAAACATTCCGTTTCCTGGCCCGTTCCGGCATCAACGCGATAACCTTTGACTGTAACCGTGCAAGTACCCGGACTTGTGAAAGAATTTGGATAAAGTTTTACCCTAACTTCCTGATTGGAGGTTGAAACGTTATTCCCTTCAGACATCCAGAAATTCCCTCCGGAATAAGTAATGGAATAACGATATCTTCTATCACCTGTCCAACCTGATGGCGGATCATCATCCTCACAAAATGTAAAGTAACTGTCCTCAAAACCTGTAGGAAGGTAAATTCGTACTTCCTGTCCTTCACATGGATTGGTAAGCGAATTTTCTACAATGAATTGAGCATGAATTGTTTGAAATTGCGCAACGAAAAGCGCGAGGACGAGGAGTCCCCTTTTTAAGTGAATGTTCATTAGATTAGTTTAAAAATTCGGAGCAAAAATAGCCAAAATCAAACTAGAAAATCCTTGTCATATCAAAGGAAACAGACAACTATTAACTTAACCAAACCTGAACAAATAGTTAATCAATAAGTTACCCCCTTAAATCGATCTTAAAAAAAATTCGACAAGGCTAAAAAACTATGTTGTCAAGGAAAGTTGAAATTCTTGGCTATCTTTAGCTATGATTTTTTCAATAGTTCGCCTCACTTGTCTATTCATCTTTTTAACGTGTTCAGCGTTAACATCATATGCTCAGAAACAAGATACGCTGCTAGTACGCATCACAAAAATCAAAGACCCAAAAGAGCAAACCAAATTATTGAACAGTGCCTCGGAAAAATGCTGGCAAACCGGACATTATTCAAAGGGAATTCTTTATGCCAAAACCGGTTTAAAGATCGCCCGGGAACATCACCTTAAAAAGATGGAAGCCCTGTTACTGAATAACATCGGTATTATCCACGACTACGAAGGACACTATCCCGAAGCATTGAAAAGCTACTTCGATGCGCTGAAAATTCAGGAGAAAATCAAAGACAAACAAGGTGAAGCCTATACGCTTAGTAACATTGGCTTGATTTACAGCAATCAAAACAACAACGACGAAGCGCTCATTTTTCACCAACGTTCACTTGCAATTCGAAAAAAGATCAATTACCAGCCCGGAGTTGCAGCGTCCTATAATAATATTGGAATTTGTTACCTGAACGACAAAGACTACAGCAAGGCACTTTACTACTTTAGTCGTTCTCGCGATATGGATACAGAAATGAATGATTCGATCGGACTCATGGATGATCTGAACAACATTGCACTGTGTTACATGAAAACCAATCGCGTTGATCAGGCGCTAAAAACCTTCAACCAATGCCTGGAACTTCGCATTCATTTCAATGATCAATTCGGTGTATCCAAAGCATACAACAATATAGGCACATGTTATTCCATGCTCAATGAATTCGGTAAAGCAGAAGAAGCATTTCTGAAAGGACTGGAAATCGGTCAACGAATAGGCGGCAAGGAAAGCATTTGGTATGCATATGAGAACCTTAGTGAGATTTACGAAAAAAAGGGAGACTACGAGAAGGCATTCTCCTATATGCAACTTGCGTTGAAGGAAAAGGAAGAATGGAACAGCGCATCCTCCATCCGAAAAGAAACCGAAACCAAACTGAACTATCAATTCGAAAAGAAAAACGAGAAGGAGCGCATTCGTCGTGCGAAAGAAGACACTAAAAATCAGGAGCGCCGAAAACAATCCATTATGATGCTGTGGGGACTCGGAGTTATCCTTGTTATTGTAGGAATCTTCTCACTTTTCCTTTATCTCAGATGGAAAGAGGCAAGTGAACAACGACGAATCATTGACCTTCAGCGTAGCGAAGTACAGGAGAAAAACAACGAAATTCTCGACTCTATCAACTATGCGCAGCGCATTCAGACTGCCATTCTTCCAAGCGAAGAAACCCTTGCAAAGGAATTTCGCAATTACGCGTTGATGTTCCAGCCAAAAGATATTGTTGCAGGGGATTTTTACTGGGTACAAGTAACCGACGACAGTGTTTTCTTCGCCGTGGCGGATTGCACCGGACACGGTGTCCCGGGAGCATTCATGAGCTTGTTATGCCACAACGCACTCAACAGATCCGTTGTAGAATACAATTGCAAGGAGCCGGGAAAAATTCTGAATCAGGCAAGGGAAATCATTGTTACCGAATTTGCAAAAAGTCAGATGAATCTTCGCGACGGAATGGACATTTCGCTTTGTGCGTGGAACAAAACCGATGGTTCGTTCACATGGGCCGGCGCCAACAATCCACTTTGGCTCATGAACGCAACAGATAGTGGCTTGGTTGAAATCAAAGGAGATAAACAACCCGTAGGAAATCACCATCATTTTAATGAATTTACAACACATCAAATTGTGGTTGAACCAGGAACCCGATTGTTTTTGTTCTCGGATGGAATCCCGGATCAGTTCGGGGAAGAAAGTGGAAAAAAGTTCAAAACCAAACGCCTTCGCGAACTTATTCTGGAAACCAGACACCAAAGCGTATCTGTCCAAAAACTGATAATAGAAGAGCAGTTCAATAACTGGAAAGGAAACGCAGATCAGATAGACGACGTGTGTATGTTGATTGTGGAGTTTTGACAGAATTGAAAAGTCAAATAGAGAATCGAAATGGAAGACGAGGCTTGCTAATTATTCACTCCGATCTCTTCTGTTTTCAATTTTATTCATTCTCAATTCCTGTAACTCGCAATGCGTAACTCGTAATTCGTAACTCCTACATCGCAAAACACTCAATTCAACCGAATAAATTTTCCACAGTCCGGTGCCGAATCGCAAAAACGGTTACTTTTAGACAAACTAATTACAAAAACTATGATCCCAGGATTAATTATCGGAGGAGTTGTTCTTATCCTTATTATTTGGTTGATTTCAATCAACAACAGACTTGTTTCGTTAAAAAACAACAGAGAAAGTGCATTTGCGGATATCGACGTACAGTTGAAACAGCGTCACGATCTGATTCCACAATTGATCGGTGCGGTTAAAGGGTACATGAATCACGAAAGTGAAGTGTTGACCCGTGTGACTGAAGCTCGTTCACGTTGTATGCAGGCAGGAACGATCTCTGAAAAAATTGCTGCCGAAGCATCTCTAGGTGCTGCAATGAATGGTTTCAATATGCAGATTGAAGCATATCCGGATTTGAAAGCCAATGCAAACTTTATGAACCTTCAGGAGGAAATTGGAGACATTGAAAACAAACTGGCAGCCGTTCGTCGCTTTTTTAACTCTGCGACTAAAGAATATAATAACGGTGTAGAGCAATTCCCAAGCAGCCTTATTGCAGGATTCAAAGGTTACAAAATCGAACCGATGTTTGATTTGGGAGTTGAACAGCGTCAAACACTTGACAAAGCTCCGGAAGTTTCCTTCTAATTACAGTTTAGTAAGAAACGTTCAAAAGTTTAAGGTGTAAAAGTTTAAATCCGCTACGGTGGAATTACTTGAACGTTTAAACCTTTGAACTCATTAAACATTTAAACGTCCCCATTATGGCTGGTTATATTGGTTTACAAGCACAAATCAGCAGGAATAATCTCAGGTCAACCATCATATTGGCCTGTTTTCCTTTATTGATTTTAGCGGCAGTGTATGCTTTTTTCTTTTTCACACTCGGTGGAATGAACTACATCGAAGGAGTCAATGGTCGCTTTATCAGAGTCATCCCATTTGTACTCGGCGGAGTATTGATCTGGTTCCTCATTGCTTACTTCGCAAATGCCGCAATGATCAAAATGGCTACCCAGGCGCATACACTTGAGCGCAAAGAGAATATGCGCGTGTACAACCTCACGGAAAACCTATGCATGACTGTTGGAATGCGTATGCCGAAACTTTATGTGATCGATTCACCAGCACTGAACGCGTTTGCCAGCGGAATTGACGAAAAATCGTACGCAGTAACCCTTACAACCGGAATCATAGAACACCTTGACGACGATGAGCTTGCCGGCGTTATTGCACACGAATTGACCCATATTAGAAATCGCGATGTCCGTTTGCTGATTATCTCCATCATCTTCGTTGGAATTTTCTCGTTCCTTGTCCAGTTTTTGTTCCGTTCGTTTCTGTACGGTGGAAGACGTCGCGATAAGGAAGACGACAAACTGATGATCATTGCACTTGTGATTGCAGCAGTTGCCTGGTTGCTAACGATTCTTTTCAAGTTTGCACTTTCCAGAAAACGCGAATACCTTGCCGATGCAGGTGCCGTTGAGATGACCAGAAACACACGAGCCATGGCCAGTGCGTTGCGCAAAATTTCGGGTAATTCAGAAGTAGAGGACATCAAAAGCGATGATGTGAAGCAAATGTTTATTCACCACAATGCAATCTCAGGACTGTTCTCAACACACCCCCCTATCGAAAAACGCATTGCGGTTTTGGAACAGATGTAATGAATGGAATAGATGTTCATAACAAAGAAACAAAGCGTCACAAATAAATAGCACGTTTCAACAAAACGTTTTGAATTTCAACTAAAATTTTAATTAAAATCAGAGGAAGTCGTTGGATTTATAACCAACGACTTTTTCCTTTTTTGACTGTTTTCGAAACAGTGAGAAAGCGTTCGCCTCAAACCCCTCTGTTTACTAGGATTTTACTAAACAATTAGTAAAACGTTCCGGCGTTAAAACCTCTGCTTTCACAATTATTTTCTGTTAGATATTTAAATTCAAGGCAGCCTTTTGCAGATTTGCACGTATATTTATCACAGACAAAACTAACTGTCAATGACTTACTACTACTTTGAAGGGAAAAGGTATATCCTTGCCGTTTTCCTGTTTTGCACCCCGTTATTCGGTTTCACGCAAACCGACTCCAATGACTCACAATCATTACTGGCTCTTCGTAGCGAATTGATTGCAAATCAGCAATCCACTAAAGAGATTGATTTACAACTGTATAAGTTGAATATCATACCTACAGCGGTGGTTCAGATGCTTGATGCCAATACATTCAAATTTCCAACCTACCAGTTTGCCGATCAACAGCGTGAAGAACGTGTGAATACTAGGCTACTTGGTACTTACGCCTACCTGACTGTTGTGGATTACAACGAGGATTTCAGCTCCGTTACCATCAATTGTAATGCTGCTGTAACTCCTGAAATGATCAATGAATTAGTCGCTCACTTTGGATACATAGGCCATGAAATACATTAAATTACTACTGCTACTTCCCGTATTCGTTGCTTTTGGAAACACAGTTCAGGCTCAATGTAATACGAATACTTCTATTTGTACTCCGGGTACTGCCGGACCATTCACCTTCGTAAGTCCGGGTACTGCGGTAAGTACATGTCTTGACTGGATCGGTCCGAATACCGGTTACATCATTCTTCACATTACCAGTTCGGGTCCACTGAACATGTTGATCGATGGAAACGCAAGCTCAGGATTCCTTGATGTTGCGGTTTTCAATATCCCGGCGGGACAATCACCATGTACAGCTATTCAAAATACTGCGAATCAGATCGGGTGTAACTATGCAAGTGCATCCAGTGGATGTAACCAATTCGGTACATACTTTCCTTGTTCCTCTTCAGTACCTGCACCAAACGTTACCGCAGGACAGGAAATCATGATTGTGGTTGAAAACTGGAGTGGTACTTCTTCGAACTTTACCATGCAACTTGGACCTCCACCGGGTGCTCAGACGGGACCTCCGAATCCTGCCATCACTCCGGTAGGACCTTACTGTGTTACTTCCCCGGCGGTTCAATTGATCGCTGCTGATATGGGAGGTACATGGACCGGACCAGGAGTATCTTCAACGGGGATGTTCAATCCCGCAACTGCAGGACCTGGAACCCATACTATCAATTACTCTATCGGAACGGCACCTTGTAATGCCAGTTCATCAACAACAATTACGGTAAACAGCGCATCTGTAAGTGTTTCACCGAACACAAGCATTTGTCCGGGAGGTTCAGCAACGCTGACGGCATCCGGAGCAGCCAGTTATTCGTGGTCGCCAACAACCGGACTTTCACCGACTTCAGGTCCCACTGTTACTGCGTCACCGGCCAGCACAACAACATACACCGTTACCGGAACAACTGCCGGATGTACAAGTACCGCCAACGTTACCGTTACCGTAACTCCACTCACGGTTACCGTTTCACCAAACGCAAGTATTTGTGCAGGTGGTTCAACAACATTAACCGCAAATGGTGCAACGAATTATACCTGGTCGCCAACAACCGGATTATCGCCTACAACAGGTTCAACCGTTACGGCTTCTCCGGCAACAACGACAACGTATACCGTTACCGGTACAACAGGTTCCTGTTCAAACACGGCAAACGTTACAGTTACCGTAACTCCGATCACGGTTACTGTTTCTCCGGATGTAACGATCTGTAACGGAACCTCAACTACGCTGACCGCCGGTGGAGCAACAAATTACACCTGGACACCAACAACAGGACTTTCTCCCACAACCGGAGCAACAGTTACTGCAAGCCCGACAACGACTACAACGTACACCGTTACAGGAACTACCGGAAGTTGTTCCAACACAGCCGACGTTACGGTAACCGTTAACCCGATTCCGAGCATTTCAGCGTCGAATAATGGCCCGTTGTGTGCCGGACAAACGTTTAACCTTACGGCAAACGGAAGCGCAACTGCAACGTATTCCTGGACAGGGCCTAACGGATTTTCATCCAATTTGCAAAACCCTTCAGGAACCGCTTCGGCAGCTTCCGCTGGAACTTATACGGTGACAATTACCGAAAACGGTTGTTCCGCAACGGCAACCACAACATTAGCGATCAGTTCAACCGCCGTTCCTACTATCAACGCAGCAGGACCTTTCTGTGCAAATGCACCAAGTGTCTATATGAGTTCAAACATGTCCGGAGGAACATGGTCCGGAAGCGGAATCGTAAACGGATCAACGGGTGAATTCTCTCCTGCAGCTGCAACAATAGGAAACAATACGATTACGTATACAGTTCCTGGCGGATGTTCGACCCCGGCTACTGCTACGGTTCAGGTAAATCCTCTTCCGACAGTTGCAATCTCCACTCCACTTACCGTTGGATGTGAGCCATTTACAGCGGTTATACAGGATAATTCCACACCGCCAAGTTCCTATATTGTCTGGGATTTCGGTGACGGAACAACTTCTACAGACCTGAACAACACAACGCACACGTTCAACAGTCCGGGATGTTACAACGTAACAGCTACTTCGACTTCAGCAAACGGTTGTACATCAACTGCTAGTTTCCAAAACTTTATTTGCGTAACGCCTTATGCAGATGCGTCGTTTATTGTTGACAACACCGTTCAAAGCATCATGACACCTATGTTTACCGTTACGAATACCTCAACAAATGCAACAACGTATTGGTGGGATTTCGGTGACGGAGCAACGTCAAATGCCGTAAGCGGATCGCATTCCTATACCGAAAGCGCCGGAAGTTACCAGATCATGTTGGTAGCGAATAACGCAGGAAACTGTCCGGATACAGCTTACACAACTGTCGTAGTAAAAGAACAGCTGGTATTCTATGTACCAAACACGTTCACTCCTGACGGAGATGAATACAACAATGAATTTGTACCTGTATTTACATCAGGTTTTGATCCATACAATTACACATTAACGATTTACGATCGATGGGGTGAGATTCTTTTCGAGTCACACAACGTTGAACAGGGCTGGGACGGAGCTTATCAGGATAAGCCGTGCAGTCAAGGAAGCTACACATGGACGATCAGGTTTAAATCGTCCGAGTCCGACCAGAAGAAGACCTATTCTGGTCACATTTTTCTCATCAAATGATTAATTTTAGGTAGGTTAAGAAGGGGGCGAAAGTCCCCTTTTTTTATTCAGCTCAAGGTTGAATAGTTAAGGTTAAAAATTTGAACATTTGAATTAATCCGACCTGCGTCTGGATTGTTTGACTTCTGACCTTCTCTTCTTCATCAGCAGGCGCTTCTCCTTCACCCCTTTCGGAACTTTGGTTGCTTTTCGTTTTACGGTTGGTTTGAAAGCTTGTTCCAGCAATTGATCAAACTTCAACAGCGCAATACGCTTATTTCCGAGTTGAGTTCGCTCAGATTGAGATACAATTTGCAGGAAACCTTCATTCGTTAGGCGCGAAGCCCATTTTTCAAGCAATAAAACCTTCTGATCTTCTGTCAGCAATGCAGACTTTTCAGGATAGAAGTTCAATTCTACTTTCGTGGAAACTTTATTGACATTCTGTCCGCCTTTCCCTCCACTCCTGCTGGTTTTGAAAACCAGTTCGGGAAACAGAAATTCTGCCGTCGGTTTCATCTAGATTCGTATAACAAGTTTCAAATTGAATCGGCGCGATGTAAGGTAATTCGGAACGGAGTAATATTTCCCAGAAACATCCTGAATCCATTGCTTCGAAAGCACATTGTTATATCCCAACAGGTTGTATACTTCAAAGGTCACGAAACAACTCGACAATTTGGTTTGCCAGTTCGCTTTTACCGGCTTTTTGGAAGCCAATAAGTCATACGTCAAACCAAGATCAACACGGAAATATGCCTTCATGGTTAAGGTATCCTTGTAACGCGTAAAATCAGGCGGACCGTACGGCAAACGCGAGCCGTAGTTCAACCCCATCTGAACAGAAAGGCGTTCCAAACCAGGCATATTATCCTGAAAAAAGACACCAACATTCAGATGCTGATCAGACGGACGACGAATATATCCCGGATAAACAACTGTAGAGTCAACTGCAACCTGATCGTTACTGATTCCGGGAATAATTAATTCTCCGGCAGCGTTGTAGTAATTCGTATACTGGTCGTTCAACACGTCTTCTCTAGTAGAAAGCAAACTCACTTTGAAGAACGACAACAATCCAGGCACAAACTCACCATTCAGCATGAGATCCATTCCCGTGGCGTACCCTTTTGCGATGTTGTCTGCATAATAACGAATACGCACGTTTTCAATTTCGTAAGGATTGATGTCCCACAAATATTTGTAATACGCTTCTGCGGTAAACTTGAACGGAGTTGTGCGTTTCCACATGAAGAAACTATAATCCAATCCGGATACGAAATGAGCTGATTTCTGAGCACGCACTTCCGGATTCAGTGTTCCGTCAAACTTCCTGAATTCACGGTAGAATGGCGGTTGATTATAAATCCCGACAGCCAGTCGGTATTTCATACTCCGACGAATGAATTTACCGTTATGATAAACATACTTGATCGGAACAATGCTCAACGAAGCTCTCGGTGAGACGAAAAATTCATCGTTATAACTCGTGTACACAGCACGCGTTCCTATATCAAATTCAACCGAACCAAGCGATCGATCAATAATGGAATCCTTCACCAGTGTATCTTTCCCCAGACGATCGTTGTACGCGTATTTCTCAACGTGGAATTTTTCCTTCTTAAAATGCCAGATTGCATGATGTTGTGCATAAGCATGGTAGCGTTGATTTTCAATCGACAAATCGCCTTTGATCGTTTCAAAAAGCTCCACTTTACTCGGGTCATTTTGAGGCAGAGAATATCCTGCGGAATCAATCATACGCCATTCGCTCAGCTTATCTGAAAAATCATCGATCTGGATTCCCGCTCCCCATTTCAATTCCTGGTGACTTTTATTGTTTACTTTTCTGGAGAAATCCCTGAACGTATACGAAGCATCGTGATAAGCACTAAAAATCGTTGCATTCAGCTGATTTCTGGCATGGTTCAAAAATGTTCCGACACCTAAAACTGCAATGGAATCGCCGTATTCCTCCTTTGACGGATCCGTCTCCAGCTCGTTGATGAAGTACTGCCCCTGAATATCAAAATTCTCGGACTCGTTGGAATTGAAAGCAGTAAAGAATGTTGTCGCTCTGTACTTTCTTCCTTCATATCCAAGAGACGTTCCCACGGTAGAAGTTAAAAAGCGCGTATTTTCCTGCCCATCGAAGTAAATATTAAAGGAAAATGCCTCATTTGACGTTCCGAAATCCGTTTCCTGCGTCTGTGGCGAAAAGCTGTAACGATTCGAAGACGTATGTGCCAACACCGACCATTTCCAGCGTTCAGTGAGATCGAATGTTGTAAGAAGCTGAGCATCCCAGTACACCGGATTATAATTCCCTTTCGTTGGAAGTGAATTCAACAAATATCCGTTCGAGCGATAACGTGCTCCGAACAAGTAACGAAAACGGTTTCCGATTTGGTCTTCAACATGCGCTTCAACACCAAGCAATCCAGCCAATACAGACGCTTTCAGTGTATCCGGAGTTCTATACTTAATTGCCAGAACAGAACTGAGTTTATCACCATAAACCGCCTGAAAACCTCCGGCAGAGAAATAAAGATTCTCAACCAAAAGTGTATTGATGAAACTCATTCCTTCCTGCTGACCACTTCGGGTCAAAAACGGACGATTCACGAGAAAACCATTCACATAAACAAGGTTTTCATCGTAATTTCCTCCACGAACGTTATAATTGGCAGTTAACTCGTTACTTGAGTTTGCGGGTTGCGAATAGGAAAGCAATTGTTCCACCCGATTACCGATTTTCGTGAGATCCGTAGGTCGCGCTATAGGATCCAAACCCGGAATTTCCTGGGATGAAATGACAACCTCTTCAATATAATCGAACCCAAACTTAATCGGTTCCACCAAATACACCGGTTTTGAAGGGATAGTAATAAACCGTGTGATCGTACTCATCGAATCCGCTCCGTCGAAATAGGCATGAAGCGTATATTTTCCGGGCTTTAAGGTTGAACCGTACTCCCCTTTTTTATTGGTAAATGCAGTAATCGTATCCTGAGCAACAAACTGAATCAGAACCTCCGGAATCGGATTACCTGATTTATCCTTTACCGAACCGGAAACCTTAACCTGTGAATAGGAAAGAGCGGCAATAAACAAAAAGAAAAAAGTAATCCAGTTTTTAAAGTGCATGTTTCAAGAACGATGAAGCGACTAAAATAGTGTATTCTTCGGGGGAATCAGACCTTTATTGCCAACAAATTTGGGTTATATGGTTCTATTCCGGCGTAAATCGCCTGAAATAATCGCTTGTATTCTCCGGAAGGTGCAAAATGCAACCAATGGTAATGGCGCTCCTGCAAACCACCGTTCGGAAACAATCTCTCCGCAATAAAGTCACAGTTCTTCAGACTTTGATCGTGTTGCTGTTTGACCTGTTTCACCAGTCGCTGTTCGAAGTTTTCCAATTGTTTCTTCAGACGAACAGCCTCAGCTTCGGCAAAAGATTCAAGTGAAGAATCGGTTTCTTTCGCTTTTTTGACCATTGCCAAATGCAGCGCCTCAAATGGCTCACGAATTGCGGCCATATCAACGGCATCACCTCCCAGGGATTCCAGTAATTGTTTTTTCAACCCTTCTTTCGATTGTCCGAAATCGTTCCACTCGTATGGAAGGCTTTCCATTTTACGGATCGTTCCATCGTCGAGCAACAACACTGAGTTACGTTGCTGAATAATCGGATAAAGCGTATTCATGTGTTGGAAAACGCCTTTCAACTGAATCCAGTAAGCCATTTCGCCTCCTCCACCAATGTAGGCAATGTTCGGAAGAATTGTTTCCTGGTAAACCGGACGCAAAATCACATTCGGAGAGAAATCTTCCGGAGTTCTATCCACCCATTCCTGTAGTTGATTCGGATCGTAAATCACCCCATCAACTGCAAAACCGTTCTCGGTTCTGTCAATCCGAACACGCGCCTGATCTTTCAAAACGAAGAGGTTACACGAACGCGCATTCGCCTGCGGCTCCAAACCTGCCTTTTTCAATTCATTGTTCATCACACCGACTGCCTGAAACGAACCATCAGACTGCAATTCCTTTTCCAATACAGGAACAAACAAGCGTTTTAATTCATGGGTATCCGGTTGTAAAACAAGAATTCCATAATCGGCAAACAAAACGGTCAGAAAACATTGTGTAAAATCGGCATACGATCCCGTCAAATTTTGACCAAGCAATTCTCGGATTTCAGTTTCCTTCCCTTCAAATAATGCTTTGAACTGCTCCCAAACAGGTTCCATATCGTTCAGGTGCATACGCCCAACAGGACCGGTCTGAGTAGTTTCCCACTTCAATTCCTGATTAAACAGGTGAGCTGTACTGATTTCATCGTGATCGTGATCCTCGCTTGCCATCCAGAAAACAGGTATGGCAGTCATTTCAGTCTGTACCGAATTGAACTCTTCTGCCAATTTTGCAACGTGCAAGGCTTTGTAAACAAGGTATAATGGCCCTCCAAAAAGGGTCAATTGGTGTCCGGTTGTAATCGTAACCGTATTCGGGTCTTTCAACAAGTCCAGATTCTTCAATTGGGATTCCGAGGCGATTCCATTCAGTTGTTTGGAAAGTTCACTATGTAAAATAGTTCTGTTCGCAGCAGAGTACTGTGCGAGTTTTTCTGTTGCCTGAGTTATCAGATCTGAATGTGAGTTGTTTGAACGTGTAAGAAAGTCTGCGAATGCTGTCTGATCTCCGAAACGTGCGGAAAAGCTGGAAAACTGCTTAAAGTCCGCGCGATTTGCTTCTGAAAATTTCATGGCGTAAAGTTAAGTTTTTTGCGCTACAAGCAGACAAGTTCGGAACACGCCGGATGCTAACGGACGCATCATAATCGGCCCATTCTTATAACCCTACCCAAACAGAATGATTACCTTCGCAAAAAACAAAAACATGCAAGCAATTATCAGCACAGCAAAAGGAGACATGACCGTGGAATTCTACGAAAAAGATGCTCCAAATACAGTAGCAAACTTTGTGAAGTTGGCAAAAGAAGGATTTTACAACGGATTGGCTTTCCATCGCGTAATTCCTGATTTTGTGATTCAGGGAGGATGTCCGAACACGCGTGAAGGTGCTACAGGAATGCCGGGAACCGGAGGACCGGGATATAAAATCGATTGTGAGTTGACAGGCGACAATCAGTTCCACGATCGTGGTGTATTGTCAATGGCTCACGCAGGACGTAACACAGGTGGTTCTCAATTTTTCATTTGCCACAGCCGCAACAATACAGCTCACCTTGACCGTAACCACACATGCTTTGGAAAAGTGGTTGACGGATTGGATGTGATCGATGATATTCGTCAGGGTGACGGGATTATCTCTGTAACGATTACTGAATAGTTCAAAAGGTTAAGGGTTCAATGGTTAAACATTTGAACCAAATAAAAAACCCTGGTCCCGAATGTACGGAACCAGGGTTTTTTATTTGGTATAAGACTGATCTTAGTTTTGTTTTCCTTCCGGAGCCGGCTGCGTTTCTGCAGGCAATACTTTTCCTTTGATCGTAAGGATGATTGGTTCTGTAGTAACGTTTGTAGTAACCGTGATTGTCTTAGTGAATTCACCGACACGCTTAGTATCGTACTTCACAACAATCTTATCAGATTTCCCTTTAGCTACTGCTTCAGTTGGCTTTTGAGGAGTTGTACATCCGCAAGACGCGCGTACATCTGTAATCATTAACGGCTCTTTACCAGTATTTTTGAATTCGAAATCAAACGTCTCTTCTGATCCGTAAGGAATCTCCATACGTTCAATTACCATAGTTTTGAACTCGATAGGCTTTTTAGCCTCCTTCACCGTTTCCTTTTTTACTTCTTTCGTTTTGCTATCGGTTTGAGCAAAAGTTCCAAAAGAAAGAACCGACAAACCAAGTACTACTAATGCTTTCATGTTTTATACGTTTTATTGCTACAAGAATACGAAGCTTTTTCCTATTCGTTGTCTCATTAACAAAAAATTAGCCAAACTTTTTCTTCCATTGTTTCAACACTTCAATAATCGAAGCATAGGAATCGGATTCAAACTCCTTCAAACCACTTATTTTCATCCACTTTGCAACGGAAATATCTTCTTCCGTTTGAGGAGTCAATTTCTTGTCGCCCTTGTAAATGAAGTAGAACCAATGGTTTCGTTTCAGGAACAGAGTTCCGTTCATTTCATAGGTATGATAAGTCTCCGTAATCCTTGAAATAATGTACATACCGGAAATCCCGCATTCCTCTTCAATTTCACGATAAGCTGCTGTTTCCGGATCTTCACCTTTTTCAATTTTTCCTTTTGGCAAATCCCACTTCCCCAAACGGTGAATGGCAAGAATACTGGATTTGCGGCGCACCACACCACCGGCAGTAGTTATTTTTTTATGTTTTTGGAAGGTTCGTGAAAACTGTTTGTCAAGATCATCACAAATAACCACAACACGCTTCTTTGAATTCAATTCAGAACGAAGATCCAAAATGTCCTTCGGTTTCTTAAAATCATCAAAACGAACCACCAACGTGCGCTTTTTTAATTTTTTTTGCCACGATTCAGCAAAGACCAATTCCTTGTTATCAATAAAAACTTTGTACATTTGCGGAATGATTTCGAACAAAGACCAAGCGTTAAAAATAGCAGAATTTCTTTTACAAATTAAAGCAGTAAAGCTTCAACCGAACAATCCATTTACCTGGGCTTCGGGGTGGTTGTCTCCGATTTACTGCGACAACAGAAAAACGCTTTCGTTCCCTGCCATCCGAACTCATATCCGTCAGGCATACGCCACTGCAATTCTCGACCATTTCGGAAAGCCGGATGCTATCGCCGGAGTTGCTACAGGAGGAATTGCACAGGGTGCATTGGTAGCTCAGGAATTGGGAATACCGTTCATTTATGTACGCAGCACACCAAAGGGACATGGTCTTGGAAATCAGATTGAAGGACATTACGAACCGGGACAAAAAATTGTTGTTCTTGAAGACCTGATTTCAACCGGTGGAAGTAGTCTTGTAGCTGTGAAAGCGTTGCGCGAAGCGGGTTGCGACGTAAAAGGCCTGGTAGCGATCTTCACATACGAATTTGATGTCGCGCTTAAAAACTTCGATGATGCGGATTGTGCTTTTGTAACCTTGACCGATTATGAGCACTTGTTGGAACAGGCGTTGAAACTTGATTACATTAATCCATCCGATATGCAATCGTTGCTGGAATGGAAGAAAAGTCCGGACACCTGGAAAAAGTAATATGAAAATCACAGGAAAACAAGCCATTATCAAGGCCGCACCCGGAGAAGTTTTCAATTTTCTGGCTGATCCGAATAACATTGAATTGTTGCTGCCGGCAGATCGTATTTCCGATTTCAAAATTGAGCAAAACGGATGCAGCTTTAAAGTTCAGGGTGGAATTCTGATCCCCTTGTTCTACATTGAAAAAACAGAACCGTCAACAATTCGCCTGAATGATGGTGGCTCTGGCCCCTTCCCTTACGAAATGGTGATTAACATCGCCGCTCATGGTGATAACGAAAGTGTTGGAAACATTGTTTTCGAAGGACAAATCAATATGTTCATGAAAATGATGGTCGAAAAACCATTGACGGCCTTGTTCGAAGGAATGACGAATAAGTTGCAGATGCAGTTTGCGTAAACAGAATGTCAATTGTAATTCGACACTAGTAACTAAACTTCACCTCCTGCAAGCCAAATCGCTCCACCCCGAAATCGTTTTCAATCACAACAGATCCTTCTTCGTCTACATCCACAATTCGTCCCATAAATGCAGATCCGTTTGCACGCGTAATCAATTGCGATTCATTCAATCGCCATAAACGGTCCAGGTAATTTTGCTGAATGGACTGAAAATCATAACGTTTCAAAAGCTCAAATTGCTGCTGTAATTCTGCATTCAATACCTCCAAAAACATTCTTGCATCAACAGATTGCCCTTCTTTTTCGAGACTTGTACTCGAAGGTAAGTGGTCTTCGTGCTGAAGATTGATTCCAATCCCCACGATCACATATTCCAAAGTAGAAGCCTTTACATTTCCTTCAATTAGAATTCCACCCAGTTTCTTATTGGAAACCAATACGTCATTCGGCCATTTCAGATGAACTCCGACCGGAATAAACCTGGAAACGGTACAAGCCACCGCCACCGCCACTGCTTTATTGAGGTAAGCCGCCTGATGAACTGACAAAAAAGCAGTTTCGAGGTAATAGCTTGCTGTGAACTGCTTTCCACCAACCGACTGCCACGTATTTCCGCGCTGACCTCTGCCAGCAGTCTGAATATCTGCCAAAATAACAGTCCCGTGCCACAGTTCACCGATTAAAAGTAGCTTGGCAACATAATTGTTTGTAGAATCAACCTCTGGTAGGAAAATACTGTTAGCTCCTATCATTGAATATTAACATGTATTACAAAGAAATCCACAAGGTTCTCACAGAGAATTGCGTAGATTTGTGAACTTTAAAAGACGAATGTATAAAATAAAAACCGATACAGATTCCAGCATTTTGGCTCAAGCAATTGTAGAAGGGATGCAGGATAACAAAGCAAAAGACATCGTAGTCCTTGATCTTCGTCACATTCCCAGTTCAGTGACCGATTTTTTCGTAATTTGCTCCGGTGATTCAACCGTTCAGGTTGAGGGTATCAGTTCAACCGTAACCCGTCACACACGAAAAGAATTGCAGGAAAAACCATGGCATCAGGAAGGAAAATTAACCGCAGAATGGATCCTCTTGGATTACGTCTCTGTGGTGGCTCATATTTTCCACCGCGACGCCAGAGCGTTCTATGAATTGGAAGATTTATGGTCCGACGCAATCCGCACAGACATTCCAAATTTGAATTAAGCAACCATGTCAGAAAACAATAATCCAACTCCGCGCAGAAATCCCAATACCATCTATTGGATTTATACTGCGTTATTTGTAGCCATTCTGGCCGCAGCATACTACATCAAAACAGACAATTCCGATCTTAAGGATATTCATACCTTCTACAACCTCGCGGATTCAAGCATGGTAAAAGATGTTCAGGTGGTAAATCGCAGTCGCGTTGATTTTAAACTGAACAAAAAAGGTGAAGACTATTTTCTTGAGCTGAAACAGCCGAAAAATAGTGAATACAAAAAAATTCAAGATGAAATCAAGCGTCGCTCAAAAACACGCTCCAAAAGCTTAAGTCCTGTATTCAAGATTCAAATCGTAGACGCAGGAAACTTTGAGACAAAGCTTGATGAAATCAATGACAGACACCAGAAAGAAGGCAAAGGAACCATTTCTGCCCCACCGGTGGAAGAAACCGATATCCTGAGCAGTATCATTGCTTACATTCTACCTGTGGTAATCCTGCTGGCCGTATTCATGTTCGTGATGCGTCGTATGTCAGGCGGTGGCGGTGGTCCGGGCGGACAAATTTTCAACATCGGAAAATCCCGTGCTCAGGTATATGAAAAAGGGAAATCGACGAACGTAACATTCAAGGATGTTGCCGGATTGGAAGGAGCTAAAGAAGAAATCGAAGAGATCGTAGAATTCCTGAAAAATCCGAAACGCTATACGGAACTTGGAGCAAAAATTCCAAAAGGAGCATTACTTGTAGGACCTCCGGGAACCGGTAAAACCTTGTTGGCGAAAGCCGTTGCCGGTGAAGCAAAAGTTCCATTCTTCTCACTTTCAGGTTCTGATTTCGTTGAGATGTTCGTAGGAGTTGGAGCTTCACGTGTACGTGACTTGTTCCGTCAGGCGAAAGAGAAAGCTCCTGCTATCATTTTCATTGATGAGATCGATGCAATCGGTAGAGCCCGTGGCAAAAACGCCGGGTTCAACTCGAACGATGAACGTGAAAACACCCTGAACCAGTTGTTGACCGAAATGGATGGTTTCGGAACAAACTCCGGTGTAATCATTCTTGCAGCAACCAACCGTGCAGATGTTCTTGACTCTGCGTTGATGCGTGCAGGTCGTTTTGACCGTCAGATTTACGTTGATATGCCGGATCTGAATGAGCGTAAGGAAATCTTCCAGGTTCACCTGAAACCATTGAAACTGGCGAAAGATGTAGAAATCGAATTCCTGAGCAAGCAGACACCTGGTTTCTCCGGAGCGGACATTGCAAACCTTTGTAACGAGGCGGCTTTGATTGCTGCGCGTAAAAACAAAAAAGCGGTTGAAAAACAAGACTTCCTTGATGCGGTTGACCGGATCGTTGGTGGTTTGGAGAAAAAGAACAAGATCATTACGAAAGAGGAAAAACGTGCTATTGCGTTCCACGAAGCCGGTCACGCTACCATTTCATGGTTATTGGAACATGCTCATCCGCTGGTGAAAGTAACGATCGTTCCACGTGGTCGTTCATTGGGAGCTGCATGGTACTTGCCGGAAGAACGTAGCATCACAACAACAGAACAAATCCTTGACGATATGTGTTCTGCACTTGGTGGTCGCGCCGCAGAACAGTTGATCTTCGGAAAAATCTCTACAGGAGCATTGAGTGACCTTGAAAAAGTAACCAAACAGGCATATGCAATGGTTTCGATTTACGGTCTGAATGAGAAAGTAGGAAACATCTCTTATTACGATTCTCAGGGGCGCGATACCTTCGTAAAACCATACTCAGATGTTACCGCTCGTGTAATTGATGAAGAAGTGCACAAATTGATCGAATCACAATACGCTCGTGCTATCCAGCTCTTGACTGAAAACCGTGAGAAGTTGACCGAATTGGCAGAAATTCTGTTGACCCGGGAAGTTATTTTCAAGGAAGATCTTGAAGCAATTTTCGGAAAACGCGTTTGGGATCATGTCATTGAAGAACCTGTAAATACAGAAGACTTCAAACCTGAAGAGTCAATCATTACACCATTGAAAGGTGAAGACGATGAATCAAAAGCCGACGATTCGGCGAATGATTTACCGGAACACCCGAACTCACCATCAGAAGAAGCATAAAACATCTTCCAGATACTTCTATGAAAGAATTGATAACAAGGGGCATATTCGGACTGGTATTTTTACTGTTCGTATTTGCCCCTTTTATTGTTGACCTGAGCAACAACCAGAACATTTTTAACCTGACCCTGTATGCATTTGCCATGCTCGGGACTTTTGAAATGTTCAAATTATCAAAAAATACCCCAACGCCTTCCGGATATATGATTCCGGGATTTCTATTGACTACTGCGTTGTTTTTGCCAATGCTTCTGGAAACGATTCGCGGGCTTTTTCCGGGTTCTCCGTTAAGACCAATCATTGAAGTCATCAATGCCGGACCACTGATCTATGGAGCATCAATTCTTTCAGCACTTGCAATACTCGTTTTCAGCGCATTGATTTTCAGAAAGAAATCCATTGAAGGAATTTACAAGGCAACATTCCTTCTGAATGCTTTTTATATCAGTATTCCGTTGGCTTTGCTTTCTATGTCGTATTCGCTTTCATCGGTGATCGAAAAGCAAATGCTGTTCATGGTTTTACTTCCGATTTACCTGAACGACACATTCGCCTACCTTTCCGGTCGTCTTTTCGGGAAGCATCTGATGTTCCCAAGTGTTTCTCCAAAGAAAACGTGGGAAGGATTCATTGGCGGTATGCTCATTGCTGCTTTGGGAATGGTTCTTCTGTTGTATTTCAACCGAACGCTCTTTACAGAAACTTCACACTACATCGCAATTGCTTTGGTAAGCATGGTGGTTTCCGTTCTTGCTACATTGGGAGATTTGTTCGAAAGCAAATTGAAGCGTACCGCACAAGTAAAAGACTCAGGGGCAATTCTTCCCGGACATGGGGGAATTCTGGATAGAATTGATGCCATGCTCTTTGCTGCTCCGTTGATGTACGTCTTCCTTTGGTTTTTTTCGTACTAGCATCAAATTATTTCGGCTTCAGTGACACGTTCCACCATTAAACAGCCACCACTTACCTATTCATTCCTATTACCGTTGGAATTTGTGTATTTTTGCCGCTGAAAAAGCAATATTATGACATTACACAGAGAAGGAACAGCCACCATCATCATTGCAATACTTGTTTTAGGAGCTATTGAAGTCGGAAACTGGTTTTTGCTTCAGGCAACAGGTTGGGCGTGGTTATTCTGGTTGTTGTCGGTAGGATGTTTGGTAATGCTTTACCTTGTCCTTCAATTCTTCCGTATCCCTAAGCGCGAGTTCACATTTGGTCCCAATGACATTTTGTGTCCGGCAGACGGAAAAGTGGTTGTAATCGAAGAAGTAGAAGAAACAGAATACTTCAAAGACAAGCG
This sequence comes from uncultured Fluviicola sp., assembly GCA_966211245.1. Taxonomy (GTDB): domain Bacteria; phylum Bacteroidota; class Bacteroidia; order Flavobacteriales_D; family Crocinitomicaceae; genus Fluviicola. Next base: position 19,456 of record CBIHND010000032.1, on the reverse strand, counting down.
CATTCAGGTTTCGATTTTTATGTCGCCATTGAACGTACACGCCAATTACTATCCGTTGAGCGGAATCGTGAAGTACGTAAAGTACCACAAAGGACTTTTCCTTGTGGCGTGGCATCCAAAGAGTTCAACGGATAACGAAAGAAGTACCGTTGTTGTTGAACACGAAAGCGGTAAAGAAGTGTTGTTCCGTCAGATTGCCGGAGCCGTTGCACGACGCATTTGTTTCTATGCAAAAGAAGGACAGCAGGCCACAACAGGTGGGGAATTCGGGTTCATCAAATTCGGATCCCGTGTTGACATTTTCTTACCCCTTGGAACCAAGCTTGATGTTAAAATTGGTGAAGATGTTAAAGCTAAGTTAACGAAGCTTGGGTCTATCCAATAAGTTCCTTATTTTAGCAGAGTTATAACATTAATTTCCCTAGGTATGAAAAAAGTATTTGTAGCTGCAACTCTAGCACTTTTCGTAGGTTCAATGTCAGCAAATGTTTACGCTGCAACAACAGGACACACAGTTGTAGTTAAGAAAGACGACGACAAGAAAAAGAAGAAAAAATCAACTAAGAAAGGTTGTGCAACTCAAGGTGGATCTTGCTGCTCTAAGAAAGCTGCTTAATTCCTGAGTTAAGATATTGGAAAAGACTTCGATTTTTCGGGGTCTTTTTTTTGTCTCAACTTTTGAAAAACCTTTCTTTGTGCCATCGTTCCTTTGTGGTGAATAAAACCACTAAAGTGCAAAGAACCAAGGTTTAATTTCTCAATCAATGACCAATGAGTAATCACTGCATTTCCATAGTTCCCAAACAATCATCGTACGCAAACAATGAAGCAAAGGCATCAGAAATTTTAAATTGGCTGTTGGAAATGGACATTGTCAAAGGGACACTTTCGGATTGTGTCTTAAGTGAAAATGGTGGATATGCAGTATCGGAGGGAGCAAAACAGGTCACAAATTTCCCATCCGACCTACCTTTTAGTCTAATAACGAATGGACTTGAAATCATAACTGAACGAAACATCTTCCACACTGGAGAAGGTGGATTAGAGGATTGCATCTGTCCCAATTGTAACACAAATATCGCATCTGAAAACTGGATATTCTTAGAAGAATGGTTTGATCACAAAAACAATCACGTGACTTGCCCAAATTGCCATTATACTTCTGAAATTAATGAATACACATTTTCGCCGCAATGGGGTTTCAGTAACCTGGGCTTTTCATTCTGGAATTGGCCTGATCTAACAAACGATTTCATTGACGCATTTAGACAGAAATTAGGATGTGCTATCTCTGTCGTTTATACTCACATTTGACAAAACGTTAACCTGCATAACTCTGCACAACAAACTAATTGGTAACCTTAATTCCCCTTCCATCAAAACAAACCTAAAATGAGCAACAAGCCTAAAAAATTACTCAGTCAGCGTCATCCTGTTTTCTATTTCCTCTCGGTTACATCAAAGCGTTGGAAACGCAAATTGAAATGGCATTTTGACCGCAAGAAATATTCCGTCGAGAGAACAACCGACAAGCTGAACTTCCGAATCAAAAAGCACCAATCCGTTTTGCTTAAAAAGCTCGGCGAGAACAACGAACAGCTTCAAATCAACAAAGTAACGAACCTCAAAATTGCAGCAAAAAACATTAACGGTATTCTCATTAAACCAGGCGAGACATTTTCGTTTTGCAAGTTGGTGGGACGACCTACAAAACGTAAAGGGTATTTATTGGGCATGGAACTGACATTCGGTGAAGCCAGAGCCGGAATCGGAGGAGGAATTTGTCAAATCTCAAACCTGATACATTGGCTTGTGATTCATAGCCCGTTAACCGTAACGGAACGCTATCACCATTCCTTCGATCCATTCCCGGACGATGGACGAGTCCTACCATTTGGAAGTGGCGCAACCGTTTTTTACAACTACCGCGATTATCAATTCACCAACAATACCAATCACACCTTCCAGATAAATTTGTGGTTCACCGACAAGTGTTTGGAAGGAGAGCTGCGCATCAACGAAGAACTCGACTATGGGTATCATGTCATTGAAAAAGATCACCAGTTCCTGAAAATTGACGGACAGTTTTTCAGAAAAAACGAAATCTGGCGCAACAAGATCCTGAAGTTTAAAAGTGGTGAAATCGTAGCAACGGAATTGATTACGAAAAACTTCGCGAGGGTAACGTATACTCCAGATACTTACGTGGAAGTGGAGCAGAAGAGACATTAACAAATTACTGATTGAGTCGTTATTATCTGCGTAAATCTGCGCGATCGGCGTGAAATAATTACCTTCATCACCTGATTTTCATGGACAAAACAATGACCCTCAAAAAAGCAACACTTTCAGACGCTCCACAGATCTGGGAAATCCTGCAACAAGCAATTGAACAACGTAAGCAAGACGGTAGTCAGCAATGGCAAGACGGTTACCCAAATCCGGAAACGGTTCAGAACGACATTAACAATGGGTACGGTTATGTGCTTGTCGAGCAGAATGAAATCATCGCATATGCAGCGATTATCTTCGAGATAGAACCTGCTTACACAGATATTGTTGGGGAATGGTTGACCAACGGCGAATATGTTGTCATTCATCGCGTAGCAACGTCCAATAAGGTGAAAGGAAAAGGAATTGCGACGCGATTGTTCGAAATGATCGAACCGTTAAGCCTTGAGCACGGAGTTCACAGCATCAAAGTCGATACGAATTTCGACAATGTTCCAATGCTCAGAATTCTGGAGAAACTGAATTACAGGTATTGTGGAGAAGTATTTTTCAGAGGGTCGGCGAGAAAGGCGTTTGAAAAAGTGCTTTCGTGATGAATCGTCAGCCCCCATTTTTGTTGACCTGTAAACGAATTTATTTACACGTTTATTCATTTATTCGTTGACCGATTTCAAAAAATTCGAAAGCACCTCCAACCCAAACTCCGACAACACACTCTCCGGATGAAACTGCACCCCATAAAACGGTAACGATTCGTGTTCCATCGCCATCAGCACATTGCTTGCTGACCATGCCGTAGGCTTGAACTTCGATACTTCCTTCAACTCCACCGCCCAGGAATGATACAATCCCACATTAAAGGTTTCAGGTAATCCGGTAAATAATGTTGAATCCGGAATACATCGAATCTCTTCAGATAAACCGTGTTTCACCACTTCCTGATTGTACAAATCATCTCCGAAATGTTCCGCAAGTGCCTGCATCCCCAAACACACACCAAGAGTTGGCTTTTTTAATTCCACAAGTTTAGCTACAACCGCCATAAGCTTACCCGAAGTTGCCGGTAAACCCGGACCAGGAGATAACACCACTGCATCAAAATGGATCAAATCATCAGGATCAACGGAAACATTCGTCTCAACAGAAACGAAAACATCCAGTTTTTCAAGGTAGTGAACCAGGTTAAACGAGAAGGAATCGAAATTGTCTACCAAAAGTACTTTCACCGGTTCTTCTGTAAAAATTGCTAAACTTGCATTCGAAAGAACGAAGTTAGCAATAACGCTCCGATTGAATCATCAACACAACATTTTTCAATCCGTCAGCGTTATCTCATTCTTCACCATTAAAAGCATAGAAAACTAACGCGTGGAAGCATCTCAACCCAAAATTGCGGTTATCATCGTTAACTACAACGTTACCTTCTTTTTGGAGCAATGCCTCAACTCTGTTGCGAAGGCAATGGAATTGGAACCCGCAGAAGTTTGGGTGGTCGACAACAATTCTGTTGACGGTTCAGTGGCAATGGTTGCCGAAAAATTTCCCTGGGTAAAACTTATCGCAAATAAAGACAATGTCGGTTTTTCGAAGGCGAACAACCAGGCAATGCTGCTTTCAGAATGCAAGTATCAGTTGTTGTTGAATCCTGACACGGTAATCGAAGAAGACACGTTGCAAAAAGTGGTCGATTACATGGATCACCATCCTGAAGTCGGTGGTTTGGGTGTACGGATGGTAGACGGAAAGGGAATTTTCCTACCGGAATCCAAACGTGGTTTACCAACACCAATGGTTGCATTCTATAAGATCTTCGGATTATCCAGACTGTTCCCGCGTTCGAAACGCTTTGCCCGTTATCACATGGGGCATCTGAGTGAATTCGAAGTCAATGAAATTGAAATCCTGAGCGGTGCGTTCATGCTCATGCGGAAGGAGGCACTGGATAAAGTAGGCTTGCTCGATGAAGCGTTTTTCATGTACGGAGAAGACATCGATCTCTCCTATCGCATCATCAAAGGAGGTTATAAAAACGTCTACTTCCCCGAAACACGCATCATTCATTACAAAGGGGAAAGCACGAAGAAAAGTTCCGTGAACTATGTATTCGTGTTCTACCGGGCAATGATCATCTTTGCTAAGAAGCATTTCAGTCAGAAAAATGCGAAGTTGTTTTCGTTTTTCATCAACGCGGCAATCTATTTCAGAGCCAGTCTGGCAATTTTGAACCGCTTTTTAAAACGTGTTACACTTCCTGTGTTTGATTTCCTGTTCATCATCGGAGGGTTGGTGGCATTGACCAATCAGTGGAAACAATCCAACATCCTCTTTCCGGAAGGAGTAACCGAATACCTGATTCTGGCCTATACGTTAGTTTGGATGCTTTCTGCTTTGTTTCAGGGCTTTTACGATACCCCCGTCAAACTCAAGCGAAGTTTATTCGGAGTTGCTATCGGAACAGGATTAATTCTGATGGCGTATGCGATACTTCCAAAAGAATGGCAGTTTTCCCGTTTGTTTATTTTCGTCGGAGCGGGCTGGGTCATTTTCTATTATCTATTATCCCGTCTTTTCCTGCACTTCAGCATTGGGAAACGATTTACGATCAACGGTGGAAAGAATGCCAACTTCGCCATTGTCGGTTCATCGGAAGAATTCAATCGCGTTTCTGAAATTCTGAAGCTAACGCAACCCAAAGCAGAGAAATTCATTCACGTTTGGGTGGGAGAACATGCAGCTTCCACAGATAGCCGATTGGATCAACTTGCCCAAATTGTGCAGGTTCACAACATTCACGAAGTCATTTTCTGCGCGAAAGACACAACAGCTACGGAAATCATTCACTGGATCATCGCCATTGACAAACAGCACATCGATTTCAAAATTGCACAGCCGGACACTACATTCCTGATCGGTTCCAACTCCATCGAAACAGCCGGAGATTTATACATCTTCAACATCAATGCGCTAAGCGAACCGATTAAGCAGCGTCAAAAGCGCGTGTTGGATGCATTCACAGGCTGGTTCTTTCTGTTACTTTCGCCAATCATGATCTGGTTCTTCAAACACAAACTCCAGCTATTGAAGAATGCATTTCTGTTGATTATTGGAAAAATCACCTGTGTGAGTTACGGTAAAAGCGGCGCAATAACCACCGACCTCCCAAAGCTGAAGAAGGGAATTCTCCCACCGTTCAATCCAGAGTTGGTAAACGATGAGCAGATGATTGAAAAAATGAACCTGCTCTATGCACGTGAGTATCACTTACTACTGGATATTCAGCTCCTCTTCCGTTTTTGGAAAAACTTAGACCGTACTCCGTAAGAAGTACGTTAAAAATCATTTTTTTTCATTTACTTTTGTGCTCGAATTAATTGAGATTACAAAGAGCATTATGGCACAAATAGAAATCCGTCTTCCTAAAATGGGAGAAAGCGTTACCGAAGCTACTATTACAAACTGGTTGAAAAACATCGGTGACTCGGTTGCATTAGACGAACCTTTAGTGGAAGTTGCAACTGATAAGGTAGACAACGAGTTGCCTTCGGAAGCTGAAGGAGTATTGGTGCAGCGTCTGTTCGAAAAAGATCAGGTAGCTCAGGTTGGTGATGTGATTGCCATTATTTCTACTGATGGAGCAAGTGCACCGGCACCTTCCACTCCAGCAGCAGAGCCAGTTGCAGCGATTGAGAAAACTGTTGAAGTTGCTCAGGAAACAGCACAACCTTCTGCATTGCCAAAATCGAACGAAAACGGAAAATTCTTCTCTCCTTTGGTGCGCAGCATCGCACAGAAAGAAGGAATCGGTGGCGCTGAATTGGAATCCATTTCCGGAACAGGAATGGGTGGACGCGTTACGAAAAAAGACATCATTTCATACCTTGATACACGCACAACGGCAGGTGGAAGCGTTGCAGCTCCTGCGGCGGTTGCTCCTGCAACTACATCGGCTCCTACCCCAGCGCCGGCAGTTAGTGCTCCAGCAGCAACAGGAGGTTCCTTCCTTGCGAACATCAAAGAACCTGTAGTTGTTCCGAATCCGGGTGACGAAATCATCGAAATGGACCGCATGCGTAAGCTGATCGCTGATCACATGGTGATGTCCACTCACGTTTCTCCACACGTAACTTCTTACGTAGAAGCTGACGTAACAAACATCGTTAACTGGAGAAATAAAATGAAGAAAGAATTCGAAAAGCGTGAAGGAGAAAACCTTACGTTCACTCCGATCTTCATGGAAGCAATCGTTAAAGCGATTAAGGACTTCCCAATGATCAACGTATCGGTTTCTGGTTCTTCGATCATCAAGCGTAAAGACATTAACCTGGGAATGGCAACTGCTCTTCCTTCAGGAAACCTTATTGTACCGGTTATCAAAAACGCTGACCGCATGAACCTTACGGGAATTGCAAAAGCAGTAAACGAATTGGCGCGTAATGCCCGCGACAACAAGTTGAAGCCGGAAGATATTCAAGGTGGAACTTACACCGTTACCAACGTTGGAACGTTCGGGAATGTAATGGGAACACCAATCATTAACCAGCCACAGGTTGCAATTCTTGCCCTGGGTGCAATTCGTAAAATGCCGGCTGTAATTGAAACTCCAAACGGTGACTTCATCGGAATTCGTCACAAAATGTTCTTATCACATTCTTATGACCACAGAGTGGTTGACGGATCACTTGGTGGTCAGTTTGTAAGAAGAGTGGCAGACTATTTGGAGCAGTTTGATCCGAACAGAGAATTGTAACCCTTTCGTTTTCATTGCGTAAAGAGAAATTCGTTTACTTTTGAGGACAAAATAAATTTGCAGAACTATATGAAACTACTTAGGACTATTTTACTGGTATTACTCATTCCGTTTGGAGCATTCTCTCAAATTGAGAAAGACAAATTGGAAGAAATGTTAGCAAACGATTCGGAACAGGATCTTGTTGTATCGTGTTCGGAATTAATGCAGGAAGGGTATTATTACCAGGCAAGTTTGATTTGTGACAAGCTGTTGACTTATCAGCCGAACAGCCCGAACTATCATTACCGACGTGGATTCATTTACCTGGAAATGTCGCAGGATTTCGAAAAAGCAATTCCACATCTGGAAGTTGCTGTTACGAATACAGATAAGAACTACGACATGTTCTCTGCAAATGAACAAAGTGCTCCTGTGGATGCTATTTACTTTATGGGTAAGGCATACCACATGGCCATGCAGATTGACAAAGCTGAGGAATATTACAACAAGTTCATCGCGGAATCGAACAGCAAATCGGAGTACGTTTTCTTCTCGAAGCTGTTCCTTCAGCAAACTGCCGTTGCACGAACGTTGATTGCACTTCCGAAAAAAGTTACCCTGAAAAACGTAGGTTACCAGGTGAACACCCAGGCTCCGGAATACTCTCCGGTAATTTCACTGGATGGTTCGGCACTTTACTTTACTTCAAGAAAAGCATGGGATGGCGGGCAACAATCTGATGACGACATCGACAAAACAAATAACCTTCCTCCGGAAGATATTTACGTGGCATTTAAAGATTTCGATGGTGAATGGACGGATCCATATCGTCTGGAATTTTCTGATCCGCACCTGAACGAGGCAACTGTTGCCGTAAGTGCCGATGAGCGTCGTATTTACCTGTACAGCGATACCGTAGGAAGTGGAGATATTTTCTTCTCGGATTTCTCAAGCAATAAGTTTCAGGATGTAAAACACCTTGACGCGAAAAAGGTAAATACGGAATCATGGGAAACACACTGTACTGTAACTCCTGACGGACAAAACATGTACTTCGTGTCTGACCGTAAAGGTGGTTTCGGTGGCCGTGATATCTACCGCGTGGTAAAATTACCAAACGGAGAATGGAGTGAACCACAAAACTGTGGTCCGAAGATCAATGGTCCAATGGACGAAGAATCTCCGTTCATTGCTATTGACAACAAAACACTTTACTTCTCTTCAAACGGATCAACTTCAATGGGTGGATTCGATGTATTCGTTGCTGTTCGCGATGAAAATAACGAATGGTCAGATCCTATTAACCTTGGTTACCCGTTGAACTCAACCGTTGATGACTTGTTCTACACAACAACAGTTGACGGTCTTACTGGTTACCTTACCTCTTCCCGTTCAGGTGGTTACGGAGAAAAGGATATCTACGAAATACAGAACGATTACATGAAGACCAAGAGCGTGCTTTTGGACGGACAAATCATTACACTGCACGGAGCGAAAATGCCGGAAGATATTTCTGTTAGCATTATCTGTACAAACTGTGGAGATCGCCTGGAGCGTAAAGTATTCCCTCGTCTACGTGACGGAGCATTCTACAGTGCACTGGAGCCATGTAGAGAATACGACCTCGTTTACTCTTACGACAAAGGCAAAAAAGAATTCTACAAGCAGTCCATCAAAACAGATTGTGCGAAAGACGACGATGTTATTCACGTGAAAGCTTACCTGGATGTAGAGAGCCAAACTATGTTTGATCCATACTATATCGTTGGAACAGTTAAAGACAGTAAGTCTAAACAATTGTTGAGCAATGTAAGTGTTAACCTGGTAAACAAAACAACCGGTGTTAACTACGCAGAATCTCAAACCAATGAAAAAGGTGCATACCGTACAGACACATTGACAAACCTTCACAAAGGAGATTTGCTGAAAATGCAGTTGGTACTTCAAAAGCCTGGTTACGTAACCATGACGTTTGATGTTGACGTACCATTAGGTGATCAGGCAGAAATCGATATTGATAAACTAATTGAACCGCTGCTTGCTTCGAATGAAGTTGGAACGGATATCGGAATGTTTATCAATCCTATCTACTTCGATTACAACAAATGGGATATTCGTCCGGATGCAGCCGTTGAATTGGATAAGATTGTTGAAATCATGAAAAACAATCCTACCATCAAAATTGAGCTTGGTTCACATACCGACTCCCGTGGTACTGCCGAGTACAACTTGTCACTTTCTGACAAACGTGCCAAGTCTTCTGCGGCGTACATCGTTTCAAAAGGAATTTCTGCAGATCGTATCAAAGGAAAAGGATACGGTGAAAGCCGCCTGAAAGTAAGCGACAAAATCATCAAAGCGCTTCCTACCTGGGATCAACAGGAAGTTGAGCATCAGAAAAACCGTAGAACGGAGTTCCTGATTGTGAAATAAAAAAAATCATACAGATAAACTATAAGTAGCCGCATCTTACACAGTGCGGCTATTTTTTTTGTAATGCATTTGTTTACAGGTCCACAATACATCGTGGAATCTACAAACAAAAAGAGGATTCATTGAAAATTAACTCCCTAGAAATAAGGCATTTCTAATAAACTTTCATATTTTCATGCCTTGAAAACTCAAACCCGGAAAAAATGCTACACCGTTTACTCCTATTTATAACCGTTTTAGCCTTTTCCTCCCCACTATCTGCTCAATACGAAGCCAAACAATGGGATAAGATTATGAACACTTATTCCGATGGTGATTTGCTTGCGGAGTCTACCAATTTACTGGAGTTGGGATACTATAGTTCTGCAGAAAAAATCATTGACAAGTTGTTGGCAAAGGACCCTGCGAATAACAATTACAATTACCGCAAAGGGTTCATTTTGTGTGAAGGGAGAAACAACTACGCAAAGGCAATCGAACACCTTGAAAAAGCCAAAGGTGGTGTCACGAAAAATTACGATGCCTTCAGTAACAAAGAAACCGGTGCTCCTCAGGATTTGTACTTCTACCTTGCACGCTCCTATCACCGTGAAGGAAACATCGAAAAGGCACGCGAGAATTACAACGAGTTTTTAACTACAGCTGTAGACAAAACCGACAATAAGTTTTTTGCTGAAGTAGCTCTTGAACAGTTAGATGTAGCGACGAAATTCACTCAGAATCCGAAGAAGAATACCACTATTGTAAACATCGGAAATGTGATCAATACGGCTGAACCGGAATACTCACCAGTGACCTCTCTTGATGGTTCTTCGTTGTACTTTACTTCCCGCCGTAAGTGGAAAAAAGGAAAAGACAACATTGAGCTGGATCCGAAAATGGATTTTTACCCGGAAGATATTTATGTTTCGTACCGGGATAATGATGACGGAACCTGGTCTACACCCGAACGCCTGAACTTTTGTAATGAAGAGCAAAACGAAGCGTCTGTTGCTGTCAGTCCAAGTGAGCGAAAAGTATACGTATACCAGGATTTGGTGGGGAATGGAAACATGTTCTTTTCCGAATTTAAAAACAACCGCTTCGGTAAAATCGAAGACTTCCCTACAAGCGGTGTAAATACGGAAGAAGGCTGGGAAACGCATTGCTACATGACTCCGGACGGAAGAAACATGTACTTTACTTCCGATCGCCCAGGTGGTTTTGGCGGACGCGATATTTACCGTATTGTGAAACTTCCTGACGGAAGCTGGAGTCAGCCCTTTAATCTTGGAGAAAAAATCAATTCACGTTTCGACGAAGATTGTCCGTTCATGGCCATTGACAATAAAACCCTGTATTTCGCATCGAATGGTCCGAACAGCATGGGTGGTTTCGATATTTTCGTAACGGTGGTTGATGAAGACAATAACTGGACGGATCCTATCAATCTCGGTTCGCCGATCAACTCATTCGATGACGATTTGTTCTATACAGAAACCATCGATGGTCGTAAAGGATTTATTACTTCCAGAAGAGCTGACAGCTACGGCGATAAAGACATTTATGAAGTTCACAACGATTACTTATCCGTAAAAAGCGGTTACTACCTGAAAGGACACATTACCACAAAATCAGGTCAGCCGATTCCGGAAGACGTTACCGTTGGTGTAAACTGCCTGGGTTGTGAAACAGATATTCACAATGTTACAGCTTACCCGAGAATGCGCGATGGTTCTTACATCGTAAATCTGCAGCCCTGCATGGAATACGAAGTGATCTTCGCTCATAATGATGGAACAACGGAATTCCACCGCACCAACATCAAAACAACGTGTGACTCCCTTTACCAGGAAATCGTTCGCGACGCAATGATTGATGTAGATATCTGGGCCGTTGTTGAACCTGGAGGACCCGACAAACCCGTGGATACGATCCCAACGACCACAACAACTCCGAAGACGTTTGATCCGTTGGCATTCAAGCACAACTTTAGTTACAACGCGGCTGTATTGTCGACCACTGAAGGGGATTTGGCAGCATTCATCGGAAAAGTGGAGCAACAGTTGAAAGATGGAAAAGCTAACGTGATTATTTCGGTGTATTCTTCCGCATCCAAAGTGCCAACGAAAACATTCAAAACGAACACGAATCTTGCGAACGCCCGTGCGAACAACATCAAGAAAGAATTGGATAACTATTTCGCTAACAGCACATTCAAAGGAAAAGTAACCGTTACAATTGTTTCCGCTGTTGTTGGAGGTCCAACGTACGTAAACGATAAAGAAAACGAAGCGAAATACGTTCCGTATCAATTTATCGAGCTGAAGACGAAATAAACGTGACGAAGTTCTTATTTTTAAGACTTCAATAACACGTTTATGAAGCTTACTCTGCAACGCCCATTGGTGATTCTTGATCTTGAAACAACAGGATTGGATATTACCAAAGACCGCATTGTGCAAGTTGGAATGGTGAAGATTGGTGTTGATGGTAACGAGGAAGAACTTTCTGTGTTAGTCAATCCCGAAATGCCTATTCCGGCAGACTCTACGGCAATTCACGGAATCAAAGACGAAGATGTTTCCGACAAACCGACGTTTGCGCAACAAGCCGATATGCTTGCAGCCTTTATAGGTAATGCGGATTTGGGTGGATACAATTCCAATAAGTTTGATATTCCTGTGCTCGCGGAAGCTTTTTTACGTGCCGGCCACTCGTTTTCATTAAAAGAACGCCAGTGTATTGATATCCAGAATATTTTCCATAAAATGGAGCAACGCACTTTGGCTGCGGCTTATCAGTTCTACTGCAATCGTGTAATGGAAAATGCTCACGATGCATTGGTTGACACAAAGGTCACACTTGATGTGTTTAAAGCTCAATTGGAGCGCTATGAAACGCTGCCTCAAACCGTAGAAGGTCTTGCAGAATTTACCCGTCAGGGAACTAACGAATGGGCAGATTTTGCGGGAAGACTTGCACGAAATAAAGAGGGAGCATTGTGTTACAACTTTGGAAAACACAAAGGAAAAACCGTTGAAGATGTTGATCACGAAGAACCGGGCTATTTTGGCTGGATGCTGAATGCAGATTTTCCACTGTTCACCAAAAATCTCCTGAAAGAGGAAATGGAACGGTTAAAACAATTGCGCAAAGCAAATACACCGAATGGGCACACAGGTGATTCGAACTACAAACAGAAACCTGAAAACAATATGAGCATGGAGGATAAACTCCTGGCGCTACAGAATAAGTTTAAAAAATAAGGGCGTCTCGACTCCGCTCAACGGCCGTATTATGGTGGTCGGGCTGAGCCGAGGGCACAAAACAAGACTATGAAGATCATTTGTATTGGAAGAAACTACGCAGACCACGCTAAAGAATTGAACAATCCGCTTCCTACGGAGCCGGTTTTCTTTCTGAAACCCGATACAGCATTGTTACCAGCCGGAAGCGATTTTTACATTCCCGAATTCTCCAACGATGTTCATTACGAATGTGAATTGGTTCTGAAAATCAAGAAAGTTGGGAAACACATTCCGGAAAAATTCGCAGGAGAATACTACGAGGAAATCGGTTTAGGAATCGACTTTACTGCCCGCGATATTCAGGAACAGCAAAAGCAGAAATCACTTCCATGGGAAAAAGCAAAGGCATTTGATAACAGTGCCCCAATGGGTCAACGCTTTTTAGCCAAGGATCTTTTCGACACCAAAAACATCAGTTTTGAACTGAAGAAGAACGGTACAACAGTTCAGGTTGGAAATACTTCCGATTGCATCTTTTCTTTCGATCAAATCATTGCATACATTTCTCAATTCATTACGCTGAAAACCGGTGATTTGATTTTTACGGGAACTCCGGCAGGTGTGGGTCCGGTTGCCATTGGAGATCATTTGGAAGGGTTTATCGAAGGCGAGAAATTACTGGATTTGCATATCAAGTAGCATCAAAGCACCTTCTCGAAACAAACGCTGTTCTCTACTCCGGCATATTGCCCGTAGTTAGGAATGATAACGTAATCGCAATGCGTATACAATGCAATTGCCTCTGGTTGTTGCTTACCGGTTTCAAGCACACACGACTGATAGCCCAGCTCTTTCGCCCAATGCTCCAATTCGTTCAGAACAGTTGAAGCAATACCTTTTCCGCGAAACACCGGCGGTACATACATTCGCTTTACTTCCACGGAATGTTCGCTGAATGCCTTGATTGCACCACAACCTACAGGAGTTTCACCATCGTAAGCAACAACAACGTGTTTGATGGAATCAATTTTATTGAACTGCGCATAAAACGCATGATCGTCGCCATCTCGAATGGCAAGGTCTTTATCCAGTTCAACAACCAGCACCTGAAAATCCGGATGATCTGACGTTGTTCTTTTGAGAGTAAGCATACACAAAGGTAACGTTTCGGTATGCTATCTCGCCTACTCTATTTCAGGTAAATGAAGACTTTATCCGGGTTTCGATTCCAATAAAAAAGGGAATCACGAAGTACCGATTCCCTTTTTTAGTAGTTGTCAATCGTATCAATGATTGTTTACAATCACCTTTCCGACGTATTGTCTGTTACCATCATTCAGCACAACCTGGTAACTTCCGGTTGCCAGCTGACTGACATCGATCTGTTGTTTCGTTCCCTCCAGCATTCCTTCCCGGACTATTCTACCTGAAACATCGTACAGTTTCATTTCCATGCGACTGGTTGAGGGAAGTTCAATGGTAAAGTTATCAGCTGTCGGATTCGGATAAAGCGAAATACCTGCACTCGCGAGATCATCGATTCCATTAAAATCAATGTACTCACAACCAGATTCTTCAGTACAGGATCCCATGGTAACCTGAACGGAATACAACCCGCTTTCGGTGACAGTGTAAGACTGCCCTGTAGCACCGGAGATTGGCGTCTGCAATGTACAATCGTACCATTGATAGGTCGCCCCGGTCTGATTCGCAGTAATGGTATTTCCATTGACCGATAATGTAACATCAATAATAACTTCCTGGGTCGTAATAGAATTGCTGGTTACCGTGGTCGATGTTGCACACGTTGCATTGCTGGTCAACGTACACGTAAAGACATCACCGTCATTCCAAACCGATGTGGAATAAGTCGGTGAATTTGTACCCCAATTCTGTCCGTTCTTTTGCCATTGATAAGATGGACTTGAACCTCCGTTTGTAATGGTTGCCGTAAACGTCACACTCTGATGGTCACACACCGGCATTGTCGGGTCACTTGTAATCGTAATTGTTGGCGTAACACTCGGATTCACGGTTTTCGAAATGCCATTACTTGTTACTGTTGATGTACTGATACACGGTGCGTTGCTTGTCAGTTCGCACGTAACTATATCTCCGGTTGCCAGCGTAGAATTTGTATAAACAGAACTGTTTGTTCCGACAGGGGAACCGTTCAGTTTCCATTGATAAACCGGCGACGAGCCACCGTTCGTAATGGACGCGGTGAACGTTACGGTTGTTCCTGAACAAATGGTACCTGAAGACGGATTACTACTGATACTGATCGTTGGATTAGCAGACGAATTGACTGTCATCGTGATTGTATTACTTGCCGCAATAGCAGGTGTGACACACATTAGTGAAGAAGTCATTTGACACGTCACCGCTTGTCCGTTTGTCAACGTCGAAGAAGAGTATGTTGCGCTGTTCGTTCCTACCGGTGAGCCGTTTACAAACCATTGGTACGAAGGTGTTCCACCGTTCGTTGGGGTGGCAGTGAACGTTACGTTCGTTCCCGAACAAATCGTTGTTGCAGAAGCATTGATTGAAACGCTACTCGTTACAACAGGATTCACGGTCATTGTAATCTGGTTACTGGTCACCGTAGTGGTTGAAGGACAAACCGCATTACTTGTGAGAATGCAGCTGATCACATCGTTATCCAGAAGTGCAGCATTACTGTAGGTTGAGCTGTTCGTTCCGACAGGCGAACCATTCAACATCCATTGATAAGCTGGGGTTGCCCCACCGTTGGTAATTGTAGCAGTAAAGACCGCAGTTGTTCCATCACAAATAGTGTTTCCAACAGCCGAAGAAATGGAAATGGTTGGAGTTGCGGTACTGTTTACGGTCATTGTGATCGCATTACTACTGGCAATTGCCGGAATCGGACAACTTAAACTACTCGACATTTCACAAGTCACAACATCAGCATCGTTCAATGTTGATGTGATGTACGTTGCACTATTCGTTCCCACCGGTGAACCGTTTACGAACCATTGGTAAGCAGGAGTTCCGCCATTTGTTGGTGTAGCAGTGAACGTTACACTTGTTCCCGAACAGATCGTCGATCCCGTGCTGCTGGCAATACTTACCGCAGTCGTGACAGATGGATTCACCGTCATTGTAATAGCATTGCTGTTTGCAGAAGACGCAGTAACACATGTCAATGAGGTTGTCAGGTTACACGTCACTACGTCCGTATTGGCCAAAGTCGAAGAACTGTAAGTACTGCTGTTTGTTCCGACAGGAGAGCCATTTACGAACCACTGATATGTTGGGGTTCCGCCATTTGTTGGTGTTGCTGTGAAGGTGACATTCGTTCCTGAACATATTGTTGTTGCAGATGCTGAAATAGAAACAGCAGGTGTTACCGGAGCGGTGACATTAAGGGTGATTGTATTACTGGTCGCAGTTGTCCCGTTTACACATGGGGCATTGCTTGTAACAACACAATTCACCTCATCACCATTTGCCAATGCATTATTACTGTATGAAGAACTGTTTACACCAACCGGAGAGCCGTTTAAATACCATTGATACAGCGGTGATGAGCCTCCGTTTGCTGCGGTTGCTGTAAAGGTAACTGTGGTTCCGTCGCAAATCCCTGTTCCCTGATTAGACGTAATCGAAACGGTTGGTGCGGCTGAACTGTTCACTGTCATTACAATAACATTGCTGTTAGCAATGGCCGGTGAATTACACGGTAACGAAGACATCATTTGGCAACTTACAGCGTCGTTGTTATTCAGGATTGACGTAACGTATGTGTCACTGTTCGTTCCAACAGGAGAGCCATTTACGAACCACTGATATGTTGGGGTTCCGCCATTTGTTGGTGTTGCAGTGAACGTTACACTTGTACCTGAACAGATTGTCGATCCGACACTACTACTGATGCTTACAGCTGATACCGTTGTCGGATTCACAGTGATGGTAATCCCATTACTATTCACAGATGAACTGGTTACACAACTGATCGACGACGTTAATACACATGTCACCACATCACCGTTACTCAATGAAGAAGAACTATATGTATTGCTGTTGGATCCGACATTGCTTCCGTTTACCTTCCATTGATAATCCGGAGAACCACCACCATTTGCCGGAGTCGCAGTAAACGTAATATTCGTTCCCGGACAGATCGTTGTTGCAGATGCACTGATTGAAACCGATGGCGCTACCGGTGTGGTAACATTCATGGAAATGGTATTGCTCGACGCGATTGGTCCGGTAACACACGGTGTACTACTTGTGACAACACAGTAGATCGTATTTCCATTGGTCAGAGATGAATTACTGTAAGTCGTACTGTTTGTCCCTACAGGTGAACCATTCAGATACCATTGGTAGCTCGGCGAAGCTCCGCCATTCGTAGAAGTAGCGGTAAACGTAACATTGGTTCCTCCACAAATACTGCTTCCCGGATTTGCCGTTATGGAAATAGTCGGAGTTACGTTACCATTAATGGTCATTGTAATCACATTACTGGTAGCAACCGCAGGACTTGGACAACTCAAACTACTGGTCATCTCACAGGAAACCGTACTTCCGTTTGTCAAACCGGATGTAACATAAGTAGCGCTGTTTGTTCCAACAGGAGAGCCGTTCACATACCACTGATAAGTTGGCGTTCCACCGTTCGTTGGCGTTGCCGTAAAGGTTACACTTTGACCGTCACAGGCTGTTGAACCCGCTGCTGTACTTGTTATACTAACGGAAGTCAATACCGTCGGATTTACTGTAATGGTGATGCTGTTACTGTTCACAGAAGAACTGGTAACACAACTCAACGAGGATGTAAGCGTACAGTTTACAACGTCACCATTACTTAACGTTGACGAACTATACGTATTACTATTGAATCCTACCGGAGAACCGTTTCGGTACCATTGGTATCCCGGAGACCCTCCGCCGTTCGTTGGTGTTGCGGTGAATGTTACGGAAGTTCCGGTACAAATAGACGTTGTAGAAGCGGAAATCGAAACCGTTGGTGTAACAGGCGAAAGGACATTGATGCTGATGGTATTACTTGTAGCTGTTTGTCCCGGTACGCAAGGTGCGTTGCTTGTTATTATACAGTAAACCGTATTGCCCGTTGCCGGGTTCGAAACACTGTAAGCGGAACTGTTTGTTCCAACAGGAGATCCATTAAAATACCATTGGTAATCCGGCGAAGCACCAATATTAGTACCTGTTGCAGTAAAGGTAACTGTTCCGCCTGCACAAACTCCTGATCCCTGATCCGAAGTAATGGAAGCAGTCGGAGGGTTGATGCTGTAAACAGTCATTGTAATACTATTACTCGAAGCAGAAGCCGGAGAGGCACAACCAATGCTACTAGCCATGTGACAACTCACGACATCACCATTTGTCAAAGTTGATGTTGCATAAGCCTGGCTATTGGATCCGACCGGAGAACCGTTCACATACCACTGATAAGAAGGAGATGATCCGCCATTCGTCGGTGTAGCTGAAAATACAACACTCGATCCTGAACAGCTGGTAGTTCCCGAACTGCTTGAGATACTTACCGATGCAGGTATAGACGAACTCACTGTCATGGTAATACTATTACTCGAAGCCGTAGCAGTTGTTACACAACTCAGGGAAGAGGTCAGTGTGCAAGTGATCACATCGCCATTATTCAGGGAAGATGATGTGTATGTACTGAATCCACCTCCGACGGGAGAACCGTTTTTGTACCATTGATATCCCGGCGAGCCTCCCCCATTTGTTGTTGAGGCTGTGAATGTAACACTGGCACCGGTACAAATGGTCAGATCCGAAGCTGAAATAGAAATAGTTGGTGTGACCGGAGTGGTCACGTTGATTGTAATCGTGTTGCTCGTAGCAGTTTGTCCGGACACACATGGAGCATTGCTCGTTATTACACAGTAAACTGTACTTCCATTTGTTGGGTTCGAAACGCTGTAAGCAGAACTATTCGTTCCTACAGGAGAGCCGTTCAAATACCACTGGTAGTCTGGTGAAGTTCCAATGTTCGTACCTGTTGCCGTGAAGTTGACTGTTCCACCGGAACATACTCCGGAACCGAGATCCGATGAAATCGAAGCTGTTGGAGAGTTTGTACTGTACACGGTCATTGTTATGCTATTGCTGGAAACAGAAGTAGGAGACGCACAGGTCAGGCTACTCGACATTTCACAACTGACAACATCACCGGTTGTCAATGCTGAAGTGACATAACTCGAACTATTCGATCCGACAGGTGACCCGTTCACATACCATTGATAAGCAGGAGTTGCACCGCCATTGGTTGGTGTTGCAGTAAAGACAACGTTCGTTCCGAAACAACTGCTTGAACCTGTACTACTGGAAATACTCACTGAATTTGAAATCAATGGGTTTACGGTCATTGTAATGCTGTTGCTCGTAGCCGTGGAAGAAGTCACACAGCTCAATGATGACGTGATCGTACAGGAAATTACATCTCCGTTATTCAACGATGATGAAGTGTATGTGCTGTTGTTCGTTCCCACAGGAGAACCATTTCGGTACCACTGGTAAGCAGGAGTCC
Source organism: uncultured Fluviicola sp. (assembly GCA_966211245.1). GTDB lineage: Bacteria > Bacteroidota > Bacteroidia > Flavobacteriales_D > Crocinitomicaceae > Fluviicola. The sequence continues at coordinate 288 of CBIHND010000032.1, read as the reverse complement.
CACTATTGGTTGGTGTGGCGGTGAAGGTAACACTCGTTCCGTTGCAGATGGTTGAAGCCGACGCAGAAATGGAAACCGATGGCGTTACCGGTGTGTTCACGGTCATCGTAACGGTATTACTTGTTCCGCTTGGAGTGGTCAAGCACATCAAACTGCTGGTTACAACGCAGTGTACCGCGTCTCCACTGGTTAATGCACTATTCGAATAAGTTGTACTATTCGTTCCGACAGGTGCACCATCCAAATACCATTGATAGGTTGGAGTTGCCCCTTCGTTGGTAGGAGTTG
>CBIHND010000031.1:0-55386 GCA_966211245.1 uncultured Fluviicola sp. | reverse complement strand
GGACTTGTGGTTTGAAATTCTTGAATCACAGATTGAAACCGGAACCCCATATATTCTTTACAAGGATTCTGCTAACCGCAAATCCAACCAGAAGAACTTAGGAACGATCAAGTCGAGCAACTTGTGTACGGAGATCATGGAGTACACTGCTCCGGATGAGATCGCAGTATGTAACCTTGCTTCATTAGCGCTTCCTAAATTCGTTACTGAAGAAGGAACATTCGATCACGATAAACTATTCGAAGTAACGTACCAGGCTACAATTAACCTGAACCGTATCATCGACGGAAACTTCTACCCGGTAGAAGAAGCACGCAAATCAAACTTGCGCCACCGTCCGATCGGATTGGGAGTACAAGGTTTGGCTGATGCATTCATTATGTTGCGTTACCCATTCGAATCAGAAGAGGCAAAAGCATTGAACCGCGAAATTTTCGAAACAATCTACTACGCGTCTATGACAGCGTCTAAAGATTTGGCGAAGGTTGAAGGGCCATACGAAACATTCGAGGGTTCACCGGTTTCAAAAGGAATCTTCCAATTCGATATGTGGGGTGTTACTCCAACAAACCGTTGGGAATGGGATGTGTTGAAAGAAGAAGTGAAAGAACACGGTGTGCGTAACTCATTGTTGCTTGCTCCGATGCCAACAGCTTCAACGGCACAAATCCTTGGAAACAATGAGTGTTTTGAGCCATACACTTCTAATATCTACACGCGTCGTGTATTGTCTGGTGAGTTCATTATCGTGAACAAGCACCTCTTGAAAGACCTGGTGAAAGAAGGATTGTGGAGCAACGAAATGCGCCAGAAACTTATGGCTTCTAACGGTTCCGTTCAAAACATCAACGAGATTCCACAGCACTTAAAGGACCTTTACAAAACGGCTTGGGAAATTTCTCAAAAGTCAATCATTGAACAAGCTGCAGATCGTGGAGCATACATTTGTCAATCACAGTCGTTGAACATTTTCATGGAAAATGCAAACTTCGGAAAATTGACGTCAATGCACTTCTACGGTTGGAAGAAAGGATTGAAGACTGGTATGTACTACCTGCGTACGAAAGCAGCGACAGATGCAATCAAGTTTACAGTAGACAAAGCAGTTGCCTCAGAACCAACAGCAGCAGAATTGGAAGAACAAGCAGCGGCAATCGCATGCTCTTTGGATAATCCGGATGGATGTGAAATGTGTTCAGGGTAGAAACTCGATAGAGTTCTACGACATTTCAAAGAAATGTGAAGCTAGAAAGCTCTGAACTAAATTCGCTGAAGGCAAATGTGTTCAGGGTAGAAACTCGAAATAAATTATTGAAACCAGTGGGGGCGCAATGCATTTCGCCCCCACAGTGTTTTTAAACACTATCTGCTTTCCAAATTCGTTTGTACCTTAGCATGGTGCGAATTTTACTCATACTTGGTTGCTTCCTGTTTATTGCTCAGGCACTTCGTGCCCAGGTGACAAATGCTGCTCGAACTGGTACATTTCCCGCCACAACCAAATCCATCACCTTTGATTCGCTTTCGATTCTTCCGGCTTCAGTTACTGTTTCCTGCAAAGGCGAACTTCTTCCAGCCTCGTCCTATTCGGTAAACTATGCCAAAGCAGAACTGAAATTGCTTACTGCATGTTCCGATTCCATCAAAATCAATTACCGAATCATGCCGTACAACCTTTCAAAGCTTGTTTCAATCCGTGATACGGCAGTTGTATACAATGAATCGAAAGGTGACCGCGACAAATTTCTCCTGCAACCAACAGGAGACAATTCAGATCTCTTCGGACAAAGTGGTTTGACGAAACAAGGAAGTATTTCACGTGGAATTTCCTTCGGAAACAGACAGGATCTTTCTGTAAACTCCAGTTTAAATTTGCGATTATCGGGTTATGTTGCACCCAATCTGCAAGTACTTGCTTCGGTAACTGACGATAATCTTCCAATTCAACCCGAAGGCAATACCAACAAACTGCAGGAGTTTGATCAGGTATTCATTCAACTGTTTAATGACCGGTTCAAGTTAACAGCCGGTGATTTCTGGATTTACAAACCCGAAGGGTATTTTCTTACCTACAAGAAACGGGGGCAAGGTCTAAGTGGTGAAATGCTCTGGAAACAAACCAAAACTTCCAGTATCAAATCACAGGTTAGCGGAGCACTTTCAAAAGGGAAATTCAACCGTCAGATCATACAGGGAATTGAAGGAAATCAGGGGCCGTACCGCCTGAGAGGAAACGAGAACGAACCGTACATCGTGATTTTATCTGGAACGGAACGCGTATACATTGATGGCAAACAACTCAATCGCGGACAGGAATACGATTATGTGATTGATTACAACACTTCCGAACTGACGTTTACCGCCAGAAATATGATTACAAAGGACAGTCGTATCGTGGTCGAATTTCAGTATTCCGATCAGAACTACGCTCGTTCACTGTTTCAGTTTTCCACCGTCGGGACATCCAAAAACCTGGATTGGTGGGTGAATGCATATTCCGAACAGGATGCCAAAAATCAACCGTTACAGCAAACGCTAACCGATTCTCAAAAATTGCTTCTTTCCCAAATTGGAGACAATCTCGAGTTGGCCAGAACAACGATCATCGATTCCGTTGGCTTTTCGGATAACCTGGTGATGTACCGCTTGATCGACTCATTGGGATACGATAGTGTTTTAGTCGTTTCAGTTGACCCGAATGCGGCTTTTTATAAAGTAAATTTCGCGTATGTTGGTCCCGGACAGGGAGATTATGTGCTTTCGGAATTTTCGGCGCTCGGTCGCGTGTACAAATGGGTGCAACCTGCAGGAAGTGTGTCTGTCGGGGATTATGCTCCGGTAAACATCCTCATTACACCGAAACAACAACAATTGATCAGTGCCGGGGCAACCTATCGGATCAACAATAGCCTGAAAGTTACTTCGGAACTTGCCACCAGCAAGTATGATCTCAATACGTTTTCCAGGATGGATTCCGGAGACGATCAGGGATATGCCATGAAATCCAAAATCGAACATCTGAAACGTTTCGGGAAAGACAGTATTCCGCAATGGTCATGGTCGAATTCCGGAGAAGTGGAATTACTTGATCCACATTTTAGGCCGATTGAACAGTACCGTGCTGTTGAATTTGACCGGGATTGGAATACCCGTGCTCAGAACTACACCGGAAATCAGATCTATGCAATGGCGAGTACAAGTGTGAGGCACAACAAGTATGGGCAATTTTCACTCAATCAACAATACTACAAGATTGGCGAAGATTTCCAGGGCACGCGAACGTTAACCACAGTGAATTGGAATCAAAAGGGTTGGCGGGTCATTGGAGAAGGAAGTATTCTTGCTTCGGATGCTGTTGCTTCAAACAGTTTTATTCGTCACAGAGCCGATGTTTCCAAATCCATTAAGAAAGTTCGTCTAGGAGTCAAAACAGATCAGGAATTGAACAGGTTCATGCAGGATACCTTGTTGCAAACCCGCTCGTATTCGTTTTTTGATGCTCAGGGTTATGCTGCAATTGGTGACACGGTTAAAGGTGAAATGAAGTTTACTTACCGTGAACGCACCGATGGACGATCCGACAGCACGGCATTGAAACGCGCTGCATTGGCACGAACCATGGGATTTGAGTGGACGAAGCGTTCTACCGCAGGCATCGGTTGGAAGAATCGACGATTGGTGATTATTGCTAACGTAAGAACACTTCAGATTCTGGATACAAATCTCATTCAGCAAGCACCTGAACAGACCACAAACGGTCGTATAGACCACGAAGTCAAACTCTACAAAGGAGCAGTGCAATTGAGCACTTTTTATGAAGTCGGGGCAGGACTGGAACAGAAACGGGAATTCATCTACATCAAAGTGAATGATGGTCAGGGTGTTTACACCTGGATCGACTACAACGGTGATGGCGTAAAGGATTTGAATGAGTTTGAAATTGCTTCGTATGCTGATCAGGCAAGTTACATTCGTGTATTCACACCTTCCAATGAGTATACGAAGACCTATAGTAATGAGTATAATCAGAGTTTGATCATTCGACCTGAACGAATGTGGAATAATGAAAAAGGGGTAAAGAAAGTACTGGCGCGTTTCTCAACACAATCCAGACTGAGGATTCAGCGCAAAGTGAATGTTTTTGATGGCATTCAGGCGTACAATCCATTTGTTCGATCCATTGAAGACGAAGCGCTTATTTCGACTTCCGCAAGTATGAAACACAGTGTGTATTTCAACCGAACCAGTTCTATTTTCGGGGTGGAATACCATTTTCAGAATCAGGATTCGAAAACCTTACTTGCTTCAGGATTCGATGGAAAAAGTACTGTTTCAAACGAAGTAAGCGGGAGGTTAAATATTCAGAAAAAGTGGAGCATTCTGGGGTCATACGAACGTGGATTGAAAACATCCTTCGTTGATTATGTAACCGGAAGAAATTACAACCTGAATTACTACATCATTAAACCATCGTTGGTGTTTCAACCTTCCTCATCGCTTCGATTTAGCCTGGATGGCAGGTATTCGTATAAACTGAATGATGTGGCCTTCGGTGGAGAATCCAGTTTGATTCATGACATCGGAGCAACCGCTAAAATCAATCAGGCGAAAAAAGGCAGCTTTCAGGCACAACTGAACCTCATAAAGATCAATTTTACGGGAAATGCCAATTCACCACTTGGATTTGAACTACTGGAGGCCTTGAAACCCGGGCAGAATACCGTGTGGTCGCTCGGATATCAGCGCAGCGTTTCTAAGAACCTTCAGATTTCAGTTCAATACAACGGAAGAAAAAGCGATGGTTCGCCCGTGATTCATGCGGGTGGAATGGAAGTTAAAGCGTTCTTCTAGAGGAAGAAAAGACATCCTTTTATAGTATAGACATGCAAAAGGGCGGATTATATCCGCCCTTGTTATATACTGTAAGATAAGTCTTTCTTATTCTCCAAATTCAACAGGAGCAACGCTTTCAGCCAAACGTTGGTATTCCGCAAGAATTGCTTCGGCTTCTGTAATGTTTCCCTGGATAATTGCTTGTTGGTTGCTGTTACCACTGGTCTTCGCATCCTCAAGTTTCTGTTTCATTACGTCAACTTTATCGTTCATTGCAGTGATGAGGTAGTCAAAGTAACGCGGCATAAACATTTGAGAATAATAACCGCCGAGCTTGATTTCGTTTTCAAAAATTGCAATTGCTTTGCGGTGCTGTACAGGTTCCTGCTGGCTCATGAAGTAGGTAAAGGCACCCAGTGCCGTAACACGTTCGTATCCCTGAAGTTTATTCGCAGCAAAGATTTTCTCGTAGTATGCAATCTTTCCCGGATCAGTACTGCGTGCGTACAACCCTGCAATTCCGCTCATCATTCTGGAGGAAGGTTCGTTTTCGAACGCGGCAGCTTTTGTCATTGCGTAATCTGCATCTAATTTTGAAAGTGCAGACAAACAACCGATGATTACGGAGTAAGCCTGATCTGAGTTCATACGTTCATTGATGAAAGCTTTTGCTTCTGAAGAGGGAAGTACAGTAACCAATCGGTTAATTGCAGCCATGCGAACCGCAGGTACGGAATCATTCGCTGCAATTTTCTTCAATTGCTCATTCACAGTTGGTTTCAAATCTGCCGGAAGCATAACCGTTTTACCGATTGCCTTCAGACGAACATCCCAGAATTTATCGGAAAGTGCATCAATGATCATTTTATTACTTGCCTCATTTGCACTTTCAGTTCCGTACATCAGGGCATCTCTGCGGTGTGCATAGCGTGTTCCTTTATAGTACTGATTAACCCACCAATCCTGATTTTTTACTTCACTGATGTCGCCAAGCAACATACACTGGCTATCGAAAATAACTCCTGTTACTGTTCCTGAAGTAGGAAGATATACCGTTGTGTTGTACTGATTTTCAATCCAGATGCGTTGAGTCGTTGCGCCTCTATCATCAAGAATTGTAACATTAACAGGCATTTTAAAGTAGTGTTCAGCGGTTGAATATTCCTGATCCAATGAAATTTGAAGCAGGTTCTCTTCCTCAGTTGAATAGCTGATATCCAAATCCATATGGCCTTTATCCAGGTACCATTGGTTAAAGAACCAATTCAGATCTTCACCTGTAACTTCTTCCATTGCCAGACGCAATTGGTTGTATTCTGCGGCTTTAAAAGAGTTTGATTTCAGGTACAGGTTAAGCGCTGTAAAGAAAGCCTCATCGCCTACGTAATTGCGTAACATGTGCAGAATGCGCCCTCCTTTGTTGTAAGAGTGGCCATCGAACATGTCTTCTTTGTCTTCGTAATCGAACCAAACAAGATCGTGGTAACCATTTCCGGCACCGGAAGCGAAATATCCGTTTGCTTCCTGCTCAGCCTGGTAGTCCGCTTCATCCAATCCGTGGCGGTGTTCGTCCCACAAGTATTGAGAGTAATTGGCAAACGACTCGTTCAACGTCAGATTCGACCAGGATTCACAAGTAACTAAATCCCCGAACCAGTGATGGAATAATTCGTGAGCAATTGTACTATTGTCGTTTGCGTCCAGCAACTCGCGGTTGTTTTTGTAGACGTAATCACCGAAGACCACACATCCTGTGTTTTCCATCGCTCCCGAAACGTAGTCACGAACAACAATCTGGGAATATTTGTCCCATGGATATTCAACACCGAGCAATTTGGAGAAATAACCGATCATTTTAGGTGTCTCACCAAAGATCGCTTTGGCGTTTCCTTCCCACTCCGGTTCAACGTAGTAGTTTACCTCCATTGTTGATCCATCAGGACGCTTATAAGAATCTTTTACAACCTTGAATTCGCCAACCGCCATCATTGCAAGGTACGGAGCATGTGGCAATTCCTGTTTCCAGTAATCGGTGCGTGTTCCGTTAGCATTCTTAGTTGAACTGATCAACTTACCGTTTGAAAGCGTAGTATATTTCGCGTCAACAGTCATGTAAATTTCCTGCTTTGTTTTGATATTCGGCTGGTCGATCGTTGGGAACCATACAGAACTTGCTTCGGTTTCACCCTGAGTCCAGATTTGTGGCATTTTACCTGGAGTCTTACCATCGTTATTGATGAAATAAAGACCTTTATCACTGGTAATTGCATCGGAACCTCCTGTAGTACGCTCATTTGGCTTTGCAATGTAGTCGATTACCAACGTGTAGTTTTCCTTATTGGTGTATTTCTTATTCAGAAGGATACGAAGGAAGTTACCGTCGTATGAATAGGTAAGCGCCTTACCTCCAAGCATTACGCTCTTGATTTCCATTCCTTTTGCATCCAGAATTAAACTGTCTGTAGCGTAGAAATGAGGTTTTGCGGTCAGGGTTTCTTTACCAATTAATTGAGCTTTTGTCCAATCGAAAGAAACTTCCAGCTTTGTATTAATCAGATCTGTAAGAATGGGTTCTGTAGCGTGGTAAACCGTAGGTTCCACTTCCATTTCAATATCTCCTTCACTGTCGTAGTAGCCGTAATCTCCACCGTCCATGTATCCGTCGTCTTCAACCAGAATATCCGGTTCCGTATCGATAGGGCGACAAGCCACTGCTGCCAGTACTAATACAAATGCAATTTTTCTCATTGGTTTTGAACTTTCAGCGAATATACCAAATAGTTATGGCCCGAACTTGTTTCATTTGATAAAACTTAGGCACAGCCCGTTGTTAGGAGTGTTAAGGTTCTTCAATATTTGTTATTTTTGGACCACTTAAAAACGCTTTATGGCAACTTGGAAATTAGACTCAGCCCTTTTCGAAACTACTACAGACGGTGTAAATCTAAGATGGGAAGACAGACAGTTCTTTACCATTACTTACAAAGGAAAGAAGTTTAGAGGAGAGGTAATTGCCGATAAACGGGAGGAAGGAAGCCTTACTCTAAAATTGAATCACCGGGTATTTGACATCAAAAAGTCAGGTCCGTTGGATGACTTGATTGCATCTATGGGATTGGATGTTCCGAAAGTGAGAAAACTGAAACAACTGAAAGCACCAATGCCTGGACGAGTAGTAAGCATTTCGGTAGCAATCGGTCAGGAAATCAACGTTGGAGATCCGTTGCTAACACTTGAAGCAATGAAAATGGAAAATGTTTTGAAAGCCGAAGGAACCGGAAAGGTGAAAGACGTTAAGATTGCGGCACAGGATGTTGTTGATAAAGGAGCGGTATTGATTGAATTTGAATGATGCCAGGTGGGCGATGCATCGTGCACCCAACATGGAAAAATAAAAAAGGCGCTCCGTTCGGGCGCCTTCATTGTTTTTTACTTAATCACTTCACTTTCCGATAACTTGCGGAAACGCTTTGTTTACAATGGTCGGATAAACCGATCCAAATTCTACAATACACCATTCTCTTAAACGTTGAACCTCTTCAGAATTTGCCATCCACTTGATAGCCTTAGTCAATTCTTTTTGAAACAAAAGTGGATCGAAACTCACCTTTGTTAGAATGTTCTTGGTCAATTCAAACATGGTCGATAGTTTTATTTAGTTACCAACCAAGTTAACGATTTATTTCTGGAAATAGTACAGCAAAATATGTTAAAAAGAGCGACTAAATTTTACTCTACCTCTTCTTCAATGACTTGGTAAATTTCCTCCGTAGTTTTATCGTAAACGTAAATCAGAAGGTGGGTATTTGAAGGGTCATATTGATTTGGCAGTTTGTAGGCATAGTTCACGTAGTATTTCCCATTTTGAGCCTGATCGGATGACTTCAAAATTCGTCCAAATGCCTTGTTATCGATGCATCCTCGTAATACATCGCGGTGCACGTAATTGTGCCACAGTGAGTCCGGAGTAATCTGTGGTCCGATAATGCTGTCTTCAATCAAATAAACTACTAATCCGAGTTGCGATGTCAGTGAATTATCGACAACATCAACTTCAGTATGCAGGAACAAACCACGTGTACTTGGGAAATAGTTGTGCTCAGCCTGAAGATTTATTTTCAAAGGGCTATTCAGAGCAGTTGATACTTTGCTTGACCAACTTCCTGCCGGACATGTATTGTCCATTCCCGTAAGTAAACGGTTTACAGCTCCATGAGGGTTTACTGTAAACGTTGTTCCTGGCTTTGAGCCGAAATGAGTTCCGATTTCCACACCGTTATCACAGTACAGGATTAAAGGGAATTCAGCATTTTCTTCCTGTAGTTCAATACCTGTTGCGCCTGTATGAATTGCAGCTACAAAAACTCTTCCCGGATTGGCGTTCATCAGATTGTGCGCATGTGCTTCCACATTTGGGCAAAAAGAGCAACGGTGTCCGGTAAAGTCTTCGATCAATGCGTTCGTATACGTATTAGTGTTTTCGCTCCAGGTGGGCCAATGGTTTTGAGCATAATGCGCTGAATCTCCGTCCGGGTATAAACTCCAATCCAATCCTCCGGAATTAGTTTCTCCTTCCGGATAAGCATTGTTGGTCACTTTATCGCAAGCGATAAACACTAGCAGAAAGGAAATTCCTGCAAAGATTACGAGCTTTTTCATATTTAGGTGATCTTAAATTGATTATTCCATGTCTTCCTCTATGACCTGATAAATCTCTTCGGTCGTTTTATCGTAAACGTAAATCAACAAGTGCATGTTTTCAACCTCATATTCATCGGGAAGCTTATACGAGTAATTCACGTAATATTTCCCGTTAGTTCCCAGATCAGAAGGTTGTAGTGTTCTTCCAAATGCCTTGTTATCAATGCAAGCACGAAGAATATCACGGTGCACATAAGTGTTGTTCGTTGTCAAATCCGGCATCAATTGTGGTCCTACAACGCTATCTTCCAAAACGTAAACTACTAACCCCAGATCGGAAGTGATTCCTGCATCGAGCACATCTACCTCTGTATGAAGAAACAAACCGCGTGTACTTGGAAAATAGTTATGCTCAGCCTGAATGTTTACTTGTAGTGTTCTTGCCAACACAGTAGATGTTTTACTCGACCATGTTCCCGGGGCCGAAGTGTTGTCAGTTCCTGTTCTTAAACGACTAATAGCTCCGTGCGGGTTTCCGATGAAACTGGTTCCTGGTTGAGATCCGAAATGTGTCCCGATTTCGAAAGCAATATCGTTGTACAAAATAGTTGGATATTCGGCATTTTCTTCCTGAAAGTCAGACATGCCAACAGCACTGGAATGGATTCCTGCAACAAAAACACGTCCCGGATTTGCATTCATCAGATTATGTGCAAGAGTTGCAGCATTCGGGCAGTTGAAACAACGGTGACCTGTAAAATCCTCGATTAATACATTCGTCAACGTGTTGGTATTTGCACTCCACGTTGGCCAGTGATTTTGAGCATAGTGTGCCGAATCACCATCCGGATACAAGCTCCAATCCAGTTCCCCGGTTCCACCACCGTTTTTTGGATAGGCATTCGTTACTTTATCACAGGAATAAAGCGATAAAGCAAGAATTGCTGCTGTGGATATGATAAGTGCTTTCATAGTTATTTCTGAAAAATCGTTAGAAACTTTGTGTAAATGAAACCGTTAAACCGTTGGATGCAGGTACAAAACGACATACACCACCAACGCAGAATAATCCTGCACGCTGACGACCATAGTTGATAGTCAGACGTGTAGCATCTTTAATCCAACCAACAGAACCCAACAGGTAGTGCAGACGAAGATCCGGATTACTGTTTCCGTAATTGTATTGATCAATCACGCCAAAAAACCATTTGGGTGAAATGGTATATTCCATTACTACTGTTGCCCAGTTGCCTTTATCTTTATTAACGAACAAACCTTGTAATTCTGTGCGAAGACTATGCTTTTTATTAATCTTCCAGCCAATTTCAGCTACTCCAATATGCGATGAAATCATACCGTGAGCGGTTTCAGTAACCTTGGAAACATCGTTATTGATAGTTATGTTATAGTAACTTCCAATAACGTAAAGTGCAGGTGAGAACTTGTACGTAATACTTGCATTGATATCCTGCCACAATAAACTGTCGGACATGTCAAATGGCTTACCTACGTAAGTAACCCGCGAAGAATCTCCCGGAACAATTCCGCTGGTATGCTGAAGCGGTAAAAACGCCGTTGAATAGTTCAGGTCGATTGGGATTCCGTATTTACCCCCAAGTGTACTTCCTTTTTTAATCTTGTAGTTGATCGTACCCTGATAAGCAATTTCTCCAAGAGGACGCGTTGCATAAGGATATAAGGTTGCCACAAGGTTATACGTATGCGTTCTGTTCAATGCAGGCAGGTAATTAATGAACAAATCCTGAAGTGCCATTGTTCTGTCAGAACGGAAACTCATGTTATCAACAGATTTTGCCGAAAGCACAATTCCCAATCCTTTTTGAGAATAAACAAAATTGGCAATAGCCGCGTGACCGTTATTATAGATGTAGCCATTATCATTCGAAGGGTCATTCTCTTTGATAATGTACTCACCATTCAGATTGAATTTCTTGTAACGGATATCGGCTCTACCACCGTAAGCACCAACGTTCTCCGGAAGCACGTAGGTTTCGTTGTCATCAACCTGATACTTGGACACTAATGAACCTCCAAGGTTAATGTCCAGTCCAATGCTATCCAATGTATGGAAGAAGTTGTTCAAATGAAGTGACGCATCCAACCCGCGCGTGAGTCCGGCAGACTTTATAACCGACCCTCCTTGGAACGAATAACGCTGATTACCGTAAACCGCTTTAATTTGAAGTCCCGGCATTGGTCTGAGGATCAGGCGAACACCGTCCATTGCATTGTCATAACCCAGATTTCGATCTTCATAAGCCCGGAAAGACATCCCGTTTCCGAATTGTTCATAGAAGTTTCCGATGGTAATATCTACATAATCGTTTGCATATCCAACGTAACGCATACCTATTCCTGTACCATCGAAACGGTTTGGATACCCTTGAATTCTCGGAAGGTACGATTCGCCTCGTAATCCTGCTTTGAAATTTCCATTGGTATAGAATACGTTAATGTATGAATTCAACAATCCTTTTGACGCCGGTTGTGTGGCTCCGATTAATGAATCCGGGTTGAGGTATTGGAAGGTTGCTTCCATGTTTCCGGTGATGCTCCCTCCAGAAACAGATTGTCCGAGTGCGCTATACGACCCGGACAATACTGCTAATGCGACAATGCACTTTTTCATTGAGTATTATTTTCCTGCTAGTTTCTTGATTTCTTCGTAGAGTTTTTCTTCGTCACCCGGTGCATAGCTGTTGTGCGAGTAAACAATTTTACCGGTCTGATCGATTAGGAATGTGTGTGGAACATTGTTCACACCCATTGCACGCTTGAAGTCACCGTTAGGGTCAAGCAATACAAGGTATTCCCATCCTTTTGAGTCCACGTATGGAGCTACAGAGGCTTTTGTTTTTTCATCATCAATAGAAACAGCAACCAATTGAACACCGGTCTCAGCCTGCCAATCTTCGTATAAATCGTAGATGGTATTCAACTCTCTTTTACATGGAGCACACCAGGTCGCCCAGAAAGAAATAACAACCGGACCTTTGAAACCAAGCTCAGAAGTGTTTACGGATTTACCGCTCACATCAACCAATTTAACAGACGGAAGCTGTTTTCCTGTTTCGCCTTCTTGCGCCATTAAAGAGATACTGCAAAGAGCAGCGGCCAAAAACAAAGTAATCTTTTTCATAATTGAGTTATATAGTTTTATACGGTTTTCCGTTTTCAACTTTCATGCCGTGATTCAAATATAGGTTGTTTACTCTGCTGCAATCAAAAGATCATTGATTTTATTCTTGTATTCCTAAAGATCACTTCTTTCGTTTGAATTATTGTAAAGCTAGTTTCTGCCAATTAATTGTGGAATAAACCGATTTTCACACTTTACGTTCGGATAAGTGCAGTTTAGTTTCAAAAAAAAGCAAAAAAGAATGAACTTTTGGCCGAAAAATTGTATTCTTACAAGTCGGAGGGTAAATTACACACTGATTTGGAGTGAGTTTTTCCTCTATATTTGCTTTAGAACAAACACCGAACACATGAAAAAAGTTTACTTATTATTAGCAGCAATCGGATTAATCGGCACATCAGCGATGGCGCAGGTAGAGATTCGTGAATTCTCAGGAGGACAAGCTGTAGGTAATGATCTTTCCGGTACGACATGGAATGAGACAGTAACAGCCGAAGGTACTGTAACTTTGACATTTAATATTCTGAATACATCAGGAAGTCAGAAAGTATACAAAGTAAACCGCGTACGCGTGCAGGAAGTTGCTGCATGGAGCGATTACTTGTGTTGGGGACCAAACCCTGATCCGAATTTCGAAGGAACATGTTACCCTGCAAGTCAAATGAACATGACTAACTGGACAACTCCGTCAGGAATTACTGTAAACGATAACGATGATGCAAATCTTCAGGTTGACGTTGATGTTCAAAGTGCCGGAACCGGTGTTTACCGCTACATCATTATGGATGGCTCAACTAAAGTAGATTCTATTGATGTTCAGTTTAGCTCATCTTTGAGCATTCAGGATCAAACGGAAGAACCACTTGGGATGACCGCTTACCCGAACCCTGCGAACAATTACCTGACTATTGCGACAACCGGTACCGATGGAAATTGCTTTGTTCGTATCACGGACGTTCTTGGAAAAGTAGTTTACTCTGATGATATGGGGATTACCAAAAAGATTGATGTAAGCGAATTCAAAAACGGGGTTTACCTGGTAACAGTGACTGAAAAAGGTCAACTTGTTCAAACAAGACGAATAGTGGTAAAACACTAACAACAATACTCAGAGGACGGACGGCTATTTTAACCGTCCGTTTTCATAACCGCTAACCGCATTCATCAATCATCTCTTTACTTATTACCTTATTTCTTATGAAAACGACTGTATTTCTTGCATGCGTATTCGCATCATTTTCCCTTAATGCTCAGGTTGAAATCCATGAATTTGTCAATGGACAGGAAATTGGAAACGACCTTTGTGGTGATGAAATCACGCTAAATGTTACAACGGATGAAACACACGATATCAAGTTGAGTGTAAAAAATATCTCCGGAGGTGACCACCAGTATATTATCGAACGTTTACGAATCACTGAAGTGGCAGGTTGGGAAGATGGCTTGTGTTGGGGACCTCGTCCGGATGATTTCTTTGTAGGAAAGTGCTACCTGGCGGCACAAATGTCAACCAATCCATGGGCCACGCCCGAATGGAATACCGGAGCTCCTGATTATGATCCGGTTTACATGAATGATCAGACTTACGCTACAATGGTGATTGATATCGCTACGCAAGGACCTGGTTGTGGCCATTACCGATACTTTGTAAAGGATGGCAATACGAAAATTGATTCTGTTGATGTTGTTGTATGCTCATCCGTATCTGTAAATGAAATGGAAAGTTTAAGCTTTTATGTTTCACCAAACCCGGCAACTGATATTGTGACTTTAGGGCTTCCGGCGAGCGACAACTCTTACTTTGTTCGTGTATACGATCTGAACGGAGCTATTGTTAAGTTACCATCAATGACAAATCATGTGCTTGATTTCAGTTCTGTTTCAAACGGAGTTTATACCATTATGGTTTCTGATGCCCAAGGGAACAGTGCCCGTCGCCAGGTCATTGTGAATCATTAATTGCTGAAAATCACGTCTTGAAATGAAGAAAATAACCTTGCTTTCTATCTTGTTTTGTGCGTTATCGGCGCAAGCACAGGTTGAAATACGTGAATTCAGTTCCGGTCAGGAAGTCGGAAGCGATATCTCCGGAACAACAGTCTCCCTAACAGCAACAAGTAATGGCTCGGTAGCAAAAGCCTTCAGCGTTAAGAATGTAAGCGGATCACTTGCGGATCTAAAGGTTGGCAGACTCCGCTTAAATACACCACCGGTTAATTGGACAGACGGTCTCTCTTGGGCGCCAAACCCGGATCCGAATTTTGAAGGGCAGTGCTTCGCTGGAGGTCAAATGTCAACGAATCCATGGTCTACACCGAACTCAGTTTCAATTTCAGATCAGAACAGAGCAACTTTAACGATAGATGTTTATGTTGACGGACCGGGGTGCGGACAATACAGGTATTACATTATCGAGGGTACAACCCCAATCGATTCAATTGATGTTGAAGTCTGCTTTAACCTTGGAGTTGAGGACGATAATGAGATCTCATTCTCGGTTTATCCAAACCCGGCGAACAACACTGTCACTTTAGCTCTTCCTTCCGATGAGAGCTCATATCTGATTACTGTTTACGATCTAAAGGGCACAGCTGTAGAACTACCGGCACCAACACATCATACACTCGATTTCGGTGCTGCAATGAATGGGGTTTATACCATTGTAATTTCAGATGAACAAGGAAACTGCACGCGTCGCGAAGTTGTCATTAATCATTAAGGTATTTCCATAATAGTTCAACACCATTACAGGCTGTCTCCGGGATAGCTGTAAACCGACTGCTTAATCCAATTTCTCCGGCATTCGGATCAATCGCATAACAGCGACAGTCTTGTTTTGCGGCATGGATTAATCCTGCTGCAGGATAGACATTTAGACTTGTCCCAATGACTACCAGGATATCGGCGTCACTTACAAGTTCTGCAGCTTCCTGTAGTGCCGGGACTTCCTCACCGAACCAAACCACATGCGGACGAAGACGAAAACCGTCATCACAGAGATCGTTTTTGGAAAGGGAAGCTCCGTTAATCGGATAATACTTTCGTTCCTGATTCGGACCTGAACTCTTTGCCAATCTGATGTTTCCATGGAGGTGTAACACCTTTTTTGATCCGGCACGTTCGTGTAAATCGTCAATATTCTGTGTCACAATATGAACATCAAAATGCTCCTCCAGATTGGCAAAAAACACATGTGCTGCATTCGGCTCGGCTTCAACCACCTGTTTACGCCGTAAATTATAGAATTCGGTTACTAAATCCGGATCTCTTCTCCATGCTTCGGGGGTCGCGACTTCTTCAATAGCGTAGTTTTCCCATAAACCATTTGAGTCTCTGAACGTCTGGATACCACTTTCTGCACTGATTCCTGCTCCCGAAAGAACGACTATTTTTTTCATTTAAACCTTTTTAATTGTTTTAGCTTTCCAATATTCACCTGTCGTTTAGCCCCAAGTTTAACAGGATAAAATTGTGTTCGAAGTTCAACCTTTATACATTTGGGATGCACAAAATGTTAAAGTTATGAAAAAGAGTCTACTTACTTTATCAGCATTGTTTCTTGCAGGAGCATCGTTCTCGCAAGTGATTATGTCTGAGAATTTCGACGCTAGTACGAACCTTCCTGCAGGATGGGCTCAGTACAACGTTGACGGTCTTACACCTGCTACAAACGTAAACTACATGGGTACGAACGCCTGGATGGCAAGAGCTAATTCAGTTACTGGTTCAGGAAACATGATGGTTTCTACTTCATGGTATACACCTGCCGGAACTTCAAATGACTGGTTGGTTACTCCGGCAATCAACGTTCCTGGTACTGGAAGTTACACTGCATCTTTTGATGTTATGGCTCCGGACGCTAGCTACCCTGATGGTTATAAAGTATACATTTCAACTACAGGAAACGCGGTTGCTAACTTTACCAACCCGGCTGTAGTTACAGTAAACGCTGCTCCACAGTCGTTTACGAACCAAACAATTGACTTGTCTACTTACGCTGGACAAACAATTTACATCGGAATTCAGAACAACTCTAACGATATGTTCTTGTTGTTCCTTGATAACTTCGTAGTTCGTCAGCCTGCTGCTAACGATGCTATCTTGCAAAGTGCAACATTGGCTCGTTACTCTGCTGTAAGTACAAACAACACATTGTCTCTTTCTGTTAAGAACGACGGTAACAACCCAATCACTTCATTGGATATTACCTGGAACGATGGTACAGCTCACACTTCTACTGTAGCTTGTAATATCGCTGTAGGTGCAACTGCAACAGTTAACCACCCAACAGCAATCAACTATGCAACTGCGGTTGAAGAAAACATCGCTATCTCTATCGATCAGGTGAACGCTTCTGCAGATCCAAACATGGGTAACAATTCAACTTCTAAATTGTTCAACACTGTTAGCCAAATGGCTGAGAAAAAAGTGGTAATCGAAGAAGGTACAGGTACATGGTGTGGATGGTGTCCTCGTGGTGCTGTAGCTATGGAGTACATGTCTACTGCTCACCCTGACGATTTCATCGGTATCGCTGTTCACAACGGTGACCCAATGACAGTTACTGCTTACGATAACGGAGCAAACTTCTCCGGATTCCCTGGAGCAAACGTTGACCGTGCAATTTTGGGTGCTGATGTATCTAACTCTGCATTTGATACTTACTACAATGACCGTATTGACTTGCCAGTACCTGCTAGCATCTCAGCATCCAGCTCTGGAAGCGGAAGTGCATTGACAGTTGATGTTAGCTGTACATTCTACACTCCATTCGCTGCTGCAGATTACAAATTGGCGGTTGTTCTTACTGAGGATAACGTAACTGGTACAGGTTCTACTTGGGATCAGCACAACTACTACAGCTACCAAACAAACAACCTTGCGTTGAGTGGTGCTGGACACAACTGGCAGAATGAAACAGATCCTGTTCCTGCTGCTAACATGGAATACGATCACGTAGGTCGTGCATTGCTTGGAGGTTACACAGGACAAGCTGGTTCTGTTCCTACAACAATCACAGACGGACAAACTGCAACTTACTCATTCACTTACACTATCCCGGCATCAAACAACCGTGGAAACATGCACGCTGTAGCTCTTCTTTTGGATAATGCTACAGGTGAGATCGTGAACGCTGATGAGATTTCTATCGCAACTGTTGGAATCGCTGAAACTGAAACTATCAACATGAACGTTTACCCGAACCCAGCTACAACTGAAGCTGCTGTTTCTTTTGAAGGTAAAGGTGGTGAGTACGTAGTAAACATTATCGATATGACGGGTCGCGTTTACGCTACTCAAACTATCGCTGATGCTTCTGGTGCACAAACAGTTAAATTGGCAACTTCTGGTTTGAAAGCTGGAACTTACATGGTAACTGTTGCTAACGCAACTGGATCTTACACTCAAAACTTGGTGATCAAGTAATACGAGATATTTTGATGAGAAGCCCCGGCTCCCGACATTTCGGGACGCCGGGGCTTTTTTATTGAATCAAAGTGCCTGAAACCCCGACATCGGTTGAAAATCTGATTGTCGGGGTTTTGTTTTTGTAGAGGCTATTCCCTGAGATTTATTACCTTTATCCCCCTTTACGAAGACAGACTTCTTATGGCTAAAATTCGCAAACAAGACGCACTAGATTATCACTCTTCGGGTAGACCCGGAAAAATTGCAGTTGTACCAACGAAACCTTACGCTTCCCAGCGTGATCTCTCGTTGGCGTATTCACCTGGAGTGGCAGAACCTTGTTTGAAAATTGCGGAAAACGTTGAAGACGTTTACAAGTATACAAGCAAAGGAAACCTGGTTGCCGTTATCTCAAATGGAACTGCGGTTCTTGGATTGGGAGATATCGGACCGGAAGCATCCAAGCCGGTAATGGAAGGAAAAGGACTTCTGTTCAAAATTTTTGCAGACATTGACGTATTCGATATTGAAATCGATGCAAAAGACCCGGATAAATTCATTGAAACAGTAAAGGCAATTGCACCGACTTTCGGTGGAATTAACCTTGAAGATATTAAGGCGCCCGAGGCATTTGAAATTGAACGTCGCCTGAAAGAGGAATTGGACATTCCTGTAATGCACGACGATCAACATGGAACCGCAATTATTTCTGCTGCCGCCTTGTTGAATGCACTTGAGTTAGCGAAGAAGAAAATCTCCAAAGTGAAGATTGTAATCTCCGGTGCTGGAGCTGCTGCAATTTCCTGTGTGAATTTGTATCGTGCGCTTGGTGCGGATGTACGTCAGATTTACATGTACGATAGCAAAGGATTGATCCACGCAGGTCGTACGGATCTGGATTACATGAAACAGGAATTTGCAGTTCACAAGAAAGACCTTACTCTGGAGGAAGCCTTCAAAGGATCGGACGTATTCCTGGGCCTTTCCAAAGGAAATCTCGTTTCGAAAGAAATGGTGAAAAGTATGGCGAAGAATCCGATCGTATTTGCGCTGGCAAATCCGGAACCGGAAATTGCATACAAAGATGCAATGTCTGTTCGTAACGATATCATTATGGCAACGGGACGTTCGGATCATCCTAATCAGGTGAACAATGTTCTTGGATTCCCTTTTATTTTCCGCGGAGCATTGGATGTTCGCGCTACTTCGATCAATGAAGAAATGAAATTGGCCGCCGTAAAGGCAATTGCCAATCTTGCAAAGGAAACCATTCCCGAAGAAGTAATTGAAGCATACGGAGAGAAACACATTGCTTTCGGTCGTGATCAGATCATTCCGAAACCATTGGATCCGCGTTTGATCTACCATGTTGCTCCAGCCGTTGCTCGTGCTGCAATGGAAAGTGGTGTTGCGAGAAAACCAATTACAGATTGGGAAGAATATGAAACTCAGCTGAAAAAGCGCCTTGGGTTGGACAACAAACTGGTAAGCCTGATGACGGCCAAAGCCCAGTCTAATCCACAACGAGTTGTATTCGCGGAAGCAGATAATATTAAAATTTTGAAAGCTGCTCAGACAGCTGCCGAAGAAGGTGTTTGTCTTCCGATTTTGCTTGGTAAACGCAAAGTGATCGAGCAATTGTTGTTGGAATACAGTATCGAGATTCCGGGAATGACGATCATCGATCCGAAATCCGACACGGAAAAAATGCGACGTCAGGAATACGGTAAAGCATTCTTCACGCAACGTATGCGTAAGGGTGTAACCGAGTTCGAGGCCATTCAAAAAATGCGTGAGCGCAATCACTTTGGTGCTATGATGGTACAGGTAGGAGAGGCTGACGCAATGATTTCCGGACTAACCAGAAACTATACGGATGTTGTTCGACCTGCGATCCAGGTTGTTGGTCTGGAGAAAGATGTAAACGTTGTTGCCGGGGTATACATGCTCATGACGAAAAATGGGCCACTGTTCCTTGCGGATACAACCATCAATATGAACCCTACGGCAGAGCAAATTGCGGAAATCACGAGCAACGTAGCTAAAATGCTCAAGAAACTGAAAGTTTCACCACGTATTGCTTTGTTGAGCTATTCGAACTTCGGGTCTTCTCATGGAGAAGATGCAGTGAAAATGTCGGAAGCGGTACAAATCCTTCATGAAAAACAACCTTCTTTGGTTGTTGATGGTGAAATCCAGGCAAACTTTGCACTGAATAACGAATTGATGAATGAGAAGTTTTCCTTCTCAACCTTGGCGAACAAACAAGTAAACACACTCATCTTCCCAAATCTTTCAGCTGGTAATATTGCATATAAATTATTACAGGAAATGACAGACGGTGATGCAGTCGGGCCAATTTTGGTAGGGTTGAAAAAATCGATTCATGTACTTCAAATGGGCTCTTCCGTTCGCGAAATCGTGAACATGGTAAAAGTTGCCGTAATCGACGCTCAATCCAAATAATATGATTGCACACCTGAATGGACGTCTTGTAGAAAAGAATCCGACAAATGTTGTGATTGAATGTGGTGGCGTTGGCTACTTCGTTAAAATCTCCCTGAATACATTCAGCGCACTCGGAAGTGGGGAGCAGATTAAACTTTTTACACAACAAATTGTACGGGAAGACGGGCATTACCTGTTCGGTTTTGCAACCACGGAAGAACGAGAGGTGTTTAACTTATTGCTATCTGTTTCGGGAATTGGACCCAATACAGCAATACTGATGCTTTCATCTCTTCAACCTACTGAAATTGCACATGCAATTCAAACAGAGGATGTTAGAACCATTCAGTCGATCAAAGGCATTGGTGCCAAAACAGCACAGCGCGTGATCATCGATTTGAAAGACAAAATGATAAAAGTAGAGTGGACTGAAACAACAAATATTTTCAGCGGCCACAATACAAATAAATTTGATGCGTTAAATGCATTGATTTCGTTGGGATTTGATAAAAAATCAGCGGAGAAAGCCATTGAAAAAATAGCGACCGGAAATGAATCTGTTGAAGAACTCATCAAGGGAGCATTGAAAATTTTGTAACACTTGGAGAAGATTATTTATCCTTACTGCTTTCGGTTTGCGCAACCTGTGTTGTCCTTCCTGTTCGTTTTTGTGGGGTTCTTTTCTTTTGGTCAGGAGGATACAAATAAGGTAAACCTGCCTTTTCCTATCACCAACCCAATTGATCCGACACAGAACAACGAACAAAATTTCGACTTGGGTGATCCCAAGAACGTTCAGCGAACCATCGTATTCGATCCGGTAACCGGAAATTACATTTTCCAGGAATCTATGGGTTCCACAGGATTAATGTACCGCTACCCGTCCATGATGACGCTGGAAGAGTACCTGGAATACGAACGTCAGAAATCTCTGAAAGAGAACTGGAAAGATAAAATCGAAAAGCAAACGGAAGAAGATCGTGCACTTGAACTTCCAATTAAAGTTCCATCCAAAACATTTGAAAATTTCTTTGGTTCCGACCAAATCACTATCCGACCACAAGGTTCCGTAGAGGTGTCTTTCGGGGTGAATTCTTCCCGTTACGATAACCCGATTCTCCCTGTAAAACAGCGACAAATTACCCGTTTTGATTTCCAGCAACAAATTCAGATGAACCTTGTCGGGCAAATCGGAACAAAACTGAAACTAAATACCAGCTACAATACCCAGGCCGCGTTCGATTTCGATAACATTACCAAGCTTGGATACTCCGGAGACGAGGATCAAATTATGCAGCGCATTGAATTGGGTAACGTAAGTTTTCCTTCATTCGGTGCATTGATCCCGGGTTCACAGACGCTTTTCGGAGCATACACTAAACTACGTTTTGGTCATTTAACGGTAGATGCGATTGGTGCACAGTCAAAAGGGAAACGTACTGAAATTAACGTTACGGGTAAAGCACAAGTGCAACCTTTTGAAGTTACAGCAGACAATTACGAAGCGAACCGTCACTACTTCGTCAACTTGTTCTTCCACGATCAATACGACAATTCGATGTCGCAGCTCCCGAACGTTGCTTCTGAGACGTACATCACCAGAATGGAAGTTTGGGTAACCAATAAAATCAACAGCACTGAAAACGCTCGCAATATTATTGCATTCTCGGATTTGGGTGAATCAAAACCTGAGAACTGTGAAGGAAGTCCGGCACCGTTTTCAGCATCGCAATTCCCGGATAACTCGTCGAATGGTATTTACGCATGGGCATCAACAAACAGTGCTTTGCGTGGATTCAATGGCGCCGTGAACGAATTGAATAGTCAGACAACAGCTCCCGGACCTTTCCAACAGGCGGTGACTTACGAAAAAGTAGAAAATGCGCGAAAACTGAGCGAATCCGAATTCAGTTACAATGCATTGCTTGGATTCATTTCCCTGAACCAACCACTAAACAATGATGAGGTACTGGCAATTGCTTACGAGTATACTTACCGCGGACAAACCTTCCAGGTAGGGGAATTCTCTACGGATGGTGTCGATGGTCGTGATGCCCTGTTATTGAAATTGTTGAAACCGACAATCACAAATCCAACGTTGACGATTTGGGATTTGATGATGAAGAACATCTATTCGATTGGTGCTTATCAGTTGGATGAACAAGGATTCCGTGTCAATATCTATTACAACAACCCCGATAAAAGTGTATTGGCTCCGATTTTTCCTTACGAGGATTTGAAAGAAGAGCAAATCATTACGCTTGTCGGAATGGACCGCTACAATACCAATGATCAGAAGTTTTCGGATGGTATGTTCGACTTCATCCCGATGAATTACGTAGGTAATAAGGCCGAAACCGGTGGAACAATCAATCCGAAAAACGGTCGTATTTATTTCTCTACAATTGAACCGTTCGGTAAAACACTGCGCGACAAAATGCTTGCTGAAGGTATTCCGGAAATCACCGTAGACCGTGTTGCTTATACGGAGCTGTACGACTCAACAAAAACAGCCGCTCAGCAGATTCCAAGCAAGAACCGATTTGTATTTAAAGGTGAATACCAGTCGTCAATTACTTCTGACATTCCCCTAAACGCACTGAACGTACCGGAAGGAGCAGTTAAAGTAACTGCAGGAGGTGTTCCATTGGTTGAAGGACAAGATTATACAGTTGATTACAACCTTGGTCGCGTTAAAATCCTGAACACGGGAATTTTGGAGTCGAACACACCGATCAAAATTTCCATTGAAAGTAATTCCGTATTTGGTTTCCAGTCGAAATCGATGATCGGAACCCATTTCAATTACCGGTTCAACAAGGACTTTAATGTTGGTGCTACCTGGATGCGAATGATGGAACGTCCGGTGACACAAAAGGTTGATATTGGCTCGGAACCGTATAAGAATAACGTGCTTGGCCTCGATGTCAACTACAAAGCTGAACTTCCATGGCTGACCAAAGCTGTTGACCGCTTACCGATTCTTTCTACCAAGGAAAAATCATACATGACATTCAAAGGGGAATTTGCTACCCTGATCCCGGGAACTCCGCGCGCGATTTCAAAATCAGGAATTTCCTACGTAGATGACTTCGAAGGAAGCCAAAGCAGTATTGATTTGAAAACATCGAGTGCATGGCACCTTGCAGCTACGCCTCAGGGGCAGTCAGATCTGTTTCCGGAAGGAAGCTTGAAAACACTCGAAAACGGTTACAAGCGCTCAAAAGTAGCCTGGTACATCATTGATAACTTGTTCTACGGAGGAAGTTTGACTCCTGCTAACATTGCCAATGATCCGTCAACAACCAGCGATAGCCGAACAAGAAATGTGGTACAAACAGACTTGTTCCCGAATCAGCAGCTGGCATACGGTACCATTCCGAACATTATTCCGTTGACTTTCGCTTACTATCCGAAGGAACGCGGAATGTACAACTACAACACAACTTCTGGTGTTCAACCGGACGGAACATGGACAAATCCAACAGATTTCTGGGGAGGAATTCAACGCTCGCTGACAACCAACGATTTTGAATTAGCGAACATTCAATACATCCAATTCTGGATGTTGGATCCGTTCAATGCGGATGCTGAAAATGCTGATCCGAACTCAACAATGTCTGGTGGTGACTTGTACATCAACCTTGGAAACGTTTCCGAAGATGTATTGTCAGACTCCCGCAAGAGCTTCGAAAATGGTATTCCTCCTTTTGCAGGGGCAGCCTACCCAACTGACGATACGCCATGGGCACGTGTTCCAAGTCAGCAAATGGTTGTAAATGCATTCGATAATGATCCGGCGTCACGTATTTCTCAGGATGTTGGTTTGGATGGATACAACAATGCAGATGAGCTATTGACCTATACGAATTACGTGAACTGGGTTCAGTCAAACGGAACGCTTTCTCCTGAAGCAAAAGCAAGAATGCTTGCCGATCCGTCCAATGACGATTACAACTTCTACCGTGATGATGTTTACGATCAGTTATCGTACAACATTCTTGATCGTTATAAGAAATACAACGGTTTGCAAGGGAACAGTGCAACAGTTGAGATGTCGGATACCATGAACTCCGAAGGTTATCCAACCCAGAGCACGAACATGCCCGACCTGGAAGACATCAACCAGGACAATAACCTTTCAGAATCTGAAGCGTACTTCCAATACCACATTAGTCTTCGTCCTCAGGACATGGTGGTTGGTAAGAACTTTATCGTTTCTAAAGTTCAGTCTCAGTCAAAAGCTGGTGAATACTGGTACCAGTTCAAAATTCCGATTCATTCTCCTGACAAGGCTGTAAACGGGATCCGTGACTTCCGTTCAATTCGTTTCATGCGTATGTTCATGAAAGAATTCGATGAAGAAGTTGTCCTTCGTTTTGCACGTTTGGAGTTCATTCGTGGAGAATGGAGACCTTACTTACTGGATTTGACACAACCTGGATTAGGTGTTCAGATCGACCCGAATCTTACGGCGTTCAATATCGGAGCGATCAACTTCGAGGAAAATGCTGAAAAGTCTCCGGTTCCATATGTGATTCCTCCTGGGATTACACGTGAGATCGACCCTTCTCAGCCGGTTCAGCGTCAGATGAACGAGCAATCGCTTACATTGGATGTGTGTGATTTGCAGGATGGCGATGCTCGCGCGGCATACCGTAACGTTACATTCGACGTAAGAACATACAAGAAATTGAAAATGTTCATTCACGGTGAAGAGATCGTGAAGAACACCATGAATGACAAGGACCTTACTGTTTTTGTTCGTTTGGGAACCGACTTCGTAGACAATTACTACGAATACGAAATGCCGTTGTACCTAACACCGCATGGAGTTTCTTCTCCTGAAGGAGTTTGGCCAACAGACAACGATTTGGAAATCGTATTCCAGGATTTATTGGATCTTAAACTCAGAAGAAACGAACTTGCAGGAGATCCGAATTCCGCTGTAAGTACGAACCTTGAATACGTTATTACGGATCCTGCCAATGCAGACCGTTTACTGAAAGTTAAAGGAAGTCCGAACCTTCAGGCGATCAAAACAATCATGATCGGGATTCGCAACCCAAGTAAAACGGGTACTGATCCGTGGCCGGATGATGGTTTAGCGAAGTGCGCTCAGGTTTGGGTGAACGAGTTGCGCCTGACTGATTTTGTTGATGACGGTGGTTCGGCTGCAATTGCTCAACTTCAGGTTCAGGCCGCAGATTTTGGTTCCATGAGTCTCTCAGGAAACTATTCCGGAATTAACTGGGGAGCCGTAGATAGCCGTGTTCAGGAGCGTCAGCGTAACCAGAAAATGGGCTTGGATTACCAGAGTACTGTTCAGTTGGGACAGTTCTTCGGAACAAAAGGTCGTGTTACACTTCCATTCTTCTATGGACATTCGGTTGGAATCATTAACCCTGAATACGATCCGTTCAATCCGGACATCAAGTTGAAGGCTTATGATTTGGAAACAAGACGTTCGGTAGCACGCATCGCTCAGGATTATACGGAGCGTCGCTCATACAACTTCCAGGGAGTTCGAATCAACAAAGGAGCAGGTAAGAAAACACACTTCTACGATATCGCGAACTGGACAGCAGGATATGGATACAGCGAAAACCTGCACCGTGATTTCAATACGAATTACGACCGCACGAAACAATGGAAAGGAAACCTTGCTTACGGTTACACCTTTACTGCAAAACCATATGAACCGTTCAAAAATGTGAAGTTCATGAAGAAGAGTCCGTGGTGGGCGCTGGTTCGCGAAACAAACCTTTCGTTGATGCCGAAGAGTTTCAACTTTACGAATGATTTGGTGCGTAATTACAACGAACGCCAGATCAGAAATACGATCGACACTTCGGCTACCGGATTCCAGTACAGACCGGTTTATGTGAAGAACTTTACGTGGAACAGAACATACAAACTCGGATGGGATTTCACGAAGAACCTCAAGTTTACCTTCAATTCAACTGCAAGAGCAATCTTTGATGAAGGTGATGGAGCTGTGAACCGTCGATTGGATCCGAATAGCTACCAGGTATTCCGTGATACGGTGTTCTCGCAATTGGGAACATTGGGTAAAACGATGGATTACACGCACGATTATTCTTTCTCCTATAACGTTCCGTTCAATAAGGTTCCGGTGCTGAACTTCCTTACAGGAAACGTGAAATACGCTGGTACATACAACTGGCAGCGTGCACCACTTGGTCAGGAAGATTACGGACACATTGTTCAGAACAGCCGTACCATTAACGCTCAGTTACAAGGAAACTTTACTGCATTGTACAACAAGGTTCCTTTATTGAAGAAAATCAACGGTGATGGAAAGTCCGGTGGACGTGTGAAGGTTTCGGATGCCAAAGTTGAAGGGGATAAGGAAGGTGAAGGAAAAACTCCCGACACCGGAAAAGGCAAAGCAGATGAACCTGTGCCGCCAAAACCAATCGAAGAAATGACTCCGAAGGAATTGCGTAAATGGGAACGTGAAAAACGTCGATACGAACGCAAGAAGAAACGTGAGGAAAAAGATAAAGTGCATCCAGTAGTTGGATTCGCCGGAAGATTGTTGATGACGGTAAGAAACGTTTCTGGGACTTATGCGCAAACGAACGGTACATTACTGCCAGGATACAACCAGGAGAGTCGCGTATTGGGCTACAACCCAAGTTTCGCCAGCGGAATGACAGGGTTCCTTTTCGGACAGCAATCGTACAGCGTTACTGGTCGTGAAACTGGATACAACTTCGCTGAGACAGCTTCAACGAACGGATGGATGGTAACTAATCCGGCGATCAACCGTCAGCATAGCATCACCCACAGCCAGACGATTACAGGGCGTGGAACATTGGAACCGTTCAAAGACTTTACCATTGATCTTTCGTTGAACCGCAACATGACGCAAAATACGAACGACTTTTACCGATTCAATGACCTTACGCAGCAGTTTGAATCGCAGAGTATGTTCCGTACATCTACGTTGACCTATTCAACAGTATCAATCGGAACTGCATTTGAGAAGCTTGGCAAAGGATATACTTCCACAAATTTCGATAACATGCGCGATAGAACGGTTGAGGTTTCTAACTTCTTCGGAAGTAAAAACCCTAACTCTGTTGGAACTGTTGGCGGATATGCAAGTGGTTATGGACAAACACAGCAGGAGGTATTGATCGGAGCGTTCCTTTCTTCTTACACTTCAAACGGCGTTACGGACCGTTCTACGAATCCGTTCCAATCGTTGCCATTGCCAAACTGGACAATCAACTACAATGGATTAACGAAGTTTGAGTTCATGAAGGATCGTGTGAAGAACTTTGTTGTTCGTCACGGGTACACTTCTTCAGTGAGCCTTGCAGGTGTTCAGTCGAATCTGAACTCTACTGTTGATGGAAACGGAAACTATACGTCTCGTGATTTGAACGACAACTTCATTGCTGCTAACAACGTACAAACAGTAACCATCGCTGAACGTTTCTCTCCGCTAATTGGTTTCGATGCGACATGGAACGTGAACAAGCAGGGATTGATTACCAAGTTTGAAATCAAGCGCGATCGTTCGGCAACATTGTCATTGAATAACAACCAGGTGACAGAAGTATTGGGTAACGAGATTGTAATCGGAACAGGATACAAGTTCGCGAAAGTTCGCTTCCCGTTCAAGATCAATCAGGCGAAACCTGAGAACCCGTTGAACATTCGTTTCGACTTTACTTTCCGCGATAACCTTACCGTGATTCGTAAAGTAGTTGAAGGAACGACTCAGGCAACAGCAGGTCAGCGTGTGGTTTCAATTAAGTCTTCTGTTGATTACAACGTTACAAACAACCTGATTCTTCAGTTCTACTACGATCAGGTAATCACAACACCGAAGATTGCAACGTCTTACCCGACAGGGAACCTGAGCACAGGGCTTCGTTTGCGCTTCAACCTTGGCGGATTGTAATATGTTGATACGAGAAGCAGTTCCGGGTGATGAAGCCGCAATTCATGCATTGATTGTGGAGTTAGCCGTTTACGAACGCGCACCTGACGAAGTTTCCAATACCATTGAGCAGTTGCGAATTGATTTGTTCGAAGACAAAATCTGCGATGCGCTGGTGGTCGAAGACAATCACAGAGTAGTTGGCTTCGCGTTGTATTATACGTCGTACTCTACCTGGAAAGGACGCTGTCTGTATTTGGAAGATTTCTATGTAATTCCTGAAGCACGAAGAGGGGGAATCGGCTCTCAATTGTTTGAGCGTGTGGTTTCAATTGCTAAAGAACGTGGCGTAAAACGCATGGATTGGCAAGTACTGGAATGGAATGAACCTGCCATTAAGTTCTACGAAAAGCACCATTCGATCCTTGATCCGGAGTGGGTTAACGGGCGATTGTTTTTTTAAAGTTACAAGTGACTAATTACAAGTTACGAATGTGATTGGTCGTAACCGAATATTCTTAAGATGTAACATATCGTTCATCGCTTACTGCTTGTAACTCCTAACTCGTAATTTGTCACTAATTTCGCTACATGATTCTTCGTCCGTTTCTCAGCAATCAGCCTCTGGCATTGGGGTTACTCCTGCCGGTTGCCGCTGTTTTTGTTGTACTGAATTCGGTGTTTCATTACCACACCCCGTTTGAATGGCTGGATCTTGGGCTACTTGGAAAAGTAAAAGCATTTCCGGCAGAAATAAGTACGACACTTTCTGTTACGATCGTATTGGCCAATGCAGTGTTTCTGAATTTTCTATTCAACAGACACGATTTTCTTGAAAGAAACAACTATACGCCGTCGCTGTTCTACGTGGTGTTTATGTCATTCAGTCACAGTTTCTATTATTTCGATGCGTTATTGCTTGTACATACCTGTTGGCTGTTGGCATTTCGCCTGTTGTTTGATCTCGAAAACGGGCAAAGTAACCGGGCACAGGTTTTCAATATAGGATGTTTTGTGGGAATGGGGATGGTTCTTTTCCCACCTTCTGCCGGTTTGGTCATTTTCCTGTGGCTAAGTGTGCGCATGATGAAATCATTGACATTCACGGAATTCCTTTTATTGGTCCTGGGAACAGTTCTCATTGCGTTTAATGGGTTAATGTACTGGTGGTTTGAAGGGCATAAGATCGGAAGCAACCTGTTACGCCTGAATACGCTGGTGAAGTACGAACAGATGATCCTCATTGCAATGGGTTCTGTGATGTTCCTCCTACTTGCATTGAGTATGATCGGTGTTCGTGTTCGCGTTCAGAAAAGTTCCATCCGATTCAAGAAAATTAACCGGAGTATGTTGTGGATGGTTCTCGGAACACTCGGTTTGGGTGTAGCAGAGCTAATTTTTTATCAACAGGTAGAATGGTTTAGCCTTATGTTCGTGCCTTTAGGCTTTTTATTTACGTTCGCGTTCATTCATACTTTCTGGAAACAGGTGTCTACTGTTTTCTTTTACCTTACTTTTTTGCTGGCTGTTATTAAATTTTTCATCCACGCAGGTTGGTTCAACTAAGTGGTTTCACTAACTTTGTCGGCATTCTTACACGGGCGTTGCCCATATTGATTAACAGATGAAATTTGGTGTAGTTACCTTTCCAGGTTCCAATTGCGACGAAGACATGGTCTACGTATTGGAAACGATTATGAATCAGTCAGTTGAGCGTCTTTGGCACAAGGATTCTGATTTGAAGAACGTTGACTTTGTAGTACTACCGGGAGGGTTCTCCTATGGAGACTACCTTCGTTCAGGCGCAATCGCGAAATTGTCGCCAATCATGAATTCCGTTATTGAGCACGCAAATAAGGGCGGTTACGTAATGGGAATTTGCAACGGATTCCAGATTCTTACGGAATCGGGGTTGCTGCCGGGAGCATTGCTGCACAATAACAACCAGAAGTTCATTTGTAAAAATGTTCACCTGAAACCTGCAACATCGAATACTGCAATCACGAAGGGATTGGATTCGTCGAAGGCATACAAAATTCCGATTGCACACGGAGAAGGTCGTTTTTACGCTCCTGAAGAAACCATGAAATCGATTCTGGACAATGATCAGGTATTGTTTCATTATGTAAACGAAGCCGGTGAAATGACTGAAGAGTCGAATCCGAACGGAGCGCTACACAACATTGCGGGAATCTGCAACAGCGGTAGAAACGTATTTGGAATGATGCCCCATCCTGAGCGTGCAGCCGATGCAAATCTGGCAAACGAAGACGGGAAACGTTTCTTTGAATCATTGCTAAAATTCTGCTAGGATGAAAGTATTGCTTCTGGGATCGGGTGGACGTGAGCACGCGATAGCGTGGAAAATTGCCCAGAGTTCACATTTGGAACAACTTTTCATAGCACCGGGAAATGCGGGAACGCGTCAACACGGAACGAATGTTCCTATTGGTGTGAACGATTTCGAGAAAATCAAAACGTTTGTTCTTGAAAATGAAATCCGTTTGGTGGTTGTAGGTCCTGAAGATCCCCTGGTTAATGGAATTCACGATTTCTTTCTTGCGGATGAACAGTTGCGTAAGATTCCCGTAATCGGACCAAATAAGGTTGCCGCTCAGCTGGAAGGAAGTAAGGATTTCGCGAAAGCATTCATGGCTCGTCATTCCATTCCAACAGCAAAATATGCCACGTTTACAAAGGATACACTTGAAGACGGATACGCATTCCTTGAAAAGTTGAAGGCACCGTACGTATTGAAAGCAGATGGGCTTGCTGCCGGAAAAGGAGTTTTGATCATTGATGACATCAACGAAGCGAAGAAAGAACTGAAAAGCATGCTTGCCGATGCGAAATTCGGTGATGCGTCTTCGCGTGTAGTAATCGAACAATTCCTGAAGGGAATCGAATGTTCGGTATTTGTTTTGACAGATGGTGACAGCTACAAAATTCTTCCGGAAGCGAAAGATTACAAGCGTATCGGCGAAGGTGATACCGGATTGAACACAGGAGGAATGGGAGCGATTTCCCCGGTTCCTTTCTGCGACGATACCTTCAAAGACAAAATCGAAAATCAGATCATCATTCCTACTGTAAAAGGATTGAAAGCTGAAGGAATCGAATACAAAGGATTCATTTTCGTTGGAATCATCAACGTGAAAGGCGAACCTTACGTGATTGAATATAACTGTCGTATGGGCGATCCTGAAACGGAAGTTGTAATGCCACGCCTGAAATCCGATTTGTTGGATTTATTTGAAGGAGTTGCTACCAATACACTGTCGGAATGTGATGTTCAGTTCGATGAAAGAACGGCTTGTACTGTCGTGATGGTTGCCGGTGGTTATCCGGGAGATTACAAGAAAGGCGACATCATCGAAGGATTCCATCAGGTACAGGAAAGTTTGGTTTTCCATGCTGGAACCGCAGCGGATGGTCCGGTTGTAACAACCAATGGTGGACGCGTTCTTGCAGTAACATCTTACGGTAAAAACCTCGAAAGCGCTCTTCAGCGTTCGTACAATTCAATTGATAAATTAAGCTACAAAAACGCATACTTCCGAAAAGATATCGGACAAGATGTCCTGTAATCAAGGCAATTTTGTAAATTCAGCAGAGCAATTCTAGCTGTGGATTCATCGGTCGTCATTATCATTTCCATGTTGGTGCTGTGCGCTTTTGCATCGGGCATGGAAATCGCGTACGTTTCTTCCAATCGTTTAAAGGTTGAACTCGACATTACCAAAGCTTCCTGGTCAGGAAGACTGCTGGCATTGTTTTACCGCAATGAAGGCCATTTTCTGGCAACACTGCTCATCATTAATAATATCGGACTTGTTGTTTTCGGTGTGTACACAGCCCAAATGCTCAGTCCGGTTATTGAGGGTTGGGGAATTCAAAGTGCGTTTTACATTCTATTGATTCAAACCGCGATCTCCACGTTAATTGTGCTGTGTGTTGCGGAGTTTCTTCCCAAAGCACTGTTTCAAATCAATCCGAATACGTTGTTCAAATGGGGTTCGACTCCAATGGTTGTACTTTTCTGGATATTATACTTTCCTACGCGAGGAATCGTATGGATCAGTACACTTTGGCTGAAAATTCTGGGAATTTCACTTCCACAAAATCAGAAGGTGTTTTCCCGTGCAGATTTACAACACTTTGTTGCTGATGTAAGCGAACGCATGGAAGAAAGCGCAGATCTGGGAAATGAGATTCAGATTCTTCAGAATGCACTGGACTTTTCAAGCATTAAAGCTCGCGATTGCATGGTGCCAAGAACCGAAATGGTTGCCATTGACGTAAACAGTACCATTGAAGAATTGCATGCTTTGTTTGTGGAGTCGCATCTGTCCAAGATTTTGGTATACCGCGATTCCGCTGACAACGTCATCGGTTACGTCCATTCGTTTGAGTTGTTCAAACAACCGGAAACATTGACCCAGTTGCTCCGTCCGATTTCTTACATACCGGAAGCCATGCCGGGTAAGGAGTTGCTGGAGAAATTCACTAAGAACAATCAAAGTATTGCCGTTGTTGTAGATGAATATGGCGGAACCGCCGGAATTGTGACCATTGAGGACGTCATTGAACAGATTTTCGGGGAGATCGAAGATGAGCATGACGATGAGGATTGGCACGAGGAACAACTGGATGATCGAACCTATCGTTTTTCTGCCCGGGCGGAAATTTCTTACCTGAACCGAACCTACGGACTTAAACTACCGGAATCGGAATCCT
Source organism: uncultured Fluviicola sp. (assembly GCA_966211245.1). Taxonomy (GTDB): domain Bacteria; phylum Bacteroidota; class Bacteroidia; order Flavobacteriales_D; family Crocinitomicaceae; genus Fluviicola. The sequence continues at coordinate 22,240 of CBIHND010000031.1, read as the reverse complement.
ATGAAACGCTCGGTGGTTTGGTTATTCATCATTTGGAAACCATTCCGGATGTAAACGATCGTGTAACAATCGGAGAAATTGAATTGATATGCGAAAGCGTTACAGACAGACGGATTGAGTTGGTGCGTATTGAACTGAAATAAAATTATCGATGATGAATGAATCAATTTATCAAAATGATATTGCTCCATTCAGGAGATGAAACACCTTGATAATTAATCATTGATAATTCTAACCCGTCTCGTATTCTTTCCTCTTTTATCTTTCCGTTTCCTCTTTAAATCACTACCTTTGCACCTGCCTTAGCCGGCAGGCAGGCCTTCATTTTCAGTACAAAACAAACGCAATGAGCAACACAAAAAACATTCAGGGAGCTTTAATTTCAGTGTATTACAAAGACGGATTGGAGCCAATCGTCAGAAAATTACACGAAAGTAACGTTACCATTTTCTCTACCGGAGGAACACAAACGTTTATCGAAGGACTTGGAATCCCTGTTGTTCCTGTTGAATCATTGACCTCGTACCCGGAGATTTTCGGTGGGCGCGTGAAAACGTTGCACCCTGTAATCTTTGGTGGAATTCTCCACCGTAGAAACCTGAATGAGGATTTGGCTCAGGTTGCTGAATTTGATATTCCTACAATCGACCTTGTAATCGTTGATCTATATCCATTCGAAGAAACTGTTGCTTCCGGTGCGGATCACCAATCCATTATTGAGAAAATCGATATCGGTGGAATTTCATTGATTCGCGCGGCTGCGAAGAACTACAATGACGTTGTAATTATCCCGTCTGTAAAACAGTATGCGCCGTTCCTTGAAATCATTAATGCTCAGGGAGCAGCTACAACGGTTGAACAACGTAAATCGTTCGCCCGCGACGCATTTATGGTTTCTTCTCATTACGATACACATATCTTCAACTACTTCAATACCGAAGATCAGGTTCCTGTGTTCAAGCAGAGCGTTTTGGAATCGCAGTCGTTACGTTACGGTGAGAACCCACACCAGAAAGGATGGTTCCACGGAGACTTCAATGCAATGTTTGATCAGTTGCATGGTAAAGAACTTTCGTACAACAATTTGTTGGATGTTGACGCTGCCGTTCAATTGATCGCTGAATTTGAAAACAACGATCCTACGTTCGCCATTTTGAAGCACAACAATGCTTGTGGTTTGGCAACACGTCCAACACTGGCTCAGGCATACGCAGATGCGCTTGCGGGTGATCCGACTTCAGCGTTCGGAGGAATTCTGATTGCAAACCGCAAAATTGATATGGCTACAGCAACACAAATCAACGATTTATTCTGTGAAGTGGTTGTTGCTCCTGGCTTTGATGCTGATGCAGAAGAATTATTGAAATCGAAGAAAAACAGAATCCTGTTGGTTCAGAAAAAAGTTGAAATGCCGAAACGCCAGTTCAGAACGTTATTGAACGGTGTATTGGAGCAGGACAAAGACATGCTATCTGAAACTGCCGCGAACTTTGAACCGAAGACGACGAAAGTTCCAACTGCGCAGGAAGTGGAAGATTTGGTGTTCGCTAACAAATTGGTGAAACACACAAAATCAAACACGATTATTTTGGCAAAGAACGGCCAGTTGTTGGCAAGCGGAACCGGGCAAACTTCTCGGGTTGATGCGTTGAAACAAGCAATAGAGAAAGCACGTAGCTTCAACTTCGACCTGAATGGAGCTGTTATGGCATCTGATGCGTTCTTCCCGTTCCCTGATTGTGTTGAAATTGCACACAATGCCGGTATTACAGCCGTTGTTCAGCCTGGAGGATCAATCAAAGACGAATTGTCTATCGATTACTGTAACGCGAACGGAGTGGCAATGGTGTTCACAGGAAACCGTCACTTTAAGCATTAACTATACTTCTCATTATTGAAAGCCGGTTTATCTCAGATGAATCGGCTTTTTTTGTGTAATACATGTGAAATAACCCTTCATTTCTTCAGGAATACACAGCGATTCAGGGATGTGTGATAATTCCCTATTGAGTCAATAAGTACCTTGGTAAACAGGTACTTTTGTGCCCGAATTCAAATCTTTTGACTTAAATGAAACGCATTTTAATGCTTCTGATGTTGGGGCTCACATCAGTCGTATCCCATGCTCAATACGGATACAATGTTGATTTTCAACAACCAATCGTAGACGGAAAAGAGTTGATGGGCAGCCTGTTCCCAAGTTTGGGACACACCTACGACCTATCTATTTTGGATAATCGCGTAACATTCACAACAAACACCAATTTTGAAGCTGCTTTTGTGGACTCATTACTTCAGGTACAAGGCGTAATGAATGCACAGATCACAACATTCAGAGGGCGTGAAATGGGAATTGAAAAAGCGAATAACCACAATTGCGGGTCAGCTGATATTTTGTGTTCCAATGATGTGGTGGCGGCGAATAGCCACAGTATCGGTTTTCAGGAACTCAACAACAGCAACCACGGTTGTTTAACATCCAATGAGCGCCAGGCATCCTGGTATTATGTGAACGTTCAAACCGGTGGTTCACTGGTGTTCCGAATAAATCCGGATGATAATGATGACGACTACGATTTTGCAGTCTGGGGACCGTTTACAGCTGCAACGGCGGATGCTAACTGTCCACCGGTCAACGATCCTGTACGTTGTTCTTATTCGGGTGATGAAGGTACTACCGGACTCGGAAATGGTGCCTCGGACTTCAGCGAGGGTTCCGGTGGTGATAAATGGGTTGCGGCACTCACTGTAACAGCCGGACAGATTTACATCATTTATGTTGATAATTACAGTGCATCAGGAGATGGATATACCTTGAGTTTTGACTGGGGAAACAACAACGGAAGCAATCAATCAACTGCAGTGCTCGGATGTACACCAGTGATTCTTCCCGTTGGCGTTACAGCGTTTGATGGTATAAAGGAAACCGGTTACAATCTGTTAACCTGGACAACCGAGTCTGAAACCAACAACGACTACTTTACCGTTGAATGGTCAACGACTGGTAATGCTTCAGATTGGATTCCGGTCCAGAAGATTGACGGTGCAGGAGATAGTCAAAGCGAATTGCATTATACTGCAGTTCATAATGGATTTCAGCGCGATTCGTACAACTATTACCGTTTGGTTCAGACGGATTTCAACGGAACACAGTCGGTATCGGATAAAGTGGTGGTTGTAGACAATCGTATAAACCAGAAACCAATTGTAAAGGCTATTAATTTGTTGGGTCAGGAAGTGAAGCACGACGAAAAAGGGTTGGTAATTCTGATTTACGAGGACGGCACGCAGGAGAAGGTTTTCAACTAGTTTTTTAGAGGAAATAGGCGGATTGCAATTGCCTTTTGAATTTCAAACTGAACGGTTTCAATTTTTCGATGTGCTCGTTCACACCTCAACAAAGCGGAAAAAATGTGGAAAATTCAGAATTCGTGCGGTTTTCCATTTATTTCAGCTAATTTTGTAACCATTTCCAGAATTTTACGAATAAAGGGAAGTTTCACACGCATAATGAGCGCACTACATGGGGTTGTTTAATTTTCTTGTCCAGGAAATAGCCATTGACTTAGGAACGGCTAACACACTGATTATCATGAATGATAAAGTGGTAGTTGACGAGCCGTCTATCGTTGCTAAGGACATTCAGACCGGTAAGGTTGTTGCCATCGGAAAAAAGGCACAGCAAATGCACGGTAAAACGCATAAATTGATTGAAACAGTTCGTCCATTGAAAGATGGTGTAATTGCAGATTTCCAGAGTGCGGAACAAATGATTCGCGGATTCATTAAAATGATTAATCCGGGAAAACGTATGTTCAACCCAACTCTTCGAATGGTGATTTGTATTCCTTCAGGTATTACGGAAGTAGAGAAACGTGCGGTACGTGACTCTGCAGAGCATGCCGGAGCGAAAGAGGTTTACCTGATTCACGAACCAATGGCGGCGGCAATTGGTATCGGAATCGATGTGGAAGAGCCAATGGGGAACATGATCATCGATATCGGTGGAGGTACCTCGGAAATTGCCGTTATTGCGTTGGGGGGAATTGTATGTGATAAGTCAATTCGTATTGCAGGTGACGACTTCACATCTGATATTGAAGAATACATGCGTCGTCAGCACAACATCCTTGTGGGTGAACGTACTGCGGAGCAAATCAAAATTGAAGTTGGTGCTGCGTTACCTGAATTGGATAACCCACCGGCAGATTTCGCCGTTCGTGGACGTGACTTAATGACCGGGATTCCGAAGGAAATTATCATTACTTACTCGGAGGTTGCTCATGCTTTGGATAAAACCATTTCAAAAATTGAAGAAGCGATTCTGAGTGCGTTGGAGCAAACACCTCCGGAACTTTCTGCGGATATTTACAAAACGGGTATTTACCTTGCAGGTGGTGGTTCCATGCTACGCGGATTGGATCGCCGTATCAACGAAAAAACGAAACTTCCGGTTCACATTGCAGAAGATCCGCTAAGAGCGGTAGCACGTGGAACAAGTATCGCGTTGAAAAACCTTGAGCGATTCCAGTTCCTGATCAAAGATTAAGAATAGTTGAAATAATGAATACCCTGGCTTGAAAGATGTCAGGGTTTTTTGTTGAATTGAATTTTATTTGGAAGATGGCTGACAAATCCTTTTTAATGCAATTAATTGAAAACCAGTGAATTGAACTTTCGTTGTAATTTTGCAATATTACAAACGCTACGAAATTTGTAGTTGAAAATCAACTCACAAATGAAATCTCACCTCGAAGTAATCTCACCTCAAACTCCCCAATTGAATCCTGCAAACGCTTGCATATCTTTACCCTTTTTCGTTATTTTTGAGATGTGGAGATCCCAAACACCGCTCTTGACCTGAAATGCTTCTACTCCTGGATGGGCGAAGATGGTATTGCCCGTACCAAAGTGAAGCCAGGCGCTGAAATTGATTTGGAAGCGGCTAAGGAAAACTCCACCGCTATTAATTCATTTTACACCGGAAAGAAATACCCATTGTTGATTGATGCGCGTGATGTGAAAACAATGACTCGCGATGCACGTAACCAATTCTCTACTAAAGGACGTGAAACCAATACACTTGCCTTCGCAATTATGGTAAGTTCGCCGCTAAGCCGGGTAATTGGAAACTTCTTTATGGGAATTAATAAACCTGCGGTTCCTACACGATTGTTCGATAACACAACGGAGGCAGAAAAATGGCTAAAACAGTTCCTAATAAAGGATTAGAATCGGATCACTTGTCTGATTACAACCGAAAACGTTCGGATGAGATTCTACAGGTCATTATGTCTTATGCGCGCATGGATTTTTCACCAACCCTAAGGGTCAATTCTGAAGGTGATGTTTTCGATGCTATCTCTGCCGGAATCAATATGTTAGGGGAGGAGCTGGAGATTTCCGTAGTAACAATTCAGGAAAAAGAAGCGTTGCTCAAGGAAGTCCACCACCGTGTGAAGAATAACCTCCAGATCGTTTCCAGTTTGCTCAATTTGCAGTCGTCGTATTCAACGGATCCTGAGTTTACTGCATTGATCAACGAATGTAAGAACCGAATCATGACGATGGCACTCATTCACGAGATGCTGTATCAATCTAAAGATTTGAGCAGAATCAATGCCAGGCTGTATTTTTCGCGTTTATGTGAGAACATTCATAGTGTCTTCCGGCCAACATCTTCAGCAATCGTTTTCGATTTCCAGATCGACGAATACCTGACGTTTGATTCGGAGAAAATGATTCCTCTCGGACTAATTGTAAACGAAGTTGTGAGCAACAGCACCAAATATGCGTTTCCCGGAAATAGCGGAACCATCACTATTTCAGTCAATTCACTGGATGAGGATCATCAGCACTTCGAAATTGTATTAGGTGATAATGGAATCGGTTTACCGAAAAACTTCGTCATAGAAGATGCCGAAAGTCTGGGTATGCAACTCATTATCACGTTAACGCAACAATTGGATGCCGATCTGATCATTGATCGGGAAAACGGAACTTACTACCGCTTAAAATTCTGATTTACATCAGGATATGCGGAAGCACACAGGAAAGTGCAAGCGTTGCAGCGGCTGCAATCACTATTACTCCCAAGGTCAATCCGTTAATACGAATCGGCGAAATCTCTCCTTCCGGACGAGAAACGATAATTCCAATCAATTTTACGTAATAGTAAATACCGATTCCTGAATTGACCAAGGCAATGATCACTAACCACCAATAATTTTCCCACGCTGAAGAAAAGACCATGTACTTACCGAAGAAGCCTGCTGTTGGAGGAATACCCGCCAATGAAAGCAAAGCAATAATCCCCGTAACTCCCAGAATCGGATTTCTGTAAATTAATCCTTTCAAAGAGTCCAAACGATCTTCGTTATCATTTACAGCTAAACCTAGTGCGATCAATCCGATGATGGAACATCCGTAAGCCGTCATGTAGAACCACAAATCCTGAATGGAATTCATTCCCAAGGTGATGATTACCAGTAAGGTATATCCGCCGTGAGTAATGGATGAGTATGCCATTAAACGCTTCAGTCCCATCTGACGAAGAGCTGAAAGGTTTCCTACGAATAAGGTGATCACAATAACAAGCGCCAGTACAGGTGCCCAGAAATCGTGAAGGAATTGGTTCCCGAATGCAGAACCGAACAATTTCAGGAATGCTCCGAAAGCAGCGAACTTAACTACCGATGCCATGAATGCGGTCACTGAATGTGGTGCTCCGTCATAAACGTCCGGACTCCAGAAGTGGAATGGAGCAGCCCCAACTTTAAACAAGAACGACGCGAGAATCAATAATACGCCGATCAAAAGCATTCCGTTGTGCTCTACGCCATTCTCAGTGGCCAGTTGAATCTCATGAAGATTGAAACTTCCGGTTGCTCCGTATACCCATGCAATACCAAATAACAGGATTCCTGTTGCAAATGCTCCCATCAGGAAGTACTTCAACGCAGATTCGTTGGATCGAAGATCGTCTTTCTTGCTTCCAGCCATTACGTAAATTGGAATAGACAGAATCTCCAAACCAATGAAGAACATGAACATATCCGTAAAGGAGAACATGACCATTGCCCCTGTCGCAGAGAAAATCAACAAACCGATGTATTCACCTGTATGCTCAACGTTTTCGCGGAAGCGCTGATAACCCAATGCAATGATCAGGAAAGTTAAACTGGTAGTTGCCAAACAGTAATACAGCGTTCTTTCCGAAAACTCAAGGCCGTCGTAATTCAATTTGATGTAGCTGTGTCCACTGTAAATCTGACAAAGCAACAATGCAATGGTTAGTGCAACTCCGGCTAATGCTGAAGTGACAACAACTGCAGGTTTTTTAGTGAAAGCGGAAAACAATGAAATCAATCCGCTGGCAAACAATACTATTAATGCGTCCATCTGTTACAATTAAATACTTGGATTTATGATAGCAATCAAGTTTTCTACGCTTGGCTTTACAAAATCGATAATAGCTGCAGGATAGACTCCAAGTATTACCACTACAATCATAATTAAGGCGAATACAACCAATTCGCTCCAGTGCAAGTCAGCGAAAACGGAAAGTTTTACAGGCCCGTACATGCTCAATTGGTAAGCACGGAACGTGTAAACCGCTCCAAGAATCAACGTTGTTCCGGCGATGATTCCGATGATCGACTGATAATCGTACAATCCCTTTAATAACATAAATTCTCCAATGAATCCGCTGGTAAATGGAACCGACACTGATGCAAAAGCAAGTGCAGCAAACCAGAATCCGAACTTCGGAGCTTGTTTTGCAATTCCACCCAAATCCTGAAGTGTACGTGTTCCTGTTCTTCTTTCGATCACGTCTGCTGCAAGGAACAATCCAACCGCAACCAAACCGTGATTAATCATCTGAACGATACTTCCTGAGAATGCATCAACGTTAGCGGTCATGATTCCCGCTGCGATCAATCCAACGTGAGAAAGGGATGCGTAAGCGAACAAACGCTTCATGTCGTTTTGTTTGATCGCAAGCACAGCTCCGTAAACCACACCTATTGTTCCCAAAATAATGATTGGTTGCGTCGCGCATTCCAACGCTTCAGGAAACAATGGCAACATCCAGCGCATCATTCCGTACAATGCCATTTTCAGCATAATTCCCGAAAGCAACATCGTTCCGGCCATTGGCGATTTCGTATACGTGTCGGCCTGCCAGGTATGGAACGGGAAGATTGGGATTTTGATCGCAAAAGCAAGGAAGAACCCACACAATAACAGGCAAGCGGTGCATCCGGATTCAAACATTACATTTACCAAATCAAGGTATGCAAAGCTTGGTGCCAATTGTTTGATTCCGATCAACGAAGCCAACATTGCCAACGATCCAACGAACGTATAGATGAAGAATTTCATCAATGCAGGTTTGCGGTCTTCAGCTCCAAACCACCAGCAAATCAGGAAGATTGGAATCAATGTGATTTCCCAGAAGACATAAAACCACAATCCGTCGAATGCAGTGAACACTCCGAACAAACCAAACAACATGAAAAACACCATGGAAGTGAATTGCTTGTTGTGGGCCAGGTCACGCTGGTAGTTGCTCAATAGAATCAATAATACCAATCCGGCAGCCAGCAACAGCATTACCAGTGAAATGGCATCATAACCAAATTGAAGTGTAATTCCGTAGTTTTCGATCCAGACGTTAGAGCCAAAAGCGTGGTACATTTCACGACCTCCCGGGTGGTAGCTACAAATAAGGAACGACACGAATCCAAGAATTGCAACAGAACCAATTAGTCCCATTACACGAACCATGGATTGCGGAACTGCAAATACAGCTAACGCAAAGAATATCGGTAGAATGAATATTAACAGTTCCACGAATTAGAATTTATAAGTGAGGAAATAAATAACTAGACCAATCAAACCGAACACCATCCAAAGGATGTACGTATCTGTTCTACCGGTTTGAACTTTGCGAACCAAATCACCGGTTCTTCCAACCAGCGAACCGAGACCTACTACACCGCGGTGCAATACGGCGAGCTCGAAGTAACGGTTCACTTTTTCAGACAACCACAATGTTGGCTTTACGAACAAGAAGTCGTAAATCTCATCGAAGTACAATTTGTTCATCGACAATTTCTCCCAGCCTTTCACCTGATCGTCTGCAACCGGAACACTGTTCTTTTTGCCGTAAACGATGTACGTTAACACCAAAATAATGATCGACATTGCTGATGCGGCGATCATCAACATCAATGCAAGATTCGGATCCTCTTTGTGCTCAGGAAGCACATTGATTCCGGCAACGTTTGTGTTGAACAAATGACTCATCCAATGCGCCTGATTGTGTAACCAGATTCCAGGCAGGTTCAGAATACCACCGAAAATGGAAAGAACCGCAAGGATGATCAACGGAAGTGTCATAGAAGCAGGACCCTCATGTACATGGTGTTCTTGTTCGTGTGTTCCGCGGAAAGACCCATGGAACGTAACGAAGTACAAACGGAACATATAGATCGCGGTCAAAGCGGCACTTGCCATCAATGCAACATACAACCACATTCCATGCTCATAAGCGTGTGCAATGATTTCGTCTTTTGAATAGAACCCTGAAAGCAACGGGAATCCGGAGATTGCCAATGTTCCGATAAGGAAGGTGGCGTGCGTAACCGGAATCTTCTTGCGAAGACCACCCATTACGCGTATATCCTGTTCGTCCGACATGGCATGGATAACAGAACCTGAACCAAGGAATAACAATGCTTTAAAGAATGCGTGCGTTGTAACGTGGAACAAAGCAGCGGTGTAAGCTCCCATTCCCAATGCAACAAACAACATTCCCAATTGAGAAACTGTTGAATAAGCCAATACTTTCTTGATGTCGTTTTGGCGCATTGCAATAAATGCAGCAACGATGGAAGTAGCCAAACCAACGTACAGCATGATGTCCTGCATTGCAGGAGAGGCTTCAAACAGGAAGTTCGAACGCATTACCAAAAAGATACCGGCAGTAACCATGGTAGCGGCGTGGATCAATGCAGACACCGGTGTTGGACCAGCCATCGCATCCGGAAGCCAGGTAAACAATGGAATTTGTGCAGATTTACCGGTTGCTCCGATGAACAAACATCCGGTAATACACATGGCCATACACTGTGACAACTCCATTTTTCCGCCAAGAACAATGTCCGCAATTTCGCGGTATTCCAACGTTCCAAACTGAGACAACATCAGGAACAAACCAACCAGTAATCCAAGGTCACCGATACGGTTCATGATGAATGCTTTACGTGCAGCCAATGTGTTTTTGAAATCGCTGTACCAGAAACCGATCAGCAAGTACGAACAGATTCCTACACCTTCCCATCCGAAGAACAACAAGAAGTAGTTGCTACCCAGAACAAGAATCAACATCGCGAAGATGAACAGGTTCAGGTAAACGAAGAACTTGTAGAAACCATCATCGTGTTTCATGTAACCCGTAGAGAACAGGTGAATCAATGTTCCCACTCCGGTTACAATGAGCGTCATCCAAAGCGAAAGATTATCCGCAAGAAAGCTAACGTTTAACTGGAATCCGTCAGTTTTTAGCATCGTGAAAAGGTTCACCACTTCTCCTTCGGTGTGCTGTACCTGGAAGAATAGCGTTAAAGCCAAAGCGAACGATCCAGCCATAACGGTGGTTGCGATTGCTCCGACAACGGTTTTCGAGAGGTTTTTGCCAATCGTTCCGTTAATCAATGCTCCCAACAAAGGAAGCCCAATAATGATAGGGAGTAACTGTGATGCCGACATGTTAGTTCTTTAATCTGTTAAACAATCGGATATCAGTTGCGCGCGAATTACGGTACAACAATACGAGTATCGATAACCCGACTGTTGCTTCTGCGGCAGCTACCACCATAATAAAGAAGACGAAAATTTGTCCGTCGGCCTTTCCAAAATACGTAGAAAACGCAACCAATAACAAATTCACCGAATTCAACATCAATTCAATGCACATCAACAGAATGATGGCGTTTTTTCGATAGAGTACACCGAAAACACCGATCACGAAAAGCACTGTGGCTAACGTCATATAGTGTTCGATACGAACTCCGGATTCAAATAAATTAGCGGATAATAACATGCTATTCTGCGTTTTGTTTGTCGCGCTTAGCCAAAAGAACTGCCCCTACCATTGCTGCGATGAACAGAATAGAGGACACTTCAAAAGGAAGCACGTATTTTGAAAATAGAAGTTGACCAAGGTTTTCAACCAAACCTGCATTTGCGGATTGCTCGGTGATTTCTGTGGTAGCGATACTTGCATCGCGTGTAGCAGCAACCAGAACTACCAGCAAAATGCCTGCAGCAACACCCGAACCAATTGTTGCGAGTGCAGAACCACGTGGCTCATTGTCTTTGTTGAGGTTCAGCAACATCAATACGAAGAGGAATAATACCATGATGGCTCCGGCATATACGATGATGTTTACGATTGCAACGAACTGAGCGTTCATCAATACGTAATTTGCTGTGATCATGAAGAACGTAAGTACCAGGTACAATACGCTTCTAACAGGGTGTTTACTCAAAACAACCATCAAAGCGGTTGCAATGGTCAGACCACCGAGAATATAAAAAATGTACTCTAAACTCATCTTGCAGGGCGTTTTCCGGTTAGCTGGCGTTTGCTGATATCAATACGGTTATCCATATCCTCAACCAATTTGTCTTTTCCGTATACGAAATCTTCGCGCTCGAAGTACGTTGGAACAATACGATCCGTCAGGAAGATAGCTTCCTTCGGACATGCTTCTTCACACAATCCGCAAAAAATGCAACGCAACATATTGATTTCGTACTTGTCTGCGTATTTCTCCTCGCGGTACAAATGTTCTTCGCCTTTCTTACGTTCGGCAGAAGTCATTGTAATTGCTTCCGCAGGACATGCTACGGCACACAATCCACATGCTGTACAGTTTTCGCGTCCCTGTTCGTCACGTTTCAAAACGTGTTGTCCGCGGTAAACCGGTGCAAATTCACGTTGAACTTCAGGGTATTTTATGGTATTGTGTTTTCTGAACAAGTGTTTGAGGGTAATGAACATACCTCCGATAATTGCCGGAAGGTACATGGATTCCCAAACGGACATCTTTTTGTTCGAAACAACCTTTTTACGATTTGATAAACTTTCCATTGCTCGTTCGAGGTTATTTATTGTTAGTGGAATTCATGCTTAATTCCTTTGAAACTTCGGTTTTCTGTTTGCTTACTTCAGGTTGCTTCCCATTGAACCATCCTGATGTCCAGGCAATAACAACCCCTGTAATCAATAGGTTGACAATCGAAATTGGAATCAATTTCTTCCAACCCAAATGCATCAATTGATCGTAGCGGAAACGTGGCAGCGTCCAACGTATCCACATGAATACAAAAATGAAGAAGATTGTTTTTCCGAGAAGAACCAATGGTCCAATGATAGCGAACCAGAATTCAGACACATGACTTTCAAATGGGAAGTGGTAACCTCCGAAGAATACTGTAGAAATGATCGCACAGGAAATGAACATGTTGATGTACTCCGCAAACAGGAAGAATCCTAGTTTCATTGCACCGAATTCCGTGTGGTAACCACCAATCAATTCCGATTCACATTCTGCAAGGTCGAAAGGTGCACGGTTACATTCTGCCAACGCACAAATCAGGAATACAAGGAAACAAATTGGTTGTTTGAAGAAATTCCAGGTAAACCAACCGTCTTTCCAGAAACCAGCTTGTTGATCCACGATATCGCGAAGATTTAAGCTCCCCGACATCATCACGATTGTGATGATCGAAACGCCCATCGCCAATTCGTAGGAAATCATTTGAGAACTTGCTCGAATAGCTCCGAATAACGAGAATTTGTTATTCGACGCCCATCCTCCGATCAAAATTCCATAAACACCAATCGAAGCAATTCCCATTGCGAACAATACTCCGATGTTTGCGTTGGAAACTTGCATCGTGAATGTTTCTCCGTACAATGTGAAATCTGGCCCCCATGGAATTACGGCTCCCGTTAGGAATGCCGTGAACATGGCAATACCAGGTCCGAGAATGAACAACCAACGGTCTGCATTTGCCGGAATAAAATCTTCTTTGAAGAACATCTTTCCACCATCAGCCAATGGTTGCAACAATCCCCATGGTCCTGCTCTATCCGGACCAACACGATCCTGTAACCAGGCGGCAACTTTACGTTCCATTAGTGTCAAATACGCTGCGATTCCTAAGGTAAGGGCAAACAACGCGACAATTAATATGATTTTAAACAACATCTTATTTACTGTTTAGTTTTTTAGCCTCGCGTTTAGCATCAGAAGTAATGTAATGTCCCTGAGAGATTACAGAATGACGATTAATAACACGCGGACCTTCGATGTTCCACTTTGATTTGTCTTTTTTCTCGAAGCGACAGTCGTTGCAAATCCATCCCGGTTTTCCGTCAACGTCTTCGATTTCACCGTATTGGTCTTTGCGACCGGTAACGCGGTAAATTTCGTCTCCGAACATCCAAACTGTTGCTTTTCCGGCACATTTGGTACATTCACAAGAAGCGTTCATTGGCTTCAGGAACCAAACACGGCTCTTGAAACGGAATGTTTTGTCTGTCAACGCTCCAACCGGACATACATCGATTACGTTTCCGGAGAAATCGTTGTCGATTGCCTGTTCAATATATGTACTGATTTCCGCATGTTCACCGCGGTGCAGAACACCGTGAACGCGTTTGTCAGTGATTTGATTTGCAGTGAAAACACAACGATAGCACAGAATACAACGGTTCATGTGCAACTTGATCTTATCACCGATGTCAATCGGATCGTACGTTCTACGTTCTTCTTCGTAACGTGTCCCGGCCTTTCCATGCTCGAAACTAAGGTCTTGCAGGTGACATTCTCCTGCCTGGTCACAAATCGGACAATCCAGCGGGTGATTGATCAGCAGGAATTCGGTAACAGCCTCTCGACCTTCTTTTACGCGGTCTGAAGATTTGCTTTTAACAACCATTCCGTCCATTACAGGAGTGGAACAAGATGCAACGAGCTTCGGCATTGGACGCGGATCTGCTGCGGAACCTGCGGCTACTTCAACCAAACAGGTACGGCATTTTCCACCACTTCCTTCTAATTTACTGTAGTAGCACATTGCCGGAGGGACTACCTCTCCACCAATTTTACGAGCAGCGTTCAGGATCGTTGTTCCCGGTTCTACTTCTACTTCAATATCGTCTATGGTAACTTTCATTTTCACCAAGTTTATTATACCAAAGGCATGTGATGTGATGCAATACCGAAGTTGCGCGTTTGCGCTTCGTCAGGATTGGTAACGTGCCATTCGAATTCTTCACGGAAATGACGGATTGCCGCTGCAACCGGCCATGCTGCTGCATCACCGAGCGGACAAATGGTATTTCCTTCAATTTTTTTGTTGATTTCTGCCAGAAGGTCGATGTCGCGCATGTTTCCTTGTCCGTATTCCAAACGGTGCAGGACTTTTTCCATCCAACCAGTTCCTTCGCGGCAAGGTGAACATTGTCCACACGATTCGTGAGCATAGAAACGGGCAAAGTTCCAGGTATTTCGAACAATACACTGGTCTTCATCGAAGACAATGAATCCTCCGGAACCCAACATGGATCCTGAAGCAAATCCTCCGTCAGCCAAACTTTCGTAAGTCATCAGACGATTTTCTCCTTCGGCAGTTTTGCAAACCAGGTTTGCAGGTAAGATCGGAACGGAAGAACCTCCAGGTACACACGCTTTCAGTTTCTTTCCGTTTGCGATTCCACCACACCATTCGTCAGAGTAGATGAATTCCTCAACAGAAAGACCCAATTCGATTTCGTACACACCAGGTTTAGCCAGGTTACCACAAGCTGAGATCAACTTGGTTCCTGTACTTTTCCCGATTCCGATTTTTGCATATTCTGCACCGCCATCGTTCACAATCGGAACTACGGCAGCAATAGATTCTACGTTGTTTACTACAGTAGGACATCCCCACAATCCTTTAACAGCAGGGAATGGAGGTTTGATACGTGGATTTCCGCGCTTTCCTTCCAATGATTCGATCAAAGCCGTTTCTTCACCACAGATGTAGGCTCCACCTCCCGGTGCGATTGCCAAATCAAGGTCATAGCCCGATCCTAAGATGTTTTTTCCTAACCAACCGTTTGCGTACGCTTCAGCAATTGCTTTTTCAACGATTTCCAATACCCACATGTATTCACCGCGGATATAGATGTACGATTGATTTGCTCCCAGCGCGTAGCTCGATGTAATCATTCCTTCCACCAACAAGTGAGGAATTTTTTCCATCAGGTAACGATCTTTGAATGTGCCGGGCTCAGATTCGTCGGCATTACACAACAGGTAACGCGGAACCCCTTCCGGCTTCGCCAAAAAAGACCATTTCATTCCGGTAGGGAAACCTGCTCCTCCACGACCACGTAATCCGGAAGCCTGAACTTCTTCGAGTACATTTTGCGGGGACATGGTTTTCAATGCTTTTTCCACCGAACGGTATCCGCCGTGTTTGCGGTATACCTCGTAAGTTTCAATTCCGGGAACGTTAGCGTGTTCCAATAATAACTTTCTTCCCATCTTTCTTAGTTCGATGAAGTTGAATGTTCCTTACGAAGTGTATCCAATAGCGAATCCACTTTTTCAGGTGTTAAATGTTCGTGATAATGTTTGCCACACTGCAACATTGGTCCGTAACCACAAGCACCGAGGCACTCTGCAGTTTTCAATGTGAACATTCCATCGGCAGAAGTTTCGCCAACTTTAATGTTCAGTTTATTTTCAATGTGACTGATAATATTGTCAGACCCAACCAACATACATGGTCCTGTTCTACACACTTCCAAAACCACCTTTCCAGGTTTTTCGATGTTGAACATGGTATAGAAAGTAGCTACTTCGTATACCTCAATTGGCTGGATATTCAATAATCCTGCAACGTAGTTCATTGTTGGAACGCTCAACCACCCGCCAAATTCTTCTTCGGCAAGGTGAAGGATGCGCATTAAAGCACTTTTCTGTTTTCCTTCCGGAAACAGTTTGATGATACGCTGTACCTCAGCCATTGCTTCCGGACTAAATTCCGGCATTGGTCCATCAGCTGTTGGTTTTGTTTTTGGTGCACTCATATCTTATGCGTCTAATTCTCCAGCAATTACATTCAGGGAACTCAATACCAATACGGCATCAGAGATGGTTTGACCCTTGATCATTTCCGGATATGCTTGATAATAAATAAAACAAGGTCTGCGGAATTGCAAACGGTAAGGCGTACGGCCACCGTCTGAAATCAAATGGAATCCTAGTTCTCCGTTACCTCCTTCAACACTGTGGTACACTTCTCCGACAGGAACCGGTGTTTCACCCATAACAATCTTAAAGTGGTAGATCAATGCTTCCATTTTCGTGTACACATCGTCTTTTCTTGGAAGGTAGAATTCCGGAACATTTGGTGCAAAATGCGATCCTTCCGGCATGTTATCCAATGCCTGACGAATGATGCGCAAACTTTGGCGAATTTCTTCCTGACGAACGCAGAAACGGTCGTACGTATCTCCCTGAGTTCCTACCGGAATATCGAATTCAAAATCCTGGTAAGAAGAATACGGACTCGTTACACGAACGTCGTAGTCAACACCTGCAGCGCGAAGGTTCGGCCCCGTGAAACCATAATCCAATGCACGTTGTCCTTCAATTGGACCTGCACCAATGGTACGATCCATAAAGATGCGGTTACGTGTCAACAGGCTATCGAAATCTTCGAATTCCTTCGGAAACTTCTTCAGGAAGTTGTCCAGTTTCTTATAGAATGTATCGTTGAAGTCTCTTTCAAAACCTCCGATACGGCCAATATTTGTTGTTAAACGAGCTCCACAAACTTCCTCGTACAATTCGTAGATTGCTTCGCGTTGCTGGAACATGTAGGTAAATCCGGTCAATGCTCCGGTATCTACACCAATTACCGAGTTACACACCAGGTGATCGGCGATACGCGCCAACTCCATGATGATCACGCGCATGTAATCAACGCGCTTTGGAATTTCGGCACCGATTAGCTTTTCTACCGTCATCTCCCATCCCATGTTATTGATCGGGGAAGAACAGTAGTTCAAACGGTCTGTAATCGGAGTAATTTGGTTGTAAGGGCGACGCTCTGAAAGTTTTTCAAAAGCACGGTGGATATAACCAACGGTTTGAACAGAGTTCAGAATTTTTTCACCGTCAACAGTAAGTACGTTTTGGAAAATACCGTGAGTTGCCGGGTGAGTAGGACCGAGGTTCAGTGTTGCCAATTCTCCGTCGATCGTATCTTTCGAGAACAAGCTTACCGGTTTATGTACAGAGTTACTCATAATTTCTGCTTATTATCTACCGAAGTAGCGATCGTCTTTATCTTCACGTGTTGCGTCTTCCAGATGGTATTCTTTACGCATTGGGAAGTAATCCATATCGTCTTCGTTAAGGATACGAGTCAGGTTCGGGTGTCCGATGAAGTTCACTCCGAAGAAGTCGTATGTTTCACGCTCCTGCCAGTCGGCACCAACGTAAATATCCGTAATCGATTGAATGTTCGGGTTTTCGATTGGAATAAACGCACGCAATCTCAGACGAACGTTATGAACCAATGAATGCAAGTGGTAATTCACTGCCAGTTCGCGTCCGGTTTGTTCCGGGTAATGAACTGCGCCGATCAATGTCAGGAATGACATTTTCAATTCAGCATCCTCTTTCAACCACTTGATGATCTCGTGGATGTTGTCAGCCGGAACTTCTACGGTCAGCAAATTGTATGGGGTTTCACTGGAGAGAACCGCAGTACCGAACTGTTCTGTTAAACGTTCCAGTACGCGCTCATTTGTCAGATTACTCATCTTCGTTCAAATGGTATTTGTTCAACAAATGTTTGTATTCATCGGAATAGCGACGACGAAGACTTTCGTGTTTCACCAATCGGTGAATGTTCATAATCCCTTCGATGATTTGTTCCGGACGAGGGGGACATCCAGGTACGTAAACGTCGACAGGAATTACACGATCAATTCCCTGAAGAACAGAGTAAGTATCGAAAATTCCACCTGAAGAAGCACATGCACCAACAGAAAGCACCCATTTCGGTTCAGCCATTTGTTCGTACACCTGCTTAAGGATTGGAGCAAGTTTTTTGGAGATGGTTCCTGCTACGATTAACAAATCAGCCTGACGTGGAGAGAACGACATACGCTCCATTCCGAATCGTGCCAAATCGTAGTTGGATCCCATTGTTGCCATGTATTCAATTCCACAGCAGGATGTTGCAAACGGTAACGGCCACACGGAGTTTGCGCGTGCAGCAGCAATTACTTTGTCGAGCATTGCCAGTTGAAACCCTTCACCGTTGAACGTTTCAACATCATTAATGATCTCTACTTTTCCCATTCCAGTGCACCTTTTTTAAGAACATAAAAGAATCCTGTAAGGAAGAACCCTACGAACACCATCACTGCAATCAATCCCTCCATTTGCAGGGCCTTAAAGTTCACGGCATACGGGTAGAAGAAGATCACTTCCACATCGAATAACACGAACAAAATCGCGGTCAATAAATAACGTATGGATACAGGGAAACGAGCGTTTCCAATTTCTTCGATACCACATTCCCAGTTGGCATCTTTTTTCTTACCTCTCAATTTTGGTCCGAGCATCGGTGCAACCACTAACGTGGTAATTACAAAGCCCACGGCTACACCAGCCTGAATCAAAATTGGAACATAATCTACTGCAGTAGACATAACATCTAATTTTAAGACCTGCGAATTTAAGGGATTTTAACGTTAAGGTAAGGTATTTCAAGCTATTTAAAAAGAATCTAAATAAGATAGTTTTGCCGTCGATGATTTGGTGCAATTGGTCGAATTTTTTTGCGATCAGGAACGACCAAAAAGTTAGATTCATAACAGTTTCTTTTGCACGCTAAACACCTTATTTTACTGGGTATTCGGAAGGTTAAGCATTCCGAATGATGCAAAAGGTGAATTCCTTCACATAAAAATGGGGTTCAAAATGAATATTTTAACGTTTTCATCGAATATTTCCGTGGTTTTGTTTGGACAATTCAAAAAAAGACGTACCTTTGTATTGGTTAGTAGCAGTAGTTATCAATTGATGCATCCATCTCGGTGTATGAATTGATGGAAAAAGCCTCAACGAAAGTTGGGGCTTTTTTTTGTGCCCTGTTCTCGACAAGCTCGAACTGACAAGCTTGAACTGACAAACTCGACCGGATGAGATGATGTTTGAGCGAATGTGTGGTAGGGATCCCGAAGCTTCGGGACGACCTGTCACTACAGGCAATATGTTTTTTGAATATTACTGATCCAGATCTTCATCGGAAACCGCATCGCCACGCAGCAAACGGAAACGTTTACGGGCTTCAACCGTCAGCAGACTTCCTTTGCATTCGAAGAGAATCTTCTTGTAGCATTCTGCTGCTTTTTCCTTGTTGTTCAAATGGTGTTCGTAGATGTCTCCCATTTGGAATACAGCATCGTCGGCAAGGATGTCGTAGAAATGGTACTGCACGATTTTTTCGAGGTAAGCTATTGCTTCTTCCCATCTTCCCTGATCCTGCATCGCTTGTGCTTTACGAAGAAGAATTTCATCGGCTAGCCCGTGATCGGGAAATTCGCGCTGAATGGAATCGTACATCTGAAATGCTGTTGCATACTGATGTTGCTGCAGACGTAAGTCGGCCTGAGCGAACTGGTACATTGCCGTATAGTTGCTGTCAAGACCAAGATTGTCCGTAATCAATACCGAGAGCTTCATGGCATCATTAGCAATGAGTTTGGAAGTCGATTGCTTGAGAATGTCTAATTGTGATTGTGCGAACTTGAAATCGCCATCGTAATAGAAGACACGAGCGTTTTTGAATTTCGCCTCAGAGCCGATGGTTTCGAATTTAAAGTCTTTGTCGACCTGCATGTAGTAAAGTGAGGCCTGCCAGATGTCGTCTTCCAACACCAAAATATCTGCAAGCAACATTTTTACCTGTGCCTTTTCCAGATCGGTCAATCCCGGCAGAACGAGTACGCTGTCCAATAAGTTTTGGGCGCCAACCGCATTGTTGTTGTAATACGCTTCGATTTCGGCCAGTTCGCGAACAAGCCCAACGGACTTTCGGTTAAATCCCAGAATATCGATCGCACCATGATAATCTTTGATAGCAGCCGATATAACCTCTGGTGTTGCTTTTTTCTCAATGGTGATTTCACGGTACTGAACATTCAACAAGGAAGTATAGGCGGCGTAATAGTTTGCTTTATCCGAACCAAGGCCAATGACGTATTGGTAAGCTGATCTGGCAACCGCATAATCCTGATTCATAACACAAACTTCCGCCAGGTTCATAACAACAGAACCGTTATTTCCGGAGCGTTTGTCGAGGGCCTGAGCCTGTACCAATGCGCTTCGGAATTCCTTTTTCTGTGTAAACAACCAAACCAGCATTTGAGGGTAAATCAGGTCGTTGGGGTTTTTCTGGATTTTAGTCAGGAGGAGCTCCTTCAACTTTTGATAAACGCCGTTTGAGTCATCCGAGAAGTCGATCATATTGGTAAGATCGGTTTGAATGACATCCGCATAATTCGGATAATATTCCAGGGCATCGAAATACTCTTTGAGCATTTCATCTGTTTTTCCCAAAACGCTATATACTTCAGCAAATTGAAGGTACAACGGGTAATTCTTTTTCAGGCTTTTTCTTCCCGATTCCAGCGTTTTCAAAGCCCAGTCTGCTTTTCCTTTTTTCAAAAATGCCTGGTACAATTCGTTTACTTCGTAGCCGTTTTCACTAACACGCTTGATGAGGTCATTGAGCAGTTTTTCCTCGGCATCTATGTTTTCGTTTCGATTATAGAAATCGGAGAGGAGGATGGTATATTCGTAGTCCTTGGGATTATTAGTCGCCAGTTTTTTCAATACTTTCTCAGCTTCTTTGACATTACCTGTTTTCTCCAGGCAATCAACGTATCGCAGCTGATCAAATTTGACTACTGTTTTGGATGCTACAATCTTCTCGAAATAAGGAAGTGCCTTCCCAAATTCACCGTTGTTGTAATACAAATTCGCCAACTGTTGATCTGTACTGGTTGGTTGGGCGTGCAAACACACGCAGGTCAATAAGGAGAATATGACAAGAATTAATTTCATGTTGCTAACGGAAGCTTCGCTTACTCATTCGAATAACGTGCCAGAGCCTGTTCAAATTGTGCTGTAGACGTTTTCAATTCCTCGAATCTACGCCGAATATCGGTACAGTGGTTTCGAATTTTTGTTAATTCCTCTTTTTCGTGCTGTACGCTTGCGCAATACTCGGATCTGTTTCCTGCACCGTTTGCGATATCTGTCTTCAGGTTTTCAAGTCGGATGCGAGCGGTTGCATTGGCAGTTTTACACTGTTCGTATTCCGTCGCGAGATTTTTTGCGTCATGAAAAGCAACGTTGAATGCATCCAGATCTTCCGCAAAATCAAGACTTAATGTATCTGCTGAAATTGCGGTTGTTGTTTGTCTCCAAAGTTCTTCTGCATATTGAATGCTGGTCGTTACGTCTTCAAGACTCAGTTCATTTTGGAAATAATGAGCTGTAGAATCGCTGGAGGCGATGCACGTATTCAGGGTTTCATTCCATTTGGAAGTTTTACCTCCGCAGGAAGAAATCAGAATACCGAACAATACGATGAGTAACAGTCGCATGAGTCAAAGATAGGTAAAGACAGGAGACAATGGGCTTAAGACCAAAGACTATTGTCTGTGGGTTTTGTTTACTCCTTCATTGAGGTACTGCTTCAATTCCTTGTCAAAGTTGTTTTCAATTCCGTCTTCTTTTTTGTGAATTTCCCTGATGAACATGATTCCAATAACCGCTTGCCATAATCCCGTTACAGAAGCGAAGATGATACCTTCGCCAGGAGAAAGGTTAATGAAGAAAAGAAGAAAACCGGGTAAGGTTGCTAAAAAACCGAATCCGATGAATTTTTTATAGGAGATTTTCCGTTTCAATCGTTCAGTAAGTGTAAAGTTGACTAACGCACCTCCTGCAGCACCTGCAAGAGGAATTATCAGACCGGCTGTGTAGAGTGTCAGAATTGCAATGAAAGCGTAACACATACAAAGTGTTGTAAACGATATTAGGCATTCAACCATAGAGCTTGTCTTCCATAAAGCAAT
>CBIHND010000030.1:0-56202 GCA_966211245.1 uncultured Fluviicola sp. | reverse complement strand
TACGGTCGTCAGTATCCGTACTTCGTTGAAAAAGAGCGTAATTACGACCGTTTCCAACCAGTGAGTGTGGGAATCGGAAACGTAACCAGCTTCATTACGGGAGACGACAGCAATTACCTTCCGGCGTGGTTCATGAAAGACGAAGATCAGAAACCGCCAAACGAGCAAGTGAACAAACTGAAACTGGCAAGCCACGTGAAAGCGTACCACGCTGAAGCGCCGAAACCGGTTCAGGTAAATTCCCGCGGAAGACGTTTCGGACATTAATAGCAAGAATGAAGACATCTTTTGACGTTATCATAATCGGCGGTGGCCCGGCAGGGGCTGCCGCCGCTATTACATTGCGCAAATACACCGACTTATCGGTTGCACTTGTAGAGCGCGTGGAATTCGACGATTACCGTGCCGGAGAATCCGTTTCGCCATCCATTTTTCCATTGCTTTCCTACCTTGGTTTGGAGCGCGAACAACTGGAACAAATGCATTTGCCGTCTTACGCGCATGCCGCAGCATGGGGAAACGACGAATTGGTTGTTCGGGATCTACTGTTTTCCGGACAAGGAAACGGAATGCACCTGGATCGTCGGCAGTTTGACGAACTCTTGCTTTCTGAAGCTGAAAAACTCGGAACGGCACTTTTTCGTCCGGCCCGTGTAACGGAAATCAATGGACCCGAAAACTGGCAACTGGGAATCGAATACAACGGAGTGTTTGTACAACTTCAAGCGCGCTATCTGATTGATTGCAGTGGAAAGAACGCATTGATTGTAAAAAAAGAACATGCTCTTGTGCACAAGGAAGACAACCTGATTGCACTCTACGCTTATTATGCGCTTGAAGACACACAATCGATTCCGCATCAAACTGTTCTGGAAACAACCGAACACGGTTGGTATTACCTGACTCCGCTTCCGAACAGCAAAGTTGCCATAGCTTTCATCACGGATGCAGATCTTCTGAAACAACTGGATCTAAACAATCCGGAAACGTGGTTAACACATGGCCTGAAGAGCAAACACGTGGCAGCTGTTCTGAAACAACTGCCTGCACCGGAAGCATTCAGACATTACGCCATCAACAGCAAAGTAGCCTTACTTCCCGGAGACCAGAACTGGATAGCAGCCGGAGATGCCGCCGCTTGTTTCGATCCTATTTCAGCCCTTGGAATCGGGCATGCAATCAATTC
The DNA here is from genome assembly GCA_966211245.1 of uncultured Fluviicola sp. GTDB lineage: Bacteria > Bacteroidota > Bacteroidia > Flavobacteriales_D > Crocinitomicaceae > Fluviicola. Next base: position 55,016 of record CBIHND010000030.1, on the reverse strand, counting down.
AGGTATTAACAGTGCACGTGTTGTCGAGCAATACTTCCTTGGAAATACCGAAGCCGGAAAAGCTTATTCGCGTTTTGTTCTGGATCACTTCGGAACGTATTTGGAAATGCGAAACGGCTACTATGCGTCGGAAAGGCGTTGGGCGGAATCTCCGTTTTGGAAGCGGAGAGCGGGTAAGGTGGAAGTTTAATCATTAATCGTTCAATATGTCAATTACAATTACACAGAAAGAGGGAGGTTCAGGAAAACTTGATGAACTTCTAAGTCACATTAATACGTTGATGGCGGACTATATTGACAAAGAAATCAAGCAATACGAATCGCTTGGCAAAAGCGCTCAACGGAAATACAATCTGGTTACCTTTTTCGCAATAGCAGCAACGGCAAGTATTCCTGTAATATCGTATACAGGATCTTCTTTAGCGACAAGCATTGTGGGAGCTTCGGCAGCAATCCTGAGCACAATGTCTTTTTCGTTTAATTTCCGATATGAGTGGCAAACTCATTTGGTTTCGTTGGTCTATCACAAGGGAAAGCGTTCAGCTTTTCTCTTGGCAAAGGAAAAAATCTTGCTTTCAAACGGAGCGGAGGAAGGTAAAGTTCTGGAGTTGATTAGGATTACTGAAGAATACCTTGGCGATTTCAATCGGTACGAGTACGCCGAAATTGTTTCTTATTTCAAGCAGATCAAAGATATTACAAACGTTAATAAAACAGGGAAGTAGGTGTTGCCACCGGTACTGAATCGAACCATTTGCAGGCGTTTATAGCTAATCAAAAACGAATCACTATTTTAGTTTAAATTGAAAACCGTACTTTTAAGAAAATTACCGTATTATTCCATGCTCAAAATCATCCTTCCATTTGTAATCGTCTTTTCCGTATCGTTTACACTCATGTTGACCTACAATCCTTCGGATGATGAGAAAAAAATAGCGTGGGAACAATTCGTTGAAGAAGATTTTGAATTTAGAGATACAGTATTGACATACACCCTGGATACGTCCAAACTCACGATTTACTTTCCGAAGAAACCGCAGTTCGAACAGTGGATGATTGAAGCATGGTCCAATCCCTGGAACGAAGACAGTGATAGTGGAGTTTACTTTGGGAGTCATACGGTGAAGATTCGGAATGGACAAGTCGTTATTCCGGTGAAACCAGGTGCAATCAAACACCCAAAAGAGCATAAGGTGACGCTTTTCGCTTGTCCGGATATGGACGGTGATCTGGTGATTAGTCAACCCTTTGGTAATATTCGCGCCATGTTCAGGGAAACCGAAACGAATAAAGGTACACTGCGACCAGATGATTATTGGCGCGGATTGAAGTTTGTGAAAATTCGCATGAAGGCGCTGGATGCCATGGACAAAGAGTCGAGGGAATATTGCATGAACAAAATTGAAACAACTTATTTGGCCGAACCCAATAACAGGAAAGAACATGCGTTACCATCATTGAAATAATACCACATGAAGAAATACACTTATCTAATCACACTTTTCACTTCCTTAAACCTTACTGCTCAACAAGAACCTGTTTACACCCAATACTGGAACAATTACATGAATACCAATCCTGCCATGACCGGAGCGGTGTACAAACATGCTGCAAGTGTACTTTGGAAGGATACATGGGAAGGTAAGATGTACGAAGATTATCCTTATCAGATTGCTCTTTCCGCGAATTACGCAATGCGTCTGGATAAGATCAAAAGCGGAATCGGATTCAGTTGCCGCTACTACGGACATTTTATCCATGAAAACCAACGGTTTTTGGTGACCTTCGCTCATCACATTCCAATTAAGACAGCAACGCTCTCTGTCGGGGTTTCAGCTGGGTTGGAGGAGTATGATGTGCATGCCATTATGTTTGTTTCACCTACTCAGATGAGTCCTGCACTGATCTCAAATAACCCGCAATTCACTGCGGATGCCGGCTTGGCACTTCGACACGAGAAATGGAATATAGGTTTAAGTGTTACGCAATTATATCCTGCCGAATTCAGGGAAGAAAAATTCGGATTGATATATGAGTTGAAACCACACCTTTGGATTTTCGGTGATTATACATTTGATCTGGGCGAAACCTGGAAGTTGATCCCCAGATTTCAATTGGTCGGTGCCGGAGAGGAATTTTCCGATAATTTCGGTGTTACAGCAACTACTCTTAAAGGAAACCTGTGGTTTGGAGTACAAACCCGTGGATTACTGAGCGAATACTTCGATACATCCATTTCGCCGCTCATCGGATACGACATTAAAGGGAAATACAGGATCGGATATGCTATGAACATTTCAACAGAACCGGATCCGTTTAGTCACAATTACATTTCGAATGAAGTCAATTTGTCGTTTCTGTTGAAGTAGTGATTCCCTATTGTTAATTTAGCCATTCAATAGGCTTACGCTATGCTCAAAATCATCCTGCCATTTGTAATTGTCATTTCCGTTTCGATCCTGATATTACTTACGTACGGACCGTCTGAAGAAGAGAAAAAAGAAGCATTGACCAGCTTTATTCAGGAAGACTTTCATTACCGGGATACGGTATTGACATACGAACTGGGCACTTCGAAACTAACGATATTCTTTCCCAAAAATCCACAATACAAGCAATGGACTATTGAAGCGTGGGCAGATCGCAGGGATGAAGAAGGAGATAAAGAAATCTATTTTGGAGATGGTACCAGAACGATTCGAAATGGAAAAGTAGTGATTCAACTCAACCCAAATACCATCAAAAATCCGGAGGAGTATAAAGTAACGCTCTTTGCCGGGCCGGAAACCGGAAATGAATTTGTGATCAGTGAACCTCAGGGAACCTTTCGTACAGAATTCAGGGAAAATGAAACGGATAAAGGAGTTTTAAGACCCGACCCCGACTGGATACGGCTAAAGTTCGTGAAATTTAATATGAGTGCTCTGAATGGAATGGATAGTCAGCTGAAAGAATACTGTTTAAAAACCATGAAGAGGCGGTTTATGAATGCGATCCGTTAAATTACGAATGAGCTATACCCTTAAACGAACAAGAGAGAGAAACAATTTCCCTCTCTTTTCCCTTAAAAACAATGTCCGAATGAACGATTGCCTGCCTCGTTAACCGTTTATTCCTCTTCATCCGCATCCGCGGCCTCAGAATTAACTGAAGAAGTTGCAATTTCGGTTAAGGTTTTATCAGCTTCCTTTTCCTCGTTGAGGGTTTGTTCCAGTAGTTTCGCCGACGATGACTCACCAAGAATTTCCGCGAAGGCAACAAGAGTACCATAACTCGCAATTTCATAGTGCTCTACTTTTTGTGCCGCCGCAATGATCGCAGCGTCTCGAACAACATCGTCTTTTTGTTCTTTCATGATCTCTTCCGCTTCCTCAATCAACCCGGCCATAGCTTCGCATTTTTTTGAGGTCGCTGTTTCTCCAATCTCTGAAAAAACTTGCTCCAATCGCTCAACATGTGTTTCCGTAACAGCAAGGTGATCGTCAATTGCAGCAACCAATTCGCTGTTTGTAGCCTTTTTAGCCATTTTGGGAAGTGCCATTACCAGAGCTTTCTCAGCCCAGTAAATGTCTTTTAGTTCGGTTAGAAATAGTTCTCGCAATCCTGACTCGTAGGATGCTTCGTTGCTTTTCGATTTTGTTGCCATAATTCCGATTTTTTTTAGTCTCTGAAAATTAGTCCGCTAAGGCCACAATTGCATTGCACGAATTCAGAAAGCATTTGCAAAATTCCCAGAAATGGTTTCGGATCAGACTTATTTCATTCACCTGTTTCCGTATGCGGGGCGTTCACTTTTTTTGATTGTGATGAACCTACCTGTCGGAGGTAAATCGAAAGAAAAACAATGGCAAAAATGGAAAGGAATTCGCTCTGCCAGTTCTGAAACGATTCAAACCAGAATTTAGAATGTCCCAGATAGGACAGGGCAGTGCTCAACGGTTTTCCCTCAAGAAGTTGCTTCTCATTGTAATCAATCAAGCTACCGAGCCAATGTAATCCAAAAGAGATAAAGAACAATAAGATCAGTGCAATCGACAACGAATGTTTGTATAGTTTTAGGCTTAAGCCTCCTTTTTTAACAGGTTTGGGTGAGTCTTTCTGTGGAACATATTCTCCTTCCCGGGCTCCCGAACCATCATCCATTGGCCTGGATTCCGAGGAACCTTCCTGTTTGAGAAAAATCGTGAAGATTACAAAAAGTGCCATCTGAAAGAACTCACTTTCCCAATTTTCAAATGTTGCCTGAAGAAAATGACCGCTGATTAAATAGGTCTTCAAATCAATTTCCGGTTGAGCATAGCTCTGAAGGAAATCATTATGCTCTTTCCACCCGGTGTAGATTTGTCCCAGGATTGAGCCGATCATTAAAATTAGAAAAGCTATTGATAAGCCGTTACGGTGTAGAAATGTATATTTTTTCATGAGAACTGTTTTTTTGGAAAAAGGAGAAGAAAACTTCTTCTCCCTTCGGAATTCAATTGTTCAGACCCGAAGCTATTCTTCGTTAGAATTTGCAGCGTCTGGATTGGAAAATGCTAATGCGATTTGTGTGAGTAACTGATCGGTTTCTTTTTCGTCATTAAGTGTCTCTGAGAGTAATTCGGCAATATCTGATTCTCCGAGCATGGTTGCAAAAGAGACCAACGTTCCATAACTCGCAATCTCGTAATGTTCAACTTTTTGGGCGGCGGCAATTATTCCCGCGTCACGGATAGGACGTTCTTTATCTAAATCCTTTAATAGATTTTCTGCTTCTTCAATAAGTCCCTGTATTGCCTTTGATTTCTTTTCCGCGACTTCTTCACCGATAAGATCAAAAACCCTGTCCAACCGTTTAATGTGTGTTCGTGTGGACGTTAGGTGTTCTTCCAGTGCCAGTACCAATTCATTACCTGTTGCCTTTGAAACCATTTTGGGGATGGCTTTCACAATTGCTTTCTCAGCCCAGTAAATGTCTTTTAATTCTTCGATGAACAGATCACGTAATCCGTTGTTCCTCGATGCTCTTTCCTGAGCCCTTGATTTTGCTACCATAATTTCATGTTTATCTGAAATACAAGATAGACATTGGCGCAAGGTCCGTTTTACACAAACACCGCGATGGTTTACACAATTCTCAGAAAGAACCGGGCCTATAAAGTGTAATTTTCCATGAACTAGCAGGAATTAACCTGACCCTAAAATGCGCTTTAAATAAAAAAGGTTTCATTCAATTGTGGAATCTGTGCCTGAATGCCATACAATTCCTTTAGCTTACGCTGTAAGGCAAGTGCACCATCCGTTTCTCCGTGAACGATAAACACGTGGGAAGGTTTATTGTGCAGGGCTCCCACCCAATAAAGCAATTCCTCCTGATCTGCATGAGCAGAAAGGCCTTCAACTTGTGCAATATTGGCTCGAACAGGCCAGAACTTTCCACGCATTTTTATCTCTTTTGCACCTTCCAGTAAAGCTCTTCCGCGTGTTCCTTCTCCCTGATAACCGACGAGCAGGATTGTTGCGGAAGGATCACCAAGGAAACGCTCGAAATAGGTGAGTACCCGACCTCCCGAGGCCATTCCCGAAGCAGCCAGAATGATCTTTGGTGATCCGCTTTTTGAAAGCTCGAAAGTTTCTTCGACTTTGCGGATTAAGTGAATGCGACCGGTAATTTCATCGCAGAGTTCAGCAGATAGTTTGTGCCACTGTGCATACTTTCTGAAAATGCTCAGAACATGTGTCCCCATCGGACTATCCATGTAAATCGGAATGTCAGGAATGGAATCTTCACGCCACAATTCCCACAAGTAAAGCATCAGCATTTGTGTGCGTTCTACGGCAAAGCTTGGAATGATGATTGGTCCGCCAAGCTGCAGGGCTTCTTCAATAACGGTTTTCAGGCGCTCCTTCGGGTGAGGAGGATGAATCCGATTTCCGTAAGTCGATTCAATGATCAGAACATCGGCGCGCTCGGGTCTGTTCGGATCGTGGAGCAGTGGATCGTTTCTTCTTCCGATATCACCGGAAAAGACAAAGTTCTTATTGTCAGCCCATAATTCAACGAAAGTGGCGCCAAGAATGTGTCCGTTATAACGAAAGCGAAATGCGGAGGAAGAATCGATTGGAATCCAGATGTCAAGTGCTTCTTCCTGAAAATAACGACAGGCCTCTTCAGCCTCTTTGACAGTATATAACGGTTTTGCATGCGAATGCTTGCTGTAACCATGTGCGTTGGCACGTTCGGCATCTTCTTCCTGAATGCGCGCGCTGTCGAGCAAAATCAGTCGCGCAATATCCAATGTTGGCGCGGTTCCGTGAATGCTTCCTGTGAATCCTTGTTTGATCAGGAGTGGTAAGTACCCGACATGGTCAAGGTGACCGTGAGTGAGTATCACCATATCGATTTCAGATGCATCCACAGGTAGATTTTCCCAGTTTTTCAGACGCAATTCTTTTAACCCCTGAAACAACCCGCAATCAATAAGAATGGTTTTATGTTCAACGCGGAGAAGGTGCTTGGAACCGGTAACAGTTCCTGCTGCTCCAAGAAATTGTATGCTGCTTTGTGTGTTCATTTTTTGCGGGTTATAAGTCTGTTAATTTTTGGTCGGGATGTTCGTTTCGAATCAGTTCGCGGCAGAGGTAATGTGCTTCGTGCAGAACGGTTTCAATGCGCTCGGGAGACAACCGAATGGATTTTAATAAACCTTGTTGTGCTTCCAGTTCTTTACAAAGAACCACTCCACGTCCTATGATGAGTTGCTTTTCGTCATAGGTCAAAGAAGTCATACACGTTATAGGGTACAAACTGAAACGGTCAATTTGATCTTTTAAGCTGTATTTGAACGGGTAATCCCAACCGATTAATTTCATTCCGTAGCAGGCGCCGTATTGCAACGCATCAGCAGAAAAGCGGGTGTTGGTAACTACCCAGAAACGGCGTTTTCTGTCGGAGTATTCCGGTTGATTCATTAACCTGCTATCCACGTCGTTGAAGCGCGCGTGGATGTACAGCGGAATTTTGACATTGCAGATCACTCCCGGATGATTGTGATACTTACACTCAATCATGATGAATTGATCATCCTGATCAAGAATGATATCGATTTCATGATCGATGCATTTCCCGGAAAGGATGCGATTCGTTTGAACATTAAAACCTTGCTGACGCAACAATTCGGCTACGAACTTTTCAAAAGGGAATCCCGATGGTCCTAGTTCCATCAGCGCTTGTTTCAGGTGGTAACGAGCAGCGACGTGTCGCCGGTTTCCTTTTAACATGGAAAACGCTATCGAATAGATTTGTTTGGTAGAAATGCCTTCGTACAACCGGGAAGTAATTTCCGATAGAATTTCGTTGATCTGTTCCGGATCAGCTCCGGCTTTTTGCAATGATTTTCTGATCTTCTCTTCTGAGAATGGACTCCGTTCACCGGAAGCTTTGGTAACCTGAACACTATGGTGCATTGTGATACGTGTTTGTTAAGGATACATCAAAAGTACCCGCAAAGTACCGAAAGAACTATGATGTTGGTTGGATAGACAACTGACAGAAATCAGTAGGAAAACTTACCGGTTGAACAAGCCGCTGAATTTGATCAATGAAATGATTCCGATAAGAAGAATCATGGCCAAAGCGAGGCTTTTGAACTGTTGTTGAGTGAAACGTTGCAATAGTTTTTTTCCAATCCATGTACCGAGCATGCCAATAATCAGCAAGACCGGAATCAGGTACAAATCATGTTTATGAACGAAGCCATTGGAGAAATAAACCACGCTTCTTGATAAATCGATCCCCATGTCGATGGCAGCTGAGGTTGCAATAAATACTTCTACTTCCAGATTGAACGCCGCCAGGGTAATCCCGCGAATAGCTCCGCCTGTTCCAAGTAAACCTGCTGCAAGTCCGGAAAGGGATCCTCCAATAATGGAATTCCTGGAATTCGGACGAATGACCAATTGTTTGAAAATCAGAAGCCCGCCGCTTAGAACAATCAGAAAAAGTGAAAGCACAATTTCCAGTGATTTCGTATTTACGAATCTGGTAAGGAAAGCACCAAGGATAACAAAGAGTACTGCCGGAATTCCCATCTGAATAATGAGCTTTCGGTCAATTCCGTTTCGGAACAGGACAATTTTAGACAGGTTGCTGGACAAATGGAACAAGGCCGTAATGCCCAAAACTGTTTGAAAATCAAAAAAGAAACCCGCAATCGGCACGAAGAGCAGGGAAGACCCAAAGCCTCCCAATGTCCCCAGGATTTCCGCAAGCAGGGATAAAAGAAAGAAAAGGATCAGTGACTCATACATAGTTCGTTATTCCTGCTCGTGGTAATCTTCAGGTTCATCCGGTGCAATCGGACTGTTTAAAAATTCGCCTTCCGCGTTCTGTTTGTAGAGCGACCAATGGTCAGTGAGTACCGTTTCGAGCCAGCTTTTACCGGATTTACGAAATACCTGTACGCCTAAACCATAGGTTTTTCCAAATGCCTGTTCCAGTTGTGCAACAGTCATTTTTGGAGTAATAATGATTTCACCCGCAGTATCTATTTTTCGAATTTCTCCGAGCTTCTTATTGGAAGGTTGAACCTGTAGGAATCCGTTTCCCTGACCTGGTTCGTGGAGTTGAGAAAAGAACTCAAGTTTTAGGAAAGGAAAAACTTCGTGGAACTCCTCCTGAATGGACGAGATGTATCGTTCGTCGTTAATTATGATATTCATGTTACAGGTTATTGTTGTATGTCTTTCAATGCAAGTAGCGGAACAGTAGTAAGGAACGATTCCCTTGTGGTAGCGGATCTGTTGAACAGGGTTTCGAAAAACGACTGCTTTCTCGGAATCATAACCACCATATCAATTTGTTGAGTCGTTGTGAAATGATGAATTCCACTTGGAATATCCTCATAATGGGTATCGTAAAAGGCATGATCCAGTTTTTCGAATGATTTATCGAGTTTGAATCCGGTATTCATCTGTTGTTCGGCAGTGACAGTTTCCAGCTCACGCACCACATTCAGTACATAGAGTTTCGCTTTAAACCGGGTAATTAACTCTTTCAGCGGATGAAGGGTTTGTTCCGAGGCTGTTCCATAGTCAGTCGCAAAAACAACACGTTTCAAATCCGTAAAACGAACATAACGATTCACAGCAAGTACGGGACAATCGGCAGCATGCATCAGTGAAACGGCAATGTTTCCTATGAGTCGCTCGGTCCAGGACTTTCCGGTGTTCATTCCAACAACAATCAGATCAATGTCGTGATCTTTCGAATAAGTGCAAATCTCACGGATCACTTCTCCGGTAGTACAACGACAACTGATGTGCACGGATTTTCCGCGATCGTGATACAATTGAGCTCTTTTTTCGCGAAGCAATTCAAGGTATTCGTACTCGATTTCTTCTTTTGTAGGAAGCGTAACCCACGTATCATGAATCATGACCGGAGCATAACATGCATGGAACAGAATGAGTTCCGCATTGGTTCTTTTCGCCAGTTCAAAAGCGTAATCGGCAGCATTGTTAGAAACTTCCGAAAAGTTGATGGGTACAAGGATCTTTTTCATGATAGCTTGGAATTAGTGGAAGAAGACATAATCAAGTGACCAGGCAGACCAACTCACCGGGACATAAAGCAAAATGAGCAACAAAATCAGTCGTGGCCACACGTTGCGCATGTCCCAAAGCGGTGTCAGCATTCCGAAACCAACACTTGCAATAAGCAGATTAATTGCCAGTAAATACAGTGCTGCATATTGGAACAGGCCGAGAATCAGCAGCGTACCGCCAATGAGTTCGGAATAGGCTGTAAAAAAAGCGGCAATCGAGATCAGGCCGTGGGGAATACGTTGTTGAAATCCGGATTTATAGGTGTCGATTGCCTTTTTTATTCCAATGTTGAATACGGTATCATATCCCTGAAACAGAAAGAGCAATCCAAGTATAATACGAATCAAAGACGTTCCTGCGAGTTCGTGGTAATTGCTAAGATGTTCCATGATACTTCTGTTTCAGTTGTTTATGAAACAAAAGTATTCGAAGCACTTCGCGAAAATTATGAGGTCACTCAGAACCGGATATGATCCTTGTCAGCGATCAGTTTTTCATGCCGGATAACAAGTCGTATTTCAGGATGGTAATAGAGCTTCCTTTGATGTCAATCAATCCTTCCTGCTTGAAATCACTAAGGGTTCTGATAGTTGTTTCAGTAGCCGTTCCCGCCAGATTAGCAAGATCTTCCCGTAGAATTTCGAGCGTGATTAATTCGTTTTGCTCATTGTTCGCGTAATGACTGTGCAGGCGAAGTAATGCTTCAGCGATGCGTCTCCTTACGGAGTTGTAGGCCAGTTGAAGCAACTGTTCCTCGCGGTCACGGAGGTTATTGGACAACATGCGCAGGAATTTCCCCGAAACCAGGTGATTGCGGTAAACGAGTGAAAAGAATTGCTCACTTGGAATCGTATAAACTTCAGAGGACTTTAACGCGATTGCGGTATCGCTGTACGGAAGTTCTTCCAAAACAGGCAGGTATCCGAAGAAATCTCCGGGTCCGTAAAGTCCGGTAATGAATTCTTTGCCCTGATCATTCGTTTTCACTGTTTTGATATGTCCGGAATGCAGAAAAAAGACATTTTTAGGAAAGCTGTTCTCACGGTAAATAACATCCCGTTTGGAGAAAATCCGTAACTCCTGATCTTGAGACAACTGTTTGAGCGCATTCAGATCTTTCGCATCGTCGAGGAACTCGTTCAATCCCTGAATGGATGGATCGAAATCCTTTTTCATCAGATCTGCTTTTTTTAACCTGCTTTCAATTGCACCAAGAAGTTCTGTCTCACTGAAAGGTTTTGTGATGTAATCGTCCGCGCCCATTTCCATTCCCTTTCTGTAATCCGTGCGTTCGGTTTTAGCGGTAAGGAATATAAACGGAATTCCGGCAGTGCTTTCGTGTTTGGACAACAGGTGAAGAACACCATATCCGTCGAGAATTGGCATCATGATATCACAGATTATCAAATCCGGTTGAATGCGCAGTGCGGTTTCAACTCCCTCTTTTCCATCAGCCGCAACGGTTACTTCGTAACGGGCCAGTTCAAGAATGTCTGCAGTAGTTTCGCGAATATCAGGATTGTCTTCAATGAGTAGAATCTTCTTCATAGTAGTGAATCAAAAAGATTTGTTGGGAAATGTAATGGTGAAAACGGTTCCTTCGTTTTCCTGACTTTGGAAACCAATGGTTCCGTTCATCAATTCAATGTATCTGGCAACGATGCTTAAACCAAGTCCGGTTCCCTGAATATGCGTAGCGTTTGTACCGCGGAAAAAACGTTCAAACAAATTCTTTTGATCTTCAGCACTGATTCCAATTCCGTAGTCCTGAACGGAGACCTGAATTTTGTCATTTGTAACCCGCGAACTGATGCGAACCGGCGTTTGTTTCGGGGAAAACTTCACAGCATTTGAAATCAGGTTCAGTAAAACGTTTTTGAGCAGTTTCTGATCAAGGTAGACCTCCTGAACTCCCTGATGCTCATAAAGGAGTTGTTGTCTTGGATCAATAGCCTGCATTTCTTCGGTTATCTCAGCGATAAACTGTTGCATATTAAAACGTTCCGGAACATTCTGAACCTTACCTTCTTCGAGTTTGCTGAGCGAGAGAAAATCGTCCAGAATATCGGTGAGATTGGTAATGGAGTGCTCTATTTTGGAAATGTATCGATCCTGTTTTGGAACGTCGTTTATGTCGCGGTAACGTTTCACAAGTGTTAGAGACGACATCATTGTGGTCAACGGAGTTCGGAATTCGTGAGACGCCATTGAAACGAATCGTGATTTCAATTCATTGAGTTCCCGTTCTTTTTCTAAAGCATCGTGCAGGTTCTTCTTTGTTTTTTCCAATTGATCCACGGCCTCTTCCAGAATCAGAGTACGGGTTTTCACTTGTTTTTCAAGTTCGTTCGAATAATTTCGAAGCTTTTCCTCGGTTTCTTTTCGTTGTGTGATATCAATAATGAAGGCGATAACGAACGTACCCATTTCATTTGAATAGGGGCTCAAACTCACCTCAACCGGAAATTCTGTTCCATCCTTTTTCAATCCAAACAGGTTTTTTCCCACGGCCATTGGTCGTGCATGCGGATGATGTGTATAGGACTCGCGGTATCCCTGATGGCTTCCTGCAAATTTTCGAGGAATCAATTGTTCAATCTTACCTCCCATGAGTTCCTGAGGATCGTATCCGAAGAGTTTTTCAGCACTTGGGTTAATCAGCACAATTTCGCCTTGTTTGTTCACGATCAAAATGCCCTCAGTGGCAAATCTGAACAGTGCTTCCATACCCTCTTTACTTTCCATTCATAGAGATTTTACAGGTTTTTCAATCGTTGACGAATACTAAGATAATAGAATTGTTGCTGATGTCAACCGTACGTGTTGAAGGTCATATAAATCAGTGACTGGGGTCATGTTTTTCGAAGCCCGACTTGTTGTCCTTTGTTGAAGAATTTAAAACCACGAATATGAAAACAGATGCACAATTGCAAAAGGAAGTTATGGACGAGTTGAAATGGCAACCAATCCTAAGTTCATCTCAGATTGGTGTTGCCGTGAGAAATGGTATTGCGGAACTTTCAGGAACAGTTGATTCTTACGCTGAAAAAAAGGCGGCTGAAAGAGCGACGTTTAAAGTGGCTGGAATAAAAGGAATTACAGAAAGTATTAAGATCAATCTCGGTTTTGGTTCACAGAAGAACGATGTTGAGCTTGCAGAAGCCGTACTCAATGCATTGAAGTGGAATGTTAAAGTGCCTTCAGAGGATGTGAGAGTGAAAGTGGAAAACGGATGGGTAACCGTCGAAGGCCAGGTGGATTGGGATTATCAGCGAAATGCTATCCGAAAAACCGTTGAAAACCTTACAGGGGTAAAAGGATTAACAAATACCGTTTCCCTGTCGCCAAGAGTGCATGTCAGTGACGTAAAAACCAAAATCCGTGAAGCATTTGAACGTCATGCGGTAATAGATGCAAATAACATTAAAGTAGAATGCAATGGAAGTAAAGTGACGTTGAAAGGAGTTGTTCGTTCCTATGCTGAGAAAAGCGATGCAGAACGTGAAGCCTGGAATGCTCCGGGTGTGACGTCAGTGGAAAACGAACTGGAAGTGAGAATCCTTACCCATCTCGCGACATTGTAGCGCGGTCGCTACATTTTTTGAGTTACACCAATTCAAAAGCCCGGTAACATTTCGTGCACCGGGTTTTTGCATTTGTAACCTTTCCCATTCAACTTTCGTTCAACCACTCGTAACTCAAAATCAAAATGTTATGCATCCGGACATTCAACTCAATTTTTTAGCTATTGCAATTGCTGTTGTAGCGAACTTCATCCTTGGATTTGTGTGGTACACACCACTTTTTGGAAAGGCGTGGGCGAAAGAAATGGGATATAATCCTGAAGAAAAAGCACCAACCGGACTATTAATCCGTGGATTGATCTTCATGGTAGTCGGAAATTTCCTGATGGCGTGGGTTTTTGCTCACAATATCGCAGCGTGGGATCCAACAACGTGGCATCGCCCGGTTCCGCACGATATGACTGACGGAATGATGGCTACAATGGCCGCAATCTTTACCTGGCTTGGTTTCTACGTTCCTGTTGACCTGAACACCATTGCATGGGAAATGAAATCCTGGAAATTATTCTTCATCAATACAGGCTACCACCTGGTATCATTACTCGTGGTCGCATTTATTCTGGTAATGATGTAAGGTACATTTGTTTGTGTTTGAAAGGGATCCGCCAACGTGGATCCCTTTTTTTGTGAATAGTGGAAGGATCGGGATCTGACCTTATCGAATCAATGTCACATTCCCATCGGATTCTCCTTCCGTTCCGGAAATGGTTGTGAATTGTACTTTCCAGAAGTAAACACCTTCCAGGCAGGATTCTCCCGCTGTGTTTCCGTTCCATCCGTCGGGAATGCTCATAGAACGAAATACTTCCTGTCCCCAGCGATTCACAATGATTAATTCATAGTCCGTGATTCCACTTGCGGTTATCGGAACAAACACGTCGTTTAGCTGATCACCATTCGGCGTAAGTATATTCGGAAATGACAATTCTTCGGCGACAGGTGGAACTACCGGCGGACAGAAGTAACCAACTTCAATTGTTTCCGATAATTGGCCACATTCCCCTGTTACGGTAATGGTGTACGTTCCTTCTTCAAGATTTCCAACAGAATTACTTTCGTTAGTGGTATTCAACGTTTCTTCACCGTTGCTCCACGTAAAGGAAAGCGGGTAACAAAGCCCTCTGATATGCATGTCAATGTTTCCAGGTTCGGTACAGCTTACAGGTGTAACGGAATCAACGTACAGGCTCCCTGTATTTGTATTGAATTTGGTCAATAACGAAGCAGCCATGTAACTGTGATTGGTAGAGTAGAAGGTCGTGCTCCCCGGATCGAGTAATGGATAAGTAGAAGCAGCAACTGTACTCCCTCCGGTGTAACAACTAACGTACAGGTTTCCTGAACGATCAACTTCAAGGCTTGGCTGACTGTCAAAACCATTTCCACCGAAATACGTTCCCCAAAGTAATCTGCCTGAATCACAGAAACGTGCAATATAAATGTCTGAAGTTCCACCGGAAGGATTCTTTCTGAAAAAGCTGTGCTCGTCTACTTTTTTAGTCGGGAGATCATGTGATTCCGTTTCAAAAACAAGCGTAACGTTTCCGCAGTTGTCTACATCGAGTTTATCATAGGTTCTGTAAGGGTGTTGTGACATCATTCCTTCCTGGTAACTTCCGCCAAAATAAGTTGACCATTGTAAAGTTCCGCCATTACTGAATCTTGAAATGAATGCGTCTGCGTGTCCGGCGAGGTCATCCTGAAAGAACGCTCCATTGCCCGGATTGAGCAGTGGGAAGTCAGGAGAATCCGTAAGTCCGGTAACATACAACCTGTTCTCATCATCCAGGGCCAGAGCAAAAATATCTTCGTTGAACATTCCTCCGAATCCGGTTCCCCAAAGTCGTACACCGTTTGAGTTGAATTTGAGCAGAAATCCGGTGTAATCTCCACCGATATTCGGATTATAGTGCGCTCCCTGAACATAGTGCATCGGAAAGTTTGCGGATGTAGAAGTTCCGGTTACAAACAAATTGTCGTTTGCATCCACAACAATGGCTTTGGCAGTCTCTGAACCGCTTCCACCGTAGTATGTTGACCACAGCATCTGTCCATCATTACTGAACTTGCACAGGAACACATCTGCAATTCCTATACTGGCGGTTCCCGGTTGAAAGTATGCGCCGTTTGCAGGATTTTGAAGTGGGAAAGCCTGCGATTGCGTGTACCCGGCGATGTAAATGTTTCCCTGGCTATCTATCGCGAGGCCATTGGCTTCATCGTTATTTTCTCCCCCTAAATAAGTTGCCCATAAGCGGTTTCCGTTCGAACCGAATTTGAGAATGAATCCGTCGTAAAAGTTACCGCCATGCTGGAACTGATAAAAACCATTGTTGCCGGGATTCTGAGTAGGGAAATTGAACGAATTGGTTTCTCCGGTGATGAAAATATCGCCCTGTGCATCGAGTAAAAGCTGACTCGGATAATCGCAGCTGTTTCCTCCGTAAAACGTTGACCAAAGTAATTCGCCGGTATCCGAAAACTTCATTATGAATAGGTCTTCAAACTCGTTTAAGGAATCCTGGAAATAAGCTCCACCTGCAGGGTCGACGTATGGAAAATCCGACGAATTGGAAAATCCCGTGATATAAAGTTCATTGTTTGGTGTACTGGTCATGGCTCGAATTCCTTCAGAGTAATCCCCACTGACGAAGGTTCCCCAAACCAAATCCGGATCAATGATCACATCCGATGTTCGGTTTACCGGATCCCGGAATTCAAATCCGATTGTTGTTTCAAAACCCGCGTCCTCGTTCATAACTATCGGCGTTGTTTTTAGTTCTGTGAAGACTGTTTGGATCTTTTTGCCTTCAGAGAAACTAATCGGAGCTTGTTCTGTGACTAATCCGTAGTGGGTATTGATTTCAAGTCCTCCGGTATCCGTGATCCGAATCGGTTGCCTGGAACGATAGATCAATTGAATGTGTGAAGGATCTGCTCCCGGATGCACAACAAAGTCGTATTTGAGTCCACCGGTGGTTCTGTAGTACAGTACCCAGTCAATACCGGGATAAACCTCTTTGACCGTAATTCGGGAATAACTTCGAACACCATGAATTCCATCGGAGCAATGCGGAAGAAAATAACTGGATTCACCTGCAACAGGCTCTTCAGCAATCATTTGTTCCCTGCTAATATGAGCACCTTGAAGCAAAACGTCAAAACGTTCCCAGAATAACTTGAATCCTGCACGGGATAAAGGTTCAATACGTGCCGTTTGAAAAGTCAAACCCGTTTCGGTAATCCAATAGGTTACACCCGACTCTTCGCCTTTGAACAAAGCAGTTGGAACAGGAATACCCATGCGATTCACCATTTGACCTTTATTTTCGGTAAATCCATGAGGTCTTTCGGGAACGGATTGTTCAGTTTGAAGAGACTGTGCGAAAACAGTTTCTGTCACGATTGTCATCAGCGGCAATATGCAGCAAACGATGGAATGTAATAGCGGTTTCATGACGAAAGTATTGGTGTGTTTCACCTCAAACATATCATTCTGTTTCCATAGATTTTTTACCGAAAGTCAGCTATCTTTTAAACTGCATGAACAACTGATTGAACTATGCCTTTGGGGGATCAGAAGAATGCTGACCGATTAGTTCGTTTTTCATGTCTGTTGAAAAGTACCAGGACTGACTGTATGTTTAAAATATCACACTGCACTCAATATCAGCAACTTTTTAAACATTAACTAAATCATTCTTAGATAATGTGTAGCTTTAGAAGGCACTAAAACTACTTGTACATGAAAAAACTCCTACTATTCGGTATGTTGGTGATTTCCGGTTTTTCGGCAAATGCCCAATGTACGACAACCAACGCTACATCCTGTGTCTGTGAAGACGGCTCCTCAAACTGTTTATTGCTTCCGGACATTACAGCTTCCTGGATGGGAATCTTCAACAATGGTTACATCGAGTACCCGCAATCAGGCGCGGGAACAAACTACACCGGACAGGGACCTGACGACGGTCGTTTGCGCGTTTCCGGATCAACACCGAACATCGGACACGGATCGTTTACTGTTCGTGGTCAGGATGTAAACGGGTTGCGCACTTTCCTGTGTGGCAACGATACGGTGTTCAACGTTCCGCCAAATGGCCAATTTACTTGTCCAAACGGAGCGCCGAACCCGAAACAGCTGATTATTCAGCGGATTTACCAAAAGAGCGGAAACGCTATGAGCTTTGTGGATCAGTATGTCGGAAGTATGACGTACCACGCTGCTCACGGTCACAACCACGTTGACGACTGGGCGGTAATGACACTTCGGGTTCCGAATTCAGATCCGAACCCGCTGAACTGGCCTATCGTAGGTACTGGAGCGAAAATTGGATTCTGTTTGATGGATTACGGACAATGTGGTTCTTCCGGCTCAACTTATGACGGACATTGTCGCGATGACAATACCGTTTTCATGGGAGGAAATGTGTTGTACAACGTAGATTTCCCGAACTGGAACCTTGGTGGTGGAAACTACAACTGTTCTGTTGTTGAGCAGGGAATTTCTTCAGGTTGGACGGACGTTTACGGAAAGCACCTCGATGGTATGTGGATTAACATCCCTGATAATATTTGTAACGGAGATTACTACATTGTTCTGGAAATCGACAAGAACAACAACTTCATCGAAGAGCGCGACGACAACAACTTTACAGCGGTTCCGGTTACGCTAACACAACAACATCCCGCCGGAACACCTCAGGTACCAACTATCTCTTCCAATAACTCGCACAACCTGTGTGAAGCGGAAGACATTACATTGACCGCTACCGGTGCTTTGAGCTACCTGTGGTCGACAGGAGATACCACACAAACCATTACAGTAAACCAGGCTGGAAGCTACACGTGTACAGTAACGAGTTACTGTGGAACAGCTACTTCAGAACCGTTCGTTGTGAACCAGATTGTAACGGCTCCTCCAACATTGGTTGGTGATACAGTTTGTATCAGCGGCGCAATGACGTTGAATGGAACTGCATCCGGTACAATCACATGGTATGATAGCCTTGGAATCCTTGTTGGAACAGGATCTTCGTTCACAACACCGGTATTGACTGGAACAACAACGTACTACGCAATGAACACAGATTCATTCGTTGATTCACTTTACCTTGAACCACATACCAATGGAATCGGTGGTGGCGGATTCATTGGCTCGGATCAATACGAAATCTTCACTGCTTATGAAGACTTTACGCTGAATTCGGTATTGGTATACGCTGATCAGGCGGGTAGCATTACAATCGAATGTCAGGATGATATGGGAGTTGCGATGGAGACAATCACAGTGAACGTTCCTGCGGGAGAAAGCAGAGTTCAATTGGGTTGGAACATCATGGCAGATTCTAACATGCGTTTGGTAGGGAAGAACCTGAACGTTGGAAACGGATTGTACCGTAACAACAACAGTGCATCTTACCCATATGAAATCGAAGATTTGGTTAGTATTACAGGAGCTTCTGCCGGAGCGTCATACTTCTACTACTTCTACGATTGGGAAATCTTCACGGAAAACAGTACTTGTGGAAGCGTTATGGTTCCTGTAGATGCTGTTGTGGAGTCTTGTGCTGCAATCGGAGAGAACATTCTGTTCAAACGTTCGATTAAAGTAATGCCGAACCCGAGCAATGGAGACTTTAATGTTGAATTCGCAACTGAAAACGATGGTGAATTGGAATTCCAGATCATGAGTTCAGTCGGAAACCTTGTATACAGCAAAACGGTTCAACATACTTCCGGAGTAAATACATTTGATTTCGATCAGCAAAACCTGGCTAAAGGATTATACTTCTTCAACATTCGATACGAAGGAAAAGACTATACCTCTCGTATTGTAATCGAATAAACATGAAGAACACACTGTATTGGTTATTGGTTCAATGTTGTGTGTTCACCAGCACTCACGTAATTTCCCAGACTGTTCCGGTCTGGGAAATTTACAATATGTCCAATTCTCCAATGCCGGACAATACCGTTCGTTGTCTGCAAATGGACCATGAGAACAATCTCTGGATCGGAACAGATAACGGTCTGGCAAAACTCAACGGCGATACCTGGGAAATTTTCAATGAAACCAATTCCGGTCTGGCGGATAACTATGTCAGAGCTCTCGCCGTTGATCAGAATAACGTTTTATGGGTTGGTTCAACGCTCGGAGGCGTTCAGAAATTCGACGGAACCACCTGGACAACCTACAACACCCTTACTTCAGACATTCCGGATAATTTCATCCGAACAATTACCATTGACAGAAACGGAAACAAGTGGATAGGAACCGTTGAAGGATTGACTTACTTCAACGATACAATCTGGAAAACCTGGCAAATGGTCAATTCACCGATTCTGACGAATAACATTTCATCCATTGGAATCGGTTTGCAGAATGAAAAATTTATTGGAACCATAAACGGAGGAGTGATCTACATGGACGCCGACACAAACATTACCGGAATCTACACCATTCTGAATGCCAATTTACCGGATAATTCAGCGCTGAAAGTTCAGGTAGATAGTCTCGGAAAACCCTGGTATGCCGGTTCTGCGGGTGGATTATTCACCGACACCGGAAATCAAACGTGGATGGCCTTCAATTGGCAGAATTCCGGTTTGCCAACCAACAGTATGACCACTATGAAGTTGGACAACGAGAACAACTTCTATCTCGGAACACAGCAATGCGGACTCATTATCCGTCGTTTTGATCAATCCTGGGAATATTACAACACAGGCAACTCTGAAATCCCGGAGAATTACATCATTTCACTTGAAAAAGACACCATCGGTAACTTCGCCTGGATTGGTACTTTCTCAAAAGGACTGGTGAAGTTGCGGGAAGATCACCTCGGTTTGTCGGAATCCAATGAAACGATGGAATTAACCGTTTCACCGAATCCCGTTCAGCAGGGACAGATCGTTTATTTCAATACCGTATTTTCCTCACCCAAAATCACCCTCATGACAACCGATGGAAAGATCATTGCTCATGAGAACTTCGATCATCCGATCAGTACATTCCATCTTCCCGAAGCCGGAAACGGATCCTATATTTTACTTGTGGAGGAAAACAACCGGACGTCAACCGTTCGCTTGTTGATTCTCTAGTCATCTCCCGTGAAAACGATCAGAAATATGCGATTCATGTAACGAATGAATCGAATTATGTAAGGATTCCCGCGCTGTCAATGCGAACTTTAAAGAGTGAAACGATTTCACAGCTCAGTTGATCATTGGGCTTAACATGTATCACACATTAACGCAACGATCATGAAAGCGAAAACAAAAGAACCGTACGGTGATACGGCAAAGAAAATAGCGGGAGTACTGGCTGCAGGAGCGGCTTTGGGAACAACTATCGGTCTTCTTGTCAAATCTGACAAAGGCAAAAAAGCAGTAAAGGAAGCGAAAGACAAAGTAGATGATATGAAAAAGACAGCGAAGAAAGTCAAAAGCAAAGTTGAAGGCAAAGTCGAAGATTTGAAGAAAACAGCTAAAAACAAGGTGGAAGAATTGAAGGACACCGCAAAAAAGAACGATACAGGAAAAAAAGTAGTGAAAGAAGTCAAAAACAAAGCAGAAGATTTGAAGCAGACTGTAAACAAGGCAAAGAATAAGGCCGATACGATGAAAAAAACGGCTAAAGACAAAGTCGACGATCTGAAAAAGACCGCTAAAGATAAAGCCGGAGAATTGAAAAAGACCGCACAAAAAAAGACGAAGTCTCAGGATTAGGTATTACCGACCAACAAAACGCTACAAGCCTTGTATCCCGCGATGCAGGGCTTTTTTGTTGCACAACGTTTCGCTAGAAACCGGGACGAATAGAAGTGGATCATCCGCTTTGAATTCCTGTAACATCTGCAAGATTTTCTACTCCTTTTGTAAGAAAAACGGAGCCTTCCGGTGACATCTTTGTTCTGAAGCTCTTATGCAGAGCCGAAAATAACTTAACATAAACAGTAGTATCATGAAAAGGTCAATAATATCAATCCTTGTCTGTTCTTCTTTGCTATTTGCAGTGAGCTGTTCCAGTAGTTCGGAAGACGTAGAAGACGCAAAAGAGGATGTTCAGGAAGCCAACGAGAAGTTGGAAAAGGAAATGCGTGAATACGAAGCAGACCTCGAAAAATACCGCGAGGAAGTGCGACAGGAAATCGAAGCAAATAACCAGCTAATTGCTGATTTAAGAGCTCGAAAACCGCATAACAATAAAGAGCTTCAGGCCGCAAGAGAAGCAAAAATCGATGATCTGCAGATGCGCAACGAAGAGCTAAAGCGAAGAATGGACAATTACGATGGTAACGATCGAAGCAATTGGGAAAATTTCAAAAGTGAAGTAAAACATGATCTGGTAGAACTCGGAAAAGCAATCAGGGAGTTCAACACAGACGATGTAAAGGATCAATAGCGCTACGCTATGTCTATATAGTTGGTTTTTCCGGAGTTGTTTTCCGCTCATGCGGACCGAGCGATCAGGAAAATTCAACAATGGGGGGAGTAATGCTAACGTTACTCCCTTTTTTATTTCAGTCGCTGAACTGCGATTCTTGTAACTAATTCCGTGCTTTTTGTAAGGAAACAGCCTGTAAAGTGCAGCATCTTTATGTAAAGATCAATTGAAGATGAAAGTGATAGCAATAAACAGATCCCTGATCGCAGTGGTAATGCTGTTTTCAGCAGTGTTTACAGCACAAGCTCAGGATGTGGAAGACAATAGATCAGACCTTACGCTTGGGGTTCGTTCCGGGGTGAACTTTTCGAACGTTTGGGATGAGGAAGGCGATGATTTTGCGGCAGACGGAAAAGTTGGTTTTGTCGGTGGTGTTTTCATGGGAATCCCTGCGGGCGATGTCCTGGGGTTTCAACCGGAGTTATTGATCTCACAAAAAGGTTTCCAGGCCACAGGAACCATTTTCGGTAATCCGTATTCGTATAGAAAAAACACGACGTTTCTGGATGTTCCGTTGCAACTTCAGATCAAACCGTCTCCAATGCTTACCATTCTTGTTGGGCCGCAATACTCATTCCTGCTCATGGAGAGTAATACGTATACCTTCAACGGCACTTCAGGAACAGAAGAAGAAGCGGTATTTGAAAACGAAGACATCCGTAAAACCATTCTCGGAGCAACCGTCGGTATTGATCTGAATTTTGACCACCTGGTTATTTCCGGCAGAGCCTGTGGTGACCTTCAGAACAACCGGGAAAATCTGGAATCAACAACTCCCCGGTATAAAAACCAATGGGTACAATTAACCATCGGTTTAAAACTTTAACTACGTGAACAGAAAGGAGAAAATGATGAGAAGTTTGTTGTACATATTGATGGTAACAATGCTTGTAATCTGGGCATTGGGTTTTTTCGCATACAGCGCTGGTGCTGGTATACATACCTTGCTGGCGATTGCTTTGTTTATTCTGATACTCGACCTGGTACGCGTCAGAAGAGGTCCGTAAATTATATATCAAAACAGAACGTTATGAAAGAGGAAGGAAAAATTGCAGCTCCATGGGGTAAGAAAAAAATGATGAAAGCATTTGTTACCGGAGTTGCTGTGGGAACAACATTGGGATTGTTGGTAGCACCCCAGGAAGGGAGCAAAACAAGAAAGAAAATCAAGTCAATGGCAGATGATTTGAAAAACGATTTGAAGAGACAGATCAATCCGACTACTGTATAGGAAATTAATCAACCGTCTTTTCTGAAGGTAATATTGCAATATTACAAACACTCAGAAGAAATTAGTTGAAAGATATGACCTGTCGGATCATCTCTTAGAGTAAAGCAAAAAAAGACCGGATTTCAGCACATGCAATCCGGTCTTTTTAGTCAAAAAAAACTGTCAGATGTGTAACCTTTAGCCACTCATGTGTAACTCATTTTTTCAGGATTCGCTGACCTTTACCTGTACAGGTTAAAATATGCAGTATGAAAAATTCAACATTGAAATCACTGGCAATTCTTGTCGGTCCGTTATGCATGCTAATCGGCTGTATGGGTTCTAACGGAGGTACTATTCAGGTTAGTCCCGAAACAGCGGCCCGACCACAAAATCCGGATCAAATTATTATGGATTATATGGAAGATCGTGAGGTATACAAGGTTACTGTGACCGATTCCCTGGATCAGAACAACGAAAAAATCATTGTACTTCGGGAGAAGGCATTTCGGATGAATAACAGCGAACGACTGGCACTGGAGAAAAAACTGAACCGAATCGAACGCATGAATAACTATATGAGAATTCAACTGAACAACTATCAGGGAGAAGGAATTGAAAGCTGGGATCGCTTTAAAGAAGATTTCAGCAGAGACCTGAGAGACCTCAACGATGCCGTTGACCGGGTCTCTCAGGAGAAAAACTAAAATAAATGGTCATGAGAAGTTTCTTTTATTCGTTAGCAATACTGCTCGTTATTCTTTGGGTAATCGCTTTTCTGGGATTCCGATATTATGGAATTGTACATATTTTATTAGTGGTAGCATTGATATCTGCAATTTTTGCTCTGATTCAAAAGAGGTAACTGTAGCACCCGAAAAGAAAGCCGTCGTTCCCGTTTTACCGGACCGACGGCTTTTTTTGTAGCTAGCGCGAGCATCCTGCTTATGCCATGCTGTACCTGCTCGCGCTACGCTGTATCCTGCCTGTACAAGCTGAAATAAAAAAACCGATCCTTTCCGGGATCGGTTTTTTATTGTCCTATTCTCAGGCATCAGCCTCTTCCAATCGCTTCGATCTGATTCAATACTTCCAGGTTATCCTCAAGCCATCTTTCAGATCCAACCGTCAATCGTGAAATGAGGTAACTGACTGTTGATTCCGCTCCCTGGTTCAGGTTCACCTGCGTTTCTTCCAATCCGTCAAAGCAACCACCGGTTACAGGATTGTAAATGGTTTGCAGCAACTGATTTCGTCCTAAAAACCATTCGAACGCAATACTGCACTGGTGATGATAACGTTCCTCCCGGAAAACACTGTAAAAGCGACTCAAAGCAATCACTGTATATGCAACATCTATTGGTTGCTCCCCGTAAGAATTGCGTTCTTTCCCTTTGTGAAACCAGCCCTGGTTGGAAATCACCCTCAATTCATTTTCCGTAAACGTTTTAGACAGAAGGAAATCAAAACTTTCCTGGGCGATTCGCTTGTAGGTACTATTGCCCTGATCCTGCCAGGCACAAAGTAAAGCTTCCGGAAGTACGGCATTTGCATACGTCATATACGGTTCAAACCAGTGCCAGGTATGTTCAGATTCCTTACGATACGCCTCAACCAAACGTTCTGCCAGTAATTGAATGGTATTGGAACGCTCAATGGATGGTTGATCAAGATTGCAGTAGTACAACCCTTTTATTGCAAAAGCAATCGAACGGGGTGAGCTTGCTTCCCGAATCTTTCGATGGGCTTTACTAAAAACGGAAAATGCAAGAGCACCATACTCTTCAGGAAGCAAACGTTCCATTGAAATCAGGTATCCGAGTGCCCAGATTGCCCGGCCGTTTGAATCAGACAGATTGGTGGTTTGATTCTTTTGGCAAAATCGCTCGTCGCAATTTACATAATTTAAAAAATCACCTTCCGGTTGCTGACAGAATGCAATGAAGCGCAGGTATGTGTGCATATCGTGCAGCACACTATTGTCAAGTGTTTGCTGATAATACATACATGTTGCAATCAACGCTCGTGCATTATCATCGAGCGTGTAGCCCGATTCCGGATCAGGTTGGTTCAATCTGGAAAATTGAATGATCCCGACTTCGGTTGTCATCTCCCGAAGATGATCCAGTTTGATTTTCGGAAGGCGATAAGTGAGTCGGATTGGTTGCAATTGGCGCATGGCATTCCGGTTTGCACTCGTTCCATGGTCGAATACTCTTGAGATTTTTTCGAACAATTGAGCATGTAATATTGCTGAATTTTCCCAGGCAGTCGGAAGGATTCTCTGTAATGTGTTGGCACTGAGACGAACGCGTAAATCTTCATTTTCGACCAATAATTTGATTGCCGAAGCCAACTGTCCTGAATTCTGGAAATCCGTAATGATTCCGGTGCTTTCATCGATCAATTCATTGGTTTGTGGAATTGGTGTCGAAATCACCGGACAACCGCAACTCATAGCATAAGCCAATGTCCCGCTGACCGTTTGATGAGGATCGAGTGAAGTGAAGAGGTAAACATCTGTGAGTTCCAGGAATTCCAATAATTCCGAAAGCGTCAGGTATTTGTTTACAAACCTCACATGTCGTCCGAGATTCAATTCGTCAACCTTTGCAATCAATGATTCACGGTAGACTTCTCCTTGTGAAGCAATGATTTCCGGATGCGTTTTACCGATAACGAGGAAAACAACATTCGGGTTGGTTTCAATCACTTCAGGAAGTGCTTCGAGTGTTGTTTCGATCCCCTTTCCTGAACTCAATAGTCCAAAGGTTGAAAGCACTTTTTTTCCTGTTAGCTCATATTTGTCTTTGAGCAGTAATTTATCCGCATGACGAACAAGGTGTGTTCCATGTGGAATGACATGAATTTTGTGTTTGATGGCGTCGTAATCGTGTTCCAATACGTCGGAGGCATGTTCCGTCATTACAACAACCGATGACGAAGCGCGAATGTACTGTTGAACCATTCCCCGGAGTTTGTCGTCCGGATGAGGAATAACCGTATGAAAAACGATTACAAAGGGTTTGGTTAATCCCCGAAGGAATTCCAGGAACAACTGACGCTCAGGATACAAACCGAATTCGTGTTGGATGATCACCATCGAAATCGTTCTGGAAAGTGAAATTGTATGCTGCAATTGCTGGTAATCAACAGCACTTGTGGTATTCAGAATGTATTTAACTTCAGGTGGGTACTGGTGTTGTTGATGCTGCGATTCAATCGCACAAACGCTTAATGAGAATGAGTCTCCGAATTTCGAATCAAGAGCAGTTCGTAAATCCTGAGAGTACGTCGCAATTCCACATTCCCGTGGAGGATAGGAGGTAATCAGCAGAATTTCCGGACGGGAGGAAAGACTTGATTTTCCATTTACCAATTTAGTGTTACGCTGTTTTGTTTGCATGTTTGTTGGAATTATATATTAGTTCAAATAGCAGTGAGGCCAGGCTGATACTTGCAAAAGCGACTCGTTTGTCAGCTGCGCCGTAATAAATAGTTAGTGTGTCTCCGAAGAGAGAGGTACCACTTGGAAAGCAGACATTGTCTACAACTCCAAAGAGCTCCCAATCGAATTCCGGCTCGAAAAGCGGATAAGGCAACCGGGAAATTTCTATCAGTGGATTATCCAGATCCAATAGTGCAGCACAGGCAGTGTAGACTTTTTGATTATCAGAGTTTTTATAAACTCCGTGATAGATCATCAACCAACCCAATGGCGTTTCAATTGGAGGTGGCCCGCCACCAATGTGTTGTGATTCATGCGGATATCGTGGTGTTAGAACAGTGTGCTTTTCCAAATGACGGATATACTCTTTCCAGAATTCAGGAGTCAGTTCTTCAAGACTCTTTACAGCGGTCAACTGAATATCCGGTTTGATGCGGTGCAGAAAATGCAGCTTTCCGTGTATCCTTCTCGGAAAGAAAATCAGATCCTTGTCCCAAACGAAATTGTTTTTATCAATTACCCGATGAATAGCAGCCGGACTGTAGTGTTCGCTATACCGATCATCAAGATCTTCTCTGGAAGCCAGGATTTCTTCAAATTCCTGGTAGGAAATCCGTGGCACAATAATCCCAACCTTAATAAAATGTCTGAGATCCGTTGAAACCGCAAGAGCGCCTAAAGCGTTGACACCATCATAAGCGGTATACGTTAAATAGTATAGATCATCAATTTTTACAATGCGCGGATCTTCCACACCATGAGACTCGGTATCGTGTTCCGGAAAAATTACCGGTTCGGTAAAACGTTCCTCAATTTCATTTTTGCTGTTGAGCTGGCAATATCCAATGCTGGAATGGTTCCCCGTATGAACCGCGCGATAAAAGAGATGAACCGTGTCACCGTTCTGAATAGCCGAAGGATTCAGCACTCCTTCGTTTTCAAAATCAAGCACTGTTTTTTCAAGGAGAATTCCTTTTTTATCGATTGCTATCATAATAGTGATCTTAAAACCGGGTGGAGAGTCCCGGCAAAAACGAAAATCGACTATTTGTATAGGTATATGCTTACATAAGCCCACATAGATGTTACATATTTCACAGATGAACGTTGTGTAACTATTTGATTATTTGCAGTTTGTGTCTTTTTAACAGACTAATAATATCGATTTCCTGACTTTTTTAACGAGTAATAACTATCTTAGTCATATTACGGGACTAGGTAATCGAACCTAAATAGAATGTGTAGATGGGATTGAGTTAGATTATGTGTGATAAGTATAATTCAATAGGGTATGGTTCTGTTCGTGAAAAATATGGTGAGCACTCGTTGCAAATTGTTTGTAAAAGGAGAGCTGAAGAAAATGGGTATCCATTATGTGTTTGTTGATTTAGGCGTGATTGATACGCTGGAGGAGATAACTCCCGAACAACGACAGGAACTCAAGTACCGTTTGTCAGTCTGTGGTTTGGAACTAATGGATGACAAACGAAGTATCATGATCGAGAAGATCAAAAATGTAATTGTAGACATGATCCACTATTCAGATGACGTTCCGAAAGTGAATTACTCAGATTACATCAGTGAAAAATTACGTTACGACTATACATATCTGTCTAATGTGTTTTCAGAAGTCAAAGGAATGACCATCCAGCAGTTTATTATAATGCACAAAATAGAGCGTGTAAAAGAATTGTTGCTGTATGATGAAATGAACCTCACGGAAATTTCGTACAAATTGCATTACAGTAGTGTGGCACACTTGTCCAATCAGTTCAAAAAGATTACCGGACACACGCCGTCTTGTTTCAAGAAATTGAAAAACAAACGACTTCAGAGTCTGGAGAATCTGTGAACTATATAAGATTGCTGACGATCCGTGTAATGCGCTGATCCCCCAAATAAAACACTTTTGTTTTTCAGTATTAATTGATAAAAACAGAAGTAATGGGACAGGATCAGAACAGAACTCCCGAGTTCGATGCAGGCATGAACTGGGATAATCAGGCGTCACAATTGCAAAAGAAATTTCCGGAATTAACGGCAGCAGATGTAAAGCTTG
The DNA here is from genome assembly GCA_966211245.1 of uncultured Fluviicola sp. Lineage (GTDB taxonomy): Bacteria > Bacteroidota > Bacteroidia > Flavobacteriales_D > Crocinitomicaceae > Fluviicola. The sequence goes on along the minus strand of CBIHND010000030.1, from coordinate 26,681 downwards.
AGACAGGAAAAGAAAGTGAGTTGATTTCACGGCTTGAAAACCGATTGAATAAATCACATACTGAAGTAATTGATATTCTGAATCAGGTGAAATCTGAATTTGGAAGTACAGGTCAAACCGGACAAAATCAGGGAATGCAGGGAACTCAGGGAAGTTCCGGCAGCCAGGGAACCATGGGGAATCAGGGTCAGGGTACTCAGGGAACCGGACGTAATGAAGGGAATCAAAGTAGTCAGGATCGTGGCGACCAGGGAATTACTCAGGGAAATCAGGGGACACAAGGCTCTCAGGGTTCAAGCCAGGGTAATACCGGTAATCAGGGGAATCAGGGCACAACCGGACAAAACCAGGGAAGAACAGGTAATCAAACCAATCAGGGTGATGAGGATGATCTGGACAACGGCCGAAAAGGAAATGCTTTTTAATCGTTAAAAGGTTATTGAGCAACAGAAGGACAAGAACATTAATTCTTGTCCTTCTGTTGTTTTAGGATGTTGTAAGGCTTATGAAGTTCAACTTATCCAACATTCAAAGAGGTTTATTGAACGTTTAAATCCATTAAACTTTTGAACCGCTTAAACTTTCCAATTAATTCCCCTGAATCAGTTTTCGGATGTCACTTGCCGAAGTTCCAACCTGTCGAACCGCGTTTTCCAAATCCTTTTTGGTGCACTGCAATACCAGACACCAGTAAATAACTTCCCAATCGTAGTCGAGACGAACTTCTTTGTGGTCAAAACGACTGGCTTCCAGCTTGTCGTGTGCGTGACCCGATGTGTATTCCGTGCTAACCATAATTAATCCGTTTGTCAATCAATATTAACCATATAAGATGTTGACTCACAGCTTCTCATATTAAGTTTCTATTAAATTTTTGATAAATTTTTCACAAATCTCAGTTACACAGTTTTTTACATTGGTTCCAAGGGTGTCGTGAACGATTTACAGATACCGTTTCTATTAATCCGGAGGTACACCATGAAGCAAGCACTGAGTAATTTGAATGGAATCATTCCGGGCTCCACCCAACGAATCAGGTACAACTGAAATTTAACATCAGGAGTTTACTTTGTGAACTTCAGGACGGAAGCAGGCCCGGAGTTCGGAAATGCGTTGTATTCCAGTGGGTTTGTGTATCTTTCTTTTATGAAACTACTCTTTACTACTGCGGTTGGTTTGATACTGACCCTTCAAATCTGTGCTCAGGATTACACTTCTTATTTTACAGGAAACCCGCAAGATTTGGCTACATCAGCCTTTGGTGGTATTTGCTTGATGGGAGGAGCTTCTGAACACGACGAAGCCATGAAATGGTTCCTGCAGCGTGCTTACGGCGGAGATATTCTCGTGCTTCGCGCTAGCGGAGCTGATGGATACAACGACTACATGTATACGGATTTGGGAGTTCAGGTGAACTCCGTAGAAACAATTGTGTTTAATAATGCGAATGCAAGTTACGATCCGTATGTGATTTCAAGGATTTCCCAGGCCGAAGGAATTTGGTTTGCCGGTGGCGATCAGTGGGATTATATTTCATATTGGAGAGATACTCCAGTTGACAGTGCAATCAATGCCGGAATCCAAAACAGAGCAATTGTAATCGGTGGAACCAGCGCCGGTATGGCGATTCAGGGACAATATTATTTTTCCGCTGAAAATGGAACAGTAACATCAGCCACAGCATTGAATAACCCTTACGATGCTTTGGTAACCGTCGATCACGCTCCATTTATCAACAATGCCCAAATGACCAACGTCATTACGGATACACACTTTGACAACCCGGATCGTTCCGGTAGGTTGATGGCATTCATGGCCAGAATGCGCACCGACGATGGGATTGTTCCGAGAGCGATCGCGTGTAACGAATACGTAGCGGTTTGCATTGATCCTTCAGGAGTTGCAACGGTTTACGGTGATTACCCGAACTATCAGGAATTTGCTTATTTCCTTCAACTCAACTGCGAAGAACAGAACAACACACCGGAAGCGTGTAGTGCCGGAAATCCGTTAACCTGGAACGTAAATTCCGACGCTGTCAAGGTATACAAGGTTCCCGGAACAATGAACGGAACCAACTACTTTTCACTGATGGATTGGTCTACAGGTTCTGGTGGAGAATGGCAGAGTTGGTCGGTTTCCAATGGAAATCTGTCGCAGGTTTCCAGCTCCCAAATCGATTGCGGACTTGGTTTGTCCGGTGATAGCGATCAGGAATTAACGATGAGTCCCAATCCGGCGACAACGGAGGTGTCGATTACCGCTGATTCCCCAATAGAATGGATTGAAGTGCTTACTTCAGATGGAAGATTGGCATTCAGTCACGAAGGAACTTCATCTGTTGTTACCTTGGATATTGACAAACTCAGTTCGGGTATGTACATCATAGTCATAAAATCCGAAGGTAAACAGTACAACAGAAGATTGATAGTTAGCGATTAACAACCCAATAACACCTTCCTGTCGTTCCGTCTTCTATCTTACTGAAAAAATGGAATGAAAACGACTTGCCTCATTGGTTTACTCCTGATCGTTACTCAGGCCTTCGGTCAACGCCGAACAGCCACCTTGCACGGAAAAACTACCTATGAACTTAACAGAATCAATGATACACTGTTGGGACTTGATACCACCGCTATTTTTCTACAATTCGATGACGTGGTGCAGGATACCTGCAGGTGGAAAAATAGCCTTGTCGCCGAATTCGAAATCAAAAACAATACAACATCCGAAATGGGCTACAATGCTCAGTTGAATTGCTGGAACGATTGCGGATTTCAACGCTACGAAAAAATCAGCTCAAACTTTCAATTCATCAAACCGGGCGAAACCGCCAAAGTGAAGGTGTACGTGAATAATGAGCATAAAATATGGTTCGATACACAAAGTCAGTTTTACCTGCTTACCAAACAAGGGGAATTAGAGGTCCCAATCCGACTCAAACTAAAATACACCACCAAAGATTGTCTCTGATTTTTGCTATTTTCAATCGATAAATTGTGCTCATATAAAATAATGCGCAGCGTTAGCGAGCACAAAATTCGTGAATTCGTGGCAAAAGTCTAAGCGCATTGTAATATGAAATCAGAAAGAAACCCCATCACTGAAAAACCGGATTTCCTCAACCTCCTCATCATCGTTCTGTCGTTTTACGTCCTTGGCTCCCTCATTATCGACACATTTTTCGATCTCCCAAGGGAAGTCAGCCGGGTACTACATTACATCGATAATGGAATCTGTGTGGTGTTCATGATTGACTTTATTGTTCGTTTTCGCAGAGCAGAAAGCAAACTGCAATTCATGAAATGGGGTTGGATCGATTTGATAGCAAGTATTCCAACAATTGATTACGTGCGTGCCGGTCGTTTGTTCAGACTCATCCGATTGATTCGCGTGATTCGTGCCTTCCGCTCCACACGTCATCTGGTACAACAGGTGTTTGAAAATAAAGTGAAAGGAACGCTCACTTCTGTTGCCATTATTGCGGTTCTGGTTCTTTTGTTTTCCTCTATCGCCATCCTGGAAGTTGAAACAGCTCCAAACAGCAACATCAAGACTGCCGAAGATGCTGTTTGGTGGTCATACGTTACCATTACTACAGTGGGGTACGGAGATAAATATCCGGTCACAACGGAAGGCAGACTTATTGCTGTGGTGTTAATGACTGTTGGAGTAGGGCTCTTCGGAACCTTCACTGCATTCGTTTCATCATGGTTCGTCAAGGACAATACAAAACATCCTGAACAGTAACACTTCACTTCCGCGTACATGTGCGTTCCTCTGTGGGAAAATTCACTATTGATTTGCTCACCGTATCCTGACGCGCTTTATATTTGCCCAAAGCCAATTTTATGAACGCTTCGGAAGCTCAACAACGCATTACTCAACTCACAGAAGAACTCAACCAGCACAATTACAACTACTATGTGCTGTCTGAACCAACCATTTCCGACGAAAAATTCGACTTTATGTTGAAAGAGCTCGAAGCTTTGGAACAACAGTTCCCGGAACTGGCGTCTGACTTGAGTCCGACGAAACGTGTTGGAGGAGACATTACCAAAAAGTTTGAAACAGTAGTGCACCGTTTTCCGATGCTCTCGCTTTCAAATTCCTATTCCGAAGAGGAAATCATGGATTGGGAACAACGTCTGAAAAAACTGGCCGACGGACCCATTGAATACGTTTGTGAATTGAAGTACGATGGCGTCGCAATTGGAATCCGTTACGAAAATGGAAAGTTATCGCGTGCTGTTACACGTGGCGACGGAACTCAGGGTGAAGATATTTCCAACAACGTAAAAACGATTCGTACTATTCCGCTTTCATTGAAAGGCGATTACCCGGAGGATTTCGAAATCCGTGGCGAGATTTTCTTCCCGCGTGCCAACTTCGATGCAATGAATAAACAGCGAGAAGAATTGGGAGAACCCGTCTTTGCAAATCCGCGAAACTCGGCTTCGGGAACACTGAAGTCGCAGGATTCGAAAGTGGTGGCTGAGCGTGGACTGGATTGTTACCTCTATGGAGTATACGGCGATGATCTTCCAATGGAATCGCATTTTGAAAGTGTTGCAAAAGCGAAAGACTGGGGCTTCAAGGTTCCGCTTGAAAAAGACAAATACATCCACAAAACGAATAGTATTGAAGGAATCATGGAGTTCATTCATTACTGGGATAAGGAACGCTACAACCTTCCGTTTGATATCGATGGAATCGTAATCAAAGTCAACAATTACTTGCAACAACAGGATCTTGGATTTACGGCGAAATCACCGCGCTGGGCAATTGCCTACAAGTTCAAAGCGGAACGTGTTGCAACAACATTGGAAGAAGTAACTTACCAGGTTGGTCGAACAGGTGCAATTACACCGGTTGCGAACCTGAAACCGGTTTTACTTGGTGGAACAGTGGTGAAACGCGCTTCCTTGCACAACGCGGATCAGATTGAAAAGCTGGATTTATACCTTGGCGATGAGGTCTACGTGGAAAAAGGAGGGGAAATCATCCCGAAAATTGTCGGCGTAAATACTGAAGCTCGCCAGCCGAATGCACAACGGGTAGATTTCATTGATCGTTGTCCGGAATGCGATGCCGAATTGTTCCGCAGAGAAGGCGAAGCGCAACATTTCTGTACGAACGATCTGGAATGTCCGCCGCAGGTAAAAGGCCGCATGGAGCATTTTATTTCCCGCAAGGCAATGAACATTGACGGACTCGGAGCGGAAACCATTGACTTGCTGTATCAAAAAGGACTTGCCCGCGATGTTGCGGATCTGTATGATCTGACGTTCGATCAGGTAGTGAATTTGGACCGGATGGCTGATAAATCCGCCAACAACCTGTTGAAGGGAATCCAGGATTCGAAAAACGTTCCGTTTGAACGCGTTCTCTTTGCATTGGGAATTCGCTTTGTTGGTGAAACTGTTGCAAAGAAACTCGCTGCCGCGTTCAAAAACATCGATGCTATTGCGAATGCCACATACGATGAATTGATCGCCGTTGACGAAATCGGGGAGAAGATCGCCATTTCCGTTCAGCAATTCTTCTCAGATGAGCGTTCGCACAAAATCATCGCACGCTTAAAAGAAGCCGGATTGCAATTCGAGATGGAAGAAGTACAACTTGATTCTACATCACTTGAAGGCAAAACCTTCGTAGTTTCAGGCGTCTTCTCGAAATTTAGCCGCGACGAAATCAAAGACCTTATTGAAAAGAACGGCGGTAAAAACGTTGGGTCCATTTCCGCAAAAACGTCTTACGTACTTGCCGGAGAAAACATGGGACCAGCGAAACTGGACAAAGCCAGCTCTTTGGGAATTCCAATCATTTCGGAAGACGATTTCATTGAGATGATTTCGTAATTTGTTCAACACTGGGTTACAAAAAGTACAAGAAAGTACCATTGTGGTGGAACGTGAGGGTAGAATTGGTGAGCTTGTTCCGTTTACCATGCAACCGGTGAAATAACCGTCTTTCCTCATTAAGACCCGATTTATCATAAATTTAACAATCGGTTAAAATTTTAATTTCAAATCAATTCGTACGCCGAATTTATTCCCTAATTTTGTACTGTTTTTTACACATAAATACTCAGTAAAATGAATCAATTCAAAGGCTCGGGGGTTGCACTCGTAACACCGTTTTTAGCAGACATGACAATTGATTACCCGGGATTGCGCAAATTGGTGCGTGAGCAGATTTCCGGTGGAATCAATTTTTTGGTTGTTCAGGGAACAACTGGTGAATCACCAACGCTAAGCGCCGATGAAAAGAAGAAGGTGCTTGAAACAGTGTTGGAAGAAAACAATGGAGCATTACCTGTCGTTTACGGAATCGGAGGAAATAACACGCTTGCAGTTGCAGAAGCATTGAAAAATGCACCAAAAGGAATCGATGGAATTCTTTCCGTTGCACCGTACTACAATAAGCCAATTCAACGCGGATTTGTTGCGCACTACAAAGCAATCGCCGATGCAACAGATTTGCCAATCATTATGTACAATGTACCTGGAAGAACTGGTTCAAACATGACCGCTGAAACCACATTGGAATTGGCTGAAGTGAAGAATTTGATTGCAATGAAAGAAGCTTCAGGAAACATGGAGCAAATCATGGAAATCATTCGCTGTAAACCTGCAGATTTCTTACTGCTTTCCGGTGATGATGCAATCACGCTTCCAATCATCGCAGCTGGTGGAGATGGTGTGATTTCAGTAGTGGCAAACGCATTCCCTGCACAATTCGCACAAATGGTCGCGGCGTCCCTTTCAGGTGATTTCGCTACAGCACGTAAACTACATTACGATTTACTTCCGATTACAAAATTATTCTTCGCCGAAGGAAATCCGGGTGGAGTGAAAATTGCCCTTGAAGAATTGGGGTGGATGGCACCACACATGCGTTTACCATTGGTACAGGTTTCAGAAGGATTGAAAAATCAAATCATTGCCGAAACGCGTAAGCTGGCGGTTTTAGGATAATAAGAATCGTTCAAAGTTCTGGTTGTTCAAAGGTTCAATGTTTAAAAGGTTTAACATCAAACCGATTAAACTTTGGACGCATTAACGTTTATACTCATTGAACTTTTTTAAACTTTAAATCCAAAGTGATGGAGGAAACGACATCTACTTTGGATTTTTCATTAGCTTCGTACCATCAAAACACTTCTATGAATAAAAGGATTCTGATCTTTAGTGCCGCAGTGTTGCTTTTGGCTTCATGTGGCGGAGAGACAAAGAAAACGGTTGAGGCGGAAGACTCAAAACCTACTACTGACGAGATGGTTGTGGATTACAATATCCCTTCACCTTCTGACCAATTTTCACTGATCTCTAAATTGGATGTTGGTAAGAATACCAAAATCATGCACAATCCTGAAGATGCTGACAAATACAGCAATTCCGCTCAGAAAGCATTGAATTTTGGTGTCTACACTGCTGATGTCGCTTACCTGACATCGTTTAACGAAACCAACCAATACCTGACATACTTCGGTAAGTTGGAGAAATTAGGCAAAGACATCGGTGTTGCACAGGTGTTCGGAACTGAATTGGGCGAATTGGCAAAGAAATGGGACGGAAATGCTGATTCTCTGTTCCGTTTGAGCGATGAAACATACAACAAAACGTTCAAGCGTTTGATTGAAATCGACAAAGGAACTGAATTGTCGTTGATGCTCGTTGGTGGCTGGATCGAGTCCATGCATCTGATGATCGGTAGTTCAAAAGGATACGGTAAGTCACCGAAGTTGGAACAGGCAATCGCCGAACAAAAAGTAGTTGCAGAGAACCTTGTTGAGTTTTTGGTGAGCTACCAGGACGATCAGGATGTTGCGGCATACACGAAAGACCTTCGCGAAATCATTAAGATTTATGACAAACTGGAGTGTTCTTCGGGTGAAACAAAAGTTGGAAACAGTAACGGAAAACTAACATTTACAGGAGGCGACGAATGTAAAATGACAGAAGCTTGTTTTAACGACCTGAAAACTAAAATCGGTCAGGTACGCACCAAGATTACCAGTATCAAATAAACACATTGAACCATGAAAGGAATTTACACACTGTTGTTCGTGACATTCGTAGGTAGTTTCTACGCTCAATGTCCGGCTATTGAAACAATCCACAAGGATCACCTGAAAGAAAAATCGAAAGAAAAACCGGCGTACTCCGTGAGTTCACAATCAAGAACCGGAAACGTTACAACGGATAAAACATACGAAATGTCTTTCATTGCTCAGCCCGGGACAGATTACCGTCTTACAACCAAAGCTGCTGCGGGGTCAAAAGGAAGCATTACATTTGAAATCTACGAAATGGATGTAGATAAGAAAATCGTAAACGGAAAAGAAACATACAAACGCGAGAAGAAAGTATTGGCTTCCTCTGAAAGCGCCGGAATGGGATCTTTGGAGTTTTCTACCGATAAAACACGTAAAATTTTCGTAGCGGTTACATTGACAGGTGGCGATAAAAATAAGCCTGTTTGTGTAGGTGTATTAATCGAAGACAAAAAATCAACAAAGCTAGGTTTGTAATTAAAACCGGTTTTGATAACCTTTTTAAAAGAGCCTCGTACCTTTACGAGGCTTTTTGTTTTAAAGCTGTTCAAAGAGATCAATGTCCGAAAGGTTCAATGTTTAAAATGTTCAATGAATTTTATGCAATGAACTCTCGAACTCATTAAACCTTTAAACCCATTGAACTCTTGAACCATTTTACTGGTATGAATACGACACAACACATTCTCAACGAGGTTTCAAAGGCAGTTAATATTGTTATTACTGCGCATAAATCCCCTGATGGCGATTCCATTGGAAGTTCCCTGGCATTGTATCATTTTCTGAAGACGCTGGATAAACACGCTGTTGTCGTTCATCCCGATCCGGCACCTGATTTTTTGCATTGGGTTCCCGGTCAGGAGGGAATTGTCGATGTCGAACGGAACGCAGAGAAAGCACTTACATTGTTGAATGAAGCGGATCTGATCTTCTGCCTGGATTACAATCATCCGAGCAGGGTAGGAGATGTAATGCAACCTGTTCTTGAAAACGCTTCCGCCGTAAAAGTGATGATTGATCACCATTTACATCCCGCTGATTTCTGTACGTATGTCATTTCGAAACCAGAGGTATGTTCTACCGCACAATTGGTATTTGAATGGATTGAAGAAATCGAGTTGTTGGATCAGTTGACCCCGGATGCGTGCAAATGCATCTACCTGGGGATCATGACAGATACCGGATCGTTTCGTTTTCCTTCTGTTTCAGCGAAAACGCATGAAATTGCTGCTGAATTGATCCAAAGAGGATTGAAGCATAGTGAAATTCACGAAGCTGTTTACGATACGAATACCATCGATCGTATTCGCCTGAAAGGATATTGCATGTCTGAAAAGCTGGTGTGTTTACCGAATCTTCCGATTGCATACGCATCGATGAGTGCTGAAGAATTGAACCGCTTCAACTACCAGAAAGGTGATACTGAGGGTATCGTTAATCAGATTTTGTCCGTTAGCGGAATTCAAATGGCCGTTTTGTTCACAGAAAAAGACGGAAAAATCAAAATCTCTTTCCGTGCTAAAGGGAAATACACCGTAAACGAGCTTGCAGCGGCACATTTTAATGGTGGTGGGCACGCATATGCTTCCGGAGGTTCCGCTGATGAATCGCTTGAAAAAACGATCGAAAAATTTGTAACCAAAGTGAAAGATTTCATTCCCGAAGCATGAAAATAATCCTTCATATCGCACTGGTACTGGTTTTGTTCTCCTGTACGGAAGAACCGAAGCCAAAGAAAACTCCGGAATGGAATACCGATAAATCGACCAAAATGAATGAGGAACTGGCGATTGAGGAAGACATTAACATTCGCCTGTACCTGGCACAACACGAAAACTGGAAAGTTGAAGAAACTGGTACCGGTTTACGTGTTGTAGTGCTAAAAGCTACAAACGGACAAAAAGCCGAAGCAGGAATGGATGCTAAGGTTCAATACACCATTAAGCTCCTGGATGGAACTGAAGTATACAAAACACCCGATGACGAATTGGATGTGTTCCGAATCGATAACAGTGAGATGGAGTCCGGAATTCACGAAGGAATTAAACGCATGCGCGTAGGTGAAAAGGTCGAATTGATTTTTCCGAGTCACCTTGCGCATGGATTGGTTGGAGATATGGAAAAGATTCCACCGCTTTCTCCACTGGTAGTTGACATTGAATTAATTGAACTCGAGAAATAAATGAGAAAATCAGCATTTGTATTCATTGGTAGTCTGGCTGTTTTGTTTGCCTCTTGTGGCAATCCTTCGGGAGTTGATACAACTACAAAAGATAACACGACAACAGAGTCGGAAGAAGGACTTTCGGAAGCAGAAAAAGCCCTGGAACCAAAAGACCGTATTGAAGACAAGAAAACCTTCGGTAACGGAATCAGAATTCAATGGTTTGAAAAAGGCAATGGAGAAGCACTTCAGGCCGGCTCAGTTTATGAGTTGAACTACAAAATCAAACTGGAAAGCGGCGAAGTAGTAGACGGAAACCATTTGCTTAAAAAAGACTGGATTCCGTTCATGGTTGGTTTCCAGATGCAAACAATAGGCTGGGATATGGCGCTCACCGAATTGCATGTCGGAGATTTTGTAGAGGTATACCTTCCGGCGAAATTTGCCCGTGGAGAAAAAGGAGTTCCCGGAGTTATTCCACCAAATTCACCAAACATTCTTTTCCTGAGAATCGGTAAAAAAGTTCCACCTACGAAAGTGGTAGATGGTGTTAAAGTATGGACATTCGAACGAAACGAAGAACTCAGTGATGCAACAATCGGGGCGAATTCGGAAGTTGCTATTGATTACTTTGTTGGAACAAAATCCAATCCGATGTACGACAATTCCTACCAACGAAACATGCCCTTTACATTCCGTATGACCGATGCGAGTTTGATACCCGGACTTAGAAAAGGACTGATGGGTGCGCAACTATTTGATAAGGCATGGGTAATCGTTCCGGCAAAAGAAGCTTACGGTTCAAAAGGCTATGTAGACCTTGTAAAACCGAACGAAGATTTGTTCTATCAGTTGTTCATTATGGACGTTGACAGAAAGGGAGTGGAAGCAATGAAAAAGATCAAAGGAAAGCCGCATTAACGTTTTTTAGGCCCGCTAATCGGCTCAATTGACTTATCTTTGCCCCCAATCCGAAAAACCAAAGACAAACTGATACAAGAAGTTATGAAGAAATTAGTACTGTTTTTCCTACTGGCTTGTTCGTTCATGGTGAACGGTCAAACTGCTCTCGACACATTAAAAACCCCTGAAGGTACAATGGTAATTTATTCCAATCGTACCTGGAAATACCTGGAAGACAAGGCCTTTGATGGTGTCTTGAATCCATGGTTGCACAATTATTTTGAAAAAGATACAGCGTTCAGATTTACGCAACGCTGGGACAATAATTCATGTTACACCGCAGTGCGTGGTAACGACATGTCAAAAATCAAAGACACGGTTTGGTTGTGTGTAATGGACAGCCTTCATTCGGAATTTCATTGTCCGGTTCCCGGAATCGTGACTTCACGCTACGGTTACAGAAGCGGACGTTACCACAACGGAATCGACCTTGATTTGAACATCGGTGATACGGTCCGTGCCGCTTGGGCAGGAAAAGTTCGCTACGCAAAATGGAACGATGGTGGTTTCGGAAACCTGGTTGTGATTCGTCACTACAACGGATTGGAAACATTCTACGCCCACCTGAGCAAGCATCTTGTAGCTCCTGATCAGGAAGTTGCAGCAGGAGAACCAATTGGTCTTGGAGGGAATACAGGCCGTTCTTATGGTGCACACCTGCACTTCGAAGTACGATTCTACGATTCGCCGATGAACCCGGAAGAAGTAATTGACTTCGCTAAAAAAGAAGTGAAAGACGAGAACCTGATGGTTCACAGCGCGATCTTCCGTCCCGGAGCAAAGCCAACGGATTCGCAAACTGCCGGAGAGTCTATTGCCTCTGTTCAAAGCAAGCCGGCTGCTGCAGGAGCTAAGAAATACTATAAAGTGCGCTCAGGGGATACACTTTCTGAAATCGCATCGCGCAACAACACAACCGTTTCAAAGTTGTGCAGCTTAAACGGAATCAAACCAACAACATTATTGCAGGTAGGACGTTCCCTACGAGTAAAGTAACACTTCATGAAATTACGCTTATCCATCCTGTTCGCTCTCGTTGCAGTTCTTATCTCAAGCTGTGATAACTACAACCGCATCCTTAAGTCTGACGACTACAACGAGAAATTCGAAGAAGCGAATCGTCTGTACGATGCTGAAAAATACGAACGTTGTTTGTCGCTATACGAACAGGTATATCAGCGTTCTCCGAAGTCTGCTCAGGGAGAGACTTCATTTTTCAGAATGGGAATGGCATGTTACAAAGTCGAAGATTGGTACCTTGCAAGCTACTACTTTGCTTCATTCCCAACAAAATTTCCATACTCCAGAAATGTGGAAGAGGCGATGTTCCTTGCTGCTATTTGTGCGGTAAAAAACAGTCCCGAGCCAAGTTTGGATCAAACGGAAACTGAAGCTGCCCTGAATGAATTGCAAACGTTCGTAATGCGTTTCCCGAATTCGGAACGGGTAGACACCTGCAACCAGATCATGGATGCATTGCGTTTCAAATTGCAGACAAAAGAAGTGTTGAACGTTCGCTTGTATTCCAAAACATTTAATTACCGTGCGGCGGTAGTTTGTGCTACTTCGTTCCTTGAAGATTATCCCGTTTCAACGTACAGAGAAGAAGTCATGGCAATTCTGTTGAGAAACTCTTACCTGCTTGCTGAAAACAGCGTAGAGAAGAAAGTTGAAGAACGAATTGAAGCAACTTTGGATACTTACAGCCGATTTCTTGCAGAATTCCCAGAATCGTCGTATCTTCGCGAATTCGATAGCTACCCTGCAAAATTGGAGGAGCTTCGGGAACTCAACAAAACAAATAATAAATAGCTAAGATGAGCTTCAAAAACAACAACGCTGAACGTTCTACGGTAACACGTGATACCATTGACCTGGAAAAAGGAACTGGAAACATTTACGAATCAATCGTAGTATTATCAAAGCGTGCAAACCAGATTAGTTCTTCCATGAAAGAAGAGTTAACAGGTAAATTGCAGGAATTTGCATCTTCTACGGATAATTTGGAAGAGATTTTTGAGAACCGTGAGCAAATTGAAATCTCTCGCTTCTACGAAAAATTGCCGAAGCCGGTTGCTATTGCAATTGAGGAGATGAAAGACGGACAGATTTACACGCGTCCTACTCAAGAATAATTATGACACTTCAGGGTAAGCGCATTTTGCTCGGTATCACCGGCGGAATTGCTGCCTACAAAATGGCGCAAACTGTGCGCCTGTTAAAGAAACAAGGGGCAGAAGTCAGATGTATGCTGACTCCTGCCTCTTCTGATTTTATTACTCCGCTAACGCTTTCCACGCTTTCAGAAAATCCTGTCGGACTCGAATTTTACGACAAACATACCGGTGCCTGGACCAATCACGTTGAATGGGCGCTTTGGGCGGATGTAATGCTTTTCGCTCCTGTTACCGCATCTTCGCTGGCCAAAATGGCAAATGGTTTCTCGGACAATTTCCTGATGGCAACTTACCTGAGTGCTAAATGTCCCGTATTCGTTGCACCAGCGATGGATTTGGACATGTATGCGCATCCAACTACGCGCCAGAATCTGGAAAAATTGGAGCAAAACGGAAATACAATCATTCCTGCGGAATCAGGGTTCCTTGCTTCAGGTTTGGAAGGACAAGGACGCATGGCAGAGCCGGAAACATTGGTTCAATACCTCATTCAGCACTTTTCAAAGCACGAAGGATACGTTGGTAAGCGACTGCTGATTACAGCCGGACCAACCTATGAAGCAATCGATCCTGTTCGCTTTATAGGAAATCATTCTTCCGGGAAAATGGGCTTTGCGCTGGCTGAGCAAGCCGCAAATATGGGGGCAACGGTAGAATTGGTTACCGGACCAACGAATTGCGTACTCGTACATCCCAACGTGACGATTCATCACGTGAAAAGTGCGGAAGATATGTTGAAAGCCGTTCAGTCGGTTTGGAACACCTGTTCTCTGGGAATCTTCTCAGCGGCAGTTGCGGATTATCGCCCGGTTTCACCTGCAGATCAGAAAATCAAGAAAACAGCCGATGATCTGACCATTCAACTGACTAAAAACCCGGATATTCTCTCGTGGGCAGCTTCTGTAAAGACGGTTCAGCAAACAGTCGTTGGATTCGCTCTTGAAACTCAAAACGGCATGGAATATGCTCTGGACAAGTTGAAGCGAAAGAATCTGGACGCGATTGTAATGAACCAAATTGGGGAGAAAGGTGTAGGTTTTGGTGTGGATACGAATTCTGCACAACTCATTTTTTCAAACAATAATATTCGTAGTTTTGAGTTACAGTCAAAGCAGCGCTTAGCTCAACAAATTTTACTTGAACTGTATCATGAAGCATCTGAAAATCGTTAGTCTGTTTTTGCTTTTATTCTCGGGTTCCGTGGCGAACGCGCAGGAATTGAACTGTACGGTAACCATTATTACCAATGTAAATACGGAAGTAACCACAGCTGAAAAAGAAACCTTCGAACAATTGAAGCAGGTGATCTATGATTTGATGAACAATACCAAATGGACGAAAGATAAGTTCAAGGTAGAAGAACGCATCAATTGTCAGCTTCAGCTACAAATCAATACCATCAACAACGGAACATTTACCGGATCTTTACAGGTTCAGGCAACACGTCCGTGTTTTAACAGCTCATACAATACCACGTTGTTCAATTTTCAGGACGATGATTTCTCGTTTTCATATACACGCAATTCCGTTGTATTGTATGCACCAAATCAATTCAGAGATAACCTGAGTTCGATTCTTGCATTCTATGCATACTACATCATTGCATTGGATTACGATTCATTCTCACTGAAAGGTGGAACCCAGTATTTCCAGGAAGCTCAGCAAATTGTATCGAATGCACAAACGTCAGGAGCTACCGGATGGAAATCCAACGAACAAGGAAAGAAAAACCGCTACTGGTTAGTGGATAACGCATTGCAGGAATTGTTCTCACCTTTGCGTGAAGGAAGCTACGAATACCACCGCAAGGGAATGGATGCAATGTACGACAATCCTGAAGCGGCTCGTAAAGCGATTCTTGCCGCGTTGCAGAAAATGAGCAAGATTTCCTCAACTCGTCCGAACTCTGTTAACCTGTTGAACTTTGCTCAGTCAAAACGCGATGAACTGAAAGCACTTTTTGCTGAAGCAACAGAACAGGAAAAAACGGATGTGGTAACCGTTTTGAAGAAGATTGATCCGGCTAACTCAACCAAATACGAGGTAATTCTGGAGTAATGCTTCAATCCCTTTCCATCAGGAACTTTGCTTTAATTGAATCTGCGGATCTCACCTTTCCGGACGGATTCATTGCCATTACGGGTGAAACAGGTTCGGGGAAATCCATTTTATTAGGCGCATTGAACTTAATGCTTGGTGAACGGGCCGACTATTCCGTCATTCGTAACCCGGAAGAAAAAACCGTCGTAGAAGCCGCATTTCGCCTATCCGATACGTACAAAGATTGGTTCGAAGAGCAAGAACTGGACTTCGATTCAATGACAATTATTCGTCGTGAAATTACCAATGGAGGGAAATCACGTGCATTCATCAATGATACCCCGGTTCAGCTCACTACGCTAAAGGAACTGACTGAACAGCTCGTATACATTCACTCGCAACATCAAACGCTTGCCCTGAAACAAATGTCGTTTCAATTCTCCGTGTTGGATGCGGTAGGTGAAACCGATGATTTGGCCTTGAAGGTAAAAGATACCGTTCGCGACCTTCGAAAAAAGGAGAATGAACTCAATACCTTGCATAATGCAAGTGCTGCTGCTCAGCGTGAAATCGATTTTGCCCGTTTCCAGTATGAAGAACTGATAGATCACGATCTGGAAAAGGTTTCATACGAAGACCTGGACAAACAACTTCGGTCACTTTCAAATGTTGATCAACTCAAAGAATTGTTTCAGGCTATCTCGGAAGGAATTACCGAAGATAATGGGCCGGTGGATCGCTTACGCATTCTAAAAGCACTTTCCGACAAGCAGAAATCAACACACGCCGATGTCGAGCAGTTGCATGAGCGCATTACGGCGGCTTTAATTGAACTTAATGACATTGCGGGAGATGCTCAGACGCTGTTGGACAAACTGGATAGTGATCCGGAACGCATCGCAGAATTAACCGAGAAAGTGGATCGCTATAACCGCTTATTGAACAAACATCACGTTCAGAACCAGGAAGAATTGTTGACCATACAGCATAATCTGGAAGAACAGCTCCGGCTGGAAGATTCAAAAGACGAACGCATTCAGTTGTTAGAGCAGGAAATAGCTTCGTTGTTTACGGAAGCAAAGAAACTAAGTGACAATTTGTTTGAACGTCGCTCCAAAACAGCTGAATTGGTTGCAAAGCGTATCGTTGAGCATTTGGCGGAACTGAAAATGGAAGACACGCGAATGGTCTTCTCGTTGGAACGTTTACCAGAATTGGATGCGAATGGTGGAATGACAGTTAGTTGTCAGTTCTCAGCAAACAAAGCACTGGACTTGAAACCAATCGACAAAGCGGCAAGTGGAGGGGAACTTTCACGGTTGATGCTTGCGATTCAGGCTGAATTGAGTAGCAAAAAAGGATTACCAACGTTGATTCTCGATGAAATTGACACCGGAGTGTCAGGCGATGTCGCACTACGCGTTGGGCGCTTTTTGGCACGTTTAGGAAACGCCATGCAATTATTTGCTGTGACACACCTTCCGCAGGTTGCGGCAAAATCCGCACACCATTTTGAAGTGAAAAAAGACCAGTCGCGTACGCAGATTGTTCCACTAAAAGAAGAAGAGCGTATTCACGCCATCGCAAAAATCATGTCCGGTGAAATCGTTACCGAAGCGGCGCTGGATAATGCACGTCAGTTGGTTTTACAATAGAGCTTTCTTTTCAGTAACACCTGGCAATTATCATTGAAACGATGCTGCTATGCGTTTCAACCTACCGATTCTCTCTCGAAAACGAATACGGCAAATCTTCCGGCTGTAGTTCCTTACTCACCGGTTGATTCGACATCCTGAACTCAACGACTGCACCTTTCATCAATTCCGAATGCTTCAGGTAACGTTTTGTGTATGGAACACCATTCAGGGTCTGTGTATTCACATAGCGGTTTTCAGCAGAGTTCTCCGGAGCGGAAATAACAATATCTGTTCCTCCAACGTGAATCACAGCTTTTTTGAAGAGCGGTGCGCCGAGTACGTATTCATCGCTTGCGGGACAAACGGGGTAGAATCCCAGCGCTGAAAAGACATACCATGCCGAAGTCTGCCCGTTGTCTTCATCGCCGCAGTAACCATCTGGAGTTGCACTGTACAACCGATTCATAACTTCCCGTACCCAATACTGTGTTTTCTCAGGAGCACCGGCATAGTTATAGAGATAGGGCATGTGCTGAATGGGTTGATTTCCGTGTGCATACTGGCCAAAATCAACGATTTGCATTTCACGGATTTCGTGAATCGTTCCTCCGTAATAACTATCGTCGTAAATCGGGGGCATGGAAAATACGGAATCCAGTTTAGCGATAAAGCGTTCGTTTCCTCCTGATAAATCGATTAGTCCCTGGATGTCGTGAAAAACGGACCACGTGTAATGCCAGCTGTTGCCTTCCGTAAATGCATCACCCCACTTGAAGGGATTAAACGGAGACTGAAATGAACCATCTGCATTTTTTCCGCGCATGAGCCCGGTCGAAGGATCAAAAAGTTTCCGGTAATTCTGACAACGGGCGGCGTATAGTGCAATTTCCTTTTTGGGTTTTTTCAATGCCTTCGCAAGTTGGTAAATGGCGAAATCATCATACGCATACTCAAGTGTTCGTGCCGCACTCTCATCAATTTTGACATCATAAGGGACATACCCAAGTTTGTTGTAATACGCAACGCCCTTGCGTCCTACAGCATCCATTGGGCCTTCGTTGTTTGCGCCATGAACAAGCGCCTGATACAAGGTTTCAATGTCGTAGTCGCGCAATCCTTTCAGGTAAGCTTCAGATACTACGGAAGCCGAATTGTTTCCGATCATGATGTCCGCAAATCCCGGACTGGACCATTCGGGAAGAAAACCACCTTCTTTGTAATCGTTGACCAGACCCTCCTGCATTTCTTTGTTGATTTCCGGATATGCCAGATTCAACAGCGGATACAGTGCTCTGAATGTGTCCCAGAAACCGGTTCCCGCGAACATTTTACCGGGTAGTATGTTGCCGTTGTAAGGACTCCAGTGAACTTCTTCGCCGGCAGCGTTAATTTCGTACAGTTTATTCGGAAAGAAGACCGTACGATACAAACAGGAATAAAAGGTTCTCAATTGATCTTCGGTTCCACCTGAAACTTCAATCCTGCCAAGTATTTCATTCCAGCGTTGTTTCGCCTGCTCCCGGATTACTTCAAAACCCTGATCGCCAATCTCGCGCTGCAGATTCAGTATGGCCTGCTCCTCTGAAATAAACGAGGATGCTACTTTTACTTCCAGTTGTTCGCCTTCCGTTGTTTTAAAACCAATTACAATTCCGGAGTGATTGGAACGTGATTCACCGGTTTTGGAGGTCAGTTTACCATTTTCTGCCAGACGATAAAAATCAATCTTTTTGCTCAGCGTAATGACGAACCAATTTTTGAAATTGGTCAGTTTTCCCCTGGCATAACGTTCCGTATAACCAACAATTTTATTCTCTTCAGGATAGTACTTTACGTATGATCCGCGATCCAGTGCATCGATGATAATGAATGAGCTGTCGCTTTTCGGGAAAGTAAAACGAAAAACAGCGGCACGTTCGGTTGGCGTTATTTCGGTAGAGATGTCGCAATCGGCGAGGTAAACACTGTAATAATAGGGTGTTGCAGTTTCGGCTTTGTGAGAGAAATAACTCGCCCGTTCGTCCTGGTTAAACACTACTTTATTCGATCCCGGCATAAGGACAAACTGCCCGTAATCGTTCATCCAGGGCGAAGGTTGATGTGTTTGCTTAAATCCACGGATGCGGTTTTCACCGTATTGATATGCCCAACCGTTTCCCATAACATTTGTCTGCGGTGTCCAGAGATTCATTCCCCACGGTAACCCAATAGCGGGATAAGTATTCCCGTTCGACAGTTCCATTTTGGAATCAGTCCCCATTAACGGGTTCACGTAATCAACGTACGATTGTCCGAACGAACCGAATGAAAGAAAAAGGAGAGCGAGTAGTCCTGAAAGTCGGGTAGGATTTTGCATAACAAGTCGTTGAATAATGCATTGAAGATAGAGATATTCCGGATCAAAAAATGAAGCAGAAACCAGTCGTGTCAGGATGCCACTTCTTAATTTCTTGTTAAACATTTCGTTTCGACGTACTTTTAAGCTCGTTTCCCCCGGTGTTGGCACAAAGTTAGTTATGCCGACATCAACTAAAATTTGGAGTATGAAAATTATTACACTAACAGCATTTATTCTACTAACTACATTGAGCTTCGCTCAAACTTCGTCCTTTACCATTTTCAATAACAACGGACAGCAGTTCTTCGTCATTATGAATGGTATTCGTCAGAATTCAATTCCACAAACCAACGTAAAGATCTCCGGTATGAACCTGGGGGCTTACGAAGTGAAACTCATTTTCGCGGATGGAAAAACAGGCGACATCAATAAGAAATTCTACCTGGATACCATTGCCGATTTCCAGGCACGCGTGGTATTCAAAGGGAAAAAAGGAAAGTTACAATGGTACGGAATGACCACTTCCGGTATTCCATCAGGAGGAACAAACATCCAATACCGTCCAAATGACCAAAGTGTTTATTCCGATCAGTCATCTACACAATCAACTTCCGGACAGGGAACAGTTCAACAAGGAGGGACTCAGACTTATGGAGGACAGGGAACTGTTCAGCAAAGCGGTGGACAGGGAACAATGCAAACTCAGGGTGGAACTGCATCGTCTCAGGGACAATACGGTGGACAAGGTTCAATGACAACATCAACCAACGTGTCTGATCCGTCTATGTCGGGTTCGGGGACAATGACAACCACAACAACTGTTTCTGACCCCTCAATGACCGGAACAGGTGGAATGACAACTTCTACAAGCGTTACCGATCCAACTACGGGCGGAACGGGTTCCATTGGAATGACAACAACTGTTACTGACCCGACAATGAATGGCGGAACAGGAAGCATGGGAACAACTATGACAGTGACAGACCCAAACAATCCAAACCTGCCTAATGGTCAGGCAGGCGGAACAATCAATATCAATGTAAACATGAACATGAGTGATCCGAACCTGAATGGTGGCCAGGGGAATTTCGGTACTACAACTACTGTAACCGACGGCCAGGAAAGCTTTGGTTCCACAACAACTACAACCGGAAACGGAATGACGACAACTACAACGACATCGTCATCGTCTTCAACAACTACCACTACAACAACCGGTGGAACAACCACCATGACGCAAAACGGAACATGGGGTGGAAACGGTCAGCAGGGCAATGTAACTTATGGAGATGAGAAACACGGCGGAGAAATTGTTTCTACAAACGGAACACCTCCTTCTGGATATTCATGCACCACGATTATGACCGATGTTAATTCAGTTGTTGCTAAAATCAATAAAATGACATTTGACGATGACAAGCGTGCATACATTGAAAAAGACCTGAAATCAATTTGTGTTACTTCAGATCAGGCATATAAAATCGTAAATGCACTGACATTCGCTGAGGACCGTTTGGACATGTGTAAGTTTTTCTACGATCGCATGACAGATAAAGTAAATGGTTCCCGTTTATTGGAATTATTGACGTTCGAAATGGATCAGGACGAGTTTAAGACATATATGTCGACACATTAAGCCCGTTTGTCTTAAAGTTTTGAAAAGTCCTGTCCGGTAGGTTCCGCGACAGGACTTTTTTTGTAACTTGGGAAAACACACAAAACGAAATACTATGAAATCGCTACTGACATTTGTAATGCTCGCCTTCGTACTTACTTTAAAAGCAGGAGTTGGAGAAGAAAAACCTGGCATGGCTGGCCCGGGTACAGAACAGGTTTCTATGAAAGTTCAGGGTACTAAACTCCCGTGTAAAGGATTTGACGGAAATACAACGTGTTTTCAGGTTCAGAAAGGCGCATCGATCGGAACAGATTTTTGGGAAATTCTCCCGGAACCGATTGCCGGATTTGAATTTGAAGCGGGTTACACCTACCTGATTACCGTAAAAATCACATTGCGTGAAAATCCACAGGAAGGACAATCGGAATTCATTTACGAGTTGGTGCAGGTCGTTTCCAAAACGAAGGAGTAAACTTCTTTCTATCACAGGGGCCGCAAAGATTTTCGCTGTGATATGCGAAGATAATTGATGGCGCATAATGTGTTCTTTGCGAAACTCTGCGTAGTACTCAGCGATCTCTGCGAGAAATTCTGCTATTTTTGAAGTATGGAAAAAAAGTGGACGCTGACCGGTTTGGCCTTGCTCATTCTTGCGATCATTCTGGGAGCTTTTGGTGCTCATTCACTGGAGAAAGTATTGACAGAAGATGAATTGGTAAGCTTCGAAACCGGAGTGCGCTATCAGATGTATCATGCGTTCGCCTTTTTGATTCTTCCATTTGTTCTTGATAAGTTCAAACTTTCCGGTAAAACAGTATTCTGGTTATTAATCTTTGGAGTGATTCTCTTTTCTGGAAGCATTTACGGATTGTCCGCGTGCAACATTCCGGTTTCTGATCTCGATAGTGTGAAAAAGGTGATCGGACCAATTACTCCAATTGGTGGCTTATTAATGATTGCCGGTTGGATTGTCCTTTTCATTCAGGTACTAAGATCTTCCAATGGGTAAACTAAAGTTCACCATATTGGGTAGCGGAACATCGCAGGGAATTCCAATGATTGCCTGCTCTTGTCACGTTTGTACTTCCCTGGATCCGCGCGATAATCGTCTGCGTTGTTCGTTACTGGTAGAATGGAATGGTGAAAACTTTGTCATTGATTCCGGTCCTGATTTCCGTCAGCAGATGCTTCGTGAAAAAGTCACTAGTCTGAAGGCGATTCTGTTCACGCACGAACACAAAGATCACGTTGCCGGTTTAGATGATGTACGTGCCTTCAATTTCAAAGAGGGGCGTGATATGGAAGTGTTCTGTACACCGCAGGTTGAGACGGCACTCAGAAGAGAATTCCATTACGTATTCGGAGAAGATACTTATCCCGGAATTCCAAAATTGAAAATTCATACCATGCGCAATGAAGCGTTCGATTTGGGTAATGAGAGAATCGTTACACCGGTTCGTGTATGGCATTATAAGCTGGAAGTATTTGGTTTCAGGATAGGGAAGTTTGCCTATATCACCGATGCAAAAACCGTAGATGCGGAAGAAATTGAAAAGCTGAAAGGGGTAGAGGTGATGATTGTCAATTGCTTGCGTGTTGAAGAGCACATATCTCATTTTAATCTCGAAGAAGCGCTCGCATTTATTGCGGCAGTTGGTCCGAAGAAGGCCTATTTGACACACATTTCACACATGTTCGGGACACATGAGCAGATAGAAAGAATGCTTCCGGCAACTATTGGTGTGGCTTTTGACGGACAAGTGTTCGAATTTGATACCGAATAGCATGTGAAATAGCTGCTACTGCTTATTGATCCGGGCTACAATTACTTCGAACAGAAAACGGACTGAGAACGCATCTCCATTTCCATCGCACAGATAAAATTCAGGTGAGTTATGACCAGAGAACGGAGAATCCTGTATACGGTATCAGAGAAGGTGTCTTCACGGAATTCGTACAAGAGTAATCTGATTATAGTGTCCTGCTAATTCATCAATAATTCTAATTTTGTGGGACTAATTATTGAGATATGTCAAAATTACTAGAAGGAAAACGCGGCATCATTACCGGTGCTTTAGATCAGAACTCAATCGCATGGAAAGTTGCTGAGAAAGCGCACGAACACGGTGCTACGTTTGTGTTGACAAACGCTCCGATCGCTATGAGAATGGGTGAATTGAACGCGTTGGCTGAAAAGACAAATTCCAAAATCATTCCTGCTGATGCAACAAGTATCGAAGACTTGACAAAATTGTACACAGAAGCTCAGGAAGTTTTGGGTGGAAAAATCGACTTCGTATTGCATTCCATCGGAATGTCTGTAAATATCCGCAAAAACGTTCCTTACGCTGAGTCAAACTACGACTACTTCGCGAAAGGAATCGATGTTTCTGCGATGTCTTTGCACAAAATGCTTTCAGTTGCTAAGAAACTGGATGCGATCAATGAGTGGGGAAGCGTTGTAGCGTTGACGTATGCTGCTGCTCAGCGCACATACCCGTTCTATACGGATATGGCCGATATCAAAGCAATGTTGGAGTCAATTGCACGTAGCTTCGGTTACCACTACGGTGTTGAGAAGAAAGTTCGTGTAAATACTGTTTCTCAGTCGCCTACAAAAACAACTGCAGGAAGCGGAATCAAAGGTTTCGGTGATTTCTACGATTACGCAGATGCGATTGCTCCGCTTGGAAACGCAAGCGCAGAAGATTGTGCAAACTACTGTATCACATTGTTCTCCGATTTGACGAGAATGGTAACAATGCAGAACTTGTTCCACGACGGTGGATACTCTACAACCGGAGTTTCTAACGTAGTAATGGAGAAGTTTGGAATTGAGTAAATCCAGAGTAAAGATTATAGAGGAACTAAAGTAGATTTCGTTCCTTAATCACTTTAGATTAAAAAAGAGGAAAGTACAGAAGTATCTTTCCTCTTTTTTTGTCTCGTTTTCCCCTTTGGAGGGGGCAGGGGGAGGATTAAAGAGTAAACTAACCAGTATTATGAAAATAAGACACGAAGATCTAGTAATTGATCAAGAACGGCCATTCGTTAATTGTAAATTGGAAAGAGAAAGGTTTGCTACTATTCTTACAGATATCGTAGAAACATATTCAGATGGTTTTGTTTTGGCGATAAATAATGAGTGGGGTACTGGAAAGACCACTTTTGTAAAGATGTGGCAACAACATTTGATAAATAATGAGTTCCGAACGATTTACTTTAATGCTTGGGAAAACGATTTTGATACCAATCCATTGGTATCAATAGTTTCGGAATTAAATTCGTTAACCAATAAAACAAATAGCAAAGCTTTTAAATCCATCATTGAAAAAGGAGCTGTTTTAACCAGAAATATTGTTCCGGGACTAGTAAAAGGAGTTCTAACAAAGTATGGAGCCGATGAAATACTCACCACTGCTATTGAAGACAGCGCGAAAGGAGCAACCGAGATACTGGAAGCAGAATTGAAAAATTACAGTAAGAAGAAGGAAACCATTGGCGAGTTTAGAAAAGAATTAGAGAATTTTGTTAATAAAGAGAATAATAATAAACCACTTGTATTTATTATTGATGAATTAGATAGATGTCGTCCAACGTATGCTGTTGAGGTACTTGAACAAATGAAGCATTTCTTTTCTGTAACAGGAATCATATTTGTACTGTCAATTGATAAGAAACACTTGTCTAGTTCTATTAAGGGCTTCTATGGGAGTGATCAAATCAATTCAGATGAGTATTTAAGGCGATTTATCGATTTGGAATATTCAATACCGAACCCCTCAATTAGTGTATTTTGTAGATATCTATTTGATTATTTCTCCTTTGATACTTTTCTCTCAACAGACAACAGAAAAAAATATAAATTGTTGAAAAATGACGATGAGTTGTTTTTGAAAATGGCTGAAATTCTCTTCAATCGATCTGGATACAACCTTAGACAACAAGAGAAAATTTTCGCACAGACGCGATTGGTATTACATTCTTTTAATGTGAATCAATTTGCATTTCCACATCTTTTATTAGCATTGATATTTATCAAAACAACAAATAAGGAATTGTACAATCAAATTGAAAAACGTCAACTTACGGTCCAGCAGTTGAGTGATTCTTTTTCGAGTATAATTTCGACCGAAATGGAAGAAATTAGAGGAATTAATCTTCTATATGTAGAGGCTCTTCTTTTACATTTTTACAATAATAGTTTAGATCATAATGTCAGAACAGCTTTATTTGAAGTTGATAAAGAAGGAAGTGTTCGATCGATAATTAATTCAAAACTAGAGAGAAAAATTACTTTATCTACTTTGGCTGGGTGTCTTAAGGATCTATCAGACCATTGGGATTATAGAGAAATCAAGATTAGTTTTTTGCTAAATCGAATAAATCTTACGGAGCCTCTTGCTATTCAGTAGGATTGAATTAATTCTCCCAACGTAAGGGTAAACACCTTTTCGGTTGTCATCTATGTAAGTACACGATTCATCGTATGCCATACTAACAAACATTACTTTTACGTTCTCAAAGAAAAAAGCCATGAAAACCCTGCTACCAGCCCTCGTGCTGCTTTCTTTTGTTTCCTGGGGACAGGAACTCCCTTTAAAAGGCAATCAAGGTGGAATTGTTTCCGTAGGAATGCGTTCTACACTGAGTTCATTTAACGACGGACACAACGAGCCCTATTCAATCGGTCTGGGTGGGCAATTTCGTGTCCAGGCAAGCGATCGCGTGAATACAGAGTGGTTCTTCGATTATTTACCAACCTCTAATGGAATTGAAAGAAGACTCGATTTTCACATTGGATGGAGTGTCATGTATTACGTTCTGGAAAACCCGGTTCCAAAAGTTCGCCCTTATGTTATGGCCGGACATTGCTTCGATCTGACACACCGCAGTGAAATTGGAAACTCAACCAATTCCATGGAACGATGGAGTAGTGCTGTTCAGGCAGGTTTGGGAACACATTTTCGCTTATCGGACCGTCTGGATCTGAGCCTTTCTTCACAGTACATGATTCACCTTGGAACACATGTTCATTCCGAATACGATGGCACGCAGTTGCATTTTGAAAAAGAATCAGGAGGAAGCGCGGAAGGACATTTATTGACAACTGTTAGTTTGAACTATAAAATCGGAGATTTATGGGGTGGAAAATAGTGATTGCAGCATTGGTATTTAGCACAAGTGCTATGACTCAGGATGTGGAAAATGGTGAACGCCAGGGATTATTGGAAGTTTCCGGAAGCATTTATCCTACGTTTTCATACAACAACCAAAGCGTGTTGAACGTAGCTGGAGGTCATTTGGCATATCAGGTGGACGATCACTACTCGTTCCGGGGAGATGCGTTTGTGTCAACGAGTACACAGCGCGGAGATGAATTGTACAATGATTTGGTGCTGATCGAAGCTTCGTTCATCCGAAACTTCACATGGAATCGCTTTGATGTGTTCACGGGACTTGGAATGGGAATTGCCGGTGTTGAGGTTAATCGCTATCCGGGAGAGTTTCCCTATTCATACCCAAGCAGACGTTATTACCAACCGAACCTTGATCTGACAATTGGATTTAAATTCCACGTGAGCAATTACTTCTATTTCTATGCTGAAACCCATAACTGGATCATGCACCATCCGGAAGAAGATTATGCATTGGGGAATTTCGCTGTAACTGGTGGATTGGGAT
>CBIHND010000029.1:0-57902 GCA_966211245.1 uncultured Fluviicola sp. | reverse complement strand
CAAAGAATACGAAGATTACAACTGTACTGGTTTGAACGGTGGTAAGCCAATGTACGGCTGGAATATGAACGGTTACCAGACGGATTTGAATAATGTTTCCGCGTTATCCGAAGTGCTTCAGCAAATCAATATTGTTCCGAATCCGTACTATGCTTTCTCGGAATACGAACGCAACAAAGTGGATACCAGAATCAAGATCATTAATCTTCCGGAAAAATGTACCATTACGATTTACAACCTGAGCGGAAAACTGATTCAGCAATACAAGAAGGATTCACCACAAACGTTCCAGGATTGGACATTAACGAATAAGATCGGGATTCCGGTTTCTTCGGGAGTGTATATTGTTCACGTGGATGTTCCGGGTGTAGGAGAAACGACGCGCAAGGCATTCATAAGTATGCGTCAGCTGGATATTGATGGGTTCTAGTCTTAATTATCAATGGTGTAATTATTAATTATCAAGGAGTGAAGACAATTCATCCTTCCTTGATAATTGTGTCATTGATAATTGCTAATTCACCTCACTCATTCCAAAAAAGAAGCAGAAAAATAATCCCGACGATTACCAGAAACAGGAATAGCTTCGGATCTTTGTAAATCGGTTTCTTAGGACGTTTCGCGATACGTTCGTACTGATGAGAAAGCGTCGCGAAATCCTTGTAACGTGCCATTTGCTCTTTGCTTGGCTCCGTTGGATTTGTTCCGGATGTGCGTTTAAACTTTCTCATGACTTGTTTTTCCAGTTGTTTTTGATCTTTTCAAGCAAGCGGTATGTTTTCATTTTCGCGTTTGCTTCAGAGATACCATAAATATCAGCTATTTCTTTGAAACTGAGCTCCTGAAAGAAGCGCAATTCGAGTAAATCAGCTTGTGATTCTTCCAAATCGTTGATGATTTCAATCAATTGATCAAGATCTTCCTGTGTAACCCCTCCTTCACCGCTTTCTTCAAGCAGATTCAATAACTGTCTGTCGGTGATTTCTACAGAGTAGCTCTTTTTTTCAGAACGGAAGAACATGTTCACTTCATTCTGAGCAATTCGGTAAAGCCATGCACTAAAAGGTAAGCCTCTGTCTTCGTATTTACCGATGTTTGCCATTGCCTTCATGAAGGTTTGCTGCACCAGGTCACCACTCACTTCTTCGTTTCCTCCGAGACGCTTAAAAATGAACCGATAAATCTGCTCGAAATACCGCTCATACAGCACACCAAAGTACCGGTGATCTTTTTTGGCCAATTCAATTTGCTTCGATTCCAACATAGGAGCGTTTTCTGGTCAGTAACTCGTTTTGGTTTTCATCAGAATGCAAAGAAAATGAAAAGTAACAAGGGGGATTCAAAATTATCAATGGAGAAATTATTAATTATCAAGAGCGACATTACTTGATAATTACATCATTGATAATTGCTAATTCATTTTGAGTTCACACCTTATAATGGAAGACTTATCCTAAACGTTGTTCCTTTTCCGATTTCAGATTTCAGAACGAAGACTTTTCCTTTGTGGTATTCCTTCACGATGCGTTTCACGAGCGAAAGCCCAAGTCCCCAACCTCTTTTTTTGGTTGTGTAACCCGGCTGGAAAATGGTTTTGAATTGTTTCGGCAAAAGTCCCTTTCCGGTATCACGAATATCAATGTGAACCCATTCCGGGCTGGTAGAAACAGAAACATCGATTTGTCCTTTCGACTCCATGGAATCCACCGCGTTCTTTACAATGTTCTCCATTACCCATTCCATTAGTGGTGGATTATGCGCAACCATGATCGGTGTTTCCGGCATATCACTGGACAACGCAACTTTCTGGGAAATCCGTGGACGCAAATAATCCATCACACGTTGAACCGTTTCCTGAACACTTACAGGATGAAGTTGGGTTTCGGAACCGATTTTAGAGAAGCGCTGAGAAACGTTATCCAAGCGTTCAATATCCTTCTGCATTTCAATGATAATCGTCGGATCAACGTTCTGAGCTTCCAGCAATTGCACCCAGGCCATCAAGGATGAAAGCGGTGTTCCAAGCTGATGTGCGGTTTCCTTCGCCATACCGGCCCAAACCTGGTTCTGTTCCGCCTTTCGGAAAGTACTGAACAACAGGTAACCGATCATAATGAACAATCCGATAATGAAGAACTGGATGTATGGATAGTATTGAAGCTGTTTGAGTTCTTCTGAGTTGTCATAATAAAGCAGGTTCTGATTATTCGGTCCAAAAGAAATCTTGATTGGATCGTTAATCAGGGAGAAATCCGAAATTGTCTTTTTGATTCGATCGGGTTTGGTCATTTTATCCGGCAGGTTCGAAGCGATAAGCGAATCGTTCGTTGCGCTCATCAGTATCACCGGGATCAATCGAGTATCCTGGATCAGTTCTTTGTTAAAGGCATTGATCAGTGAATCCCGTTCACGCTCCAGTTGAATGGTTCGCTTGGAATCGGTGTAATAAGTTGTCATCGTCAATCCCTCCACAACTTCAATTTCAATCGGAGCATGATCCCTTTTCCAGATATCTGTCAACTTTAACAAACTATCCTCGTAATGCTTTATGATCTGCTTTTTGGTCGCAGTTGGATACATCGGACGCAGATTTGCAGTATCGAAATCGATGTTAACATAGCCCGAAATATCACGTCGGTCATCAACGAGAATCATTGGTAATTCCTTGTTCCCGTTAATAATTGCAGACGGGAATGTGTAATCCGGGAAATAGTCTCCTACAATGGGTTTCGATATTTCCTGAGTTGCGTCGAGGTAGAGCTGAATTTTGTTGCGTTCGTATTCGCGAAGTTGATTGAAGGCACGATCCGTAAATTCCACCAATTCCGCTTTCTTTTTGATCGCATCCGCCCATTGTTTCGCACGCAAACGCTCACGATCGGAAACTTTTTGAACGGTTGAATTGGATACCCACAGGGAAAGAGCGACAAGCACCAGTGCCACCGCAAGCAGCACTATTTTCCACTTTTGTTTATTGGAGTATAAATTCATTGGTAAACGAATGTACAAAAAACGGATCAGTACAATTTTTATTTTACGATGAAAATCATTGTTTTTAAGCACATAGAAACAGAGTTGTAAATGATCACATGGTTTTTTAAGTCGCCCTGATTAACAATGTTCCTATGTGAAAAAGCTATGTTTCCATGTGATAAAATAAATCCTAAATTCGAAACATATGAATTTGACGTTTCGGAACATCCACAACCGATGGCTGATTGTTGTCATAGCCGTGATCTTTATCACCGGACTTTTCCTTCCTTACAGTCAACAGGGCATATTATTGAATCCGGAAGATTATGCTTCCTATCGCATTCATGTAACCTACGGTTGGGAAACATTTACCTATCGCCTGTTTTTCATTGTTTCAGCCGGAATTATTGCACTTTCCTTTTCACCTTATATTGCCATCCGCCTGTTCATTATTATCCTGACCTTGGTGTTCATGCTTCCAACACTATTCATAGCTTATTTGGCCGATAGTTCCTACATGTCAGGTAATCCATATGCTCAGCACAATACCATTGCCATGTTTCTGAATTACATTGGAATGACACTTACGTGGATTTATGGTTTCCTTCATTTTCGAAAATCGTATAAAAAGTATAAGGAGATGCTGAAGAATTATAAGAAAGAGTCTCCAGACGATTTATTGGATTCGTTTTGATTCTTCTCGATATAGGAATCCAGGGCAGATTAGGCTACACTTAATTTGCATCCTCGTGCTTTTATTGGTCAATTAATAACCACGATAATACAAAGGTCAGGAAGCATCTATTCCACTGTCAACATGATGAATTATCATACAATGCCCATGTTTCTATTGTGTTCCAATGTGGCAAAATAAATCCTAACTTTGAGTCCCATAAAAATTGAGTTATGCCCGAGTTTGAGTACCAGAACCCCTACCCGATTCTACAAGACACAACAGAATACCGCAAAATCAGTTCAGATTACGTAAAAGTAGACACGTTAAACGGTCGCGAAATTCTGACCATCGACCCAAAAGGTTTGGAATTATTGGCTCAGGAAGCGTTAGGAGACGTTTCGTTTTACCTGCGCGGAACGCACCTTGCGAAACTAAAAGCAATTCTGGATGATCCGGAAGCGACGGATAATGACCGTTTTGTGGCATACAACCTACTTCAGAATGCAACGATTGCTGCCGAAGGACAATTGCCTTCTTGTCAGGATACAGGAACTGCGATCGTCATCGGAAAGAAAGGTGAAGATGTGTACACCGGAGTTAACGATGCGGAATACATCTCGAAAGGGATTTACAATACGTATCAGGAAAAGAACCTGCGTTTCTCTCAGGTGGTAGCTTTGGACATGTTTGAAGAGAAAAACTCCGGCACGAATCTTCCTGCTCAAATTGATCTGTATGCTACTCAGGGAGCAAAATACGAATTCCTGTTCCTTGCAAAAGGAGGAGGTTCTGCGAATAAAACATTCCTTTACCAAAAGACAAAATCGTTGTTGAACGATGCTTCTTTGGAGGAATTCATCAAAGAAAAAATCAAGGATCTCGGAACTTCTGCGTGTCCACCTTATCACCTTGCATTTGTGATCGGCGGAACTTCTGCTGAAGCAAACCTTGCAGCGGTGAAGAAAGCCTCTGCAGGATATTTTGACAACCTTCCAACGGAAGGAAATATGGGAGGGCAAGCATTCCGCGATTTGGAATGGGAAAAACGCGTGAATGAAATTTGTCAGAAAAGTACGATTGGTGCTCAGTTCGGAGGAAAATACTTTACACACGATGTTCGTGTAATCCGTTTGCCGCGTCACGCCGCATCTTGTCCGGTTGGATTGGGTGTTTCCTGCTCGGCTGACCGCAACATCAAGGCGAAAATTACGAAAGACGGTCTGTTCCTTGAGCAATTGGAGAAAGAACCGAGAAAATACCTTCCTGAAGTTCCACCGCAACTGGAGCCCCCGGTAACCATCGATTTGGATCGCCCGATGAGCGAAGTATTGGCTGAATTGTCCAAGTATCCAATCAAGACACGTTTGAAATTGAACGGTACATTGATTGTTGCCCGTGATATGGCGCATGCACGCATCAAGGAAATCATCGACAGCGGACAGCCAATGCCGGAATACTTTAAGAATCACCCTGTTTATTATGCCGGGCCGGCTAAAACTCCGGAAGGAATGCCATCGGGAAGTTTTGGTCCGACGACAGCCGGGCGCATGGACTCGTATGTAGATCAATTCCAGAGTGTTGGAGGAAGTATGATCATGTTGGCAAAAGGTAACCGTTCTGCCGATGTGAAGAACGCATGCAACAAATACGGTGGTTTCTACCTTGGATCGATTGGAGGTCCGGCGGCTATTTTAGCGAAAGAGAACATTCTTTCTGTTGAAGTAGTTGACTTTGAAGAAATGGGAATGGAAGCCGTTCGAAAAATTAAGATCAAGGATTTCCCTGCGTTTATTATTACGGATGATAAGGGGAATGATTTCTTTGAGAATATTTAGATTATTGATAGATGATTGAGAAACGGGGGCTTTGGTTCCCGTTTTTTGTTGGGAGTCTAGTGTTTATGGGGGCTGTAAACGAATTCATTTACAACTTAAATCGTTTATTCGTTTTTGTTTTTCAAAAAAATTTGAGCGTGAAATATTGAACAATGAGATCTTTTTCACTAGCTTAAATAAGAAAAGTAGATAATGAGATTAATAAAACCTGATCATTTTGAACCCGAAGAATTGAATTTCTCAAAAGTTGCAGACGCCCTTTCACATCCGGTAAGAAGACGGATTTTGGAGCTGTTACTTGAAACAAGTATTAAAACCAAAGCTGAATTGTGCTCGTACGTCAATTTAAGCAAAGTCGCACTATACAAACATGTTCAGGTATTAAAAGATGCCGGGTTAATAACCTATCAATACCGTATCCATTTTCAGGAAATCAGATTGAATACCAATTCTCTTGATTGCCTACAACATTTTATCTGGAAAATGAAAGAGGGTGCGTAATGCAACCCTCTAATTTTACAAGGCTGTAAACGAATTCATTTACAACTTAATTCGTTACGTTATTCCGGTGTCAGGTAGGTCATCACCACCCGAAACCCAATTGTCGGCATTGGACTCACCTTCCCCTCATACGGATCCGGTGCCGTGAACTGAATGCCTACAGCATCACTCTTCCAGCTTCCACCTGCTGTTCCCACAGCCGAGTTGTCATCCGAATCATAGACCATTTCAGCTGCATTTCCCGACAAATTATACAAGCCCAGTGCGTTCGGCCAGTACGATTTGACCGGAGCCAAAATATCACTGCTGGTTGTAAAACTTAGCGAATCTTCGCCTGACGGTTGTGAAAAGTTTGCCTGGTATAACCCTTCGGAGTTTCTCACGTAAGGTCCATCCCACGGATACGGCCATTGCTTACCTTCATCGGATGCGGCTTTCACCCATTCCACGCGCTGAGGCAAGCGAACATCATTGTAGTTCTTCCGTTTCTTTACATCAACGAACTTATTCAATTCTTCCGAAAGCCATTTGCAGTACATTTCCGCGCCTTCCTTCGATACATTTACCACAGGATAATCATCGTACGCTTTATGAGAGAAATAGTACTCCTCATAAGGTTTCGATTGAAGATAGGTTACCCATTGCGTTTGATCCGGTTTCGCCTTCAGGAAATCTTCCTTTCTGTCCTGAATCAGTAAATCGAATAAGAACGTGCGGTACTCCAAGTTGGAAACCTCCATTTTTTGCATGTAAAAGGCTTGAACGGAAGTGCTTTTTCCATCGTATTCAAATGTTCCTGACGGAATGTATGCATATTGTTTCTTATCGAACTTTTCCAGCGCTTTCAGCATTGCTTTCTTTTGCTTGTGGTTGGCTGCAATCTCTGCTTCGGTCAATTTCGGGAATTGGTATTCATCATCTGTTATCCTTGGCTGGATGTACGGAAATGGAAGCTGATAACCTTCTTCTTCCAACCTGACACTGGAGGTTTCAACCACCTGAATGCTCGCCCCGTCTACTAAGGCAGCAATGGAATGCAACGGTGTTTTATGAACGGCTTCGGCGATAACCGGTTCAGACTCCTTTTTCAATTCGATTGATTGTTCTGTTTGTTTGTTTATCGATTGAGTTTTTTGGTTTTCAGATCGATGTTCTTTTGTTGGAGTAGTAAGCAATGATGTTGCCACTACAATACTGGTAATTGCTAACATAATCAAGACGTTTTTGGTTGAAAATAAGTTTCGCTTCGGGTTAGCTGTTGCAGCCGCGGACTTTACGAATTGCACACTTACTTCCTCAAACGGGTAAGCCGATGGCAACTGTTTCGCCTGATTAAATAAATCGTTTAGACGTTGTTCGTTACTCATGATTCAACGGTTTTAAGTGAAGCTTCGAAAGTCATCAGTTCAATCAATTTCTCGCGACCTCGTTTCAACCGTTGTTTTACCGCTGATTCCGAGGACGATTGGATTGCTGCGATCTCCATGATACTGAATCCTGAAATCTCGAACAAAATGATGCTCTCACGTTGCGCATCCGGGAGTTTAGCCAGTGTTTCGTACAGGTAATAAACGTCGGCGTGTTGTTGCGGATCAACTCCCGAATCTCTTAACAAAAGCCCATCGAAATTCTCCGGAAGTCGCGACTCACGTTTCTTTTGACGCACATTGGATAATACCCGAACACTAATGCTAAACAGAAACGAAAGAAAGGCATCCTGTGATTTCATGGTCTCGAATTTCTCAAACGCGATGAGCAATGTGTCGTTCATGAGATCCCTGAAATCCAATTCACCGAAAACACGTGCCCTGCAGAAGCGTTCAAACCGTTCATGAACCGGTTCATAGAGTTTCAGGAATTGTTCTTGCTTTTCTTTCATGCTGTTTTAACAGACCCTTACCAATAAGTGTGACAAAGGTGGAAAAAGTTACATTGGGAATGAAAAAGAGAATGTGGGTGTACAACTGTACTAAAACAGATGGGTGGATTGCGGGTGCACAATGTTTTGTGCACTTACAATCTCCCATCATAAAAATCTGCATTCTCTATTGTACTAACTCACCTTTTTGGCTAACTTAATTAAGAAAAATGTATGCCTCCTAAATTCAAAAACAAATCATTAAGGGCGCAATGGTGGGATTACAGCTCAAAGGGAACTTATTTTATAACCATTAATGTCAAAGATAGATTTCCATTTTTTGGAACTATTGTAAATGAAGAAATGAAACTATCTGAGATTGGGAAAATTGTGGTCGAAGAATGGAAAAAGGGGCCTGAACTAAGGCCTGACATGAAGTTAATCTTGTTCGACTTCATTGTAATGCCAGATCATTTTCATGCGATAATTGAAATTGGAGCAAACAGATATAACAAGTCTGTAAACTGTCTTACAAATGAACAAGGAGATTTCATCTCATACAACGGGCGTAAACCACAATCAAAAAACCTGGCATCGATCATTAGAGGTTTCAAATCTGCAGTTACTGTAAGAGCAAGAAAAATAGATGTCGGCTTTTGTTGGCAAAGTTTGTATCATGATCGAATCATTCGGGATGAAATCGCCTTTCAAAACATGACAGAATATATCAGGAACAACCCTAAAGAATGGAAAAAGGAATAAATGTAAGTCCACCATGCATGGAGGACCTACATTTATATACAATTGAACACAATGTTGCGCCTACGAATTCCGTTGTAAAACCACCTTGCCGCTGATCCAATTCTTACCAACCGGGTAACGAATAAGGTAGATTCCGGTAGCGTATTGGCTCAGGTCAACCTGAACTGTTCTACCGGCTTCGATTTTCGGAAGAACCTGTAACAACTTACCTGTAAGGTCTGTGATGTACAGTTCTTCGATATCTGTATCAGAAACAATATTTACGATACCATTCGTTGGGTTTGGATAGTACGACCACGTTACGTGTACCGAATCAACCGGTGGGTTGTGGTGGATGACACGTCCGTTCGTATCTATTGTATCATTTGGACTTGTAACTGTATCAACCGGCAATGGATACTGCACGATTGAATCCGGGTAGTTCAACGCCAAATCCGGCAGTTGCTGATCACAATCAGGCATATACGTGTAGCTCTTCATGATGCGCACCAACAAGGAATTCAATGTCTCTACGTCGAATTTATCCGTTGTAGGATCAATGTGATAACTTCCAATTCCACTATGATTGGTCAGGAAGGTATATGTTCCGTTTGTTCCAAGCGCCAATGTACGCATGAGGTACTCTGTGCTTTTGTTGATTCCACTTGCTCCGATAGGGACAATACGGATTCCTTTTTCTGCAGCCTGATTCATCAACGTCTGCAATTTTGCCTGCGTTTCAGGAGTGTTGTGTGGCGGAGCATCCAGAATCAGAAACAACACGCGTGTTCTTGCGGTTTCGCTCCACTGTAATTCGTTGATTGCTACATCCAACGCAGTTTCTACCGCTTCTTCATAATCACCACCACCACCGGCATATTGCTCGTCGATGTACGCAACAGATTCAGACAATACACGATTGAAATCCATCTTACGCGTCAGGTACAATTCATTCACACCTTTATCGCGATAGAACACGTTTGCAAATCGGAAATTCAGTTTAGAATCGATTTGTTTTGATTGAAAAACGATGTCGTTCATTTCTGCTTTCAAATAACTCAACTCATCGCCCATTGAACCGGTAGCATCCACAACAAAAGCAATGTCTACATTCTCTGTTTGCTCACAAGTCACATTCAATTTCAGGTGATTGATGGATTCTTCGAATGCAGTCACACGTTCAATCAACTTAGACTGTCCGTGATAGTTCACAAGAATCGACAACTTTCCATTTACAACAGGGTTTTCATTCTTGATGGTCAACCACAACTCGGCTTTACCGGTGTTGTCTGTTCTCGCGGTAAACAACGTTGTTTTTCTCCCGTCGATCAAACTTACGACCGCATCCGCCAAAGGAATTCCGGATTCACTTTGCAACATTAATGTATAACGACCTTTAGGTGCGATATTCCAGGCAGTCTGATAAGTTGCCAAATCGGTAGAGGCGATATCCTGCCACAATTTCCATTTGGAGAAATCATTGATTTCACCCGCCGTCAGCGCACCGCTTCTGGCTTTCGTTTGAGGTGTTTTCGGAGCTGTAAAGATTTCATCGTAAGCTATCACCTCCTTGCTATCGTAACTTTTGATGTAGCCATCACTTTCACTTTTGCCGCTTTCCGTACCACCGGAGACATGATATCTTTTCGCGGATCCATCCATGTCACTCAGCGCTCGCATGGA
Source organism: uncultured Fluviicola sp. (assembly GCA_966211245.1). Lineage (GTDB taxonomy): Bacteria > Bacteroidota > Bacteroidia > Flavobacteriales_D > Crocinitomicaceae > Fluviicola. The sequence goes on along the minus strand of CBIHND010000029.1, from coordinate 47,635 downwards.
ATGAGTTTCAGTTCCGTTAGAAACCGGAGCCGATGCTTCCGTGAATGCACGTGGTTGTTTTTTGGTTTTATCGGCAACCACATTGAATTCTTCTTTTTCGTTGCTTTTTACCGTCAATTCTTTGGTGACAGTATGGAATCCGGAATAGGAAACAACGCAGGTATATCTTCCGGTATCGAGAGGAACGTTGAAGTTTCCTTCACGATCGGTTAAAACAGAAGCAACAAGCTTCCCTTCTTTGTAAATGTCAACGTTACTGTAACTGATAGCAACATGAGACTCTGCAGAATTAACGTTTCCGCATAGCGATTGTGCAGTGGCGGAAAGGGTAAACAAGGTACAGATGACTGAGAGAAAAATTAGTTTCATATCGGGTCAATTAGAAATACCCAACCGTGTACAGACAACTTTCAATTTGGTTCAATCAACCGTAAACTCTTCCTGTTTTTCTTTTTCGTTCTGCTCTTTCAGGCGCTTGATTGACTGATTGAGCTTACTTTCTTTTTTCTGCTTTTCCTTTTTTTCTTCTACGGGATCCACTTCTTCCTGCTGACCAAATTGAATCTGAAGTACTTCACGTTCTTTGGTTTTGGGCTGATAGATTTGAACCGTTGAATCTTTTTTAAACAGACCGAATTCACTTTTCAGGATAGACATTGCCTCATTTTTGGCTGCCTCGCGATTTTCTCTCGCCTGCTCCTGTTTCGATTCTTTGTCCCAGACAATGGTAGGATCATCCAAATCTCCGTACATGCGAACGAATACTTTAATTCCTGTCCCATCGTCTTCCACAATCCCGAATTCGGATTCGTCTTTCTTCAGTTTAAGATCCCGAACACGGAATGCAAAACGGTAATCGATCTTATTTTCGAACGTATGCGTTCCTTCTGTTGTAATGTCCAATGCGGAAGAATGAATCTCCATTTTTGGGATGAAGATTGTGCTGTTCTTAATGTAAATGGTGTTCTCAAGGGTTTCGAATTTGATGTTATCCAACTTTCCTTCCAGAGCTTCCACCTCCTTCTTTTTCAGCACCATTCTCGTTTTCGGAGTCTTCAAATCTGCAGTCAGCGCTTTGAATGTACTCACACCTTTCAGGTTTCCGTTGAAGACTTTCAGTTTCACTTGTGCCTTGATCTGCTCTTTTACTATTCCCGTTGAGAAATCGAATGGAGCGGTCATATCCAGTGTGACTTCCGCTCTTCCGGAAATGTTATTGGCCGTAATAACATCCTGATCGAAGTTATTCCACTCTTTAAAGAGCGGTTTGAAATGCAAATCTGAAGAATACAGCGAAGTTGCCATTTCAAAGTATTCCGGTGCAGTTTCACTAATCGAAACATTTCCTGAAACACTCGCTTCGGCAGTTTTACCAAAAAGTTGATTGATGACCAGATTCCGACTTCCTACCTTCATGTTCCCGTGTAACGACTCGAAAACGTGATCGTCGAGTTTCAGTCGCCGGACGTCAAGTACAACATCTCCCTCAATCTGCGTTGGCAACAGGAATTCTTTCGAAATCACATCACCTGGTTGCTGTACTACGGAATTGGTGAAATCTGCAAGATCGATGTTTCGTGAGTCTGAAGTCACATCAACCGTCAGATTTGATTTATTCTGAAGGAATCCGTCGATGTGATCAAACAACCCGTTGAGTTTCAAATCCGATTTTCCCAGTCGAACCCTGCAATCTTCCAGTGCTGCCTGGGTCCTGTTCAGAATAAGATTACCATTGATCTGTTCGAAGATTCGTGAGTCCTTTTCAAGTTGAAATTTCGCATTGGAGAAACGCGCAGAACCGCTTCCCTCTACAATTTCCAGTTCGGGCTGATTTTCCACGAATCGGGTGCGCAGTGCGAAAATGGTTCTCAAATCCACTTTCCCCGAAATAGCTGAGATTTTTGGGAGTCGGAACAAGGCATGAACCATTCCCAGATCAACGGAACCGTTTGCTTTTCCGGTATAACTCGGGGCGTTGAAATTCTCTATTCGGCAATTACCATTGAACGGTCCGGTGGCTGAACGAAAACTAACGTCGTTGAGTGCCATTACTTCCTTTCCTTTTCCTTTCAGTGTTGAGTAAACGCCATCCATGTTCAATGCAGAAATGGTCAGACTATTCTCCGGCTCAGTCAATTTTCCATTCTGAATTCCGAAAGCGCAATCAATGAGCGGATAGGAGTCCGCCTTTAACCCGTTATCCAGTACCAGTGAAAAGTTCACAGTTCCACTACCTTTGAAGCGATCAACTTCATCGAGTTCTTTCGCTGTCAGTTTATTGGCGACATCCTTCAGATCAAGGTTTTTAGCTCTGACTTCGGTATGCACATTCACACTATCAACGAGTAAAGAAAAGTCAAATGGTAAACCGGCAAGAGTAACCTTTCCATCCGGGATACTGACTTCCTGTTTGATGTTATCGATGTTAACCGAACACGAAGTATGTGCGCTTCGATTCATCACAATTGGCACCATTCCATTCTGAACCCGTTGAATGGTGAGGTAAGCATTTGTCTCCATGGTAAACTTATCGGCGTCGAATTCGCCTTCGAGTACTGCGGCATCAACTCTTGCTTTGTAGAGTTGCGAACTGGAAACATTCTGATACGAGAATCGGATATTGGTCACCGCGATTTGCTTGAGTTTTACTTCAAATTCGGATTTTTCCTTGCTTTCGGATTCCTTCAGGATATTGTAGTTTACCTGTCCTTTTTCATCCACTTTCAGTTTCACTGTCCCGTGGTTGATATCCAGTTCCTGTACGTGGTAACGGTCGTTCCAAACGTCCCATGGATTGAACTTCAAGCGAATCTGATCGGTGTACAGAAGCGTATCTTTCCGGGTACTTCCCGGTACGGCATCCTGAATAAAAACCTGATTAAAATCGAGCGAGAGGTTGGGAAAGGTTGCCCAAAACGTCACATCAATCTCGTCTACTTCTACTTTGGCATTGAGATTTTTGTTGATTTCCCCTACGGCATAGTTGATGATGTCGTCTTTGTAAATGGCAATAAGTACCGTAATCAGCAGCATAAGTGCCAACACGCTTGAAAACGTCCAAATAAGGAATTTCCTGGTAAAACGCCACCAACCCTTCATATTGTAAAATTATGACCTTGTACGCGTCTTATTCCATAGGAGTTTCAGAAGTAATCAACCGTCGGTTTTTAATACCGTTTTTAACAATTAACCTGTATTAACGAAAGGGTTACAAAAAAGGGCGCTTAATAAAGCGCCCTTACATTGATACTATACTTTGTAATAACCTTACGGCTTTCTGATCACAGTTCCTGTAGGCTTCGAAACCGAAGGCGTGCTTGGCGCCGGTGATGAGACTGGTTTCGGACTTGGAGTCGAAACTGGTCTTGGCGAAGGCGTAGATACCGGTCTTGGTGAGCTTGTAGAAGGAGAACTTGTTCTTCCTGAGCTTGAACCTGAACTTGATCCACTGGAGCCTGAACTACTTGAACCTGATGAACTAGGTTGTTTTGTTGTTGTGGTTGTAGTTGGAACTCTCCAGCGTGGTTTCTCCGGTTCAACCGGCGGTTCGTATGGATTCGGTTGTTTTGTTGTTGTCGTCGTAGTTGTTGTTCCCGACGTAGTACCGGAACCACCACCAACTGTTTCCTTGCCGACAGTTCCTGAACCTCCACCTTGTGTAATCGGGTGAGAACCAGCGTTCGGATCAACTCCGTTTTCTTTTGTTGTTGTTCCTGTCAAAGGACCATCAGGCTGAACACCAGAACCAACTGTTCCACCAGTGTTTTCCACACGGATTGGACTTGTTGAACCAGTATTTCCGGTTCCGTCAACACCCGGATTTTTAGTTGGACGTGCAGATGCAATACGTCCACCCGGGTTTACATTTGGAACCGGGTTCACAACTGGAGTAATTGGTCCGCCAGTAGTTACCGGAGGAACAACAGGTGGTGCTGTAGGAGGAATACGAACGAATCCGTTATCGTAAATACAAGCATTCAAATCAGCACCGGTGAATCCCATGCGCTCACAATCTCTTCTTGCACGATCGCGTTGAGCAGTTGGCAAGTCATTAATGGTATGGTGCAATGTTGGGAACAAACGGTCAGTGAACGTTTCAGTACTTTGTCCGAAGCCGTAGTCAAACAATGATTCCGGTTGTCTTACACGCCATTCGTCAGCAAATTCTCTTGACAAGTAATCAAGGTATTGTCTTTCCATGGTACCACCACCAATTCCACCGAAGTTTGCCTGACGACCATTGATATCAAAATCATCGTTTGAACGGCCATTAGCATTTCCAAGAACTCCGGAGTACGAATCATTACATGGGAACACTTCAACAGCAAGGTTGTAGAAATCACCGTTTCCGAATCCACGCGGATCGATCAAAACACGCTCTCCTGTCGGCCAGGTTACTACGTACTGTGATTTTGACTGTGTAATTGTTCCACCGTGATTCAGGAAGTAGTTACCATTGTTCAGGTAAACAGGTTCGCCTTCAACACGAATTGGAGTTGAACGATTTCCATCAGGCAAGTTGGACGCATAAAAACATACACGGTCTCCATTCACCCACATTGCTACCGCACTGTTCAATGAAACACTTGTTCCTTCAGCACGTTGGCGAGCCTGAACGATCATGTGTCCGGATTGCGATTTTACAAGGGTAAATTCCCCAACTGTCTGAAAGTCAAAGTCAGCACCATCAAATGATTTCAAGTGCGGATCTCCGTATGTACGAGCCATTTGTGCCGAACATGTAGGACGCTGAACGAATTGATTTACTGCTGACCATTGTTGGCGGGCAGAACTATCAACAGAACTGGTAGATTGCTGTGCAATTTTTGTTCTGATGGAACTACGCACATTTTCGGGCATAGCCATGAACATTTGAGAAGGGGTAAAGTTCTCAGGGAAATTACGATCCGGAACCGGTTGGTTCGTACTCATAGCTTCCATACTTTGAGCCAACCACTCTCCACGTACTTTATCCCAGGAAACCAAATCCGAACGAACAGAAGCAAATTCATTAGAGAAGGCGCTGGTCTGTGCGAAGAATTGTGTCCCTGAAATCAAAGCAAAAAAACTGAGGGGTAAAACAAGTTTCTTCATAATTATAACATTTAAAGTCGGGTTACAAAGTGCAATAAATGTACCGGAAAAGACATTGATAAACACATTGTTAGTTTTATAACTTCCTAAATTATTAGTCGGCCTCTTTTTAACAATAACCATTCCAAAAAGAGAAAGGGTTACCTCCTTTACGAAGATAACCCTTTCCAATTAATTCTGCATCAACTTATTTTGCTGCCGCGTATTTCTTTGCAACTGCATCCCAAGAGATTACGTTGAAGAATGCATTGATGTAATCCGGTCTGCGGTTCTGGTAGTTCAGGTAGTAAGCATGTTCCCAAACATCCAGTCCAAGGATTGCAGTTCCTTTACATCCTTCCCCCATCAACGGGTTATCCTGATTTGCCGTAGAACAGATTTCCAATTTTCCATCTGTTACACACAACCATGCCCATCCCGAACCAAAGCGTGTTGTTGCTGCCTTCGCAAACTCGTCTTTAAAGTTTTCGAATGTTCCGAATGCATCAAGAATTGCTTGCTTCAGGTCACCTGTAGGTTCTCCACCTGCATTTGGTGCCATGATTTCCCAGAAAAGATTATGGTTCCAGTAACCACCTCCGTTATTGCGAACTGCAGGTTTGTCTTTACAATTCTTCAAAATCTCTTCAATTGTTTTTCCTTCCAAATCTGTACCAGCGATTGCATTGTTCAAATTTGTAGTGTATGCCTGATGGTGTTTCGTATGGTGAATCTCCATTGTACGTGCATCAATATGAGGCTCCAGTGCGTCGTAAGCGTAAGCCAGTTTTGGTAATTCAAAAGCCATTATTTCTATTTTTTTGTTGAGTAACAAATGTAACAACAACTCTTGGGAATATCATCCTGAAATGTGGAATTATTTCGGCTAAACCGTTTAGGCAAGTTGGTAAAATAACGCGCTTCAAAATGGTCGTTTTTATGCCGTACGATTATATACTAATTTCGCGTCATATCTGATCAATCAGTCTCTTTAAACCGGCTTCAAAAACCGAATGTTGTAAGAGAAAAGTTATGTTGCTACGCTTGCTGAAGTCAACCTTAATAAGGAAAAAGGCTTATTTAGATGTCAAGGATTACTACACTATCTCCGTATGCTTCGGCCACGGGGAAAAAGACCAGATTTGTGGTCTATTACAAAGAAACCATCTTGTCGGTTAAGGCAACCGATGTGTCATATTTCACAGCAGAAAATGGAAACGTACAGCTTTTCACCCTTAACGGAAAAGGCTATACGATACGTAAAAATTTAACAGAATTAGAAGAGCAGATTGACAACCATCAGTTCTTTCGTGTAAACCGTTCTACCATTATTTCTTTTGATGGAATCGATCGTGTTGAAACCTTCACCGGGCAACGCGTAGTGGTTTTTCTTAAACCTTCAGGAGAAGTTGTAGTACCTAAAGGAAGGGTAACAACCTTCTTGCATTGGCTTGACCAGTAACCACGACACTTGGTTTTGCTTCGAATCACGATTTCCTTTCTAAACCTGTGAAGAAAAATATCCCAATCCGGACAACCTGTGTATTTTCACTTACCCTTTGACCACATCCGTCAACACCTTCAACTTCGATCTTAGTCAATTCAACTTTTCATCCATTGAGTTCAGCACCCATATTAGTCGATTCGATCTTTTAGACTGAAACGATTTAGGTTTTTTGCTCTTCTTTGCGAGACTAAATACTGTCTGAACATGCACTACTCTACTCCCCACACATTTGGCGCAATGTTGCGCTGTATGGCTATTGTTGCAACACTCTTCTTTTTATCACCAAAACCAATGCTGGGTCAATGCAGCGCACCACCTGCTCAGCCTGCTTGTGGCGGAACAGCACTAGTTGACAATGATAATCTGACAATCGGTGTTACCCGTGTTGTTAACGGAACTTCTTCTTTCAGTAATCTTACGATCAACGGAGGAACGTTAATCGTCTGCGGAACGCTGAATCTATCTTCGTTTACTTTTACATCCGGGACAGTTTACGTATGTGCGGGAGCAACCATGAACGTGAACACAGGAGCAGCAGTGGTTTTTGGAAACAACTGTACCTGGTACAATTATGGCACCACCTACTTTGCAAGTAGCATTGTAACTGGTCAGAATAACCTGATCATGAATTGTATTCCCGGAGCTTTCTTTAACATTCCGTTTAACCAGTTTGTATTGCAGGGGCCGAATACCCAATTTGTTAACTACGGCACTTTCAATTCGAGCTTTTTCATTGTTCAAAGTACGAATTCGCCGGCACCTGTTTGTTCCGGCACCGGTTCGGTGATTGTTACAGGAATAATGATTAACCAGTTTGCGGATGCATTTACTTCACCAAGCGGACCTTCCTGTATTCAGATTACCAATCAGGCGATCAACAATCAGCCTATGACAGCTACACCGAACGTCAACATATGCTTTGTGGGAGCAAGTGGTGCAGGGCAAAACTTCGGTAGCGCGACCGTTACCGTGAATTGTACAACCTGTTCTGTTCCACTTCCTGTTGACAATATCGTCTTCGACGCAGCATGCTCGGAGGCCCAGTTACTACTGGAATGGACCGTTCAGTCAGAAGAAGATTGTGCGAATTATCAGATTGAAGTGTCCGAAAACGGTTCTGACTTCGAGGTCGCACGTGAATTGTTCTGCCAGGGGCCTTCGGTAAATCCGATTACCTATAACTGCCAGCTCGACATTGATCCATCCTGGAACTATTACACCCGCGTTAAGCGTATCGATATGAGCGGAAATGAAACCTATTCTCAGGTGCGAACGCTGAACTGCCTGCTTGGAAGTGCTGTTGATATCTTCCCGACGTACGTTACAGAATCAGAGATTACCGTAAAATCAGACGACCGGATCATTGCAATTAATATGTACGGAATGGACGGACGCATCGTAAAACGTTTTGATGTTGCTCCGGATCAAAAGATTGTGACGTTGAACATCGGTGAGGAAACTGCACTGGGCGAATACCTGTTAACGGTTGAAACACCGGCAACGCGTGTGGATCGTTTGATTCACGTGGCACATTAAATCAAGACGAACGACCTTTCGGACAACAGTCATAGCGAGCATAAAATTCACGAATTAGCTTCGTTAACACTTCACATGAGATGTGTTATCAGGTATGGGGTGAGTATTGTACATAACGCGCAACATATTGTGCCCTTAGTTTAATGGCACATACAATGAAAGGGTCAACCACACGTTGAAGGTTGTATTTATTTAACGATTCAATGTGGTGTTTATCAAAAAAGAACACGAAATTAGCGGTCTTGAAACTTTTTGTATACATGAGGATATCCAGTATTTCCAAGGTGTTTTTGTTGTTCGTTTGCTTACTTAGCGCAACATCGTTTGCACAACCAAGTAAGAACGTAATTGATAAGATTGTTGCTCAGGTAGGAGACAATATCATTCTCTACTCTGAATTACAGGGTCAAAAACGTTCCATCGTGGAGAACGGTGGCGTGCTGAACGAAAACTCCGAATGTGAACTTCTGGAGCAAATGATGTATCAGTTTTTGCTTGTGAATCAGGCGGAATTGGATAGTATTATGATTTCGGACGAGCAGGTTGATGCGGAAATGGAAAACCGAATTCGTCAGATCGAAGCTCAAATGAAGGGACAAAAGGATGCACAGGGAAATCCGATTACGTTTGAATCGTTCTACGGAAAATCAAAAAGTGCTGTAAAAGAAGAGTTTCGTGAAACCATCAAAAAACGTCTGGAAGGACAGGAAGTTGAGCGAGGAATTACTTCTGCCATTTCAGTTTCACCGCGGGAAGTAGAAATTTTCTACAACTCGGTTCCAAAGGATAGTTTGCCGTTCATTAACTCAGAACTTAGCTTTCAGCAAATTGCCATTTTCCCTGCCATTACTAAAGCAGATAAAGAGGCCTGTAAAAAGGAACTGGAAGATATCCGTATGCAGATCATCACAAAGAAAAAAACGTTCTGCGCTATGGCAATTGCAAAATCCGAAGATCCGGGTAGTGCGCGTAATTGTGGACGAATTGAGGCTACAAGAAGCATGATGGTGAAATCCTTCGAGCAAACGGCTTATTCCCTGAAACCCGGAGAAATCAGTCAGGTGTTCGAAAGCGAATACGGTTACCACATCATGGAATTGGTTGAACGTACAGGAGATGATTACATCGTAAACCACATTCTGATCTCTCCAAAGCCAAGTTTCGACAGTCTGAATGCTGCGAGTGTGCGCATGGAACAGTGCCATAAGGAATTACTGGAGCGTTCCATTACCTGGGAAGCGGCTGTAAAAAAGTACTCGAACGACGTCAACACAAAAGAGAACAACGGATACATTATGAACCCATACACCGGTCAGCAAAGCTGGAGTGTGGAGGATATCAACCAGGTTGACCCAAGTATGTTCCTCATTACGGATCAATTGGGTGTAAATGAAATCAGCTCACCGATGGTGTACCAGGATTTCATGGAACGTAAAGAAGGGTTTCGAATTGTTCGTCTTGCAGGAAGAACAGAACCACACGTTGCGAATCTGAAAGACGACTATAACCTGTTCCGTCAACTTGCGGAAGAGAAAAAGAAAAACGATGCTATTCTTGCATGGATCAAATCACGCATCAGTACTGCGTATATTCGAATCGATGCGGATTACCAAAACTGTAACTTCCAATCGGATTGGACGCCAAAAAGCCCTAACTAATGAAGTCGATTCACGCCGGAATCCCTTCGTTGTAAATAAAACTAAATTATGTCAGACGTTGCTGCACTAGAACAACTGGTAAAAGATTATAAAGCCCTTAAACAAGAAATTCACCAGGTAATTGTTGGTCAGGATGAAGTGGTTGATCAGGTATTGATTTCCATTTTTTCCCGTGGACACTGTTTGCTGGTTGGAGTTCCCGGATTGGCAAAAACATTGTTGGTAAATACCATCGCTGAGACACTTGGCCTTTCATTCAACAGGATTCAGTTTACGCCCGATTTGATGCCTTCGGACATCATCGGCTCTGAAATCCTGGATGAAAACCGTCATTTCAAGTTCATCAAAGGACCGTTGTTCAACAACATCATTCTTGCGGATGAGATTAACCGTACTCCTCCTAAAACGCAATCGGCACTTTTGGAAGCAATGCAGGAGCGTAAAGTAACAGCGGCGGGAACAACCTATACATTGCCGCATCCGTTCTTCGTACTGGCAACTCAAAACCCCATTGAACAGGAAGGAACTTACCCGCTTCCGGAAGCCCAGCTTGACCGTTTCATGTTCAATATTTGGGTAGATTACCCGAGCTACGTGGAAGAATTGGCAATTGTAAAAAGCACTACTTCCGACACAAAAATCGACCTGAAATCGATTGTTTCGGGTGAGCAGATTGCACAATACCAGGAATTGATTCGTCGCATTCCGGTTGCAGATAATGTACTGGAGTACGCTGTAAAACTGGTCGCGAAAACAAGAAAAGATAACGAGATTGCTCCACAGATTACAAAGGACTTTATTTCATGGGGAGCTGGTCCTCGTGCATCACAAAACCTCATTATCGGTGCGAAATGTCACGCTGCATTGAACGGGAAATTGTCTCCGGATATTGAAGACGTGAAAGCAGTTGCAACACCAATTTTGCGTCACCGCATCGTTCGCAACTACCGCGCAGAAGCTGAAGGTTTGACCGCCGACAAACTGATTGCGGAGTTGATGAAATAACAAACACTATTTCAGAAGTATATAAACAAAATGGGCCGATTATTATCGGCCCATTTTGTTACTTCTTGTTCTTAAACTTGTCTAATTAATGGTATAAGTATGCCCATTAACGGTCACAGTAAATGTTCCGTCACAGGTTCCATCTCCGTAATCAACTGTACGTGTTGGTTTTCCTGTGGGAGTAAGTTCCAGAGTGCCTTTGGTGATGTAAGGACAACCCACTTTCACATGTAATGCCGAAGTGATGTCAGCGTACCAACTATCTCCATTGGTTACAGTTGCGGTTGCTGATCCGGCAATATCGTATTCATCATCGTACACGTACAACGGTGTAGTGTAACCGGCGGTAAACGTTCGAACACGACTCGAAGAGTAACTCACGATCTCACCTGAAGTTAATGTAGCCGTTCCGGAAACAGAAATGTTGTAAAACGGCTGATTGCTGGAGTTGTTGCCCATGTTGGTCACTGTTTTTGTTCCTTCCAGCTTGTTATCGTTTACATAATAATCAACCGGTGTATGGGTGATAACTGTTCCTTGTGAGAAATACGATCCGGTGTAGGTAGTAATGATCTTCCCACGACGTTGTTTTCCGTCATTACAGGTACAGTTACTTGTCCCCCAATCTATGGTAATTGTTCTTGGTGAACTGACGGTATCCAGGGTAATAACAACATTACAATCCGTTTTTTCCTCTTCGTTTACCGATTCCTTTCCGTAAACAACTGTAACCGTCTCCAGGCCATAATAGGTGAAATTTCCCTTGATCGCCTGATCCGACATATTCGTCATTTCGTCAAAAGAAGCTTCTACAAAAGCATTGTTTTTCGGAGCATCGCTGTTGTCGTATTTTCTCTTTTTACAACCTGCGATCTGACCGATGGTCAAAATCCCCAGTGCGATTATGAGTATTTTCTTCATGTGAGTAGTTTTTTCAAATGTACGGCAGAAAGCGAATTCAAAAAAGCGGAATGAATTCAATGTTCAAATTCAGTCTGCATTGAACGTTAAACATTCATCTTTTGAACATTATCTATATCCACCTACCTCAACTTTACCTTTGGAATTTGTTGAGTAGCACGACAAATATCCGTCAAGATCGGCAATGAGGATTTCCAGCTTTCCATCACCGTCGATGTCTTTTACAAACATCGTAGCTTCCGCTCCTTTGGGTATTTTGTAGAGCTTGATATTTTCCCCGCGATCGTTACGCATGATGACCGTTCCGTTTTCTGATGCGACCAGCGCTTGCATGCTTCCTTTTCCGAGTACATCGGCTAAAACAACGCTCGCAGAGATGGTTTCTTCTTCTTTCAATGCCGAAAAACCAGGTGCACTTTCGTGTAAAAACACATAAGGATCTTCTTCCTCCGGTTCGCCCTCCAAACTTTGCCCCATCCAGTATTTCGGTGAGAGATCAATAGCATAAGAACCCAAATACAGAATACTCTTTGAATTGATAACCGGCTGCATAAACTGACCATAGCCAACACTACTTTTCAGTATCACATCTCCCTGAGGTGTGATCAATTGAAGTCCTCCGTAAGTATCCACAAAAGCGACCAGTTGTTTTCCATCCATATTGAAGAGAAAAGGTGAACTATTGATCCCGGATTCGGCTCCCTTAGCCCACAGAATACTTCCCGTTTTACCATCAAGCGCACAATGCTCATAACCATTCAAGGCCGTCAGTAAATCCATTACTCCATCGTTATTCACATCATAGGGTAATGCTGCTGTATTTCCGTTGTGAGAACCTATGGAGTCGTTATTCCAGATGAGCGTCCCATCCACACCATTCAACGCATAAAAGCCGTAACGTTCCACACAAAAGAAAACATCCTTTTTTCCATCTCCGGTAAAATCCGCCAGCACCGGTGCGCTTTCCACATCGTACGGAACGGGATACTTCCATAATTCAGCTCCGGATGAAATATCGTAACAATAGAACGTATAGTTGTCGGATCCGCAGAACAACTTATTACCATCCAACGCAATTCCTGTTACGTCGTTGTCACCTGCGATAGGTGGGCAATAGCGTTTTGTAATCTTTCCCGTTTTTGCATTTACACGAACTACTCCATCCAACGAATCCATACGAAGATTACGATCGATTCCATTCGAACCAATGTAGATGTTACCATCCTGAAAGACCATATTGGTGCGGTAAGTTGTTACACCGATTTTCGTTTTCCACTGCAACGGAAACGTTTTGGAAAAGGGTTCCTGCGCAGTTGCTGTTCCCAGACACAGCAAGACCAGTATGAATAAACTTGTTTTCATTTTCTTCAACATTAAACAATTACCACTCGCTAACCGGGTACAGATCTTTCTTCTTGTAAATCGATCCATAATAAGTGATTCCGTCAACAAACTTCACAACCGTATCACTTTCAATGAAATGCAGATAACGTAATTGCGGTTTCATGACCACCTTCTTCGTTTCAGTATCACGCAATCCCAATAAACCCTCTTCTTCAAACACTTCATAATAGCAGATTTCCGGATCAACTTCGAAGGTCTCCACATCGCCCATATAAATTGCGCTCACAATTTCATATTTGGCATATCCACCTTCAATTTTTCTGTAGCCATAACCTTCGACAACGAAATCGTACCAACGATCCGGTAAATTCACTTCAGGCGTTCCGTAAGGGTTGAAGTAGAAGCATCCCACCTGATCACCTCGCTGAACGTTCATCATCATGGTTTCACCAATCGGATACATATCAATTCCATCGTTTCCATCCGGGAAAAATTGTAGCATAAAATCCGAATACATTCCACATTTTTCGTCCTTTACAACGATCAAAGCATTGTATGTTTGCCACATTGAAGGTCCATCGACAGATTCTTTCAGGTATTCATATCCCGCTTCGATCCAGATAATCTCGTCGTAGATCGGAGGAATTTCCTTCCCCAATTTTACATTGTAAGCCCCTTTCTGTTTCCCTTTGGTAGTCTTAAACCATCCGTAGCCATAATTTCCATCCGGGAAATACCAATCTGCATCCCAATAAATATCATCGTAGAGGAATGGAATTATTGTATCTCCAAGCACATTGATAACACCTTGTTTGTTTGCTGCATTTGTTGCGATGCAATACGGGATATCGTACACGGGTTTCAAGTCTTTGTATATTGCAGGAACAACGGTGTCGTTGAAATAATCGGTTTCTTCAAAATCGCTTCCGTTTCTAAAGCCTTTCTTCTTGTTCTTTGTGAAGACTTCGATCTCGTAATTCAGTGTTTTGAACTTTTTCCCCTTCGTATTTACATAATATGGCTTTCCAATGGGCTGTGTATATGCCATATCGTATTCAGAACTATAATAATACGTTAAGATTGAATCGTATGCGGGCTCAATTGCAGATCCAAGTTTTAAGTCGTATGCCCCGTATTTCCCATTTTTCTTTACGGAGACGACCGGATATTGTTGATCATTCGCGTAAAAGCCGTTTGGAGCAAAAATGGAATCGTATTTCGGGAGAACCAAATTTGAGCGGTAGTCAACAAATCCGAATTGATACGGTTCAGTTGTATTTGAAAGGAGGAGAAATTCAAAGTTGAACTCCTGACGCCCGTCCGTATAGATTGGTTCACCGGTTTCAACATCGACATAATAGCTTTCACCGGTAAAGACTTTTGAACTGCTGTAGATATCAATTCCTTTCGGAATTGTCAGTGCCGTGTCCAGGTTAAAGTTGACAAAAACGCTCTTTCCGGTAGTATCGCGGAACACATATCCCATTCCATAGAGTTTTTCATACGAATCGAACCGGTACGGCGATGATTTTCCGTCAACGCTATACGCAAGTAGTCCGCGCTCATTTCGGAATACAGCATACGTTTTATTGCGGTATTCGTATTCAATGTCACTCAATTCCTTGTGTTGTTTATCGAATGGTGTGATGTACAGTTTACGCACAAAATCATAAAGTGCAAACTTCCCTGAGTTTTCATCATCGCCTTCTACTTCCACCACTTCATAAGAAATCGGAATCATTGCTATCATGGCATCATCAGTGAGGTACTCCGGATTGTAATATTCCACATATGCCTCTTGCATCAATATTCGAACTCGTTTGAAATGGGCAACGATCGTTGTGTCCTGTGAGAATGCACTTCGACCATAATAGTCGAGATTGTATTCATCGTAATTCGTTACAATTTGCGCAACATCTACAGTACTATCCGGAAGATAGAAAAGTGTATAGCTGGCAAAGCGATCTTTTCCGATATAGTTTGACGGAATCAACTCACCTTCTCTTGAAATCCCACAAAGCAAGTTGTTTCGCTTGACATTGTATTCATCGTTTGCATTGGAAAAATCCGAATAAACTGCATCATCGACTAATCTTCCATCCTCGAAATACAAGTGGAAGGCATTTGTCGCCATCTCGTTTCCATACTCATCATAAATCATTGATTCACTTGGCAAATGGAGAAGATAAACATGATACGAATACTGATAGTTTCCGTCCAAAGGGTTTATTTTTTGTGTCTCGCAGTTCAATTCAGAAATTCCGGAATATGTTTTGGTTACGGAGTTCCCCGACCGATCAACAATGCGCACAGAGTCTTCCCAAACCAAATCACATGCTGTGGTATTGTAACGACCAAGTAATCTGGGTGAATGCGTCACATTAGGCCCGACTAGTTTTCCATCCTCGGTAAAAACGTCAAAAAAGTTCCCGTTTTTCGCCACTATAAAGTGGTTAGACAAGTAGTAATTTCCATATTTCGGCTCAATGTATACGTTGGATTTTGGCAGGTACGAACCGTATTTCTGGTCTTTTCTCAAACTGAAATAATTCGAGTACTCATAGATTTCATCGCACACAGCAGGAACAACTTTGTTCCCCATAGAATCTATCAATCCGACTTTTTTCCCTTCATAATAGAGCGCAAATCCATTCCTAAAACTTTCTACGTGCTCAAATGTATTGGGAATCACCATCTGGCCTTTCGTGTCGATAAAACCCCATTTCTTATTCAACAATACCGCAGCTCTTCCTGAACTGAAATTGGCGGCATAATTGAATGTTGGCGGGATCACTACACGGTCATTCTTCGTGAAGCCATAGAGACCGTTCAGGGTAAAGGTTCTGAGTTCCTGCGTCGCACCGAATAACGGGATACATGCCGCAAGTAAAAGACATAGCGTTTTCATAGTAACATCTTGGTACCGGTTCTAAATTAATAAGTTATGTCGAACCACAATAGTTACAAGTCAATTTGGAACGGGTTTTAATTGAAAACGGAGAATTAAAAAGAGAAATGAGGGTGGAAAAAGAGTTCACCAAAACTTTTCATTCTCAATTTTCCATTCATCTTATGGATTTTATGAACACCGGTTTTGGTGAAACCCAGTAAAATTCACACTTTCTTCACTTACGAACAATTTCGCGGTAACAACTCTCGTTAATGAGTGTTAAAAGGCATTTTCCCACCTTCTATTTTTGGGTTATGAAAAATGCGCCCTCATTACAAGCATTGATCGCGTTGATGGATGATCCGGACGAGCAAATTTACAAGCACGTTCACGATCAACTACTGGCGGTTGGCCCTGAGGCAATTCCCATTCTGGAAACTTCCTGGGAAGAGCGCGATTATGGCTTATTGTTCCAATCGAGAATTGAAAGCCTGATTCATGAAATCCAGTTTGAATCGTGTAAGAATCAACTGATCAACTGGTATCAGCAACCAACGAAGGATTTACTGGAAGGCGCTATCATCATTGCGCAATATCAATATCCGGGACTCGATCCGAAAACGGTTCACGACGCTGTAGAAAAAATCCGAAAGGCCGCGTGGTTGGAATTGAACCCGCACATGACAGCTTTTGAGAATGTAAAAATTCTCAATAAGGTATTTTTCGATCAGTTCGGTTTCGTTGGAAATTCAAAAAATTACACTTCCCCTCTCAATTCATACATCAACACGGTATTGGAGACGAAAAAGGGAAATCCTCTCAGTCTGAGTATTATTTACAGTGTCGTTGCACAGCAATTGAATATGCCGATTTACGGTGTGAATCTTCCGAATCACTTTATTCTCGCCTACATGGACGAACACGGTGTAAACCAGTTCATTTCAGATGCGAACGAATATGGAGTACTCTTTTACATCAACACATTCTCGCGGGGAAGTATGTTCCAGAAGGACGATATTGTTCAGTTCCTGAAAGGATTGGGAATAGCAACACAAGCTTCGCATTTTCAGCCATGTTCCAATTCAGATATTCTACGACGCATGATCACAAACCTCATCGCTTCGTTCCAGCAAGTCGGGAATGCAGAGAAAGTTGAGGAATTGACGTTGTTGAGAGGACTTTTAGACTAAAATCAACAGACTTACTTCTTCTCTCCCCTTGAGGAGAGATCAAGAGGGGTGACATATATCTGTGCCTCCCCAAAATTGCCACCCTCCTTAATCCTCCCTTAAGGGAGGAAACAGCAACTCATCCCGCTAAAAACGCACCTAAGCTTTCTCCAACTGCACTTCCAGGTTCATCTCTTTGATCGCATCCAGCAATTGCGCGCTTGGTTCTATGCGAAGCTTTCGCGATGGCATTCTCACCTGAATATCACTCAGGCGATCAACGATGGTAAACTGAACGGAACAATCACCTTCGGAAGCCTGGAAGATTTGTTCCAACTTCGTCATCATAAGCTGGTCGAGTTCTTTCAAACCAACGGTAATGTTGAGGTTCACCTTACGGTTCTTCAACAAATCGGAAAGCGGTTCTATTCCGGTAATGGTAAATTCCAACTTACGTTCCTTCGTAATCTTATCCGGATAACGGCTCTCTTCGACTTTACCACGAACGGCAACGAATAAATCCTTCACCATCATATGACGGAAACGCAGGTATGAATCCTGGAATACGTACAAACGGTGGTTGTGGGTATAATCTTCAAGCGATAATATTCCGAACGGATCGCCTTTCTTCGTGTGAGCATGATCCGCCTGCGAAATGATTGCAGGAATGGTCAGTTCTTTTCCTCTATGCGGTGTAAGATCAATAAGGTTTTCCAGCGACCCGTTACAGAACGCTTCAATCGCCGCGGTATAATCATCGAGCGGGTGACCGGAAATAAAAATCCCGACAACCTCCTGTTCGTATTTCAAGCGTTCAAATAACGACCACTCCGGACAATTTGGAATCTGAGGCTCGGGCATTTTAATCTCCATTGCATCACCGAACATCGAAACCTGAGACGAGTTTTCACTTTCCTGAGCTGCAACACCATACTTCAATGCATTTTCGATCAAGGTTCTTCCGGAAGCATCCTGACCGAAGTAATGTGCTCGGTGTGCTCCTTTGAAGGAATCAAAACAACCGGCATACGCCATGCTTTCCAGGGCTTTCTTGTTCACCAAACGCAAATTCAGGCGCTTCGTCATATCGAAAATGCTCTTGAACGGACCGTTCGCTTCGCGGTCTTCAAGGATATTTTCCACCGGACCACTTCCAAGCCCCTTAATACCTCCAAGTCCAAAACGAATAGCTCCTACAACGTTCACGGTAAATTCATACGAAGATTCGTTTACATCCGGCCCCATCACTTCAATCCCCATTCGCTTACATTCTTCCATGAAGAAACGTACCTGAGTGATATCGTTGAGGTTGTTCGAAAGTACCGCAGCCATGAATTCAGCGGGATAGTTTGCCTTCAGGTATGCGGTCTGGTAAGCTACCCATGCGTAACACGTGGAGTGCGATTTGTTGAAGGCGTAGGACGCGAAGGCTTCCCAATCCTTCCAGATTTTCTCCAAAATATTGGTGTCGTGTCCACGCTCAGCTCCCTGTTCGATGAAACGTGGTTTCATTTTATCAAGGACGTCGCGCTGTTTCTTACCCATCGCCTTACGCAAGACGTCGGCGTCACCCTTTGTAAAGCCCGCCAGTTTCTGTGACAAGAGCATTACCTGCTCCTGATACACTGTAATTCCGTATGTATCTTTCAGGTATTCTTCACAAGCATCCAAATCGTAAACGATTTCCTGCTCACCGTTTTTACGTTTTACGAAGTCGGGAATGTATTCGAGCGGACCCGGACGGTACAATGCGTTCATAGCGATCAGGTCGCCGAAAACCGTTGGTTTCAGTTCACGCATGTATTTCTGCATCCCGGGACTTTCATATTGGAACACCCCGACCGTTTCACCGCGCTGGAACAATTCGTATGTTGCTACATCATCTATTGGGAATGAATCCGGATCAAGATCAATTCCATGGCGCTTTTTGACATTCTTTACTGCGTCTTTGATGAGTGTAAGCGTCTTCAGACCAAGGAAGTCCATTTTCAGCAAACCGGCCTCCTCCGCAACGGAGTTATCGAACTGCGTACACCACATGCCCGTATCCTTTGCAAGGGAAACAGGAACAAAATTGGTAATGTCGTCAGGTGTAATGATGACCCCACAGGCGTGAATTCCGGTATTGCGCAGCGTTCCTTCCACACGAACGGCTTGCTGAAGCACCAATGCGCGCAGGTCATTTCCGTTGTAGATCCGGCGCAACTCCATGGCATTCGCCATATCGGCCTGGTTCTGAGAAAACTTCTCGGAAATTTCAACATCAGTTGCATTGAACACCCACTTCAGCGAAGTATTGTCAGGAAGCAATTTCCCCAACATCGTTGTTTCAGGAAGTGGTAAATCGAGTACGCGACCGGCATCACGAATGGATGACTTTGCCGCCATTGTACCATAGGTGATGATCTGCGCCACCTGATTGGCACCATATTTATTGATTACCCAATCGATTACTTTCCCACGACCTTCATCGTCGAAGTCAATATCGATATCGGGCATGGATACACGATCCGGGTTAAGGAAACGCTCAAATAGGAGATCGTATGCAATCGGATCGACATTGGTAATTCCGGTACAATACGCTACAGCCGACCCTGCTGCGGAACCACGTCCCGGTCCAACGGAAACGCCCATATCCCGAGCCGCCTGACAGAAATCCTGTACAATGAGGAAATACCCCGGATAACCTGTCCGTTCCACGGTCGCCAACTCAAAGTCGAGACGCTCGCGGATTTCATCCGTAATTTCCGGATAGCGTTTTTTCGCCCCTTCGTATGTCAGGTGACGCAAGTAAGCGTTTTCACCTCGCTTTCCGCCATCGATCTCATCTTCCGGGTGCTTAAACTCTTCCGGAATTTCAAATGCCGGAAGCAAGACCTCACGTGCCAGCGGATATGGCTCGATCTTCGACAGAATTTCAGGAATGGATTCGATTGCTTCCGGAATATCCAGGAACAATTCCTTCATTTCTTCCTGCGACTTGAAGTAATACTCTTCGTTCTCCAAACCGAAACGGAAATTTCGTCCTTTTCCTTTTGGGGTTGCTACCTGTTCACCATCGCGAACACAGAGCAGAATATCTTGTGTATTGGCGTCGTCTTTTGATCCATAGAAGGTATTGTTTGTCGCAACAAGCTTGATATTGTGCTTTTGCGCCAGTTTGATCAAACTTCCTGCAACACGATCTTCGTCTTCCTGACCATGTCGCATTAACTCCACATACAGATCTTCACCGAATTGTTCCTTCCACCAAAGCAGTGCTTCTTCCGCTTGTTTTTCACCGACATTCAGCAAGAGGCTTGGCACCTCCCCATACAAACTCCCGGTCAAAACGATAATGTCTTCTTTGTACTGCTCAATCGCCGCCTTATCGATACGGGGAACGTAGTACATTCCTTCCGTGTGTGCAATCGAAGCAAGTTTGATCAGGTTATGGTAACCGTTTTTATTTTTCGCCAGAAAGACAACCTGGTAACCATTGTCTTTGTTCGTTTTATCCTTACGGTCGCGACAAACATTCATCTCACAACCAATAATCGGAAGGAGTGGTTTCTTATTAAACGGCTGACCGTTTTCTTCGGCTTCCTTGCGTTCAGCTTCGATTCCTTTGTTGATTTTGGCAATCGCTTTTTCGAAGTGGAAAGCCGCCATCATATTTCCGATATCCGTCAGGGCAACAGCCGGCATATTGTGCTTCAAAGCTTCTTTGATCAACCCGGAAACATCCATCGTTGACTGAAGCACCGTAAACTGCGTATGATTGTGCAAGTGAACAAAAGGAACGTTCTTCAGTCGCTCACGTGCCTCATTTTTATCGGTTGTATCAAGCGTAGTTTCCGGAGCAACCTTCAGCTTCGCACTTGCCTCTTTGAGGTTGATGTGTTTTAGTCCAACCGGTTGAATGAAATCCGGATTGGCAATTTTGAAGCGGTTGAAGTACTCGAGTTCAACCTTCAACTCGTCGGTTGTAAACACTTCACGGCGTACCAATTCGAAGAAACAACGTGTGGTTGCCTCAACGTCGGCAGTCGCATTGTGCGCCTCTCCAAACGGAACATTGAATAAGTAACTGTGCAATTCCGTTAGTGTGGGAAGCTTGTATTTCCCCCCACGTCCTCCGGGTAACTTGAGCAATTCGGCTGTAGTTTCCGTACACGTATCGAGAACCGGGTAGTTGAGAAGATCCGTTTGGGTTTGCATGCGGTGGTATTCCGCACCCATGATTTTCAAGTCGAAGTTCAGGTTTTGACCAACAACGAAAGTTGTTTTAGAAAGCGCCTCGTTGAACTGAATCAATACTTCAGAAAGGGGAACTCCATATTCCTGTGCAAGTTCCGTAGAAATCCCATGTACCCGTTCCGCATCGTAAGGGATATCGAAGCCATCGGGTTGAATGAGGAAGTCCTTTGCCTCAATCAACTGCCCCATGTCATCGTGTAACTGCCAGGCAATCTGAACTGCTCTTGGCCAGTTATCCGAATCGGTTATGGGAGCGTTCCAATCGCGCGGTAAACCTGTTGTTTCGGTATCAAAAATAAGGTACATGTACTCCGGGAAATTTATGAGGATTAAAGTTACGGAAAGTACATGTTCCGGGAAACGATTTGTTGAAAACTAAGGGAAATTCTCAAAGACAGGCGCAGAAGATTTGATAAACATGAACCCCATAGAAACATAGTTTTTGCACATAGGCACATAGCTATCATTTTTGAACTATTATTTCCCTACAAACTTACCCCAGTGTTTTTGTTATATGATTATGTGTTTGCACTCGTGTTCAGAATTTTGTTTTTATCGTCATTAAACCTTTTACCGAACCCTTCATCCAACAAGAAGAAATACGACTTATGCGGAATTACTACCTCTAATTCTTGTTTATGTTTGGGTTTAGAAATGTGTTTGCAGCAATCGGTATGATTGTGGCAGGCATCGGGTCGTATTTTGCGCAGGCTCCTTTTACAGATAATCTCAACTGGGTTTCTACCAGTACTGTCACCAATGCACAAAGTCCGGAGTACAGTAATTCGACTTGCGAAGGAATTTCGTATGCAATCTCTACAAGTTCATCTCTTGGCTTTCGGTATCAGACAGGCGGACCAAATGGAACCGGCGCAATCTTTCCGGGAACAAGTGGGAGCGCAACAGCGATTCCAATCGCAATTACCTTCAATACTCCGGTAGAAAATCCTGCAATTTATATCCGTGATTTGGACGAGGACAATCACCACGATGGAGGTGCCGCCGAAGAATATTTGTCCGGATTTTCTCCAACACCTTCAGGAGTCCAGAATGGAACGGCAAATCCGATTTACCTTTCCGGAGGCACGGTGACACCGTATGACAACAGCAGTTTTGAGAACAACAATACGGCGGGATGGGTCTATTGGACAGGAACATTTACTTCACTGTCTTTCACGTATTACCGGGACGGTAGCACTTATGAATTTGTTGTTGATTCGATCCGGTTCAGCTGTCCGTGTCCAACACCGATAATCCACGATTATGATACGCTCATTTGTCCGAATAACGGCATCGTACTACAGTCCAGCTTTGCACCCGTAGATTCCTATACCTGGAACAACGGCGCAACCACTCCCGATCAATTATTCAGTGAACCTGGGACCTACTGGGTAAAATCTTTCATAGGAAGTTGCTGGAACATTGATTCGTTTACGGTAGCCACTATTGCGCTTCCAACACTGGATTTGGGTAATGACGCTATTCTCTGCGAAGGGAACACAATTGAACTTACTGTTTCTTCGAATTTCGATGCAGTAACATGGCAAGATGGTTCAACAGGATATTCTTATACCACTGACACCACTGGCTACTACAGCGTTACAGCACATTATCAAACTTGCATTGCAACGGATGGAATACAAGTCGCCTTGCAATTGTATCCTGTATCTGATCTGGACGAATCTGCAAGTATTTGTTCCGGAGCGGAATTTACCGCTTCAGTATCTGCGCCAAACTCCACGTTTCTTTGGTCGACAGGAAGTACCGCAAACAGTGTTGTGCTGACGCAGGCCGGGACTTATTTTGTAGTAATAGATAATGGTTGTGTAACTGTTGACTCTATTGAACTGACAGTAATTCCGCTTCCTCCCGATCCAATGCTTTCGGATACTGTTATCTGCCCGGGAGGCAGCGTCACGTTTTCTCCTTCGGAATTTTACTCAGACGTTTCTTACCAATGGTGGAACGGTTCAACTGAGCCTTATTTCACTACGCCGGAAGAAGGAACTTACTGGCTTCAAAGCTGGCAGAATGGCTGTTCTCGAGTCGACACGGTTTCATTGAGCTACTACCCTATTCTGAGTGAAAACATGACGTATGATTCCGTGATTTCAAAATGTGAAGGGAAAAGCATGCTTATTGGGGTCGCGCTTTCTTCTCCCTTAATTGATATTGTTTGGGAAAACGGCGACACAACGGATTACATTCCGATCAGCACCGCCGGAACGTTCAGTTTCACGGTGAGTACACCTTGTGAAACGAAGCAAGGAACAATCACGGTTACTGAAGAACAATGCTACTGCAACGTTTACCTGCCTAATGCTTTTACACCTGACGGCAACATATATAACAACGTGTTTCAGGTGAAATACGACTGTCCGTTCGACACATTTGAACTATTGATTTTCAATCGTTGGGGTGAACTCATTTATTCCAGCACGAATCCGGATGATTACTGGGATGGAACGTATATTGGTCAACCTGCGCAGGACGGAGTTTATGTGTACAAATTGAAATATACCTCAGCTGAGACGCAGACGTACAAAGAAATGGCGGGACATGTGAGTGTATTGAGGTAGTACCGAACACTTCGATCCGGATGAAAAAGCTTTGAAGACAAAAAGGCCACTCCCAAAATGTTTAGGGAATGGCCTTCGTATAAGGGATGAATCAGAGTCTATTGATTCGTTGGCGCACCAGAGTTATCTACCGGACTCGTTCCTTCCGGAGCCGGAAGTACGTTTCCTGTAATTTTCAGGATTTTTGTCGGTTCATTGACAGCATTCGACATAATCGTTACCGATTTGTTGATTGGCCCTACGTGACTTGTGTTATACTTCACTTTAATCGGAGCTGATTTACCCGGAGCAATTGGTTCAGTAGGAAATTCAGGAACCGTACACGAACAAGAACCTTTCGCATCCGAAATAATCAATGGTTCGTTCCCCGTGTTGGTAATAATAAACTCGCAAATCCCATCGGAATTGATTTTGATAGAACCGTAGTCGTGCGTTGTTTCGTTAACGGAAATCTCCGCACCTGTTTGCACCTGAGGCTGCGCTTTTGCGAAGGAAACCCCCATCGCCATAAACAAAAGTATCAATGTAGTTTTCATATAACTGATTTAGAATTCATAGCTGTAAGGTACAGTGAAAAGCCTCAACGGTTCAGTTGATTAACACATCTTTAACCCAAGTCTTAAATAGCTGTTAAAACCGGAATACAGGAGACACTGAAAAGGTTCAAAAAACATAGAATCATAGCCTTTTCACATAGGAATATAGCTTCACTCATCGATAACTATGTCGCTATGTTTTTTGCTATATGGCTATGTATTTAAGAAATGGTCGACAATCAATCTTCCTTCGGGACAACGAACACCTTGAAGCGGAGTTCTTCCATCTTCTTTTTTGTATTCGTAAAGAGGATGATCCGGCGGTCTTGCTGATAATACTTTCCGTTAGTGTCGAAAGAAACGATAATGGAATCGGTTGCACCGGGTGGGATGGTATCCGGGAATTGCACTTTCGTACACGGACAAGCCACTTTGGCTTCAGTGATAATTAATGGTGTTGTTCCCTTATTCACAACCACAAATGTATGATACAGCGTATCACCTTCTTCCGTTTTCGGGAACTTGTGCAAAGGGTCTTCAACAAAAAATTCCGCCGCTTGACCATAGCCAAGGGCGGAATTCAGTATCAGGATTGCGAACAAAAAAGATCGCATGTCTCTTTTCTTAATTGTTTGTAGGAGCTCCTGTGTTGTTTACAGGGCTTGTTCCCTCAGGCGCGGCCATTACCGAACCTTTGATACGAAGTGTTTTTGTAGGTTCGTTTACTGCATTTGACATTACAGTAACAGTTTTACTGATCGGTCCTACTTTCTCTGTATTGTATTTTACAGTGATCACTCCTGTTTCTCCCGGTGCAATTGGATCGTGAGTCCATTCAGGAACTGTACATCCACAAGAACCTTTTGCCTGAGAAATAATCAATGGCTCAGTTCCGGTGTTTTTGAAACTAAATGTACACACTCCGTTACCTCCGTATTTCACATTACCGTAGTCGTGAACATCTTTGGTAAATTCAATTTTAGCACCTGTTTGGTTAGCAACTTCCTGCGCACTAACTACATTGGTAGCAAGGGTTGCACTCAAGGCCAATATTGCGGAAAAAAGTAACTTCTTCATTTTTTTATGGTTTAATGTCAATCAAATATAAGCGAACTATTTTACAATGCTATGTGTTCCAGTTGCTTTAACACATCATTAACGAAAACCGTGCCGAACTAGTTGCTCGACGCAGTCTGCTGTTTTTCAATGAGTTCGTCAAAACTCAAGTCAATATTCTCCAAACGGAATTTGATGTTTTCTTTTTGTTCTTTCGGAAGATTCGGATAATCCTTCAGCAACAATTCGTAATACTTCTTCACTTTGTCTTTTCTCCTTGGAAGAATGAACATGTCGTACGTTACCGCAGCTGATTCCAGCACCATTGCGCGGTTCTTGTACTGCGGATACATGGTAATTATGGTGTCCGCCAACATAGCAGAGCGAGAATGCATCCCGGCACCTGCAAGAATCATGTGTGCTTTATCCATGTATTCCGGTGCTTCTGCCTCTTTCGGGAAACGGTGCGCGATTTCCAAACAACGTTCAGCGTAAGCCAGCGCATCTTTTTGATTCGAAAAATTCAGTTTATCGTTTCCTTTCTTCTTGATCGAATCTTCGTACTGTGTAAAGTTTTCGATATACTCTTCCTTGGTTTGTGGTGCATCGTTCCCACAAGAAGCGAGCAATAATAAAGCAGAAACGGTCAGAACAACTTTCATATCAACGTTTTTTTACAGGAAACTTCATTTTGTACGCTACCGAAATGATTCCCTGGGAAATATTCGACAGGCGTTTTTGCAATAAACGTTTCTTCAGCACAGAAAGATGGTCGGTGAACAAAATTCCTTCAATGTGATCGTATTCGTGTTGAATGATTCGCGCCTGGTAGCCTTCAAATTCGTCTTCGTGAAAGTTCCAGTTTTCGTCATAGTAAGACATACGAATCTTCGGTTTGCGCATTACTTCTTCGCGAATTTTAGGAATGCTCAGACAACCTTCGGCAAAGCCCCATGGTTCGCCGGATTCTTCTTCAATAATCGGATTGATGAAAACGCGTTTGAATCCGTCACATCCTGCAGCAAGCGGATCTTCCTCTTCGTCTTCGTCAACTTCAGCAAATGGTGTTGCATCTACAACAAACAAACGAATCGACTTACCAATCTGAGGAGCAGCTAACCCAACACCCGATGCTTCGTACATCGTTTCGAACATGTCTTCGATTAACTGGTTCAAATCCGGGTAATCCTGATCGATTTCTTCGGCTTCTTTCTTCAGAACCGGATCACCGTAAGCTACAATAGGCAATATCATTCGAACATATTTTTTGCAAAGGTACAAACAATTGAAAATTGAAAATGGAAAATGGAAAAGATTGAAACACCTAACTGCGGTACTTATCTCCTCTTTTCAATTATCCATTTTACATTTTCAATTGAGACAAATAGTCCTGCAAAATGATCGTCGCGCTTACTTCATCTATCAACCCTTTCTGCTGACGTTGTTTTTTGTTCAGTCCACTCTGAGCGATAGCGGCCGATGCCATCTTAGAAGTAAATCGCTCATCAATTAAGGCAAATTCGACTATCGGGAATTCCTTCACCAGAGCCTGATGCAATAAGCGAACGTTTTCCGTGATGTGCGAATCGGAAGTATCCAATCGCTTCGGTTCTCCAATCACCACAACACCGATTTTCTCTTTCGGAATGAGGGCTTTCAGTTCAGACATAAGGTTCCTGCTATCGACGGTTTTTAATCCGAATGCAAAGGTTCTGCTTTCATCCGAAAGCGCTAATCCGGTTCGTTTTAACCCAAAATCGATTGCAAGAATTTTAGACATAGTTGAATCTCTTCTGCGAAGATATTCAAAAGAGGAAAGGGAAAAGAGGAAAGAGAAAAGATTAAGCATCTATCGAGCTCGTCCGAAACGTTTCCTCTTACAACTTTCCTCCTTCCACTTGTCAGAAATCTGTACTTTTGGAAAAATTTTGAACAAAATGAGATCTATCATTGAAGCCGCTTGGGAAGACAGAAGCCTTTTGGAGAAAGCAGAAACGCGTGAAGCGATTGAACACGTAATTGAGGACATCGATAAAGGAATACTGCGCGTTGCAGAGCCGAAAGACGATGGAACATGGCAAGTCAATGAGTGGGTCAAGAAGGCTGTTGTGATGTATTTCCCGATTCGCAAAATGGAAACCATTGAGGTTGGTCCATTCGAATTCCACGATAAAATGGCGTTGAAGAAGAATTATGCGGAACTTGGAGTGCGTGTTGTTCCTCATGCAGTTGCGCGTTACGGCGCGTTCGTTGCACCTGGTGTAATCATGATGCCTTCGTATGTAAATATTGGAGCTTACGTAGATAGCGGAACAATGGTTGACACATGGGCAACTGTTGGATCGTGTGCTCAGATCGGTAAAAACGTTCACCTGAGCGGTGGCGTTGGAATCGGTGGTGTATTGGAGCCTTTACAAGCCGCTCCTGTAATCATTGAAGACGATGCATTTATCGGTTCGCGTTGTATTGTGGTGGAAGGTGTTCGTGTAGGAAGAGAAGCAGTACTTGGAGCAAACGTTTGTTTGACGATGTCGACTAAGATTATTGATGTTACTGGTCCAGAGCCTGTAGAAATGAAGGGATATGTTCCTGAGCGTTCCGTGGTGATTCCAGGATCATATACGAAATCGTTTCCTGCGGGAGATTACCAGGTTCCTTGTGCATTGATCATTGGAAAGCGCAAAGCTTCAACAGATTTGAAGACAAGTTTGAATGATGCATTGAGAGAGCACAACGTTGCTGTGTAAATGGACGAGAGTCTTTAGATTACAGACAGAAAACCAGAGGTCATATTTTACCATCCCGGTTCGGCGTTAGTTGAATCGGGATTTTTGTTTGGGTACCTCTGAATCTCTTTATTTTCGAGATTTGGTCGGGATTTCCTGAATTTCGAAAACTCAAAATCTGGCAGAGACTCCAACCGAAAAAATCGGTCCGCCAATCCCGACTTCTCCAAACACACCAACCGCATTCCCGAAATGATACCCATATCCGGCGGAAAGACGATATGCCAATGGCAACGAAAATGTTCCGATTCGGTTGAAGTATTCCACCTCTTCTTCATTCAAAAACAACACCGGCTTTACCTTATTGTATCCGAGACCGAACTGAAAGTACAGATCCGAAGGTTGATGGGTTCCCAAAGCATGTGCTGTTGCCATTCCCATAATGCGCAAACGCGGAATTTCCAATCGGTAATGACCATAAGGATTCGGAATGTCTGCTTCATTCAACCCCCATTTATCACGGAGATAAACGTACGAAGTGGAGTCGTTAATGTCCATGTTCAATTCTCCGTAGCGGTAGGTCACATCCGCACCGACCGACAACCAATCCAACACCCTGTAATCCGCAGAAAAACCAATCAGTGCATTTCCGGAATAGGTTACTTTATCCTGAAAACTGCTCGAAAACTTAAACGCTGCTTTCAAAATGGATGGACCACCTGTATACACCTGAACCCGGAACGGTTTTCCAACTTGCGCGGTTACGGTTTGAAATGCCATCAGGAACAGGATCAGTGATAGAATGCGAATTACTTTCATTTGTAGGAATTGTTACGCAAAGATAGGATTTGAGAATTTCCCTCGGACGAACACGGAAGACAACTGAGGTATAAATGAACAGATGCAGCTTGTGGCCTTTGTGCCTTCGCGGTTTATTTTTACCCCAAAGACACAAAGATCACGAGAGATGCTGTACATAAATTCTAATTCTGCTGCATCTTGATCAAATTCAAGGCCGAACCGGCTTTAAACCAGTCAATTTGCTGATCGTTGTACGTATGATTCAACAGTATGTTTTCTTTCGAACCGTCGGCGTGAACGATTTCAAGTGTCAACGGTCTTCCGGGTGCAAAGTCTACCAAATCAATAAAGTTGAAGGTGTCGTCTTCTCTGATTTTGTCGTAATCCGCTTCATTCGCGAAAGTCAAACCAAGCATCCCTTGTTTCTTCAGGTTGGTTTCGTGAATACGAGCGAATGATTTCACAATTACCGCACGCACTCCCAGATGACGCGGTTCCATCGCTGCATGTTCACGGGAAGATCCCTCACCATAGTTATGATCGCCCACAACGATGGAAGGAATTCCAGCTGCTTTGTATGCGCGTTGAACTGCCGGAACTTCTCCAGTGGAACCTGTCAATTGATTCACCACTTCGTTTGCTTTTCCATTGAAGGCATTTTCGGCACCGATCAGCATGTTATTGGAAATGTTGTCCAGGTGACCACGGTAGCGCAACCATGGACCGGCCATTGAAATGTGGTCGGTGGTACACTTTCCTTTCGCCTTGATCAGCAGTTTCGCTCCAGTAATGTTCTGTCCGTCCCAGGCAGGGAAAGACTCCAGCAACTGCAAGCGTGATGAATCCGGAGCAACAATTACCTGAACATTCGAACCATCTTCTGCAGGAGACTGATATCCCGGATCTTCCACGTCAAATCCCTTTGAAGGAAGTTCATCGCCTTTCGGAGGAAGCAATTTCACCTGTTCACCTTTCTCATTCGTTAGTGTATCCGTGATTGGATTGAAACCAAGATCTCCGGAGATTGCTAAAGCAGCAACCATTTCAGGAGATGTTACAAAGGCATGTGTGTTCGGGTTACCATCCGCACGTTTTGAGAAGTTGCGGTTGAACGAGTGAACGATCGTGTTTTTCTCTTGCTTGTCTGCTCCTTCACGATCCCACTGACCGATACAGGGTCCACACGCATTCGTAAATACTTTTGTTCCCAGTTTCTCGAACGTGGCAAGAATTCCATCTCGTTCAATAGTATAGCGCACTTGTTCAGATCCGGGGTTGATTCCGAATTCCGCCTTTGGCTTGATTCCATGAGCAACCGCTTGTTCTACAATAGAAGCAGCACGAGCCATGTCTTCGTAGGAAGAGTTTGTACAGGAACCGATCAGTCCCCATTCTATTTTCATTGGCCAACCGTTTGCTTCTGCTTCCGCTCTCATTTTAGAAACCGGTGTTCCACGATCCGGAGTAAATGGTCCGTTGATGTGCGGTTCAAGTTCTGAAAGATTGATCTCAATCAATTGATCGAAGTACTTTTCAGGTTCTGCGTACACTTCAGGGTCGCCTGTAAGATGTTCGGCAATTTGATCGGCCAGAGCCACCACTTCGGCACGGCCTGTCGCATTCAAATAACGACGCATAGCATCATCGTAGCCGAACGTTGATGTTGTCGCTCCAATTTCCGCACCCATGTTGCAAATTGTTCCTTTTCCGGTACAGGAAAGCGAAATTGCTCCATCGCCAAAATATTCAACAATAGCTCCTGTTCCGCCCTTTACCGTAAGAATGTCTGCAACTTTAAGGATCACATCTTTAGCCGAGGTCCAACCGTTTAGTCGACCAGTAAGCTTAACACCAATCAATTTCGGGAATTTCAACTCCCAGGGCATTCCCGCCATGACGTCAACCGCGTCAGCTCCACCAACACCGATCGCAACCATTCCAAGTCCGCCACCATTGACCGTATGCGAGTCGGTTCCGATCATCATACCTCCCGGAAACGCATAGTTTTCCAGCATTACCTGATGAATAATTCCGGCTCCGGGTTTCCAGAAACCGATTCCATATTTATTTGAGATCGAAGACAGGAAGTTGAATACCTCGTTGTTTTCGTTCAATGAGCGTTGCAAATCCGCAGACGCACCGACCTTCGCCTGGATCAGGTGATCACAATGTACCGTCGAAGGAACAGCAACTTTCTTCCTACCCGCCTGCATGAACTGCAACAATGCCATCTGTGCGGTAGCATCCTGCATCGTTACGCGGTCCGGTGCAAAATCAACGTACGACTTTCCTCGGTCGTATGCTACTGTTGCATTTCCATCCCACAAGTGTGCATAAAGGATCTTTTCAGAAAGAGTAAGCGGTTTTCCAACTGCCTTACGTGCTGCTGCCACGCGTTCCGGGTAGGAGGCGTAGACTTTTCGAATCATGTCTAAATCAAATACGGCCATTGTATAAAAGTTTGTATTCTAAATTTAAGCATTTACGGAATTAGACCCAATTAAATAAAATTTATAAATGCATTGATTTTCTCGATGGTGGAAGTGAGCGAATTTTATCAGGTTCACTTTCGGCGGACCTAAAAAATAGAGTCTTGTATTGAACCTTACCATAATCCGAACCGGTAACGATCCTATACCAGATTAAAATAGTTTAAATTTAATCCATGAATCGTTTTCTTCATAAACGCACATTGCTTCTACTCACGGTTCTACTTGTAGCTGCTAGTTCGTGCTATGGTCAGGTGAACAGCAAAGAAGAATTACTGGACAGTCTGAACAAATCACGAGAAAAAGACCTGGGTGCTTTTAATCTGTACGCAACAAAAACCAAAATAGAATTTATCGGAGGCGCCTACAGAACAAGCTCAACAGAAGGATTCCAACCATTCACGTGTACGTATCACGTTTATCTTCCGTTTCAATTGGAATTGAATCGTGTCAACCTAAAAGCAGAGGATAAAATCATGAAGATTAATATGCCGTTGATTGTTCATCATTCGAAATATGGCAACTACGCCATTGGCTTGGGAACGCGTATCAGTTTTCTCATCTACAAACGATTGTACTTCAGTTACCAAATTGGTCTTGTTTGGTGCGAAGTAGTGAGAAAAGATACAGACGACGGCTTCAAGCAAATGGGATTCAATTTTCACCACGAATTCAATGTCAGTTATGGGATAACAAAACGAATTGCGTTAAGTGCAAACCTCATCCACATTTCCTACGGAGGGGTGTTTAAGGATGTCAAGAACAACCAGGATGTGCTGGGGATTGGGGTGAGTTACAATTTTAATTCGTTCTGACCTTATTTGAAATAAAGAAATGACTGACAGAGATTACAAAATAGAATTTGAGACAATAGTAAAGGAAGTAATTACACCGATTTTCAGAAAGTTTGGTTTTAGGAAAAGTGGTAATAATTTCTACAGAGAGATTAACAGCATTGGGCAAGTATTTAATGTTCAACAAAGCCAATGGAACACCAAAGACAACAAAAGTTTTACCTTCAATCTGGGACTTATAAACACAACAACATATTTCAAGATTTATAAAAGGGAAACACCTAAGTTTCCTAAAGAATATGACTGTGAAATTAGTATACGACTCGGGCAATTAATGAAAACAAATGACAAATGGTACAACTTAAATAAGGACACCAATTTTGCAATGCTTAAAGAGCAAATAAACACTGATCTTGAAAAATATGCAATGCAATTTTTTGAAGAATTTTCAGACATCAATAAATGGTCTGATGAGTATTTCAATTGGGACTAAACAAGAGCCCTACACATTAATTCCTTCATGACATGGATCAGAAAAAAATAGAAGAACTTAAAGACAGAAGGTTGAAACTGCAGGAAGAGGTTCGATTCATCAATGAAAGGAAAAGAATCGCTTCTCAAATAGGTCATTTGGAAAAACTAGGTCAATCGTATACAGTTTATTACGAAGGTGAGACCATCAATTGGATTCATTCGAATATACAAGTGAGAAAAAAGGATGGGTATTCCGGCATGCATGGAGATTTTCAAATTGATATTGACGATTCAACGGCACGGGAAATCAGCAGTATGAAATACAAAGAAATCGACTCAGATAAATTTCGGAATCAGTTCACAGCACTTATTCAGAACAATAGAAATGTCATCGTTTGCTATGACGGTGGTAACCCTGAATTGGAAATTCCTGTCAGCGCTTTTTTATCACACCCTTCACTATTCCTTGCTGCCTTTGATGCATGGGTCATCACTACAGATAAAAGTTGGGTTGTAGAGTTTATTAGCGATCAGGAAGCAATTCGATTTATTCAATTGGAAGGATCAACACCAACCTTAATCAGTAAAATCAGAACCGAAGGGTAAAATCGTTTAAGCAACCGCATGAACTAACTCCCTGACAGTAAAAAAGTCTAATTTCTTCGTGGCCTTTGTGCCAATTCAACTACGTTTTCTATGTCCCCTATGTAAGGATAAAACAAAAAGCCTCGATCCCACATAAGGAACCGAGGCTATCTTTATTAACTAGTATCTGTTTAATTCACCAACAACTTGTGTGGAGGAGCGAATTTCGTTAATGTAATTCCCTCAACTGCTTTTGTGTATTCTTCAATAGTTGGAGTTCTACCAAGGATCGTTGACAAGACTACTACCGGCGTAGAAGAAAGCAACGATTCTCCTTTTTTACCTTCAGCATCTTCTACCACACGTCCCTGGAACAAACGAGTAGATGTTGCCATTACAGTATCACCTTTCTCTGCCTTTTCCTGGTTCCCCATACACAGGTTACATCCCGGACGCTCCAGGTACAACATGTTTTCGTATTTCGTACGTGCTTCACCTTTTGGTGCGTTGTCATCGAATTCGAAACCAGAGTATTTCTGCAATACTTCCCAATCTCCTTCTGCTTTCAACTCATCAACGATGTTATACGTCGGAGGAGCTACAACAAGCGGAGCCTTGAATTCAACTTTACCGTTTTGTGCTTCAACATTCTTCAACATTTGCGCAAGAATCTTCATATCACCTTTGTGAACCATACACGATCCGATGAATCCAAGGTCTACTTTTTTCTCACCACCGTAGTAAGAAAGCGGACGAATAGTATCGTGAGTGTATCGTTTAGAAACATCTGCATTGTTCACATCCGGGTCGGCAATCATTGGCTCAGCAATCTGATCCAAATCAACAACTACTTCAGCGTAGTACTTCGCATTAGCATCCGGTGTCAAAGCTGGTTTCGCGCCAGATTTGATCTCAGCAATTCGATGATCTGCTTTATTGATCAATCCCTGAAGAACCTGATTCTTGTTGTCCATTCCTTTGTCAATCATGATTTGGATACGTCCTTTCGCAATCTCCAATGATTCGATCAACGTATCGTCCTCAGAAATACAAATGGATGCTTTCGCTTTCATTTCGGCCGTCCAGTCTGTGAAGGTAAATGCCTGGTCAGCTGTAAGCGTTCCGATATGTACCTCTATGATTCGCCCCTGGAACACGTTTTCACCACCGAATTTGTGAAGCATTTGTGCTTGTGTGGCGTGAACTACATCGCGGAAATCCATATATCCTTTCATTGAACCTTTGAAGGTTACCTTCACCGATTCAGGAATTGGCATAGAAGCTTCCCCTGTAGCCAATGCAAGCGCAACGGTTCCGGAGTCAGCTCCGAATGCAACACCTTTCGACATACGTGTGTGGGAGTCACCACCGATGATGATCGCCCATTCGTCCACCGTGATATCATTCAATACTTTGTGGATTACATCCGTCATGGAATGATATACACCTTTCGGGTCACGTGCTGTGATCAAACCGAAGTCGTTCATGAACTTCATTAGTTTCGGAATGTTCGCCTGAGCTTTTTTGTCCCAAACAGACGCTGTGTGACATCCCGACTGATACGCCCCGTCAAGAATCGGAGAGATCACTGTTGCAGCCATTGACTCCAATTCCTGAGCGGTCATCAATCCCGTTGTGTCCTGAGAACCAACAATGTTCACCTCAACACGAACATCAGAACCAGCGTGAAGAACTTTTCCAGGAGTACATCCGACAGCATTTCTGTTGAAGATTTTCTCCACTGCCGTAAGTCCCTGTCCTTCGTGAGAGATTTCTTTTGATGGAGCGAAGACTACCGGAGCTTCAATTCCAAGGGTCTTTGCAGCGAATGTCTGGATCTTTTTACCGAATACAATTGCATAAGAACCTCCGGCTTTGATGAACTCCATTTTTTGCGGTGTAAACGCTTTAGAAATGTCAATCAATTCCTGAGTTCCGTTGTATAGTTTCTTTGTTTTTGTATTGATGGTAAGAACAGTTCCGGTAGCAACCGAGTACACCTGTTCAAGAATTGGCTCACCGGCTTCATTACGAACAGGATTACCGTTCGCATCTGTTTTCTTTACCCAGTTTTTCAGGTCAAGACCAATACCACCGGTAACATCAACCGTTGTAAGGAAGATCGGAGAGATTCCGTTTGTTCCACCTACGATTGGTGCGTAGTTCACAAATGGCACGTATGGACTAGCTTGTTTCCCTGTCCAAAGCGCAACGTTGTTTACACCCGACATACGTGACGAACCTACACCCATTGTTCCTTTCTCGGCGATCAACATCACACTCTTATCCGGATGTTGTGCCTGCAACGCTTTGATTTCTTCCTGCGCCTGCGGAGTGATCATACACTTACCGTGCAATTCACGATCCGAACGCGAGTGCGCCTGATTTCCAGGAGACAACAAGTCTGTAGAAATATCACCTTCACCGGCGATAAACGTAACTACTTTAATTTCTTCAGCGACCTCCGGAAGTTTCGTAAAGAACTCAGCTTTCGCGTAGCTTTCCAAAACCTCTTTCGCAATTGCATTACCGTCTTCAAACGCTTGCTTCAAACGAGCCATATCCGCGTCGTAAAGGAAAACCTGTGTTTTCAAAACGTCAGCTGCTTTCCTTGCAATAGAAGTATCTTTCCCAAGCGCCAGATCAAGCAACACCTCAATTGAAGGTCCACCTTTCATGTGCGACAACAATTCAAAAGCAAAATCCTGAGAAATCTCCTCTACGATCGCTTCACCAAGAATGATATGCTTTAAGAACTTAGCCTTTACAATAGCAGCACTTGTTGTACCGGGCAGGGTGTTGTAAATAAAAAACTTCAGTGAATCTTCGCGGTATGCGTTTCCTGAATCTTTGATCTGCTCAATGATCTCAGTTAGCAACTCAGCACCGTCAATTGGTTTCGGGTGAAGTCCCTGAGCTTTTCTTTCTTCAATTTCTTTGATGTAATCCTGGTAAGTACTCATAAAAAAGGATGTCTTGCTTTTTATACGTTTAAAAGGGGACCGAAAATGCATTGTTTCAGCTGTTTATTCGGCCACGCGAATTTAGTGATTTCTTGTGGAAAACAGAAGCGAAATTCCTGCTATTCAAAATGGTTCTAAATTATTAAGACAAGAGACGATTCAGTAATCAGAATGTTCCCAATTCATTTTCACCAGAATCCAAAAGTTCTTGTCTCCAGTCTTCTGTCATTGGACTTTTATAGATGTTTCATTTTTAACAAACTGGCACGTCTTTTGCACACTTGCCCCAAACCACATTCAACAAATGAAAAATTTTACCGCTATTCTTTTCTTCAGTTTCTGCCTGATTGGTGCAAATGCCCAAACTTTTTCTGAAGACACACTGGGCATTCACCGCTTCAGAACATCCGTCAGTTACGACCTTCCTCATTTCTGGAGAAACATCCGTGGGAACGACCCGGTTGGCCCAATACAACTGGACGCACATTATTTCGTCGGTAACAGCTTTGCACTGGGATTCAATTATAGCAGATCGAGGGAGTTTTATTCAACTACAAGAGACACCCTCATTCAGGATTCGTTGTACATCTCCAATTACGATGGACGAATTAAAACGACGGAATACACCGTTGAAGGATTGTACTACCTCAATTTCCTCCATGCTGAGAGTGATTTTCTGAAAAGCTGGCGGATTTACACTTCGTTCGGATTGGGTGTCGGAATTGCAAAAGGTGACTATCAACTTACAACTAACAGTCCCGGCGCTTCCGAAGAAATTTCAGAAACCGCCTATTACCTCGCCAGAAAGCTCTCACTTGGAGCAGAATACCATTTCTACGATCGCTTTGGTTTTTACTTCGAATCCGGAATTGGTGCATCCCGTTTTCAATTTGGTGCATTCTTCAACTTCTAACCACATCACCATGAGACTCATTCTACTTTTAATTCTGATCGGAGGAAACCAGGCATTCGGTCAATTGTCATTTTCAGGCAACAGTAACAATACAGGACGTGGAACAAGCGTTTCAAACAGCATCGATTATTTCTGCCTGAATACCAATCCTTCCAATCTTGGCTGGCAATCGAAATATTACAAACACAAACTATCGTTTAAGGTAATTGATATCACCGCCTATTCTGCTTCACCGGTAACCGCGCGTTACCTGATCAATACGGCAACGGATAAAAACTCGCTTCCACCTGCCCTGATCCGGGAATCACTTGAAAGCTACAAGGACAATGTTCCGTTCGACACCCTTTGGACAGTCGACGACCGATTGGAAACACGCGATATTCTGACAGAACAGTCATCGCTAAAATTCAACCGTGTTTGGTTCGCAGGAAGTTACACCAGTGAGCATTATGGAACTTTTGCAGTACAGGTAAACACGGAATTCAACGCTTCGTTCAAACTTTCGGAGAACATCGCAAACCTCTTCGTATTAGGAAAAATAAATCCCTATTTCGATTCGCTGGTACTTGCATCCGGTGATGTGATTGCAAACGATCGACTGAATTACTCCAACGATACCCTTTCTCAAATCGTTCATGCATTCTCAAATGACACCTTGACCATTGGTCAGCAATTGGATGGATCGTATTTCAAATCCATTTATTCACGAAACTATTCGTTCGGTTGGGGAAATTCTTATAAAATGCTGATTCCGGGATGGGAAACCTACATTGGTGCAACAGTGAATTTCATTGAAGGAATCCGGTATGTTGACTGGCATACGAAAGACAATGTGTTCTATTTGCAGGATGCAGGAGAACAGAGCCAGGAGCACACCAAATTTTCACGCAAAATTTCGAATGGTGTTTCAGTAAATCTGGGAATGAGTTTCATCAAAAACGACAAGTTCATTCTCGGAGCCAGCATTAACAATTTGGGATTCATGCATTGGCAACAAAGAAAATTCAGCCGAACCATGGAATACAACTCCCTTGACGACAGCACCATGTTCAATTATCCTTTCGGCGTATCCAAAGACAAGCCGTTTTACGATCAATGGGCGGAAGCGAATATCTTCATCAAAGCAAGTGAGAATTATAGCGAAGGAAGTACATTCAACACCGCTACCGCTGCTAATTTCAGTTTGGGTTCTCACTGGAAGCCCTACCCTTTTCTTTCGCTTTCTTCCGACATTATATTACCTCTCAACCCCAATGCAGTTGGAAGTTACCGAATTCCATATGTCGCTTTCGGGGCAGAACTTACCAACGGAGCCGTCGGACTTTCAACAGGGATCAACAACAATTTTGGAGCAGTAAATGTTCCGATTGGCCTGACTTTCGGAAGTTTGAACTCTCTTGTTTCCTTCACAATAGCCACCAACAATATTCTGAATTATTTTCAGGATAATCACTTAAAAATCAATACTGTTTCAGCAGGATGTGTTGTGAGGTTGAAGTAACACATCTGTTAGCAGGTACGCTGGACAAAGACAATACCAGATTGATGTTGCACAAAAACAACTTCATCGACTATTAAACTAAAGACTAGAGACCAAAGACATTCAGCAAAACAAAAAGCACCTATCTTTAGCTCAGTTTTTCGAGTCTTCGGTCTTTTGTCTTTAGTCTGATGTCCTTTTTTTCTTCGGAAAGTCGCATCTAATCAATAATTTCCTATCTTTGCACCCCTGTTCTCACGAAGAGACAGGTTTTTAGTATTAACAACAATAACGTTGAATTATGAATTCTTACGAAACTGTTTTCATCTTAACTCCCGTTTTGTCTGAAGATCAGGCAAAGGAAGCAGTAAAAAAGTATGAGAGTGATTTGGCTGCAATGGGTGGGAAATTGACTCACTCTGAAAGCTGGGGATTGAAGAAATTGGCTTACCCAATTCAGAAAAAATCTACAGGTTTCTACTTTTTATTGCAGTTCGATGCAGAAGGCTCTGTAATCGCTGATTTGGAACTTGCTATGAAGCGCGACGAGCGTATCTTGCGTTTCCTTACTGTGAAAATGGATAACCACCATGTTGCTTACGCTGAAAAGCGTCGCAAGAAAATGAGCGGTGCTCCTGTTGAAGCTTAATTATTCACATTAAAACTCATACGAAAATGTCACAAAACGATATTCGCTATTTGACTCCGATCAACATCGAGATCAAAAAAGATAAGTACTGCCGTTTCAAAAAGAGCGGTATTAAATTCATCGACTACAAGGACGCTAACTTCTTGTTGCGTTTGGTAAACGAGCAAGGTAAAATTTTGCCTCGTCGTATTACCGGAACTTCTGCTAAGTACCAGAAGAGAGTTAATAAAGCTATTAAACGTGCTCGTCACCTGGCTATCTTGCCATACGTTGGCGATATGTTGAAATAGTAGTTGTTGAATTTCAAAAGAAAGAAATCATGGAAGTAATTCTTAAGAAGAACATCGATAAATTGGGTTACAAAGACGAGTTGGTTACTGTAAAGCCAGGATACGGACGTAACTTTTTGATTCCTCAGGGATACGCTACTTTGGCGACTCCTTCTGCGAAAAAAGCACACGAGGAAATGTTGAAGCAACGCGCTCACAAAGAGTCTAAAATTGTTGCTGAAGCGGAAGCATTGGCTGCTAAATTGACTGAAGTTAAAGTTACTATCAGCACTAAAGTTGGTGAGAACGGTAAAATCTTCGGTTCTGTTAACACAGTACAATTGGCTGAAGCATTGAAAGCTGCAGGTTTCGACATCGACCGTAAGTCGTTGAAAATCAAAGACGAGCCAATCAAAGAAGTTGGTACGTACGAAGCAGAAGCTAACCTTCACAAAGGAGTTAAGCCTGTTATCACTTTCGAAGTAGTAGGAGAATAATTTTTCCTCAACGATACGAAGATCCCGATTCAGCAATGAGTCGGGATTTTTTGTTTCGGGTATTCAACAAATAGCTGAATCATGAAATTTGATGAATAACATTTTAACTATATTCGCACCGTAATTTTAACATCTAAATCATGAAGAACATTTTATTTCTGGCCATATCGGCTGCATTTATCGTAAGTTGTAAGAAAGATTCATCAAAGGTAGATCAGGACAAAATTTTCCAGACCTATAAGATCGTCTACGATGCCGAAACCAACAAAACTACATTCTACGCTCAGTTCAATCAGGAAAAAGAAAATGGTAAAGACCTTGAGTTAACTGGAAGCAGTTCGATCACCATAAACGGTGAAGCAATGGAAAGAAGTGGTTCTGTTTACTCCAAAACATTTAACGGATTGATGAATACCGGCACATTTGTTTTCACCGATACTGAAGGAAAAACCTATACCAACACTATCAACGGAGAACAATCTGTCAGTAATGATTCAGGCTCGTACATCGACAAATCTTCCTCCAATTCATGGTACTTTGGAGGTGGTGCGGTTGCATCAGGAGAACAAATCATTGTTGCGCTGGTTAACACATCAGATTCGGGAAAAAGTTCAACCTCAAAAACTTCAACGGTTGGAGCTTACTACGTGAACATTACTGTTTCGGATATGTCGAACCTGATTACCGGTGATGCTACTGCAACAACAAAACGTTACTCCGAATCTACCTCAGGAGAATGGACGAGTGTCGGAGGTAAAAAAGAATCTACTTACTCCTCTACAAAAAGCATTGTAACTGTATATTAACGACAGTCCCATTATTAAAGAAAGGTTTTCTGATGAGTTTCAGGGAACCTTTTTTTATTCATCACTCGAAATAGCGTCCATCATAAGTTTATTTATCTTTAAACAAACTTATCGTTATGGCTATACAAGTAGGCGATCGCTGCCCTGCATTCGCGTTGAACGATCAAAACGGAAATCGTGTTTCCTCAGAGGATATCATTGGAAAGAAACTGGTGGTGCTCTATTTCTATCCGAAAGACAATTCCGGAGGCTGTACGGCGGAAGCCTGTTCCTTTCGCGATGCCTACGAAGAATTCAAAGACGCGGGATGCGAAGTAATCGGTGTGTCCAGTGATTCTGTAGAAAGTCATAAACAATTTGCGGCAAAGAACAGATTGACCTTTACCCTACTCTCAGATGAAGGCGCGAAACTTAGAAAAACCTTCGGTGTTCCAAGAACGTTCTTTGGAATTATTGCAGGAAGGGTAACCTACATCATCGACAAAAAGGGCATTGTCCGTCACATCCACAATTCGCTTTCTAACCCTGAGTCACATATTGAGGAATCTTTGAGTATGATTCGATCGTTAATGGCCGATTCCGATCAGTAAGTCAGACACCATTTTTTACAACCATATTCCGAAACAAGCATCTCAGGAACAAATCCTTATGAAATGAGAAACCAACTCCTAACAATTTCACTCCTTTGCACATACTTCAGTTGGGGACAAATAACTTATCGTCCTTTGCCTGAAACGGACGCCAGCTGGATTCAGGCAGCATTCCTGTACTCTGCGTATAGCGCTCACGAACATGCAACGATTACATCCATTGCATACACACAGGGCGATACCCTGATCAACGGGCAGAGCTACACTAAATTCATCAATCGTTCCATTGCCGATTGGGTAGATGGCTGGGGACAACAGAACCAGAATTCCGGCACGGATTATCACCCGGAGGATACTGCCTTCTTCCGCCAGGATATACCTCAAAAAAAAGTCTACCTATGGAATGAAACTATGCAGACAGATGAGTTGCTTTACGATTTCGGGAATTTGACTGTGGGACAACCGTATCCGGAAACAGTCAGCAATCTGAATTACCCCAATCTTTTGGTTATGGCCCAGGATTCAATACAACTATTGGATGGAAACTATTACAAACGTTGGGTATTGGGAACAAACTCAACAGACTCAGCATATGTTTCGGTAATTGAAGGGGTTGGTGGCACAAATGGATTCAATACACCGATTTATCCGGTTTTTGAACAGGCATCCGCGTTACTGTGCCATAAAACAGGCATCCAGCATATCTATGAAGATTGGCAATCAAACATAATCCCACCTCGTTACTCAGAAGAATGTGCCAATGATCTTTCGGTTTCATCGAAGAACGAAACAGGTCTGATAATCTATCCCAATCCGGCAAGCTCGGTAATTGGAATCGAATCGCATCAGCCGATTCAATCCATAGAACTTTATGATCTGAAAGGTCAACTTCTCTTTTGTTCGGAACGAATGGAAGAATCAATGGAAAAAAGCATGGATGTAAGCACGTTTAAGCCAGGCATTTACTTCATAAAGATTTCTCAGACAAATGGTGAAAATGTCACTCAGAAAATACAATTGACTAACTAAACCCTGGTTGATATGAAAACAGCTAAACTCACATTTACCTTCATCTTCGCTTTAGGACTTCTTACAGCTTGCGGAGAAACCACTCCTGAAACAGTAAAAGAGGAACAAAAAGACCCGAAAGCATTCGATCCGGAATTGGCAAAAGAATTGGGTGCGGACGAGTATGGAATGAAGTTTTATGTGATGGCTTTTCTGAAGATCGGACCAAACCGCGATCAGGATAGCACGGAAGCTGCACGATTGCAACGTGCTCACCTCGACAACATCAATCGACTTGCAAAAGCACGTAAACTGGTCGTAGCTGGCCCGTTTATGGACGATAGTGACGTTCGCGGAATCTACATTTTCGATGTGAAAACGG
The DNA here is from genome assembly GCA_966211245.1 of uncultured Fluviicola sp. Taxonomy (GTDB): domain Bacteria; phylum Bacteroidota; class Bacteroidia; order Flavobacteriales_D; family Crocinitomicaceae; genus Fluviicola. The sequence continues at coordinate 4,696 of CBIHND010000029.1, read as the reverse complement.
TTCGTGAAGCCGAAGAACTCACCAAAACAGATCCTGCAATTCAGGCCGGAAGACTCGTTATGGAACTTCATCCGTGGTATGGCTCCGCTGCGCTCATGAAATGCGCGGAGATTCATTCTAACGTAGCGGAAAAGAAGATTTGATTTTCTCCCGCGGACGTCCACGGAAGTTTAGAACCATTTATAGAACCACATAGAAACATAGGCGACATAGCATTCTGATGATTGTTCTTATGAACCATTAAGGAATTAAGAAATTCAAGTGTTGTGTGATTTTTCCTTAATGATCTTAACTTCTTAATGGTATTCAATTTACTATGTTTTCTATGTGCCTTTGATTAATTTCTTCGTTTCTCTTTTGGAGAAATCAGTGGAGAACAAAAAAGGGAAGCTCTCACTTCCCCTTCTTATTTATTTCTTCGGTGCATCTCCGCCAGCCGGTTTCGGTTTATCAATCTTCGGCTTTTGAATTTCTGATGTTTTCTTCTCCGGATCCATCATTTCCATGAGTTTCAACCCAAGTAATCCGTCCATTGCAGAACCACCCTGCTGACCATTTCCTCCGATCAATACATCCGGAATCAACTTGATCTTACCTTTTGAAAGCTCTTCGGTGATTTTGTAACGGGTAAAGTTCTCTCCACCTAAGGCATTCACAGCAAGTTCGTATGCTTCCGCAGTTGATTTACCAATTGCAAGAATCTTACTCGCTTCCGCAGAACCGGTTTTGGAAATCATCTCTGCCTCCGCATCTGCTTTCAATTTGATCGCTTCTGAATCTGCTTTTGCACGGGCACGCGTAGATTCTGCTTCCGCCAATGCGCGCATTTTCGTTGCTTCAGCTTCCGCACTTACCGCAAGTTTTACTCCTGCTGCATCTCCTTCCGCTTTCTTCACCGCCGCGTTTGCAGTGCGTTCTGCGATTTCAACGCTTTGCTGCGCTTTTACGATGTCTTTCTGCATGTCAGCGATGGCAGTTTCCTTTTCCATCCCCTGACGCGTTTCCTGAGCCTGTTTTTGCGTCTCGTACGTCACTTTCTGCTCTTCGGCAATCTTACGATCCGTCAACGTCTTCATGAGCGACTCTGGTGGTACAATATCACCGATCAACGTATCCACCGCGTTCACGTTATACTCGTCAAGTACTTTTTTGATGTGATCCTTCGCAGAATCCTGACGTTCTTTACGCGTGCTCAGGAAAGCAATCACATCACTGTCCTGTGCCGAGTTACGGAAGTAGTTACCAATCGTTGGCTCCAGTACCTGTGTTACCAGGTTCACCATGTTTCCAAAACGCGCAATTACTTTCGGTGCTTCCGTTGTTGGAACGTGGATAATCTGTGATACATCAAGGTTGAACGGGAAACCGTCTTTTGAACGCACGGTAATCGTCGACAAATTCTTATCCAGATTGTGAGATTCGCTACGTGCCTGCGCCCAGTTCAACACCAGGTTCGTCGTAGGAACCAATTCCACTTTCATCGTGTACTTATTCACCGGATATTTCCCCGGACCAAATGGTTCCGACCAAACACCCTTACTTCCTTTTTCAACGATATTTCCGTGCTTGAAATCCGTTCCGGTCAGGTCTTTCCCTTCGCCACCTATGTATGAAATCACAACTCCAACGTATCCGATCGGAATTTCTGTCATTGGTGTTTCTTCTACCTGCACCGCCCAAGGATTCAGGTTATACGATCCGGCAAGGATAACTGTCGGTTGCAAACCTCTGTTTCCGTTATGCTCCAGGAAGTAATCGAAATCCTGGAAGTTGTTATGGCCATCAACAACTTTACCGGCAATCTGTCCCGCTTCAACCGGAAGACCGTCAAGCGTTGTTACAATTCCCACCATGCTCTCGTGGATACGTACCATATCGGTAATTGAAACCTGGAATAACATTGTGTTTATACGCCAGGAACCTGCGGTAATGTAGTGTGTTTGTCGACCACGTTGCCCGCCGTTATTGAGGAACAATTCCGCATCCTGGAAGTTATCGCATTCCACTTTTCTTCCGAGAATGTTTCCGGTAGGCATTTCCACACCATCTTTGGCCAGAATCAAACCGATCTTCCCCTCCGGAATAATGGTAAACGATTCCATAGTGATTTCAAACTGCCATACCCATTTCCAGAAGTATAGTCCGGGAGCAAGAGTTTTGGCCTGAAAACCCGCTTCTCCTTTTGTCGCGATAATGCGTCCGTCAGGAAGCTCCTTGTTTTCTCCGAAGAGCACAAATTTCTTGGTTACAAGACCAATTTTATCCTCCGGAACGATAACCATTCCAAAGAGGAATCGCAGAATAAATTTGTAGAGCAGGAGGCAAACAATAACCACTCCTATCCACCAGTAGTTGAGTAACATTTCTTTCATAATTCAATATTAATTAAAAGTTTGGTACGCGCCTTGTATAATCAACTAACATCCCGATGACTCAATTTACCTTAAGCCCCCGGAGCTGCCCAAAACCCAAAAAGGAGTGGCAGTCAAAGCCGGGGGCGACCCAGGTGGCGGGTTTGCAGATGATCAGGCATGCTGTTGCACCGAACTGCATTAGCACGACATGACTGACTCATCTGCAAATTTGCTTTAGAGTCGGTTCGAGATGTTCATTGATGTATATTCAAGCATCGTACGATTCATAAAAAATAAACCGAACGTTCAATTCCGATAGGAAGCTTGAGGGAAGTGGCCGATTTCCGTTGGGCTGATATCGCGAATGAGACATTCACGAAGTAAATGTATATAAGCTGCAATATTCCAAATGGATTTTAACGCATTTTGACAATCGTCACTTAGTTGCACTATCTCATGCGGGTCAGATTGCAGGCTCAAGGCAAATCAATTTATTGATGTGACAAGAAAATGAGAAAACAAAAAAAGGGACACCGTTTCCGATATCCCTTTTCAATAGTTTATTGAATCCTACCCGTTCAATGCTTCCGCACCACCAACGATCTCGAGGATCTCTCCGGTAATGGCAGCCTGACGAGCTTTGTTGTAGCTCAACGTTAAGTTTCGCTTCAATTCTTTTGCGTTGTCCGTTGCTTTGTGCATTGCCGTCATACGTGCTCCGTGCTCAGATGCATTGGAGTCAAGTACCGCTTTAAACAATTGAATGCGCAATGATTTCGGGATCAAATCTTCAACGATTTCCTCTTTCGAAGGTTCGAAAATGTAATCTCCGATCGTTGCACCCTCCTGAACTGTTGCAACAATTGGCAACAACTGCTCTGCTTTCACCAATTGTGTAGCTGCGTTTACAAAGCTGTTGTATACCACAACTACTTTGTCGTATTTCTTGTTCAGGAACGCGTCCATCGCATAGCTTGCAAACGCTGCAACTGTTTCAAATGAAAGACTTGCAAATACGTCTTCAGATAATCCTACTGATGATGCTTCAACGTAGTAATCCGAACGCTTGAATGCATCTTTCGCTTTCTTACCAATACACAACAAATCGATGTTGGAAGCGGTAGCGAAATCCTCAGCAATCGTTTGGTTAACACGTTTGATTACGTTGTTATTGAATCCACCGCACAAACCGCGGTTAGATGTAATCGCAATAATCAATACGTTGTTTGCCGGGCGATCCGCTGCTAATGCATTTTCCGAAATATCCAGCGTAGCGCTCAAGTTACTCAAGATCTCCTGCAATTTCTCAGAGTACGGACGCATTTGTGTAATCGCATCCTGAGCTCTCTTCAACTTTGCAGCAGAAACCATCTTCATTGCAGAAGTAATCTGCATCGTAGATCCTACTGAAGTAATTCGATTTCGTATTTCCTTTAAACTTGGCATATCTTTAATTATGAATTATCAATGGTTCAATTATCAAGAAAAGTTTCCCATCCGTGATAATTGATAATTGATAATTATTTTAATTCATAATTCAATTAATATTTTGCCGCGATCTCTTTCGCAACTTTCCCAAGAACGTCTGTATCTGCGTCCTCGTATTTTCCTGCTTTCAGGCGAACCAATACATCCGAATGTTTCGCTTCCAAGAAGTCAAGGAATTCTTTTTCGAACTCTTTCACTTTGCTTACAGGAACGTTCTGGATCAATCCTTTTGTACCAACGTAGATGATTGCAATTTGCTTCTCTACCGGGTACGGATCACCTTCACGTTGCTTCAAAATCTCCACGTTACGTGCCCCTTTGTCAAGAACTGATTTCGTAGCTGCATCAAGGTCAGAACCGAACTTAGCGAACGCTTCCAACTCACGGTACTGAGCCTGGTCAAGCTTCAATGTACCAGCTACTTTCTTCATTGACTTAATCTGTGCGTTACCACCTACACGAGATACAGAGATACCAACGTTGATCGCCGGACGGATACCTGCGTTGAACAAGTCAGACTCCAGGAAGATCTGTCCGTCGGTAATCGAAATTACGTTTGTAGGAATGTACGCAGATACGTCACCCGCTTGTGTTTCGATGATCGGCAATGCAGTCAACGATCCACCACCTTTCACGATTCCTTTCAACGATTCAGGAAGGTCGTTCATCTGAGCAGCAATTTTGTCATCAGCGATGATTTTAGCCGCACGCTCCAACAAACGGGAGTGAAGGTAGAATACGTCACCAGGGTAAGCCTCACGACCCGGAGGACGACGAAGCAATAGCGAAACCTCACGGTAAGCAACTGCTTGCTTGGAAAGGTCATCAAATACGATCAATGCAGGACGTCCTGA
>CBIHND010000028.1:0-64223 GCA_966211245.1 uncultured Fluviicola sp. | reverse complement strand
TTTGGATTCGAACCAAAGACCTACTGCTTAGAAGGCAGTTGCTCTATCCAGCTGAGCTACGGGACCGAATAATTAAAATAAAAAAAGGGGATGATTGCTCATCCCCCGTTTTTCGTCGGGGCGGCAGGATTCGAACCTGCGACCTCCTGGTCCCAAACCAGGCGCGATGACCGGACTACGCTACGCCCCGAACTAGGCTTTTTATTTTTTTAAAACTCCCGTCGCTTCGGGAATTTTCTCTTTTTTCGAGGTGCAAAAGTAATAATAAAATCAACTCTTGCAAGCACCCTTGAAAAAAATCTGCGGAGAGAGCGAGATTCGAACTCGCGGTACAGTTACCCGTACGTCAGTTTAGCAAACTGGTGGTTTCAGCCACTCACCCATCCCTCCGGATGTTCAAAGAACGTGCGCCCAGCCTGCTGGCCTAAGGCAGGGGCAAAGATAACAATTCAGTTATTATAATCTGCGTCCCACCAGAAAAAAATACAATTTTTCCTGACTCACAATTTATTCAGGAACCTATTCGCCTAGAATCAAGCTTTTTAGTCGCTCCTTGCGTACCTTCAGTTCCGTGAAGAATTCTTTGCGCTTGCGAACCATACGCGCAAAGCGCTGTTTCGACCCAAGGTGACGCTTGTAGCGCAAATAGAAATGTGCAAAAACTCCTGTAAATGGCAAAGAAACACCATACATCACCCACCAGAAACCACGCAAATGGAAGCCATAATGAGCCAATAGAATGAATCCCGCATAAGTCAACGGATACAATACAAAGCCGAGTAAAATGGCTAGCGGAGCATGGTATTCTTCATCTTTCGTGATCTTCGGGAGCAACCAGCCAATAGAAAAATACGGAAGACAACTCTGAACAACACCAAAAACGAAAATCGGAAAAGTGATCACAAGAAACAGCAACGATTGAATCAACTGGCGCGAAAACATCGTTGAACGATAGGTTCTGTCCAGAAAATCCGGACGAACTCCCGAGCCCTCCAGATCGCGAATCAATTCCTTTGTCAACTTTTGAATTTCATCCAGCTTATAAGGCGTAACCAACCGAAATTCATCCAGCTTCGAATTGATCAACTTGAACAAATCAATGGAATGACTCACACCGCGCTTGCCTCTCACCTTTCTCCCATCCAGAATGTAGGCGATGTCTTCGGCAAGTTGTTCGTTCTCCTCTGTTTCCAGCGACACAAACACCCGTGAAAGCGCAACCCGGAATTGTTCGGTCAATGCTTTTGCTGCCTGTCCCTGGTTCTGCTGATACTGCGCAAGTAATCCGTCTTCGATTTCAAAGGGTTTCCCGACATGGATCATCACTTTTCCACGGTAACTGCTTGCATCAATGTAGTTCAACCCAATTGGAATGATTTTTACATTCAATGTACCTTGATTGCGGCTTTCAACCTCTAAGGCAATTCTTGCCGTTCCCGATTTCAATTCACGTAATTTTCGTTCCAGGTAACTCGTCCCTTCGGGAAAGACCACCAGAATATCGCCACGTTCCAACAGTGAATAACACGCTTCAAACGAATCTTTGTTGCTAACTCCTTTGGTTACACCATCCGATTTGCGATTGATCGGAATCATTCCCAATGCTCCCAATAAAAAACGCTTGAACGGAGATGAAAAGAATGTTGCCTTCGCCATGAAAAAGACCCGGCGACGATTCGCATAGCCCATCATCCAGGCATCCATGAGTGTATTCGGATGGTTGGCTATGATGACGGCTGGCCCCTCGACATCGAGGTAATGCTTGTTCACTACTTTTATTTCCCGGTAGTAAAGTCGCACGCCCAGCCAAACAATGGCTTTTAACAGACGGTAGAGCATATTAGAGCTTGTGCTGAGCGAAAATACCAATTATTTTTGTCCCATGGAACGCAGGATTGCATGGAAGACAGACAACGAATCGTACCTCATCGGAAACGGTGTGTCAGCGGATTTTGTGTTGTCCGATCTTTCACAATTAGCCGATTTGGAAGACTTTCTGAAAGTTCATCACGCGAAACACATCTTCTTTGCCATCAGTTACGAACTCGGAATGCAGTTACTGGATGTTGCTGCCGATCCGAACAAGAAACGGGAGGCGCTTCCGCTGTTGCAGGTTTGGGTTCCGCTAACCATCGGAAGGTTACAACGTGAACATTACATAGCCCTTGATGGCCCGCGCCCCGAATGGACAAAGGCGTTTCAGCAAACAAATCCGGTTCGAACCAGTGAGCTGAAGTGGCGATCACTCATTTCGAAGGAACATTACCTTTCGGATATTGAAGCTATTCAAAACGAAATTCAACTCGGAAATTGCTACGAATTGAATTACTGCATGCAACTCGAAGCACATCTTCCTTCCCGAACGGGTACGAAACCAGAGGTAAGTGGAATAGATTTCTTTCGTCAGCTAAATAACAATACTCATGCTCCAAGAGCAGTTTATTACGAAGACGAAGAGCGTTTTATGGCTTCCGCAAGTCCGGAACGGTTTATTCGCAAAGAAGGAAATACACTGATTTCGGAACCCATTAAAGGAACTGCACCACGCAGTAACGATCCGGTGAAAGACGAAGAAATTGCCGGGGCACTACAACATTCTCTGAAAGACACCACTGAAAATGTGATGATTGTCGACCTGGTGCGGAACGATCTTTCAAAAGTTGCTTCAAAAGGAAGTGTTGAAGTTACCGCATTAAACAAACTACATACATTTGAGACGGTACACCAACTTATTTCAACGGTACAGTGTGATCTGAAAACAGGGACAACATTCACCGATATTCTGAAAGCACTGTTTCCAATGGGTTCAATGACCGGTGCTCCGAAAAAAGCCGCAGTAGAACTTTCTGAGAAGTACGAGCATCATGCACGAAACTGGTATTCCGGAAGCTTTGGGCACATCGCTCCCAATGGAGATTTCGATTCCAATGTGGTGATTCGAACCATCTTCTACGACAAACAGGCAGAACGCTTTTCCTGCATGGTCGGTGGCGCCATTACCTCGCTTTCGGATCCCGAAGAAGAATGGGAAGAATGCAAAACCAAAGTGGGTAAAATCCTGAATATCTTTGGGGAATGCACGTGGTAAGCGAACATATCTCACGGATCGACTGGTCAAACAAAAAAGTACTGGTGGCATGTAGCGGCGGACTCGATTCCGTGGTTTTGGCTCACGCACTCCATAGAAGCAGAATTCCATTTGCTCTACTCCATGTCAATTATCAATTACGTGGAGAAGACAGCGATCTGGACGAACAATCCGTTCGTGATATGGCGAAACACCTTTCCGTGCCCGTTTTTGCTGTGAAATGCCCTACCGCCATCACCTTGCGGGAAGGGGCAAATCTTCAAAACGAAGCGCGAAAGTTCAGGCGAACACTCTTCGATCAATGGAAGGCTATTTCAGAGCAACATGTGATCGCACTGGGGCACCATCGCGATGACCAGGTAGAAACCTTCTTTCTCCGGTACTTTCGCGGAAGTCACCTCATTGGTTTGAGTGGAATGAAAACGGAAAACGATCAGGTGATTCGTCCATTTCTTGACCTGAGCAAAGCCGAGCTAAAAGAGTATGCGCTAAACCACCGGTTATTGTGGCGGGAAGACACAAGCAATGCTTCAAACAAATACATTCGAAATCTGTTTCGAAACGAAATTTTACCTGCACTTCATCAGTCTATTCCGACTCTGGATAGTTCCGTATTGACGCTCCAGGGTGCGTTTCGGTCTACACTCGAATCCGAAACAGCATCACTTCCCGACTGGGTGAACGACGATGCAATTTCGGAAACACAATGGGACTCTCTTTCGGAGACACAAAAAACGCTTTTTCTGAGAATGAAATCGCTTCCACACTGGTCGCTGCAACGAATTGGTTCGTTATTCGAAAGCGAGCTCAGTGCTGCTTTTGAGGCCGGGAAGTTCGAGGTCATTCGAACCGGAACAGGCATTTTGTTCAATCCTGCTACTACAATCAACAGATTCTGGGAATACAAGGTTGAAGATGTTAAAAATTTGTCAAAAAACACCGACAACAGTGTTTTATACTGCCCGAAGAATCTTCTTGACGGAAAACCCGAGCTTCGAACCGCACAACCAACTGACAAAATCACATTATCAGGCCTGACGGGACGAAAGTCCGTTTGGAAACTTCTGAAAGAACAAGGCATTCCTGCACAACTCCGTGAAAATCAACCCGTTTTTTGCATCGACAATGAAGTCATCTGGGTTCCAGGATTTGCGGTTTCAGCCCGTGCATTGGTGAAAAATGGCAGTTCGTCGATAGTTAAAATCACACTCATCGAAAAAATCGAACAAATCGGCGCCTAGGTTAACGCAGTATTAATTTATTTGGTACATTGGGAATGAAAACTATGTAAACCGATTACACTATGGAACCAGAATTGATCGAAAAAGAAGTCGTAAAAGACTTATCCTTCAAGCTACCTATTCGATTTGACCAGGATCCTGATCTGTCACGTAAATTAGAAGAAGCCACACGTTTGGGCAACGGATACCACACAAAAGTGGGGATAGTTTTTCACGATGATGAGGGATTGAAGAGGGTAAACACAACCATTTGGGCCACTGGCCAGAAGTACATTTGTTTAAAAGGCGGAATGTGGATTCCAATAGACCACATTGTCGAGCTAAAATTTTAGGATTTCAAGAGTTTCATTCACTATTCGAGTGAAAGAAAGATCTACAAAGAAGAACGTTTCGTAGTTTTGATATACCAATCAAATATTCTATGAAACGTTTTTTTTGTTTCTTATTATTGACCCTTTCCACCTTGGCTGTCCAAGCTCAGGAGAAGGTAACATGGAAAGTTAGCTATGCTGCTGACAAAAATGCCGTTGAGTTCAAAGCAACTATTTCAGATGGCTGGCATTTGTACAGTCAGTTTATCAATAACGATATTGGTCCCGTTCCAACTGCGTTTACGTTCATTGAAAACAAGAGCATTACGTTGATAGATAAAGTAACGGAACCTACTCCAATTCGCGAATACGATGAAAACTTCGAAGCAAACCTTGATTTCTTCAAGAACGAAGTAACCTTCACACAAAAAGTTGCCAAAAACAGCAAAGGAAAAATTGCCGGAACCATTACCTACATGGTATGTAATGACGTCATGTGCCTTCCTCCTGTTGACGTTCCTTTTGAAGTAACGATCCCATAAAAACCCATTTAGCAAATCTCCATTTTTCGACAATGAAATTCTTATTTACAGCCCTACTTGCCGTTGTTTCGTTTGCACACACAATCAAAGCTCAGGACGAAGGCGACTGGCATCAGTACGTCAAATTGAGCTATACGATCAATAAAATTGACGACTCTCACGGAGAATTGGTAATTACCGGAAAAATTGCTCCGGGATGGCACGTATATGCTGTTGCTCACGACCCTGCGAAGGCAGATTTGACAGGTGCAAAACCATACATCAATTGGATTTCGAAAACAGGATATAAACTAGAAGGAAAACTCTACGACGGAGCAAAACCAACTGTTGTAGAGGATGATATGGGTACTTCCGTTGAATTCCTTGGTAAATGTGTATTCAAGCAGAAATTTGTTGCTACAGGCGACAAACCATTCAAACTATCCGGTCAGTTGAACTTTCAGGTATGTGACGAAAACGGTTGCAAATTCCCTTCTGAAGTATTCAACGTTACTGTAAATGACCTGAAAGCAGCTACCGAAGAAGTCACTCCTGCGAACGACGAAGCGAATCAGGATTCTATCACCGATACCAAAGCTTCGGTTAACGATAATTCGGATCAGAAAAAAGACCAGGACACTGGAAAAGAGGTAAAAAAAGGTGAGAAAAAATCGGAATCGCTTTGGGTAATCTTCTTCTGGGCATTCCTTGGTGGATTCGCTGCTATTGTGATGCCATGTGTATTCCCAATGATCCCGATGACAGTTAGCTTCTTCACGAAACGAAGCAAGACAAGAGCACAGGGGATTAAAAATGCGTTCCTATACGGTGGTTCTATAGTAATGATCCACTTGTTACTTGGTGGAGTTGTTGTGATTACCAGAGCTTCCAGCCTTCTGAATGAATTGTCGACAAATGTTTACTTCAACATCTTCTTCTTCCTGATGTTGTTCGTATTCGGATTGTCATTCCTTGGTGCATTTGAAATTCAATTACCGTCGAAATGGACGAACAAGGCTGACGAAAAAGCCGATAAAGGAGGGGTTATTGGTATTTTCTTTATGGCATTGGTATTGTCACTTGCGTCTTTCTCTTGTACAGGACCAATTCTTGGAAGTCTTCTGGTAGGAATTTCGGCTTCAGGTGGTGACTCCGCTTTGATGGTTGGAATGTTCGGATTTGGTTTGGCTCTTGCTCTTCCATTCATGTTATTTGCATTGTTCCCATCGTGGTTAAACTCAATGCCAAGTTCAGGAGGATGGTTGAACGTAGTAAAAGTATTCCTTGGATTCCTTGAAATTGCTTTCGCATTCAAGTTCTTGTCTACAGCAGATACAACTATGCAGTGGCACTTGTTGGAACGAGAAGTATTCATTGCTATCTGGATTGCCGTCTTTGGAACACTTGCAATGTACTTGTTTGGAAAAATCCGCTTGCCACACGATAGTCCGGTTGAAAAACTATCGGTTGGTCGTACAATGATTGCCACATTGACTCTTGCTTTCACCCTTTACCTGATTCCGGGATTGTGGGGGGCACCATTGAAATTAGTCAATGCTTTCCTACCTCCTGACTTCTATGCAGAATCTCCGAAAGGAGTTGGCGGAGGTGGAGGCGCACAGGCTGCAACCACACACATGGAAGAAGGCATGCACGAAGGGCCTCAGGGAATTCCTGCATTTACCGATTACGACAAAGCATTGGCTTATGCTAAAAAAGTGAACAAACCGCTTTTCGTTGACTTCACCGGATGGGGATGCGTTAATTGTCGTAAGATGGAACAAAGTGTTTGGGGTGAACCAGGAGTAATTGAACACCTCAAAAACGACTACGTAATCGTTTCATTGTACGTTGACGAACGAACAGAACTCCCTGCAAAAGAACAGAAAACGATTAAAGTAAATGGCTCCGACTTCTTGTTGTTCACCATCGGAAACAAGTGGACGGCAAAACAAATCAACGAATACAAGACATCCTCTCAACCGTATTATGTACTTCAAACTCCTGAAGGAAAAGACATTCCGGTTGGATCGGCAGACTATACGAGCCACTCTGATCCGAAAGTCTTCCAGGCTTGGTTGGAGAAAGGCCTGAAAAAAGTAAAAAGCTAAAACCAAAAGGGATTCATTTGAGTCCCTTTTTTTAGTGAATAGTGAACAGAAATCAGGCAATATATCCTTACACTTCTTACGGACTATTGCCTATTCACTTATCACTAATCACTATTTTTGTTTTTATGTCTAACTGGTTGCAAACACCCATAGAATTTCTGAAAGGAGTTGGTCCGCAAAGGGCACTATTACTCAAAACAGAACTCGGAATTGCAACCTTTTCCGATTTGCTTTATCACTTCCCGTTTCGATACGTTGATCGCACGCAATACCACCAGGTACGTGACGTATTTGCCGTAGATGGAATGGTACAACTCAAGGGACAAATCGTTTCCATTCGTGAAGTTGGAGCAGGCCGACAAAAACGCCTCACAGCAACTTTCCAGGATGAAACAGGAAACATTGAACTGGTTTGGTATCAGGGCATCAAATACATTCTTCCCAACCTGAAAGCATTTACGCAAATTCAGGTGTTCGGTAAACCGACGAAATATGGAGCAGCCTGGACAATTCCACATCCGGAAATCACTGCGTGGAGCCAGGTGAATCATAACGTCCGCTGGCAGGCAGTGTATTCCACGACCGAAAAACTGACCAAAGCCGGCCTCCATTCCAAAGGAATTCAGAAGCTGGTAGAACAATTGGCCCAGCAGCTCGAGCGTGGATTCGTTCAAGAAACACTTCCCGTTGAAATCCTGAAACGATACCAGCTTCCGGGTACCTACGATGCACTGAAAGCAATCCATCTTCCACAGGCAACAGAAGCCGTTCAGCATGCGCGACAACGCTTCAAATTGGAGGAATTGATGCACCTGCAAATCGAATTGTTGCTTAGAAAAGCTATTTCACTGCAAAAGCAGGGAAGTCATAAAATCGAAGAAGTCGGACAGGCATTTCACCAATTTTACGAACACCACCTTCCCTTTCCATTAACCAATGCTCAAAAACGCGTGTTGAAGGAAATCCGGAAGGATTTAGGCTCGGGAATGCAAATGAACCGCTTGTTGCAAGGCGACGTAGGGAGTGGAAAAACCGTGGTGGCTTTGCTTACGCTTCTTATGGGTATCGATTCCGGACTACAGGGGTGTTTGATGGCTCCGACTGAAATCCTTGCTCAACAGCACTATCAGGGATTGAGTGAATTGCTTAATGGAACAGGCGTTCGGATTGAATTGCTTACAGGAACAACGAAGAAAGCTCAGCGTAAAATCCTGCACGAAGATCTGGAAAACGGATTAATCAATATTTTGGTGGGAACACACGCACTGATTGAAGATGTGGTGCAATTCAAATCACTTGGAATTGTGGTCATAGACGAACAGCATCGTTTTGGTGTGGCTCAACGTGCGAAATTGTGGAAGAAAGGCAATATTCCGCCACATATTCTCATCATGACCGCAACACCGATCCCACGAACACTTGCCATGACTTTCTACGGCGATTTGGACGTGTCGGTAATCGATGAGCTTCCTCCGGGAAGAAAACCAATTGTAACCTCACATAAGTTCGATCAGGATCGTTTGGCGGTCTTTGGATTCATCAAACGGGAAATTGAACTGGGAAGACAGATTTACATTGTCTATCCCCTCATCATGGAATCAGAGAAACTGGATTACGCCAATCTCATGGACGGCTACGAATCCATTTGCCGCGCGTTCCCTCTACCGCAGTACAAAGTCAGCATTGTTCACGGACAAATGAAGCCGGAAGCGAAGGACTTCGAAATGCAGCAGTTTGTAAAAGGCAACACGCAGATCATGGTTGCCACAACGGTAATCGAAGTTGGTGTGAATGTTCCGAATGCCAGTGTAATGGTCATTGAGAGTGCGGAACGCTTCGGATTGTCGCAATTACACCAGTTGCGCGGTCGCGTAGGACGAGGAGCAGAGAAATCGTATTGTATCCTCATGACGAGTCACAAACTCAGTGCGGATACGAAAAAACGTATTTCTACAATGGTTCGAACGAACGACGGTTTCGAAATTGCGGAAGTCGATTTACAGTTACGTGGTCCCGGCGATGTCATGGGAACGCAACAAAGCGGAGTGCTCGATCTTAAAATTGCTGATTTAGCGAAAGATGGTCCTTTGGTTGCCGTTGCAAGAGATCTGGCGCGGGCGATTCTTGAAAAAGATGAGCGTTTGGAGAAACCTGAACACTTCTTTTTGCGTAAAGAGGCCATCGCCCGGTTAAAGGATAAGCCAAATTGGGCAGAAATCTCGTAACTTGTACGTATGAAAAAAGCTGTAATTGTTGCATTCGTTCTGGTTGGTTCGTTCCGCCTGAACGCTCAGATTTTATCCGGTTCTGCCGTGGATTATGGTCGAAAGCAAATCGATTCGTCCGATTTCATCATTTACGACAAGTTCGAAGGTAAAGTAGAACTGGAAGTTTCGATCAACCGCGAAGGCGATGTGACCGGTGTTCGCGTAATCGGAGAAGGAACAACCGTTACTTCTACCCCAAGTATCATGAAAGCACAAAACGCGGCAAAACATCTGAAATTCACTCCCGGAACCTATTACGATAAGTTTCAGCATGCGCGTGTGAGGTATACGTATAAGAAAGAGGGAGAAAGCGAAGAGATTTATATCGAGGATTGATTTTTACATCCGATGTCGCAACGTTGCGACATTGAATAAGAATATAGTTGTCAAAAAAATCAACTCACGCAAACACAAACTCCCCCTCATTCTCTTCCACATACTGTAACGTATCCAGAATTTCCTGCAGGTCGAATGAGGTAACCAGTTTCATACGGTATTCCTTGAAATGAGCTACGCCTTTGAAATAGTTCGTATAATGGCGTTTCATTTCAGCAATTCCAAGGCGTTCGCCTTTCCATTTCACGCTCATCATCAGGTGATCGCGTGCCGCTTCTACTCTATCTTTTAATGTCGGCGGAGCAAGGTGTTCACCGGTAGCGAAATAGTGCTTGATTTCGTTGAAGATCCACGGGTAACCAATACTTGCGCGACCAATCATGATTCCATCGACGCCATATTTATTTCGGTACTCCAATGCCTTTTCAGGTGAATCGATATCCCCGTTTCCGAAGATTGGAATTTTGATTCGCGGGTTGTTTTTCACTTCTGCAATGTGTGTCCAGTCGGCCTCACCTTTGTACATCTGTGTACGCGTACGACCGTGAATGGAAAGCGCTTCAACTCCAATGTCCTGGAGGCGTTCCGCAACTTCCATAATGTTGATCATCGAATGATCCCAGCCCAAGCGCGTTTTCACCGTAACCGGAAGTTTCGTGGATTTGATACAAGCCTGCGTCAGGCGAACCATCAGGTCGATATCTTTCAATACTCCGGCTCCGGCTCCTTTGCAGACCACTTTCTTCACCGGACAACCGAAGTTGATGTCCAGCAAATCCGGGTTCGTTGCATCAACAATTTTCGCCGACATCGCCATTGCATCTTCGTCACCACCAAAAATCTGAATCCCGATCGGTTTTTCGTAATCGAAAATATCCAGCTTTTGACGGCTCTTGATCGCATCGCGAATCAGTCCTTCCGACGAGATGAATTCCGTGTACATCAAATCAGCGCCATGCTTCTTACACAAGGCACGAAACGGCGGATCGCTTACGTCCTCCATTGGAGCAAGCAGCAAGGGAAATTCTCCCAATTCTATGTCACGGATTTTTACCACGGTGCAAAGATAGGGCTTTTTGGACGTTTAGACATCAGACTTTAGACATGAGACTCATAGGCTTCCCGCTTTGGAGGGACATTGAGGGGAAGGATCAGTGTTCGATCCCATAAATTCATTAACTTCACGCGCTCAAAATTGGTTAATGAAAAGGTTACTGCTGTCTCTTGTGATTTTGGTTGTTTATTCTGTGTCATTCGCGCAGATTATCTCCAAAGATACAACTGACCTTACATTTACCGGAACGAAACTGAATCCGTACACACAGGAATACGATTCGACTGGAAAAATCAAAGTTTCCGGCTACATCGATACATACTATAGTTCGTATTCCGATACCGTTGGACCCGGTGGATTCTCCAAGTTCCCGACTGCATCACCAAAGAACAACCAATTCGGATTGAACATCATTCAAATCTCCGCAAAATACAATTCAGATCGCATGCGTGGAGTTGCAACTCTTTTCTATGGCGATATTCCGTTAAGTGCATGGTCGCCGTATCTGAACCTGATTCAGGAAGCAAATGCCGGTTTCAGAATTGTAAAAAAGCTCTGGCTTGACGCAGGATATTTTAGAACGCATATCGGTTTGGAGTCCATTCAACCACGGGAGAACATCACTTCCAGCATTGCATTGACGACTTACTTCGAACCGTATTTCCTAAGTGGTGCGAAACTGACCTGGCAACAAAGCGACCAATGGACTTTTCAGCTCAACGCTTTCAACGGTTTCAGCACTTTTCTGGAATCGAATAAGAATAAGGAAGTCGGTGTTTCAGTTGCCTATACCGGAAATCGCTGGACACACACGCTCAGTTCCGTTGTCTGTGATGAATATCCGAGCGGAACGCCCCGTACGCATATCAGAAGCTACACCAACTACATCGGGATTTTCAAAACGAATCACGTTGTAATTGGCCTGGAAGGAAACTTCGGATGCCAGCAAAACAGCCAATTGACGGATTCTACGAAAACCGCTTTGATTTATTCGGGAATCGTAGCCATGAAGTACCGTTTCACGCCAAAGATTGCAGCTTATGGGCGTTTTGAAGCTTTCAGTGATCCGAACGAGGTACTAACAGGTCCAATTGTCAACGAAAACCACACTCACGTTGGACTCGATGTTATCGGCGGAACCATCGGCTTCGAATACAAGCCTATTCCAAATGCATTTTTCCGTTTGGAATCAAGACTCCTGGAAACCAAAGGAATTGAACACATTTTCTACCACAACAACCGCTCAAGCAATAGCCGTCTGGAAGGGATAGCAAGTATCGGCTTGTGGTTCTAAATTCATTGCATGAAATCAATCCTTGTCTTCTTAACCATTTTCCTTCCTGTATCGACAGCGTTCGGACAAACCATTCGAATAGACTATTCTCCGACAACAGAATCTATGGCATTCCCCAAGCCGGGAAGCAGCGTTTTTGGCTTGTATCAGATCAGTTATTCCTACGAACATCCATATACCCATCAGGAAAT
Source organism: uncultured Fluviicola sp. (assembly GCA_966211245.1). GTDB lineage: Bacteria > Bacteroidota > Bacteroidia > Flavobacteriales_D > Crocinitomicaceae > Fluviicola. Next base: position 51,809 of record CBIHND010000028.1, on the reverse strand, counting down.
CAGTCATTTCGGGGCATTTTCTCATCCCGACTCTATGCTACTTGAAATGGACCTACCCGTTCCTACGGAGGTTCGCGTGAGCATTCTGGGAACGGAAAACGGCATTCATCTGAATTTGTGGCTTACTCCGAAAGAAGAGCTCACGCTCGTTATCAAAAACCCGAATTTCCCTTACAGCCTTGCGAACATCTCTTTCGCCGCGTACAAAGAATTAGTAGCATTCAAATCGCCCAAAGGAAATGATCATCAAGTTTATAGTTTTCTTAAAGCACAATTTTACAGCGAGTCCAAAACAAGTTTTTTTGAGGTCGGAGCTATTTCAAACGACTATGAAAAGCAACAGTGGCAGGTTTATCATACTCCCGATACGATCATTGCATTTTACAAAAAGGGAATCACGAGTGATTTCAAAAAGCTCCGGGAATTTGTAAAAACACAGCAACTCTCTGCTGGTTTTGAATCCAGTTTCCAACAGGAACTATTAGCTGAGTGGTTGGAAGAAGTCGCTTCACATATTCCGGAACGCGAAGAAATCCGACAACCGGTTTTCGACTATTTTCTTGCAAATTATTCGAAAACGCTGTTTCAGAAACCAACCTCTCCCGCGTATTCCGATTACGTACACTCTCTTCTTGAATTGGTTGATCCTGAAAGCCTCAGTTACAACGTTTCCTTCACCGGAGTAATCAGAGCATTAACCACTATCGTTCCAAAAGAAGAATGGCCCGGCATTTATTCTGACTGTGCTCAGTATCAAACCGATGAAGGATACCTCCATTTCGAGGAAATTCTGAATGCCTATCCGGAAGAAGCCGAAAAAATAAGACCTCACGTAAGAACCGCTCAGAAGATGGAAGGTAATTTGCAGGAAATGATGGTCATCATCAACTGGTTAAAACCGCTAAAGATTCCGGTAGATTACAAATTGGTGTATACTACAGGCCGTATCGAATCGCATAACGACTTACTACAAATCAACGAACAGGAATTATTGGATAGTCTGTACCTTCACATCGGTTCATTTTCCGCCGGTTCAGAATTGAATAACCAGATTCGTGCAGCATATCTGAAGTTAAAAAAAGACTACTACGACCTTCCGGTATATGCGCACAAGAACATCTACCTGCCGCAACTGGAAACCGATGCCGCACTTGACTCTGTTGTACAAGCAAATAAGGGAAAAGTGGTGATCTTGCTCATGCTCGGACACAATGCAGAAGACAATCGAAAAAGTATCGGTTCCGCAGCAATGAAATACATCCAGGACCTTTACGGAGACAATGTCGTATGTGTGATGCTAACCGTGGACAAAATGCGAAAAAGCGGATACGAGCAAACGTTCAAATTCGCACAAACCTTCCGGGAATATGGCATTACAAATGGATTCGTAGTCCCCGGTACCAACGCATTTTGGCAGAATATTTACAACGGGACAAACGTATCTGCCATACGCATCTATAAGCCGGATGGCAGTCAATTACCACTTGGAGAAATCAGAAACAATCTGCCGAAAACAGCGCTTCCAACACTCATTGAAAGCGCGCTTAAATAGACACCGTTTATTCTTCCTCCTTGTTCTGTTCCGCTTTCGCTAAACGCTGGTAGAAATACGCTCCAACAAGCAGCAATCCTCCGATCAGCATAAACACAACTACTTTGGTAATTGTACTTAAACGTGTCAGGTCGAAGAAGAACAATTTTACCATACTGATTCCCAGAATCGCCATGGCGGTAATCCGCAGCAACGCAGAGTTATGCGTTAATCCGCGGTAAATCATTCCAATCGAGAACGCCACCCAAAGTAAAGTCAACAAAATCTTATAGCCTGCACCAAATCCTGAAAGGATCGACCATTGCGTCAGTTCCAGCGACAACACCCACAACAACACCAGACTGAAAATAGCAAGTGCATTCTTCTGTTCCCCGGCTTTATTTGAAACGAGGTATGTCGCTCCGATTAAACCGATAAAGCCCATGTAACGACCTAAAGCATACGACCCAAAGAAGTAGTCATCTTTCAGATAACCACCTATCGCCTGGTATGACAAAGCGGAATAAAACAACAGCAGACCTCCGGATAAAATGGAAACGAGTACCACAAATGCTGAATTCGGTTTTTCCTTCAGCATGAACGTTCTAATGGATGTAAAGATGAGCAACAGCATAGCAAACCAGCCGAGAATGACGGCATAAGCTGTCTCACTTGTCATCGTATGCGGTAAGATGATATAATCCGAATCCAATTCACGTTGCGCGAGTCCCCAATAATGACGCAGAATCTCCATGCTCACCGGTAAAAACAAGGCAACGAACGTTGAAAATGGCAACAAACTCACTGCCGCAGACTTCAGTTCACGCTGTTCTTTGTTCCGGTAGAAGAAAGCACACAACGCCAATTGAATCGCAATCACAACCGCAGCGGTTAAACGCATTTTTCCGGTATCTGCACTGTAATGCGATTCGAATAACTGAAGCACAGAGAAGTGAACCAACGCTAAAATCCAGCCAACCGTAATCAGAGCGTCGTACTGCTTTGCATTGTAGCGAACCATCACCACAAAGAACAAAGCAGGAAGGATGTTGAAGTAGATCGGTTGTACCATCCAGTTCACGTCGATCGCAATTGTAATGACCAGAAAGGCTGCAATCAACAGCGCGTGAATATCGCGAAGCACCTCATCCTTCTTCTGAATTGCCAGGTAAATCCAATATCCGAAGTATGCAAACAATAAAACGGTAATACTAACGGACACGAAAGTTGAAACATCTGCGGCTTCAAAAATGTAGCGAAGTATCGCGTAAGACGTCAGTGAAACCGGCAGAATCTCACCGAAACTGGCAACCGGAAGTTGTTCTTTTCTTCTAAACGACGGCAGGATTGCCGAAACGTGAAACGAAAGGAAGAACAACAACGCGTAAACCGTTGCTACCAGCCAATCTTCTTTTTCGTGGTAACTGGTGAAGAACCAGAAAACGAAGATCAAATTCGACCAGATAAGAACCGGTACGCGGATCGATTTCCAATTCTTCAATAGCGAGATTGCGAGCATTCCAATGTTGATTACCAGCATGTAGGCAAGGTAATAACTCAGGTGATTGTTTGCTGTAGAGATGAGTGGCGGCATAACATAAGCCGCAATTAGTCCGAAGTGTGCAATAATCACAAGGTTGTAATACCAGGCCAGATACACAGCCGCAGCTACGCAAATCAATAATCCCGCGAAGCTGACTCCGAACGGAATGACGTGGTACCACGAAAACGCAGCATATGTAATGAAATATGAAACGCTGACCGCTCCGGAAGCCAGTACAGCACTGAAAGACGGATATTTCGTACGGAAACGGTAAGCGAAGAAACCAAGAACTCCGGCTATTGCGTATGAACCCAGGATTCTCAATCCAACACTCAACCAGTTGTGATCGATGGCGTACTTCGTCCCAATTACCAAACCGATGAGCAATACCAATAATCCGATTTTACTCAGAAGCTGTTCTCCAATGAACTTCTCCCACTCGCTATTCGTTTTAGCCGGTTTAACCTGCTGAACAGGTTTTACTTCAGCCGGGCGAGCAATCGTCGGAATTTCATGTTTGACAACAACTTCGTCCTGAACAGGCTTCGGTTGATCAAGAGGTTTCACGCCAAATTGATCGCGAAGCACCTTAAATTCCTGATAATTCTGCTTGATTCGATTTTTCAGATCTTCGTGTTCATTCCAAAGATCACGGTAGGCTTTTTCGAGTCGTTCTATGCGGTCCTTGTCAGATTCCATAGGTAGAATTTTAATCTAATATAGCACACTGAACATTCACTCAGTGAAATTGTGATTTTTTTAGGATTGCCGGTTAAGGTTTTCTCCTCACAAAATGATCGTTCTTCAACACGTATGTTTCCTTGCCAACCTGCACAGTTGCTCCCTCTTCGAACAAATGCAAACCTGAAAGATCTTTGTTATTGATGTGAAGTGTTCCGCGTGTTTTTCTGGCAACATCGAGGTAATTCTCATTCAAAATCGACGAAGAACCACAAACAACAACATGAACCGGTAATTTCACCTGCGACAACAAACTCAAATCGCGTGGAGTTGCCATGTTATCAGCAATCAATATCAAATCCGTACACGTCTTACAGGAATCCTGAGCGCGCAGCAAAGCTTCTATGTTGTTTTCCTGAATATCGCCGCCATCTCCAGCCTGCATGACTTTCAGCATTTGGTTCAGCGCATCATCGGGAGTAGTTGCGGGATAGACATATACTCCCCCTACCTCACCAACCTTCTTGCTGCGATCGGTTTTCTTATTTCCATCGTTGAAGAATACAATGTTCTGAAGGGAAGTGTCTTTGTTCAACGCAATTAGTCGCAGGTAATCCATCACCTGAGCGGAATACGGAGCCATACTTCCGGTAACATCAACTACCAGCACTGAAGATTTCCAGCGGTTGCGCTTCAGAATTTCCAGAACTGCAACGGAAGCATTTGTCGGACGGACTTTGGAATAATCGACTCCCGGGATTTTCGGCTTACTGGAAGGCGGATCGTCCACAGAATAAGCTACGGGTGGAGATGGAATGATACTTCCACGCGACGTGAATTCGAACGCCTGTTGCATGTGCGTATCGGTTCTTGAACTATCCAGTTCGCCCGGTTGCCAGGGTGGCATCGATCTAAAAAAACGTAATAATTCCTGCGTGTACGGAGTTTCCATGGGTTCCATCGGGAACTGAATGTGATCAACCTTTCCTTCTTTGGTAATGATGAACTCCACCACTACTCCAACAGGCTGCGCAGGTGGACCGCTTGGATATTTGATGTTTCGCGTATAGTAATCGATTCTGTAACGTTCACCACGCGTAAACTCCGGCGCCTTGAAGGTGTGCTTTTTTTCGAGGTAAGGTTCTCCTGTAACAGAATCAATTTCAACGAGCTTCATTTCGTGTTTCAGGTACGCATCATAAGCATACGAAGGTACTTTCCCTTCGGCTACTTCCCGAAGAAACGAGGTTTCAATCTGTGTTAGGATTTCCGAAGGCGGGTTACGGTACGTAATGACCACTCCATGAAAAAAGTTCTTTCCCATTTCAGGAGAAGTACAACCGGTTTGCCCAATGATGTTCCATTCAATTCCGCCTTGCGTCAACACATTCGGTGCAGCTGCAAACAGGTTTTTCATGCGTTTACGGTTCAGTGTATGCTGATCAAAAGTTTCAGATTTCCGGTAAGTGGTGTAGTACAATTCGACTTTGATGATTCCTTTGTCTTTCAGACTTTGGAGTTTTTTAGTGTCGGTATAAATGGCATCGTTGAATCCGGTTTGAAGCACCATTACTCCTTCCTTCTCCTTCGGTTCCGCTTTCTCAATTAACGTGGGTGTTTTTCCTATTACATAAGCCACCAATTCATCGGCTTGTTGCGCAAAAAGCAAGAAAGGTGATAGAAATAAGATGGAGAGTAAATGTGCTTTCATGTGAAGCTATAATGCGGTTTTCGGGAGAAGTTACAACTGCGCAACGATACTTTCCATCCCGAAAAAGTATCCCGAAACCCAACAGCTGATAATTGCAAAAAACAGCAATAAAGCCATTCCATAGCTCGAAGAACGTTTCTTTTCAATCGCAAGTCCCAGGAACCAAAGCACTGTTGGAGCCAGCAACCAGAAATAGCTATTGAGCAATAGTGCGATCAGCATTCCGGCAGCACCGGTAATCTGAAGGAATTTGGTAAAGAATGAGCTTGGTTTGCTCACCGCAATTTGCCAAAGGAAGAGTAGCGAAAATCCAAGGATTTGCATAAAAGACAGAACGACAAGCATCAGTTCAGCGTGTTTTTCGGCGGTTGCTTCGGAAAAGAAAAACTGGAGAACAAAAGTAGATGTTGCCGCTAAGATTGTCGTCCAGCCAATCAATAACCAATCAACGAGCTGAAGTTTCTTTTTTTCTGCAATAAGAATTATCACCGTACAGATGAACAGCGCAGGTTTAAAGAGTCCGAATGGCAAAATGAACTTTCCCGATTCCAGAAAGATGATAACACCAAAGACCAAAGCGGTTGCAATGGCTATCTGCGGAATGCGTTCAGAGGTCATTTTTTCTTATCGAGCGCTTCGAGAATGAAATCGAATGTAGAAAGGATTACCGGCTCACCATTTACAACGGCAACATCGTGTTCGAAATGCGCACTTGGCATTCCATCGGCAGTAACAATGGTCCAGTTATCGTCAAGCTGTTCCACACGCTCTGTTCCCATGTTGATCATTGGTTCGATAGCGATGGTTAATCCGTTTTGAATTTTCTTTCCGCGTCCGCGACGACCATAATTCGGAACTTGTGGATCTTCGTGAAGTGTTTTACCCAAACCGTGTCCGACCAATTCGCGCACCACTCCGTATCCGTGTTTTTCGGCATGCGTTTGAATCGCCCAGCCAATGTCTTCAATGCGGTTCCCGTTACGTGCCTGATCGATTCCGAGGTACAAACACTCTTCGGTTACTTTCAGTAATTGACGTTTTTCATCACCGATATCGCCCATCGCAAACGTATAGGCGTGATCGCCGTAATAGCCTTTGTACACCGCACCACAATCCACAGAAACAATATCTCCTTCCTGAAGCGGACGATCTGTAGGCAAACCGTGAACGACCTGCTCATTTACAGAAATCAATAACGTACTCGGACAACCGTACAAACCAAGGAATCCGGGAATGGCATCCTGCGAACGGATATAAGCTTCCGCCATAGTATCCAATTGCTTCGGTGTAACTCCAGGTTCAATCATTTCGGCAACTTTACCCAGTGTTCGTGAAACGACCTGAGCTGCCTGACGCATGATTTCGATTTCCTGTGGCGTTTTGTAAATGATCATATTCGGTTTCAAAAAATTCATTGTGATGCAAAGATAGGGATTTAGGAAGGACGAACGCTGAACGATGAATGTTGGACCGAAAATGCGCGTTAAGGATTGTGAAAAGGCCAGTGAATATTGAGTTCACAGCAACTTTTAGTACTATTGACCCAGGATCAGATTCGTGATTTTACGAATTCACGAATGTTGATGGAAATTTGATCTGTATCCAGCGAACAAACAACACCCGGTTTTAGATGTATTCGCAGGCTCAGGATGCTTCCCGAACCTACGAATGTTGCATCCGGTTCATCTTACTTCTGCTTGCGCTCAATCCGACTTTTCATTCGGTCAATATCGCTGATAAAATCACATGAATACGAGTGAATCAATGCTTCACTCAGGCACTTTAGTGCTTTCTTAAACTTCTGTTCACGTTCGAAAATGCGTGCTTCGCTATAACAAAGAAACGCTTTCAGGTGTGGGATTTTCTTTCGTGTAAATTCCACAAATTTTCGCGCTTTTGCTAAGTCTTCGGTTTCGATAAGCACATCCATATAATAGATATATGTTTCCGAATAACGAAGATCCGAAGCCAATGCTTGTTCGAAGTAATCGATTGCAGTTGTCGCATCCCGAAAGAGATCGTAATGGACACGTCCCATCAGACACAATGCAACCGCGTTGTTTCCATCAAAAGACAAAGCATAATTCAATGATTCCATCGTTTCTTCCGGATAACACGGATAGTTATCCAATGCTTTAATAAGGTATTCTGTAGCTGTCATAGTTTCAATTCTTTTCACAATTCCTGCTTGAGTTTTGTTCGTTTCGTTTTGAACGATTTATCTGCTTTTTTCGGTCTGAAGTCCATTCCGGTGAACACTTTTATCGGGTTACCTCGTTCCAGTTCGTGGTGTTGTGACCACTGCTGCTGGGCACCGGCAATCAGTTCTCTTGAAAAGTGTTCCTCCAGTTTTACGGTGATACGCTCAAGTGCTCGTTTCTTATTTTGAAACTGTGATCGGGCATCCTGAGCAAATACTGAAATTCCGGTTGGTACATGAACGACTCTGACAGCCGAACTCACCTTGTTCACGTGCTGCCCTCCCGCTCCGCTGCTTCGAACCATCTGAAATGCCAGTTCATCTTCTTTCCAGTTCGAAGGGGATTTCTGATTCAGTTCAAAGATTCCAACGTACCAGTTTTTGCGTCCATGATTGGGACGATACGGACTCTTTTGAACCCAGAGTATCGTCCCTAACCACGGTTGAACGATGGTAGTGGTATTTGCGCCAACTACCTGGACGGTGGCGGATAAAATCGTTCCGTTTTCCTGTCCGGCAACGCGATCAAGCACAGTTACCGTAAGGCCTTCCGATCTCAGATCTTTCAGCAATTCAGACAATATTTTGGCTGCTGCCAACTGACATTCTGCTGGTCCCTGAGCCGTAGTTATGCGTACCGTTTTCGTTTCCATAATGCTATTTGTCCATTCGTACAATTTTCGGCTGGAACATTCCGATGGTTTCCACCAATTCCTGCTGGTTCCCCATCACGTTTTTAATGTTCTTATACGCCATCGGACATTCGTCTACGGCGCCACCGATTAACGTTACCTGTTCTTTTGCCAGGTGACCGAGCATTTCGCTTTTGGTGAAACGTTGCTTGCACTCTGAGCGGGAATAAAGTCGTCCTGCTCCATGCGAAGCTGAGTTCACACTGGTCGCATTCCCCAATCCCCGAACGATGTATCCGGGAGCAGTCATACTTCCCGGAATGATTCCCAATTGTCCTGCTCCGGCTGGTGTCGCGCCTTTTCTATGCACAACACATTGCTTCCCATTTACTTCCTCCTTCCATGCAAAATTGTGGTGGTTCTCTACCGTCATCAAAATGCGAAGACCCAACTTTTTACTCAATCGTGTATGGATGTCGTCGTGACAAGCTTTTGCGTATTCACCGGCCAGGTTCATGGCGTTCCAGTATTCCTGACCATCGTGTGTGTTCAGATCCAGCCACGCCAAATGCTGTACCTGTTTTGGTAACGGACACTGTTGAACAGCCATCTGCGTGTAATGCTTCGCAATGTTCGCTCCCAATCCGCGTGAACCGCTGTGGCTCAATACAGCAAGGTACGAGCCCGGAGGAACTCCTGCGCCTTCCTTTCCGGCAGACAGGTCTGTCGCTGTGATCGTCACCACACCGAACTCAACAAAGTGATTTCCTCCGCCGGAAGTTCCCAATTGCTGGTAAGCTTTTCCTTTGAGCTTCTTCAGCAGCGGAATCTCCCGAAACAGGCTGTTTTCCATTACCGGATGATCGTTTCTGATCTTGTGCGTTTCGTACATTCCGAACTTCGTGTGTTCCGACAACAGGTTTTCCAGCTGATGCGATTTCCCATTGAAATACGAAGCCGGTGCGTCGAAAATGGTCAATGCCATTCTGCAACCTATATCGACACCAACTCCGTACGGAATCACAGCGTTGTCTGTTGCGAGAACACCACCGATCGGCAATCCATATCCGTAATGTGCATCCGGCATCAATGCTCCCTGAACAGAAACCGGAAGTTTTAATGCCTGATAGAACTGGTGTTTCGTTTTCTCATCGATATCGTTTTCACCATAAATGATGAATGGCGCGCGTTCAATGTTCAGTTCACGAAACTTAACTTCCACCGGTGTTAACAGGGCTTCTGAAATTTTGCCCCAAACTCCGTGACCAATGTATTGGTCCGGAAAATGAATAACATCCGATAGTTCTGTGAGGATGCGTTCTTTGCTTTCTTTCTTTTTATATCTGCTGATCAGCCCGAGGGCGATGTTGACAGAGTTGTCTGCGGGGAAACCTATCTTCAATAGGTCTTTCCCTTTCAATTTACTTCCCATAATATCTGGTTATTCGCGACAGATTTATGATGCTCAATCTCGGCGTTACGCTCCAATTTTCTTTCAGTCATTTACACTTGTAAACTCCTGAAAAAAAATTATCGCAAGCCTTGATCTTGAGCGATAAATCTGTCAAGTACGTTTCGATTTTCCTACCCGGATTCGGGTAAAAGAGATTTCGGGAAGTTTTTGAATAACTCTTGCAGAGAAGATGGCAAAAAAAATCCGAAACCTCAATGGCCTCGGATTTTCATATTTATTCAGATTGAAATGAATTGCTAACGAAAAACCCAAAGCCCGAGCGCACTAGCCTTCTGGCCGGTTGGTGCTCCTAATGTTGCGTGAAACTTGAACATGTTGCTTGGTTTTTAAAATTGTTACTACTTGTAATTGTCGACAAAGGTAACGCAAAAAAAACGAGACGGTTGTCAACTTTTTTGAAGTTTTTTTTCGGGTGATGAGGCTTATTACGTAGTAATAAGAAAGACGGAATAGACTTGGGACAAGAGATAGAAAACCGGGAAATTAGTCTAATGTTTACACAATCAGCCAACGCTACCATTTCGTCAATTACCGAATAGAGGAAGAACGGAAGAAGTATATTTAGCTCAAATCAGGTGTATGAAATTTGAATGGTATTTGTTGCTTTTGTTAGCTCTTTCTTCCTGTTGTGATGAAAATCCATTAAAAGAAAAAGAAGGCGTTTGGGTAACAACGAACGGGTACAGCAGGGATTTTACAGCCGTTTCGGTTTTTTACATGATCATCGATAAAGGACAAATTGAAAATGAGGAAATTTCATTGTCCGGTCATCGTCTTATTGTTAAACATGCAGAACGTTATATGCCTTTTCTAACGGGAACTCAGGAATTTTACGTTTCGGAAATAAACGATAGTATCATTAAACTCGTACCAAGTTCGAAACTACCGTATCTCTTTGCAAACCACCCAGATCGTCATTACGAACTAATTTTGCAAAAATGTAAAACGCACCCTACCATAAAACCTCAGTCCTTCGGAATGCTCGCCTTTCATTGGGATAGTATACACCCTGCGAATTTCTTAATTGATATCAAAGGAAACACGGCGTATCTTCAACAAATTACACATAGGAAACACAGCGATTCGGATATTACAATGTTGAAGAAATGTATGAAACTAGAACTGACGAAAGAAGAGCAAAAGACACTAAAAAAACTCCTGGAATATACACACTTTGACACTATTCCTGAACTGTACGGAATGAGATGTCGATTTGGATACTTAACCGATGATGGTTTCAAATTCAACGGAAGGAACTTTCCAATGAAATTCTATGGTAAAGATGGTAACACAAACTACGCACTTGAAGGTTTTATGTTTACTCTAAAGAAACGTGGAAAATGGGAGCCTTACGGTAAACAATATTCCTTTTCTGCTTATCTACCTGAATGACCAGGTTATTTGGACTAAAGTACAATTATTAAGCGATCAAAACTGAGCTTATTTCACGCTAATAATTCCAGAAGAATGATTGACGTGCGGTTGCCCGTCAGTTCGAGTTTTAGACTGAAACGTAGAGAAAGTCGGAAAGTACCGGGAACAAGGGCGATTAACAGATCTTTCCTTACAACACAAATAGAAATGGAAACTTCGAAAGTTATTAGAAACGCAGATTCTTCCTCTTCTTCCCTCCTTCTTTCCCGCACTTATCGAATCGTCTCCAGTAGTTTTTAAGGGCAATATGTTGCTCATCGAAGGTAAAAATAAGCGCCGGATTCGCCAGCTTCGTATTCTTTTTCCATTGTTCTTTCGATTTCATCGACGGGCAATCGTGCACCCATGGAATCTCAATCTCATAATGACCTTCGGCATCGGTTTGAATCGTTCTTACGTCTTTTCCAACCGTAATCATTAGCGAAGCATTCTTCAGACGTTGCTTATCCGATCCGTAAGCAATACCATGAAGCGTGTATGTTCCGGAACATCCTTTTCCGAATGATATGGTCGCAAGGAGAATAAACAACGAAAGGATCAAAATGGGCCTCATAATTAGACATTTGGAACAATTTACGATAAAATCGATTAACGCTCGTAAAACGGTTTTGTCTGTTGGATGAAATAGTTGCTTAACCCCTTTTCACCTTCGTTGTGATCGATTTGAATGAAATCTACGACATCATCCGGATTGAGGTGTTGCTTAGCCGTGAATCCAGCCTGATGTACAATCCCTTCGAGATCACCATCGGCGTCAATTGCAAAAATGTAATGCGGGGGAAGCCCGGAAGAAGCATCATACACCCAACCCAAATATGCCTTGTTAACGATCGGTGAACCGGAAAAAAGCACTTTCAACGACTCCACAATTTCAGTTGGGTATTTCGACGGCTGACCAATCTGCACGTCTGTATCTTTTTCAATGACAATCTTATTGTGATCTCTCGTCAGGATCGTACCATCCAGCAAACTTTGGATTTCGTCAGGCAGCAGTTCCTTCCCAAAATCGGAATATGGATTCAGGATGAATGTCGCGCCCTTCGTATTGACAAACAGGTCTTCACCTTTTAACGCCATGTAACTCATCTCCTCCTTGATGATTCCCTTATCAAAGATTCGTTCTGTAGAAGTAAATACGGGAATTTTACCATCCTGAAACGAGATGAAACTAACCGTTGTCCCTTCTTCTAAAGTTCCTGAATTAGTTTGATCATCTTTTGCAGTTAGCACTACCAAATTGTCGGAAAGGAGTCTTTTATAGAATTCAGCGCGATATGCCGGCTCGTTTGCGGCTTTCATCAGAATGTGTTCAAACTCAGTGAAGTTCTTTTCCGGCTGTTTAGGCTGTTTTTTGAAGAGGTCAAATAGTCCCATAGAGGATGGTTTTAATTTTGGTTCAAGTTTAAGCATTTGCGGGGATTTATCACGACACTAAGGCTGCACTTCCGCACAAAAAAAAATCCTGAATCCGCCTCTGGCGGAAACAGGATTCTCTATTTTTGTAGTTCAGCTTACGCCAATACTTCTTTTACTTTATCAGCTGCTTCCTGAAGCAATACTGCAGAGTGTACATTCAATCCACTTTCGTCGATCAGTTTCTTAGCTTCTTCTGCATTTGTTCCCTGCAAACGAACGATGATCGGAACAGGAATGTTCCCCATGTTTTTGTAAGCGTCAACAACTCCCTGTGCAACACGGTCACAACGAACGATACCACCGAAGATGTTGATCAGGATTGCTTTTACGTTAGGATCTTTCAAAATGATGTGGAATGCTTTCTCAACACGCTCAGCGTCAGCTGTACCACCAACATCAAGGAAGTTAGCAGGATTACCACCTGAGTACTTGATGATGTCCATAGTTGCCATTGCAAGACCTGCTCCGTTTACCATACAAGCAACGTTTCCGTCTAGTTTCACGAAGTTCAATCCGGCTTTGTCTGCTTCTACATCCAACGGATCTTCTTCTGAAGTATCGCGCATTTCAGCATAGTCAGGGTGACGGAACAATCCGTTTCCATCCAACGTTACTTTCGCATCAACTGCAATGATTTTGTTATCTGAAGTCTTCAACACCGGGTTGATTTCGAACATTGCAGCATCGCATCCTTCGTAAGCGCTGTACAACGCAACAACGAATTTTGTCATTTGCTTGAATGCCTCACCTGACAAACCAAGGTTGAATGCAATTTTACGCGCCTGGAATCCTTGAATTCCAACACGTGGATCGATTTCTTCTTTGAAAATAAGGTGCGGAGTATCGTGAGCAACTGTCTCGATGTCCATTCCTCCTTCTGTAGAGTACATGATGATGTTGCGGCCTTTTTCACGATCCAGCAATACAGACATGTAAAACTCTTCAGTTTGAGCTTCTCCCGGGTAATAAACGTCCTCAGCCAACAAAACTTTGTTCACCAATTTCCCTTTACCATTTGTTTGAGCTGTCTCAAGGTGACCACCCAAAATTCCTTTCACCTTCTCTTCAACATGGTCAATTCCTTTTGCAAGAACTACCCCGTTTGATCCGGTTTCCTGTACAATTCCTTTACCACGACCACCTGCATGGATTTGAGCTTTAACAACATACCAACCTGTTCCTGTTTCTTCGGTTAGTTTTTTAGCAGCTGCAACAGCATCTTCTACTTTATCCACAACAACACCGCGTTGAATAGCAACACCGTATTTCTGCAGGATTGATTTACCTTGATATTCGTGTAAGTTCATGACAACTCTATTATTTTTTTGGAGCGCTAAAGGTAAAGATTATATCTGTTACCGCGATGCGATTTGGGGTGAAAATTGAAAATGGAGAATGGAAAAATTGAAAAGAGAAGTGTCCGGAATTATGAATTAGCAATGAATCAATTATCAGGGGTTATACAGACTTGATAATTGATTATTCTATTCATTGATAATTACCTAACACGTAATCCCACTTTTCAATTTTCAATTATCAATTTTCTTAATTCCCGTGTAACTTCCACGTAGACGTAATGTCTCTCGAAGCGGCATCTTTATCCGACATTTTCGTAAGGTCGTTCCAAACCTGCTCCAGGCCAGCCTGCAAAGCTACTTTTTCGTCTTCGTATGCTTCCCACATTACTCGTGGATCCTGGAAGTAATGCTTCACAAAATTCGTATCGAAATCTCCTGAACGGAAAGCAGGGTGCAACATCACGAATTTCCCAAAATCCAACGTGGTTTTCACACCGGAAATCTCGTAGTTGTTGATCGCCTGAACCATTTTGTCCATCGCTTCTTCACGGGTTTCCGCCCACACCACCAACTTGGCGATCATCGGATCGTAATAAATCGGAACTTCCATTCCCTCTTCGAAGGCATCGTCGACACGTGCAATGTCTTTACGCGGACGCTTGTAACGTACCAATGTACCGATATCAGGAATGAAACCGTTCAGTGTATCTTCAGCGTAAACGCGCACTTCTACAGCGTGTCCGTTAATGGTCAATTCGTCTTGAAGTTTCGGTAAACGCTCTCCACGCGCAACACGCACCTGCCATTCAACAAGGTCAGTCCCGGTAATTTCTTCCGTAACCGGATGTTCCACCTGCAAACGAGTGTTCATTTCCAGGAAGTAGAAGTTCAGATCAGCGTCCAGCAAAAACTCTACGGTTCCCGCTCCAAGGTAATTACATGCTTTACACACGTTTACGGCAGCTTCCCCCATTTTCTGGCGCAATTCTGCAGTCAAAACAGCCGAAGGAGCTTCTTCGATTACTTTCTGGTGACGACGTTGAATGGAACATTCGCGCTCAAACAAATGAACTACGTTTCCGTGACTATCGGCAAATACCTGTATTTCAATGTGACGTGGTTTTGTCACAAATTTCTCAATGAATACGGAGTCATCTCCGAATGATGAACGTGCTTCACTTTGCGCCAGTTGCATCTGCTCTTCGAACTCTCCCACGTTTTCTACCAAACGCATTCCTTTTCCTCCACCTCCGGCAGAAGCTTTGATCAACACCGGGAATCCAACTTCCGCAGCAATCTTTTTGGCTTCGTTCACATCCGTGATTGCTTCGTCTACTCCGGGAACCAGCGGAACGTTAAATCCTTTCACAGCCTGCTTTGCAGAAAGCTTATCTCCCATCAATTCCATTGCTTCCGGAGACGGGCCGATAAACGTAATTCCCGCAGCAGTTACTTTACGCGCAAATCCGGCATTTTCCGATAAAAAACCGTACCCGGGATGAATTCCTTCAACTCCAAGATCCTTACAATGTTGGATAATTACATCCTGCTGCAGGTAAGATTCCGATGAAGGCGCTTTACCTACATAAACAGCTTCGTCTGCCTCTTTTACGTGAGGCGCATTGATATCTGCATCCGAATAAATAGCAACGGTTGCAATGTTCATTTTCTTTAAGGAACGAATCACGCGTCGTGCGATCTCGCCACGATTGGCAACAAGGACTTTCTTCATGCCGCAAATGTATCAAAAAGTAACAGGAAAGTTAAAATAGTAAAGAGGAAAGTTGAACGGGATTGGTGAGTAAGTCAAAATGCAAAATGAATAATTTCTTAAATCAATTTTGAATTTTGAACTCAATCATTTTGAATTCAACCCTATGTTCACTTATTCGGATCGGTTTCTTTCGGTGTTTCCTCAGAGCTTTCCTTTTTAACCACAGGAGGCGGAGGAGTAAGAATCACTTCGTTCGCCGGAACCTGTTTCTTTTTCTTCTTAGGATCGGCACCCTTACGCATGAAGATTTCACGGAAGAATTTCAATAAGCGCGACTCGTAGAATTCGTTGAACTGCTCGGAGTAACTGATTGCAATACCTTGTGTGTAATCTCCGTTTTCACTTCCTCCAACACCGGCTTTATCGTTCGGTTCGTTGAATACACTCATTTTGAACGTACCGTCGTCGTTGAACAATACGTCCATGCGCATATCTCCGACAAACGCACTCGAGGTTGCATCTTCCTTAGAACCTGTTGTTCGTCCGAATGATCCGGTTAAGACAATGCGATCACCCAGCGTTTTTGAACCTGTTAATGTTCCGGAATTACCGGTAGCACCAACGCTCAGATCCACCCCACCCGGACTCAATCCGTCAAGGAAGGCATTTGCCTGAGATGCCAATACGCTTGCAGCACCACCGAAACCACCACCACCTTCGGCGTCAAGTGGTTTAAAGCGACGTTGTGACAACAGGAAGAACCATTGCGTCTGTAAACCTTCCGGTGTGCTGATTGCGGAATTCAGAATTTGACGTTCATCATTCGAAGCGGTTGGCATTTCCAGACTTAATCCCACGTTCGGTTTACTCAACTTACCGCTGATATCCATGTAGGTTTTCACAATTTTCTTCGGATACTTTTTACCATCCGGAGTATTACCCAGAATATCACTTACGGTTGCCGGAATCGGAACGTACGTTCTCAAATTCATGATCGCATCATAAGGTGTTGCCGTCCAGACAATTGTTCCACCAGGTTCCAGGATAAAGCGTTCCTTGATGGAGTACATGTTCATGTCGTAACCACCCTCAACAATTTCGTATGTTCCGACCATTCCAACGGCACCATTTTGATCAATGGTGATTTTGATGTCTCCATAACCCGAAGCATCGATTTTATCCTCTGTTTTCGGATTGAAAATCAGGTTGATTTTTGCATCCGGAGTTGCTTTGATGTTCAATTCCATCTGCACTCCTGAATTCTTATCCTGATTACCTTGTTTAGGTGAACCATCTGTGTACTCAATGAACGGGAAATCAGACACACTACTTGCACCGTACATTGGAAGATCGACTTCGGTTCCTGCCTCTGTTCTGGCCGTCACATTGATGTCAACGAGCTTTTCAGTGATGTTGATGTTTGCGAATCCGGATGCATACGCTTTACCGTAGTAAATGTCACCCTCTTTGTAACGTGTATTCAAGACCATGAATTTGCCCTTGAACGGTTTTTTGTACATACCGTAAACGGATTCCTCATCGAACCAGAAATCAAGGTTTACACCAAAGTTTGCAAAGTCGTTGTGACTGATCTGAACATCCAGTACTGCGACGTTGTCGTCCTGATCTTTCACCGGAAGCACCGCTGTAATGAAGTCATTATCGCCATCGAAGACCAAATCACCGTTCATGCGGTAGGTGGTTCCAAGCATTCCAACTTTCACGCTACCGTCATTCAACGTCACTTTTCCATTGATGTTCGGTGCGGCCGTTTTCCCGGTAATTTTCAAACGTCCTTCCAGCTTTCCTTTGATATCACCTACAATTTCAGGATCTACGAACGCACTGGCAAAGGCAATATCTGTTTTTCTAAAGCGAAGGTCAATGCTGTAATTGTTGTCTTCCCGCATCGGATAGAATGATCCGTAGAAGTTAAATGTCTCTTTATTCTCACGGTAATCCAGTTTACCACTCATGGATACCATTTCCTTAACCGGGTTCCAAACAGCGTCCACTGAAATGGTTCCGATTTCCTCTTTGTTCATGTAGAACTGAGAAAGTACAACATCCCCGCTTGCGCTCAAGCTGGTAAATGGTGTACGTAAATCAACTGTTCCGTCCAGTCGACCGGAAATATCCAGACTTGGATCAAGGATTTTCGAGAATTCCTCAACGTGCACGTCGTTCAGTCGCAATGACAATTTATCTTCTTCGTTGTTCGAAAGAATTCCGTCTACTCCAATGAACTGGTTCTCGCGCTCCAGTGTCAGGTGATCAATGAAAATCCGTTTTTCTTCGATGTTGATCTGAGCCTTGTTCTGAATTTCCCAACGCTGCGATTCAACGGTAAAATACGAAGGATTTACCGTGAAGAAATATTCGTTGTTTTCTGCAAGTCGGGCATCGATCTTAATTTCTGCAGGGTTTTCCATTCCCTGATTCCAGCGTGTTATTGATTTGAATTCGCCATCATCATTCGTCACACGAACATTAAACTGCTGAACGTAAAGTGAATCGTTGTATTCTGCTTTATTTGCTTTCAGTGTCAAAGCAAGTTTACCGTTGCTCAGAGTATCCGTGATTTCCAGTCCCTGCAGGAATTGTTTTTGAACCTTTGCACTGTCTTTTGCAACCGGAATCAACGCTACTTCGTCCGACTTCACGGATAAAGTCTGAACATCTGTCTGGGAATCGTAGCTTGCCTGAATTACAGAGCCTGCCGCAACGTGAAGTTCCGGGTAGAAAATATCGAACAGTTCTTCTGTATTCTTCGTAATGATCGTAGCATCAAAGAATTCGTGTGTCGTTTTCTTCTTATTCACTGCAACCGGCTTGATCATTGTCGGTAACAGTTCAGCAAATGAATTGTTCAATGCATTCACCAAATTCGCAGAAGTCATTTTTCCGTTGATTTCAACGTACGCAACTTCACTATCGATTTTCAACTGATCGGTTGGTTCACCGCGTGTTAATGTCAAATCAAGGTCAGGAACAGCAATTTTCTTTCCGCCCTGTGAGTAATTCATGTTGTCGACAAAAACAGTTCCGCGGTAATCGTCAATTGACTTTCCTTTCATATCAATATCCAGATCGGCGGTAAGTTCAGCCTCCGGATCGCTGCTGAAATTCAGTGCACCCAAATCAGCCTGATCGACATCCAGTTTGAAATCGAATTTCTGGATGGTGTTGACATCAACCTTTCCGTCGAACGTCATTTTCAGGTGTGGATCATTGATTGCAATATCGGCATCAAAGACATTATTGATGAATGAACCATTCGTCACTTTGATGTTCGAATACCCGTAATTATTAAATCCGAAGCGCTGAATGTCTCCGGCAAGTTCTGTCAGACGAATGACATCTTTCTGTCCCACAATTCCAGTCAGAAAGAACTCCCCCTGAACTTTTCCGAGCATATCGTTCGCCAGGAATTGTCCAAGCTGGAAGCTGTCAACCGCAACGTCGTAATTACTATTTGCCGTTCTGTGGAACGAGAAACCACCTTCTTCGCCATTCAGTTTATTGAACTGAATTCCGTTATTGATTTGAAGCGATCCGAGTTTGGTACTGATTCTGTTTGAGGCAAGGATAAATTCCTGCATCGTTCCCTGAACCGTGGTATTTTTCAACTCC
This sequence comes from uncultured Fluviicola sp., assembly GCA_966211245.1. Taxonomy (GTDB): domain Bacteria; phylum Bacteroidota; class Bacteroidia; order Flavobacteriales_D; family Crocinitomicaceae; genus Fluviicola. The sequence continues at coordinate 32,542 of CBIHND010000028.1, read as the reverse complement.
GCATATGCCAGACGCTCAATCATCGGTTGAAGTTCGATTCCTTTGTTACCTGCAGATTTCGGAAGATGGAGTGCTTTCACATCATCCAGATCAACAAAACAATATGAAATCTGTTCGTTCACCGATGCTTTGTCCATATCTGAGAAATCCGGAAGCACAAAGTCTCCGCGAACAACCGTTCTTGAACCGAAACGTAAATCGAAATCGTTCAGCGTTAGTGAGTTTACAGGTTTGCGCAAGCTGGTACTCAGGTAGATCTTTTGATCCATTCCCTCCAGGGCAGGGACAAAAAGGGAGACATCGTGCAGATCGATTTCGCTGGAATCGATTACCGCATCAAAGCGGACTTTATTGGTAAAATCGTTGAAATCCTTCATGCTTTTTGCACGAAGGTTGAATTTGGAAGCATAAATCCTGGTGTCCGGCGTCCGAATCTCAACCCGTTTGAGCAAGATTCCACTTTTAGGATCCATGACCATTGATAACTTCAATTGATCCAATTGCAAACCACAGCTTTCTTTCGCACTGAATTTCTCAATCGACAAACCAATTACGCCTTTATCATCGGATTTAAATTTGTTTGCTTTGAGCAATACATCCGTAAAGTACAGGTGATCGTAATCCATTCCGTATGGTGAATGATCTTTTCGATTGTCGTCGTACGAAAGCGTAATGTTTGCCAGATTAATTTCCTCTATGTCCAGTTTCATTGGTTTCTTCGACGGATCCGGCGGTGTATCGCTTCCGAAGTAATCCACAAGAAAGCCGTAGTTGAAATCACCGGTCTTTTTATCCCTGCTGATTCCTATTCGCCCATCCTTTACAAGAGCACTGGAAATGGTAATGTGATTTCCGGAAAGATTCAAATCTGAAATGCGAACGTCAATTGTTCCTACCGACGCAAGCGTGTCTCCATTCAGATCACGAATGAATACACCCTTGAGCTGAGCCCGGTTCAGGATGATGATGTCGATCTTATCGATTTTGATTTCCGTATTCAGTTCGCTGGATAAATAATCCGTAGCGATCTGACCCATAAAGGTTTGGAAGGTACTGGTTCGGATGAGAAAGGCGAAAACGATCAGAATCAACAGCACCCATTCCAGTGAAATGCCGATGGTTCTAGCTATAATTTTCAGTAATTTCGCCATGTTAACTCACAAAAATAACAAAGTTGAAGCAAAAACAAATCGTCATTCTCGGAATAGAATCTTCCTGTGACGATACTTCTGCTGCTGTATTGAAAAACAACGCAATTCTTTCCAACGTAACAGCCAGTCAACGGATTCATGAAGAATACGGGGGAGTTGTGCCGGAATTGGCTTCGCGCGCTCACCAACAGAACATTGTTCCGGTGATTGATGCAGCGTTGAAAAAAGCGCAGATTGAGCTTCACAACATTGATGCCATAGCATTCACGCGTGGCCCCGGATTAATGGGTTCTTTGGTGGTTGGATGTTCGTTTGCAAAAGCGCTGTCGCTTGCATCCGGAAAACCAATGGTGGACGTGAATCACATGCATGCTCACATTTTGGCCCATTTCATTGATGAAGGCCAGCCAATGCCCGAGTTTCCATTTATTTGTCTGACGGTTTCCGGCGGACACACGCAATTGGTCCGTGTTGATGCTCCATTGCAAATGACTGTACTTGGAAGTACAATTGACGATGCGGCCGGTGAAGCTTTTGATAAAATCGCAAAGATTCTGGGATTGCCATATCCGGGAGGCCCTTTGGTGGATAAATATGCTCAGGAAGGAAATCCGCTGGCATTTCAGTTTTCGGAACCACGTGTTGACGGATACAATTTCAGCTATAGCGGTTTGAAAACTTCCGTGCTTTATTTCCTGCAAAAACAAATCAAAGAGAACCCTGATTTTGTCTCGGAAAATTTAGCGGATCTATGCGCTTCGGTACAACATACGATTCTGAATATTCTCTTCAAACAACTGGAACGTCTTTCGAAAGAAACCGGAATCAAACAAATTGCCATTGCGGGCGGAGTTTCTGCAAATTCCGGACTTCGTAAACGTCTGGCAGAAACCGGTGAACGATTGGGTTGGTCGGTGTTCATTCCGAAGTTTGAATACTGTACAGATAACGCGGCAATGATTGCAATGGCGGGCAAGTTTCTGTTAGAAGAAGGAATTGTCGCAGATCAAACGGTTAGTGCTCAGGCACGTATGAATTTTGAACGATGAGCGAAATTACCCCACTTCCGTCGGCATTCGTTGAGCGCGTAACAAACGATCCTTTTCTGGGCAAAGAACTGTTGGATGCACTGGAAACGGTTCCTCCTGTTTCGGTACGCTTGAATCCATTGAAACATTCGGCGCTGCAAAACAGCTCACCAATTCCATGGTCGACAAACGGCGTATGGTTAAAAGAGCGTCCGATTTTTACGCTTGACCCGAATTTCCATGCCGGGGCGTATTATCCACAGGAAGCGGGATCGCAATTACTCGATACGGTTTTGCGACAGCTTGATTTATCGGAACAACCGGTTTGTCTGGATTTGTGTGCCGCTCCGGGAGGAAAGAGTACATTAATCGCAAGTTTCCTGGGTGAAAACGGTTTGCTTGTTGCAAATGAAATCATTCCGAATCGCGCGAAAATATTACACGAAAACCTTACAAAATGGGGATCGAAAAACGTTGTTGTTACCAACAATTCTTCGGAAGATTTCGCGAAGCTAGGTGGCTTTTTCGATCTGATTGTCATTGACGCTCCGTGTTCCGGAGAAGGAATGTTCCGTAAGGATCACGACGCGAGAAGCGAGTGGTCGGAGCAAAATGTGGCGATTTGTACCGAACGCCAACAGGAAATCCTGGAAAACGCATGGGAATGCCTGAAAAAAGACGGCTACATTGTTTATTCTACCTGTACCTTCAATTCCTCTGAAAACGAAGAAAACGTTCAGTGGTTTGCTGACGAGTTTGGAGCTGAAATTGTCGCAATCAATGTACCGGCTGACTTTGTTTCCAGAAACGGCATCGGAGCGTATGCTCTTCCGAACAAAGTAGACACAGAAGGCTTTTTCATTGCTGTTTTGCGCAAACGCGAAGATGCAGTTTCATACAAGCCGAAGAAAAACAAAAAGCCCGCTTTTACCCCCATTCCGAATAAGAAAGAAGTTGCACCATTTGTAGTTGCCACTTCAACACATGAGGTTGTACTTTGGAAAGAACGTTACTGGCTGATTCCAACTGCTTTCGAAACTGAATTGCATCGGATTGTTGATTCGTTGCGTGCGTTCAAATTGGGAGTTTGTGTTGGTGAAACTTCACGGAAAGGTGTGATTCCGGATGAGAACCTTGCGTTTGTACCGGGATTGGTTCCGGAAAACACGAACCGCATTGAACTAACTAAAGAGCAGGCTTTACAGTACCTTAAAGGAGATACATTCCAGCTTCCAAGGGGAACGGGGTATGCATTGGTTTGTTTCGAAGGAAATCAATTGGGATGGATCAAGTTGATTGATAACCGCTTTAATAATTTGTATCCGAAAGAGTGGCGGATTAGGATGAGGATAGACTGAGGGACTAAAGACTTGAGACAACAGGCTTTAGACTACTTTGCTGAAGGGTAACCGTCCCCGTCAGATCCCATGTGTTCGTTGTCAATAACAAAACACAGTTGAATTAATTTCTTAAGTTTCCAAAACCATTGAATTCGAAAATTTTGAAATTCTGAAATTCTAGAATTATTGAAGAACTCAATGTTTTACGGTAATGTAGAAGATCAAAAATCACTTCACAGGGCGGAACGCCTGAATTTTTCCTTTCTTCATATCTGCAAAATGCAGCGTACTCACTCCGACTTTTTTTCCGAATTGTCCGGTATTCTGATGCATGAGTTCCACATCACCGTTTTCTCCAACCGAGTACACGATTGCTGTATGGTGATAAAACGTTTCGGTGTATCCGCCACCGTGACCGTCTTCACCTTTCATTTCAACCTTTTCGAACTGCAGGATATCACCTGGTTGCATGCATTGTTTGGTATAGTCGTATTCTTTACCGTAATCCATCAATCCGTCCCAGGTAGCGCCAACTTTGGTCAAAGCGAAATTCGCCAGGTCCCAACACTCACCGCGATCTACCTTTTTTCCGATGTACGGTTTTACAACTTTCAGAATTTCCTGATTCAGCGATTCGGTAGAATCACATGCAAAAGGAAGCTGTGCGTCGACATGGAAGCAAAGGAATACGATGAATGCGGAACAGAGCGACTTCACTAACAATTGAATTTGTCTTTATAATGATTTCTAAAGTAGTTGGTTACAAACTGATTTGGTACTGCAATACGTACATGTTTTTCCGATCTGATTCCACGACATTCAGATTATCGGGATCAACGGTAAAAATAGGTCGACTTTGCACGCCCAGTGTAATTTTAGCGGCGTGAGTTCCATGGATCAACCAGTTAATTCCGGCTTCAAACATTGTCGCAGCTTCATCCAATGCCTGTAAATTAGAGCGTTGAATTCCCATAAACGGCATCAGGGTTCCATCACCAGGAAACAGGTTGTCTCTGAATTTGTAACCTAACTGTTGATAGACTGTAACTCCGGTACCTATCATAGGATACGCCATTCCGGCACCATTCACGGTAGTCTGAGCCGGATCAGTTCCATTTCCGACGTTCATAGCGTTGTTATAGCGAACATAATTCGGTCCGAAATCAAATGCATTTGCGGCAATATAGAAGCTAACCGCTGCCCCGTTATCGTCTGCCGGAACATCCAAAAACAAGTCTATTCCAAACAAACGGAGATCGTGCATTACAGTATCGCCATTGCTTTGTGTATTCCACATTGCATCCTTTTGATGAACCCATCCCGCTCCGATATTAAACACGGTCTTTTTCCCCAGGTGCGTTCCGGCCAGGTAGGGAACGGCATTGCTTTCCTTGTCGAAAAATTGCCAGAACAGGTATCCTGATGTTTGCAGGTTTCCAACTCCGGGAACAAAACTTGCTGTTTGGGAAATAGCTGGTAATGTCACTACACTATTCTTGGTCGACATTGGACTTGAGATTGCAATTCTGTAATCCAGTTTAGACACCTGCCCCTTTGCATAAATGGAAAGTTTTCGAACAAATTGATCGTTCACACCGTTGGTTGTTTGCTGATAAAGTGGCGTTTCGAACCCCATGATTGCTCCGGCCGCTGGAGCTGAAAAACGCGACATTCCGCTCCAGCCGGTTAACCCCATTCCCAATTGCACCTGCGGACAGATTTTATATTCCGTCACTGCATCGTGCATAAAAGCACCTGTATGGCGCGGAGTGGTTACTGTAAAGTTGTTCACTCCGAATTGCGTGTAGAAGAAAATACGATCGGTTACTTGTCCGAAGGCCTGCATACGCCAACGACGAATTCCAATATCACCGTAAGCCGCTTTGGGAGTGCCGTCAATCAACGTTCCCGGGTTCATATCTGTATACCGTGCCCAGGCTTGCGTCAGGAAGGTACCTTTCAGGTAATGGCTCCCTGATTTATTAAGATTCTTCTTAAACTCCGGAATGGTGACTTTGGAAGTGTCTCTCCAGTTGGTTTGAGCGAATGAGATCGAAGATGCCAAAATCGCGCTGAGAACGGATAATCTTTTCATGGGGGCAAAGATAGGTTTCGCAGTTTAACGGTTCAAGGTTTGAAGTTCAAAAGAAGCGTCATTCGAGGAGTTCAAAGTGCTTTGGTATTTAAACGTTCAAGGAAAGTAAGTTAAAGGTTCAAGTGATTTTGAACTGTTGAACCTTTGAATCTGCTTCAGCGGAAACCTTTGGACAAAAAAAACAGTCCACCGAGGTGGACTGTTTTTTCTTTGGGGGATCAATTACTAACGTAAAACGTTAATGTCTCCGTTAAATTCTTTTTTAGAGTCGTTGTAAAGGTCTTTCACTCGAGCAACCCAGTGGTATGCGCCGGCAGGAACTACTCTTCCGTGGTATGTTCCATCCCACTTCGCATTTACATCATGTGTTTCCCAGATGATTTCTCCCCAACGGTCGAAGATCAATAATTCGAAGTTGTATTCGTCAACACCTGAGACAAAGAATCCCCATGACTGGTTGTATTCGTCTCCGTCAGGTGTGAACGCATTCGGTGCGTAGAACAAGATATCACTGTTCACAATCAAAATGTGTTCTACTGTATCGATACATCCTTCAGCAGATTCAACCACCAACATTACAGGGTAGTTTGCTACCACTCCATCAGGGAAATTGAATGTAGGGTTCTGCTGAGAGCTTGCCGTTGGAGTAGATCCAGGCGACAACCATGACCATGATACAACATCAGCCGATGATTTATCCTGCATCTTAACCGTAGTTTCAAAAATGGTTGTTGGGTTCGATGAGAAGTTAAAGTCTGCAATCGGGTTATCCACCACTGTTACAATTCCAGGGAACACGCCAACTGTCACACATCCATGAACAGAAGTAACGGTTGCTGTCATTTCGTAAACTCCACTGTAATCATAAGTATGATTTACATCACTGTTTCCGTTTACAGTTTCAGATTTTCCATCACCGAATTCAATAAACACTGTAGAAATATCACCTGCATTTGTAGATGCATTCATAAATGTAAAGTTACCAGGTACACACTGTACAGGAACGTTCGGCACAAACATCGGATCAACCGGTGTAGGGAACGTAATTGTCATACAGGAATCTGTGCTTGGAGATCCACATGCTTCTGTCAGCACAACACAGTATTGTGTAACCGGAGTTGAAGGATCAACTGTAATGCTTTGTCCGGTTCCGATAACGGTTCCGTTTTCAGACCATGTGTATGTGTAAGCTGAGCTACCACCAGTTCCTGTTGCAGTAAGCGTTGTAGCGCTTTCAGGACATAGGAACATATCCGGAGTAATATTTGTCAACTGCAACGGTGCAGGTTCTCCAATGGTATTTGTTGCGGTAATCACACAACCGTTTTGGTCAGTAATAGTAACTGTATGTGTTCCGGCCGCCAAATCGTTTGCGCCCTGCATTGTTGAAGTTGAATTATCCCAAGAGTAGGAATAGTTCGGTGTTCCGCCTGATACCTGGTAAATTAGGATACCATCAGAACCAGAGTTACATGTTGCATCTTGTTGTGTAACAATTTGCGCAACCATCGGAGCGATTTCAGTTACCGTTACCGTTACAGTATCCACACAACCTACACTTGAAGTAATTTCACAGTGGTAAGTTCCTGCGCTAAGTCCTGTAGCGGTTTGTGTAGTCTGACCACCCGCATCGTACCAGTTGTAAGAAATGGTTCCTAAAGCAGGAGTCATTGTAGCCGTAGCTGTACCATCGCTTCCACCCGGACAGCTCACCAACGTAGTTGTTCCACTTGAAGTAGCTGTTGTGTTCGGAACGGTCACGTTTACGTTTGCCGTACAACCGATTGAGTTGGTAATGGTTACCGTATAAGGCCCTGCTACTAATCCGGTTGCAGTCTGCGTTGTTTGTCCGGTTGGGTTCCACGAATACGTGAATGGTCCACCAGTAGTACTTGTTACGTTCACTGTTGCAGTTCCGTTTCCACCGCTACAGTAATCTGTAGTTGCAGTTGCGTTTCCTGTTACGTTGATACGAGTAATCCATGTTGTATCCGATGCTGCTCCGGTAGACACACCACAAGAGCTTCCTGTAAGCCAGTAACCTGTTGTACCCGGAGGAATCTGATTAATCTGAAGTACACCACCGTTGTACGGGAATGTTTGGTTCAATGAATTTCTCCACTGCAAGCTTCCTCCCGGAGCAGTTACCTGCTGGTAAGGAATTACTGAGTGAGTGTATGCATTTGTATTACTAGGGGAAGTTGGTGTAAAACGACGTCCATCGTTATTCGCTGTCCAAACTGTCATGTTTCTTCCCGGAGTAATTGTAGCAACGTTTCCTGCTCCGTTTTCAACTCCCTGAACTGCAATACCACCGTTCCATGTAGAACAAACAGTTTTAGAACCGATGTGCATTTCAACATTATTCGATGTTTCGTAGAAAATGATTGCTGCGTATACACACTGGTTAGTACATGAATACATAGTAACACTGTTGTACAATACCACAAACATTCGGTTCGGAGCAGTTCCAATTGTCTGGTACTGAACCGGACCACTCGTAGGTCCTGTAGGATATAAGTCTCCGTAACACAACATTGCTGCGTTAAAACACTGGCTTAACGACGGGTTTGGAAGCGTATTCGATGCTGAAAGCGACCATGGACAATATCCGTTTGCGTTTGAAGAGTTAAATGAAATGATTCCGTTAGAACCAATTACACACTGATTGTAGTTTGTTCCGTAGAAGTTAAAGTTGAACCCCATTGGAACAAGTGGGCTCCACTGGTCATCCCCCAAAGTTACTGAACCTGGGTTGTTCATGTTGATGGCTCCACCACCGGAACCACTTGAACAGTTATTGATGGTAACCGTTTGCCCTTGACATACCGTTGCATCAGTACCCAAACAAACTGAAACTTGTGCAGAAGCAGTAGTAAGTGCCGATAGCGTAACGAATAATGCGATAATTCTTTTCATAGTAAGTCGATGTGATCTCTTTGCATTCAAAACGCACAATCTGCATAACAGTTGCTTCATTTTGAAATTTAGACAAAGGTAAGGTGTAAAAACCTTAAAAACCAGTAAAATGGCAGCAAAAACTGGTATTCCTAACTCCTGTTTTAGCCCGCAAAACCGGTTATTGTGTGTATTTATGATGAATAGAATGTGATTTTTTACACAAAACTGAAATACTATTATTATTTCAACACGAAGAAATTATTGGGTTTAGGTAAATCGATCCAGTAAAAACGGACTACACTTTTAGGATTTCAAGGTTATCGGGGAGTGCTAATAACTTACCTTGAAATCAACGAACACGAGTATAAAAAAATACTACATTTGCCTCACTCATTATTTAAACGTTAATATAAATGTCAAGTAAATACCAAGCACAGATTGACGCTTTTATGGACAAAGTAAAGGCGACAAACGGTCATGAAGCTGAGTTCTTGCAAGCTGTACATGAAGTTGCTGAAGCGATTATCCCGTTTATGGAAGAACATCCAAAATACAAGGATGCAAAGATTTTGGATCGTATTGTTGAGCCGGAAAGAACAATCATGTTCCGAGTTCCGTGGTTGGATGACAAAGGTGAGGTTCAGGTAAACCGTGGGTACCGTGTTGAGTTCAACTCTGCTATCGGTCCATACAAAGGTGGTCTTCGCTTCCACCCTTCTGTTAACCTTTCTATCCTTAAGTTCTTAGGATTTGAGCAAATCTTCAAAAACTCATTGACTACTCTTCCAATGGGAGGTGGTAAAGGAGGTTCTGATTTTGACCCGAAAGGAAAATCAGATAACGAAGTAATGAAATTCTGTCAATCGTTCATGACTGAGCTTTCTCGTCACATTGGTGCTGATACTGACGTTCCTGCGGGAGATATCGGTGTTGGAGGACGTGAAATTGGTTACATGTTCGGACAATACAAGCGTATTCGTAACGAGTTTACCGGAGTTTTGACCGGTAAAGCACGCAACTGGGGTGGATCTTTGATTCGTCCGGAAGCAACAGGTTACGGTACTGTATACTTTGCAAAAGAAATGTTGGCTACTAAAAATGATTCTTTCCTTGGAAAAACAGTTGTTGTTTCAGGTTCCGGAAACGTTGCTCAATATGCTTGTGAGAAAGCAACTCAATTGGGTGGTAAAGTAGTTACGCTTTCAGATTCATCTGGTTACATCCACGATGCTGAAGGTATCGACGCTGCGAAACTTGCTTTCGTAATGGAATTGAAAAACGTTAAGCGCGGGCGTATTGAAGAGTACGTGAAGCAATACCCAAATGCACGTTTCGTTGCCGGAAAACGTCCTTGGGAAGTGAAGGCAGACATCGCTCTTCCTTGTGCTACTCAAAACGAGTTGAACGGAGACGAAGCAAAAGCATTGATTGCAAACGGAGTTATCTGTGTTGCTGAGGGTGCTAACATGCCATCTACTCCGGAAGCAATTGCTGCGTTCCAGGCTGCTAAAGTATTGTTCTCGCCAGGAAAAGCGTCTAACGCTGGTGGTGTTGCTACTTCAGGTTTGGAAATGTCTCAAAACTCTTTGCGTTTGAGCTGGTCTTCTGAAGAAGTTGACCAACGTTTGCACGGAATCATGGTTTCTATCCACGAAGCTTGTGTGAAGTACGGTAAAACTGAAGATGGAACAATCGACTACGTTAAAGGTGCTAACATCGCCGGATTTGTTAAGGTTGCTGATTCAATGATCGATCAGGGATTGGTTTAATCCTTATCTATATTTTTGGAAGAGGTGTTCACTGTGGACACCTCTTTTTGTTTTCTCCCGCAGAGGAACGCAGAAGATCACAGACGTTTGAATCAATAGATTCAAAATGTATACCAGTAGCTTAGTAACGCGATGTATTAGTAGATCAGTTGGTGTACAACTTTCCCATATCTACTCTTCGACATCTTCTCCTTTGATACAAAAAGACGGTATCCGCTCCGCTCGACGATCATCCCGTTACTATTTTATCATTCTGTTAAACATCGGGACACATTAACCCTTCCCATCACAGCCCGGCTTGTTACATTTTAAACTATTTTTGCGACAAGGAAAACAGTTATGGAAGTCGCATTAAAAAAGAGAAGTATTCAGTTCGACAGAACCGGATTTGAAAACGAAGAACTCCTTTCGATTTACGAAAGCATTATGAAGCCTCGCATGATCGAGGAGAAAATGTTGATTTTACTGCGACAAGGGAAGATCACCAAGTGGTTTTCCGGTTGGGGACAGGAAGGGATTTCCGTTGGTGCGGCACTTGCCATGAACCAGGAGGAATTCATTCTGCCAATGCACAGAAACCTTGGAATTTTCACGACTCGTGGCATTCCGTTGGATCGTTTGTTTGCTCAGTTCCAGGGAAAAATTTCAGGATTTACCAAAGGGCGTGACCGTTCGTTCCACTTCGGAGCGAAAGAGTACAACATCGTGGGAATGATTTCTCACCTTGGTCCACAGCTTGGAATCGCCGACGGAATTGCTTTGGCAAACAAACTGAAAGACAACAAGCAGGCAACTATCGTATTTACCGGTGACGGTGGAGCTTCTGAAGGAGATTTCCACGAATCACTGAACGTTGCTGCCGTATGGGATCTTCCAGTGATTTTCACTGTGGAAAACAACTGCTGGGGACTTTCTACTCCATCCAACGAACAATTCCGTTGTAAACAATTCATCGACAAAGGTATAGGGTACGGAATGGACGCGTTCCAGGTCGACGGAAACAACATTCTTGAAGTCATTCGCACGATTCGTAAGATTGCTGAGTCAATTCGCCAAAAACCACGTCCGTTCCTGTTGGAATGCATGACATTCAGAATGCGTGGTCATGAGGAAGCTTCCGGAACGAAATACTATCCTGACGGAATCCAGGACGAATGGTCGAAAAAAGACCCGGTTACCAACTACGAATTGTACCTGGAAGAAATCGGAGTGTTGACCGAAGTACAAAAAGAAGAAGTAAAAAACAAGATCAAGGCTGAAATTCAGGCCGGATTGGATATTGCATTTGCGGAAGGACCGATCGTTCCTTCTATGGAAACAGAATTGGCTGATCTTTTTGCGCCACATACCCCACAAGTAATCAACGCATCCGGAAACAAATCGGAAAAGCGTTTGATTGATGCGGTTTCGGATGGTTTACGCCAATCAATGGAGCGTTACCCTGAATTGGTGATTATGGGTCAGGATGTTGCCGAATACGGCGGTGTATTTAAGGTAACTGAAGGTTTTGTAGAGCAGTTCGGGAAGGATCGCGTTCGCAACACACCTTTGTGTGAGTCTGCGATTGTCGGTGCAAGTCTTGGACTGTCGATCAGTGGAATGAAAGCAGTCGTAGAAATGCAGTTTGCCGATTTCGTAACATGTGGATTTAATCAGATTATCAATAATCTCGCAAAAATTCATTGGCGTTGGGGACAAAACGCTGATGTTGTTGTCCGTATGCCTACAGGAGCAAACACGGCTGCAGGACCGTTCCACAGCCAAAGTAATGAAGCGTGGTTCTTCCATACTCCGGGATTGAAAGTGGTTTACCCTGCATTTCCGGGCGACGCAAAAGGATTACTGAACGCGGCTATCGAAGACCCGAACCCGGTTTTGTTCTTCGAACACAAGTACCTGTACCGTAGCATCCGTGAGGACATTCATGACGATTACTACACAACTGAAATCGGTAAGGCCGGCTATGTTCGTAAGGGAGATGACATTACGATTGTAACTTACGGTCTTGGCGTTCACTGGGCTATGGAAGCGCTGGATGAAAACCCTGAAATTTCTGCGGATTTGATCGATTTGAAGACTTTACTTCCGTTAGATACAGCTACAATCTATGAATCGGTGCGCAAAACAGGAAAAGTGATCATTCTTCACGAAGATTGCATGACTGGTGGTATCGGTGGTGAAATTGCGGCGTTGATTAACGAGAACTGCTTCGATTGCCTGGATGCTCCGGTAAAACGTGTAGCATCGATTGACACTCCGGTTCCGTTTGCAGTTTCGCTGGAGAAGCAATTCCTGCCGCTGGATCGCTTTAAAGAAGAATTGGTGAAACTGTATGAGTTCTAAAAAACGAAAGAATCTGAAAACCGCTTCAAATTTTGGAGCGGTTTTTTTGATTTCTAAAAATCATGTTTTTCAAAAATCATGATTTCATGAAAATATGTTTTTGACGCCTCTTAATTCCTTAGTCTAATTCTTACTTAGAATAGACATACAAAAGCTCTCAGGCAATTAGAACTAAAACATAAAAATATGTGTGAGCCTCAATTCTAACCTGTTCCGAAGTACGCAAAAAAAGCAGTCCCGATTGCTCAAGAACTGCTCTACTCTATCACCAGTGGTTTAATACTCTAATTCTTCACAACCGAATACCCCGGATAATTCTTGATGTCGAAGACAAACTTTGAATCCTCAACCGTAGGGTTTGCTGTGTACTTTGTAATGCTGTAAGTCATCACAGAACCGTCTTTCTTTTTTAGAACTGCTTTCTTCAACTGACTATCATCTTTCCCGATGTAAACCGTGATGGTGTGGTACTCCGCTGTTCTTGCATTTTTGGGATACAAATTGATCACGTGTACCTTACTTCCATTCAGCGTTTCTTCTTTATCGTATTTGCTATTGAAGCCTTTCTCCCAAATCGTCATCAGGCGCTTAGGATTAATGGATTCATCGTCTTCGTCGGCATCGGATTCGTAGACTTTCTTTTCTTTCTTTACTACCGACCACGTCTTGGTTCCGTTCGAGATCATCGCGTTATCACCGTATGTTGCCGAGAACTTATCTCCTTTCACCCAGCCCTTTCCGGTGCTTGTGGTAGTTGAACCTGAACTGCTTTTTACGGATGCACTGAATTCCACATAAAGCGTCTTGTTCGCTTTTACTTTGGAGGAAACTTTATCCAGAATTCCCTTCGACTTAGCGTCTTGCGCGAAGGACGTTGAGGCGATTGCCAAACATAGAATGAGGAAAATATTCTTCATGGTAAATTGATTTTTGTGGTGTAGTGCAGAAACTATGCCACAGGAAAGTTCAAGGGATTAATTGTTTAAAAGTTCGAGGGGGTAGTGTTGTTTAAGCTCAATCTATTGAACTTTGAACACAAAAAAAATGGGAACACATCATCTGCATTCCCATTCCTTTGTATTTCTTGTTGTTAATTCTTCACTACCTTGTATCCCGGGTACTTGCTCAAATCAAACACAAACTTAGAATCTTCTACACTTGGATTTGAAGTGAATTTCGTTACGGAGTAAGTTGTTACTGTTCCGTCTTTGGCTTTCATAACGGCTTTTTTCAACTCGTTATCATCTTTAGCAATGTACAATACGATTGTATGGTAAGATGCGGTCTTCGGATTGGTAGGATACAAATCGATCACGTGTACCTTTTCACCGTTCAATGTCTCCTCTTTCACATATTTGTTCTTGAATCCTGTTTCCCACATCGTCATCAACTTCTTAGGGTTCATGGATTCATCATCGTCTTCATCAGCATCTGATTCGTATACCGTTTTCTCTGCTTTGATAATCGACCATGTCTTTGTTCCGTTGGAAATAACCGTGTTTTCACCGTAAGTTGCAGAGAATTTATCTCCTTTCACCCATCCTTTTCCGGTAATTGTTGAGGTAGATCCCGACGATTTCTTAATCGACGCACTGAATTCACAGTAGAAGGTTTTATTCGCCTTGATCTTGGTAGAAACCTTGTCAAGAATGGCTTTTGCTTTAGCATCCTGACCAAATGATACTCCGCAAACGATCAGAGCTAATGCAAGCAACATGTTTTTCATACAATCAAATTTTCGGTGCAAATATCAGAAATTGTGCCAAAGGAACCAACAAAATTCAAAATGCAAAATGATCAAATTCAAAATTGACGCGTTTCTCCCATCGGATTCAGCGGTCTTCAATTTTGAATTTTGAATTAAATAATTTTGAATTTCAATTCAGTCCCTTCGATCCCAAATAATCTTCCAGTGCTTCAATATCCGAGAACAACACCTCTCTCGCTTTACTTCCCTGGAACGGGCCAATGATTCCGTAACCTTCCAATTGATCAACAATACGTCCTGCGCGATTGTAGCCGAGTTTCAGTTTACGTTGCAATAAAGAAGCTGATCCCTGGTTGTGCATCACCACCATTCTCGCCGCATCAGCGAATAACGGATCAATATCATCCAGATCAATGTCGTTTCCGTCGCCACCATCTGCCCCAACATATTCAGGCAGCAATAGTGCTTCAGGGTATGCGCGTTGCTCACCAATGAACTTACAAATGTCGTCTACTTCCGGAGTGTCGGCAAATCCACATTGAACACGAACCAGTTCCGATCCAAGTGAAATCAACATATCCCCGCGACCAATCAACTGATCTGCTCCCGAAGAATCCAGAATGGTACGGGAATCGATCTTGGACAATACGCGGAACGCAATACGCGCCGGGAAGTTTGCCTTGATCATACCGGTAATTACGTTCACGGAAGGACGCTGAGTTGCGACAATCAGGTGAATTCCGATTGCACGAGCCAACTGTGCCAGACGGGCAATCGGATGCTCGACTTCTTTTCCGGCAGTCATGATCAAATCCGCGAACTCGTCAATCAGCACCACAATATAGGGAAGGAAACGGTGTCCCTTTTCCGGATTCAGCTTGCGCGCAATGAACTTCGCGTTGTATTCCTTGATGGTACGTACCTGCGCTTCTTTCAGTAATTCGTAACGGTTGTCCATTTCAATACACAGGGAGTTCAGTGTGTTCACTACCTTGCTTGTATCGGTAATGATTGCATCTTCTTCTCCCGGAAGTTTCGCAAGGAAATGGCGTTCGATGCGATTGTACAGCGTCAATTCCACTTTTTTCGGATCGACAAGGACAAATTTCACCTGAGCCGGGTGTTTTTTGTAGAGAATCGAAACGAGAATCGCATTCAAACCAACGGATTTACCTTGTCCGGTTGCTCCTGCCACCAACAAGTGTGGCGCTTTGGTCAAATCAAAAGCATAGGTTTCGTTTGTAATCGTTTTCCCCATTACGATCGGCAATTCCATATCGGAATTCTGGAACTTCTCGGATGCGATCAATGAACGCATGGAAACCATGTCCGGCTTACTGTTCGGAACTTCGATACCAATAGTCCCTTTCCCCGGAATCGGTGCGATAATACGGATTCCCAATGCGGAAAGACTCAACGCGATATCGTCTTCGAGGTTTTTGATCTTCGAGATCCGAACTCCCGGAGCCGGAACAATTTCATACAATGTCACCGTAGGTCCAACTGTCGCCTTGATCTTCGCAATGTCAATTTTATAGTGTGAGAGTGTCTCAACAATCTTGTTCTTGTTGTCTTCGAGCTCTTGCTTGTCAATCGACACCTGACCTTTTCCGTATTCTTTCAACAAGTCGATCGGAGGCAATACGTAGCTCGACAAATCCAGTGTTGGATCGTAGTCACCGTATTCTGCCTGACGGTTGTTCAATTCTTCTTCGCTCAATGCAGCTTCACCTTGTGCGATGGAAACCGCAAAGTCGCCGTCTTCGAAATCCTCGATTTCCGGAAGTAGCGGTGCAGACGGCTCAACAGAAAGGTCTTCTTCGACAGCAACGTCTTTGTGAACAACGATGAAGCTGTCTTCTTCAACATCCCCTTCCTCCTCTTCGTCCGTCAGCTCAGTTTCCGGTCCCTCGTATTCGTTTTCAGCTTCATCTTCGTCAAAGTGTATCGCTTCAGAAGTTTCGTCCTGTACGATATCTTCGTCTTTGATGGTGTTCACGACGTTCAGATCCGTGAAACCTTTTTCAACGACCGGTTCCGCATCGTCTTCGTCAGCGAAGGACAATTTTCTTCCTCTGAACCACGAAGCGATGTCTGCGTTGAACAGAACAACCAAAACCACCCACAGCAACGCAACGATGAACACGAATGCTCCGAAGGATCCCACGGACAATTTCAGCCATTGATTCACCCCGTAACCGAAAGTTCCACCGAGATAATCAATCTGCTGAACAAAGTACCCGAGGAATAACGACGACCAAACCATGAACAGCGAAGCCACGGCCAGGGAACGTTTGATTGGCAAAAGTCGAATGTTCCACATCCAGCGAAAACCGATCAGGAATACGGAGAATGAAATGGCAAAGGAGGATAACCCGAACCAACGGTACATGAATAAATGCGACATCCATGCTCCGAATTTGCCCAGCCAGTTGGCTACTGGTTCCGGATTGTCATCAAAGAGTAATTCGAAAAGTGTTTTGTTCAATACACGATCCTGATCTGCGGTCCAGGTAAAAAAGTAAGAAACGCAGGAAAGGAAGGTGAAGAAGGAAAAGAGTACCAGTCCGATTCCGACAATGGTCTTGGTGCGCTTCTTGTCGAAACGGGAACCAAAGCCTTTGAGTGAGATTTTACTTTCTTTCTCAGCTCGGTTGGAAGTCGTTTTTTTCTCTTTGGCTTTCGGTTCAACCTCAGGCTCATCCGTAGAGTAACGAGTTCTCTTTGCTGAAGTTTTCTCTTCAACAGGCTCTTCTTTTGGGCGATATTCGTTCTCTAATGCCATTTTTTGCTTGTGTATCACGCGAAGTTAACTCAGAAAACGGGGAAGAATGGTGTCGTTACGGGAAAGGTATAAACAGGGGGTTGTTAGTTAGGGAGTTTGATGGTTTGATCGTTATTAAGTTTGAGTTGAAAATCAAGTTTGGCTTTGTCCTCCCCCTGGCCCTCCAAAGGGGGAACAACCTGAAGGTCATAAAACAACCCGTCGACCAAATTATTCTATAAACCCTGAACAAAAGTAGTATACGAGCCTCTCCCCCTTTGGAGAGCGATTTCCTATTGATTAGCACATAGTAATAAACTCACGCTGATTTCACAGATTTACGCAGATGTTAAACACGAGTGACCTGCTAAGTAGTTCGATCACGCGGATTACAGGAATCTGTCATTGACAGATTCTCCTTATCAGCGAAATCTATGTACAACACCCATAAATAAATCAGCGCTGATCAGCGTAATCAGCGTGCAATTATTTTCGCAATTTGGTTTGTGCTATTCTTTGGGAAATTGCCCTTTGGAGGGGGCAGGGGGGAGGATTTACTCCTCTCCTTCCGATTCCCCCATCATCATGTGAAGAAACTCGTCGAAAGTAACTTTTTGGTAATCAGAAGGAATTCCGAACAGATCACGGTTGACTTTCTGCGCTGTCATGGATTTCATTTCGTAATGAATCAACCCATCGTTCGACGGCAGGTAGTAGTCTACAGCCAATCCGGGAATGTCTTTGTAAACTTCGAGGTATTTGTTGGAATATTGCTTCGCGAAGTAGCTGATAAATCCTTCGTTTCCTTCGTCTACAATGCGGTATTTTTTGCATTTCAGGCCGTTGATCTTTTTCGACCCGAAAAGCTTTTTAGTGGTGTACGTCACTTTCGCAGTGTCCGCAGTTTTATTCAAATCCGTTTGAATCGCAAAGCGTTGTCCTTCGATATCCAGCAACAAATATGCTTTGTTCAGCTGCATGTGACGAATGTACACCTGCGTTCCAAATTGCCCGCCTTCGGTTTCCACACGTACAATCGTATCGTTCGTATAGACGTTTACATCCCAGGTACGGTACACGATGTTTGTGTCGGGCATCATGATGGATGCGGTATAGGTCATTTTTCCTTCAAAAGGTTTCTGAGCAAACGTAAGTGTCGCTGAAAGAAGAAAGACAAATCCAAGTAGGTAACGCATTATTCGAAAGATTTAAACAGATCGTTCAGTTTGTTATTGTAATCCACGTAAGGGATTTTCACGCCGGTTTTCGGCAAAGCCAGTTGTTCGTCGGATATGGAAACGTCTTCAAATCGCTTTGCTTTGAATTCCATTCGGATTCCATAGCGATCAATCGCGTAAACGAGCAATACTCCGGGAACTTCTTTGAAGGGATTGTACCAGTTGGAATTCTTCATTTGAATTTCTTCGGTGTACCACAATTCAATTTTGTCGGACTGATCCGTAACGCATGTAGCGATGGCTTTTTTGGCATCAAAACCCGCTATTTCTTTGGTTTCGTCCACAAATTTGATCTTGTATTTTTTCTGGTCGGATAACATCTTTTGTACATCGTCCGGATTCAATTGCACGTTGAACGATTCGGTTCCATATTGAAAATAAGCGCCAACGTCTTTTGTGTTACAATCAACCAGCAATGCATTTTTGAGGTTCGCTTTATTGATTACAGATTGCATTTTTCCGTCCTTGAAATTCAGTTCCATTTCTTTCGGTAAAATGCTGTACAAGAAGAAATTGTCTTTGTGATTCGGGTAATCGATTGCATAAACAATCTTCCCTTCTTTGATGGAATTATCACCGCAGGATTGCAGAGTCGCCACCAAAAGAATCAATAAAAGACAACTCGAAAGAAGCTTCATAAAGCACTCAGTATTAGTAAAAGTTGGGTAAAGATAAACAAGTTTAATCGCTACGCGATTTAAAGTTCAAAATGCAAAACGATCAAATTCAAAATTTAAACCCGTGTGTTCTGAAAATTATTAATTATGAACGAATGAATTATCAAGATCGACCTACACCATTGATTACTCCCTTGATAATTAATCATTGATAATTCTGAATGTGCTCATTTTGAATTTTGAATTCATCAATTTGAACTTTAAACTTACCTTTGCACGCAACTTCGTCACATGAACAAAAGCTACTCGTTTATTATTAACAATTCTGAAATCACCGCCGGTACAAGGGGTGCGTCAGCAGGACCAACTGCCATTTTCACCGCCGCACGCTCAGCCGGATCACAGTATTTCGGGCAATTTGAAACCCAAGTTCTAACTGACAGCAACGCAGCACTCGATCACCCTACTCCATTTCCATTTGCGAAGTACATTGATGCTTATGCGAAGGTGTTTTACGGAGTAAAGGAAGCTGTTGCAGCTCGTTTGAACGACGACAAATTCCCGATTGTGCTTGCAGGTGACCACGGTTCTGCCGCGGGAACAATTTCAGGAATCAAAGGCGCTATGGCGGATAAACGTTTGGGAGTTGTGTGGATCGATGCGCACGCGGATATTCACTCTCCGTTCACTACTCCTTCGGGAAATATGCACGGAATGCCGCTGGCGATTGTAACGAATCAGGATAACCTGAAGTACAAACGTAATGATGTAGATGCAAAGACCCGCGAGTTCTGGGAAGCGTTCCAGGCAAGCGCAAGCGTCACACCGATGGTTCAAACGTCGGATTTGGTGTATGTAGGCGTACGCGATTGCGAAGAAGAAGAAATTGCTGTGATGGATGAGTTTTCCATTACCAACCATACGGTAGAGTTGGTCAGGCAGCTGGGAGTTCCGACGATTGTGGAGCGGATCCTCACTCAGCTCGCCGATTGCGATGCCATTTACATTTCTTTCGACGTAGATTCCATGGATCCCGAACTGACTTCATACGGTACAGGAACTCCGGTAGGAAATGGTTTATCGCCGCAGGAAGCTAAAGATTTGCTTACTTTGCTAATGGAAAACGAAAAGACCGTTTGCCTCGAAATAGTCGAAGTAAATCCGTGCTTAGACAATAAGAAAAATAAGATGGCAGAGATCACTTTTGACATTCTCTCGTCCATCGTTACCAAATAAGAAAGCGTTCATGGAACATTTAATAGAACAAGAACTAACGCAACACTTCAACACCCTATTTGGAACTACTCATACTGACCTTACCTTCACCTTTCAACACACTAAGAAAGAATTCAACGGCGACAAAACGCTTGTGCTGTTTCCGTACCTGAAATTACTGGGCAAAAAACCGGACGAAATCGGGACGACAATTGGAAACCATTTGAAAGAAAAAGGACTCGTTTCCGATTTCTCCATCGTGGGTGGATTCTTGAACCTCGTTTACCCTGAATCTTACTGGGTGGAAGCATTGAACAGCATTCATTCGGCTGAGAAATATGGTTTCAAAGAACCGAACTCGAAGCGTACGATCATGGTAGAATACGCTTCACCGAATACCAACAAACCGCTTCACCTTGGTCACTTGCGCAATGTGTTCCTTGGATACTCTGTAGCTGAAATTCTGAAGGCGAACGGGCATTCCGTGATCAAAACGCAGATCATCAACGACCGCGGAATTCACATCTGTAAAAGCATGCTGGCGTGGCAGAAATACTCGCCGCTGAACGATAAAGGAGAGCGCGAAACGCCTGCAAACACAGGTATGAAGGGCGACAAACTCGTCGGAAAATACTACGTCGAATTCGACAAGCGTTTCAACGCTGAAGCGAAGGAGATCATTGCTTTGTGGGAAGCCGGAAATTTCGACGGATTCCTGCCTGCAACGGTTGAGAAATACCAGGAATTGGCGAAAGCGAAGGCTGGAAAAGACCTGCCTACCGGACAGGCAGGCGAAAAGGCAATCGAAGGAATCGACGCAAAAATCAAAGACCTTGCGAAGAACGAAACAGCCATTTTGCGTGAAGCGAAAGACATGCTGGTGCGTTGGGAAGGTCGTGACCCGGAGGTTTACCTCTTGTGGACAACCATGAACGGCTGGGTGTACGACGGTTTCGACAAAACGTATGAGCGCATGGGCGTTGATTTCGATCGCTTGTACTATGAATCCGAAACGTATGTTTTGGGAAAAGACCTTGTAACCGAAGGATTGGAAAAAGGCGTGTTCTACCGCAAGGAAGACAGTTCGGTTTGGATTGACCTCACTTCGGAAGGACTGGATCATAAGTTGTTGTTGCGTTCAGACGGAACGTCGGTTTACATGACACAGGACGTTGGTACGGCTGTGGATCGTAAGCGCGATTATCCGGATTTGAGCGGAATTATTTACACCGTTGGGAACGAGCAGGAATACCATTTCCAGGTGTTGTTTCTGATTTTGAAGAAACTCGGTTACGACTGGGCCGATTCGTGCTACCACTTGTCTTACGGGATGGTGGATTTGCCTTCCGGAAAGATGAAATCACGTGAAGGAACGGTGGTAGATGCCGACGATTTGATGGAAGAAGTTGTTCAAAGCGCGAAGGCGATTACGCAGGAACGTGGTCACCTGGACGGTATGAGCGACGCGGAACGCGAGCGTTTGTTCGAACAAATCGGAATGGGTGGTTTGAAGTACTACTTACTGAAAGTTGACCCGAAAAAGCGTATGTTGTACAATCCGGAGGAATCGATTGAATTGAATGGTCACACTGGTCCGTTTATTCAGTATGCTCACGCGCGCATTTGCAGTTTGCTGGGCAAGGCGGGCAATTACTCCGCTGTAAGTTCCGCTTCACTAACGGATTACGAAAAAGACATCATCAAAGCGTTGCTGGATTATCCAACAGCGATTGAGGAAGCGGCACGCGATCACGCACCTTCTGTACTTGCGAATTACGCTTACGAGCTCGTGAAGACATACAATCACTTCTACCAGAACGTGAATATTCTGCAGGAAGAAAACGCTGATTTGAAGAATGTGCGATTGATGCTGAGCAAGTGCGTAGCAGATGTGGTAGCGTCTTCAATGAAGTTGCTTGGGATTGAAAGCCCACGTAAGATGTAAGCTCAATCAGCAAAGAAATAGTAAAGAGACTTTCTACGGAGGGTCTCTTTTTTTATCGTTTCACGACGTTTACAATCGATTTCACTTTGGACGCTGCCTGCCCCGCCTGGTTATTGTAATAACCCAATACCAGCAACAATGCGATCAATCCGAGTAGGAATAGATCCACGTTCGTTTTTTGTACGTTGGATGGTGTATTCATTAAAGTTCTCATTAGTAGTCGGAATTGCCGGGGGCGCAATCCGGAGCAATACTAATCATTTCTAATGAGTTGGTAGTTGATTATTTAGTGAAATAATACACGGATTCGGGGAAAGCTGAGTTGGGGAGGGGACAACGCAGGTGATTGGAGAGGCGTATTAGTTTGCCCCGCGAATTAGCGAATTTTTGCACTCCTAATCTGAATAATCGGGACAGGCAGCGCTGAGAGATGGGATGGATGATCAGAAGCGGAAGTCGAATCCTTTAAATCTCATCTTATATCACGAATCAGGGAAACTCACTTTTTTCAATTGCATTCAAAATATCCGTTTGAAGAACAAATGGGATATTCGGATGAGAAACATTGTTATAACCCTCATCCTCAATAAAATCTCTTTCTCTAAGTGGATCAATTTCCTTAACAAGCATTGACTGTATAGAATCCTCATCTCTCATTATTACATCTTTGACTAAGACATGAATAGTTCGATTGTGATCATCGCTGAAATATGCAAAGTGATTCCCCATGTTTTTGATTAAAGATATTGACAAAAAGTTTCATATGATATCAAACTTTTGGTTTTAAAAGTATTAACCCTCCGATTTATTAACTCCAAACATTCGCAGTTTTTGCATCAAACAGACGAACAGGAACCTTAAATTTCTTTTCTATCGATTTTATGTGTTTTACATCATTATCAGAATAAATACCGATATAAACACTCGTAAGAAAAGGTAGCCAATTCCCATTTTCATCTTTTCTTTTCTTGGAAGCTTTGTTTATCGCAGAAATAATATGTTCGTCATAATCTCCAAATCCGAATCCATAACAAATTAGGGAACCGCCGATTGATGAAAGCTTTTCATAGCAATTAGCCAAATATTTATTATGTACAATATGCGAAAGCTTCTCATAACCATTCCCTGCTGTCACAAAAATTGGGTATTCTTTTTTCTCCATTCTGGCTTTGATGTTCTCTAATAGAAAATGTTCATCGGTATATTCCTCTTTGATTACTTCGACTCCTGTATCAAATAGTTGCAATGCTCCATGCAAATAATGAACAGTTTGAATTTCCTTGTATTTTCCCCAACGAAGTTCTGAATATTGTCTTTCATCTGAAGGAATCCATTCATCACTTTCCTCTGCATCTCTACCAAAACCATCGGTGGCATTTTCTATATCGTTTCGCATTAAGACCCAATATAAAAGCAAATCATAATTCGTCGTAAATATTTGACCTCCCTCTGCAAGAAATGAATTTAAGAAAACTGCACAGGCTTTACTTTTTTCTTCGGGAACAGAAAAAACATGCTCAGGATGTAATTCTTTGATAGCTTCAATTAAACTTTCCTTGAGCGTTTGCGTTGCTTTTCGGATATTTTGAACAACCTTTTTGTCTGCCTCAAAAACTTCTGCAATTTGGGCAACATTATCCAATTGTTCCATTAAAAGTTCAAAATTGCTCGTTTTGATAATTTGAAAAAGCTTTTGAAGAATGTCGTTATCTAGATTTTCCAAAAACTTACTTAATGCGTTGTATGAAAATATCCCTGAATTATATGACATACTGAAACCATTTCCAAGTAACAAATGTTTCTGACGATCCTTTTGTTTCAGCGATTTTACTACCTCGTCATATGTGTAAATTTTGTCTAAACTCATTTTATATCTTTTATAAAGTTTATTTACTGCTTTGAGTCTGTATTCAAAAAAGTTTCACTTTACTCCTTGCTAGCGCGAGCTTCCACTGTTCCATAATCCCCCATTCTAGCGAAAGCATTTTATTCATGCTACAATCGTCGCCAAACTTACCCTCTACAATCCATACCATCAACCGTAATTCCCGCAGAAATCATTGCGGAAAACCACATTTTTTTGAGTGAAAATTCGGATTTATAGGGTATCCTCCCCCTCGCTCCCTCCCGAAGCATCGGGATAAACTCTCCAAAGGGGGAAGTTTATTACTCGTTCTAATTCTAGAGCGAGATCATCACCGATAAAGAAACAGTTGCGGATCTGACACTCTCGCCGGAACCGCTGTCAACTGCCAAAAAAGTGAGGTGAAATGCCGTCAATAGTTAGCTAACAAAGCATCAAAGTTCACGACGAAGGAGTGATTTTAAATAACCGAGGAACGAGGATATTAAGCGCTTTGATAGCTTTGTCCAACTATTCAGGTATTCCGAACGGCCTGGTCCGCCGCGGCGGAACTTGATTTTTTGGTTATCCGCCTCTGGCGGACAAAAAGTAACACAGAAAGAACACATGCCAAGCATGTCGTATCAAAGAAAAGTAATGAACTACTACAGCGGATGCAACTTTCACACCATCCACTTCTTGCGGATCAACCAGCTATACAGCAGAATCGCCAGCAACCCAATGCAAACGGATATCGAAATCTTCTCCAGTAAGGAACAATCTTCTTTGAAGAATTGGACCACCATGTAGGTTGCGCCGCCAGCCATAACTCCGACACTCGTTTTTCGGAATAACGAACTACTTGCCGCTTTTGCGATCCCTTCGGCTATCATCACGGCTTTTTCCTGAGTAACTCTATTCTTGACTAACTTGTCGCTGATCTTTACGGAAAGTCCCTCATTTGTGGAGACAAAACCTTTATAGCCTGCACTGGTAATCGCGGCTGGGGTTGCATTCTTTGAAGCGACGTCAACCATTTTCCCGATGACCGTTTTGGAACTGTCCTTCTGCTTTCCGGTAGCGTCGATCGAAAGCACAACAGCAGTGTCTTTCGGAAATCGCTTCAACGGTTTCAGGTCTGTTTGTATGACTACAGCGGCATCCTTGTCGAACCGCTCTTTTGATTTGGGCGCACTTCCCGATTCATTAGCGGATACGTAACCGTATTTCGCATCTTTATTCTCAACTGCAGATTCCGACGCTGTTTCTTTCAGAAAAGGAAAATACACCAGGTTCGATCCAATGAACAGAATAGAGAATGCTTTAAAGAAGGGGAACTTTTTCATGTTTCAGCAAACAGTTCGGTGATAACGATTCAATACTAGCGAAAAAATACGGAATGGTACACGATTCGCACTCGTCACTCGTCACTTCCGTACAACCACTCAAACGAATTCGCAACCGCCTGGTGCAAGATTGTCCCGTGATTTTCATCCGGTAAGTAGTCAAAATAAACCTTCACGTTCGGGCTTTTCGTTCCTTTTAGTTTGTCGGCAAGAATGTTCGCGTCGACTTCCATGACACGCGGCGGATCGGTTGGTGTAACACCTTCTTTTCCAACAGCGATATAGACATCTGTTTTCTGAACAAAACTCTCTTCCAGAACCGTCGCACTTTGATCCAAAAGTGTCCCGTTGTCCCACCACAAGCTTGGACTCACAATGATGTAGCGGTTGAAAAGTGTCGGTTTCTTAATGAGAATTTCCGATGCCAGCAAGCCTCCCAAGGACTGTCCGATGATGGTTTTATCGTTGTTCGCCTTGTACGTTTTGGCAATGTATGGCTGCAATTCCTTTTCAATAAAGGAAATGAATTGCTCTGAATGTCCGCCGGTTGGTGCCATTTTCTTTACATTCTCGTCATTCGACGGAAAGGTAAAGTCGCGTCTTCTGTCCACGTTTGCAATCCCCACCACAATCGATTTCGGCAACATATTGATCCATTCGAAGCTGTAGAATTGTACTAATCCGGTAACATGAATGAAGTCTTCGTCCGCCGAGCCATCTAGTAAATAAATCACCGGATACGTAATGGAATCCTTCGGATTGTAGCCTTCAGGTAAGTAGATATTCAACGTTCGCTTTTCGGAAAGCTCTTTGGACTGAATTTCATCGATAACGCCCAACACAAATGGTTTTGTAGTCGTTGCTTGCTTCGGTTCTTCTTTCGTTTTCGTTTTTCCTTTTTGTGCGAAAGAGATGGAGGTCAATAGCGTTAGGGCTAACAGTGCGAAAGTGTGTTTCATGTTTAGTGCGTTGAAGACATAATGAAAAAAACAGAGCCGAAGCATCATTCTCATTCTGCTTCTCGCTCTGTTAAGTGGAGAATATCGGACTCGAACCGATCACCTCAACGCTGCCAGCGTTGCGCTCTAGCCAGATGAGCTAATCCCCCTTAATTATTGAGTTTTTGTTCCTCTTTATTCTTTCTCAGCTCTCATTTCGACGCTTCGGTCGGAATCCTGACACAACCTTTCGTTGATCGTCAGTACCAGATGAGCTATCCCCCGTTTGGTGTTTGCTAAATTACTTTTTTCTTTGATTAAATAAATAATTTCTAAAATTGGAAGTGCTGTAAATTTCCTCTCTAAGGGACAATTTCCCATTAAAGGCACAATGCCTAAGAATCTCTTGGTTTTCCTACTTTTTTCATTGCCAAAAAAGTAGGCAAAAAGGCTAGGCCTTTACTCGAAAGCTTGAAAAACTACACTTCAATCCGCTAATTCACCCCAACTCGTCACGTTGTTACCGGATTTTGTGACCAAAATCCGACAACTGAACTCAAACAGGGGTTCATTGACGCTACTTTCAGCTTGTTTTCTGCACTTTCAGCGTAAGGGCCATTCCGTTCCTATTACACCTTCATTTCTACTTTCAATACCCTCGGCTGCAAACGGCTTTGTTGATGCGAAAGTTTATAGTCCGATGAAGCTCGAATGAATTGAACGTGAAAATTGAAAAGAACGAGTATTTTTTCTCCGAAGAACCCAGCCAGAAATTCCTAATTGATTATTTTTCTAACACGTCTATCGCTTCTCCATTTTCAATTTTCCATTTTCCATTTTCAATTATTAAAATCCACCGCCCATCAAAATCACGAGAATGAGGAGAAACAGTACAACAGCGTACAATGCCGCGAAGGAAGTCAGACACAGAAACACAATATCCAAAACATACAATAGGTAGAATGTCCATTGCGGAGAGTAACCTATGGCATTGTGAATTCTGTTCAGGTTACGTCCACGTTTTACCGCTATGATCAGCAAGACAAAACTTAAAATAGCAAGGGCCACCGGAATGAATAAAATCACCGCAGAACCGATTGATTCAATAGCAATAATAACCAACAGAGAAGAACCAACCGTAGCTAGTGTAGAGACAATACCTCCAATAGAAACCGAATTGAATTGTCGATGAAGTTCGTCCAGATCAATTACTTCCACATCGTCATCAATGAGTGTATCACCTGATTCAGGTTGTGCAGTTACCGATTCGATTTCAACAATTTCCATATCCGATGCGGCGTCCGTCAGTACTTCACCGGCAGTTGGCTGCTCAGGTATTTCTTCGCTGGTCTGAACGCGTCCAACCTCATCCGCTTCCGTTTTCTCCAATGAGTTTTCCTTCGGCTCGGTATGTTTTTGTTCTTTAAGGTGAAGTCTTCCGGTATGACCAAAATTGGTGTATTTCTGGCGCGAGAAGTTGTTCGAAGCACACGATTGAATTCCAAGGATTAGCAGTAGTACGAATAGTGAATCAATTGTTTTCATCATAATGGGATTTGAAACAAAGGTATGCACGCATAACATTGTTGTTATTCCACTATTCCGTACTTGTGAATTCGGTGTTGCGAAAAGCCGTACAGATCCGAGTGATGATGACTTTAATTTCTCATTGATCTGATTAGGAAACGATTTATTCGTCAATTTCCACCGTCCTCTCTGCTTGAATCATCGAAACCTCCATCGTACTCTGCGAGAATACTTTATCTGCCGATTCCTCCGCGTGAGCACCCTGTAACATATGTAAGCAAACCTTTCCTTTCTGTAAGAAACCCGCCTTGCAAACCTTCGAACTTTGTTTACAAGGAATAGTCCTTCACAACTTAAGTTGAAGAAATATGGGAAACAAATTACTTTTTATACTCGTGTGCAGCGTCGCATGCGGTTTTTCGTTTGAGGCTGTGGCACAGGCTCCTGCGTTGGGAATTCTATCCGATTTCTCGCTCTTTACTTCTTCGGGTAATGTCAGTAATATGGGGGAATCAATCGTAACCGGAGATATTGGGACAAATGACGGTTCCATCAGTGGATTTGGGAACATAAACGGAAATATTCACGATAGCGATGATGATGCCGGACAAGCTGACGTGGCATTGTTCGTGGTGTACAACCAACTGAACCTCGCCAATAGCACCAATACCATCGGAACAACCATGGGGAACGGACAAACATTGACTTCCGGGGTGTACTCAATTACCGGAGGGGCAAGCATCAACGATACACTCTTTCTCGATGCGCAAAACAACCCTAATGCAACGTTCATTTTTAAGATCGACGGATCATTAGCTGTTCACGCAGATGCAAAGGTAATGTTGAAGAATGGTGCGGAAGCCTGTAATGTTTTCTGGAAAGTGGAAGGTGGTGTTAACTTATCCGCCGGAACACGAATGACAGGAACCATCGTGGCGAACGACGCTTCTATTATTATCGCAGCTGCAGATTCGCTGGATGGACGTGCTTTTACAACCGGAGGTTCGATTACCGTTACAGAAGCACGCATTCAGGCACCGTACGGATGTGGTGCGCCACAGGATGGCCCTAATGCTCCGGAACTCGGTGCTGCGGCGTGTTTCGCTCTGTTTGCTTCCGATGGTGCTGTAAGTAATTCGGGAACGACAATGGTAACGGGAGATGTTGGAAGCAACTCCAGTCCAACTGTTGGTTTCAACTCCAATGACGTTGACGGAACGGTTCATCTTTTTCCTGACGGTTCAACTGCACAGGCGGCAAGTGATCTGGAAGACGCGGACAACTACCTTACTGGGATGTCGTACGATATTGAGTTAGCCTATCCGGCCGATTTCGGAAATGGATTGGTTCTTACCCCACATGCTTATTTATTGAATAGCGATGCAACACTTACAGACACAGTGTACTTCGACGCAATGGAGAATACAAATGCTGTCTTCATTATTAAAGTGAACGGCAACTTCTCAACGACCATGAATTCGAATATTATGCTGATGAACGGAGCGCAATCGAGAAACATCTACTGGAAAATCGATGGCATTGCAGACATAGCAGAATACTCCTGGTTCCGAGGGACAATTGTTGCAAACAGTGCTCAATTGGGCGATTCTGTTCGTCTTTTCGGAAGAGCGTTGGTTACGGAGAGTAGTCTGACAGTAAGTTCCATGGACGCTAATGCCCCGGTACCGGGAAGTTGTGCTTTTCTGGGGATTCCTGATCCGGAAAACGGGGAAAACCTGATCGTTTACCCGAATCCATTCAGCACGACGGTTACCGTAACATTGACAGACGAATCACTGATCAACCGATGCGAACTTTTCGTTTACGACCTCCTCGGTGAAGAACAACTGGAAAACCACATTACCGGAATCGAAACTATACTCGATCTGGAAGACTTCCCGTCTGGTGTTTATTTCTACAAACTGATCGAAAACAATGTCATTCTACAGACAGGAAAACTGATTGCCAAATAATGTTTATAAAAAGCCATCTGCCGTAACTCTACAGATGGCTTTACCTCCTGACCTATCTCTCTGACCAACACGTTGTTGATGTGGTTTCGATACATGAAATTCAAAAAGAAACGAATTGAAACACAGCACACAATGGAAACAAGAATATTCACTAAAAAGTGCTATTCACTCGTTGAATCGCTCACGATTTTCGGTAGAACCCGGGATTTGCTAAATTGGTTTACTAAAATTTTAGTAAATTGTTGTAGTAAACTTTTAGTTAGTATATATTTGTCTGCAACTAATTCAGTTAACATGCAGAAAGCTACTACCCCCCGGATGATACTTTTGGTATCAGCAATGCTCTTCGCTATTACAAGCTTTGGCCAGACAACTATTATCAATTCCGCTAACGCAACCGGTACTTCCGGCGCCGACGGTAGTTTTGAAAATGCTACAAGCACATTTGCCGCAAACGGCTGGCAAAACGTAAACGGTCTTACCAACAGATGGTGGGTCGGGACACAAGCGTTTTGTGCAGGAAGCAAGGGTGCTTATGTCAGCAGTCATGCAACAGGTGGTAATAACAATTACAACGTCAATACTGCGGACGTTTCACACTTTTACAAAGACGTGACTTTTCCGGCCGGACTTAGTTGTATTACCTTATCCTTCAACTGGAAAGGACAGGGTGAAAGTACTTATGACGGTTTGAAAATTTTTCTCGGATCAACTGCAGTAACTCCAATCGGGGGGACTTCTTTCACCACATCGGACCCAACAGCGGTTCAATTGGGAAACACCTGGTATAACCTGCAGGCGGCTTGTGGATCAGTAACCATAACTATTCCAGCTGCAAACGCCGGGACTACAAAACGACTTGTTTTTAGTTGGGTAAACGACGGATCTTTAGGAACAACTCCGGCAGCATCCATTGATGGAATTTCACTTATTGCTCAAAACCCGACGGTACCTTCTTGTGCATCAGCTTTGGTTCCCGCCGCAGGAGCAACCAACGTATCTACTTGTAACGCACTAACCTGGACTGCTCCCGCGTCATCAGGTTGTAACACCGCAACTGGTTATAACGTTTACTTCGGAACCTCAGCTACACCGCCGTTAGTTGGAACCACTACCAGTACAAGTTATTCGGTTGTTATGAACTATAGCACCACATACTACTGGCAAATTGTTCCTACAAACGGTGCCGGTTCTGCAGTTGGTTGCGGTATTCAATCGTTTACGACGGGAGCATCTACCAATCCGCAATATAACCTTGTAGATGATGCAACATCTGCTTCGCCGTACAACTGTGTAACACTGACTCCCGACCTTACTTCACAACGGGGCTGTGCCTGGGATGCTAATTCTACGCTGAACTTCCTTGCAGATTTCTCTTACGATATCGATGTAAACCTTGGTAGCAACGATGGTGGAGCGGACGGTATGGCCTTCGTGATGCAAAACGATCCGCTTGGTCGTTGTAAATGTGGGACTGTAGGTGGTGCGCTTGGAGCAGGAGGAATCACAAATTCGGTAACCATCGAAATTGATACTTACCTGAACACGGAAGATCGCGATGACTTTACGGGTCCGACTATTGGTTGTGCCGGTTCTGAAGATCCGGATCACCTGGATATTTGGTATAACGGAGTGATTAACCCGGATCTTGATGGTAACTGTAACGCGGTTGCGGCCGGAGAACGTCCTGCAAATCCATTCGCAGTTCGTTTGCAAAGCGCTCCGGGAGTGAATTACAACATTGAAAACGGATTGACACACAAGTTCAGAATTAACTGGACTGCAGCAACAAATACGTTGAGTGCATCGGTTTGGAACAACGCCCTGAGCATTAATTACGGAACTGTTTCAGCTTCATTCAACCCGATTACCGTCTTCGGAACAAATACCCCATACTTCGGCTTTACTGCTTCAACCGGTGGATTGTCGAATACACAGACGTTCTGCTTACCGGCAGTATTGCTTCCTGTAGAACTAGTGAAATTCGACGCCATCTGTGTTGATGGGAAAGTGAGTCTGACATGGGACACACAAAGTGAGCGTGACAACGATCACTTCACGATTGAGCGCAGCTGTGACGGAACGAATTTCCTTCCGATTCAGAATATACCAGGCAAAGGTGACGCTACTACCATGCAGTATTACAAAACGATCGATGAATCGGATTGCCACGGAGTAACGTATTACCGTTTGAGTCAGACGGATAAGAATGGTAAGCAGGCAATTCTTGGAATCCGTAGTGTTCAGCCATGTTCTGAGTTCCAGGAGGTATATGTGTATCCAAATCCCGCAAAAGATCAGATCAACGTTGCATGGACAAACTTGTCGATGAGAAAACTGACCATCACGAATGCATTGGGTCAGGCACTTATGAGCAGCATTGAACCGGATAAATCCGAAACAGAAGCATCCTTTAACATTGACAATCTTGCTAACGGAGTGTACTACATTTTGGTGGAACAGGATTTCGGTGTGAAGACGTATAAATTTGTGGTAGAACGATAAATCGAGTAGTACATTGTTCTCCAAATGAAAAGCCGGTGTAGTAGCCCGGCTTTTTTTGTTTTCATTTTTTTCCATTTGGAAAAAGCCCCGTGAAACCGGTTCTATGTTTTCCTGCTCAACCAAGGCAATATTATTATTCTGTTACCGTTTACTTTCCCCGGCTTAAATAGCCTATTTTTATAGCAACTTTAATAAATACCAACTATGCACAAAACAATTTATCTCTGCCTAATCACAATTACCACATTAGGCTTTATGCAATCTTGTAAAAAAGGGGAAAACGATCCGTTCCTTTC
>CBIHND010000027.1:0-66984 GCA_966211245.1 uncultured Fluviicola sp. | reverse complement strand
TGTCGTCTCCCGTAATGAAGCTGGTTACGTTTCCGAGTCCCACACTCACTGGTTTGAAACGGTCGTAATTACGCTCTTTTTCAACGAAGTACGGATACTGACGACCGTAGTTCTCGTCTTTGTTCTGGTTGACGATGAAACCAAGGTATTTCCACGCAGTGATCATTTGTGTAAAGCTGTTCACACCTCGGCTGTACATTACCTGAAGTCCCGCAGGAACGCCATCCAATCGTTGCTCTTCCAGAGTAGTTCCACCGCTCAGTACATTCCATGGACTTTGAGGCGGCCACCAGTATGCATAATACGTCGGAGGAATCGGAATTCCGGTTTCGTTGTCTTTTACCGGTCCGGTAGGCATTTTGAAGTTGATCATCTGCACCGAACAATCGTAGAAGTCCGCCTGCCATGGAATAGCCATTCGCTTGGTTAAATCTCCCGGCTCACAACCCGTTCCGACATATGGATTCTTCCAGTCGATCGGTTCACATTCGTCTCTGTTCGGATCCAAACCGTGTTTCTGGTAATAGGCTTCGTCGTGCGCATGCTTGATAATGTATGCATTATCGTAAATGATCGGGTTCCGTACACTCCATGTCACCTCGATTCCCGGACACATGGGTTCGCCCACACAGTTTCCGACAGCAGCGGCATCCAGCGGGTTCACTCCCGGAATGACAATTCCAGGTGAATCTGCAGAGAACTTCCCTTTCGCCCATTGCTCCAGGCAGTAATATTGCGTATCTGTGATAACAGAGAACTTGTCCGGAATGTTGTTACGAACGGAATTCGTTCCTGAGTTTAATGGCATCAATGGAATACCGGCATCCGGATTTTTCACCGTTGCATCGCTGAACAATTGATTTGCCTGTCCGTCGACCAATGCTCCGGGTGCTGCTGCGGTAGCTTGCTGAATTTTGGAAGGTTTTCTGAAGTAGCTCAGGAATTTTTCGCGGTTCTTACGGTTCTTTTCAGAAGCATCACGGGCATCGAACGCCGGACGAATAAATGCCGTCATGGAAGGAACTGTACCTACCCATTGGTAGTCTGCAATGCGATCCAGGAACGGCTGAATATCCTTATCGTAATTGACCATGAAATCCGGATTCCAGCCATCGTTCGTTTTCCATTTCTTTGCATCGTAAACCTTTGGCAACGCGTTTTTGTACTTGATCGCCATATCGATTATGACATCGTCCCAGGTAGAAATGTTCACCAATTCAGGAGCGAATTTCGGCGATCCCATTACCACCCAGGCTTTTAGTTCAACCGGAACTTTGTTTCCTTTCAGGTACACTTTTGCGGTTACCGGTCCGTCAGCGATATCGTCTGTCCAGGTATCGCCACCACCGAATCCGGTAATGGTTTCGCTTCCTCCTGCTCTACCGAATGCGCCAAGTACCAACAGGTTTCCATTCGGATCGGTACGCATTTCTCCAAGCGTTTGTACGGACAATCCCTGACTGATGTCGTTCGGATTTGGAAAAGAGACAAACGGATAAGTCGGATCATTTTTATCGAACTGAGCGCTTTGTTTTGGCTGAGTCAATGTTCGTGGTCCCGGATCAATAATCAGCTGTTGTCGGCCTTTTGCATCGGTAACGCTTGAATTTCTGAGATTCGTCCACGGTAAACCTGTCCATGGATTCGGTGGAAGATTCCACGCCGCCGGAGGATTTTGCCAGCTTTTATAGCTGTTCAATTTCCCGAACATCAGATCGCCCAACAAGGGAACGAAGTTCCACCACGCTGCTTTTTTGTTCGCCACGTGTACTGTCCATTCGATACGGTCAATGCTTGCATCGTTGATGTCTACAACTTCTTCCGGTCCACCGTCAATTGAACGGTAGATTTTAAACGTTGCAGCCTGACGACGGATCATTCCCAGTTCGTCTTTGAATTTCTCAACATACTTTGGTTTTCCTTTTTGCACGATCGGCAATCCGTTCGGATCAGGTTCAATGGGCAACCCTCCGATGGTTTCAGGAGCTAAATAATAGGATTGTGGGCT
Organism: uncultured Fluviicola sp.; assembly: GCA_966211245.1. GTDB lineage: Bacteria > Bacteroidota > Bacteroidia > Flavobacteriales_D > Crocinitomicaceae > Fluviicola. The sequence continues at coordinate 64,976 of CBIHND010000027.1, read as the reverse complement.
GTTTCCCACTCGTCCCACGCCGATAGCCGGGTGGATACGATACGACACTTTTTCGTTCATATTTCAGTGAATAGAGTTATGGTTGCAATGATACGTTTTTCTGCGGATGCAACAACGGGGAAAAGTTTGTTTTTTAACGGGAGTTTTCACGGGGAGTATGATTTAAAACGTAAACGCCTCTCACAAGTAAGCCGGTAGCCATGAATTGGATCAGCGCATTGTTTTTTCGATTCTAAAAAAGTAATTTGCGACAATCTTAAACTATTCACTATGAGAAAATTAATCCTCACCGCTGATGATTATGGTCTGAATCCGGGAGTAAATCTCGCAACACTTGAATCTGTGCGAAACAGAACGGTTACTTCGGTTCAGGTTTTGGTCAATCTGGCCTCTGATTACGACATCAAATTGCTTGCAAAAACCATTCATGAAGCGGGAAATACCTGTGGTATCGGTTTGCATTTATGCACGACGGTTGGACCCAGTGTTTTGAACAAAGAAACACCGATTACCACATGGAGCATTCCGAATCAGCGATACGAATTTGTAGCGCTTCAGGATTGGTCGCATCAGGAAAGGGACGATGCACACATTATTGATGAAATGAACGCTCAGTTTAAACGCCTGAAGGATCTTATCGGCTCGGATCGTATTGACGCAATTTCTTCCCATCAGAACATTCACTTGTTTTATCCTCCTTACCTGAATGCAGTTGAAAAACTTGCTATTGATAACCGTGTACCGGTTCGAAGTCCCGTACGGTGGGAGCAGGACAAACTCAACAATACGTATCAGAACAGAAAAATTCTATCTCCAATTCAAAAAGAAGCGATAAAAACATTCAAAGTTTGTCCAATCAATACCAAGGGATTGCTCTGGGACGGGATGTGGGAAACCAGAATGGATGCCAGAAGGGATCAGATTGTTCGAAATAAAAAAACAGGAGGCTGTCCGGAAACGATGTGTGGACACTGGTTCGATCAACCGGAAATGAGAGCGATGGAATTTCTTGCCTCAGAACTCGCTGGTATGAACGGTACCCGATCAGAATACGGGGCTGAATTACTGATGCATCTTTCTACAAGCTCGGAGGGTGATCTTCCGAAGCAGAATTATTCAATGAAGAAACGTAAGAAAGAATACGAACAATTGAACAGTCCGGCAATGAAGCAATATATACAAGATATTTACCGCTCAACAAATGTGCTGCTTGGCTCTTACCGAAAAGTACTGCACGGCACAGATGTCAGTTTTTCGGATTTCGCTGTTTGAACGAACATAAAAAATGGGTGAATTCACCAAAGAATACACCCATTTTTCTGAAAAACCCGGATTTAATACGTCACGGTGATCCCCGCTCCGAAGCCCATATCGCTGTCGTAATGTGCTGAAAGCGCAAAGGATTGATTCAGGACGTATTTCAATCCTGCCATGTATTCGAAATCGGAATTGTACATCAATCCCAGACGAAGACGCTTGGAAATCGGTATGTCTTCACGCATGAACTGAAGTCGGAGTTTACCCTCCGTATCTACTCTGAAATCTGCAGAGATCAGCATGGGAAGCGTGTATTGAACGCCAAAACAGAACACAGATCGTTGATCTTTCGTGCTGGTTTGTCCAAAAAGATTTGTTTCTCCATCATTGTGCATTTCCCGATTGCGCCAATCGAATCCGACGTACGGGTACAACCATTGCATTTTTCCGATGTATCTGCCAAAATGAGCTTCGGTTTCCCACCCCATGGCTTTCGTGTACCCAAGGCGCCATTCCGTTTGTAAATTCCAGCGGGTGTTCGAATACATCATTTCACCGTCGTTTCCGTTTGAAGCAAAATCATTGACAATCATGTAATGAAATTCTCTGTCATCTGCATAGAGTTTTTTGATGGCTTTTTCGGGATCCGGAAGCTGCGGATTCGGTGGGGAATTTTCGTATGAAAAAATTCTTCCCATGCCGCTCATCATGTGATACAGAATATGGCAATGGAAGAACCAATCGCCGCTTTCCGTGGCAGCAAATTCTATGGTATCTGTTTCCATCGGCATGATGTCCAGAACATTTTTCAGCGGTGAATAATCTCCTGCACCATTCACAATTCGGAAAAAGTGTCCGTGCAAGTGCATGGGGTGGCGCATCATTGAATTGTTGTAAACAATGATTCTGACATTCTCTCCTTTACGGATCAGGATTTTATCGGTTTCAGAAACCGTTTTGTTGTTGATACTCCAAACGTAGCGATTCATGTTGCCCGTGAGTTCAAAATGATACGTTGTAGTAGGTGCCTCAGGAAGTGTGGTCTTCACCGGAGAAGCCAGCATGTTGTAATTCAGTGTGACCAAATCCGATAGTCCGTTGCTATTGTATTGCCCGCCATCGGTCATATCCATGTGTTCGTGTTGTTTTTTCTTTTCCGGTTTCGGGCCGGTAATTTCCGGATACATGACCACGTTCATATCCATTTGCTGCAAACTCATTTTCATTCCCATGTCGTCGAGATTTCCATCCATTCTGATCATGTCATTCATCATCTGCATTCCTTCGAAATACTTTAAAGGCTCGAGTGGCGCGATCAATTGTTTCGGCCCTTCGCCTAACCACAGCGAAGTACTTCCGATCCGGTCTTCGGAAGTTGCCTGGAATTCAAATGCTGCATTTTCTTTTGGAACGGTGACAATCACATCATATGTCTCTGCGACAGCAATGATGAATCGATCTACAGGAACCGGAACAACATCCATTCCGTCACTTGCAACGACATCCATCTTCCCACCGGCCCAGCGAATCCAGAAGTAAGTAGATGAACTTCCGTTAATGATTCGCAAACGTACTTTATCGCCGGCTTTAAACTCTGATGTTTCGGTAACCGCAGCACCATTGATGAGAAAACGGTCGTAATAGACATCGCTTACATCCATTGCCAGCATGCGTTTCCATTCGTTTCCGACTTTCGTTTTCAGGCTGTGGGCTGCAACAGCGTCTGCGTAACTCTGAACCGCTCCTTTCTGGACGTTGGATTTTTTTATTGCTGACCAGTCGTTTGCCATGTGCAGTCGACGGTGTACTTCAAAAGGCTTCATGTCTGTCCAATCGCTCAAAACGATGGTGTATTCGGGAATTTTCTGCTCTTCGCGTTTGTGAATGATAAACGCTCCGTACATTCCTCCCTGTTCCTGCAATCCGGTGTGTGAATGGTACCAATACGTTCCGTTCTGAACCAGCGGGAACTTATAAACATGTGTTGTTCCTGCCTTAATTGGCGCTGTGGTGAGGTAAGGAACACCATCCTGTTCGTTCGGAAGAATCAATCCATGCCAATGAATGGATGTTTCTGTTTTGAGTTCGTTGTGAATGTAAATTTCAGCGGTGTCTCCTTCCGTGAAGTGCAACTCCGGCATGGGGATACTTCCATTTACGGAATAAGCATGGCGCTCTTTTCCGGTATAATTGACAACGGTATCCCTCACGAATAAATCGTACCTCACTGTCTCCTGAGCACTTGCCTGAGAGAATAGCATCGTTGCTACTATTGCTATTAGTCGTTTCATCATCACTTACTATTTATAAGTTACTACTTTCATTGCATTTCCGAAAGGAGACTTTGCTGCTATGCCTCTAACTTTTCGATTTCAAATCCCGCTTCTTTTACTTTCGCTTCGATTTCGTCAGCGGTAACTTTATCTGATTTTACCGTAAGGATTTTGGATGGATTAAAAATGTCTACGTTCCATTCCTCAGGTGCGAGCTTTTCGTTCAGGAATGGAGTTACTTTGGCCAAACATCCCGTGCACTTGATTGTTGTTTTAAATTGTTGTGTTTTCATGATCGATGAATTGTATTGTTTGTGATATTAATTGTGGATTGTACCCTTAAGTTTTCTGAATTTCAGTGACAAGCTGTTACTCACAACGCTCAACGAACTCAATGTCATTGCAGCACCGGCGATCATCGGATTCAATACAAATCCGTTGATTGGAAACAGAATTCCTGCTGCGATCGGAATACCGATCAGGTTGTAAATAAATGCCCAGAATAGGTTTTGGCGGATGGCGGAAACGGTTTGGCGGGACAATTGAAAAGCGATCGGGATTTTAGTTAAATCGGAGGACACGATCACCATTCGGGCAACATCCATTGCGATGTCGCTTCCTTTTCCCATAGCGATGCTTACGTCAGCCTGAGTCAGCGCATTACTGTCGTTGATTCCGTCACCGACCATTGCTACAACTCTGCCCTCTTTCTGAAGTTGTTTGATGAATTCCGACTTTTCTGCCGGTAAAACTTCCGCTTTAAAGTAATGTATTCCGGTTCGTTCGGCAATGGTTTTCGCTGTTTGAACGTTGTCTCCTGTTAACATGTATACTTCAATACCGCTTTCTCTGAGCTGGCGAATCGCCTCTACTGATGACGGCTTGATCTCGTCGGCAATTGCGACTACCGCAAGCGCATCTTTATCATTGGAAAAGAAGATCACTGTGCGCGCTTCAGAAGACCATTCTTCCCATTTCTTCACTAATTCCGCTGCAATGAGAATGTTGTTCTGTTCCAGTAGTTTTTTATTCCCGACAAAATAGGTAACACCGTCTACTTCAGCTTTTGCTCCAAAACCGGTAATACTCTCAAAACGAGTAATTGGCAATGCTTCCGTACCTTCCAGGTAGCGCACTACGGATTCCGCCAACGGATGCTCCGATTCATTTTCGATACTGTACAGAATGTTTTGAGCTCGTTGATCGTGGTTCAACCAGCGCATTCCGGTTACTCTTGGCTTTCCTTCGGTGATGGTTCCTGTTTTATCCAGTACAACGGTATCAACTTTGCGTCCAAGTTCAAGACTTTCGGCATCCTTGATCAAGATTCCCAACTCTGCTCCTTTTCCTACACCAACCATAATGGCAGTCGGTGTTGCCAGTCCAAGTGCACACGGACACGCAATTACCAGAACAGTAATCATCGCTATCACACCTTGTGTAATTCCATTTTCACCTCCGAGAACTATCCATAAAACGAGTGTCAACAAGGAAAGTCCGAGTACTACAGGAACGAAGATTCCTGCTATTTTATCGACTAATTTTTGCACTGGTGCTTTACTTCCCTGGGCTTCCTGCACCATGTGAATGATCTGCCCGAGGAGTGTTGCATCGCCTACTTTTTCGGTTGTAAAACGGAATCCTCCTTTTTGATTGATCGTACCGGCAAAAACCTTACTTCCCGGTTGTTTTTCTACTGCAAGTGGTTCACCGTTGAGCATGCTTTCATCCACGAAAGAGTTTCCGGAAATCACTGTGCCGTCAACCGCAATTTTTTCGCCCGGTTTCACTATAATGGTGTCGCCGATCTTTACTTTGACAATGGCAATTTCTTCGGTTTCTCCTGACTCTGTTAAGACCGTTACGGTTTTTGGTTGTAAACCAATGAGTTTTTTCAATGCCGAAGAGGTATTTCCTTTGGCTTTATCTTCCAGTAATTTTCCAAGAAGAATAAAGGAGATTACAACCGTTGCCGCTTCGAAATAAACGTGCGCATGGAGACTTCTGCTGTGCCAGAAATCCATGAATAATGTATTGAAAACACTGAATAGATAAGCAATTCCGGTACTCAAAGCCACGAGCGTATCCATGTTAGCCGAGCGATGTTTTGCCTGTTTCCATGCATTGATAAAGAAGTCTTTTCCGAACCAGAGAATGACTGGTGTTGACAAGATCCACATGATAAAATTGGCATATGGAAGGTGCATGAAGAACATTCCAATCACGACAACAGGAATCGAAAGTGCAATTGCGCCAAAGGTTCTGCGTTTCAGGTTACGGAACCGAAGTTGATGCAATTCCTCAAGAGAATCTTTTCCGGAATCAGATTCATCGATCATCAGATCATAACCGATCGAGCGCATCGCTGCCTGCAAATCTGAAGGAGTTGCCAGCGACGGAACATATTCTACGGAAGCGATGTTGTTAGCATAATTCACGGAGACATCGACAACACCCCTTGTGCTTTCCAAAATGGTTTGAGCACTGATCGCACAAGACGCACAAGTCATGTTCAACACAGGGAAGTTCTTTTTAACGGTCGTTACCCCGTATCCTAATTCCCGAATCGTTTTAACTGCACCCGGTAGAATGTTGTATGCTTTTGTCTCGTTGATTACAGCACGACTATTGTTTACTTCAACACGGTGTTCAGATATCCCTTCCAGTTTCTTCAAACCGTTGTCTACAATCATTGCACAGTGTTCACTTTCAACTCCTTCGAGAGGAATAAAAAGTAAATCCTGATCTGTTGTTTTCATAACCTTGAATTTTATGAAACAAAGTTCAGGAGGATTGCCGGCAAAGGACTTATACTATTTTCTGAGAGTATTATGACATTTACAACTCATCAAGAGACTTGCGCTTTGCCTCTTTGATTGATTTGAAATGACTTGGTGTTAAACCGGTGACTTTTTTGAATTGGGTGCTCAGGTAGGCAACGCTGCTGTATCCCATTTGATCGGCGATTTCGCTCAACGATAGTTCGTCATACACCAGCAATTCTTTTACGCGTTCAATTCTTTGAGAAATGTAGAATTTTTCAATTGTTGTTCCCTCAACATCTGAAAACAGTGTGCTCAGGTATTTGTATTCCATCGGAATGCGCTGTGTCAGGTAATCGGAAAGATTGACGTTTAATTCGGTATCAGAGTGATGAATCAGTTCAATAACAAGGTTTTTAACGCGCTCGATCAGTCTGCTGCGTTTGTCGTCGATCAATTCAAACCCGAGTTCTTTAAATCGTTCGTTCAACCGTGTTAACTGATCTTCTGAAGGATCATCTGTCAGTTCAACCTCGCCAAGCTCCACTGTAACAGGAGAAAGTCCGAGTTGTTCTAACTCGGACTTCACTACCATTTTACAGCGGTTACACACCATGTTCCTGATATATAACTTCATTCGTTTATTTGATTGTCGTTGTTGTTTTTCCGCAGGTCAGCATACTGCTTCCGTAATACGGATTTTTTACCGCGTTTTCTTTGCTGAGCCAATCTGCACCTTCTCCATCGTTGTACATCGGACAATGCTGAATATACATTGCGTCATCTGCTTTGAAGACTTTTGCCAATGTAATCATATTCTGAGACAGGAGAGCAAAATGCTCGCGTTGATGCGCAATATCTTTTGACTCGGAGATATGCTTCGCATGCAGCAACAAGTCTGTTTGCGTTTTCTTCCAAAGTGCATTTTCTTCAGTTGTCATGCTTTTTTCAGCAACACCGGAAATGGATTTAGTGAGTGCTTCTGCCTTGGTTGCTGCAACCGTGGCATTATCACGAACCAAAGCATCTTTCAGTAGAAAATACTGATTATAAACCTCTGTCAGTGCATTCGACACCTGAAGTTCTTTCACAGTATCCTTTGGTAATTCGTTATCGCTTGCTGCGCTTTCTACCGCAGTAGCTTTCATCCGGTCGTACTTGCAACATCCCGGTAACTTTGCGTAGGCTTCTTCCGGAGCGAGGAACATTTCGTTATCGTAACCTGCATAGGCAATCCGTTTCAATACTTCAACTGAACTTGTCTTCTCAGGATCAAAGGTCAGTTTCAACATTTTTGTATCCACATCCCATTCGGCATCGGCAACTCCTTTTTTACTTGCCGCAGTTTCAATTGCTGACTTACACATCTCGCATTTACCTGCGACCTTAAATGATTCCGTTCTGGCGTTCTTTATCGTTGCCGCACAACTTGAAAACGAAACCAGGAACAAAATTCCCAATACGTTATGTAACTGTTTCATGACTTGAATTTTACTTACATTGTTTTATGTCACAAAGGTCAATAACACCGGCATAGGATAAGTTATGAAATTTCCCGTTTATGTTTCAAGATTTACCGTTTTTCGCAAGCCGCAGGAATCAAAAAAAGGCGCTGAACATTGAATTTCAGCGCCTCTATGAAAAAAGGTAAGTGTTATCCTACCTTCACCAGGCTATTGATGGTAATGTGTGGCCAATTGATCGGTTGAGCCGATCCTGTAGCTGGGAATACCAGATTGATCGTCTGCGAATACTGCAACACCTGATCTACTTTTCCACCGCTGATGTTTTCGATCCAGAATGTGGCGTCCATTTTCGTTGCATTCACATTGTTCTGAATGAACGGAATGTTCAGGATTCCACCGTTCGCATCCGGAGTATTTGTCGTCATGTTCAATACGGTCATATCGGTAACGCTTCCACCACCTACAATTCCTTCCAGTGTTTCCTGAAGGAATTGATTCGGATTCACCTGATTGAACACCTCAAACTGACGTGTTCCGATGATTTGGTCCGAGTATCCAAGCGTACCAACTCGTCCGCCGTTCAGCAATGTTGGAACTGCTGAAATCTCCGGAAAGAAATTCGTTCCCGGTTCAGACAAATCGAGTGGGCTTCCCAAACCAAGCAGTGAATTTCCATGTGGAATAGTCGACAAGCGTGCGAGAGAGTATCCACCGTTTGGAGTCCCCAGATTCAGGAACAAGCCTGTTTCAATGTGAATGGTTGATCCGTTCGGGAATCCGCGCTCTTTGCAAAAATCCGTATCGCATGCACTGACAATTTGCTGTTCGTACAACAAACCGAAAATCAGCTGTTCTACTTGTTCTCCGTTTACCACAGGACCACGGTTTCCTGCCTGCACAACAACAGGTTGGAAGGTCAGTGTTTCAGTATATGGAATGACCTCGTATACGAATCCTTTGTCTTGTCCGGGAACCGAGATAACGTTCCATCCTGTTGCAACAGCGCTATCCGGAACCGGGGCATTTTTCCAGACACCGACCAATGGTGCAAGAGGTCCGAGGTCACTTGGGTCAACCTGACTCAATTTCAGCAATTTTGCCCCTAACGTTAGGCCAGCCATTTTTTCTGTTTCTTCCATTTTTCTATTGTTTATTGGTTAATTCATAAGTAGTGTTGTTCGAAACCCAATGGGCAGAGGTCGGAACAAGTGAATGAATCAGCACCACAAGCCTTGCGTAACAAATGCAGCAATTGTAGAGAATACGGTATAGGCAAAATCATCATTTGCTTCGTATCGGCTGTTTTTGGAAGAATGTTCTTCGGCGGGAAACAGGAAGTCACGGTGTGACCCGTACAATGAGCTGTGCATAGTGGTGAAATTTAGACGAGCATCCTGCCCTATAAGAGCAGGAACACGTCGTTTCTAATTCAGTGAACGAAACAAATATAGGAGCAATACGGATTTATCGTCCCGGGATTATTCCCGTATTTGGGAAGTTTTCTTCCTGCAGATGCGCAGATTTTTACTCTCCTGATGGAACTTATTAATCTATTATCCAGCTTATTCCTAAAGTCCCAAATCCATAGATGGTTCTACCAAAGACTTTGTAATTCACAAATGAAGTTTGCTCTCTAACTACTTTATCATTATAAAAACTAGCATCAGCAGAATTCACCAAGGAAGTGTAATTAGGATCTTGATAATCAAAACTTTCAAGATCAGATTTATACTCCAGAGTATGAATTGTCTGACGATAAAATAAAGTAGTTTTTCTAAATCTAACATTCAAACCCCAGTCAAGAATAAACAGATTTCGTACTACCTGATTGGTACGGATTGAATAAACATCCAATCCTTCATCGTCATATGGATCTTCCTTAAATGTGTTAATCAATCCCAACCCTTCCAACATTGAATTATGTACAACATAACGGTAACTTAGACCAATATCAAAATTGAACCCCCATTCATCCGTATTGTTCGTTTGTTTTGGCTTATTCAACAACATTTGGTTCGCGGATTGACTTAAAAAGTCTAATGTTGAAAAACGAATGCCTCCCCCAATGGATGTCAACACTGTACCAATTTTAACCTCTGCCTTAGCACTTATATTTCCTCCAAGATATTTGTCTATCTTCTCCGTCAAAATAGTATGTGGACGGAATACGGTTTTGTACCTATTCGTATTTGACCATAATAAAAAGTCAAATTCTTGATTCAATTGAAATGCGAATCGGCCTCCATTTGCTATTTGCTTATCCCAACCATACACAAATTGAGATTCGTGTATAAGATCTTTATGAAGTTGAGCCTGAATTTTTCTTCCCTGTGAAATTCCAATAGCTCCAACCTGGAATTCCCCACTTTGTTTAACCAAACCATTTCTCCATGTTCTATGTTTGGCTCTCTCAATGAACATATATGAGGCAAAAGGTCGATCATAATTATGTAATGAATCTGCCAACTCAAAATTATTGCGATATCTGATGTAAGGAGTGTAACCACTTCCTCCTAATGAGACTGATTGATACGTTAGAAGGTTTTCACCATTCATTCTACCTATCTTTCCATTTCCCGGTCTATAAAATCTCCATTTCAAGTAGTCCGTGGAAGCTGTAAACTTAAAACCTCCTGTATACTCCCGATCCTGATTCATGTTCCACCCAAACATAAAGACATCGTTGTCATGATACATTTCGAATCCTTTTATTGCTTGGGGCTCGCTATTATATGTTTCATAGAAGATATACTTTTCATTGTCCAAACGGTCCATTCTAGTAGCGATTAATCGAAGATTTGATTCTTTGGTAATTTGGGGGAGACGGAATAATTCTCTATCTAACTCTTGATCAAAGTAACTTCTTTGAAGGTCTTGATATAAAAACTCGAGAATAAATGGATCTTCAAACTCCGCCAACAACATTTCGACAGACTTATTATCCGGTTGATTTAAATCGGTTATATCCATTAATAATTCTCGAATGAATATCTTCTTATCATTTTGAACGATTCTTCTTGCATTTTGAATTTCTTTTAGATCGAAAACTGTCGCATCCGTTTCATTAACCCCAGAATTACGATAATACTCACGAACATATATATTGCACGCAAGTGCTTCATTACTGTCTTCCAAAAGCATCGGCGCGATATTGTAATTATTGAATACGATAACATATGTTTCCAATCGTTTCAAGAGAGCACTTCTTTGAGAAAAGTTTGATTTAACACCTAAATAAGATGGTGCACTGTAATTACTATTCTTCCAGTTTTGTAAATGCATAAAAAAACTACATTCATCTTCCATCGCAATGTCGGAGATTTGACTAAAACTGATCCAAGAGAACATTATGGAGCAGAAAAAAAGTGATAATGGTTTCATAACATAATGATTTAGTTTATTATCCAATTTTAGTAAAACAAACTTTAAAACATTTTCTAAAGCTTTTTTTACACAAAAATCACTCAATCAATACCGTAACACAAGATGCATTTACCTGAAACTCCCAAGGAAAAAACCTATGGCCGAAAAGGATTAACCCTGATTATCAATTGCACACACTTATTATCCCAATTCGATAGGATACATTTGAGGAAATCAAAACTTTAATAGCCATGGATGTTACAGAAGAACATGCAAGACAAATCGTAGGAGATTATGTCAATTTTGGAAACGCTGAGAATTTTGAATCTGGAGAACTTCCAATTAGCGCTTTCTTATTTACGCGAAAGCAACTAAATGATCTCATTAAAGACGATCAAGAGGACGAAATTTTTATCATGTTAGCTATAGATGCAATTGGAATTAATCCAAACAAAAGTTTGTGGCTCGTATTAGGAAGCATATTAAACAACTTTATTGATATGGGAAGTTTAATTGTTAGTGATGTACCACCGAGCACCACTCCAATCTCTTTTGATAACAATTCGGTCGTGAAAAGACCGGTTTCCGAACCAATTCTCCTGCAAGACTTAAGAAGAATGCATAACATTTTTACAAGCACCCCTTCGGATACCTCCTTAACTTCTTCTAAAGGTCATAAAATAAAGGCCTACAATCTGAATAGGAATGATCTTGATATGCTTGATCTTACTGACACGGTAAATAGTAGCAATGAAAATGATTGTTATGCTTTTATACCTGTTATTCGGGAAAATCGGACAAGAGATAATGCCCCCTTTGATCGCAATCATCTAAGTTTGGCAATTGCACGTATTGACGCTGATACAATGGTTGTATCCGGTACCATTTTGGAATACTGCCTACCATGCCCAAATGCATGCGCAACCAACTACTGGTTTAAATAGAATGATTAACTTATCAGCCTGATTACTATTCAGGTGCTGATACTTTTCAATATTTATTTATCGCTTCTCGGAATAACAACGTTATTCGGACTGGTAAGAATAAAAAAGCTTACCAGTCCTTTTCGCTTGTTGACACTATTAATTGTCTATGTCTTTTTCATTGAATTAGCAGGTAGAACGATGGTATATTTAAGTTGGAAAAACACATTCCCTTTTTATCATTTCAGCGCATTTGTTCTCATTACGCTGACAGCTCTCATATATGTTAGATTAGTGGAATATGGCTCCCGAGCAAGACGTTTAATAGCGTTTATTTCGATTTGTTGCGCAGCCCTTGCCGTTATAAATTCCATGTTTCATCAACCTTTATCCAGGTTTCCATCTTTTAGTATCGCGGCACACGCATTCCAAAGTATTCTGCTGGCGTTAGTCATCTTTAACGAAACGATAAAGGCGCCAACGTTAACTCCACTCGTTAAACAATCACTATTCTGGCTGAATTGCGGTACTTTTCTTTTTTACAGTTCCAATTTTGTAGGATTCGTATTGTTCAACGAATATTATCAACTTCAGGGGATTACCACAACCTGGATATTCTATTTAAACTGGATTGGAAACATGGTAATTTATTCGTGCTATTTCGTCGCACTTTATCTGGATCAAAAACATCCGTATGAAAGATAATCTGGATTTTTTAATCGCAATTGGTGCCGCAACTACCGTTATGGCAATTCTCTCCGGATCGGTATTGTACTACATCATCATTTATCGAAGAAGACAGCGAGCTTTTGAACAGGAGCGCGAATCGTTTAAGCAAGCATTATTAAAAGCCGAAATTGAAATTAAGGAACAAACACTAAGCGACATCTCACGCGAACTTCACGATAATTTAGGACAAGTCGCTTCTTTAATAAAAATCAACCTGAATTTGATTCAACCTAATCTTGCAAAAGAAGATTCACAAAAAGTATCGGAGTCATTAGACTTGCTAAAACAACTTATCAAAGACATAAAATCCCTTTCCGTTAGTTTGAAAGCAGAAAACCTTGAACGGTTTGGGCTGTTGAAGATGATCGAAAAAGATATCGAACGCTATGAAAAAACTGTTGGATTGAACATCACTTTTGCAACACCTTCAGAATTACCTCAGTTAGAACAGGCAACACAGATTTTCTTGTACCGCATGTCACAGGAAATTTTCAATAACATTATTAAACACGCGAATGCAACTCAGGTATCTGTATCGATTATGTTAAAAAGCAATTCTTTGTTGTTTTCTATTTCAGACGATGGGAGAGGTTTTAATACGTATGTTAACCAAATTGGTTCCGGGTTACAAAACATCAAAGAAAGATGTCAGATTATTGGAGCCGAGCTTGATATCAACAGTAAACCTGAGCACGGTACTTCTATTACAATTGACTTAAAAATCTAAACAATGAACAGACAAATTAATATTGCGGTGGTAGATGATCATAAATTGTTTCGAAGCGGGTTAATAAATCTGATTCATTCGTTAGATCCGAATTTTACCGTATCAATAGAAGCTAACAATGGGAAAGAACTGCTTGAACAGTTAGACTCATCTGCCCAGCCGGATATTATTCTTCTTGATTCAAACATGCCGGTACTTGACGGTTTTTCCACTGCAACAATACTACAGAAAGAATACCCGAATCTAAAAGTATTGGTTATTACAATGAATAATGATGAACAATCTCTGATTAAAATGCTCAAACTTGGAGTGTCTGGATATATTGGAAAAGATGTTGAGCCTGAGGAACTCAAACAAGCTCTTGGGGAGATTCTCGAGAAAGGTTATTATTACACAGATCAAATGACCAGTCAACTCATCCAATCTTTACATTCTTCCGGGGAAAGGAATAATGACCAATCCCTTTTAACCGATCAGGAATTGGCTTTTATTCGTTTTGCCTGTTCAGAAGACACTTACACGCAAATAGCTGACAAAATGTTTCTGAGTCCAAAGACTATTGATGGTTATCGTGCATCTGTTTTTGAAAAATTGAATATCAAATCCAGAGTTGGGCTTGCTATCTATGCTATCAAAACTGGATTAGTATCAATGGAGTAATTTCCTATAAACCAAAAAACGCAACGGATTTCTCCATTGCGTTTGTTCCTTTTTCGGGTACTTCGTGATTTGATGCTAAGGGGGAAAGAGAACAGTATGTAATCTCCCTCCCCTTAACATTCACCTATCCACCACTATGTTACCCACTTTGAGTCTTATTCATCTTCGCCGGCGGCATCCAGGTTAATGGATGACATGGCGATTTCAGTTAATAACTGATCCGCTTCTTTTTCGTCGTTCAGAGTTTCCTCCAACAGCTCTGCAGCGTCGGATTCACCAAGGGTATTCGCAAACGAGATTAATGTTCCGTAACTCGCAATCTCGTAATGTTCAACCTTTTGGGCAGCAGCAATAATACCGGCGTCTCTTACAACGCCTTCTTCGGTTTCTCCCATGATTTCCTCGGCTTCTGCGATTAGTCCTTCCATCGCTTCACACTTTTTCGCTGACGCAGTTTCATTGATCAGCTCGAAGATTCGATCAAGTCGTATCACATGGGTTTGTGTTGACTTGAGGTGATCCTCCAGTGCCGATACTAATTCACTGCTTGAAGCTTTTTTAACCATTTTGGGGATGGCCTTTACCAGCGCCTTTTCGGCCCAGTAAATGTCCTTTAGTTCTTCGAGAAACAGATCACGTAATCCGTTCCTCGACGCTCCTTGCCGAGCTCGTGATTTAACTACCATAATTTCATGTTTATCTAATCACCAAGTTAGGAATTCAAGAGCCGGTTGGTTTACACAACTTTTGTCATTGTTTACAAAATTCCCACAATGTACCATGGAATATACCGTGGGAAGTATCCGCGGCGCATGTCTCTTGTATAAAAGGGACCCAAACCAGTAGAAATAATTGATAAATCAATCATTGGGATACCAAGAAATGGGTATATGTGTCAGGTTGGTCGGAAATCATTCTGCAAGCATCCGCTCCAGTTTTTTCAGTGCTTTTTCAATGTTTGCACCTTTCCCAAGAATGGGTTTCCAGATATCGCCTTTTTTCTCCAGTCGACTGAAGATTGTGAAAATGGTAAAAGCTTTCGGATCGAGTTTATCGTTCACTTCAGACCATTCCAAAGGCGTTGAAACGGTTGCTCCCTCCCGCGGACGAGCACTATATGCCGAGGCGATGGTTTGCCCGCGATGATTCTGAAGGAAATCGATGTAAACCTTGTCTTTTCGCTTGGAAACGCTACGCTCGATACTCGTGGTATCCGGTAGGCGCTGATGCGTAACGCTTGCCAGTAGTTCTCCGAAGAGCTTGATCTCATCATAATTATACTTTTTCTTCAATGGAATATAAACGTGGAGTCCGGATGCTCCACTGGTTTTGCAATATGTCGGAATGCCGATTACAGAGCAGATATCGTAAATTTCCAAAGCAACACGAACAACTTCTTTGAACGCGATTTGCCCGGGATCAATATCCATGATCATGTAATCCGGATCATCAGGCTGATCAAACGTACTGTGCCAGGGATTGATTTCTATACAACCGAGGTTCGCCATGTAAACGAGTGTAGCTTCGTTGTCGCAGATCAGGTAATTGAGGTATTCTTCGTTGGATTTTGAATATTCCTTTTCGGTATGAATCCAATCCGGAAGTTGCTCCAGATCCATATTCTTTTGATAGAAGCCCGGTTTGGTTATCCCGTTCGGGTGACGATTCAGCGATTGTGGTCGGTTTTTGAGGTAAGGAAGGATATATGAGCTCACTTTCCGGTAATAGTCGATGATATCACCCTTTGTAATTTTGCTCTCCGGAAAATACACTTTGCTTCGGTTCGTGATTTTAAGGAGTTTACCGTTGATGCGGAGTTCCTCTTCACCTTTTTTCGGTGCAGACGACTTTTTTACGGGAGTCGGATCTGCCTGGGTATCGTTGTTCTTCATGACTTCTGATGCTTTTTTATCGGTGCGTAACCCCATGAACACCGGAACACGTAAATGCTTGTCCGTTGTCCAGTTGGCAAATTCCACGTTACACACCAGTTTCGGTTTAATCCAATTCGCTTTTCCTTTCAGTCCAGTCATTTTGGGAATCGGATTGAACGGACTTTTATCGGTCTGTAGTTTCTCAAATTGCCTGTACAATTCCTCAAGGGTGGTTTCACTAAAACCCGATCCGCAATTGCCGATGTAAACCAGTTTTCCGTTATTGTATGTTCCCAGTATCAGAGATCCAAAGAACTTACGGCTATTTCGTGGTGCGGTATAACCACAAATAATGGCTTCGGTGGACGACCGACTTTTAATTTTTAACCAGGAGGCCGATCGAAGTCCTGAAGCATATGTGCTGTTACTGTCTTTTGCAATTATTCCCTCGTAGCCCAGTTTTGTCAGTTTACTCATGAGTTTGTTCCCTTTTCCTTTCACCATACTGGATGGTTGAATGTGTTCCGAACGTACCTGGGTAAAAACGGTCTCGAGTAAATCCCGACGCTGATACAAAGGTAAATGCGTCAATGGATAGCCGTTTGCGTACAACAAATCGAACACATAATAACGCAGGGTTCCTTTCTGTGTCGTCGGGTAATTCTGCAACAGCTGAAAATTGCTGATTCCCTTTTTGTCTTCAATGACGATTTCACCGTCCAGAATGACATCGTTTTCAAAGCGTTCCAACTCCGGAATCAAGGCTGCATATTGTCTGTTGAAGGAATTTCCGTTCCTGGAAATCATTTCAACGTTTCCGTTTCTGATTTTCGTAATGGCGCGATAACCGTCGTATTTTGGTTCGTATACCCAATCCTCGCGATCTTCGTGATCTGTTGTAAGTGTTGCCAGCATCGGTTTTTTCAGTCGTTGCCAAGCCTCTTCAATTGGCATTTCGTGTGTGCGATAGCTGGCAACGTAACCTTCAGGATCAACTTCGTCATCGGATGCTGATTCCGGTTTCGTTTTGGTTTCTCTCTTTTTTCGTTCGGATGTCGGCTTGCTCTTCGGAGCGGCAGTTTTTTTCTTCTTATGAACAGGTTTGATCGGATCAATGGAAGCGATATCGTAACTCTTCACGGCGTGTTCATCTGATTTCTTGATGAGCAACCAATGTTTGTCTGTTCCGTCGTTCATGCGCACCAATGCAAAAGCACCTTGAAGGTGTTTTCCTTTCAGAATGAACTTCAGGTCGCCTTTGTGATACTGATGCAGCAATTGCTTTTCCGCCGATTTACCTTTTTCGGGTTCAAGCGGCGTGTATGTTCCGTTGTCCCAAATTTCTACTATTCCGGCTCCGTAATTTCCTTCCGGGATTTCACCGTAGAATTTACCGTAAGCCAACGGATGGTCTTCTACTTCAATTGCCAGCCTTCGATCACCTGGATTCATGGATGGGCCTTTTGGCACTGCCCAGCTTTTCAGCACGCCGTCCATTTCCAGTCGGAAATCGTAATGCAAATGCGAAGCGTCGTGTCGCTGGATCACAAAGGTGAGTTTCGCGGACGACTTTTCTTTTCCACTCGAAGGTTCGGGAGTTGCTTCGAAATTTCGTTTCTTTCTATACAGTCTTAATGCCATGATCAGGAAGCTTTTGATTTACTTTTCTGCAGACTCGCTTTGAGCTGCTCCATGAGGTCCTGCGACTTACTGTGAACCACTTTCAGTGTCGGCGTTTTGGATTTTTTACCCTTCGCTTTGGCTTTGATGATTTTCAATAATGACGCTGCATATTCATCTTTGAATTTTTCAATGCTGAATGGCGTTGTGTATTGTTTGATCAATGCCATGGCCATTTTCAACTCAGCGGGTTTTACGTCCGACTTTAATGGCAATTTGAGGTCATCGGTTTCTCTGATTTCCTGGGCGAACCGAATCTTACTCAGCACCAGAACGTTTCCACGTGGTTTTAAAACCGTTAACGCCTCGGCGCTTCTGAGAACGAATTGCGCAACTCCTACTTTTTTGGATTTCGCCAGTGCTTCGCGCATCAATGCGTATGCTTTTACTCCCGACTTTTCAGGTTCCACGTAGTACGAATTCTCAAAAAAGATGGTGTCAATTTCGCTTTCGTCCACGAAATGATCTACCTGGATGATTTTACTTTTTTCAGGTGCTGCTGCTTCAAAATCTTCCGGCTCAAGCAGCACATATCGATCTTTCAGCCAATACGCCTTTGCGATGTGTTCCCAGGCCACTTCTTTCCCTGTGTCTTCATTGATTCGCTTGTATTTGATGTGACTCAGATCGCGCGGATCAACCATATCCAGATCAAGATTACTTTGCTGTGTAGCGCTGTAAAGTTTCACGGGAATATTAACCAATCCAAAACTGATTGCACCTTTCCAAATTGCTTTCATAAGGCAATGGTTTTTCTGCCGTCGTTCGAACCCGAACTGACAGCAGTAATAACTCTATACTTGCTCATCCGTCATTTCGAGCGACGCTGAACTGAACATCATGCGATGAAGTCAGTATTGTATCGGGAAATGACGTTAGTTGTGCTACACCTCATCGTCACCCTGTCCCTGTGCAAATCCGACTTTACGTTCGGATGTAACAGGAGCCGGAGTGCTCTTCTTTTTCACGGATGCAACGCGTTTCGGTTTGGCTGAAACCGGTTTCGGTTTTGTAAATTCCTTAACCTTTTCCATTGCAGACTCTGCCTTTGTTTCCTCTCCTTCTTCGGTTTCGGAATCAGAGGCTCCTTTGAAATCCTGATACAGTTTCAGTACCAGATCCCAAATACTTTGCTTTTTATCCTTCTCGAAAACAACGTGAATTGTTGCGTTTCGTTTAGGAAATTCAAATTTGAACCCAATCATACTTTTCGATTTATCTTCTCTTCGTACTCGGTATCCCTTTCTTCCATTTGCTTTCGGGCCATGGAAGCGATCTGCTGGTTGCTCATGAAGGAACTCATCACAATCTGTGAAGTCATTCCCGGAGCCACTGCGTGTGGTTTACCGTCCATCAATGCATCAAAGCCTACTTGTGCCACCACTCCAGCATCTTCCAGGTTTTCCGTCGCTTTCACGTTTTCGGCATGAGCGCGTGCAAAAAACTCGGTATCCGTTGCTCCCGGAATGAGTGCAGTCATGGTGACTCCGGTATCCTTCAATTCATTGATGAGAGCATCTGTAAAAGACAATACAAATGCCTTTGTTGCAGCATACACAGCCAATAATGGTGTTGGCTGATAAGACGAAATGGAGGCAAGTTGCAGGATTTTTCCATGGTTTCTCTCCACCATCTCTTTCAGGTATAATTTGGTCAGATGAACGAGGGAAGTTACGTTCAACTGAATGATTGCCAATTCCTGTTCCAGGGAAGTTTCTTTGAAAAGCCCATGTTCTCCGGCCCCGGCATCGTTTACCAATACATCAATCCGAATGTTTTGTTCCCGGATTTGATCGTACAATTTCTGAGCATTTCCCGCAACAGATAAATCGCAGGAAACGGTAATAACTTTAGGCGAGCCGAGGTATTTCAATTCCGCAGCGGTTTCTTTCAATCGGTCTTCAGCCCGTGCAACAATCACAAGGTCGTATCCTGACCTGGCAAACAACAACGCCAGTTCTTTTCCGATTCCACTCGTAGCACCTGTAATCAGTGCTGTTTGTTTTCTTTTCATCATGTTCTGATCTTTATTATTCATCGTTCAAATCGTTTAATATGCTATCAACATGGTAGATTTCTGCAACTAATTTTCCCGACCAATCAATACTCGCCCGGTGCATGCGGTCGCAGTTAAAGGAGAAAGCAACTTCTCCCTGTTTGTTTATGCTTACAATCCCGACATCTCCGGGAATTGCCTGTTTGCTGTTGTTGACCGTGTAATCACATGCTTCCTGAATTGACATTCCTTTCAATTCCATCAGGAGAGCTACTTTATGTGCAACTACGTTGGTAATGATCAATTCGCCGTCTCCGGTACAGGATGAAGCACTCAGCGTGTTGGCGTAACAACCCGCACCGATCATACAGGTGTCTCCTACCCTTCCGGGCAAACTGTTCGAAAGTCCACCTGTGGAAGTTGCCGCAGCAAGTCGTCCGAGTGAATCCAGAGCTACACAACCAACCGTTCCATGACTTTCATTTTGTTCTTCGTGAAGGTCATTTATCTGGCGCTCCACAATGAAATAGTCTTCCGGCATCAGTTCAAGCGAATTCAATTCTGCTAATTTGAGCGCACCGTAGCCACCGATGTGAACGTGCCTGGTGTTTGTCATGACTTTTCGCGCCAGCGTAATCGGATTTTTCACTTTCGTAACCATCGAAACAGCACCTGCAGAAAGCAAGTCACCGTCCATAATGGCAGCGTCCATTTCTACCTTTCCCTCTGTATTCAACGCCGACCCTCTTCCCGCATTGAACAGCGGATTATCTTCGAGAATACGCACGGTGGCTTCAACTACATCAACAGCGGAAGCTCCACTCGCCAGAAGTTCGTACCCGCTTGCCACAGCCATTTTCAGTCCATCCAGATATGCATCGTAGTTGGATTCAATGAATCGACTGTTTTGTCCGGCTCCACCGTGAATTCCTATTGCTATTCTACTCATCTTTCGTTTCAATAATGTTATAACTCAGTTCACCGGTGTGGATATTGAACTGACAATTTCTCACCAGCAAATGCACCACCAGGTTGTCCACGTAAATCGGGTCTCCCTTTTCAACAGCGGCTATATTGGTTTGTTCGATGAATCGTGCGTCGATGATGACTACCATTCCTGATCCGAGGCATTGTGCTTTTCGGCCTTTTCGAATCAGTAAGGCGGTATCTTCTCCCAAACCGATTCCAAGTTGTCCGGAGTTTGCAGTAACGGCGTGCGCAAGTCTTCCGAAACGTCCCCTGCGGATGAAATGCGTATCGATGATGCAATCCTTGATCAGGCCTAATCCGGAACTGATTCGAAGGTCATAATCAATCAGTGCCTCATTGGTACCGCCACTTTGAATCATCAGTTTCGACATTGCCATAGCTCCGGCGCTTGTTCCGGCGACGGTGAACTTCTCGTCATTGTTGTAACGTCTGAGGATCAATTCTGCCATGGGCGAACCTCCGATAATGGTCGATATTTTGAATTGATCGCCGCCCGAAAACATGATGGTATTTGCATTCTCAGCACGCTCAAGGTATGCTTCGTTCTTTGCATCAGCGTTGTTCTGAATATCCATGAACCCAACATTGGTATACCCTACTTTGGCGAATGCTTTTTCGTAACTCGCACGTACCGCTAAGGGAAAACTACTCGCTGTGGTGATGACTTCGATGCGGTCGCTCATGGATTTGGCGGAAACGAGCTCCTTCAAAATTTCCAAATGCACGAACTGTCGATTGTGTGCAGCGATGGGAACCTGGTTTTCACCTTTGTCTTCCGCACCGCCAATCAATAGAAGTCTGCCTTTCGGTAACATGACTATTCAGTTTAAGAAACCTGAGACATCGTTGAATACATTAACTTCTCCTGAAGCTTTCTGACCAACTCAATTGAATGTTGCACGTGGTCTGCGCACGCGAAGATAAATGCCCCCTGTGGAGCATTCGTAACGGCAAATTCAATGGCTTCGGCCTCATCGGAAATCACTCTTACTCGCGGATTTTTACTCACGGAATAAATTCCCTGCATGATCAGTTCTGTCATCTCTTCGTTCGAACGGTTTCTGCCGTCTTTATCATGACGTATGATGATTTCATCAAAGATTGTTGCCGCAGATTTCCCGAGATTCCTGATGTCCTCATCGCGACGATCTCCGGTCGCACCAATGACACAGATTTTACACGGCGATTCCACCGTCGCCATGAATTTTTGAATGGCATCAAACCCGGAAGCATTGTGAGCATAATCCAGCATCAACTGACAATGCGGGTATTCAAAGAGGTTCATTCTTCCCGGGGTCATTTCCGGAGAAGGAATGAAAGATGTCAACGCATGTCGGATTTCTTCCAGTGTAAATCCTGAAACAATTCCCGCTGCGATTGCCGGCAGAACATTTGCAATCATGAACTCGGCGTTTCCTCCGTACGTTATCGGAGCATGGTGAACCGCCAGAATCCGTATGATGGTTTCGTCGTTCTTCACTACAAAGTGCCCGTTTTGTACCAATACAGCAATTCGACCCTTGCTGCAATGTTCATAGATCCGTTCGTTCGTTTGATCGGTACTGAACAAAATGACATTTGATGATACCACATTCCGCATTTCATATACCAGATCGTCATCGGCATTGAGAATGGCATAACCACTTTCCATGGTGCTTCGCGCAACCACTTCCTTGACTTGTGAGTAATCCTTCAATGTATGAATGTCGCTGATTCCCAAATGGTCTTCCGTTACGTTCGTCACAACGCTGATATTGCATTGATCAAAGGCAAGTCCCGAGCGAAGAATCCCGCCTCGTGCACATTCCAGAACAGCATAATCGACCATCGGATCGGCAAGAATTGTCTGCGCACTTTGCGGACCGGTACAATCGCCCTCCATAACCAAATGACCATTGATGTAGATGCCTTCTGTTGTTGTGTATCCCACACTTTTTCCGGCTGTCTGGGCCATGTGAGCAATCAGGCGTGTTGTGGTTGTTTTTCCGTTTGTTCCGGTTACCGCAACAACAGGAATCCGTCCATCGGATTCATTCGGGAAAAGCATATCCAGCAATGGCTGGGCAACATCCCGTGGCTGCCCTTTTGAAGGATGCGTATGCATTCTGAATCCCGGACCGGCGTTCACCTCAATCACAGCGCCATTTCCTCTTACCAGTGGCTGAGTAATGTCCTTCGCCATGATATCGATTCCGCACACATCCAGTTGAAACAAACGCGCAATGCGTTCTGCCAGAAAAACCGAATACGGGTGAACGTCGTCCGTTACATCTGTGGATGTTCCGCCGGTAGACAGGTTAGCCGTACTTTTCAGAAAGACTTCCTTACCGCGTGGAATAACGCTGTCCAAGGTCAAACCTGACTCTTTCAGCAGGTTCTTTGTATGTTGATCAATTTTGATTTTCGTCAGCACTTTTTGATGGCCTGCTCCACGATTCGGATGCTTATTTTCCGCCGCAATTAGCTCACGAATTGTTGATTTTCCATTCCCGGTAACTGCCGCCGGAGTGCGTTTTGCTACAGCAACCAATTTGTAATTGATCACCAGGAAACGATAATCATCCCCTTCCGCATATTCTTCGATAATGATTTTATCGGAAACTTTCCATGCCTGGCTGGCAGCTTTCAACACCGCTTCTTTTGTTCTAATGTTGGTGGTAATCCCCCTACCATGATTTCCATCGGTTGGTTTGATGACCCACGGAAGCGGTATTTCGTCCATTGCTTCTTCCAATTCCGCTTTGGAATAGGCTGCTGCTCCGTTCGGAACTGAAATTCCGGCTCTTTTCAGGAGGTTTTTGGTTAACCACTTACAACCAACGGAGTCTACAGCGATACTTCTTGTTGTTCCCATTACGGTAGCGCGAAACAATTGCTGATTGGTTCCATAACCAAGCCTATACAGCGAATCGTTGTCCATGCGTGTTACCGGAATATTTCGTCGTTCTGCTTCATCCAGAATGGATTGTGTACTCGGGCCGGGCATTTCTACTTCCCAGATTTCCTTCAGATGCTGAATGGCATTTCGCAGATCAAACGATTTCTTTTCAGCTATTGCTTCTACAAAATTCACGGCCGCCTTTGCCGCGTAAATTCCGGCAGATTCAGATCGGTACGAAAACACCACCTTGTAGACACCATATTCACGAGTAGATCTCGTGCGTCCGTATCCGCAATCCATACCTGCCAATACCTGCATTTCCAGGGCTACATGTTCAATTACATGTCCCAGCCATGTTCCTTGTTGCATACGCTCACAAAATCCACCTTCTCTTCCTTCGGAACAGTGGTGTTCGCACAATGATGGCATCGCATACATGATGCGCTCGTAAAACTTCTGAATCTTGTTGGTAGGAAGTTCTTCGTACTTCCCGAGATCCAGTTTCATTACGATTAGTTTCTGCCTGTAATTCGACCAGTAGTTTGGTCCACGCATTACTTGAATATTTCTGATTTCCATGACTTCAAAATTTAATTAGCGGCATAGTCTCCCCTCCGGAAGCGTTGGGTAACAGTAGAGTTCTAAAAGTAAAATGATGCGTGAGCTGTTGCCTTACACAATTCCTCCATCGATTTGCATAATTCCTATAATTGGCATTTTTTAGGATTGATAGCTGTACTGGAGACAGAAAAGAAAGGCGGATATTTTGGGGATTATGTATTAAAGACACCCAACCACAAAATGTATCGTGATTAACATGTATTGATCACATACTAATTACGCAGCGTTATCCGCCTGGGCGGAATAAAATTCGTGGCAAATGATACCCCACGAATTCACGAATTAGCTTCGTTAACACTTCGCATTGAGTTATGTTGTAGTACATAACCTCCGATATTTTCCGCCCTTTGCATTTCCTTTTTATCATCCCTCATCTGTGAATACTACAAGTTTTCAACTCCAAAGTGTAACGGGATTTTTTTCAATCCTCCTGAATTTTAGTTCTCAAAGAATAACAACCCGATGTGTTCGCGAATGCGGATAGATCCATAATCAAAACATAATGCTATGAAAAGTGTAAAGAGAACGAGCCTGACTTATCTGGGATGTCTAAGTATGAGTTTAGTAACTGTTATGTCGTGTAGCAACCAGAATCCGGATTCGAAAGAGGTGGCGGAAGAGCAAAACGAGGAACGGATTGATAATAGAAAAATGGAAAAGGATGCTGATTTTCTGGTTGAGGCAGCTGCAATTCATCTGGAGGAAATTAAACTGGGGGAACTGGCACAGCAGAAAGGGTCAATAACCGACGTTAAGGAATTAGGGAAAATGATGGTCACGGATCATCGGGCCGCTATGGAAGAACTGAAAAGTTTGGCCGTAAGCGAAGCCGTGAAAATTCCTGAAATGCTCACCGAAGACGGGCAGGATGCGTATGACGATCTGAACGAGGAAACCGGTAAGGATTTCGATAAGGAATACTGTGACATGATGGTCAATGGACACAAAAAGGCGATTCGCAAGTTCGAAGATGCCGCTTTGAATGCTGAAGACGCTGATGTTCGTAACTGGGCGTCATCCATGCTTCCTACTTTACGTACTCACCTTGATCATGCCATTGCTTGCCAGGAAAAATGTAAAGCCAGAAAATGAACTGATGATTTACCAATGATAAATACAATGGATATGACAACACATAATGAAGAAATTGTTGATAGCCTGAACAGATTGGTTCAAATCAACAACGACCGTATTCAGGGATACCTGACGGCTTCGCAGGAAACCGATGAGACAGATTTGAAAAACACCTTTTACGATATGATGACCACGAGTCAGGAATGTCGACGTGAATTGGTAGAAAAAATCCGGGATCTCGGTGGAACGGCGACAGAAGGTACGTCAACATCCGGAAAAATTTTCCGTGCGTGGATGGATGTAAAAGCGGCCCTGACGAGCAAGGACAGAAAAGCAATTCTGAGTTCCTGCGAATTCGGTGAAGACGTAGCTGTTGGAACGTACCAGACAGAAATCGACGGAGCGAAGCTCAATGGATCAGATGCTCTGGAAATGGTGAAAAATCAGCATGCAAAGATCAAAGCCGGGCACGACAAGATCAAAGCAATGCGAGATAATGCAAAAGCATAAAGATCCTTTCATTTAGGAAAATTCGCTCATTCCTAAATGAAAAGACCGACCTCTTCATCCTGAGGTCGGTCTTTTTTTTTTAGTCACTTTTTTCCCGCTTCGGGTACTTTAGTTTGCAATTGTGAAGGTCAAACTTACATCCCTTTACCAACAGGTGTACCCGCAGATTATCCACGTACATGGGGCTATCTTCATCCACCTCGTTGATATTCGTTTCTTCGATTTCCCTGCCGTCGATCAGCACCACCATTCCCGAGCCAAGACATTCTGCCTCATGCCCATTTTTGATCAGAATGGCGGTGTCTTCGCCCAGACCTACACCTAAGTTTCCGGGACTTCTGACAACAGCGTGCGCCAGTCGCCCGAATCTCCCTCTTTTAATAAAATGAGTATCAATGATGCAGTTTTCCACCAGGCCTATCCCTCCGCCCGTTTTCAAATCCGATTCAAACAAAGCTTCAAAGGATCCACCTTCCTGAATCATCACTTTGGAAATGACCATTGCTCCGGCACTCGTTCCTGCCACAATAAAATCCTTATCCGTGAAATACCTGTCTTTAAGAGCCTCTGCGAAATCGGTTCCGGCAAGAATCGTCGCAATTTTCAACTGGTCTCCTCCTCCAAACAGCACACTGTCGGCCTTCCTGAGGCGCTCGCAGAATTTCTTTCTGCGCGCTTCCGCTTTGCTTTGAATATTGATAAAACCTACATTCTTGAATCCGGCCTTTTCAAAGGCACGAGCGTAGGTTCTTTTTTCTTTTTCGGGATCATCGGTTGCAGTAGTGATCACTTCAATGCGTGGGTTCTTTTTCTCTTTTGAAGCGAGTTTTTTCAGGATTTCCAGTTCTACAAATTTCGAACTCTGATTCGCTATCAACAGTTTACCTTCGCCTTTATCTTCGGCACCTCCGATAATCAACAACCGGCCCTTAGGAATAATCTGATTCATGTTTCTGACGTTTTGTTATTGATTTTTTCACTGTTTCGGCGTCGTGGAACAAATAAGGGGGATTTCGCCCCCCAATCAATTTTTCCGGTACCTGAAACTCATTCCTGCTCTTCTTCCTCTTCTTCAGCATTTGCCGCGTCTGCGTTAACAAAGGACGTTGCGATTTCTGTTAACATTCTGTCTGCTTCTTTTTCGTCATCGAGGTTTTTTTCCAATATACCGGCGGCATCTGATTCGCCGATTGTATTCGCAAATGAAACGAGCGTACCGTAACTCGCAATTTCATAATGTTCTACTTTCTGAGCAGCAGAAATGATTGCAGCGTCACGTACGATTCCTTCCTCCGTTTCATCCATGATTTCTTCGGCTTCCTCAATGAGGCCTTCCATTGCTTTACATTTCTTTGAGGAAACCTTTTCACCAATCGTATCGAACACTTTTTCCAGGCGCTCCACATGTGTCTGAGTCGCCACAAAGTGATCTTCAAGTGCAGCCACCAACTCTTCGCTGGTAGCTTTTTTAGCCATTTTCGGAAGGGCTTTTGTCAATGCCTTTTCGGCCCAGTAAATGTCTTTCAGTTCATCTAAGAACAATTCTCTCAATCCGGAGTCTCTGGAATTCCGGAAATCCGTTGCTTTTGAAGTCATAATTTCATGTTTTTATATTATCTGAAAGGTAGCGGGCGGGACACCGGAAGGTATTACAACAAGGTATGTCATCATTTACATAAGTTATGGATACGGAAAGAAACAGCGGGATTATGAATCGCCACCATCTTCGTCTCCTCCGATCCGAACAGCAGGTGCAACAGCAAAATAGATCGATCGCTCTTTGAACTGACGAATGACTTCCAGGTAAATGGCGTGTTGTACATCCATGTAAACGCCGTAATCAGGATTGAGTACGTTGTATACAAATTCGAAATCGAGACTTATATCACCAAAACCTGCCAAATGTCCGCGTCCGTACTCCACATGCTCCTGTTGATCTATGATTGCTTTTACAATTACCGGGATCTCCTGAAGAACCTCTGGCGGGGTGTCGTACACAACTTTAAGGTTAAACACAATTCTTCGATTTTCCAGTCGCTTGAAATTGTTGATCCGGGAGTTTGTCAGATCGGTATTCGAACATACAAGCTGATCTCCGCTGAGGGTTCGGATTCGAGTGGTTTTGATTCCGATTTTCTCCACTGTTCCCGTTTGATCTCCAATGGTAATGGAGTCTCCGATTTCAAACGGTTTATCAAAGAAAATGGCAAAATAACTGAATAAATCACCCAAAATCGTCTGTGCCGCAAGCGCAACCGCCACACCACCTATTCCCAGGCCTGTAACTAATGTGGTTACATCGTATCCCAGGTTATTGATCAGAAAAATGATTCCTATTGTCCAGATGACAATATTCAGCATGATGATTAATCCGGCCGCGGGCTCACCTTCCGCATCAACAGCTCCTTTACGAATGGCAAAAGCCATCAGTAAACGCCGGAAGACCGCACTAATGAGCCTCAGAACACAAAAAGTAAATGCAATCAGGTAAGTGATATGGGCAACTTTATCTGCTTTGGGTGTTAAGTCGAGCATCGAAATTGCAAAATAGATGAAACTCACATAAAGTAACGGAACAACAAAGCGGTTAACTCCATAAACCAGCATATCGTCCCAGGTAGCGGTGGTGGATTCCGACCATTTTTTCAACCTTCTGAGAACGATGTACTGAAACAAATGAATCCCTATTATCGCAACGAGAATAGTCCCCAAAGCAAACAACCAGGAATAAACTGTATTTCCCCAAAAAGTACGTTCCAGAAATTCTTCCATAAGCGTTTCGTTTTAAAATTGATCTTTCCCGGATCTGATGCTATGCTATCCCACGGGCAAGAACGCTGCTTTAAGCAAGTACCGACAGTTAATAAGCGGTAGGATGAATTTCCGTCTATTTTCGTGAGGCGATATTATACAATCCTCTGAAGAAGTTATGTGATTAACAGAATCGGAAGAGGAAAGACCAAAGACCAAAAAGACCGGAGGAAATGGAAGAGCTAAAAATTTCTGACAAAGCGAAATATCTTCTACTTAAGTCTTTTGTCTCCGGGCCTTAAGTCTTAAATTTGAGAAACGCTTTTTACAAATTTACATGAGTACATCTCCTACACACGACGCACGCATTGCCAACATGACCTTCGCTTCTGTTTATCCGCATTACGTCAATAAGGTTGAACGGAAAGGCAGAACCGTACAGGAATTGCATGAAGTAATCGAATGGCTGACGGGGTTTAACGCGACCAAGCTTCAGCAGCTAATTGATGAAAAGGTGACGTTCGAGGAGTTTTTTGCGCAGGCAAACCTAAATCCGAACGCTGAACTGATTACCGGAATGATCTGTGGTTACCGTATTGAGGAAATTGAAAATCAATTGACCAAACAAACACGTTACATGGATAAACTTGTAGATGAACTGGCGAAGGGAAGGAAGATGGAGAAGATTTTGAGGAAGTAAAAGACATTCGTCCGTCAGTTCGGATAGCGCAGCATTTCGAGAACCAGGCTACAAAAAAAGAGGACGGTGAGACTTCGTCGGATCGCGTAGCGTCACGAGCGGACAGCCATTACTCACTCATCCTCATTTTAAAATTAACATTCAATCAGCAAAGTTCGCACGCAAACCTTCAGGCTACCATTCAACAATCCATCCAATACTTCTAGATCGCTTCCCTGTTACCGCACGGTTCGCGTTCACTCATGATTTGTTTATACGCCGAAGGCGTAAACCCGGTGTTCTTTTTGAATTGATTAGACAAATGCGCTACGCTACTATAGTTGAGTTTAAACGAGATTTCTGTCAACGTCAGATCAGAATTCAGGATTAAATCTTTCACCCGATCAACCTTGTTCGCAACGATAAATTGTTGGATGCTCATGCCTGTTGTTTCCGAAAAGGCTTCAGACAGACAGGTATAATTGCACTTCAATTTTTCGCTCAGGTATTCGGAATACATAAGTTTGGGGAGTTCATCCGCATACACCATTTTAATCACAGCCTGCTTGATGCGCTCGGTGAGCACACTCTTTTTGCTT
This sequence comes from uncultured Fluviicola sp., assembly GCA_966211245.1. Lineage (GTDB taxonomy): Bacteria > Bacteroidota > Bacteroidia > Flavobacteriales_D > Crocinitomicaceae > Fluviicola. Next base: position 35,161 of record CBIHND010000027.1, on the reverse strand, counting down.
ACCAATAATTCCAGACCGGCTTTTTTAAGATTTTGCTGCAGGATTTTCTGGTTCTCCGGTGATAGCTCTCCCGGAATGTCAACGACACCCAATTCGACTTCCGCACCCTCTACACCCAGTTTTTCCAATTCAGTCTTCACGAACATCTTGCAGCGAAGACTTACCATGTATTTGATATACAATCTCACAACGTTTGCGTTTTAAAATAAAATGTTCACCAAAAATTAATCGGTCAAATTTCCACTATTTGGCACTCTGTTAATCTTGTGCATCCGACTTTCGCGGAATGCCTAATCGCATTGTATTCTTATTCTCGCGAGGACTAATTACACTATTGCTTTAACCTATTTCACGTAATCGTCCAATATATTCTCTATACTGTGTGAAAATATTCTTTTCTATACTTTTAAACGCGGGTATTTCCTTCATCGCGAAGTTGTTCTCCAGTTCAATTTCAGATTCCTTTTTCTTTATTTTCTGATAGTACAATGGCTCTAATCCCGTGTTGTCTTTGAACGTGTTCAGGAAATAGTCGAGGTCTTCGAAACGACTCATTTCAGCTACTTCTGCCATGGTTAGTTCTTTAAACTGCAACATCACTTCCTTTGCTCGCTCGATCTGTTGCAATTCAACATATCTTGACAAACTCAACCCATAAACCTGTAAAAACAACTTCGATACTTCTTCGTAATCGAATCTCATTTTATCAGCGAGATACCTTGGATAATCCGTACCCCATTTCCTGGTATTCAAACGAATCAACATGTCAATCGCTTCTGAAATGTGGTCCAATAGGTAGCTTTGTTCCTCATCCACAATTTCAAACCCTAATTCCCAAATGGCTTCTTTCAATTTGAAAACCTGTTCCGGGGTTAAATTCTGAGGAAATTCAACTGTCCCCTGATCAATGATCGACACAATCCCTAATTCTCCAAGCTCTTCGCGCACTCTCTCTTTACAGCGAAAGCTCACCATGTATTTTACATAAACTCTCAATTCCGTTAGTTTTAAAAATCCAAATGAATTGCGTTATATTAGATTCTACCTGCAAAATTATTATCGTTGTAAGGAGTACTGTTTACACATCGAGAGGAAAAAACTTACAGAAGTTTTGGATTATTCGTCCAACTAATTGGTTTTCAAGTAAAAACTCAATCAAACCTCTTGTTTCTCCAGTGATCATCAGAAAAAAATAAACTCTCGGAGCTTTTTACGACCATTCGGAAAACAAAAAGCCCTGTCCATCAACCTGAGGCAGACGAACAGGGCTTTCCCTATCTTTTCGGAGAAACTATTCTCCCATTAATTTTCCTTCTTTCTTCGTCAGGGCAAAGAACTTATCCAGGTTCGTTCCGATGCTTTCTTCGAAGGCCGCTTTCATATCTTCCGGCTGTGGGTGCTTGTTCTTCCACAAGTCAAAGTAATGTTTAACCGCAGCATCCGATTTCTCTCTTCCAACTGCTGCTTCCAGCATATACATCCATACTGCTGTTTTCAGGTAGGAACTCATGCTGTATTCGTCGCTGCTCGGGAATTTATCCGAAGGTGTATCCATCGGTGAATCCATCGGGATGTTCTCACCGATTACTTTGTAAATGATCGCCTGGAACTGGTCAGCCGGCATCTTCTGCAAATCTTTTGGAAGTGCGTCTCCAAAAATGGAATTGGTTCTGTATTTATCCGCTTCGTAACGGAACTGGAAGTAGGTATTCAATCCTTCATCCATCCATGCGTGATCGCGTTCATTGCTTCCAAGCATACTCATGAACCAGTTGTGCCCGACCTCATGTGCGATTACCGCATCCAACGATTCCACTTTCGCGTCAGGACTTGTGATCAATGTCACCATAGGGTATTCCATTCCACCGCTGGAATTGTTTGCAGGGCCTTCAACCACCTGCACCACCGGGTATTCGTATTCGCCAACCCAACCGCTGTATTTGTGAACGGCGTCGGTAACGTAATCAATACTGTTGTTCCAGATCGTTTTCGGTTTGTTGTGGTAATACGAGAACGCATCTACAATTTTCCCGCTTTTCAATTTCACGGTATCGTACTGAATTACGAAGTTCTTGTCTGCAAACCATGCGAAATCAGGAACGTTCTGCGCTTTGTATTGAAGTGTTTTCTTACCTGTTGAAGTTGGAACGTACAACGTCGGTTTTTTACGCTTTGCAGCATTTCTTGCTCCAACTTTCTTGTATGCTGCCAATTCATCCTGCGTCTGTAAAACTCCCGTTGCTCCGACAATGTAATCAGAAGGTAAGGTAATGCTCACATTGAAATCTGCGTATTCGCTGTAAAATTCACCCATATCCAGGTAAGGAAATTCGTGCCATCCGTTTTTATCAAAAACCGCCGGTTTCGGGTACCACTGACACGCCATGAATTCACCGTCGGCATATCCTGAACGCGAAAAGTAAGGTGGTAAAATAACCTTAAACGGCGTGCTGATTGTAACCGATTCTCCCGGAGCAAGCGGTTTGTTCAACACCACTTTGATCACATCAACGTACTGCGGATTGGAATGCGCTTCAGTTTTTGCATCTTCATTGTTTACTTTGAACGCCAGTCCGTCGATCGATCCAATGCCAAAATTTTCTGCTTTTTTCGAACGCTCTTTGTCGTTTTTGATCTGCTTCATCAACGTCGTTGAATCACTTGAATACGCATTTGGCCAGATGTGAAACCAGATGTAATCCAGTGTAGACTGGGAATTGTTCTTGTAAACGATTGTTTCAAATCCGGTGATCGAATGCTCCGCATCATTCAATTCTGCTTTGATGTCGTAGCTTACGGATTGTTGCCAGTATTTGTCTTGTGCTAAGAAATGCTGACAAATGAAAAGGGCTGTAACGAGGGCTGCTATTCTCATAGGTTTCCAGTTGGTTGTAAAAAAATTAAAGTGGATTCAACCGCGAATCCGGGTTTCGATTCCAAAAATAGCAGGATTTCGGTGAACGCGCCGCCAGCTAACATTTTTTATGTTTCCCACGGAGGATAGCAGAAGAGAGCGGAAGTTTTTTGAAACACATAGAAACATAGCGAGAACATAGTAACATAGTTTATGTATTGAACCAATTTATAGCTCAACATGATGCATTAGACAACTATGTATCTATGAATAAAAACTATGTGACTATGTGGTAAAAAAAGTCTGCGTTCCTCTGCTGGAGAAAACCAAAAACCTCATCCATCCGCCTTTGGCGGACAGACAAGGTTCCTTTCATCATTCACGAATAGATTGATTGTTGAACGATTGATTTTTTAGTTCGCTACGGACAGAATTTTCACCTCAACGGTTTCGAGCACACCGCCTTTTTGCATTGCTTCCTGAATTTCAGGTGCGGTAAAAAATGCCTGAGCGATTTCCGGGCTTGGCACTTCAGCGATGATCGTAATTTTATTGGAATCGTCAATTGCCTGAAAAACATTCTGAATGTTCACTCCGGCTGCTGTTCGCATAGTTGCTCCTGCGTCGAATTCTGTTCTCCATGTTGCGTAATCTGCTACGCGTTGTGTGCTGATAATTGTAGTTGCCATGTTTTTACTATTTAATGATGGCACAAACCTACGTCGGCGTAGAAGCAGAAAACGTTGACAAATGTCAAGAACGTTACATGTTGAAGATTTTTTTTCGGATGCGGCTCAGTGTTTCGGGGCTGATACCGAGATATGAAGCGATGTAATGCTGCGGTACACGCTGAAACAACTGCGGTTTTTCCTTCAGTAGCGAGAGGTAGCGCGTCTCCCCTGTTTGCGTGTTTTTATCTGCCATTTGCTGTTGCATAATAGCTGCCCATTTCTGGTAACCCGTCAAATGCGCCTGCGTCCACCACGGAAATTCCACGAATGCACGTTCCCAGTTCTCTGCGCTGATGGTCAGCAACTCGCATTCCTCAATGGCCTGGAAGTAAAAATTCGATTTGATCTTTGAGCGCATGGCGGGCAAGTCTCCGATCCAGTGTCGCTCTTCCGCAAAGTACACAATAGACTCCTCCCCTTTTTCATCAACAATATACTGACGCAAACAGCCTTTCAGCACGAAAATGGAAAACTTCGGAACCTCGCCGGCTTTTAGAATGAACTCGTTGCGCTTGAACGTTTTCGGTTCCCACAAGCTTCGAAAGGACACGTATTGCTCCTCAGGAACAACAATACGTTTGTCAAGTTCTTCGCGGAAGATGTCGGGAGCGGGGGTATTCATGGGGTGAAGGTAGGGGAATCATTTACATCAACGCCGTTCCAGTAGGTAAAAAATTAAGCGAAGTCCAATTCCATGTAGTAATTTAGCCATAAATAATCCTAGAAAAAAACCGGATAAAAATCTCACCGCATTAGTTGAATTTACAAGACCGAGGTTTTCAATTCCCCATTCACTGAATCCCAAAATGAACAAGCTTAAGATCAATAGAAGTTCATTTCTCGACATTTTTTTTATACTCATTAAAAATGAACGGAAGGACAGTCCTGTATATAACCTACCGAACAAATACCCTAAATATACGCCTGTACATCTTGAACAGATTAACATCGTATTTCCAAAAATCATGAGTGATCTATCTTTCTGTTGATGGCAACTAAATGACAATATTGGTGAGGAACTGTATTCACCGTTTGAATAATAGATGGGAGTCAGGATGGCATGTGTTAATACCAAAAAAACGATCAACAACAAAAAAAAATCGTAGCAGATTGCAAATGCCCTAAGAATACGCATTATTCAAACTGTAAAGTGTACGAGAATAATTCAATTTCCTGTTTTCTCATCATCTCAGAAAACACCAACCTTGAAACTATTTCTTCTTTATCCTGATAGTGAACATTAACTTCAAGTAAATTTGTCACGTCCCCTTCTGATCTCCACCATACAATTTCAACTCGTGGAATCTTATCCCAGGAATCAGCGTCATTCTTTTTTAGTAGATAAATATTATTCAAACAATCTTGTTCTTTTTCATATAAAAAGAATAACAAGTGTTGTAAACTATTTAAATGAATTCGCTGAGCAACCGTTTCTTTTAAAAAATCCCCGGTCTTCTCACAGAAAGGGGTATTCATACTTTGAATAACCATGGAAAGGACTAATCCAAATCCGGCAAGACCTAACATAATCGACCAGATATATCCAAAATCCTGAAACAACAAATTTATTAAACCAGTTATTAATACTTCTATGGGATAGTCGCTAGCTTCCAATTCAGAAGTAGCCTCAAAAAAGTGCCTTAGCTGATCGCTGTAAAGTAATTCATTTGACATTCCCATTATTTCAAAACTGGTGGCAATTCCAACCACGGTCGCAACAAGAATTGCTACAAAATAACTTCGACATTTTCCAATTTCGACAGCACCGGCGGTTAACGCTCCCGCTGCGATTGAAATTGCTAACGGTGAAATCACATAAAGAATCGCAGCTGGAAACAATATGATGGATAAGCATCCTCCAGTTTTATAAAAAACTTCCATAACCCACGCAGCCACCCAACTCAATCCAAGGTGGATAAAGTATCCCAAAACAACCCCTACCACACTCATTATCATCATCACTGGAATCGTATGCCATGATATACTTCCGCTCGGTTTGTAATCTTTACTTACGGATTTCGGAATTCCAGCCGAAGTGCTTGATGGCTCTCTATTGGCTTTGTAAAAGTCTTTCAAGTAGGCTATCCTGATATTTCTTTCATTAGTTTTCACTAGTCGAAATAAAGGGAAAACAAACTGATAATCAACCGTATTTACCACATATTTCTCTGCGGTTTTCCGCAAATTTCAGAATGACGAGTCTACCTCCCCGCAGCAGCTTCAACAGCAGCCAATCCGGCTTGCAACGATTTCAAACGAACCTGAACTGCATTCAGATTCACCTGTGCAGCGTTCAGGTGTTTTGTCACTTCCTTCTCACTGCGTTGCGAAATCTTCCACTGTACAGTAGCGAGTTTTATGGCTTTTTCAAACCACGCCTTGAGCGTATCCTGATTGGTAGGATCGTCGAGTATTTTACCCAACTTCGCTTGCAGTTCAAGCAAAACGTTCAGTGTCGCTTCTTCCGCATCCTTTGTTTCCAAACTACCGGCCTGCGCCATAAACACTGCGCTTAGTGCGTCCAGGGTGAGTGTCATAGCTTTATCCGCATCGGTGACAGTTTTCCCAGCCAATTTCACCAAATCGTCTAAGATCAACGGATTAAAGCCTTTCTTTCGAACAATGATTCGCTCCAGTTTGTTCACTATCGCAACCGAATACAAGAGCTTATCCGTCAGGAGTTTTGTTTCGGATGCAAGTCGGTTTGCTGCAGCAGTCGCTTCAGTAGCGCGATTCACATCGTAGGTCATTGTATTCGAAAAGGACTGAACAAAACCAATGAGCGCCAATAACTGGTCGTTTTCCGACTCCAGCTGTTCCTTCCCCTTAAAGTTTGCTTCTGCTTTCTCCTGGTAACGTGTCACTCGGTTTGTGAGCACATCCACTTCCATTTGATGCAGTGCAAGAAGCTGTTCCTCAAGCCGTATTTCGGATTTCAGCTCCTGAATTTGCTCTGCTATGCGTTCGGTCAACGATTCCGAAAGTTGATGCTCTGTTTCGTTCGCATTCGAATTGCCTTCTTCACCTGCCAATGAAAAGGTTTCGGAAGGAGCCAGAAGGTAATTGTCGAAACAATTGATTTCTTTCTTGTAGGTCTCGGAGGGTTCAACCAGCAAAAACACCACGTACGGTTTTCCCGGAACCATTTCGTCTCCATGGGAATCGCGCAATTCACCGGAATCAACCACCCGCTCGTATTGTTTTTTAGTTGCTACGGCAGGAATCCACACGTAGTGTTCCGGATGAGTCAGCGCATTTTCTGCATTTGTAAGCGAAAAATTAGGTGCACTGTGTGCTTTCACCAGGAAAAGAAAGTAGCCTTTTACCGGATTCTTTTCCGCTGTAAACGGAAGGGTGTAACGGTTGAACTGTACTGTGAAGGAGTTTTTAGTTCGTTTTCCCTGTGAAACGGTCAGGCCAAAATTCAGCTCTTCCGTACACTCACGGAAAGCACGTTGAGCCGTTGCATGCGCCAGTCGACTCGTTTCCACTTCTCCTTTCGCAGTTTTTTCATCCGATTGAGCCACTTCCAGGTTGTCTGTATCCATCCCTACAACCGCTTTCAACGCGGCAACGCTGGCTTCACGTGTATCCCGAAAAGCAATCGCTCCGCCAAGAACCATTTTTGCCTGAGATGATGCAGTTGTAGCGGCTGTCTGCGCTGCCTGCACGGATAATTCCAATGCCTGTTGTGAAGCTATTCCTGCGGTTTCAGCAGTATTTCTCAGACAGTCGTTAGTCTTTTCAGCAAGTTTGTAAATCTCTGTATCGAAATCTGAAGCCGACACAATACTGAACACATTCGCTGCATCACCGGCAACTTGAAAGACTGCGGTAACTGCAACCTGGACTTTGGAAGCCGCAACAGCACTATTCGTTACGAGTCGGGTTGCGAGTGTTTTGTATTCATCTGTTGATTGATGTATGATTTCAGCGCTGTCCGCGCACTCTACCACTCTGCTCTGAATCTCGCTCTGATACTGAAATAATTCCGAACTGTGATCCAGCTTTTCCTCAGCAATCTTCTCTGTACTAACAGCCAGTGAATGTTTCTGCTTTGCCAGATCGAGTTCAGCAGAATGCCTTTTATTCTCTGCTTCAAGATTGCTCAATACAGTGGTTATGGTTGACCTTACGTTTTCGTTGTATGAATTCATGGTTGGTTCCGAATTAATGGGACTTAAAGGTAAGAGTAAAGTTGAAAAGAGGGATGTGTTAGAATGATCAATGAACTAATTATCAATCATCAATGAATCAACCCGACTATCTAAAAGACACTCAAGATCGTCTTACGTCTCATGTCTCCGATCTCCTCCCAACCTGTGAGTTATGTAACCTTCCCGGATTACGATATAACAGCTTTCCAGCACACATCAGCCATCTTTGTTTATACTAATTCTTTAACCGACAAACAAATGAAAAAGATTCTGACAATAGCTGCGATGGTGGGGATATACACTGCAGCATTCTCCCAGGGAGGAGAAGACACCAAAGTATTCTCGATCGGACCTTCAGTTGGTTATGGCCACGCTGCCGTTCGCAATACGGATGGAAGTGATTTATTTAACCCGTCCTGGAATGCGGGTGTGATTCTGAATTACAGTACAAGTGAACACCTTGGCTTTGCTGCCGACGTACTGTGGTCTATGGAAGGAGCGCTTGTAGAAAACGAAGGTACGGGTATGGACACAGATTTACGTTTGAACTATATCCGTGTTCCGTTGAAATTTGTTTATTTCTTCGGTGACTTTGCGAACGACTTTCGTCCGAAAATAACCATAGGGCCATCAATGGGGTTCTTACTCAACGCTGAAATTGAACCTGAAAACGGGAGTGCAGCCGATGTTACTTCGTCCTACCAGGTATTCGATCTTGGCGGAAACGCGTCAATCGGATTCAACTGGAAGCTCGGAGATAACGTCTGGTTGAACACTGATTTGAATTATTATACAGGCTTTACACCCATTCATTTCGCGGATCAGTATAACACAAACCTCGGTTTGAAAGTCGGTGTTGCCTTTGGTTTGTAGCTACACTCAATCGTTTCTTAACTTCCTAAAGGGAAAAGAGCATCCATGTTGCGTAGGTGCTCTTTTCTTTTTGGAGATGCCTCCCCTAACCTATCTTCCTTCGAGACAACTGATTCATCCGGATTCCGCAAACCAGAATCACTAATGCAACCGCGGAAACAATGTACTGGATCAGGTAAATCTGTTCGAAGAGGAAGATCTGGACAAGCATCCAGACGGAAAGGATGATTCCTTGCAGTATCGTTAACTGAATAAAGCCTTTCCATTGAAACATCACGAAAAGTGCAGCGATAATACTCAGCACTCCGTTCATAAGGAACAGCAGCATTCCGGGAATGAGGAAATCGTCGAAAACAGGACGATCCAGCTGCTTGATGTTCATGCCCATTAAACCGCCGGAAGGATCTGCTATGAACAAATAACCTCCAACAAGCGCGTTCAATCCGATCAGCAGAAGAAAAGCGAAGGACAAATAACGTAGCGTGTTCATGTTTTCCGTTTTAGATCACTTACTCGTGAATTGCCAGCAATGGAACTTTCGCATGAAAAGCAAGGTTTTTTGTGTGCGATTCATGGAATAAGGAATAGAAAAACGAATGCTTACGTGGAATGATGACTGCCAGATCAACGGATTTATCCGTTACAAATTGATTCACAGCCACAGTAACATTTGCTTCTGCAAGCGTATGAGAGGTATAGGGAACTTCATCCAAGGCGCGATTAACCTGAATACCCGTTACAACTCCCTTGTTGAGATGCGCTTGCGGTTCAACAACATACAGCACGTACAAATGAGCATCGAAGGTTTCAATGAGATCTTTTAGTGGATCCAGGATTTCCTGATAATCTGCGTCTTCGTGATCCGTTGCCAAAACAACCTGTTTGATTCCGGTGAATGTTGCCTCTGTTGGTACACCAATAACCGGACAAGCTGCGCAGCCCATCAATGATGCTGTGGTGCTTCCGATAATCTTTTCCGAAATAAAACCACCACCCTGCATTCCCATAATGATCACATCAATGTGATTTCTTCTGACGTATCGGTTAATGGATTCAATGACCGCACCGGCTTCGCAGGTGAACTGTATATCCAATTCTTTTCCGTGTTCCTGTTCAATCTTTTTACTGATGATTTCCAGCCTCACAAGGTATTCATCCATCATCTCATTTGGCGGAGGAACCATAATCATCGGATCGCTCGACACCAAAGCATAATCGTAAACACTCAAAAGATGGATCTGATGCTTTGCCGCTTTAGCAAATTCTACAGCATAATTCAGCGCATTGTCACACGCTTCAGAAAAATCAATGGGTACAAGGACTGTTTTCATAACTTTTGCTTTCTACCAAAATTACCGGGTTACGGAGCTTTTTCTTATGAGTTTCCTCAACCTGGAATTTGAGAGTTATCAGTTTTACAGGTGTCGGACTTCCCCGACGAAGATCATTCCGGGCGCTGACTTTTATCAATTGTTTCCGCGCGGAAATATCCGAGGTTAGCAACATGAAAGCAAAAACATTTTTGGAACTGGCCGCATTGTCTGCAGGCCTATACGCAATCGCAAAGGAGACCCAACTCCTTGAGAAATTGAAAGAACTGTCAGCCGAGGGTCGTGAAAAATTTGACGAGTTCATGGCTGAAAACTTCGTAGATGAAGAAGGAAATGAAATTCCGCTTACTGATAAGTTACTGATGAAAGCAAAAGAAGCCCGCGAAGAGCTTGAAGGTAAGATCAACGATATGGTGACGACGTTTTACGAAAAACTGAACAATACACACGCTGAAAAGCTGGGAGATCTGGAAGAACGAATGGAACAAATGAATCAAACACTGGCAGCATTGGAAGCCCGCTATGTGAAACAATCGGAAAACAATTCCTGATCTATGAAAAACGGGAGTCCGAATGCCAGACTCCCGTTTCATTATTATTCGATAAACCAGACGAGTACTACCGATTCCTGCAACTCCATTTCTTCCGGAGCAAAACGCAGATTCATTCCGTCTGCAGCTTCGTAGTTCGCATATTTCAGCATTGCGCGGTCATAATACATCATTCCCTGATTTTCGTTTCCGTAGCTGATCGATTTGACGGTTCCTACTTTAACACCAGCCGCAGCTGCTAAGTTGCCTGCTTTTTTGCGAGCGTCAGTTACCGCTTTCGCCTGAAGTTCTGCTTCTGTTTTTTCGCGGAGTGCGTCGGATAAGTAGAACCCAATATTAAAGTCAACCGGATCTTTTGATTCGGAGAAACGTGCCGCAATCTTTTGTAACGTTGCCTGGTTGTAAGGGAACTTAACGGTCAGACTTTGCGAAACCACATAGCCGCTATCGATTGGACCATTTTCACGATAAATTCTGTTCTTATACGCAGAATAGTTCGTGGTTTTCACATCGGTTTCCTGGAATCCGAGTTGTTTTAGAATTTTCAGGAATTGCTGCGTTTGGTCGCCAATTGCCTTAGTTGCGTCGGCCATGTTCATTTTCACCGAGGAAACATGAATGTTCAATTCCGTCATATCCGGAACAACAGCAACTTTTGCAGCTCCGTTTACGGTAATTGTGGGTTTTGATGCGTTATCGGTTTGTCCGAATAGTGTTCCCGATGCGAGAACAAACATTAATAGGAGCTTTTTCATGATCAATTGTATTTCAAAATGTAGGAAGAGTTAAGCAAGAGGTATGCCAATTCCCGAAAAAAACGGGGTTTTGAAATGAAAAAAAAGCTAAAATACTGAAGCTGTGACGGAAGCAAATTCAATCCGCGTCTCAACCTCAAACTCTCCTATTTGACCTACCTTTGTGGAACACAATATTGAAAGGAATGATTCCGGAAAACCTTCTCAAACAGATCAATTTTATTAGGGAGATTGATAAGGTCAAATACATTCAGCGTAAAACCAAACTGTTCAACAGCGACAGAAACGAAAACGACGCTGAACACAGCTGGCATTTGGCTATGATGGCGATTGTACTGCTTGAACATTCCAATGCGGATATCGACTTACTGAAAGTAGTGAAGATGGTGCTTATTCACGATATTGTGGAAATCGATGCCGGCGATACTTTCATGTACGACACGCAAAAAGATCACTCCAACACCGATGAAGAACGACTGGCCGCACAACGTATTTTTGGAATGCTTCCAAAGGAACAGGCAGAGGAGTTCATTTCAATTTGGGAGGAATTCGAAGCCGGTGAAACCAACGAAGCGAAGTTTGCCCGATCCATGGACAGACTCGAACCTTTGCTGCAAAACACATCCAATAACGGCGGAACCTGGCAGGAATTCAGCGTGACGTACGACAAAGTACACCACAAAAAAAGCATCATCAAAGAAGGTTCAGCAACCATTTGGGAATTTGCCGAGCAGTTGATCAATGACAGTGTTGAAAAAGGGATTTTGAAGAAGAAACAGGGAGAATAAGCGTTTCCCGTGTTGAATTTTATTAATTCTCCTTGTAAGCAAACCCAAAGCGCATTGCTTCTTCGAGTACATCAAGGTTAACATCCTCCAGTTTTTTAAAGCTGATACAGTAGCCGGTTACTTTTGCTTTCCCGATGCGCTCTCCGAAAGTATTCGGAAGATAGGATCTGTCGTTGATTCCCATGATATAAACAGAAATCCCTGTTTTGGTTGCGCTCAGTCCTATGCGGTAAAACTCTCTGCTGGATCCGTCTTTGTAGTTGATCAGGTAGCTCCCGTATCCGGAATCCGGATTGGTGACCATTTTCCCTTCCTCGTTCTTCCCGTCGGTATACCACAACTTACAGCCCGGTGAAAGTTTCAGCGCAAGTTCGTGCAACGATTGCAATTCACTGCGTTTTGGTTCCGGCTGGCTGCCAATGTATGCTTTGATTTGATCTTCTACGTTCATGGTTTCAAGTTTACGAATAACTTTCTCACACTCCTCTGATTTGTTACAAAGGTATGGAGAACCTCAGCAAATTATGAGTGGTGGAAACGTCGATCTTCCAGGGTAATTACGACAGTTTAGTATCGGGTAAATTAATCACGCTGGAATCCCTTACTTAAAACTGTACTTAACAGGATTGGAAGCTCCACGCTTTCTATATTCCGAGGGAACACGTTTTCTAAGATAGAAGTCCAGAATGTGTTGATTTGCCCTTTTACCAACAAATCCAATTCTATTTGGGCGATCTTCGGTGTTGATTTCAGGAAAGTTCACTGCAAGTGCTGGTCTCCAATCTTCAGGTTGAAATACATCAACTATAATACCTTGAACAACGGCAAATACAAACTCCACTTCTTTAATTTTTTTCTTACTTAGCTTCCATGCAAATCTTGTAGCATTGTACAGACTTTTTTCAGTGACACTTTTATTAATTGTAATCATCAATACTTTATGCCTGATTTCAGCTTCCTTCGCAGCATATTTGTCTATTATTTCCTTTGCATGCATTGGACCGAAATCGTTACTGCCGTAACCACTCAGTATATTGGTAGTTCCCGGATAAGCATCAATCAAAGCTGCTTCAACTTCTAACGAGCTGTCTTTTGACATCCCATGTCGATGGATTACGTGAATAACTTCCAATCCTGCAGCTATGATCTCTCTAATTGTACTTATTTTAGTTTCAGTCGAATCATCCGAATCGATTGCTCCTTTTACATGCTCAAATACTCGATTACCTTTACCCTTTCCTACGTAAAAAGTTTCACCATTTCTTGGATCGATTAATCGGTATACGTAATACTTTATTTCCTCTATAACTTCTGATGGGAACTGATTCATTTCATTAATTTTTGATTTTTCACTCTTCCAATCGCTTCACAACATTCTCCACACACTTCCTGGAACTAAAATAGCGTTCTTCGATTAGCTTCAATTGTTGATCATCCTGAAGGGTTTCTTTCAACGTTGATAACAGAAAATCGTAGTCGGTATAATCCACCTTCGTTACCAGAATCGTGTTGATCCATTTCCACATTTTCTCTTTGCCGATTTCCTTTTCGATTGCGAGAAACAGCATAGGCGCGTACACGTACACCAAAATCTCCCGATTCCGGATATCGGTAATGGAGTGGACTTTCGAAATGGGTTTTATTTTCAACTTGTCCAGGTATTCCATTTTCTCCGCAACTTTCTGATCGTAGAGCTCTTTCGTCTGAAGATCTTCCACCACTTTCAGCGATAGGTATTCGGCAAATCCTTCCGACATCATATCCCCTAGTGAAGCGTTGAACACCTTGTAGGTTCCAAAATAATAATGCCCCAATTCGTGAGCAATGTACTGCTTGAAACGCTCACGTTCTTCCAGGTCATTGAATAACCCACCGAGTCCCATGTCTCCCCAACCAATCCCGTAAATGGTCGGATAAGCAACAAACAACCAGGCGTTGTGTTTCGTAGTCGGTGTAGTATTTACAAAAACAGGAGGTTTAGAATAGGTAATCCCTGTTTTACCTTCGTAATACGTTTCAAACTGATCTATCATTCCCGCAAAATCAGCGATGTTCTCTTCTGAAAATGTAGGATTCAGAACGATCATTTTTCCATCATTATAAAAGTCGTACTTCCCGAAAAACAGCGCCATTTCATTCGGTATTTCGCTTTTAAATACTTCCTTTTGTCCTTTTACCGGAACGTTACCGTTGACATACATGGCTGTACAGTCCAGGCATTCAAACTCCACATCGTACGTCATTTTCTGATACTCAATTTCCTTTTCTGCATCGTAGATATAAGGATACCAGGCACTTTGCAAGCCGTCTGCACGCAGTGTTTGTCCATTGAAAGCGATGTTTCCACGCCAGTCATAGCGTGAGTAATTTTCCAGCGTATCGTTTGCAATCGGGTATTTCCCTACGTAACGAATCTGCAATTCATTGGGCAGAAACTTACCTTTGCCCGTGTTATCCGGGAAATAGTAAGCAATGGATTCGCCGGAAGACAACGAATCGTGTTTCGACACCTCATAGCCAACCAGAAAATCGTGTGGTTGTAAACTTCTGAAATGCAATAGATTCATGCCCGCGTTCAGTCGTATCAGATAGTCATCAATTTTCGGAAGATTACTGAGGGTAAAATCACACTCGAAGGTTCCTTCCTCGACAGATATTTTTACTTTCCCTTTGACGTGAGGAATGACATCCTGAGCGTTAATTGTAACGGAACATCCAAAAATAAAAAGAGAGAATAGCAGTTGTTTCATGTTTCAGTTGGTTCTAAAGGTCAGTTTAACTTTTCCATATCGAAATTAGGTATAATACCAAACAATTCGTTTCCGAAGTAAGTAATAAGACGGGTTATTGAGTTTGGTTACGGAACAAAAAAAGAAAAGCCACTCCTTCCCACCTTGGAGCGACCTTTCTGCTACTTAACCAGATTCAGGCGGTTCAGTAACGGTTGAACATCAAATGGGATATTTAATAATCTTCTTTGCCTCCCCATCTACTTTCAGAATGTAAACGCCCTGTGACAACGTAGAAAGATCTATGCGTAAATGATCGCTGGAAATCTTCCGGATGATTTCATTCGTTGTGATGATTTCTGAATTGATGGAATACAATTCAACTTCCGAATGTGCAATTCCTTCTCCGACAATGTTCACGGCATCGCTGGCGGGATTCGGATATACTTCCCAGTCTTCCGGAGCACTGCAATGAACAGCAAGAGAACGCAGGAGTACTTCTCTGCCGTCGTAATCCGTTTGACTTAATCGGTAATACGTTGTTTCCAATGCCGGAAAGTGATCTGTGAATGTGTAGTGTTTCGGGCTTATTGTGGTTCCTGCTCCGCCTACTATTCCAATTGTTTCAAATGTGATGTGATCCGTGGAACGCTGAATGGTAAAAAAATCGTTATTGGTTTCTGTCAGCGTTTCCCAGTTCAGTTCAATGTCTCTGTTATCCGTGCACGAAATGGTTGCATCTTTCAGTTCTACCGCTAAGGGATTTACAGTTGCCAAACAGATATCATCAAAGAGCATTCCGCAGCTGGAGGTATATCCTGCAGATGGTCCAATGGAAATTGTTGCGGAAGTAGCGGTTGCCGTGAAACAGTAAGTAAAAACATCCATGTCTGAAGCTGTCCAGCCGCCGCCGGATGCTGAGGATGTAATTGTTCCGATACTGACACCGTTCAGGTAAACAATGGATGAAACGGTCAGTGGCCCGCAATTGGTTCTTTTGATATACCGAAAACTCAGGCAACACGTAGAACCAACTGTTAATCCGGTTACAGTCTGATTCAACGAAACGAAAGCATCCACTTCACCCAGATTATTGGAACCATTTGTACCACCATAAGATGTTTCAGGAAAAAGTTCTACTCCGTTACCACCATCGTCCCAATTGGTCATTGTCGTCATTCCACTGTCACTGTTCACGCAGGAACTGAGTGATGACGGACCAACCAGGCAAATGTTTCCGGTCGTGCTTCCACCTCCGCTATTCGTTCTGATGATCCGAACGTAATACGTTTGTCCGGGTACTGTAGTAACGGAAACAGAAGCGGTTCCTGTTCCCTGGTAATTACAGCCCTGAACAGTAAGCGCGCCGCAGGAACCACTGTAAACAACTACACCAACCGGATTCGTCCCTCCTGAAATATCAATGGTGGTTGGAGAGCCAATCGCTGTGAACTGATACCAGGCGTCATCATTGATAGAAGGTATACATGGAGATGCTCCGGTACCGCTTGAATTATTATTGATTGTAAATGCCGTAGAGGAACAAGCAGCATTTACCGGTAAAGAAGGGGCTCCGGCACACCCGGTTCCCTGGGCAGAGATCAACCTGGTTATCAACAAAGTAATAACAAGACAAAATCGTTTTGATGTTTTCATAAAGCAGGGTTGTAGAATTGTGAAGTCAAAACTATTTCACGTTCAAACGGGGCACAAGAAACCATGGGGTACATTAGGTGGACGAGAAATCAAATCCTGTAACGGGGATACAAAAAACGCCTGAAATCAGTGTTCGGACGATTAAAAAAAACTCCTTCAAGTTGATTTACTGACCGTTACAAAAAGCCCTGAAATCAACACATGCAGTCATTATGTATACTTTCTGTACCCCGTTTACTTCATTCGTTTTCGGTATACAAGCTCTTTTTTAGAGTATCTTGTAACCTGTATTTTTCACATCCCGGACCTTTTTATGAAAAAAATACTGCTGCTTTCCGTGTTTAGCTGTTTAGCCGGATTGGTCGTCGGACAAGTTTCTCAGACGCTGGATTCTGTTGAATTTTTATTAAAATCGGAGAAAACACATCAGGCAGACATCCTCCTTAAACGCCTTGAAAAAATTCCAAATCCCACTCTCAACACCCGATCCAAAGCACGGATATTGGTCAATCAGGCGAGAGTAAACAACGCCAATGGAAATTATACCGCTTCACTGGAATTTCTGATAAAAGCGGAACACCTGCTCAAGAAAAAACACCTTGAGGCAAGTCTGCCGCTCCTCTACACTACATTCGGAGATTTGTTTTATAACCTGGGAGCTTACGATCTTTCCATTGAACACTACCACACGTTCCTTCAGTATGAACACGATGAAACAAAACGATTTTATGTTTTTAACCGCATAGGAACCATTTACTATAAACAGGAACGTTACGACGAGGCCAGAAAGATTTTTGAAGAGCAGTATGAAATCAGTAAGCATTTCAGTACCGAGTTGGAACAATTATCAGCCTATAATAACATTGCCCTGGCAAACATGCGAAAAGGGAACTACGAGATTGCAATCGGTCAGTTTCTGAAGGTGATAAACGGATTGGAGAAATACGGAACCAGGCATAAGGACTTTTACACCGTCGTATGCAACAACGTTGGCTATGCGTATTACTGGATGCGGCGATATGAAAATGCAATTCCTTATTTTGAAAAGGCGAAGGAAAATAACCCGAATATTCCACCGGATTTGTTGAACTTACAGAAGTTTTTGGGCGAATGTTACCTTAACACGGGACAGATAAAGAAAGCCGAAAAGCTGGAATCGGAAATTCGGAAAAACTACGCGTCAATGAGTACATCCGCGCAAATCAATTTCAATTCTTTCCGACACAAACTGTACACAGCCTTAGGGCAATCCGAAAAGCTGTCGAAATTAAACCTGGAATCAGAAGTGCTTTACGAAACGTTGATGAGTGAACACAAAAAACGCGATAACACCACCGCCAGCATCGTTACGAAATACCTCATCTACGCTTCAGAAGAGAAACTGAAAGAAGAAAAAATCGCAAAAGAAAATACAGCAAGAGCCCTGGTCCTGAAAAAACGGGAGTTCAACCTTGTCATCAGCATTCTGATCATCGCCTCGCTCTCTATTATCATTGCAATTTTCCTGTTCCGACAACGACTCAAAAACAAGCAGAGTAAAGCGCAGATTGAAAAGGAATTGCTCTTGTTGAAAGAAGAAAAACTGAAGCAACAGATCGAAATGCAATCGCGGAGTCTGACCGATTTTGCCATTGAAATCAAACTAAAAAGAAAGCAATACAAGGAGAGTATCGATAACCTGAAGGAAATACTGCACAACGAAGAGGACAATCTTGCACAGGGGATTCACTCCATGATCTCGGAAATGAAGCGCAACAACCATTCTGATAAATCGGTATCGGAAGACAATCCGGAAACAGAAGTACTTCTTCAGCGATTCAAAAATCAGTTATTGACCAGTTTCCCAAAGCTTACCAAAGCTGAAGTTGAACTCTGTTCCCTCCTCAGATTACAACTCTCCAATAAGGAAATTGCCATGTACCGCGGCATCAACCAGGACAGTGTAAAAATGGCAAAAAGACGCATGAAACGGAAACTGAATCTAGATGCCGAGCAGAGCCTGACTGCGTTTATTATCGGTTTGGATGAAGTTGGAGAATAAGTATTCAACCTTATACCTTCTATAAGTTTATTAAATCCCCCGCCCCCAAAGGTGGAGAGCGTGATAAAAACCAATCCTTAAGTATACAAAAAGGAGACACTCAAAAATGTTCCCCTTTTGTATCCCGCATTCACGCAGGGTTTCCTTCCGTTCTGTAATACATTCGCCCCTCGTAATTATTAATCAAAACGACATGAAAAAGCTATTGCTAGTCTGTTCTGCTCTTTTAGCTGGTGCACACAGCTGGAGTCAACACCAAAACCTGATAGAAAACATTCCTTTTAACAACACAAAGGGAATGTCAAGACCAATAACGCCGGAAAAGACAATAATGTGTAACAACGATACACTTCGTTATCCGTTGATGAAAGAAGCGCTTCTTGGAACTCCAACGTATGGTGGATTCAACCTGAAGCAAGTCGATGGATACCGAATGTCGATGGCTTACCTCAATTCAACGTCGCTAACAATCAATGGTGTGGAACTTCTCGGGAGAAAAACGGTTGCAGCAGCTGCGAATCCAACCATCACCATTCAG
This sequence comes from uncultured Fluviicola sp., assembly GCA_966211245.1. Lineage (GTDB taxonomy): Bacteria > Bacteroidota > Bacteroidia > Flavobacteriales_D > Crocinitomicaceae > Fluviicola. The sequence goes on along the minus strand of CBIHND010000027.1, from coordinate 16,157 downwards.
ATTACGAATGCCGACGCCAACAATAACCCAACAACCGTGTTGTCGACTACCACATTAACCGTGTCGAATACCTCTACCGCTTTTTTGTATGCAGCCCTCCCAACACCTGTTACGGTAACCGGAAACTACGCCATTCAGGTCTATACAACGAGTCCGAACGGAGAATTTACCATGTTGGTAAATCACAGTACCATCGATCCATACGATGAAGATTTCGCACGATTCTGGCTGGGTGGAGTTTATTACAACATCCCGACAGTTTTTGGGGCTTCGTACAACTTTGAACCGATCCTCGGTGCTATTGCATCCTACAATGTAACAGCAAATTTCAGCGCAACACCAACGTCGATGTGTCTCGGAACTCAGGTTGACTTCACCAATAACAGTACACCTTACGTAGCACCGAGCAGCCGATTCAGCAGCATTTATGCATTTGCAAATCACTTTCTGCCGGCCAATTATCCTGCTGATTCTACGGTAATCTTTGATTATGACGACGGAAATACGGTGGGTGGCAGTATTCCTTCGCATACCTACGCTGCGACAGGAACATTTACTCCGGAACTTACGATTCGTGGTGGTTTTTCAAAAGCATGCGTTGAAACCTACAACACAACCATCTCAGTGAACGCCTTTGATGATGCCAGTTTCGCTTATTCCAATTCAACGCTTTGTTCCGCAGGTTCGAACGAAATTCCAACTGTAGGTACCAACAGCGGTACCTTTAGTTCGTCGCCAACAGGTTTGGTCTTTGCAAACAACACCACAGGTGAAATTGATATTCCGGCTACAACCGAAGGAACATATGACATCACCTATACGACCAACGGATCTTGTCCGGATACTGTAACGGAGACAATTACAGTAACCAGCGCACCCGATGCATCCTTCAGTTTCGCATCAGGCTATTGCAGCGCCGACAACGATCCTGCACCGGTATTCGGAGCAGGAGCCAGTGCGGGATCTTTTTCTTCAGATGCAGGTCTAGCAATCAACAGCACCTCCGGTTTAATCGATCTTAGCGAAAGTTCACCGGGAACATATGTTATTTCCAACAGCATCGCGGCATCCGGTGTATGTCCCGCAGTCTCAGCAACAGATACCATTACCGTTTCCGAAACACCAACCGCAACGATCACAGGTGGCGGGTCGTTCTGTGGAATTTCGTCTACACCGGTAAGTATTACGTTGACCGGAAATGGTCCATGGGACATTACTTATACAGACGGAACAACGCCTGTTACCGTTACCGGAATTACTTCTTCCCCTTATTCATTCAATGCAACAGCCGACGGAACATTCACCCTGACCCAGGTTGCAATGGGCGGATGCAGCAACACAGGAAACGGTTCTGCAACCATCGCATTTCATTCAAATCCGAACGTACAATTCGATCCTGTTGCTTCAGTTTGTCAGAGTGGTACCGGCACACCACTCACTGCGACTCCCACAGGCGGGACATTCAGCGGTACGGGAGTAACCGGAAACAACTTCAATCCCGGATCGCTTTCAGCCGGAGACTACACCTTGACTTATAGCTATACAGATAGTAACGGATGCTCCGCAAGCGCTTCACAAATAGTAACCATCAATGCTTTGCCATTTGTAACACTGGGCTCGTATGCTGACGTTTGTGTGTATACTCCATCGTTTACACTTACAGGGGGAACTCCGTCGGGTGGTTCCTATGAAATCGATGGAACCGCAGCAGTAAACTTTGATCCTGCATCCGAAGGATTAGGGATATACGCAATCACATATTCATTCACAGATGCAAACGGATGTTCAAATACCGCTTCTCAAAACATCGTAGTTGATGATTGTGTAGGAATCTCGGAAAACAATCCGACGGAGGTTTCCATCTACCCGAACCCTACAAACGGAACTTTCGTCATTGAATTGAACGGTGTTGAAGCACAGGAATACGCTGTGTTTACGGAAGATGGAAAAATGGTAAAGACACCAAAAACCCTTCATTCCGGTTCCACCGAAGAAGTTTCATTAAACGCCTTTGCCAAAGGAGTTTACTTCGTAAAAATCATCTCGGAAGACATCATCATAGTTAAGAAGGTAGTGCTTCAATAAAATCTATTGGTTGAGTTATAGAAGTGCCGGTTCCGTGTTGGAATCGGCATTTTTGTTGATCGTTACAATTCTCCACTTGTAAGCGTTAGGGCTTCAACGTTTGCGGGTGATCTGTCTAATTCCCAAATACGTTTTAGGTGAGTTGCAAAAAGCGTACTTCGGAAAGGTCACAACCGTCAAAATTCGCCAGATTGGCATTTTTGGCGCGAAGAAAAATAGCTCCACTCAAATCGGCTCCTGAAAAATTTACACCTTCAAGATTTGCCAATCCAAAATGCGCGTTTTTGAGTTGTGCATTTGAAAAATCTGCCCCACTAAGGTCTGACGTTCCGAACATTATTCCTTCCAGAAAAGCACCGCTAAATTGCGTATTCACAAGTTGTGCGCCAATAAAAGAGCTTTCTGCAAGAAATGCCTTTGTAAAGTTACTACCGGTAAGATCGGCATAATCGAACGAGATTCCCCTTAAGTTACACTGACTGAAATCCAGATTGCGAAACGGTATACCATTTAAACAATTGGACAATGGAAAAGGTGGTGGCAATTGTCGTAGATACGGATCAATCGGTAGCCCTTTTCGTAAAGCAGCATAAATTTCCGCCATGAGCTGATCAGCTCCCGGGCTTTTCCACACCTGAATCCAGGTTTGTCTCAGATCCGTATCGGACGAGTTTTCCATAGTTGTTTACTGTGCGTTAAATATATCAAATTCCAGGGTATTTATTTGTTCGCGGATTGCGTTGAGTTGTGTTTCAACTGTACGGACCTGGGCTTCCGTAGTGGCCGCATCAATCTGGGCTTGTAATTCCGTTAGTCTGTTCATGAGTCCCGTTCGTCTTTCAAGTAATGTATTCATTGTTTCCCTATTTCTCACACGAGAAATTGTATTTCTGGTGTTGTCCGCTCTGGTCAATTCTGCATCGACTCTGCTTCTTGTACGCGGTCTCAGTACCGTTACATCCCCTTCACCTGTCCAGACTCCGTCTCGTTGTGTCCAGCGGTGCGGTCTGCTCGGAGGCCATCCTATTTCATTCAAAAAGCCACTCAGGCGATTGATTAACGTATTTGTTTCACTCAATTTATCGAACAACAGTTGTATACCTTCATCGGTCAGGTCCGGAGACGGGTCACGCAGTTCGACATTAAGCTGCTCTCTGACATTAACCAAAGCATCGTGCGCATTTTGAAGATCGCGGATATGACTATACGGACTACCGTCAGGACGAAGAACCGGTTCACCGTTATCCCGAAGAAGTGGCTCATTACGGGCTTCTGTTCTCGCCGCGCGATAATGGTTACTATTCGGTTCCGAATTCACTTCACCGACAGGGTCATGCTTCAAATCTTCCAAACGACGCAGGGCATCGGCGGTTTCTCTTCGCATTCCATGTGATCCCGTAACCCGGCTCGACAAAGCATCAACTTCACGTTCCAAAGCAGCAAGTCGTTCCTCCAGTCGCGTAACCTGATTTTGCGATTCCGCATTGGTGATTTCTTCCCGAATAGCAGCAATTTCGCGTTGAAGCGCTGTCAATTCTCTTCTCGATCTTCCCAGTACTTCAATAAATTCACCTTGAGCATCACCAGCTGTTGTTCGTTGTGTTATCACACGGTCAACTTCGGTCGCTTTGGTTTCAATCTCCGTCAATTTAGCCTGAGCACGTACCTTTTGCGCAGCCAACTCTCTGGCGTATGCTTCCTTGGAAGGTCGTTCTCTTCCACCATTGTTACCTGGTTCCTCATTAACCGGATCAGGATCTGGTGCCGGTTCTTCCGGAGGACGACGACCGAAAGGCCACTTTGATTTTACCCAATCAATGAAACGGTCACCGATTGGCGGTCTCGAAGGTGGTTCCCCATTAGGTCCCATTCGTCGGTTTCTTCCAACGCCTTCTATCCACCTGATGCCTCTATTGATCCAACCCGCCGGTCCTCTGCCGTTCGGCTCTCCAAAAATACGTGGCAATCGCAGGCTGCGTAAGCCCGGTATCCTACTCTTGAAAGGAAGAATGATTGTGATGAATTGGAGTGTACCGGTAGTTCCTGAGTACCAACGATCAAACGGACTCATATTCAAATCTTTTCCGGTGGCAATATCCGTGTTCGTCACCCCCTGGTATATCATTGTAATTCCCAAAGTATCGGCAATTGCAAGCGGCAAACTGAGCCAACCGTGTCCATCCATTAAACGGGTCACCAGCGCTGCAATAAACATTACAGCAAGTAAAACAGCTCCTATGACCAACAATGCACCGGTAATCGTGCTGAAAACGCCCAACGCGACCAAAAGTGCTGCCACCGCAACAATAATGATCAGCATAAGTAAAAAATCACCAAGAGCTGCAAGCAGCCCTTCCCACCAACTTGCCGTTGCCCTGTCGGCAGCAGACCACAAACGACTGATCAACGGATCGGTGAGCGGTTGCTTCGCCGTTTCTATGTGTTCGTTATTCTGAGAAATCAACTCAGTCAGGAATTCAGCATTTGCCTGTAGAATCTTACCTTTCCGTTCTTCTATTGCCTCATCGAGTCCGCTCAACGCATTGGTTCGCATTTCATCCAGGGCAGTTTCCATTGAGGAGAAAGATGTATCCAACGTACTACGAAGCTGGTTAACCGATTGCTCCCGTTGTGCAGCGCTTTCAGCGACGGTCTGAGTTCCCTGTTCCTGCACCGTTGTAAACGCAGATTCATTTGCTTGTGTATTCGACTGCAAGGTTTGATCCAGACTGCTTGTACATTGCGTAACGATCGAATCCAACTGGCTTATACCATCGGATTCCATCGAAGTTAGCTGCCCCAATGAACTTTGTTGTAACTGGGTTACGGCCGAGAGAATCGGCACACCATCTCCGGGAGCAAGTAACTGAGCAACGTTCGTACCCAATTGTTCAATCATTTGAAGGGTATATTCACTTGCGCGCTCTAATTCTTCAACAGTACTATTAGCTATCTGTGTTACCGTAGTAAGTGCGGTTTGTTCATTTTCCTGTGCCGCAGATAATTGCTGAGTCTCAAGTGCATCAAGTCCCTGTATATCCTGCGCTTCTTTTTCATCCAGAGAACTTAAGACATTGGTGTACGCATCATTAATGACCCCTTTAAAGCTTTCCGCGGCATCGTTTATCCCTGTCAGCAATTGTTCTTCCGTACTGTTGATCTGATTTTGGATGTCGGTACGGTATTGTTCAAAGCCACCGTTGAATTCGGAAGCCGTATTCATCAGATCTTCCCGGATCGTAGTTTTGCTTTTTCGAATATCTGCGGCAGTTTCACGCGCTATTTGCCTTACCCCGTCGCGCGCTTCCGGATGGCCGTCATCACTACCCGGATGCTGGCCGGCAACGCTCTCTCCTTCTGCAAGAGCCTCAACGGCTGCAGCTTCCAATTCCGCATCTGCCCGATTGGCTTCATTGGTTGCGTTGACGGTTGGCATTGCTGTTTGCTCATCTACGAAAGCATTAAAACTAGTTCTCCGGCTCTCCATTTCGCTGTTGAGCAAAGCAATTTTTGCTGCTTTGGTTGTTTCCACCCTAACAAGGTCACTTTCCTTTTGAACAGTGAGTAATTGGCGTGTTTGGGCATACCCTTGCCGGAGCTCTTCCTTTTTAGCAGCAATAAACCCACTGATTTGTGCCGCTTGTTGTGCCGCATTTTGCCGGATAGTTTCGGAAGTTGTAGCCTCAAGTTCCCGAACGTGCGCGGTCTCCTGCTCTGTTTTTTGCTGAATATTCGCACGGGCCATTTCGACGCGTGTCTGGAATTCAGCAGCCAGGCGCGCCTGTTCGGCCATTTTCTCTTCTTCCGTTCGGTTATCCGATTGGCTTTCCGCCTGGTCGGATGCTGTTGGCGGTTGGTTGTTTAACTGTTCAATGCTTTGAACTGCCGGATCAGGTTCCAGTGGTGGTAACGCAACCGCAGTTCCGACAGGATCAACTTCGGAGGCTTGAGCTTCTCCTTCTTGTTCTTTCTTGCTTTCCCCGGCACCGGCGGCATCGCCTTCGACGGGTTTTTGTCCTGCCGGTGAAGGATTCGCAGCCTGACCACCCTGTTCAGGTCCCGCATCTGCAACAAGTGTGGAAACATCCGCCTCTTGTCCGCCTGCTTCTTCTTTTAATTCTACACCATCTCCGGCCGACGCATCAGCGGATTGCTGTGGCTCCAATACGGTAGGCTTTCCCTTCTCGATACTGGCCTTCACGGGTACCTCCGAAGCGGCTTGTTGGGTTTCTTTCTCCAGTTGATGCTCTACAGCCCGGGCATTTTCCTGTGTCGATTCCCCATTTCGCTCAACCGGAACGAAAAAAGGATCGTTTGTGGGTGCCGCCGGATTCGTTTCGCCGGTTACATTTCCCTCTTCCTCTTTCTTTGAGATTGCATTACCGCTTGCTCCCTGTTGTATGGTATGTGTCAGTTCGTGTGCCAACAGGTGTTTCCCGCTATCGGATTCAGGATCGTATTTCCCCTCATTGAAATAAATATCGCTACCGTTAGCGAAAGCCTGCGCTCCAAGATCACGGCTCATTTGCACAGCGTTCGCATCTGTATGCACGCGAACGTTGCTGAAATCCGCTCCGAAGCCATTACTCATTTCAGCCTGAGTCCTATTGTCCATCGGCTGGCCTCCTCCTTTCGAAGCGTTCAGTTGATCACTGATAGAAGTTGTTTTTACGCTACTTTCCTCTTTCCGTTGTACACTTGCTGTTTCTTCACCTTCACACTCCTCACATTTCGCCTGTACCGACTCTTCGGGCGACAAACTGGTTTGCACCAGCGGAGTGACGGATTCAACAATAGGTTCCTCCTGGCTTTCCTGTTCCTGCTCATCACCGTCAGCTTCTTTGGTCCGGATCGTATCCTGTTTGGGCTGAACAACAGGTTTGGGTGAAAAGAAACCTGGCTGAGCATCCTGCTTAGATGGCTCTTTCAAACGGTCAACAACGTTGTCAGCAGTATGATCGGCCTCCCGTTCATACTGATCACCAGGCTTTCCAATAGCCAGTTTCGTCTGCACGCTTGACTTGAAGAAAGTGTCTTCTTTAGTACGCGAGCTATGGGAAGCATCGCTACTTCGTGGTGTGAACAGCATTCAGTGAAATAATGGTTTCAGTAACTGAAAATTAACAAAACTATTTCATAAAATATAAAAATGGGACAGTTTCGAACTTTTGGCGAAGGATTTAGTTTCGTAATTCCTCATTCTGATCCGTTCGATTCTCACACTGAAAAACAGGATGTAATAGCCGTTCTCTTTTATTTTCGTCCTTTTCAATGTACCAAATTGATTTACAGCGTCTTTCTTCGGAAAAACCTTTCTAATCCCGGAATTCAACCCAGTCCTCCATATTTAGTTAAAAAACACGTTCCCTAATTCTTTACGTTCGAATCATCACATTCTGAAATTCAATTTCCCAGTGAATACGGACATTCCTGATTTTTTAACGTATCGGTTCGGTAGAAGCCTGTTTTATTCAACTTCAAATTGCAATAACTTGGCTTCAACACTATCACTGTTTTATTATGGATACACTATTCAATAGCTCGTAATCCGGGCACATGCTGCATCATCCTTCGAAAACCATCCGATCATAACCATATTCATTTTTTACTATATGAAAACAAAAAATCACTATTTGCTTGTGCTGTTACTGCTATTTGCCAACAGCATATTTGCACAAAACGTCAGTACCGGTCTGGACGCATCCTTTAACGCTACACCCATTGGGAGTTTAGACGCCTGGTGGCAGATTACTGCTGGTCCGAATGGAGCTACATCTGCTCGTCGTGAAGCAACGTATTCTCCTTACTGGCAAACTACTCCAATGGCTGTTACGAATGCCTGCTGGATTGATGAAACAGGTTCTATTTTCGGAAGTACACCCGGAGATTACACGTTCGAACGGACATTTACCGTTAGTCCGACAGACGGCAGTATTGTTGCCGATTTCGGAATGGCCTGGGACGACGTGTTGCTGTCTGCAGAATTGGTTCCGCCAAGCGGTCCGACTATTCCATTAACAGTACCGGTCGGTACACCGAATCACTATTGGGTAGGACCATCGGTAAATTATACCGTTACAAGCCCTGTAGCCGGAACCTGGAAAATCCGTGTAGTTGTTCGTTTCATCGATAGCGTTGGTGGATTTATTCTTTCCGGGGAAGTAAAACATTGTCCGAAATACAACATCAGTACAGGAATCGACAACTCCGGCGCAGCAATTGCTCTGGGTGCTACAGATCCAAACTGGATCATTTCTTCAGGTCCGGGTGGTCCGGCAACACACCGCGTTGCCAGCTACTCCGGTTATTGGCAGCCAACTCCGGTTGGACTCACAAATGCTTGCTGGATCAATTCAACCGGAACCTATAACGACCCAATCGGTGTAGAAACATTTGATCGCGATTTCGTGATTCCATCAGGAACAGCTTCGTTCACTACTGCTTTCGGAGTTGCCTGGGATGATGCGCTGATGTCACTGGAACTTGTTCCACCATCAGGACCTTCCATTCCGCTTACAGTACCTGCCGCACCGGCATATACAGTCAGTCCGAATATTAACTACACTGTTTCTTCGCCTGTTCCGGGAACATGGAAGGTCCGTGCAAAAGTGCACTTTATCGATCAGCTTGGAGCATTTATCCTATCGGGTTACATTTCCACCAATTGTGGTGACGATCCTCCACCGTGCAATTGCGAATCCCTGCATGCTGACTTCGGGTACACACTTGATGCCGATTGCATGGGACATTTCACCGGCAGCGCAGGTAGCGACTGTTTCAGTGATGTCAATTACGAATGGTCTGTAGATGGCTCACCGGCCGGAACGGGACAAGTTTTTGATTATCCGTTTATGACGAACGGTGTTCATACGGTTTGTCTCAAAATAACCGCCGTTACATCCGATGGACAAGTATGTGAGCAGATCATCTGCAAAGACGTGGAAGTCCAGTGTAATCCATGTAACTGTGAAGGTTTAACAGCCCAAATGAACGTTTCAGTGGATGCGTGTGTGGGGCATTTCGACGCCATAGCACACGGCAATTCCTGTATGCAAAACTTCACGTATGAATGGTCAGTGAACGGAATAATTGTTGGATCAGGTCCTACTATGCCATTTGTATTCCCGGGCAACGGAATGTACGTGGTATGCGTAAAAGTGAAAAGCACGCTTCCTGATGGAACAGTTTGTGAGGCAGAAGTCTGCCAGGATGTGTTGGTAGATAAATGTACGGATTGTAACTGCGAACAGTTAAATGGAAACTTCCTGTACAACGTCAACAATTGTATGTTAGATCTGACTGCTCAGGGACTCATCCCGGAATGTATGGGCAACGTAAACTACGTCTGGACGATCAATAGTTCTGTTGTCGGAACCGGTCCAAACATCAGTGTTCCACTACCTGGAAGTGGCGCCTATGTGGTTTGTCTGACCATCATGACAGTTCAACCCAACGGAAAAAAATGCCAGAAGAGAATCTGTAAAGACATCACCGTGAATTGTGAGAAATCAGCACCATCGGGTGGAATTCAGTCATCATCTGACAACAAAGAGGTAAGTCTGTATCCGAACCCTGCAACGAACGAGTTAAACGTAGATTTCGCTACCTCAACATCCGGAGAAACGAAAGTGACCCTGAAAACAATAGACGGAAAAGTAATTGCGCATGAAACGCGTACGACAAACGCAGGTAATCAGCATTTCCTGCTTGCAATTCCTTCCTACGTTTCAACAGAGATCATTATCGTAGAAATAGAAAGTGGTACAGAACACATTGTTCGAAAAGTTACCGTTTCGAAATAGGATAACGAATACCAACTGATTGCGAACCGCTTTTCTGTCTTCGGATGGGAAAGCGGTTTTGTTTCTGATCCTATTGTACTTTTAATAAACCGTTTTGAATTCAAAATAGACCGTGTCTGCTTCCAGAGGCATAACGAATTCAATAAATTCTTTCATTTTTAGTGTATCCGCTAATAAGCTGCTATGATAAGGCTCGCTTTCTCTTGAAAAGTAACGGTTGTTATTGTAGAAATCGGCGTTTCTTTTAGTGATTAACCCCTTTAAATCATCTGTTCTCAAAATACCTGCTTCAAGCATCCGGATGGTTTCATGAACAGTTTCAATATTCCCTATTAGATCGTGGTTGTTCTTTTGAATAATTTCCAACTGATTCATTCTATCCACTTCATTACTAAATCTTGATAAATGTTCTACTTCCTGCTCTTTATCCCAATAGTTGCTCATTTTTATAAAGGGTTCAAGATCAACATGTACAAGTTCGGCGATTTGATCTAATTCTCCGGGCTCATTTCCAGTTGCAAGTTCTCTACTAAGTAACAAATCGCTAAACATATCACTCAGTTCCCAACGTACAAAGAGATTTAATCCGTCGTCTACTAACTCTTGATTGGCTAATTCTTTGGAGTTAAATGCGCATATTGATACAGCCATGGTCTAATTTTAATAGTTGGTCTTATGCTTTAAGCAATCTGAGTAACGAATATAGCTGTTTGATATTTAATCATCACGCCAGGCAATTTGAGCTTTTTGGGAGGGGATTTGGAAGGTTATTTCAAATCCAATCACTCTCAGTTCTCGCACTCACACTAAAAAAGTAGTGTGAGTGCGAGAGTGAGTATCGAGGGCAAAAAGAAAAAGTGAACTACTATCGTGATTCTTTTTCTTTTTTTTGTGATCCCAATAAGAGAAGTTTCGGGTTATTTCCCGAGGGATTCAGCACGTACTGTACGCAACGAGCCCACTATGTTTCAAGGTAAAAGAACACGTTCAACCCATTGCCGACACCATTTCCTTTTTCCCTTATATAATTCTTAGTAACCAGAGAATCAGTAATACCAAAGCTATTACAAGCAATATATTGATCAGTCCACCAAGTCCCCAGCCGCCACCGGCTAATCCTAACGCCCAGACAACGAGCAGTACAAGGATTACAATCCATAAAAGGCTAAGCGCTTCATCATCAGTTGGCGCAGCTGAATTTGATTTGATTTTTTTCATCCCCACATCTATCTTCTTCAGCATTGGAGCTTTCTCAGTTATAGAGCGTAATGAAAATGTCCGTTCCGTTGAGGATGTTTTAACGAATATAGCAGCCTGATCATTCTGATCATCAATTACTGGCAGATCTAAAGTATGTGCTTGCTCATTATTGGTTGCGGGCGTTTCCACAACTGTGGGTTCGGCTACTTCCATTAGTGCTGACTCTTCAGAAACTATCTGCTTAGTTTCATCCTTTCCGATAACTGCTTCACCTTTACCAACATGCTGCCGGGGATTCGTACTAACGTAGTATCCTCGTGTATGTTGACGTTTTATGACCGTTACTCCGCACGATGGCAGCATTATGCACGCAACCAGTAGTAACGTAAAAAGTGTTATTGTTCGTCTCATAAGCATAAGTTTGATATTCAGCATCTTCAAAGATGCAGCTGTTCCCATACCTGATCGTTACACAATTACACTTAAAACTTATAGATTTCTTTGGGGAGGCCGTATTGGATTTTTGTCCGTCGTGATGTCTGTATTTCAGCATCGGCGAATCAAAGAAAAAAGCAATTTCTTTGAAACTTTCAGTGCTTCTGATAAGAGCCGTTTCGAACTGCATGGTGGGGGATTTGAAGTTTTTGGACTAGCGGTTTCACTCTCGATCCTCACACTCACTCTAAAGAAAAAAGCATCACCCAGTGTGAGTGTGAGCGGGAGAGTGAGTATTGAGGGAAAAGAAAAAAGCATCTTACTTGCGTAAAATGCTTTTTTCTTTTTGTGACCCTAATGGGAGAGATTTCGAACTTTTTAATACAAGATTTGAAAAGAATTCAGTAGCAGACTTCCTTTGTCAGTCGGCACGGATTCACAACAAATCAAACACTTTGGAGTGGGGAAATTATTATTTAATAAATAACTCCTTCAACTCTTTAAGGTTTTTCGGTAATTTTTGTTTATCGCTTAATTCCATTTCAGTTTCATACTTCGTGAATAGAAATAATGGGATTGATATCTTCAATTTATGCTTGATTGCAATCTCAGGATTATTAATTTTCTTTTGTACCGTTTCTAAATTAAAATCATTAATTCCACTTGATTGTATATGAATAATCATAGAATTCAAGAGTTTAGCACTTTCTTCTTCATTAAGTTTATCGAGACTGTTTATTAATGTTTGAAATGACTTGTCTGACAAATAACCTTTCAGCCAATTCATCACTTTATTCGAACTACATAATGAGGCCATTTCAACTTGTAACTCATCAATTTTTGATAGTATATCATTAAAATTGGTTGACAACTCTTTTGAATTCGATTCTTCAATTGTTTGACTGATTATTTGGTAAAAATCTATGACCATTGATAGCCAGCTTTCAACTAAATTCAAATAGCTTATTTCTATATCAGAATTACTAGATTCGAACAATTTATCCTGCTGAATTCTAAGCCTTTCTTCAGCGGCAATAATGAGCTCGTCTTTATCATAATTCTCTTTCTTAATTTCGACTTTTGACAATGCTAAAATATCGTTGGTCATTTTTACAAGAAATTCCAATAACTCATCTTTACTTCTGGTCTTGAATGAAGAAATCCCAAGATATTTATTATGCTTTGGTTCTATTAAAAATATATTCATCGGAATTTTACCTCTTAATCTCTCTTTAAGTTCTTTAAACTTTCCAACATTTGGCATTGCTTCAAGCCATTTTTGAAAAGTTTCATAAAGAGTTTCCAAATCCCTTTCATTTATATCAAATGGCGAATTTATTGGTTCCAGGTGCGTCAATAATTCTAAACGTTGGTCATCCGTAAAATCCTTATCACCAATTGTTCCATTTTCGATAAAATATTTGACAATTCGTTCAAATAAGTGTCCCCCAATACCAGGATTTCCAAAACTTTCCCTTAAATAATCTAAGTAATCTTTTACTTCATCCATCCCATTTTCCTCTTCTATAAATGTTTCGAGAGCATGAGCAAAGTACTTTACATTGTTTTGAATTTGAGAAGGAATAAATTCAAATTCTTTTTTATCAAAATTTCCTAATTGTGCGATTTGTTTATGCGTATCGCAGCAATTAGGAAACTCATCAAACCAGTCTGAAGCCAAACTTGAAATTGAATTCAAAAAAGGTTCAGAATCCTTAAATGAATTTTCATTATCAAAACCTTTTAAGGGATACGATTGAAAAGGGTGCTTAAAAAACAGACCTCCTTCAATTTTAAACATTGGACCAATCTTACTAATTTTTGAATATTTTGAATTCTCTTCGCTCATCTTGCAGTCATGAAAAATTCGAGTGCTACCAATATTTCTAATCTAATTGAATTAAATTCTTGGAGAACATTTATTGTTAAATAATGTCTTAATACTACATAAAAATTTAAATTGGTATTTAAGATTTCTAGAAAGAAATTTGTCTGAAACCCAATAGGATTCGAACGACTTGATTCGCCAGGAAGACACAATAAAATCAATGGCTTCGGAAGATTTGTTTTTATCCTCTCCCTTAATCCCTCTCAAAAGAGGGAAATTTGATTCGTTCTTCGAACACGGATTCCGCTCTCAAAACTCACACTGAAAAGAAAAAAACCTGAAAGACAGAGCGAATGTGAGTGTAGAGGGACAAAAAGAAAAAGAGCATTCAACTTGCGTAAAATGCTCTTTTTCTTTTTGTGATCCCGTTTGGACCCGCCTGTCGGCAGACAGGTTCGAACCAAAGACCTTCCCGACCGAAGTGTCGGGATGTTCTACCCAGCTGAGCAAATCTTTCAAAATAAAAAAGCTCCACATCTCTGTGAAGCTTTCAGTGCTTCTGATAAGAACCGTTTCGAACTGCATGGTGGAGGATTTGAAGTTTTTGGACTAGCGGTTTCACTCTCAATCCTCACACTCGTCCCTGAAAGAAAAAAGCATCACCCAGTGTGAGTGTGAGCGGGAGAGTGAGTATTGAGGGAAAAGAAAAAAGCATCTTACTTGCGTAAAATGCTTTTTTCTTTTTGTGAACCTACCGCAACTAGAGTCGAACACCTTAGAGTCGGATTAGTGGAGACTCATTCCGTTTTAGAGTTTGGTGTAGTAGCAGGTTTTGGAGCACAAAACTGTCGATCATTGCGGAGCTTGATCCGAAGCTCATCGCTTCGATTAAGCATTTATCTCCTTTTTTCCAAACGTCTATTGTCATCGGTTCGTTGTTTACTTTTTCCGCTTGTAATACAGTTGGGTCAATCCCGTTTCAAATGTTTTGGCCTCGATAAATTCAAGCGTTTGTTCTGGTCTTCCATCTTTAAAAAGCCTTGTTCCATTACCTAATAAAACTGGGATAACCGAAATTATAAACTCATCTACTAAGTCGTGTTTCAATAGTTCATTTATTACTTCTGCACCACCGTCACAATAAATGTTTTTTCCTTTTTCAGACTTTAATTGTTTAACTAACTTGGTTATGTTTCCCGTATAGAAAATCGTTCTGCCGACCTGCGGTCTTTCAGTTCTTGTTATAACATAAATATCTCGTTTCCCGTTATCATAATGAGATAAGCCAATTTCTTTAAGTACATAATCATAGGTTCTTCTACCAATAATTAATGTGTCAATTGTTTTGGTAAATTCTGCATAACCATAGTCTTCGCCTTCCTTTTCAACGAGTTTTAAGAAACTAAGATCGTCATTTGGTTTTGCAATGTACCCGTCTAAGCTCATAGCAATGAAAAGTGATATTTTCCGCATTTTTTTAATTTTTAGAGTTTCAGCAAAATTACTTTTAGACGATCAGTCGTGCTTTGTAAAAATGCGACAAACTCAAAGTAGTGAAGGCGAAAGACCGGTTTTTTGCTTGATTTCATTACTAAGATGAGAATGGTCATAATAGCCGCATTCAAATGCAATATCTAATAGGCTTCGGCGCTGACTTGAATTTTTTATTAAACTCAAAGCATTCTGAAAACGAATAATATTTGAATATTCTTTTGGTGACAATCCGATGAGCTTTTTAAAATTTCGCTCCAATTGTCTTACCGTAGTGAAATTTCGTTTTGATAGTTCGGAAATACTGATTTGTCCGTTTGTTGAGTGTATATCGTTGATAACTGATTGCAATGGTTTGTTTTTGCTTTTCATTCTCTCTGAAAAGAAATGGTCAAAATAATTGAATGGGTTGTCAAATATTCTATCAATATTAAATGAATTGAATTTTTCAAATTCAACGGTGTTATTAGTCAACTCATTTTGTGAGACATATTTATAGAAATTTGCAAAAGTTGCAGGTTTTAGACAAGCACCTATTAAATGTGTATCTGTATCAATTAAGCTGTCTTTGAATGAGGTCATTGCACCAACAACATAAGTTTTCCCAAACTCCATTAAAACCGAGCCATTGTCAGTCAAACAAGTGTCTCCCAAATTCATTAATATACCAGCGCATCCATCTGGAAAAACCCGTTCCCACTGTCTTTCCAGCTCGTTTCCTTTCAGTTCCCAATAAAAATGAATATAGGGTTCTAATTCTTTGTAAGGTTTTACTTTGTTATACTTCATTGGTTTCTGTGCGGTCTGTTCTAAAATGCAATAACTTGTTAATTGACGAATATAACCAGTTTGGATGGTTTACAGAAATCTCTTCGAAAGAGAAGAATTTCAATAGAAGTGTGAGTGATGAGGGACGAAAAGAAAAGCGTTTAATATTCCGATATAGAGTCTGAAACCCAATAGGATTCGAACGGCTTTGATTCGATAGGAAAACTTAATAAAACCAACGGTTTTCGGGAGATTTTGCTTCACCACCCTCTCTGACGGAGTCTGACACTCGTCAGTTCCGATAGTTATCGGAACGTCAGACCTTCAAAGGTGGAAATTCAATCGAAACTTCGAACACGGATCCCGCTCTCAATACTCACACTCGTCCCTGAAAAGAAAAAGCATCAACTCAGTGTGAGTGTGGGGTGTGAGCGAAGAGGGACAAAAAGAAAAAGCATCACTTCCGCGATGCTTTTTTCTTTTTGTGATCCCGTTTGGATTCGAACCAAAGACCTACTGCTTAGAAGGCAGTTGCTCTATCCAGCTGA
>CBIHND010000026.1:0-68071 GCA_966211245.1 uncultured Fluviicola sp. | reverse complement strand
AAGCAACTGCTTGCTTGGAAAGGTCATCAAATACGATCAATGCAGGACGTCCTGAGTCACGGAAGTACTCACCGATAGCAGCACCAGTCATTGGAGCGTAGAACTGCATCGGAGCAGGATCTGAAGCGTTAGCTGCAACGATAACCGTGTAAGCCATTGCTCCCGCATCTTCCAATTTCTTATAGATACCCGCTACTGTAGAACCTTTCTGACCAATAGCAACATAGATACAGAATACAGGCTCACCGCGGTCGTAGAATTCTTTTTGGTTGATGATCGCGTCAATCGCAACAGTTGTTTTACCTGTCTGACGGTCACCAATGATCAACTCACGCTGTCCGCGTCCGATCGGAATCATCGCATCAACTGCCTTCACCCCAGTTTGAAGAGGCTCAGTTACCGGCTGACGGAAGATAACTCCCGGAGCTTTACGCTCGATTGGCATTTCGTACAACTCACCAGCGATAGGTCCTTTTCCGTCGATTGGGTTACCTAATGTATCCACAACGCGACCAACAACACCATCACCAACTTTAACAGAAGCAATGCGTCCAAGACGTTTTACAGTATCACCTTCTTTCACTTCAGTTGAGCGACCCAAAAGTACCGCACCAACGTTGTCTTCTTCAAGGTTCAATGCGATTCCTTGTAGTCCACCATCGAACTCGATCAATTCACCGTACTGAACTCCTTTCAAACCGTAAACGCGTGCAATACCGTCACCGATCTGAAGAACCGTACCTACTTCCTGCAATTCGGACTCAGAACGGAATCCTGATAATTGCTCTCTTAAAATTGCAGAAACTTCTGCTGGTTTAACATCTGCCATGTTTCTCTTTTTTACGCAGGGCTGTTCCCTACTATCTTGTTAAACGTGTTTTTAATTGACTCAATTGAGACGCTACTGACGCATCAATTTGTGTATCGCCCATACGAACGATGAATCCACCGATCAACGATTCGTCAAGCTGTTCGGTAACTTCCAAAGTCCCTTTTACTGACCCTTCGATCGATTTAAGTATTGTTTTCTTTACAGAAGCGTCCAATGGTTTAGCACTGATCAGTGTAACCGGAACGATTCCTTTGAATGCTTTCAACTGTGTTTCGAACGCAGCTGCGATTTGAGAAAGAATTCCCTCACGACCGTTTTTCACGATAAGCTCGATAAAGCTTTTGGTAACTTTATCAAACTGATCGAACACCGCATTCAATACTGACAGTTTCTTGTCTGCCTTTACAATCGGACTTGCAAGCATCAACTCCAAATCACGATTCTCAGCACAAACTTCTGCCAGGTATTTCATATCTGCAGCTACTGCCTCAAGATTCCCTTGTTCAACCGAAAGATCCAACAAAGCCTGAGCGTAACGAATTGCTGATTTTGAACTCTTCATGTGTCGGATTAGTTCAGGTTAATATCTCCGGCTAATTTCTCAGCCAACGCTTTTTGTTTGTCGTCAGATGACAATTCTCCGCGGATGATTTTCTCAGCGATCTCCAACGAGATAGCAGCAACCTGAGTTTTCAACTCGGAAATAGCAGCAGCTTTCTCAGCGTTGATACTTGTACGAGCTGCTTCAACAATTTTGTTCGCTTCTGACTTCGCATCTGCTTTTGCTGATTCTACCATTTTCGTTGCAACCTCTTTTGCATCCTTCACGATAGCATCACGTTCAGCACGAGCTTCTTTCAACAAGTTCTCATTTGCCGCCTGCAATTCTGCCATTTCAGCTTTGGTCTTCTCAGCCAATTCCAATGCGTCAGAGATTTTCTTTTCGCGAGCGTTAACTGACGTCAAGATTGGTTTCCAGATAAACTTCGTAAGGATGAACAACAACAATACGAATACAATACCTGTCCAAATCAATAAACCAAATTCCGGTGTAATCATTTTATATCTGTGTTAATTTGAATCTAAACAAACCCCGACGGCACCAACCGTGAAATCGGGGTTTTGAAAAATTAATTTGCTCCAGTCTCAAGACCTAGTAGACCAACTACTACTCCGAATAGAGCAACACCTTCGATCAACGCCGCAGCGATAATCATAGCTGTTTGAATTTTTCCAGAAGCCTCAGGCTGGCGAGCGATAGCGTCCATTGCTGAACCACCGATTTTACCAATACCCAATCCTGCACCCAATACTGCAAGACCTGCTCCAATTGCTGCGATACTTCCTACCATAGCGATATATAGATTAAAAAATTACTAATTAATGGTGTGCTTCTTCAACAGCAGCACCGATAAACAACGCTGACAACATCGTGAACAGGAACGCCTGTAAGAATGCTACCAACAACTCCAACACCGAAATAAACAATGCCATAGGAACGGATAACGCACCCCATGAAGCACTTTCGTTAATAAAGATGATGGAAACTAATGCCAAAATAATAATGTGACCAGCCGTGATGTTTGCGAACAAACGAATCATCAACGCAAATGGCTTTGTCAAAATACCAACCAATTCGATTGGAATCATGATTGGCAGCAATGCCTTAGGAACACCTGGCATTGCAAAAATGTGCAACCAGTAATGCTTGTTCCCGGAGAACACAGTCACCAATAACGTACAAACAGCCAGGAACAATGTAACCGAGATGTTACCTGTCAGGTTAGCACCTCCGGGGAAGATCGGAATCAATCCCAACAAGTTGTTCAGGAAAATAAAGAAGAAAATAGTCAACAAATACGGAACGTATCTGTGGTATTTGTGGTGATCGATATTTGCCTTAGCAATATCGTCGCGTACCATTACAATCAATACTTCCAGGTATTTCGCAATTCCTTTAGGTGCTACCGGTCCGTTTTTCTTGTAGAAACGAGCTACAGAAGAAAGAATCAACAATATGAAAATAGCCCCAACAAAAAGAGAAACAACGTTTTTCGTGATTGAAAGATCCAACGGACGAGACGCATGAGGATGCCCATCTTCGAACTTCAACTCATCACCATGGATTTTGTAGATTTTTTCATGAACCATTGCATATCCTTTAGCAGGACCTACACCTTTCAGGTAGTGAACCGGTTCGTGTGTCTTATGGTCAATCGCTTCTGCCATTTCCCCTTCGTAGAAGTACTTGGAAGAAAACGTTTTCAAACCTCCGTCAACCAAAATAATCGGAAGGTGAACAGAAACGTTTGATTTACCCTCACCCCAAAAATGCCATTCGTGAGCATCAGAAATGTGGTGCATAATCATTTCACCCACGTTAAACTTCTCTTTTTTCTCTTCTTTAGAAGCAAATGCCCCCGTGAAAAAGAACAATCCTACTAAAAGTGCTAACGTGCGTTTTGTGCTGATTACTAATGACATCTCTACAAATTCTTTTATAAGAAACCTGAAATTTGGCGCAAAGGTAGTCAATCTTTCATAAACCACAAGAAAATATTCCCTGCGATTTTGACAAATGTGTAGGGACAGGTCGCGACCTGTCCCTACACACAATTAATATTTCATGATGCCGCAATTTAAGGCACTTTCTGAACAATGACTTCCACCCTGCGGTTAAAGCGTTTGTTCTCATCGTTATCGTTGGATTTCATCGGTCGGTTTTCACCGAAATAGTACACTTTGATCAAATCGTAGTCTACTTTATTCCCTTCGAATTTTCTGCGCACTACTTCCGCGCGTTTCTTCGAAAGAATAAGATTGTATGCATCCGATCCGTCGTTGTCCGTGTGACCAATCAGGATCAATCGGTACTTACTACCCGGTGAGAAGTCATATTTCTTCGCCAATGCCATGATTTTCTCATCGTACTCCGCCTGAACGGTTGCGTCGTCGTGATTGAAGTAGATACTCATCGACTCCACATCCGTGGTTCGGTCAATCATTTTCGTAATTCGCTCACCATCCTGCAATTCCGCTTTCGGATTGGCTTTGTTGATCTCATCGGTTTTCTGATTGGTATGGTTCGGATCTTTCTGTTCTTTTTGCTGATTCAAATTCACCTTGTTCAGGTTTGTAGAATCAATCGGGCAACCGTTATTGTAAACAGAACCCGCATGATCAGGACACTTATCCGCATTGTTTGAAACCCCATCTCCATCGTTATCCATACAACATCCCGGATTTTCAAACGGACAACCATTGTTCAACTCAATTCCGGGAACATCCGGACAACGGTCGGCCACATCAATCACACCGTCGCGATCTTTATCAGGGCAACCGTAATGAATTGCTAATCCCGGATCGTTCGGACACTGATCATCCAGATCAATTATTCCGTCTCCATCCGTATCCGGACAACCGTGGGTTGCCAAAGGACCCTGAGAATAAATACAGTAATCACGTTTATCCGGAATTCCGTCTGTATCTGAATCCGGACAGCCGTTCAATGAAGCCAACCCCGGATCGTAAGGACACTCGTCTTTTTCGTCGGAAATTTTATCACCGTCTTTGTCTGATGGAACCGTATAACGTTGAGAAAAAACAACTCCGATGAAGAAATTACGGGTATAACGCGCTCTTGCACCGAACCAGTTATTTACGTTTTGCCCACCCATAAAAACCTGAAGATTCGGGTACTGTTTTAACCCGATTCTACCAGCCAATCCAACATTAATGGTTGCATTTCGCTGGAAGGTGATCGGAACCATGAAACTCCAGCTCGTCTTCTCAATCCGCGGAGTAAACGTGTGCAAACTGCGGTGGTAGGATTTGGTAGGATCTGAATTGGAACGCAATGATGTACTGGAAGTATAATTGAAATAAATGTCTTTTTTCCAGAAGTAATCGAACTGAAGGTTGAGCATCGTCGGCAGGTTCATGTTGAATTTCTCATCCTGCTCGCTACTTTTCGTCCCTTGTGCAGCGTAATTGTCAAAGTTTTTCAACAGGCTGATATCAGGGTCATTCAGGTTTATGTTTAGTCCAAGTTCGTAGATATCTTTTGTGTCTATGAGACCATTTCCTGCGGTGAAGTTGTAGGAAGCCGGATCTTTGGAAAAACGAACACGGCCAATATCTGTAATGGACGCGCCGATTTTGTACTTGTATTTCATTTCGTTGAAGCGCTCAATGTGTGTTTTACCATCCATGTCGTAATAATGGTCTTCGCGATTCGGACGATATTCGTACACTGCACCGAGATCTAATCCGTAACCGGCACGACGGGAAGAAAACATGTTTTCCTTTTCTGCTGTTCCATACTGAAAATCAGTTCCGCTAAAGTTGGCATACGAACTGTTTTGCTGTGGAAACTCAAATGATCCGTTGTTAGCATGAAGGAAAACCGCATCAATTCCATTCAGAATCTTAAAGGCAACCCCGGCTTTCAACATACGGTCACCGCGGTCGAAAATAACACGTGCGTAGTTAAATCGGTGTTCATTGAAAATGAATTGCGCGACATTCAGATTCTTGAACGAAACCGGTGAGTTTAAGATTGTTGTTGTATCGAAATTGGTGAATGCACCTTTTGTCAATTCGGTGGGTAAACCACTCACATTGGAAAACTGGCGAACTCTGAAGTTATACCCGATGGCATTGTTGTGATTGATTTCATAATGACCACCGAGAATATCTCCGGAACGGCTCAAAGCTTCATAGCCGGGCGAATTGGGGTCTTTGTATTTGTATTTTTGATTCTTGAATGCCTCACTCAGCGTACTTCCGTTTCTCCCCAAATAATTATTGGTATTCAAGTAAGCAAAGCTCATAGTAACAGAGTATTGCAAAACGGAATTTACAATTGCAGCAGGTTGCGTATAAGATCCGGTGTAGCCGTTTGCGTTGTCTGCGGAATAGCCAGTGTAATGTGGTTGAGCAGTTGCGACTCCCGCAAAAAGAAGTAGCGCTGCAATAGTAATTGTTAGTTTCATACGGGGATGTTTAGAGGCAAAAATAAGCAAATCGTATGCCGAATCGCGAGAATAAGTACAAATCCGTAGAATTGCTTAGAGCCAGATTGTGAACTGCCTCTACTCAATACCATTTACCACGTAATCTTATTTGCGATTCACGTGTCGGATCAGGAAAAAGCTCTGAATGAACAATCCTCCCATGAATGCAATCAGAAAATGTACAGCAACGCTGGCGAATGATTTTGGATCGGCGAATTTTGCGAACAAAATAAAGCCGAGGGCTCCAAGTATCTGAACAGTAGTTGCAATGATGTATTGCTGTGTACTTCCTGCAGCGTCTGTTTTCGGTTTTTGAAAAGCCAATAAACTTCCGCCAATGATAAGTCCTGCTCCTGCAGCAATGGCGACAAAGTTCAGGGGTTGAACAGTCGCATGAAAAAACAAGCCACCAACAAGAGAATAAACAACAGTCCAGCCGACGAGCAGCCAAATTACTTTATTCTTCATCCTTGTCTTCGTTTTTCGACATGTCCATCACTTCTTTAATTACGAGGTAAAGTGCAGCAAAGACTCCGAATAGTGATAAACATAAGGTATACACTTTTCCTCCCGGGTTGTACTTTCCATCAAGGAAAACCCCCAGCCATACTGCACCACCGATAATTGCACCCATTTGGATCCCAAGTGATGTAAATCTTAAATAGAGATTATTGTTTTTCTTAGCCATTGTATCAATAATACTCGGTAAAGAAAACCTCGTACTCGGCTAGTTTACCTGTCTCGAACAAGATCTTCAGATTACTCTGTGATACATACAAGATCTTGAATTTCTGCATATCGAGCAAATGTTGTCGCGTCTTTTTATACGTTTTTGCATAATCTGCAGCCAACGCTTCGGTTGGGAACTCCCGCACCAAGATAGTGGATTGCGTTCCCAATTCTTTGGATGCAATGTTCAGTTTTGATTTGCTAAAGAACTCTTTATTGAAGTCTACCACACGTGTTTTTGCAACGTTGTTGTTCACATTTCCTTCCAGGAAAATGATCACCGTAAACGGTTCTTTATCCGTGTATGTGTACAACCCTTTCTTATTGAAATCAACCGCAGTATTGGTTGAATAACCATTCAGAATGATATCGCGCATTTCAGCACCTTTACGTGCTTCATCCGATCCGGGATACTTCATAATCAACGTATCCAGTGTTGGCAGAAGCGTCTTCTTATCTTCGTTCAGTTTCGCCTGAGCCTTTGCTTTCAATAAGTAATACTTCGGAAGGTAAGGATTGTCTTTCTGTTCCAGAATCACGCTGTTGGCTTTTGTAACCACCAGGTAATACAAGCCGTTTTCGTAACGCTCCAGATCCTTCAGGTAATCCGTTTGTGTTTGTTTTTCACGTTCCTTTTTCTTGATGAAATAATCCGGATCGCGCAGGTAGCCTGCAAAGTCTGAAGTTGGGTAATTTGTAAGAATGTAGTCACGTTGTACAGTCGCCTTTGGATCAGTTGGCTGATACATGCGGTACATTTGGTAGGCCGCCAACAATTTGTATTCGCTTTCAAATGGTTTACCAACAATTGTATTGTATTGCGTTTCCGCCAGCGCAGTTTCGTTCAATTGATCCTGATAGATTTTCCCCGCATCAAACAACGCTTTCATCAAACGCTCCTGAGATTGTGCGAGTGTGCTGTCAGTATTCGGCACGTTTGCCAGTAACATTTCAGGAGTAAGTGAATCCAACGGTGATGAAGAGATATCTACAGGTTTAGTACCTAAACTGTCATCCTTCGGATCATCGAATGTTGCGAATTGTACTTTTTCTGATCTGCGCCAGTCGTCTTCGTTGGCACGCTGCCCCCATTGGCGTTTAAATTCTTCAAATCCTTCCTGCTTCGCTTTTGCATTTCCCCAATAACCCTTTCCGGAATTCTGATCTGCTTTTGAGGCCTGCTGCTGTTGAAGAGCAGCCAGACGAATCGCTTCCTGTTCCTTACGTTTCGCTTCATCGGCTTTCATTTGAGCAATGACCTTTTCTGCAAAAGCATACTGATCTTCCGAGCTCATCGTAGAAATACGTTGCAAACTATCCTCCAGTTGGGCAGTTTCAATAGCAACAACAAGGCTTTGTAATTTCTCAGCCTTCTTTTTAACGCCTTCGTAATTCGGATAAGTCTCCGGAATTACGCGGGCACAACTATCGTAATATTTCTGTGCGCGGTAGTAGTCCTTCTTACCGAAATAGATATCCCCCAAATTCTCATAGGACAATCCTTTCTGACGCTTATTAGTGGTACTGTAGAATGCAGAGTTTGTAAAATTTTCAATGGTTTTTGGCTCATCGCCTTCCTGTTTTGAAATCAACGCCAGGGTGTAGTAAATCTGATCTTTGAATTCCGCATTTTTCGGATCTTTCAAGAGTTTCATCAAATTCGCCTTCACTTTCTCTCCACCACTGTTCAATGCATTTTTCAATCGCGCGTTGAACGCCATTTCGTAGGTTGGATTATACTTCAACACTTTTGCGTAATGCATGGAAGCACCTCCCCGATCACCTTTTTCTTCTTTCAGCTGCCCCAATACATAGTGAATTCGGGCACGTGGTTGTTTACGTTTCGCATACTCAAGACTTTCTTCCAAAGCCTTGATCATGTTATCTTTTTCACCGCGTTTTTCAGCAAGCAATGCTTTTGTATAGGCCAAATCGAAGAACAGACTTTTAGGGAAATCAGGGACTTCTTCCTCATCGCCTTTTTTCTTCTTTTTACTTGATTTTGATTTGCTTTTTGATTTGCTCCCTTTATCAGAACCGAGTACTTCCTCTGCAGCCTTATCCAGACGGGCAATACAGAATCCGGCTTCGGTGTAATTTCCTTGCTGGATGTAGGTACGGGCCATCCACATTTCAGCAATGTACATGGTTTTATCTCCGGCAAAAAAGCGATTGATGTACGAGAAATTCTTCAGTGCCAGGTCATAGTCGCGGCGGTAATAGTTTGCAATCCCAATCGTCAACCAGTTTTCATCGATCCAGCGGTTCCATTCTTCGCGCTTCTGTGAAGGTTTATCCATGGAAGGCATAGCGTGACGCTGAATAACACGGGTACATTTCGCTACAGCCGTATCAATCGGTGCATACATTGTTTTCACTTCTTCCTCATTCGGAAGTGGATTCAATGGCAATCTTGAGTAGTAATCTTCTTTGATTCCATCGCGGTAGCTTTTCATCGCTGTGTTCAACAAATCATTGGCATTGAAATAACCGTTGTAGTGCGCAGTAGCGCCATGATAGTTCCGGCTAATAAACGTGTCTTTCTCGGTGGAACAAGCCACGAGAACTGCCAGAAATAAGAAAACAGTTACCTTCAAGAATGTGTTTTTCATAGCGATTACTACAACTATGTCTGCAAAATGTTGATTAGAATAACAACAAAGTGACAAATATATTGTTTGTGGATGAGAAATTGAGGTTGATTTTCAAATATGTCGGCTTGGCATGAATGCCAGGCAATCTGTGGGACCAGGTCGTGACTCGTTCCTATGACGATTTTATTTCCATTCTTTTCAAATACAAATCATACGCCTGCACAACCAACGCTTTCAACTCTTCGGATTGAATCTGCTCCTCGGATTTAATCACGACATAGCGTGAAATCTTTCCGATTCCTTCCAATAATCCGGCAGGATCATTGAAATCAATTCCACGATTGAATCCAAGTTTCAGCCCCTTTTGAGACGGAATAACCATGCAGATCAACTCTGCATATTTTCTTCCATAAGCAAACGCGATCATCTTGGCCGGAAGGTCAACTTCTTCCTGAACATTTGGTAAATTCTCATAAAGCAAATCGCGAAGCATGTGAGCACGCGTCTGAACTTCTTCGGAATAGTTGGAAAGGAAGTCTTCGGGTTTCATTAGATGTACTTATGACCAACCAAATAGTTCTTCACGTAGTCTTCCACCCCTTCTTCTAAAGTATGAAAAGGAATATCATACCCCTGATCGATCATTTTCTGCATGTTCGCTTCAGTGAAGTATTGGTATTTGTCACGGATGTCAATTGGTGTATCGATGAATGAAATATCCGGAGTTTTGTCCAGCGCCTTAAACGTGTTAGTCGCCAAATCAAGGAACGTTCTCGCTTTTCCGGAACCAAGGTTATAGATTCCGGATTTCGCAGTTCCTTTCATCAGGAATTCAATTACCGAAACAACATCCTTCACGTATACGAAATCGCGCATTTGACCACCATCCGTATAATTCGGATTGTGGGAACGGAACAATTTCATGCTTCCATGTTCTTTCACCTGGTTGAAGGTGTGCATGATAACAGAAGCCATTCTTCCTTTATGGTATTCGTTCGGACCATAAACATTAAAGAATTTCAACCCATACCAATGCGGCGGGGTTTCAGTCTGCTCCAATGCCCACATATCAAACCATTGCTTCGACCATCCGTAGGGATTCAGAGGTTGCAATTGTGGCATCGTTGCTTCGTTATCGTCGTAACCCAATTCTCCAAGTCCGTAAGTGGCCGCAGAACTGGCATAAACCAATGGAATATTGAATGCTACGCAGTGATTCCATACCATTTTACTGTATTCCACGTTTAGTTCATCGAAGATCGCTTTATCGAACTCAGTTGTATCTGTTCTCGCTCCGATGTGCAAAACAACTTCAACCTGACTTCCATTTTCCTTCAGCCATTGATCAAATTCCGAGCGTTCGACTTTGGCGATGAATTGTTTTCCATCGAGGTTTGCAGCTTTTTCCGTTTTCGAAAAATCATCCACAAGAATCAGATCGGTTCTGCCTTTTGCATTCAGCGTTCCGGCAATACAACTTCCGATAAAACCTGCGGCGCCCGTAATTACAATCATGAGAAGAAAATTTTTACAAAGATAGCTTTTAGTGATTAGTAAATAGTGATTAGGCGATAGTCCGCGGATTGTTTCAAAAAAAAACGATCGAACAATTTTAACTATTTACTATTGCCTGTTGCCTATTTACTTATTAAGTATCTTTGCACCGGAAAAACAACACGTAGTGAGTACAGTATATATTACACGAAAAGAGCATTTCAACGCAGCACACAAATTGTGGAGAGAAGACTGGTCAGATGAGCAGAACGCCCAGGTATTTGGGAAGTGCAGCAATAAGAACTGGCATGGTCACAACTACAACATCTGGGTAACCGTTAAAGGAGATCCAAGCCCGGAAACCGGTTTTGTAATCGACCTGAAGTTGCTTTCTTCGTTGATCAGAGAGTTGATAATTGAGCCCCTTGATCACAGAAATCTGAATTTGGATGTTCCATTCATGCAAGGTGTTTTAGCCTCCACTGAAAATCTTGTCATCAAAATCTGGGAAATTCTCGAAGGCCCAATCACGGCAGCAGGAGGAAAACTTTGCCACATCAAACTGGAAGAAACCGAGAACAATTACGTAGAGTATTACGGAGGGAAGGAACCATATTAGACAAAGCAAAAGTCAAAAGTCAAAATGCAAAAGGCAAAGGTTGGGATGGCACCGAAGCTGGCTGACCTTTGATTTTGAATTAATTACGATATTTTCAACAGTTAATCAGGACACATGAGCGAATTCCATTACGATCCTAAAATAACAGACGAACTTTCCGGTATTTATCAAAAGGTATTGTCGGAATTAGGTGAAAACCCGAATAGAGAGGGGCTGCAAAAAACACCTGAGCGCGTTGCAAAAGCACTTCAGTTTCTTACGCAGGGTTATTCAACTGACCCGGTAGAAATATTGAAATCGGCGTTATTCAGCGAAGAATATTCGGAAATGGTGATCGTAAAAGACATTGAGGTGTACTCGATGTGTGAGCACCACATGTTACCTTTCTTCGGAAAGGCACACATCGCATACATTCCGGATGGGACAATTGTTGGCTTGAGTAAACTTCCGCGAGTAGTTGACGCCTTTTCTCGTCGTTTGCAGGTTCAGGAGCGTTTGACCATTGAAATCCGCGACTGCATCCAAAAAACGTTAAAACCGAAGGGCGTTGCGGTGGTACTCGAATGCCAGCACATGTGTATGCAAATGCGTGGTGTTCAGAAACAAAACTCGGTCACAACATCCAGCGCGTTTACCGGACTGTTCCTGAGCAATGATTCTACGCGGAAGGAATTCATTAACTTAGTACAAGCGAAATTGCACTGATAGATTTTGTTTCCCGCAGAGGAACGCGGAGGACCTGATGATAGTGACAAATTTCTCTTCTGCATAGATCTGCGCCCGTCAGCGGGAGAAAAATCAACAAGATTTACCTTTATGCGCAACGGCTCTTAAAACAAAATTGTACATTTGAAAAAAAATACGCGATATGTCACACGATAGCCATAGTACACACGATAACCATAGTAAACAAGACACTTTCTTTGAAGAGTCAACTATTGGAATTGGATTCGTATATACGATTATTGCATTGGCAATTATCGGCGCTTTGTACGCATTCGGATAAACCTTAAAGGAAAAATATAGCGAAAAGAGGAAAGTCATCTACTTTCCTCTTTTGTCTTTTCTTTTTAATCTTCTAGTACATTATGCCGTTCAATTCGATTTTTACGTGGGTAATGAAAAAGCGTCTGCATCAGATTGAGCTTTTCATGAAATACCCGATCGAAGTGCAAAACGATGTACTGGAAAAACTCCTGACCGCAGGATCTCAAACCGCTTACGGAAAACAATACAATTTTGCGGAGTGCAAATCGCATAAGGATTTCGCTGCAAACGTTCCGCTCAACGATTATGAATCGTTGAAAGAGTTCATCAATCGCAGCATGAACAACGAACAGGGATTGCTCTGGAACCAGGAAACCAAATGGTTCGCCAAAAGTTCCGGGACTACTTCAGATCGGAGTAAATTCATTCCCGTCACGAAAGATTCACTCGAAGATTGTCATTACAAGGGTGGAAAGGATTTATTAGCCCTGTATTACAATCAATTTCCCAATCGAAAACTCTACAAGGGCAAGCACCTGATTGTTGGTGGAAGCGCACAAATTCTACCGATTTCTCATGATATGTATCAAGGAGATTTGTCGGCAATCATTGTAAAAAACCTTCCGTGGTGGGCGGAAATCCGCAGAACTCCAAGCAAGGAAATTGCGCTGATGAGCGAATGGGAATCGAAGGTGGAGAAAATGGCACTTAACACAATTGAAGAGGACGTTTATATCATTGCCGGTGTTCCCAGCTGGACTTACGTTCTCGCAAGAAAAGTTCTTGAAATTTCAGGGAAACAAAACCTTCGTGAAGTATGGCCGAATCTGGAGCTTTTCATGCACGGAGGTGTAAGCTTCGAACCCTACAGAGAATTATTCCGTCAACTGATCCCTTTCGATGACATGAACTACGTTGAAACATACAACGCGTCGGAAGGATTTTTTGGAATCCAGGATGATCCGAATATTCAGGAATTGTTGCTGATGCTCGACTACGGAATTTACTACGAGTTTATCCCGATGAGCGAATTCAAAGGAACAGATTCTTCTACGGTGATCCCATTGAAAGATGTTGAGCTTGATACCGATTACGCTCTTGTTATTTCAACAAACGGAGGATTGTGGCGCTACATTGTCGGCGATACGATTCGTTTCACAAACAAGGTTCCTTACCGTTTTCAGATTACGGGAAGAACGGGACACGCAATCAATGCGTTTGGCGAAGAAGTCAGTGTTGCGAATGCTGAAAAAGCATTGACAGAAGCCTGTAACCGAACCAAAGCAACGATTCGTGAATTCACTGTTGCTCCTGTCTTCATGAGCGAAAACAATCTCGGGCGACACGAATGGATGATTGAATTCATTACTCCACCTAACGATGGAGAACGTTTCGAACACATTCTGGACGAAACGTTGCGTCAGATTAATTCCGATTACGATGCCAAACGTTCGAAGAACATGGCACTAACAGCGCCAACCGTACGTTATGCAACTACAGGGCTGTTTGAAGCCTGGTTGCAACAAAAGGGGAAACTGGGCGGACAACACAAAGTACCGCGTTGTTCCGGTAACCGAACAATTATGGAACAATTATTGGCAATCGAATTGTCAATGAATGAAAAGCATGCATAAATGGCTGATATATTCTATACTGTTTTTAGTGTTTTCCGCAAACGCTCAGACAGGCACATGGAAAAAAATCTATGACATTCCAATCGACTCCGGTGCCGTTTGGTCCGTAGATCAGTCGCAACAGCTTTACTTATATCAGAAGGAATCGCTTTCGAAATGGAGCAAATCCGGTTCAAAATTACTGGAACAAAGCATCAAACAAATCGGCGACATTCAATCAATTGACGCCAATAACCTATTGAAAATTGCGGTTTTCTCGGAAAATCAACAGCAACTTTGCTTTCTCGACAATGCGCTGGCTCTTGAAAACGACTGTATATCACTAGGCGATTACGAGCAGGAATGGGCAACGCTTTGTTGTGCTTCGAATCAAACCGATCGTTTCTGGGTATTTGATCAAATCAATTCGGAATTGAGTTTGTTGTCTACTCAATCGCAACAACGACAAATTGTACAAAACGTAAAAGACCTCACCGGTTTGAATACGGTGGTAAGTATGACCGAAGAGTCGAATTTTCTATACCTCATCGATGAAACAAACAAGGTTGCGCAATTTGATATTTACGGAACTCTGATTAGTACGTATCAATTCAACCAGGATGGGCTTTTATGCATTAATGAAACC
Organism: uncultured Fluviicola sp.; assembly: GCA_966211245.1. GTDB lineage: Bacteria > Bacteroidota > Bacteroidia > Flavobacteriales_D > Crocinitomicaceae > Fluviicola. Next base: position 53,542 of record CBIHND010000026.1, on the reverse strand, counting down.
GGAATTCTCAGTTTGGAGGAGCACAAGATCTACGGGGAATACAACGCTAAAATCGGGGTAATTGCCGATCATCTGCTTATTTCCGAATTGCCGTCCGAAATAACCGAAGAACCCGTTGCCTGGATTGCTATCGGAGACCGCTGCTTCATCGCAACCAAAAAGCAACTGTACTGCTTCGAAATCAGCTCATAATCACCACAAAGGCTTTTCTACTTTATTTTTCCACAACCGGAAATGCATCACTGCAATTTTTGTAATTTAGGCAGTCTAAAAAAACGGGAATATGCATATCGCAGTAGCAGGAAATATCGGATCGGGAAAAACCACATTAACACAGATGCTTGCCAAACATTACAATTGGGAAACACACTTTGAAGATGTAGAACAAAACCCGTATCTGAATGATTTCTATGAAGATATGCAGCGTTGGTCTTTCAACTTACAGATTTACTACCTGAATTCACGTTTTACACAGATTCAGGAAATCCAAAGTACCAAGCAAGCGGTAATTCAGGACCGGACAATTTACGAGGATGCCTACATTTTCGCACCGAACCTGCATTCAATGGGATTGATGACCACGCGTGATTTTGAAAACTACTTCTCGTTGTTCAACCTGATGGATTCGTTCGTATCCGCTCCGGATTTGTTGATTTACCTGAGAGCTTCGGTTCCTACTCTGGTAAACCAAATTCAGCAACGGGGGCGTGAGTATGAAGAAAGTATCCGTTTGGACTATTTGAAACGACTGAACGAGCGTTACGAAGCATGGATTTCTACCTACGACAATGGTAAGTTGCTGATTATTGATATTGACAATAATCGTTTCCCGGAAAATCAGGAAGATTTAGGAAAGATCATTCAGGCAATTGACGCTGAAATTAACGGATTGTTTTGAATTGAAAATGGAGAAATGAATAATTGAAAAGTTAGACTGAACAATAATTAGACGTTCATCCTTTTGAATTTTTCAATTCTCAATTAATCGTCCTCATCTTCATCAAAGTACATTCCGTCCATATCCGCACCTTCCTCGAAATCCTTAATGCGGAGCATGATTTCCTGCAACAATTGAAGTTTCTTTTCTTCCGTCGGTTGCTCTTTTGAGAAGTATTCCTTCAACAATAGCTGAGATTCCAAAATAGCCGATTCAGGAACTGTATTTTCGAACTGTTCAATGACAGTCAGCGATTCCAGGCAATCCATGAAATCACCTTCAAGTCCGAACAACACGAAATCCGAAAGGTATTCACTGAAATCAAGGTTGGAATTCCAGAATACCGAAAGTAATTTGCGACGGAAAACGTTGTCTTCGCTCTCACGAAAACCTTCCATCAACGGTTCAATGGTAGAAGTATCTTTCAAACCGATCAATAGTTCACGTACTTCATTATCGTTCTTATCCGATAGGCCACCCGCCCAGATTTCCAATACAACAGGAATTATGTTGGCATCGCCGTGCACATGAATTGCTTTCAAGGCCGAACTAATGCTTACTTCTTTCTTACTACGTAAATCTGTAATGATTTGATTGATTTTCTGTTGATGCTTGTTATCTGCCACGGCGCTATTGTAAAAGAGGTGCAAAGATAAGGAAAGACTCAGAGACTTAGACAAGGAGTGCTTCGCTTAAAGATAAAACGAGTCTTTCGTCTTTTGTCCTTTGTCTATCAGTCTTTGCTATCTTTGACTCATGATGCGTCCCATACATATTGTTTCCGCTTTCGGTTGTCTGACCTTTCTGTTTTCCTGTGTTCTTAAAAGCGCGGAACCCGTTAGAAAAAAGGAACTCGTAATCGGATACCAAAGTTTGAACGCAACGGATTCGACCGTAATAGCCGGATTTGAAAAGAAATATAACTGCGACGTTACGCTGAAGTACATTACAGCAGAAGATTACCTTGAACTAGCCGCAAAAAAACCTTATGATACAGGGATTGATGTAATCCTGATTTCAAGCGATAGTATCAGAAAACAATTGTACGAGAGAAATGCACTTTATCCCCTTCGAACACTGGATGGGTTTAATGATCTTGAACGGCAATTTCAGAATAAGCACAAGCTCTGGTATCCGTTATATCATGATCCGTTGGTTGTTACCCGTCCTGCCGATTCATTGCAGGATTGCAGGGCAATCAATTTTGATACCTGGCATGCAAAAGACAGCATGAAGCCTCATGTGTATAAGAAAACTCAGCTCAGTAAATATCGCTATGCCATTGAAGGATCGAAACTAAAGGACGTATTGCTTGGAGGAAAGAATCGAAGATTTTCAAATGAAACACTGTGGCAGTTGTCGCAGTTAGCGGATATACAAACAAGTACTGACACAACCTATATAAAAAGACTTCATTCCTGCAAGTACGTAGTGAATCAACAGAAACATAGCTTAACACTGATGACGTCCTTGAGTATCAGTAAATACGCCAGGAATCGTGGGACAGCAATCTTATTAATCAACTGGTTTTCAAGTCACAACAAACAAATTTCTTCCGGAAGAAATCAACTTTCCTGCGTTAGGAATCCACAGAACAACTACATTATACGAAACCTGATGTTAATTTATTAACGCATTAGCCGCACTTTGTAACACCATTAAATGAAACCTTATTGGGAATTATTTAGTATTATTGTTTTGAAAACTAATTAAGTAGTAAACAAATGGATACTGCTGCGCTACAACCAACCTCGATTCGAGGTTACAAAATCCGTCTGGAGTCGCCCAGATTCACAAAAAAACTGCGACTGATCTATCAACTATTCGTCTTCCTTTCGGGGGTAGCCGCGTTTGGTCTGTCATATTTTTCTCACTTTGATATAATGATAACCGGGATAGCCGTGATTTGCTCGTTCGGGCTTTCCTACATTTTATATCAAATCTTAAAGAGAATTGTAACCGGATCTATTCATGGCGATTACCTGATCGTAACGCACCGACTTACCAAGAAGTCGAAAGTAGTTGACATTCGTCACTTGAAGAGCATTCGTTCACGCTCTTTTCTGGGAATTCCTGCTACACAGTTTGTGTATAATCTTGACGGTGAAATCAGACGAGTGATTATTCTCGGATGTCAGGAGAAAAACATGAACATCACTCAATTGTTGCGAAACATTAGAAAAGCAGCATAAGAGCAAGTCGTAAGCCGGGTTCTGTATCACCCCGATGTTGCACGCAACCCGGGGCTACACTGTCATTTATCTCGACTTGTCATCACTGACAAGCTCTATCGATCTACCCTCCGGAACCCTGACATTGCAAGCAAATCAGAGGAGAACGAGTAGCTCTACTGTTCCGGTATACATGATCTTTCAGCCCGTGAGGTTTACCTAGCTCCCGTATGTCACCATCGGGACGGTGGTCTCTTACACCCCCTTTTCACCCTTACCACTGACGTTCGCAAGCGAAGTCAGGGCGGTTTGCTTTCTGTTGCACTAGCTGTTCCATCCATCTTGCGACGAACAGACCTTCCTGTTAGGAAGCACGGTACTCTGCGCTGCCCGGACTTTCCTCCCCAACGCTCGCTTACGCTCGGTCAGGGCGACAGTGGACTTGCTCTATATCTGCTATTTCTTAGTTACGCTCGTTGATTTGTAACCGTTTTGGGTTTCAATCAACATCACGTAAATTCCGCTTTCAATATCTTTTACCGAAATGGAAAGTGTTGTTCCATTTGCGGTTCCGCTCATTACAATTCGTCCTTTGGTATCAATCAAATTCCAACTCAATAGTTCGTTATCCGATTCCACCTGGATTACATCGGTTGCAGGATTCGGGAACACGTTCATTACAATGTGCTCATCCTCCATTCCCAATGCATTGTAATCGTCGCGGTAATTAATTGCTGTTACAATTTCCTCTCCCAAAACAACATTGGTTTTCACCAACATTACGGGTTCTTTATCGTCAACTGATCTCCATTCGTATTCGTGAGATTCAGGAATTGGTATTGGAATCCAGAAATCTGTTCCGTTGTAATTTACATAGAACGAATCTATTTCTTCAATGCGGTGATGTACACGAAGTGCGGTAAATGTCCCCCACGGCGTAATTACCGTTCCGTATCCGTCTACAGCAGATTCTCTGTAACGGTGTTGACGCCACTGAGCATCATAGATCGGGTTCATATCCAGCTTTGTATAACCACGTGAGTTGTATGTATCTCCGTACTCCAAAGGCAACACATAACGCGTTTCAATAGTGTCCGACTTTGCAGCAATTCCCTGTCCACTGATCACAAATTCATATCCCACGCTTGTAATTCCTGCGCTTGCATTTCTTGTAAACCGGGAAATCTCATCAATCGTAATCGGCAATGCAGCGGTCAACTGATCAATTGGGATATCCGTTGTTTCTGCAAAGTAAGATGCCTGATACTGCTGATATGCAAAAGGACCAAAGAAAATATTGGACAATGTTGAAGCCTGCGACATCGGATGATTCGTGAATCCGGTTTGTCCATCTGCAACCAGGTACGAAAAGTCCCAGGTGAAATTTGCACCGGTTGAACTGTAATCTATCTGAGGATCAGTTGCCGTGCTGTAAACATATGCCTCATTGGCACCTGAAAAATTTGTCTGATTCAATACAGGTTGTGCCGACAATTGCAGTGTCAGAAAGAAAGAAGGAAAGAGAAGTAACGCAGTTTTTTTCATGTAGCGTAGTTTTAATCACCCCAAAGGTATGAAAAACAGCTACAGGAAATCAAAATGTTCTTCTCAGGCCCACAAAGAAGGTCGCCGGATATTGCTTAACATCCCCCAGGTATTCATCCGATTGGAACGGGCGAACGACGTCTAATGTAAATGAAGAGGTTAACTGAACATTCTCATTCAGACTATAGGTATAACGCAGCCCCATTTCCATTGTCATTGTCTTGGATTCAAATGTTCTTCCCGAGATCTCATCACGCGAAGTGATCTGGCTATTCTGGTACACAGTGCGCACTCCGGAGAATCGCATTTGAATTCCCGGAATCATCATACCACCAATAGAACTTCGACCAAATTTTCCACCCATGTACAGCGGGAATTCCAAACTGTATAATCGATTGATATCAACTGTAGTTCGTATATCCGTGCTTGATGTTGAATTAATCATTTCATAGGTAATGTTGTCCGGCAATTCGGCCCGGAAAGCAAACCCTGCGTTCAACTCCATGCCACCAATTTCTCTGTATAAACCAAGGCCGGCGCGAATCTGAGGCATCCAGTTGGAGCTGTATTCCGCCTGACGGTAAGACTGACCAAATCCAAGCCCAATTTCTGCATACAACGGCAAGCCACTGCTGTACTTAGATCCTCTGACGGCATTCAACGTTTTCGGTGCAGTAAACAACGGTTGCTTATAACCCAGATCAGCCAAATCTGCTTCTTCCACCTTTTCAACACTGTTTTTTGGCGCCCCGCCACCACAGGAAGCACTGCCTCCATCCGTTCGGTATTGCGTTTCTTCCTGATAAGGACTTGACTGATTGTTGTTTTTACCTCCGGTTTCCGGGAAATAGTGACGTGTTACGTCTACACTAACATCGGATTTAGCGATCTCGTTGTTATCCACATGCTGATCTCCGGAATTATTTGTTTCATGACCAATTTGTTTAGCAACACGTGTTGTCTCACCGTCCGGATTTGCATTCGTCAGTAAAATGGCACCTGCTATACCCAATGATACCATCAAAAAAGATGCTGCTCCCCACCAAATAAAGCCAATGCGTTTCTTTTTGGCTGGTAACATCGCTTCCATTTCGTCCCAGAAAGCTTCCTGAAACGGAGGAATGTTCTCACGAGCTGCTGCATCCTGAAATAGTGCGTCCAACTCCTGATCTGTCCAGGTTGTTCCCTCTTTCATATCGCAACTTTTTTAAGTGAAGGTGTTTCCAACAATTCCAGCTTCTCTCGCAGTAACTTTCGTGCTGTCGATAAATGCCATTTTGAAGTTCCTTCAGTAATGTCCAACAATTCGCCTATTTCCTTGTGGGAAAAGCCGTCAATAACGTACAACGTAAACACATGGGCACTCACCGGCGGGATCAGTTCAAGTAATTTCATAATGGACTGTTCTCCCAAATTGCTTTCGGCTTCGTTACCTTGTGTACCCGCATGATAAGCCAGTTCTTCTTCCGTCTCTTTACCTCGAATCACGGTATTGTGATTCTTATTCTTACGATAATCATCGATGATTGCGTTCGCCATAATGCGCTTTGCCCAGGCCACAAACTGAAGATCGGTCATTTCCACAGTTTCCAGTCCTTTCAGGATTTTAAGGAAACCGTTATTGAAAACAAACCGTGCATCTTCATGGTTGGAATGGTAGCGCATGCAGAGTTTAATGAAATTCATGTAGCAGAACTCATACACTAATTTCTGTGCTCGTCGATCCTGACGTGAACAGGCAATTAATATTTCCGGAGTAATCTGCATTCGCTGAACGATTGATTTTATCTTGGTTGAAGACTGCAAGTTACTAATTTTAGCGGGTGAATGTTGTACATATCAACCTAAACGCGGTATCTTTGGAAAACGTTGGTAAAAAATACAACTATGTTAACGCTACACTTAATCCGTCACGCTAAGACGGAGACTACTGCTACTCATGGTGGTGATCGCGAACGCGATCTTACACCGAAAGGAGTTTCTCAATCCAATCTTTTGGGGAAGCACATTCGTTGTCAGCACATCGAGTTGGGGGAAGTTCACTCCTCATCTGCGAACCGCACACAGCAAACCACTTCCATTATTCTGCAGCACCAGATTCCTCAACCGGATGTTTATGTACATCCCGAACTGTATCTTGCCAAGTGCAACGATTTGTTCGAGTGGGTTCAGGGGAACAGTGAACCGATTGTTACCATTGTTGGGCATAACGACGGTTTATCTGAACTGGCAACTTATTTTCTTGATGAGGACATTAATCTGCAAACAGCGGATTTGATTTCGATGACTTTCCCATTTACTGATTGGTCCATGGTAAGTAAGGGAACAGCGACACTCAATTTCCGTTATCGTCCGCAGGTTTATCTTCCTCAGATGTTGGTTCAGAAGGTTTAATGTGATACACAATATGTAACGCCTCTTGCTGTCTGCGGATCATTTCTTCCTGCATCAGTCGAAGCGCTTCCTGTCGTGCATTCCATTCTCCTTCCAAATCAGGGGGTTCAATTCCAAGCTCCTTCTCGATTTCATACTGGTACTTTACCGGAGCGGGACCGTATTTTCTATACACAACTGCAAGCGATACTCCGATCAGTAGTCCGGATAAGTGACCTTCCCAGGAAATTCCTTCCTCATGCGGAAAAATCCCCCAAATCATACTTCCATAGATGAATCCAACCATCAAAGAAAGCACCTGAAGCGGACGGAAATTTTTAAAGAATCCAGAAACAAACAAAAAGCCGAACAATGCGTAGAGCACGCCGGAAATTCCAATATGTGTAGATCCGGGATGCGCAAATGCAAGCATGATCAATCCGGTACCCAGCCACGAAACCGCGAGTATCTTCCAGGCGATTTGTCTGTAATAATAGAACAATGCTGCCGTCAGAAACAACAACGGTATGGAATTGTTAACGATATGTGCCCAATCCTTAGGATCATGTAATAATGGCATAGTTAGTACCCCATACCACTGCGACCAATCCTGTGGTTTCAATCCGAATTGGAGCAAATGTCCCTGAAAAATGTGCTCCGCCCACCAAACAATCAACAGCAATAACTCCAGCAAAACCGGGTAAATAATGCTTTCCGCTGCCGAGCCAAAAAAATTCTGTTGCTTTTTCACGAGGAGTATTCGTCAAAAAACAAACCGCGATTAAAAAGCTGACAAAATGGCATCAACAGAAGGAAAGAGGCGATAAGAAACGAACCACATAGACACATAATTCCAATTGTGCTAAAACCAATTTGAACGATGAATTGCCCAACATGTGGTAAAAAATCAAAACAACCTCATCTGTGCAGAAGGAACTTCGAATAAATCTGTTCGGAGTTTTGGAAAAGGTAAATCCGGGAGGAAACGTTTCCGCGCAAGTCGCACTTGTTTATGAATGTTCGTTGCGTAATTTCCTTCTCCTTTCATGCGTGTCCCAAACCGACTATCGCTCAATTTCCCATCGTGCATATCGCGCAATTGATTGAGTACCTTATTCGCTCTGTCCGGATAGTTCCTGGTTACCCAATCGGTAAAGATTTCTCCGTTCGGTCCGTTCAGTCGAACAATTTGGTGATGCATGCTGATTGCGCCCCTCTTCCCAACTGCCTGCGCCATGTCAAAAATCTCATCGTCATTCAAGCCCGGAATAATCGGAGCCATCATTACATTTACAGGAATTCCCCGAGCGGAAAGCACTTCAATTGTTTCCAGTTTTTTACGAATACTTGCAGTTCTTGGCTCGAGTTTACGCCGCAATTCTTCCCGCAAACTGGTAATACTGAGGTTTACAATGACCAATTCGAGTTTGGCCATTTCACTGAGAATATCAATATCGCGGCGGATCAATGCATTTTTCGTGATGATTCCTACGGGGTGTTTGTACTTCAGCATGATTTCCAGCAACTGACGTGTAATTCTGTAATCCCGTTCACACGGTTGATAGCAATCTGTATTCCCTGAAAGGCTGATACTCTCCACTTTCCAGGATTTCTTCTTGAGGGTTTCCTCCAGTAATTCAGGAGCGTTTTTCTTCACCAGTATAATCCGCTCAAAGTCAGTTCCGGCGCTGTACCCCCAATACTCGTGGGTCGGACGCGCATAGCAATACGTACATCCATGCTCACACCCCTGATAAGGATTTAGAGAATAGTACATCCCAACATCCGGACTATCTACTCGATTGACAATTGTCTTTGGATGCACTTCTATAAATTTCGTTTTGATCTCAGGCTCTTCGAACGGATCAATATCGTCAAAATCATCGCCTTTTGCCTGCGAAAGAAACCTGTTGTGAGGGTTGATTTGCGCGCCCCTTCCGTTTTTGTATAATGGATCGTCAGACATAGAACTTTGATTTACTCGATGCAAACCAAAGTTATGACAATTTTTTAGATTTATTTTGATTATATTTTAATCAAAAACATATTTGGAAAGATAAAATGACGGTTTCTTCTGAATCTCAGTGGCTATCATAAAGTTTCCATGCAAAATTAAGGTTGAGCCTTGAAGTACATATCCATACCTCATCGCTATTCTTCCGTTATTGCCAACAATAAACAAACTATCGGAGTCAGTATTCCACATACCAACAGGAAGCTCTTTTACTGACGTTTTGCGGATTTCCATGGTTCGTAATCGTCCATCTCTCCTGAAATTAAACACCTGAACTGTACTATCTGAGATAAGCCTTCTCACAACCACCCCGTCTTCAGCCACAGAATCCAGTCTCCATGCTCCAGCTTCAAAATCCGTAGTCTCACTAAGATTATCTGGATTCAGGAATCTCCAGGTTTGAGCTGCTTTCCGAAGATCCTCATCGGGAGCCTTCCGATAGGATGTAATCAAAAACGATAACGCGACCGGAACGAACAAACTTGCCGTAATGGTCCTTCCTCTATTCGTCATAAATTCTTCAATCCGTTATTACTTCTTACTGGTTCATAATACAGCGTTATCGCCCCGCAACTAAAGGTTTTCGTTTTAGTAAGTTTAAGATCTATGCGATTTTCAATTCCGTTAAACAATGACAACCCCTTGCCGATCAAAATCGGGTGAACCGAAATCTGGAACTCGTCCACTAACCCAAGATTTGCAGCTTGAAGAATCAGGCCAGGACTTCCGATGAAAATATCTTTTCCAGGTTGCTGTTTGAGCGAATGAATTTCCTCTGAAAGTGTTCCGGAAGCCAAACGGGCAGTTTTCCACGTAACTTCGGAAAGTGTATGTGAAAAAACGATTTTAGGAATCTCATCGATAACCGCAGCAAAATCATCCATTGCAGCATTTCCGGTTGGGCTTTCCAAAACAGTCGGCCAATAGTCTTCCATGAGTTGGTAGGTCGTTCTCCCATACAAAAGTGCGCCTCCGTTTCTCAACACATCGGTATAATGGTCATGCATTTCATCATCTGCATTCATTACCGTGTGGTCACAAAACCCATCGAGGGTCATGTTCATTCCTGCAATTACTTTTCTCATCGGATAGTATTCTCATAACTGGTTTTTCCGCCAACAATAGGCAGCGTAACTCGCGTGGCGTTCAAATCAATGGAAAGCTCAGTTCCCGGTTTTGGCCAAAGCGTAAATTCTTTATCGGAAGAGAAAATCAACAAACCGATCTGTTCAGATTTCCGAATCACCTGGTCGTCGGGCATCAGATCGAAAGATAATTCGTAAAAAGATCCCGGCTTCAACGCTTCTTCATCTGTTATTGAACGAAAATTCTTCGGATCGGCCCAGCCTCTCGTAATCACATTTTCGTAAATCTTAGTTCCTTTTTCATCTTGCCAGGGCAACGACACCAACCAAACGGAGAGGTTGGCCGCCGGTTTACTACTGGACAATTTAATCGTAACTGTTGCCGTTCCCGAAATGCGTAAATCCTTGTTCAGAACAGGACTGACGTAAAGCAATCTGTGATTGGCATTTTTGCTTTCGATTAACTCCTCACCGCTAAAATGGTAATCGTCAATCAGCGTATCAATAACCTGACCTGTCGGTTTTTCAAGGCTCAATGTTCCGGTATTGTTAGCTCCGGATTGCAGATAAAAAGTCACATCGGATGCATTATTATCCGGATAACTGGTATAGGCAGTTGGTTTCGTTTGATACTCGCGAACAATTTGAACGGGTGGATCATGCTCAACACCGTTTTCAACACCATGCAGATAACGTGTGAACCATCTGTTCATCATCATGAATGGAGGATCACCACCATGTGCTCCCTGATGATAATACAGCTGCACCGGTAATCCATTCTCTTTTGCGGCCCTGTAAAAACGATAGCTTTGCGCCGGCATTACATTCCAATCGTTGAATGCATGTGCCATCAGCATAGCGCACTTCATGTTATCAATTTTATTCAGGTAATCCCTTGAATCCCAAAAATCATTGTAATCTCCGGTAATTCGATCTTCTCCCGGGATTAGTATACTGTCTCTTACTGAAGCATCATTGTGTTTTCGTTTCGATTTGTCGCCAGTGTTGATTGCATCGTACATGACATCCATATCTTCTCCCAGATATCCACCGGGAGAACGAACCAGGCCATTCGAACGGTAATACTCATAAAAGGAGGTCACCGGAGCTACCGGAATAATTGCCTCCAGACCGTCAACACCGGTTGTCGCAGCTGCAACACAAAGTGTTCCATTATAGGAAGTTCCTGTCATTCCAACCTTTCCCGTACACCAAAAAGCCGTCACTTCTTCTGTACCAGTTCTGGTTGTATATCCTTTAGCTCTTCCACAGAGCCAGTCAATTACCGCCTTTGGAGCCAGCGATTCATTTTCACCTCCAATTGTTGCTGAGCCATCAGAAAGTCCTGTTCCCGGAGAAGAGGAATATACGGTGACATATCCACGCGGAACCCATAATCTATCCGTAGACGAAGCCCATAGTGGCCGTTTATCCCGAGTTCCCAATTTCTTGTGTCCATGTGGTTTTGGTGTTGCGCCAATTTCGTGCTTAACTTTCCAGTAATTCCGGGTCTTCGACGACATCCCCAATAAAGCCCAGAATTTCAAACCGTAATAGGGACTGGAAGTATACACAACCGGGAGTTTCAATGAAGTTGTTTGCGTTTGTTGCGGACGCGTAAGGCAAACGTGCATTCTATCCAGGCGACCATCTCCATCCGAATCAAACGTAGTTTCCACCCACAGTTGTTCCTGAATCCATACAGACGGATCGCTAAATTCAGGCAAAGCCTGAGAAGCGCCGTCCTTAAATATCAATGTCGGAACCTTCTGATTGCTTGAATCCGCTTCTTGAGCAAATGAATCTTCGATTGCTGATAAAACGATGATGAGAAGAAGAGCGGAATAAAATTTCGGTTTCATAATGACTCAGTAAGATAAATGGTTTTGTTCTGCTAAGATAAGGTTTCAATGAAACCATCATCTAAATAACGAATGGTGTTTGCAGATTCTCCGGGATCTCACGCGCTTCTCTCCCTCTCTGTTCTGTTCAAAAAGAAAAAGCTTGAAAAATAGAGCGAGTGTGAGAGTGAATACCGAGGGACAAAAAGAAAAAAGCATCCAACTACCGCTGAATGCTTTTTCTTTTGTGGTGATGGAGGGAATCGAACCCCCGACACAAGGATTTTCAGTCCTTTGCTCTACCAACTGAGCTACATCACCTCGCTCATTTGAGTGGGCAAAGATAGTAATAGAATTCATTCCTCCAAAAAAACCTTGTCTTTTTTCTCGGAGTCGTATCTTTGCAGTTGCACTGTTTTTATAGCTAAATCCATGAGTTGGATCACGATAGACGCCGGGAACACCCGAATAAAAATTGCTCGTTGGGAGCACCAAAATACGATTGAAGTCCTGTATTTTGACCATCATACGGACAAAAACTTAGCGGATTTTGCGAAAAATTACGGACACATTCCTACCATTATCGCGTCGGTTCGTTCCGAACAGGAGACGAATCAATTAATGGATTTATTCCCCGGCGCAATTCGTTTTAATCACCTTTGCCCGATTCCATTGAAAAATGGATATGCCCAACCCGACACTCTGGGAATGGACAGACTTGCCAACGCCATCGCAGCATATCATCGAACAAAAGGCAACACGTTAATCATTGACGCCGGCACATGCCTGAAATGCGACTTCGTTTCTGCAGACGGTACATTTTTGGGTGGATCAATCAGCCCCGGATTAACGATGAGGCTACGTTCACTACACGATTACACAGGCAAACTACCTTTGATTGAAGACATAGAACAAACACAATTTATGGGAACTACAACCGTTTCTTCCTGTCTAAGTGGTGTTTTAAACGGTATGCGTTACGAAATGGAAGGCTTCATTGCAGCTTACAAAAAAGAGTATCCTGAATTAACAATTTTTCTCACTGGTGGCGACGCCAGCTATTTTGAATTCGACCCGAAAAGTGCCATATTTGCCAGCGATAATTTAACCCTCGAAGGGTTATTACTTACACTTCAACATGCTCATGCGTAACTTTTTGTTCCTCCCCCTCCTCCTTTTGTCAACGCAATCTTATGCTCAGACATTCAGCACTTCTCCATACAGTTCTGCCGGTTTGGGAGAAGAGGGAACACTAATGGACGCACAATTTGCAGGTTTAGGGAATATCCAAAGTTTGGCAGCTGACTCAAATCTTGTTAACTATCACAATCCTGCCAGCTATTCCTTCCTCGCTCCCGGGCAACCATTGGTAAGTATCGGATTGGGAAGCAGAATGTCTTCTTACAGCATGAATGGTGCAACCACTAACTCAACCGTTGCGGGTTTGAACCAATTGGTGTTCGCCTTTCCAATCAGAAAATCATTCGGTTTTTCCTTCGGAACCAACACCTTTAGCAGAAAAGGATATAATCTGGTTACCAATGATTACGTCTACAACGACTCCGTATTTTACCAATACAAAGGAACCGGAAGTACCCAACGGGTTTTCCTTGGCTTAAGTTACAAATTGGTAAACACCAAAAATCACCAGTTTGCTATAGGAGCTAATGGTGGTTACTTGTTCGGAACTGTTAATAACGAACGTTATGCAATGTTTGAAAGCACGGCAAGTTCAGGAGGAGCTGATGAAAAGAAAATTCGTCTGAATAGCTTATATGCAGACTTCGGATTGTACTACAAAACACGTTGGGAATTCAAAGGATTCCACCAGATCATGCTTAGCTCCACTATTGCCCCACAACAAGATTTGAAAGCAAGTACGGAGTATGGTTTGTATTACTCAGCAACGGATGTATTGAACAAAACAACGTACGATACTTTGCAATATTCAACAGGAACCAGAGGTACCGTTCGCTACCCGGACAACCTGAAAGTTGGCTTTGGATACACCTATTCTCCGGACATGTCAACAGGAAACAGAGACAAGATGTACCAACTTGGATTCTACACCGAGTTTAGTAAAACATCCTGGTCGAACTATAGCGAGAGTTTTGAGAACCATTCCTCGCCAAGCTTTGCAGACGGACAACGTTTCAGCGTTGCTTTTCAATATACACCATCAGTTGTTCCGCTTACTAAAGCTGAGGGAAGTACATTCTTTAGCTCTATTCGCTACCGCGTTGGATATTACAATCAGTCCCTGCCAATGCAAAGCACTTCTGCTCAGTTAAAAGAACAGGCAGCAACAATTGGTTTCGGAATTCCAATGGCGAACAACAAAAAGAACAATTCATTCCTAAATGTTAGTGTAGTTGGTGGAATGCGAAACGACGGAACTTCAACCGGAATGAAAGAACAATTCCTTGCTGTCAGCCTTGGTGTAGTAATCGGGCCTTCATTCGGAGACCGCTGGTTCCGCAAGTATAAACTCGACTAATATGTCAATTCGTAGCTTTCTGTTGATCTCTTTATTCGCTTCACTTCTTCTCGGAAGTTGTGTAAACGATCTTGAAAAGATCAAGAAAGTAACCTTCAGCTCCAATGATCCGGATGAGAAAACACGGGAACTTTACCTGATGTACAGTGATTCTGGAAGAGCACAAATAAGATTATACGCCCCAATTGCCGAATCATTTACCAAAAAAGGAAAGCAGGTTCAGTTCAATGAAGGTGTAAAAGTGGAGTTCTACAATCCGAATGGTGATCTTTCAAGTATATTGACAGCACAATACGGTGAGATAAATGAAGAAGAAGGAACCATGCTGGTACGCGATTCAGTGCGTATGTTCAATCCGATTAAAAACCAGCACATGGAAACCGAAGCTTTGTTCTGGAACAGAAGAGACAGTACAATTTACACCGATAAAATGGTAACCATCCGGACACCAAAAGCACTGCTGTTTGGAAAGGGAATTAAAACAAAACAGGATTTCTCTTATTACGAATTCCTTCAACCTCAGGGAAAAATACTCATTAACAAATAAAAACACAGAATGAAGAATTACAACAGAATCATGGAATTATTTTGGTTGTTCGCAACCATCGCGATTATATTGGTTGTAACCTTTATGGGCGTTAAAGAAGGATTCTCAACGTGGTTGGTATACTACGTTCTTGCATTGATGACTTCAGGTACTTACTTGCTACGCAGATTCATGAGACGCCGCATGGAGCGTTTTGCGGAGCAACAGAACAATCAGCAACCCAAGCAGTAACTTTTTGAGAAAGAGAACGTCTAATCGTTACTTTTTCAAAGTTTTGCATTACACTGCACTATGAGAACCTTATTTCGGTTACTACTTATTCTTTTCGCATTCGCACCGGTATCACTTATCGCGCAGCGAACGCTTAACGGTACCGTAACCGACGAAAATCGGGTTCCCATACCTTTCGTTCAGGTTTTTGTAAAAAACAATTCCGATCTGAGAACAGAAACCGATGCAAACGGAAACTATACACTTCAATTGTACGAAGGCGAATATTACCTGGTTTTCCGCGCAACCGGATATACGGAACGGGAAGCATACGTAACCATCCAATCCAAAGAAGCACGTCGGGACATTCAACTTTTCACGGAATCCGTAACAGACATTGACGAAGTTGAAATTGTAGCTAAACACACCAACCGTGGTCGGGAAATCATGCTCGAAGTGGTTAAAAAACGCGAACAGATCAATCCCTGGAACTACCCGCATTCCACGGAAGTGTATATCAAGGCTACAGAAGAAATCGATCGCCAGGCAAAAAAGAAAGAAGAAGAAGCCAAACCCACTGATGATCCGTTCGAGGAAGAACGAAGAAAAATGCAGGCGCTTGCCGGCAACATGAATCTTGTTGAAGTTCAGCTAACCCGGCATTTCAGCCCTCCAAATGATGTCAAGGAAATCCGCGATGCATACACTCTTCATGGAAATGCAAATCAGTTGTACTATACTACTACTGTAAAATCGAATTTCAACTTTTTTGAAAACCTGCTCCACCTTCCTGATCTTCATGAATCACCAGTCAGTTCACCAATTTCAGGTCCGGGAATTGTTTCTTACAAATACCGTTTGGAGGCACAATATGTTGAAAACGGGCAGAAAATTCACAAGATCAAAATTAGTCCCCGTGGAACTTCCACCTCAACACTCGAAGGCTATATCTATGTCATTGATTCGCTTTGGTTAGTACAAAAGCTGGAATTAACGATGGAAAAAGGGAATCTCAAGGCTTACGATTACTTTACCATTCAGCAAACATTTGATCATCCGGGTGATTCCATGTGCGTGCTAAAGGAACAGATACTGCTCTACGGGACGAAGTTCAAAGGCGAAACATCCAAGTGTAAAACCATCGCCAAATTCGAGAACACAACATTTAATCCGGAATTTGGAAGAAAATTCTTTACCAACGAGGTTGCGGTTACCAGCAAAGAGGCTTATGAAAAAGACTCCTTGTTCTGGAAAGAGCAACGTCCGGTAGAATTAACTCCTGAAGAAAAACGCTACATCATTATTCGTGATAGCATCCACGACGCCCTGAACAGAAAGGAATACCTGGATTCTATTGACAACGTTTTCAATAAAGTAACAATTTGGAAGGTGCTATGGTTCGGCATCGAACACCGCAACAGACCGGAAAAAGTGCAGTGGGGATTCAATTCGATAGCTGCAATGGCTCGTCCACTCTACCCTGCCGGACCACGCGTTGCTCCTGGATTCAACTACTTTAAAAAATGGGAAAATCAGAAAAGTCTTGATTGCTATAACGAAATTTCGGTTGGACTCCTGAACGGCGATATCAAAGGTTCAACCTGGTGCAGGTACGTTTACGATCCATTTCATCTGGGACGAGTCGGGTTCAACTTTGCCAATGAATTTGATGCCATTGTTCCATATGACGCCATCACACAAGTATACAAACGGAGTAACTTCATTGAAAAAACGAGCCTTCGACTGATGCATAACTACGAATACTTCAATGGTTTTTACATCAATCTTGAAACGGAATTCGCAGAGCGCAGATCGCTTTCAAAGTACAAAGGTGTTTCAGGTTTCGACAGCATCATTCCGAATGACCAGTTCAAAGAATTTGAAGGCTATCAGGCTCTCCTTGGAGAAATCACGGTAAGTTATACTCCGGCTCAGAAGTATATGCGTGAACCGTACCGAAAAGTGGTATTGGGTTCAAAATGGCCAACATTCTATGTATTCTACCAACGTGGAATCCCGAGACTTTTCGGCTCCGACGTGGATCACGAGTACGGAATTATCGGAATGAATCAAAGCTTTCAGCTGGGAACACTTGGTACGACGAATTACCACATACGCGCCGGGAAATTCCTAAGCTCCAAGAACCTCAAAGATGCAGATTTCAAGTACCAGCGACGAAGTACACCACTGTGGTTTTCCAATCCACTCTACGGATATCAGAATCAGGATAGTTCACTGCCATCAAAAGAATATTACCTGGAGGCACATTTCGTTCATCACGACAATGGGGCGATCATCAACAAAATCCCATTCATGAAGAAAACGGGAATTGGTCTGGTCTTCGGAACAAGTGCATTGTATGTGGCAGAATTCAATTACGAATACCACGAAGTATTCGCTGGCTTGGAACGCAACTTCAAATTCTCTAAGCGTCGTTTGCGTGTGGGAGTCTACGGTGTAGCCTCTGATGGAAATAAAATTGATCCGAAATTCACCTACAAAGTATCTTTCGCCGTCCTCGACGATAGGAACATGAAATGGAATTTCTAAAATTGTTTCGTTCCGTTTTTTTTGCTTAAACTTTTCTTTCTCAAAGGAACGCTTTATCTTTGCGCCAGTTCTTTGCATTCAACTTATGAAGAAAGGTGGAGGGATAGGCCCTGTGAAACCTTGGCAACCTCCTGATTGTAACGTCAGGAATAGGTGCCAAATCCAATCGTGTCCGTCTCTGCGGGCAGGAAAAGATAAGTTACTTTTGAGAAGCTCAGGCTTCTTCATCTCCTTCATAGTGAACTAGCATTGTACGCGGATTTGACTATGAGCAAAATACACGATTTATTAAAGGAACGAATCCTCATTCTCGATGGAGCAATGGGAACAATGATTCAGCGCTACGGACTCGAAGAAGAAGATTTCCGTAAAGGCTGGTTTGAAGATCACCCGCACAAACTCAAAGGAGACAACGATATCCTTGTATTAACCCGTCCGGATGTGATCAAAGAAATTCACGCTAAATACCTCGAAGCAGGTTCGGATATTATCGAAACAAACACCTTCGGCGGAACGTCTGTTGCACAGGCCGATTACCATTTGGAACATGCCGTTTACGACATCAACTACCATGGAGCAAAAATTGCACGTGAAGTGTGTGATGAATTTACCGCAAAGAATCCGGACAAACCAAGATTTGTTGCCGGTTCAATCGGGCCAACAACGAAGTTATCGTCCATGTCTCCCGATGTAAACGATCCTGGATTTCGTGCCATCACATTTGATGAACTCGTGGTCTCCTTCAAAGAGCAGGTTAACGGTTTGATTGACGGCGGATCGGATATTCTATTGATTGAGACCATTACTGATACCCTGAACTGCAAAGCGTGTATGTTCGCCATTGATGAGATTTTTGAAGAACGTGGCATCGAATTGCCGATCATGGTTTCGGGAACGATTACCGATCAAAGTGGCCGTACACTGACCGGCCAAACAACCGAAGCATTTTTGGTTTCTGTTTCTCACATGCCGTTGCTCAGTATCGGGTTGAACTGTGCATTAGGTGCAGATGCAATGCGTCCTTACCTGCAGGTGCTCGCAAACGAAGCACCGTTCGCTGTGAGCGCTCACCCGAATGCAGGACTTCCTAACGAATTCGGTCAATACGATGAAACCCCGGAAATGATGGGTGCTCAAATCGAAGAATTCCTGAAGGAAGGTTTAATCAATATCATCGGAGGGTGTTGCGGGACCACACCGGATCACATCCGAAAAATGGCAGAAATCGCTGCTAAATATTCACCAAGAAAAAATGCTGTAACAGCATAAAGATACATGAGCTTTTTGCGTTTATCAGGCCTCGAGGCCATCACCATTACCCCTGAAAGTAATTTTACCAACATTGGTGAACGTACCAATGTTACCGGATCACGTGCCTTTTTGCGTATGATCAAGGAAAACGATTACGAAGCCGCTCTTTCGGTTGCCCGTGAGCAGGTTGAAGGGGGTGCGCAGGTTATCGACATCAATATGGATGAGGGAATGATTGATGGGAAAGAAGCAATGGTTCGTTTCCTCAATCTTATTGCCGCAGAACCGGATATTGCCCGTGTTCCGATCATGGTCGACAGCTCGAAATGGGAAATCATTGAAGCCGGATTGAAATGCATTCAGGGAAAAGGAATTGTAAACTCCATTTCACTGAAAGAAGGCGAAGAAAACTTTATCAAGCAGGCAAAAATCATCAAACGCTTCGGTGCTGCAACGGTGGTTATGGCATTCGACGAAGTTGGTCAGGCAGATAGCTACGAACGACGTATTGAAATTTGCGAGCGCTCTTACCGCATCTTAGTAGATAAAGTAAAGTTTCCGCCACAAGACATCATTTTCGACCCGAACATCTTCCCGGTAGCAACCGGAATGGAAGAACACAACAACAATGCGTTGGATTTCTTCAACGCCACAAAATGGATTCGCGAAAATCTTCCCGGCGCACACGTTTCCGGTGGTGTCTCCAATGTCTCCTTTTCTTTCCGCGGGAACAATCCTGTGCGTGAAGCGATGCATTCTGCCTTCCTGTATCACGGGATCAAACACGGAATGGACATGGGAATTGTAAACCCGTCTATGTTGGAGGTGTATGATGACATTGACAAGGAATTGCTTGAGCACGTTGAAGACGTTCTGTTGAATCGTCGTCCGGATGCTACTGAGCGTCTGCTGGATTTCGCGGAGAACTTTAAAGGAACCGAAAAGAAAAAGGAAGCAGATCTTGAATGGCGAAATGCACCCGTAGCGGATCGACTGGCACATGCCCTGATTAAAGGAATCGTTGATTTCATTGACGAAGATGTGGAAGAATGTCGTCAGCAGTTCCCTAGACCAATCATGGTAATCGAAGGCCCGCTGATGGATGGAATGAACATTGTTGGTGACTTATTCGGAAGTGGTAAGATGTTCCTGCCACAGGTAGTGAAATCGGCTCGTGTAATGAAAAAAGCAGTAGCTTATCTCCTACCATTCATTGACGCAGAAAAAGACGGAGCTTCGTCTTCAGCCGGAAAGGTGATCATGGCAACCGTGAAGGGTGATGTTCACGACATCGGTAAGAACATTGTTGGTGTTGTGCTGAGCTGTAATAACTACGAGATTGTAGATCTTGGAGTAATGGTTCCTGCTGAGAAAATCATTCAGGCAGCCATTGAACAAAAAGCTCAGGTGATCGGATTAAGTGGTTTGATTACACCATCGCTGGACGAAATGGTACACGTTGCAAAAGAAATGGAACGTGCAAACCTGGATATTCCGCTTCTTATTGGTGGAGCTACGACATCAAAAGTACATACCGCAGTAAAAATCGAACAGAACTATACCAAAGGGCAAACGGTTCACGTATTGGACGCATCCCGCTCGGTTACCGTTGTGGAGCAACTGCTGGGTCCCAAAAAAGAACAGTTTGTCAAAGATGTTCAGGCAGATTACCTGCGTTTGCGTGAACACCACGAGAAACACCGTGGAGCAAAGCAGTTGCTAAGCTACGACGAAGCATTAAAGAATAAACTCGTATTGGAATTCAATGATCAGACAGTAACCAAACCGGCCAGAATTGGCCAGCAAATCATTGAGAACCAAGACTTGAACGTGTTGGTTGACTACATCGACTGGACACCATTCTTCCAGACGTGGGAACTACATGGAAAATTTCCAGCTATTCTGACGGATGAAGTGGTTGGAACAGAGGCAACGAAACTCTATAACGATGCCCGTGCAATGTTGCAGAAAATCGTTGACGAGAAATGGTTAACTGCAAAAGCGGTTTTTGGAATCTTCCCGGCCAATTCCATCGATGACGATATTGAAGTGTATTCCGATGAATCCCGCTCAACCGTCTTGGGTGTGCAACATGCCCTGCGTCAGCAAACAAAAAAAGCAGCGGGTCAGCCAAACCTGTCCCTGGCAGATTTCATCGCACCGAAAGAAAGTGGAATAATTGATTATGTCGGTGCATTTGTGGTTACTGCCGGACATGGAATTGACGAACACGTTCAGCGCTTCGAAGCGGAACACGACGATTACAATTCCATCATGATAAAAGCACTGGCGGATCGTTTGGCTGAAGCCTTTGCCGAGTACCTACATAAGGTAGTACGAAAAGAAACCTGGGGCTATTCAAGCGAAGAAGAACTGGACAACAATGATCTTATCGCAGAAAAATACCGTGGAATTCGTCCTGCTCCGGGCTATCCTGCCTGTCCGGATCACACTGAAAAGCCATTTTTGTTCTCATTACTGAACGCGCAGGAAATCAGTGGGGTTACGCTTACAGAAACGCTTGCAATGTGGCCAGCAGCCTCAGTTTCAGGCTGGTACTTCGCTCATCCTGATGCAAAATATTTTGGTCTTGGCAAGATCACTGATGATCAGGTTATTAGCCTTGCTAATAGAAAAAAAATGGATACAGAAGTGCTATCACGCTGGTTAGGAAGCAACTTATTGGGATAAAAACGCGTTTATTAGGGGTAATACCGGTTAAAAAAATAACATTTTTATTTTTCACATTAAATCTTTTACACAGATTTTATTTGAAGTTAGTATTGAAATCTTATTTTTGAAGCGCTAAAACTCATGCTACCCCAAAATATGAAACATTTATTTTCTGCTCTCTTGACAGTCATCTCTTTGGCTGCATTCGCTCAAACACCACCTACGGCCAACTTCACTGGTTCGCCAACAACGGTTTGTTTGGGGCAACCAGTTCTGTTTACCAGTACATCAACACAAGGAACAGCCGCAATTACGAGCTATGCCTATGACTTTGGTGACGGTAATGCCGCAACAACGGCAAACGCTTCTCACGTGTACTCTACACCTGGTACTTACACCGTAACGCTGGTTGTTCAGGCCTCCAACGGTCAGGCCGATGCCGAGGTAAAAACGAACTACATTACTGTAAACCCAACTCCGACTGCAAACTTCTCAGCGAGCACAAATGGTTGTTCGTTACCGGTAGGAGTTACGTTTACAAACACTTCAACCGGTGGAGCATCCTACGCATGGAACTTTGGAAGTGGTAACCCGGGAACTTCAACACAACAAAACCCTCCTTTGGTGAACTATTCCACCGCAGGAACCAATAACGTTTCGTTGATCGTAACCAACAGCTTCGGATGTAAGGATACTCTGATTCAGTCAATCGTGGTTTCTAACTTCCAGGCAGGGATTACTGTACCGGCAACAGCGTGTCAAAACAGTCCTGTCTTAATTGAAGACAACTCTACAGTTGGAGCAAATGCATGGAACTGGACATTTACAGGAGGAAGCCCGGGTGCATCGAGCTCACAGGACAATACGGTAACTTTTTCTGCGCCGGGAACCTACACAATCTCGTTGAACTCACAGAATACAAATTTGGGATGTAATGGAAATGCTACGGCTAACATCACCATTCTGCCAACACCAACACCATCGTTTACAAATACGCCAACAACCGGTTGTGCACCTTTGGCGGTTAACTTTACAAATACAAGTCCGGCCGGAACTCAATTTGTCTGGGACTTCGGAGATGGTACTCCAACATTCACGGGTCAGAACCCTCCGACTCACGTATACAATACAAACGGAAACTATACAGCTACGTTAACCATGACAGGAGCAAACGGCTGTGTAGGAACATACTCGGCTGTTGCAGTTAATATGAATGCTCCTACGGCAGCATTTACCAGCGATGTAATCAACGGTTGTGATCCGCTTACAGTTCAGTTCAGTGATGCCTCTTCCGCTTCAAACCCGATAGATACATGGTTCTGGGATTTCGGTGACGGAACAACATTCAATGGACAAACTCCTCCGGCACATGTATATCCTGTTGGGGTTTACGACGTAACGTTGGTTATTTCCGCAGGAGGATGCGTTGACACGATTAGTCTTGATGAATACATTCAGGTAGGACACATTGATTTGGTTGATTTTGACATTGACGAAACACCACAATGTGCTAAAACGCCAATCCACTTTACTAACCAATCAGTAATCAGCGCTCCGCACGATCCGGACGAAGTAACCTACAATTGGGATTTCGGTGACGGTGGAACATCTACTCAGGAGAACCCGGATTACCAATACCCTTCAGATACAGGATACTTCGATGTAACACTGATCGTTACATTCCGTGGATGTAAGGATACACTGATCGTTACGGATGCCGTGTACATCAAAGCACCGATTTCAATCTTCTCACCAGCGCAAACATTGTATTGTAACCCGGCTTCGTTCCCGGTTAACGTAGTGGTGAATGACAACTCTAAAATCGGAGCCCTTCCGGATGATTGTAGCATGACGTGGGATTGGGGCGATGGTACTTTTACGAATTTCGATGACCCTGACTTTGATGATGTGAACCTTGGATCTACTAGCCACAACTACAACGCTTACGGTACATACACTATTGAGCAATTGATCATCAACAGTACGACGGGATGTAAAGACAGTACAACAACTACTATTTACATTTCTCAAACAATTGCAGGAATCTCACCATTGGCGAATGATTCGGTTTGTGTTGGATCAAGCTTCAGCCTTGATGACAACTCAACTTCCACTCACCCGTTCGGAACATATTCCTGGAACATGGGTAACGGACAAACTGTAACCGGGTCGAATCCAACGTACGCATATCCGTCATTCGGAACGTTTACTATCACATTAACAGCAACCAATAGCGTTGGATGTGCAGACGACGCAACATTCGCTCCAATGATTGCACTCTCACTTCCATCGGCACAAATTTCCGCGGATGATGCCACAGGATGTGCACCTCACCTGGTGACATTCACAAATAACTCTACATTGACAAACAATGGTGTTCCTTTAGATACGTTTGTATTTACTTTCTCTGATGACGGAAGTACACAAAACACATCGTCAGTTGGAACGACAGTGAATCATACGTTCAATACAGAAGGTGTATTTACAGTATCTCTTGTAGCAACGGATGAATTCGGTTGTGTTTCACCTCCGGGTTCAGTAAACATCACAATTACAAAACCAACAGCTGCGTTTACTGCCGATGCAGTAGTTTGTGAATTGGAGAACTTTGTAGCTTCCAATTCATCTACCGGAGTCGCTCCTTTGACCTACCAATGGTTTGTCGATGGTACACCTACTTCAACGAGTCAGGACTTCCCGACCTCGCACGATGAGCCATCAAGCAACTCGGTTTCAAGCTGGGATCACACATACACACTAATTGCAACTGATGCAAACGGATGTAAGGATACGATTACACATACTGTAACAGTATCCACACCTGTTGCAATCATTGATTACGTATTGGATGGGGCCGCTACAAACTCAAATGGAGACTACTTGTGTCCACCGGTGTTTGCTGACTTCACAGATGGGTCTTTGTCGTACGGAAACGTAAACAGCTACACATGGAATTTCGGTGATGGTAAAACGTCTACATTGACAGACCCGAACAATACCTATGTATTCCCTGGAACCTACAGTGTTAGCCTAAGCATTACAGATGAATTCGGATGTACCAGCGATACTACCCTGGTAGACTACCTGACTATTTTCGGACCGACAGCTGACCCAAGCTGGTTCCAGGATCCTACGGTATGTGGTCAGTTGGTAGACTTTACAACCGGAGCAACATCCAACGTAACTTCCATTACATGGAATATGGGTGACGGAACAACAGTGTTAGACAGCACCGATTTCACTTACGGATACCTTGACGTTACAACGTACAATCCAACACTTACTGTAGAAGATTCTAACGGTTGTATTGTAATCTACCCTCTTGATCCGATCACGATCCCACCAAATGGTTTGAACGCGTACTTTACGATCAACCCGAACCCATGTAACCTTGGAGATCAGGTAATCTTTGACGATCAGTCTACCGGGAACAATATCATTAGCTGGACATGGGATTTGGCAAACATCGACCCGTTCACCAATAACAATGGAGCAAGCGTTTCAAGTATTTATGTAACACCGGGATCACAAACCATTACATTGGTTATTCAGGATGCTAACGGTTGTTTCGACTCATATACGGCGATTCTGGAGGTGAGTGGAGACTTTGTGATGCCAAACGTCATTACAACGGACGGAAACGGTGTAAACGATTTATTTTCGTTCCAGTATCCGATTTTCCAAAGCTTCAACATTACAATTGTTAACCGTTGGGGAGAAGTTGTAAAAGAAGGCAAGAACCAAACAGGAACAGTGTTCTGGGATGGAACCAATAAAGGAGGTGAATACGTACACGATGGTGTTTACTTCTATATCCTGGATGCAATTCTTGTGGATGGCACACCATTGAGAAAAGATGGCTTCGTACAAGTGTTCTCGAACACGAAGTAAGGTAACATATTTTTAATAAAGGAACCCCGACTCCGGAAACGGACGTCGGGGTTTTTTATGTCTAATTCGTGTATTCAAACCGATATAAAACACAAGAAGCGATGTCGGGCGACATCGCTTCTTGTTAACCTAACCTAACCACTATTCACTGAATAAGCCAACCGCATGGCGGTTAACTTTTCGCCACAAAGATGCAACAATGGAAAATGCGAAACAACTACCACGGAAACTATTTTTGTCAATTATTTCCTATTGTTGATATATCATATTAATTTTTAAAGAGTTAAACATTATTTTAATCTAAATTCTATAAGGGTTAATCGAAAATCAAGACCTCAACATCATTGGATTCCTAAAAGTTTAGCGGAATAGAAATTGTTAATTTCTTATGTTTGTTTCATGGAAGAATTCATACAGCTCTACACCGATGGCTCATCGCGCGGAAATCCCGGACCCGGCGGTTACGGTTATGTGCTCATCTTCAGAAACAATAGAAAAGAAGGATCGCAGGGATTCAGGAAAACCACCAATAATCGGATGGAACTGCTTGCTGTCATCGAAGGACTAAAGCAGTTAAAAACCAATCAGCTTCCGGTAGTTATTTATTCGGATTCCAAATATGTTATTGATTCAATTGAAAAAGGATGGCTTCAGGGATGGCTGAAAATTCAATTCAAGAACAAAAAGAACAAAGATTTATGGCTTCAGTTCCTTGAAGTCTCAAAACCATTTAGACTGCAATTTCGATGGGTAAAAGGGCACAATGGCCACCCTGAGAATGAGCGATGTGATCAATTGGCCGTAGCAGCAGCTACAGGATCCGATTTGTGGATTGATGAAGGATTTGAATCGATGGAATCAGCGTTGCTCTGAAACGTTGGCCACCATACACGATTTGATGAACGTATATACCAACGGATGTGGCAACTCACGCGTAGAACTGATTTGCGGGCAGAAACCGCACGCTACAAAAAATGTTCTCCCCTTTAGACTGATGATCTCCGGTTCCTCAAACTGATTCAATGCCTCAATGTCTACACTTAATTCAGGCAATGAATCTATCAACTGCGGATACATCGAGTAACGGGTAGCAGTCAATTCGAGATTACTTCGAGTGGAATACAGGTGTTTCAACTCGGTACTGACCGGATCAATAAACAATTGCTCAAAGTGATTTCCGTCAACGAGATTATCCGAAACCAGCTTTTCACCAAGGGCGTTCAGATTATTGCGTTGTATAATAACATCCAGCATGGATCTGAAACCGTCTCCGGTGATAAATACCGGAACCTGAAGCTGCATCAGCTGATCCACTACCCCATTCAAATAAAATGCATTCAGGAAAGGGCCGGGAGCCAACCACAAACCATCAAAATTGGAGAATTGATTGGGTTTCATTCCCAGAAACTCATTCACGCGAATCCAGTAATACGACAACTCTACTTCCAGAAAATGACCGGCGTGATCCAATGCCAGATTGGTCGCGTGATGCGTATTGTACGTAAAATTGAAATCTCCTATTACTCCAATTTTCAGTTGTTCCATTTCTATCAACAAAAAAACGTCAGCATGAATACTGACGTTTAATATAAGGCTTATCGTTTAAAATAACCAATAAATACACCGTCTTCTATTGGCAGATAGAATGTATCCGGCCCAACGGTCCGTGAAAGGGTACAATTAAACGTACATGTAAATTTCGAATAATCTCCGGTTGCGTCTGATTCCTGAACAACATCGGTGAAGACCACATCCTGTCCTGAACCAGCCGGGTCAGAAGTCCAGATTGCTCCGGTTCCATCGCGGTAAACCACTTCAAAACCATCAGCACCTCCTGCGGCATAAGACGGGTTGTTCGGGTAATCGTTTGATGTAAAGAACGAGTTCCAAACCTCAACAGTAGGATCACCGTTAGATGCTGCTGCATCGAAGTAAACACTTCCGAGATTCAGCTTGATCGATACCAACGACTGAGAAGATTTCAATTCCGATGAATAAATTGCTGATGATGGAGTTGGAGAAGGAACAATAATCTTCGTTTTCAACGCCTCCAGGTAATAACCGTTCACGTTCTGAGTCAATTCCACGTTCGTCCCGTTAATGGTACCCGTAAATTCAGAATACAACTCAACATGCGGCACAGGAGCCGGAATAATTTCGTGTTTCGGACACCCCGTGAAAAGGAATGAGCCCAAAGCCAGAAGCAGTATTGTTTTTTTCATGTGCTAGTTTTATTGCCGTTCTATTGAACGTCACTAAAAGTAAAACATTTTTTTTAGATACTAAAAAATGATATAGTGCTTTCGATACCACAATCACTATGCACGAAGCATCACAACCTGCTCAGGAAGAGCATAAACCGGCAAAATAACAGGAGAATCGAACGCCGATGCACAGTCAATGAAATAAACAGATTCGTCTTCAGATATTGGCATTTCAACAAGCTGCTGCTCAAGGTCTAAGTCAAAACCACGAACCGACAATTCACACAGTAAGGCATTCAATGCTGAATGATTGATGAAAATATCCGAGGAATAACTCTCCCCACCTTCGAAAATCGTACAACTAAGCATTGCGTTCGAAGAATTGTCTTCCAACTGAATACGCTCTACACAAACTTGGTCGAATCGATTATTTACTGCTCCTGTTTTCATACTTCTGTTCTTTTGTTGAAGCAAAGGTATCGGCAGTAGTTCGTAAGCAATTTACGTTCTACTCCACGCCGAGGAAAATTATTTTGTACTTTCGAAGGCACTCAAACAAGTTACGAAATACAGGCTTTTTGGGTTTTTACTTTAACATTCCTTAATATGAAATATCATAAAATTCCTTCCGAGCTATTTGTCGCAAACCGTAAAAAGTTTACTGCACGAATGGAGAAAGGAACACTTGCCGTTTTTAATTCAAACGACATCTATCCAATCAGCGCTGACGCTACAATGCCGTTTCAGCAACACCGCGATATTTTTTATCTGTCGGGTGTCGATCAGGAAGAAAGCATCCTTGTGATTTTTCCGGACGCCTCAAACGAGTCGCACCGTGAAGTGCTTTTTCTGAAAGAAACGAATGAACACATTGCTATTTGGGAAGGAGCAAAACTGAACAAACAACAAGCTTTCGAAACCAGTGGAATCAAAACGGTTTACTGGCTTCAGCAATTCCCGACCATTTTCAAACAATTAATGGCGGAAGCGAAAGGAATTTACCTGAACACAAATGAGCATCTCCGCGCGGATACGACCGTGCAAACACGTGAAGATCGTTTTATTGAACAGGTTCGAAAAGATTACCCGGCGCACCAAACACATAAAAGCGCTCCGATCATGCACAGTATTCGTTCCGTAAAAGAAAGCATCGAACTAAACCTGATGCAAACGGCATGTGATATTACCAAAAGTGGCGTAAACCGTTTACTTTCATTCATCAAACCGGGCGTTTGGGAATACGAAATCGAAGCGGAGCTGGCTCATGAGTTCCTCAAAAACCGTTCGCAAGGTTTCGCTTATACGCCAATTGTTGCAACCGGAAAGAATGCATGTGTGTTGCACTACATTGAGAACAATGCTCAATGTCAGGATGGTGAAGTAATTCTACTTGATGTTGGCGCGGAATACGCTAATTACTCTTCCGATCTTACGCGTTGTTTGCCTGTAGGCGGACGTTTTACACAGCGCCAGAAGGACGTATATAATGCCGTTCTTCGCGTAAAAAATGCTGCTCAGGAAATGCTTGTTCCGGGAACCATCATGGCGGAATATCATAAAGAAGTCGGATTGATCATGGAGAAGGAACTGATCGGATTGAAACTGATTGATCAGACAGATGTCAAAAACCAGGATCCGAACTGGCCGGCTTACAAAAAATACTTCATGCACGGAACATCGCACTTCCTTGGATTGGACACACATGATGTTGGGTTGTGGCATGAACCGATTAAGGAGAACATGGTATTCACTTGTGAACCGGGAATTTACATCCTTGAAGAAGGTTTAGGAATCCGTCTGGAAGACGATTTAGTTGTTCAGGCTTCCGGAAAGCCATTCAACCTCATGGGATCTATTCCAATTGAGGCGGATGAGATTGAAACATTGATGAACCAACGTTAATTCGCTTTACACATGTTGAATTATACCGTTTCCGGCGAAGGAACTCCGGTAGTTTTGCTGCACGGTTATATGGAAGATGTTTCCATGTGGAAATTCCTTTCCGATGCTCCGGGATTGAAAACGATTTGCATTGACCTGAACGGACACGGAAAAAGCGCATTCACGGAAACAGAACCATCTATCGCCTTTATGGCAGAACAGGTTCTGGAGGTGATTCAACACCTTGCCCTTCAACATCCTCAGGTCATAGGCCACTCACTTGGCGGATATGTCGCATTGGAACTGTTCAAACTCCTTCCGGAAATTGAACACATCACTTTCCTGCACTCCCACCCGAAAGCGGATTCCG
This sequence comes from uncultured Fluviicola sp., assembly GCA_966211245.1. GTDB lineage: Bacteria > Bacteroidota > Bacteroidia > Flavobacteriales_D > Crocinitomicaceae > Fluviicola. Next base: position 23,502 of record CBIHND010000026.1, on the reverse strand, counting down.
AGCAAAAAAAGGGGGATCGTTTACGTGTTGCGGAATTGGTGAAAACGAAAGCTGTTGCATTCATTCAGGAAGCAATTCCGAACCTTTTTCATGAACCGGAAAAGCACAGCACGACCATTCAACATTACTGCGCAATTGCCAAACAAATGGATCCCCAGGCAATTGGATGGGCAGCACTTGCAATGAGGAATCGTATGGACAATACATTGCTTATGGAAAAATTCCCGGATCGCTTCAGCATTGTACAAGGACGGTTTGATAACCTGATCCCTGCCTCAGACATGAAACAACTTGCCGAAAACACAGGAGTATCGTATATAGAGCTCCCGAATTCGGGCCACATGGGACACGAAGAAGAGACTGATTTATGCAAAGAGGTCTTGTTGTCCATCTTAGTATAAAACCTGAACGATACAAACCGTTGAGCAATGCGTATTTTTTTAACTGTTATCCGTAAAAATGCACGTGTGAACGGTTCCAGTTTTTCAGGAAGAATTATTTTTAATCCTAAATTGGCATATAGTTAATACTATTCAGCTAAAAACTCAAGAAATGGAAACTGCACGCCTCCGCGCACTGATCGTTGATGACGAAGAGTACGCACGTAAAAATCTGGTGATGATGATCGATGAATTCTGTCCTGAGATAGAAGTTATCGGTGAAGCTTCAGGTAAAGAACAAGCCCTGGCGCTTATTGCCGCCTCAAAACCTGATGTAGTATTTCTTGACATCCGAATGCCAAGCGGAGCGGAAGGATTTGAGTTACTGGAAGAAGTAGAAGAAAAAAATTTCCTGGTTGTCTTTGTAACTGCATTTAAAGATTATGCGATTCGTGCCTTTAATGCAAGTGCAGTGTACTACCTGTTGAAACCAATTGATATTGACGACTTGCGCGTTGCAACGGAAAAACTGGTTGATGCGAAGAACATTTTCGGTCAGGATCCTGAGAATTATGTCACTTACTTCAGAAGCCTGAATAACCTTTCCGATCATTTGCTACGCAATAAACCAAGCAATCGCATTGCAATCAGTCACACGAAAGGATTGAAAATCGTTGAAGACGATACCATCACTCACCTCGATGCAAGTGGAAACTGTACTACACTTTACTTTGAAGACGGTACACGTTACCTGGACACCAGAACACTGAAGATTTACGAGAACATTTTGAATCCGGCTAAATTTTTCCGCATTCACAAATCGCACATTATCAACCTCAGCAGATTGGTTGAATACACCAATGACGATGGGCATTACGCAATTTTGAAAGGTGGACTGAAGGTTCCCGTAGCACGAAACCGCGTTTCAGAATTCGTTAAACTATTAAAAACCGGAAACTGATTCGTTTCATGCATTACTTCGGGAAGTTACTTTGCGTTCTTGCGCTGATTTGCTGGAGCGGAAATTCCTTCGGTCAGAATTATTCGTTTCTTTCTTATTCGAACGATGTAGGGCTACCTCAGTCGCAGGTACAAACCGTTACACAGGACGATAAAGGATACCTTTGGGTGGGAACACTCGGTGGATTAGCCCGATTCAATGGAAAACGATTTGTTCCTTTTTCTGTTGAACAAGGTATTTTCAACAATCGTATCGTCTGCCTCAAGTCTGTAAACAAAGAAATTTGGGTAGGTCATCAGGGTGGAATTTCAGTAATCAAAGGAAAAAAGGCGCAATCCTGGCCACTGCCGGAAAACATGAAAAACGATAACGTCACAGCGATTGTGATGTTCAACAACACCATGTATTTCGGAGTTGAGGGTGGTGGCGTTTTCTACCTGAAAGACCAAAAGCTCAAATCCATTGTGCTACCGAATCCTGATGCACAGACGTGCAGAGCATTATTGGTAAAAGACAACAAACTACTTGTCGGAACACGCGATGGAATTTATGAAATCGCCTCAAATAACAGTTCGCAAAAACTAAGCTCATTCGGTAATTTATCCGTTTCCAAACTACTAATTGTAGGAAAACAGCTCTATATCACCACCTTTAATGACGGCTTCTTCAAAGCTTCGGCAGATTATGAAACGTTCACCAAACTCGACAATATTCCGGATTTGTACATCTATTCCGCATTTGTTGACAGCCATTCGAAACTCTGGCTTTGTACCGATCTTGGTATCATCAACTGGACTAGTCGCGGAAATTACATTCAGTACAGCAGTTCAAACGGAATGCCAACCGACGGAATCAATTGCGTTTTTCAGGATCGTGAAGGAACCATTTGGCTAGGAAGCGATGGAAAAGGTTTGTTACGTTTCTGCGGAAATCAATGGGTGCATTATACGGATCGGCAGCTACCAAGCGACCTCATCCTGAGCGGAAAAAAAATCGGTAACAATCAGTACGTTTTCGGATCGTACGATAAAGGTGCTTTTCAGATGAACCTGAATGGCAATGCAACGCCATTAAATCTGCCAGCCAGCGTTGTATGGTCGATCGAATCATTCGCAAAAAAAATGTACTACGGAACGGATCAGGGATTGTTCGTTCAAACCGGCAATCAATTCAAACTGATCAGCGCTGAGGGAAATGAAATTCGTTTTCTCTTCCGTTACGGAAACAAACTTATCGTACTGGGAGATGACGAGATCGGAATTGTTCAGAATGAAACCTACAGAAAACTCGATTTGCCGGAAGGTTCCATGCAAAAACTGGGAACGTTGCGTCAGTTAGCTGACTTCAACTCCAAACTGATTCTGGGCTCATCAAACGGAATTTTTGAGTTGTCACTGGAACAAAAGCGTATTTCCAAAATCAAAAGCTTCAATTCCGGTGTATTTACGCTGGAAGTAGACAAACAAAACCAATTGTGGATTGGAACCGAAAACGGCTTGTACGTTTACGATGAAATTGCGTTTGAACCTTTTTCATTGGGCACATCCAGTGGTAGTAAGTTCATCAACTTCCTGAAATGTGTCGATGACGACTTGTTCATTGGAACCAACAACGGATTATTTGTTGTCAAAATTTCAAACGATGAAACAACCATAACCGGTCAATTTGGTCTCAACAGCGGATTGATAAACCTTGAATCAAACGTGAATTCCTGTTTCTTCGACAATCGCTATTTGTGGTTCGGAACGGCACAGGGCTTGGTTCGCTTTGATGTAAAATCACACGATGGAAACAGTCCGGAACAGTTCAACCCAACTATGGTCATTACATCAATCAGCGTTAACTTTTCACCTTTTAACTATTCCTTCAGCAGCGGAACATCGAATACAGGCGCAGAAATTCGGCTACCGCACTCAAAAAACAACCTTTCCATTGATTTCGATGCTTTGTTTCTGAACGATCCCGAAACTGTACTCATGCAATACTGGATTGAAGGTTTGGATGACAAATGGCATCCGCCAAGCTCGAACACAAACATCACATTATCGAATCTGCCGGATGGTGATTACACCCTCCACATTCGTTGTTTGAATGAATTCGGAATGATTTCGGAAGAATCCTCCATTCCGATTGTCATTACGCCTCCGTATTACCGAACCTGGTGGTTCTACCTGATTCTGGTCGTTTTAGTGATCGTAGGGATTCGCTCTTACTTTCTATGGCAACTTCGCAGAGAACGAGAGCGCAACTATAAAGAAAATCTTGAAAACAGAACACGACTCCTTGCGCTCGAACAACAATCGCTGAATGCAAGTATGAACCGACACTTCATTTTCAATTCGTTGAACTCAATCCAGTACTTCATCAATACGCAGGATAAGGCTTCGGCAAACCGCTTCCTGAGCAATTTTGCCAAATTGATCAGAAAGAACCTCGACAGCGCCACGGAAAACGATAACATGGTCACACTCCATCAGGAGCTGGAGCGATTGGAGTTGTACCTTTCATTGGAGCATATGCGCTTCAAAGACCGTTTTGATTATATCATTGATTACGGTGATTTGGATCTGGAACAGATTGAAGTTCCTTCGATGCTGCTTCAACCATTCGTTGAAAACAGTATTATTCATGGAATTCTCCCGGATGAATCCAAAAAAGGACACATTGAAGTTCGTTTGAAAGTTATTGCGAATCAACTGGAAATCTGCATCGACGACAATGGGATTGGGATTGATGTGAGTATGACCAAAAAAGCTGCATTTCACGGCGATCATAAGTCAAAAGGGATGGAAATTACAACCAAACGCATTTCATTGATTCGCACCATGTTGAAGAAAGAATTTGATGTGATTGGGCCATTTCAGGTTACGAATTCCGACCATACAATCAAGGGAACACGTGTTTTAATCAAAATACCTTACGAAAATTTGGAATATTAATTTCTATTTTCCTATATTTGTTACTCAAAGTGCCAAAAAGGCTAAAGTGATGAAAAAGATATACGTAATAGTTGGTTTACTTGTTTTGATGGCTAGCTGCCAGAAGGAGGTAATTCGTCCGAACGAATGCCCGACTCAGAGCACTACTGAAAAACGTGGTACAACCGGTACTGACGCGGATGGAAACCCAACTACCGGTGGTAGTATTGAGTCTACAGATCCGGGAAGTACTACAACTAGCACGGAGCCAAACGGAGATGAAAACGACATCACTGATCCAATGAGAAAGAAAGATAAAAAAGGAACGCATTAAATCCTTTCCACAAATATTAAGAAACCCTGGCGAAATCGTCGGGTTTTTTTGTTTTGGTATTCTTTCGTTCACAGCTGCTCTCGATTCAGATTGCCCTTTATCATTTATCAAAAGTGCCCCCAACCCTGAGCTTTCAGTTCCACCAACGATTCATTACTGTCAACCAGGTAATTTCCTTCTGAAGCATCCGCAACATAACCAATAACTGTCATATGTGGATTTCCTTTGATCTTGTCGTAGTCAGCCTGAGCAATCGTAAAGAGCAATTCATAATCCTCTCCCCCGTTCAATGCACAGGTAACAGGATCAAGATTAAAATCTATCGCTGTGGTTGAAGTCAGTGAATCAATAGGAATTTTAGAATTGTAAACACGAATTCCCACATTGCTTTGCTTGGCCAGATGCAGCAATTCAGAAGCAAGACCATCAGACACATCTATCATCGAAGTAGGAACAACATCGAGTTCTTTTAAGAATCCGATCACATCGGCACGTGCTTCCGGTTTCAATTGACGCTGAATGATATAATCCTTTCCGTCTAAATCCGGTTGAATGGACGGATTCGCCTCAAATACAGTACGTTCACGCTCCAACACCTGTAAACCGACATAAGCCGCACCCAAATCACCGGTAACCACAATCAGATCGTTCGTTTGTGCACCACTGCGGTAAGCTACTTTTGTTTTGGCAACCGTTCCAACAGCTGTAACCGAAATGATCAAGCCCGATGTTGATGAGGAAGTATCACCTCCAATCAGATCAACGCCATAGAATTCACAAGCCAAACGAATTCCTTCGTATAATTCTGTCAGTGCTTCAAGAGGAAATCTGCTTGAAACCGCAATACTTACGGTAATTTGTTCGGCCGTTCCGTTCATAGCTGCGATGTCCGAAACATTCACCGCTACCGATTTGTATCCGAGATGTTTCAACGGCATATACATCAGATTGAAGTGAATTCCTTCTACCAAAATATCGGTTGAAACCAGCGTGTAGGCTTCCTCATTTCGTTCAATCACCGCAGCATCATCGCCTACACCCGTTACAGAAGAATCGTTTTTCAATGAAAACGGAGCGGTTAACGTATCAATCAAACCAAACTCCCCCAACTGATTCAACTCTGTTCTTTTCTCTTCGGACATGCTTTTTCTTTTCTGCAAAGGTAAGCAAGATGAAAAGAAACCATCATGTTAACAGAATACTTTGATTGGAAGCAGTCCATATTTCAGAATAAACTACTACATTCGTTTCAGTGGAAACGCTAAACAGCATAGAAATAGAAGCACTGGTAAGCCGCATAAAAGCCGGCGATGTGAATGCATTTTCGGAAATGTACGATCGCTATTCGGGTGCTTTGAACGGTGTTGTAAGACGTTTCATAACTGACGAGGAGATAGCACAGGATGTTCTACAGGATAGTTTCGTCAAAATCTGGAAAAGTATTGCATTGTATGACTCAACGAAAGGAAGTTTTTACACCTGGATGTTGAACGTGACGCGCAATACCTCCATCGATTACCTCAGAAAGATCAAAAAAGAAGCGAAGTCGGAAATCCAGGATTGGGATTCTACCGTAGGTTTACAAAATGCGGTTCTGACAAATACCAATACGATCGGCCTACAAAAACTGGTTGACCAATTGACTCCGGAACAGCAGATTATTGTTGAGTACCTATACTTCAAAGGATATACGCAGCAGGAAACAGCCGATGAGCTGGATCTGCCGCTTGGAACCGTGAAAACGCGCACACGGTTGGCATTGCGCGAATTGAGAAAATGGTTTACACTATTGGTGTTGTGGATGTAAAGGAATACATAGAATCCGGCATTATTGAGTCCGTCGTACTCGGTTTTGCAACTGCTCAGGAGGTGGCTGAAGTTCAGCGCAATGCGGAACTTTACCCTGAAATAAAGGCAGAATGGATTGCTATTTCCCAATCATTCGAACGCGAAGCGACCATGCATGCCGTTCCTCCGGCTTCTGAAATGAAGAACAGAATTCTGGCTGCTATTGAAAAAACACCTCAGGATAAAGTCGTTCAACAGGAAGCCAAAGTGATTCCGCTAACTCAGGCACAATCTACCGGTAATCCCTGGAAATGGGTTGCAGCCGCAAGCATTGTACTACTTCTGGGTGTAGGTACACTTTGGGTGGTCAATTTCAATGAAGTGAGTCGTTTGAAGAACGAACTACGAACAGCTCAGGAAACTATGAAAAGTAATGAGCAGGAGATCACTATTCTCACCGTTGAACAACAGAAGGCTGCAGAACTAAAAAAAGTACTGGCACAGCTTGACACTAAAAATATCACGATGAGCGGTATGCCAATGGAACCAACGGCAAACGTTCATATTATGTGGAATGAAGAGTCGAAAATGGCCGTAATGAAATCCGTTTCGATCAATGAAATTCCAACGGAAATGCAGTTGCAACTTTGGGCAATTGCAGATGGAAAACCGGTGAGTCTGGGTGTGTTTGACGTTGCCGAACTTGAGCAAATGACTGATCCATTTGAAGTCATGCCGGAAAACATCAGTGCCTTTGCGATTACCATTGAAAAACGTGGCGGAAGTCAGGTTCCAACAATGGATAAAATGGTTGTTATGGGAACTGTGGCTTCCTAATTCGGGATTCTTCATCTCTTTTCCGGTTCGTTTCAATACATTTGGCGCATGAAATCGGATTCAAGAAACATGGTATTTCCTCAATCTTTACAAAAAGGTGACACCATTGCGCTTATTTCACCGGCAAAAGCCATTTCGGAGGAATTAATCACTCAGGCAAAAGAGCTTTTTGAAGCCGGAGGCTACCAGGTACTTGTGGGAAAACATGCAGCCGGACAATTCAACTATTTCTCCGGAACGGAGGAAGAACGTCGTTCGGATTTACAATGGGCAATAGATCATCCGGATGTGAAAGCAATTGTTTGTAATCGTGGCGGATACGGCGCTATTCACTTGCTTGAAACCGCAAACTATGCCAACCTGCTTCGTGAACCGCGTTGGTTACTTGGATTTTCCGATATAACAAATTTTCATTGCCTGGGATTGAACATCGGTATGGCTTCCGTTCACAGCACAATGCCTTTGAACTTTAAAGAAAATACTCCGGCTTCACTGGAAACGATCTTTAGCATTCTTGAAACCGGATCAGTTAGTTTCTCATGGGTTTCAAACGAACTGAACAAATCAGGAGAAGCAGAAGGAATGGTTGTTGGGGGAAATTTGGCTATTCTCTATTCCTTGCTGGGAACAAAGTACTTCCCACCGGTTGACGGATCTATTCTTTTCATCGAAGATATTGGAGAACAAGCTTACCAACTTGATCGCATGATTTATGCTTTTCAGCTCGCCGGTGTGTGGGATCGTATTTCCGGACTGATTGTAGGCGGTATGACAGATATTAGTGAAACTGCAGTACCAACGAAACTCAATTACAAGGAAACCCTGCTCAAATTATTACAGTACCGCTCTATTCCAGTTTCATTTGATGCTCCGATTGGTCACCAAAACGACAACAGGGCAGTAATTGTTGGGAAGCCCGGGAAGTTGGAAGTGAATCAGTTCAATAGTTCAATAGTTCAATAGTTTCCACCGCAGAGGATTCAATGAGTACGGATTACAAATAACACAATCTTTGATCATCAGTTCTTAATTTCCCCTACTTTTGCTTTGGTATTGTTTTTGAGAAGGACAATGCAAACTTAAAACCATACAATGAAAACTCGTGTTACTGTAGTACTATCCCTCCTTGTAGTACTGTTTCTTAGCCAATCGTGCGTTGATATTTTCGATGATATTACTGTTCATAGCGATGGTAGCGGAACCTACAAGTACACCATCAATTTAAGCTCAAACAAGGTCAAGGTCAATTCGATTCTTGCGCTTGACAGCGTAAATGGCAGAAGAGTTCCAAAATTGCCAGAAATCAAAGAAAAAATTGCGCTCTACCAAAAGAAACTGGAAGAAAAAGAAGGTATTTCCAATGTGAAAGTTGATGCGAATTACGAGGATTTCGTATTCAAGTTCAGTTGTGACTTCAACTCTGTGAGCAATCTTCAGGAAGCGATTAAAGAAATTATTAAAGAAGAGAGCAAGGATAAAAACAGTCCGTTGCTTTCCGAAAGCTGGTTAAGTTGGGACGGAAAACAACTGGTGCGTTCCATCCCAAATATTCAAGGTTCCATTCAAAAGTTTACTGGCGATGATATGGAAGAACTGCGCAACGGACAGTACATCGCTGTATCCCGTTTTGACAACCAGGTGATCAAAACGGACAATCCACAAGCACAAATCTCACCAAGTAAACTAGCCGTAATGATCAAGACAACTGCTTATGCGGTGGCAACCAACCCGACATTACTACGCAACACCATTACGGTTACCGATTAATTCCGAGATCAAATCCGCCATGGCATAATCACGTTTGGAAATGGCATTTTTGTCATACGTAAACAATGAAATCTCAAGGTTTGTATGATTGATTACCATATCCGGATGGTGATTCTCGCGGTCTATTAACGGAGCAAGCTCACTGATGAACGACGCTAATTCCTGGACCGATTTGAAGTGCAGATTCAGGCATAGTTTTCCGTTTTTTACTTCCCAACGCATACCAATTCGTTTTTAAGGATTTTCAGTGCTTCGAAGAGCTGCTCAAAGGAGTCTATACAAATGTACTCTTCCTGCACCACATCTGTTCGGAAAGGTTTCTGAAGTACTTCAAGCATATTGAATGGGAGCTTTGTGATTGCGCTATCAATCGAACGATTCGATTCGCCGAAGGACGAACAGATACCGGCACCGTAAATCTTTGGATTAGCATGACCTATCATCCCAAACTCGATGGTGAACCAGTACAAACGTTGTAATTCCAATACCACTTGCTCGTTGTCTTTCATGGAGCAACCCAGTTCACCGAACTGCTGCATGAAATCAGAGAAGATCGGATTGGATAACAGCGGAATATGTCCAAATGTATCGTGGAACATATCCGGTTCCTCCAGGTAGTCCAATTGTTCCATTGTTCTTAACCAGGTAGACGAGCAGAACGTTTTGTTTGCAAGTAACTCAAAGAACTCATCCACCGGAATCAAACCGGGAACAACCTTCATTTTCCATCCGGTACTTGTCTTGAACCATTCGTCTACCGCATCAAAGTCGGGTATGTTATCCGCATTCAGAACCGGACTCATATCTTCCAACGCCTGGAGGTATTCATCACACACCTTGCCCTGAAGATTTTTCACCTGTCGCTCGAAAAGAGTTTTCCAAACGAGTTTGTCTTGTGCCGTGTAGGCATTCATGTCTTGTTTCATCGATTTTGTATTAAATAAAAAAGCCCGGCTCAATAAAGAACCGGGCTCAATTTCCTAACATAAAATACACTAGCGCGGTTCACTCGAAACCGAATAATACGCTGCGCTATTTTGTGTATTAATTAACATTTGATGGCCAAATATATTAAAATTTTAATTTGGTTACTCCTTCCAACTCTTTTTTTTGCAAAAATTCTGTTTATCTCTTCTTTGATAAACAATTGATTTATAGCTTCTATCCTCAAGAAACGCTTGTAAAGCTAACTAAAGCAGTTGAAATAGCGTTAATCGGACTCCTGTGAATTAAACCAAGTCAAAAATAATTCGCCAAAAAAGCACAAGTTATTAACTAAATACCTGTTCATAGTGCTTTCCCATGTTTCAATTCAAAAAATACCCTTTACCTTCGTAGTATTAACGCATTAGGTATGTTCAAACACCTGTTTTTACTTGGCTGCATCGGCTTTCAAGTGACCGTTTTCGGGCAAAAGTCAGAAGACATTATTCCGCAGGACGCGGTAACCGTGTTCACACTCAACAACATCCAGATTCTTCAAAAAGTTTCCATGGATGAGTTGGTTTCTTACGATTTCATGACCGAACTCCAATCCGAACTTTTCGACGGCTCAACTTCCGGGAAGACATTGAAAGATTCCGGTATAGATTTCAACCAGAAAATGAACATTTTCTATGGAAAGAATGAATACTTCGAGATTTCAGGATTCACTTTCGGGATCTCCGATAAAAACAAGTTGTTTACTGTATTCGATGATTTTGACCGCGTTGAAAGTATCGTTCCGGGAACGGAATATTACAACAACTACTTCAATCACCTGATGGTTAAAGGAAACGTTGCCCTGCTTATGCGGGTTGATTCGGATCAGCAATACCTGACAGAACTTACAGATTCCATTTGGCTCGCTCGCGGTTTTGACCTGCCATGGGCTGATCCTTATGACGAATATTACGATGATGAGGGTTATCTGGACGAAGGTAACCACGATGTAGGACCTGATGAATCCGAAGAAGAAGTACTGGAGGAAATTACCGAAGAGCAAATGGATGAAACACCTGATGAGATCGAAGACGACCTGTTTGCTGCATATTACGAATTGCGTGATAGCCTGGAATCAGAGCTCGCCGAGCAGCGTCTCCTTGATTTGACTACTGATCTTTTCGTTGGCGGAAAAAATCTGAAAGATAAAGATCCACGCTTAGCGGAACAGCTTACTCATTCATCCGATGCTATTTTCTATCTGGATAATAGCCGAAACCTGAAAGCAGCAAACAGCCTTTGGTACTTCCAAACCATGTTTCCGGAATTGTACAATGACCTGCACTCGCTGTACCAGGGAAATGTGATGCTCGGAGACATTATGTTGAACAACCAATCCGTTGACATTACACTAAAAGCGAACTATGGTGAAGCCTTAGGTCAGATTTATTCGGAATTAAACGACTCCAGGTTCGACAAGCATGTATTGAAGTACATTCCGGCGGATAACGCAGGATTCTTTACGTACAATATCGACCTGAAAAAAGGATATGAAAAGGCGTACGAAATCATCATCCCTATTCTCAGCGAAGAGCGCAATCCACGTATTTCCGCGAATGTATTGATGATGGAACTGCTTAACGAGTATGTAAATACCGACGAAGTATTCAAGACGTACAAAGGAAGCATGTTTGGAACCTTTAACGGGATCAAACGTGTGAAAACAACGCGTATCGAATTTTTCTACGATGAGCAAACGTTCGAATACGGGGAACGTGAAATTGAAGCGGAAGAGGATATGCCGGTATTTGCACTCGGTTTCTCCACAGCGCGCGGCGATATTCCGGAAAAAGTGCTACGTCATATGGCACGTCTCACTTCTCAATTCAAGGATATGGGTGATTACTGGATTTACGAAGACGCCATCCTTAATTCGGTTCCATTGTACATGATCAATAAAAATGAGCTGTTCATCTTCACCAACGACGAAGAAATGGCAAAGCAATATTCCAACGGTTACGGATCAAAGGCAATTTCTGCCAAAGCGGCTCGTAAAGCGAAAAAAAGCGGCTCAATTTACGGGCATCTGGATCTGGAAGCATTGATCCAGGAACTCCCGCGTGAAATGTTTACGGATGACAAGTACGAGTTGATTGAATCGCTCCGTGGTAAAACAGGAGAGATTGAGGTTACATCTTCTAAAACAACGTCGGAACGTACGATTTATGACATTACTTACCAGTTCAAAGGCTCGGAAAATGCAGGAAAATACCTGTTGGATTTGATGAATACCGCTTACATTATTTCAAAACAATAAATGAAAGTAGAAAACATCGGAAATAAGATCTTTCTCATTGCCATGCTCTGTCTTGGCCTGGGGTTGTTTTTGTATGTCCGCCCGATGTTGTTCGCTCCTGATCCCGAACCACGACTGGAAGATCGCTTACCTGAAGGTGAAGTAATTGGAAGGGTGAAGATTTTTGATCTGGCCAAGCAATCCAACGATATGCTTTTCAAGCAGCAGTTCCCTTTGCGCGAGTATCTGACTGCAGATTTTCTTTTAACGCAAGCTAAAAACTACGGACTTGACTTGCAGGATCCTGTATATTTCTTCGCAAACGGAAAGAAGGAATGGGGAGCATTCATTACCGTATCAGATAGCTCTATGTTACTGCCCGGATTAACCCGAATTCATCAACAGGCATTCGAGGTTAAAGATACCGTGGTACATCATGTAAAGGTCCGCAAAATTGAAGGTTTAAACGTTTACGTGTACTACGATAAGCATTATGCATTTATTTACTACGGAAACAAGTTAAAACAACGTCTTGGCAAAGCACTTTTCGCCAAATTCGGCGAAGCGGAAACGGTTTGGCGCCGCTTTAAGAAAACAAAAGTATTTGCGAACGAAAGTCTTGTGGTTTATACTCAGCATCCATCGTTGAAAAAGTACGGTGTTGATTACGGGTTAATGGCCTATGAATGTGATTCCACACAAATTCACCTCAAAAGCTATTTCCATTCCAATTACGATCTTAAGATTAAGATGAAACGATCCGGAATGGCGTTTTTACCCAATGCGAAACCTTCGAAGATGTTTCATGTTCATCTTGACATCTCGGAATTCAAGAAAGATAAAAAACACCCTATTTATAAGCTGATCAGTGAGATCGGCAGAAAGGTGAGCTTTCCAACGGACGATTTCTTTGCGGCATGGGACGGTGATATGAGTTACCTTGAAGGCGGAACGCAAATCATTGAAGAAGAATACATTGAAATGGGCGTCGACGACGAGTTTAACCCGGTTGAAATCCGAAAGGTCAAAGAAGTTCCTGTTCAGGGATTCAGCGCGATGATTTCTGTAAATGACGCCGGACAAGCTTTGGTGAGCAAGCTCTTTGCAAAAGGAATTGTAAACAAACAAGGGAATCGTTATCGCTTTTTGTTTTCACCTCCGGTTCGATTGAACATTCAACCGAATCAACTGAGTGCATACACTTCAAACGGATCACCGAAGATCATTAACGAAGCTACAACTTACGGAATCTGGAATTACCGTGGAACACGCATTCACGTTCAATTGGATTCACTCAGTAAACGGGATATTTACGGAACAATTAGTTTTGATGCTAAGGCCGTTTTGAAACAGGCGAAGCGTTTTTGAATGATCAATTGGTAAAAGAATCTCCTTTCTTGATAACTACATCATTCATAATTGATCATTCCATTAATACTTCACAAACACATTCTTCGGCTCAGTAAAGAAGCGCAATGCTTCCCAACCTCCTTCACGACCAACACCTGATGCTTTCACACCTCCAAATGGTGTTCTCAAATCACGAACCAACCATGAATTGATCCAAACGATTCCCGCGTGAACATTGTCAGCTACACGGTGTGCCTTTTGAAGATTTGAGGTCCAGATGGTTGCACTTAGTCCGTAGTTGGTACTGTTTGCCATCATCAGGGCTTCATCTTCGGTTTTGAACGGAGTGAGTGTAACAACAGGTCCGAAAATTTCTTCCTGGTTCGTTCTACAGTCGTACGCCAATCCTTCGATAACCGTTGGAGCGATGTAATATCCCTCGTTGTACGGAGCATCGAGAATAACCCGTTCTCCACCGGTCAACACTTTTCCGCCTTCTTGTTTCGCCAATTCAATGTATGACAAGACCTTTTCCATGTGCGGTTTGGAGACAACTGCTCCCATTTTCGCTTTCGGATCTGAAGGATAAGAAACCGTCAGTTGTTTTACGCGGTCAACAAAAGCTGTTTTGAATTGCTCGTAAATGCTTTCTTCAATGAAAATACGTGATCCACACAAACAGATTTGTCCCTGATTCGCGAATGAAGAACGGATCGTTGTTTTGATCATTTCGTCGAAATCACAATCTGCAAAAATGATGTTCGGGTTTTTTCCGCCCAGTTCCAACGACAATTTCTTGAACATCGGGGCAGCAGTGCGCGCTATGTATTCTCCGGTTTTTGTTCCACCGGTAAAGGAAATCGCTTTGATTTTCTCGTGTTTGACAATTGCATCGCCTGCATTTTGTCCGTTACCGTGAATAATGTTCAGAACACCTGCAGGCAGTCCGCTGTCTTTCACCACTTCACTCAATAAATATGCTGTATAAGGCGTCACCTCAGATGGCTTGGCTATCACACAGTTTCCGGCTGCCAGAGCAGGTGCAATCTTCCAGGAAAACAAATACAACGGAAGATTCCAGGGTGAAATACACCCAACAATTCCTATAGGTTTACGGGTCGTATAATTGATTCCAACACCTTCCATGTAATGCGATTCGGAGGCAAAGTGTTCGATTGCCGTTGCATAGAAATGGAAATTCGAAACAGCACGCGGAATGTCAACATGCTCAGCGAGTGTAAGTGGTTTTCCATTGTCGCGAGATTCAGCCGCAACAAATTCATCCATTCGGGCTTCGATTCCCAATGCGATACGTTGCATGATTGCTCCCCGCTCTTCGGCTGACATAGCAGACCACACCGGAAATGCTGCTTCAGCTGCTTTTACCGCGGTTTCAACATCTTCAGCTGTGGAATCGGGAATTTGTCCGTATACCATTCCGGTTGCCGGTTCGTAGTTATCCAGGTATTGTCCTTTGATCGGATCAACCAAAGCGCCATTGATGAAGTTTTGCAAGCGAATCATACGGTGAATTTGAGGGTACAAAGATACCGAATTGTGAGCTTATTTCCCACGGAGGTATACAGAGGAACACGGATGATGTCTGATGTGTTAGATTTTGAGGGTGAATGTTCCTGCAGAGGACTCCAGGTGAGAGATTTCATACTGCTTCTCCATACCGGGAATTGAGGGGATGTCTCCCTTTTTTATATCCTAAATCTCACCCCAACCATGGTTGAAAGAAAGCGCGGGGTTTCACTATTCGTGTAATCAAATCCCAACCCGAATTGAGTAAAGAAACGATCCGCGCCGGAACCGAAACGTTTGTTCCAATACGATATTCCAAGATGAACATCTTGTGAAGCAGCATTGACATTCCCGGGAAACAAGCTAATAGATGTTCCGCAATACGTTGAAACCGAACGGTTTTGTTCTTCGAAATAGGGTGAATTTTCCACACTGTGTTCCCTGAATAGTGCGTAGTGCCAGAAATGATAGTCTGCTTCCAACTGGGTCATCAATCGCTTTCGCGAGGTGATTCCAACACGAGCTACACATTCAAATCGTGTGAAGGTAGGTTGAAGATATGCTACCACATAACCTTCATCACTTGTATTCCCCGAATAACCGATTTCCGTTCCAAACGCCATGTCAAATTTTTCCGGTTCCGGATATCGCGTACCGCGCGGCACCTGAGTGACTTTTACGGTTTTCTGTGTCCCGGAACCGGGATCGTATTCATTGCAAAATGGTTTGTACGTGTAAATCGCAAAGGAATCGGGATCAAATAACGCTATCGGAATATAAGCGAAGTAATACGGGTCACTCCTTCGTCCAGGTTTTACTTCCCAATTGATCGGAAAATCAGTCTCGTTATCCAGGTAATATCCCTTTTCGACGGAGACGTATTCCTTAGGCACTACCAGTTCCATTTTCTGTGGCAGGATCGTTTTTCGCAATTGAATATTCTGAAGCAAAAAAGCATCAACCGTTAGCTGATTTCTCATCGAAATATTATCCACAGGATCATTGCTGCACATTACACAAGCCTCCGTAGAGTCCGTTGTTTTCTGATATACCTGAACAATTCCATAGCGTTCGAAATCAACGGCTTTTATACTTGCAATATAGCGTGGGCGTTTCCACCAGAGTTCTCCGGTAGTTTCCTGTTCCCATTTTACCAGCTTGGGGTATTTCGTTTTCGCAGAAAGAGAATAACACCGTTGTTTCGGGTTGTACTTTGAAGCTTCTATTTCCAACTGGATGAAGCGTCTGTTACCTTTCGAAAAGTAACTGAAATCACAGAGTGCAAGGATGCTGTCGGCTGTGCGATAACACGTGTTGGTTGTGAACGTATTGTTGGTTTCTTCCGGTTCGGGATCTTTTACATTCGAAGTCGGATAAAAAAGTATGATTTCAACGCGTCGGTGACTCAATACGCCAGCTTTAGTGTCCTGACTTTCTCCTCCTTTAGCCAAAACAGAAACAATCATGCTATCCGTTTGGATAACCTGTCTGATGTGTTTTCTAATGTGGATCGCTCGTTTTTCGGACAGTTTCTGGTTGCTGCGTTTTTGTCCGGTAGAATCAGCGTAACCGATCAACTGGATGCTATCGATTTTTTTCAGTTCATGAGAGAACAAAAAATTATCCAGCTGGCGTGCTGATACCTGAGACAATCGGAATTCACCCCCGGAATAATACAGACAAAGCGTATCCTGCGCACGAACATGGAAATTCGTAGCAGTAATAAGCATGAGTAAAGCACTCCACTTTATGAATGCTTGTCGGGAGATCATTACCTGAGTATACGGACAACTCAGGTTACAGGTTTCACTAGTGCACGATCAATTTAAACCCTTTTCCGTGGATATTCAGAATTTCGATACGTTCGTCTTCTTTCAGCAGCTTTCTCAGTTTGGCAATGTACACGTCCATTGAACGACCGTTGAAATAATTGTCATCACCCCAGATAGCTCTCAGTGCTGCTTGTCTGTCGAGAACGTCGTTTCGGTTTTTGCACAATAAATGTAATAACTGACCTTCTTTCGTAGTGAGTTTTCGTTCTTCCTCTTTCAGGTGAAGGATGCGTGAAACCGGATCGTATTTAATGTTTCCGATGTTCTGCATTTCATCATCTTCTTTCACCTCATCACCGGATGCACGACGTAAAATGGCGTTGATACGAGCCAGAAGCTCTTCCATTACAAAAGGTTTCGTCAGGTAATCGTCCGCGCCGGATTCGAATCCTTCGAGCTTATCTTCCTTCATGCTTTTCGCAGTAAGGAATAAGATCGGAATTTTAGGGTCAACCATACGCACCTCTTTGGCTAGTGTAAAACCATCCATTTCGGGCATCATCACATCGAAAATACAGAAATCGAAATGTCCGTCATTGAACTTTTCGTAGGCATGTTTTCCATTACGTGCCAGCTCAACATTAAATCCCTTGCTCTTCAAAAACTGCTGGAGTAACAACCCCAGGTTATCATCATCCTCCGCTAATAATATTGCTTTCTGTCTGCTCATAATTATCGATTTATCGTAATACCAAATTCAGAACCTTCGTTGGGTTGACTTTTTACGTTGATAGTCCAGCCAAAGCGGTCAGCCAGTGCTTTAACGTAGCTAAGTCCCAAACCAAATCCTTTCACATTGTGTACATTACCTGTCGGAACACGGTACAATTTATCAAATATTTTTTGAATGTATTCCCGTTTGATTCCAATTCCTTTGTCAATTACCTGAATAGTAATTTTCTCATTAGTAACAGTCAACCGCACCGTGACGTGTATTTTATCCCGGCTATATTTGATTGCGTTATCAATAAGGTTTGAAATCATATTTGTTACATGCAATCTGTCGGCGATGATGGTTACTTCTTTGTCGGGAAGGTCCAGAATCAATTCACCGTCTGCGCCGGCAATTCTGAAGGATGCCGCTTTCGCAACTTCCTGAATTACCTGAACCAGGTGTACTTCTTCGCTTCTTACTTTCAATTCGCCGCGATCGATCACCGCACTTTGTAAAATTGCTTCAACAAGATTTCCCAATCGCTTGTTTTCGTCGCTAATCATCTTAACAAAGGGTGCAGCGCTTTCAGTCTGACCCTGCATCATACCCGGATCAGCCATTGCCTGACAAGCCAGTGAGATGGTTGAGATTGGAGTTTTGAATTCGTGCGTCATGTTCGAAATGAAGTCGTTCTTCAAATCTCCGAGTTTCTTCTGAGTCAAGATGGTGCGGAACAAGTAGGTAATCGTAAAAATGATGAGGATCATCAGGATCAATGAGATGATCAGTGGACTTCCCATTGCATGGAGAATAAACGACTGCCCACTTGGAAAATAAATGTGAAGCGACAATCGGTCTTCGAGAATCTTATCCGGGAACAGGGTCACTCCGGTAGCCTTACTTGTATCTACTGCAAGGTCGTAATTCTTCACGTGGACATCAAAATTGATTGGCTTGTTGTTTTCTTCCGTGACCACGAAGGCGTAATCCGTCGGAAGGTCATCTGCTTTCAGTTCAGCGTGAATAATGGAGTCTAATGTAGGAAGGTTGATTCTTCTGGATGGTTCCATGTAGAGGTTGTCGCGAAAAGTCTCCACCATCATATCGTTGATGTACTTTGCCTTTTTCACGATTTTGTGCATCACACGCTGATCCAAATGATAAGCTGTGCGAATGGAATCTTCTTCCATCAGGGAACGGGGTTTCCCATCAAACAATTCACGAATCTGACGCACGTCGCGCGCAAGAACCTCCTGTTTGGTCGTCAAACCGGTAATGGAGTCGAAGCTTTCTCCGGTTACGACAAGGTAATTCTGCATTTCACCTTTTACGAATAACACCGTATCGCGAATGGAGATGGATTCCTGAACTTCATACAGATTTTTGAATTCTTCCTTAAGAACATCCTTGTACTGTCCGGAAACATCTTTGTCCATGATGTGCGAGTAGCGCTCAAGGTCCTCCACACGTTGGTGAATCAAGGCAATTCGCTCGGTTGTAGTCTTGAGTTTCGCCTTGAAATCGTCAGACTTTCTATCGTAAAGCTGTATAGTTTGGTAGACCTGAATCAACAGCAAAGCCAGCATGGCAATCCACACGGTAGTGATGATGAAATTGATTCTCAGTTTTGTCATATCCGGCTAAACGAAAGTAATGTGAATGTACGGAAAAGAAAGAGGGTTAACTTTTTTTAGGAGGGATTTTTTCGGTGTCGATTTGAAATTCAATGTCGCAACATTGCGACATTGAAACAATCCATTTTTTCTTCAAAAAAAAAACAGATTTTCGAATGTTTAAAATTCCACACACTCAACTTTTTCACTAACTTAATTAAGAAAAGTTAATATGGGAGCCACTAAAACAAACCAATATTCACCTGAAATTCAATCAATTGCAGCAATTAATCGAGCACTTTCTCATCCAGCCAGGTTGACCATTATCGATGCACTAAGAAATCAACCCGGATTACGACCTGTAGACATACAGGATATCATTGGGTTGAGGCACCCTGGAACGCAACGCCATCTTATTTTACTTAAAGAAATGGGAATTATACGCTACAAATACGAAACGCACTTTTACAGATTGTATCTTCATGAGAAAATGTTCGATCAACCATTATTGTTCCTGAGAAATGAACATTTAAGACAATAAACTGCTGTTAATTAGATCTTTACGACCCAGAGATGATGTCGCGATGTCGCAATGTTGCGACATCGTTTTTGAAATCCCCAAAATCGCTATTTCTTCTTATTCCCACGCTTCTTCGGCTTACCATACTTCTCCTGCATGGCCTTCTTGTGGTTGTAGCGAACGTTAACTTTCTTGTTCTTCGCCTTTTTCTCGTGGAATGCCTCACCCACTCCTTCTCGTTTCGGAAGTTTCACGAGTACGTTTTTCATCACCACAACCGGCTTCTCGATCTCAAGAAGCACATCCGAGATTTCCACTTCATCCGGAACAGAAAGTTCTTCCATCCTGGATTTTGTGGCATTCAAGATTGCCTGAAATTCTTCTTCCTGCTTTTCAGAAACAAACGTAATGGCCTCACCGGTTTTATCCGCACGACCAGTTCTACCGATTCGGTGGATGTAATTATCTGAAGTTTCAGGAAGATCGAAGTTCACAACGTGTGTAACGTCGGTAACATCGATTCCGCGTGCGATCAAATCCGTAGCAATCAATACACGGTATATGCCATTTTGAAAGTGACTTACTGCATTAAAACGGAAGTTCTGCGATTTGTTCGAGTGAATCACTCCAACTTCTACGCCAAGTGTCTTCTCCAGTTCATCGTATAACGTGTCGGCCCATGCTCTTGAAGAAACAAAAACCAATACCTTTTCCATGTCCTTGTTTTCAGCAAGCAAGTTGTTCAACAAACTCACTTTAGAAGTAAAGTTCGGAATGCGAAACATGCTCTGTTTTACCTTTTCAATCGGCGTCCCGGCTCTTGCCGCTTCCACGTGAATGGGTTCATTAAAGTTTTTTGCAATGAACGCTGCGACTTCATCGGATAAGGTTGCTGAAAAACATTGCGTCTGTTTCCTTTCCGGAAGAAACTCAAACAATCGATTCAATTGTGGCTGAAATCCTTCGTTCAATGTTTCATCCACCTCATCGATGATCACGCGTCGGATGTTCTTCAACTGTAAGCTTCCGTTCGCTGCCAAATCTACCAAACGACCCGGTGTCCCAACCAGAACATCCAATCCCTGAAGAATCATTGCTGCCTGAGTATTGATGTTTGCTCCACCATAAACGCCACCAACTACCACATTCATATATGGAATCAGCTTCTCCGTTTCACGCACTACCTGTGCAACAAGTTCGCGTGTTGGAACTATAATCAGGATTTGCGGATGCGGTTCCCTGGAGAATTTCCAGAGACAAAGGTTCGGAATCAGGTAAGCCAGTGTTTTACCGGTTCCGGTCTGTGCCAGACCAAGTACGTCTCTTCCCGACATAATCGGTGAAAATGCCGCTGACTGAATGTTCGTTGGCTCGGCATAACCCAACTCATCCAATGCCTGAAGAATTGGTTTTTTGATGTTCAAATCGTGAAAGGACATACGAAAACTTTGCGCAAAGGTAAGACTAATTGAAAATGTAAAATTCAGAATTGAAAGGCGGACCGATTAAAATACCGTTTCCATTCTTTTCAATTATTCATTTTCATTTTTCACTTCATTATTTCTCACTATAAAACAGCGGCTCCATTACCTCATCGACTTCTTTCAGGTATGCACTACCACAGACTCTGAGTTTTGCTTTAATGCCAGCAACCGTTTCTGTATATTCGTAATCATAATGCAAGCCACCAATGGTTTCCATCCATTTTCCATATGAAGCTTTATATTCTCCATGCCTGATGTCCCGAAAAAAGGTACATGGTCGCTGTACCAGTAAAGCACTGCAAATTTCCTGGATTTCACTGTAAGGATAATAGTCATAAACCCGCTCTCCCCGATCAGTAACTTTACTGTTTAACACTGCATTAATCACAAAGACATAGAAATCTTTATTTTCATCCGGAACAGTATCGAGCAACTGAAGCAGATCATAAGTCATACCGTCGTACATCAAAGACAATTTACCCTTTACGAACAATTTTGCTGCGGGATCGATTGACGGTTGATTGAGGTAATACGACAGTTTATTTCCGGCAATGGTAGTCGGTACTTTAGAAATATAGCATCCGTTGTGATTGATGAATCTCCAAACCGAATCGGGAATTTTCAACAACCCAGCCCGTTCCACATTAACAGATGCATACGGATTCAGTTTCGTAATCTGTGCCGGTAAAGACCCAAGCGGATTCGAAAGGGCTTCCAATTCCATCAGATTTTTCAATTCTCCGATACCCGGAGGAAATGTGGTCAATTGATTATCGGAAACATCCAATTGCTTCAACGCGGTCATTTTTCCAATTTCATGGGGCAAGGCCGTCAGCTTGTTGTGCCCCAGATTCAATACGGCCAACTTTGTCAATTGGCAAATTTCATCGGGAAGTGTGGTCAATTGATTCCCTTCAAGCTCCAGTTTGGTCAATTCTTTCAGTTCACCGAATTCCTTCGGAAGCACCCTTAAGTTAGGAGAGTGAATATCTAACGATTTGAGTTGGGTCAATTTTCCCATCTCGGGGGGAAGTGCTTCTAAATAGGTATTCCACAGTTCCAGTTCTTCCAACTGAGTCAGATTTCCAATTTCCGATGGAATGCTTGATAAATTACATTCGATCTGAAGTTTTTTGAGATTCTTCAGATTTCCGATCGAGGCAGGAAGGGTGGTTAACTCCATTGATCGAATAACCAATGTTTTCAGATTAGAGAGATCACCGATTTCTTTCGGCATTTCAATGAACTTCCCCGAATACAAAAAGAGTTCCTCCAGATTGGATAATTGTCCGATGGATTTAGGAATCTCCCTGAGTGCTCCTCGAATTTCCAATCGTTTCAAAGCAGACCACTCACTCAATGAATCGGAAAGCGTAATGGTAGTATCGTAACACTGAATGACTACATTCTCAAGTTGTTTCAACTTCCAAACTTGTGAAGGAAGTTTCAACATTGCATCACCGTAATAAATCTCCAGGCGTTTCAAGTTGACAAAACGTTCAATTTCCGGTGGAATTTGCCAACCACCGGAACAACTGAGATAAAGCCCTACGACATTACCGGAATCGGCCTTGATCTGATCAAAACTATAAAAATACTTTTCGTGTTTGTGCGTCCAGTATCGACCGCTAACGCTCGGTGGGACAATTCGGTTTGGATAGTATCGAGCCTCTTCACCAACTTCTTCTGTGTCCAAATACGGTCTGATTGTATCGCCTTGAGCAAAAACGCAGTTCGCACACACCATTATCCCGAGTATAATCAGGAGATTAAGTTGTCTCAACAGAAGGAAAGGCATTATCAGCATATTGCCATCCAAAATACGATTTTCATTTGGTTAACCGACTACTTATCAGTGTTTTGATCAAACTCAGTGCTTTGTAGTGACGTAGCCAGGTTGTCCCGGAAGAATGCGATCAAAGATCCAATCGTAACTATAGACCATATGACTGTGAATGAATTGTTTGTTTGGCCAATCTGCAGGGAAGAACAAGCGTCCGCCACGATTCGGTGGAAGTTGATCGATCCCTTTCACTCCAATTTGCGGAGCGACACCATCCTGCAGATTCAACCGGTCAGCATTCGGTTGGTCCAGATTAGAGCCATATTGCCAGACAGATTGAAACTTCGTCCAGTCATAACCATCAACATTCGCGTTTTCCGGAGCAATGATGTAGCATGAACCCATGACCACGTGATCCTGAATTGCTTCCAAAAAACCAAGTGTATAGGCATATCCCATACTATGACACACGATGTCTATCGTATCTTTTACGGTATCGCATTTCGGAGAAGAACAACGAGAATACAAAAACGCCA
>CBIHND010000025.1:0-74533 GCA_966211245.1 uncultured Fluviicola sp. | reverse complement strand
TCGTTAAATAAGCTTCAAATGGAAAAGCGTAATTTAAGAAAAGAACGTATCGGGATTGTAACCAGCGACAAGATGCAAAAATCTATCGTGGTTGCTGTTGAGCGTAAAGTGAAGCACCCGAAGTATGGTAAGTTCGTTAAAAAAACTACTAAATTTGTCGCCCACGATGAAAACAACGACTGTAACATTGGTGATACAGTACGCATCATGGAGACCCGTCCCTTGTCTAAAAACAAGAACTGGAGATTAGTAGAAATTGTAGAAAGAGCAAAATAATTAGTCGCAATGATACAACAGGAATCAAGACTTGCAGTTGCAGATAACTCCGGAGCGAAAGAAGTATTGTGCATCCGCGTATTGGGTGGTACAAAACGTCGTTACGCTTCTGTAGGAGATAAAATCGTAGTAGCTGTTAAGAGCGCAATGCCCTCTGGAGCCGTTAAAAAAGGTGCGGTTGCCAAGGCGGTTGTTGTAAGAACACGCAAGGAGGTTCGCCGTCCGGACGGTTCTTACATTCGTTTCGATGATAACGCATGTGTTATCTTGAATCAGGCGGGGGATATGAGAGGAACCCGTATTTTCGGACCAGTTGCTCGTGAGCTTCGTGAAAACAACTACATGAAGATTGTTTCACTAGCTCCTGAGGTACTTTAATAATTAGTGAAGTCATGCAAAAGAAATTACACATCAAAGTAGGCGACACTGTTAAAGTATTGAGCGGTGAGTCTAAAGGTCAGGAAGGTAAAGTACTGACTATTGACAGAAACAAAGAACGTGCTACAGTGGAAGGTCTTAACATCGTTAAGCGTCACACTAAGCCTAGCGCGTCTGAACCACAAGGAGGAATCGTTGAGAAAGAAGGAGGAATCCACATCTCTAACCTTATGGTGGTTGTTAAAGGACAAGCTACACGCATCGGACGTAAGGAAAATGCGAAAGGCAAGTTAGTTCGTTATTCTATTAAAACAGGAGAGGAGATCAAGTAATGAGTTATTCACCACGACTGAAGAAACAGTATAAAGAGGAAATCATTCCTGCACTTACTGAGAAATTTGGGTACAAAACGGTAATGCGTGTGCCTAAATTGCAAAAAATCGTAATCAGCCAAGGTTTAGGAGACGCTGTTGCTGATAAAAAAGTAATTGATCACGCTATCGCAGATGTATCTCGTATCGCTGGACAGAAAGCAGTGGCTACGATCTCTAAGAAAGACGTATCGAACTTCAAACTACGTAAAGGAATGCCAATCGGTACGAAAGTTACGTTGCGTGGAGATAAGATGTACGACTTCCTTGATCGTTTGATCTCTGTTGCTATGCCTCGTACACGTGACTTCCGTGGAATCAACGCAAAAGGATTCGACGGACGCGGTAACTTTAACCTTGGTGTTAAAGAGCACATCATCTTCCCTGAGATCGACATCGACAAGGTGAACAAGATCCTTGGAATGGACATCACATTTGTTACATCAGCTGAAAATGATGAAGAAGGAAAAGCATTGCTTGATGCCTTTGGATTCCCTTTCATTAAAAAATAAGCAAGATGGCTAAGGAATCAATGAAAGCGCGTGAGCGCAAAAGAGAAAAAATGGTTGCTAAATTCGCTGCAAAACGTGCAGAGTTGAAAGCAGCTGGTGAGTGGGATAAATTGCAGCAGTTGCCAGCGAACTCTTCTAAAGTTCGTGTACACAACCGTTGTGGTTTGACTGGTCGCCCTCGCGGGTACATGCGCCAATTTGGTGTTTCACGTGTTACTTTCCGTGAAATGGCGTTGGCAGGAAAAATCCCGGGAGTTAAAAAAGCAAGTTGGTAAAAGTCTCCGTCAGTTGACGGGTTGAAACTCTACCGAGTAATTAATAAAAGAAAAAGGACATGTATACAGATCCTATTGCAGATTATCTGACACGAATTCGTAACGCAAATTCAGCTCGTTTGAAAATGGTTGAAATTCCATCTTCAGGAGTTAAGCGTGCAATCACTTCGATCCTTTACGATCAAGGGTATATCGCTAACTACAAATTCGAAGACGATGGAAAACAAGGAATCATCAAGATTGCCTTGAAATACAATGCATCTACTAAAGTTCCTGCGATCACTAAAATCGAGCGCGCGTCTCGTCCAGGTCTTCGTAAGTACTCAGGTGCAGCTGATATGCCACGTGTGTTGAACGGGTTGGGTATCGCAATCGTTTCTACTTCTAAAGGTGTGATCACTGATAAAGAAGCAAGAAAAGAAAACGTTGGTGGAGAAGTTCTTTGCTACGTATATTAAATTGAAATGTTGAAAATTTAGGATGGTTTGAAAAGGTTTATCTACCTTTGCAGTCCGAAATTTTCAAATACGTAAAATAGAATGCAGGGTGACTCAGCTTCAGCTGATGGTCACCCGTAATTCGTAAAACAAATAAATAATGTCAAGGATAGGTAAATCCCCAGTAACAATCCCGAGTGGAGTTGAAGTAAAGGTGGACGGAAACTTGATTTCCGTTAAAGGATCAAAAGGTCAGCTTGCACAGGAGTTCGATACAACTGCTGTGAACGTTAACATTGACGGTTCTGAAATCACTTTTAGCCGCGCGTCTGATGCGCCGGATCATCGTTCAAAGCATGGTCTATACCGCGCTTTGGTTCAAAATATGGTGGTTGGTGTGTCCGAAGGGTACAAAAAGGAGTTGGAAGTAATCGGAGTAGGTTACCGTGCAACAGCAACTGGACAACAGTTGGAGTTGGCACTTGGTTACTCTCACACGATTATTCTCGAACTTCCTAAAGAAATTAAGGTGTCTGCAGACACTCAAAAAGGTAAAGCTCCAATCGTGACTCTTGAGTCTCACGATAAGCAACTTTTGGGTCAGGCTGCTGCCAAGATTCGTTCCCTTCGTAAACCAGAACCATACAAAGGAAAAGGTATCCGCTTCGTCGGCGAAGAGATCAGAAGAAAAGCTGGTAAATCTGCAGGTAAAAAATAATCTTAATAAGTTATGGCATTTAGTAAAATCAACAGAAGAGCTAAAATTAAGCGTCGTATCCGTAAGAAAATTACTGGTACAACTGCGGTTCCTCGTTTGTCTGTGTTCCGTTCTAACAAACAGATCTACGCACAGATTATCGATGACTCTAAAGGAGTAACGCTTGCTGCGGCTTCTTCGTACAAAAACAAAGCTGCTGACAAAAAGAATAAGTCAGAACAAGCAGCAGTAGTAGGAAAAGAGATTGCTGACAAAGCTCAGAAAGCTGGAGTTGACGCAGTAGTTTTCGATCGTAACGGGTACTTGTACCACGGTCGAGTTAAATCGTTGGCTGATTCGGCAAGAGAAGGCGGACTTAAATTCTAAAACATGGCAGCACAAGCAGTAAATAGAGTAAAAGCTTCAGATATTGAGCTAAAAGATAAATTGGTTGCCGTGAACCGCGTAACCAAAGTAACAAAAGGTGGACGTACGTTCTCTTTCTCTGCAATCGTTGTGGTTGGAGACGAAAACGGAATCGTAGGTCACGGTCTTGGTAAAGCGAAAGAAGTTACCGAGGCTATCACAAAAGGAATTGATGACGCGAAGAAGAACTTGATCAAAGTTCCTATTCTTAAAGGAACAGTTCCTCACTCTCAAAAAGGAAAATTCGGTGGTGCAGAAGTTTTGTTGAAACCTGCAACTAACGGTACCGGTGTAATCGCAGGTGGTGCGATGCGTGCTGTACTTGAATCAGTTGGTATTCATAACGTATTGGCGAAGTCTCAAGGTTCATCTAACCCTCACAACGTAGTGAAGGCAACAATGAACGCCTTGGCGTCTATGCGTGATGCAGCAACTGTTGCTCGTCAGCGTGGAATTAGTATGGATAAAGTGTTTAACGGTTAATCAAAGAACAGATGGCAACTATTAAAATCAAACAAGTTCGCAGTGCTATCAAACGTCCGGCTCGTCAAAAAGCAACGATCCAGGCTCTTGGATTCCGCCGTTTGAACCAGGTACTAGAGAAAGAAGCAACACCACAAATTCTCGGAATGATTAAGAAGGTCGAGCATTTGGTACAAGTTGTAGAATAAAACTTTAAATCGAATTATCATGAATTTAAATAATCTAAAACCAGCAGCGGGCGCTACTCATAGCGATAAGCGCATCGGTCGTGGACACGGTTCAGGTGGTGGAGGTACTGCTACCCGCGGACACAAAGGAGCTAAATCACGCTCTGGTTATTCGAAGAAAATCGGATTCGAAGGAGGTCAAATGCCGCTACAGCGCCGTGTACCTAAGTTCGGATTCAAGAACATCAACCGTGTTGAATACAAAGCAATCAATTTGGATGCAATTCAATCAATTGTTGATCGCAAAAACATCACTGATATTACTCTTGAAGTATTGCGCGACAACGGATTGGTATCCGGAAACGACTTGGTGAAAATCCTTGGTCGCGGTGAATTGAAAGCGAAAGTAAATATTACAGCACATAAGTTCTCATCTACTGCTAAGGCAGGAATTGAGGCTCAAGGTGGTTCTATTTCAGAAATCTAATTAACTTTGCCGACATTTTTTTATGAAACGGTTTATACAAAACATAAAAAACATCTGGAAGGTTGAAGAATTGAGAAAGCGTATTATTCTTACGCTTTCTCTTATTCTTATTTACCGTATCGGGTCGTTTATCATGCTGCCTGGCGTAAATGCAGACGCAGTTATCGCGAATGCAAGTAAATCCAGCTCTGATAATGCGTTGGAATCGTTGTTGTCTATCTTCTCCGGAGGTGGATTTACAAACGTTTCAATCATGGCTCTTGGTATCATGCCTTACATCAGTGCCTCTATTATTATGCAACTTCTTGGAATGGCAGTTCCTGCTGTTCAGAAAATGCAAAACGAAGGGGAGTCGGGAAGAAAACGTATTAACACCTTTACTCGCATACTAACCATTGGTATTTGTGCTGTTCAGGCGCCAACGTACATCGCTTTGTACGCTGAGAAAATTCAAGGCGCTCTGGATCCTACAATTACAACAAGCAGCGCATTGTGGTGGACAACTGCTGTAACCTGTATGGTTGCCGGTTCGATGTTCGCAGTGTGGCTGGGTGAACGTATTACAGAAAAAGGTATCGGAAACGGTGTGTCTTTGTTGATTACCGTAGGTATCTTGTCTCGTTTGCCACAAGCATTCATTTCAGAAGCAACTGCAGCGACTCCGTTGAAGTTGATTTTGGAATTGGTTGTGTTCATTCTAATCGTTCTTGGAACTATCCTGATTGTTCAGGGGGTTCGTAAAGTTCCGCTAAACACAGCTAAGCGTGTTGTCGGAGCCAGAGCGGTTGATGAGCAGGGAGCAAGAAGCTATTTGCCTTTGAAAGTGAATGCTTCAGGTGTGATGCCAATCATTTTTGCTCAGGCAATTATGACTGTTCCCGTAATGCTTGCAAGTGGTACACAATCTGGTTTCATGAGCTACACCTTCGGTGATACTCATGGTGTTTGGTACAATGGATTGTTAGCGCTATTGATTATCGTGTTTACGTATTTCTATACCGCAATTATGATCAATCCACGTAAGATGGCAGATGATTTGAAAAGAAGTGGTGGTTTTATCCCTGGAGTTCGTCCAGGTGAAGAAACAGCCAGCTACATCGATTCATTGATCTCCCGTATTACACTTCCCGGATCTATGTTCCTTGCAATGATTGCTATCCTTCCGTCAATTGCTTACGCTTGTGGAATCACTTCAGGCTTTGAGTACTTCTTCGGAGGAACATCTCTTTTGATTATGGTTGGAGTAGTATTGGATACACTACAGCAAATTGAGTCTTACCTGTTGAATCGCCATATGGATGGTTTGATGGAAGGTGCTCGTGTGCGCGGTAGAAGATCTCCACAAGAAATTTCATCAGGAATCTAAGATATGGCTAAGCAATCATCAATTGAACAAGATGGAACCATCATTGAAGCATTGTCTAATGCAATGTTTCGTGTGGAATTAGAAAACGGGCACGTTATCACTGCTCACATTTCAGGAAAGATGAGAATGTTCTACATTAAGATCCTTCCCGGAGACCGTGTGAAAGTGGAAATGTCTCCGTACGATTTAACTAAAGGGCGTATTTCCTTCCGTTACAAATAAGTAGGGTAAGGGACATCGAACATCGATAAAACAACACAACATGAAAGTAAGAGCTTCAGTTAAAAAACGTTCTGCAGATTGCAAGATCGTTAAACGAAAAGGAAGAGTTTACGTGATTAACAAGAAGAATCCTAAACTAAAACAAAGACAAGGGTAATTATGGCACGTATAGCAGGTATTGATCTACCAAAAAACAAAAGAGGTGTAATCGGTTTGACGTACATCTACGGTATCGGACGCAGCACAGCACAAAAAGTATTGGCTGCTAATGGTATCGACGAGAACATCAAAGTTCAGGACTGGAATGACGATCAAATTGGTTTGATCCGTAATTCAATCTCTGAGATTAAGACAGAAGGACAGTTGCGTTCTGAAATCCAATTGAACATCAAGCGTTTGATGGACATCGGATGTCAGCGTGGTATTCGTCACCGTAACGGTCTTCCTCTTCGTGGTCAACGTACGAAAAACAACTCTCGTACTAGAAAAGGTAGAAGAAAAACAGTTGCAAACAAGAAAAAAGCAACTAAGTAATAGCAATCCGCTTCGAGCGGCAGCTTAAATAACTTTAGAAATGGCAAAAGCAAATCAAAAGAAGAAGAAAAACGTCAAAGTAGACGCAATGGGTGAAGCGCATATCCAAGCTACCTTCAACAATGTGATTATTTCTTTGACGAACAACGCTGGTCAGGTTATTTCCTGGTCATCCGCTGGTAAAATGGGCTTCAAAGGTTCTAAAAAGAACACTCCGTACGCTGCACAAGTTGCTGCTGAGGATGCATCGAAAGAAGCACATGACTTCGGACTACGTAGAGTTCGCGTTTTTGTAAAAGGACCTGGTGCCGGACGCGAGTCAGCTATTCGTTCAATCCACAACAGTGGAATCGAAGTGATGGAAATTATCGATGTTACCCCATTACCACACAACGGTTGTCGTCCTCCGAAAAAGAGACGAGTATAATAAAGTAATCAATTTGGGGGAACCCGGTTGTCGGAGGAAAGCCTTAATCCACAACCTCCCCCGTATATAAAATAGAAATGGCAAGATATACAGGACCAAAATCGAAAATTGCACGTCGTTTCCGCGACCCAATTTTCGGTCCAGACAAAGCACTGGACAGAAGAAGCTACGGACCAGGTCAACACGGACCTTCAAAGCGTAGAGGAAGCAAACAATCAGAGTACGCAATCCAGTTGGGTGAGAAGCAAAAAGCGAAGTACACTTACGGAATTCTTGAGCGTCAGTTTGCTAATTTGTTCGACAAAGCGTCGCGCATGAAAGGGATTACAGGTGAAGTATTGTTGCAATTGTGTGAAGCACGTTTGGACAACACTGTTTACCGCCTTGGTATCGCTCCTTCTCGTCGTGCTGCACGTCAGTTGGTTAGTCACAAACACATTGTTGTAAACGGAGAAGTGGTGAACATTCCTTCATTCCACCTGAAAGTTGGTGATGTTGTTGGTGTACGTGAGAAATCAAAATCTTTGGAAGCAATCAACGATTCTTTGACAGCGTCAAACAAGCGTTACGATTGGTTGGATTTTGACAAATCAACTTACTCAGGAAAAGTACTAAGCGTGCCTTCACGTGAAATGATCCCTGAAAATATCAAGGAGCAATTGATCGTCGAATTGTACTCTAAGTAATAAATTAATCATTGAATTGCAGCCAAAGGGTATAATCGACTTCTTCAATCTTTTATACCGCGCAACTGCGAAACAATTAAAAAGAAGAAAAACAAAATGGCAATTTTAGATTTTCAAAAACCGGACAAGGTAATTATGATCCAATCGGACGAGCGCAAGGGACAATTTGAGTTCCGCCCGCTTGAGCCAGGTTACGGTATCACAGTAGGAAACGCTTTGCGTCGTATCTTACTTTCATCTTTGGAAGGTTACGCAATTTCTTCAGTGCGCATCGAAGGTGCTGACCACGAGTTCGCAACTTTGAAAGGTGTTGTGGAAGACGTTACTGAAATCGTTCTTAACTTGAAACAAGTTCGTTTCAAGCAGCAAATCGACGGTACAGATAACGAAACTGTTGTAGTTTCTATCTCCGGACAAGACAAACTAACAGCAGGTGACCTTGGTAAGTTCACCTCAGGATTCCAGGTATTGAACCCGGATCTTGTGATCTGTAACATGGAAACTTCTGTTAAGTTGGAACTGGAATTGACTATCGTTAAAGGACGTGGTTACCTTCCTGCTGAAGAGAACAAAAGCGGAAACGCTCCTTTCGGAACAATCTTCGTAGACTCAATCTTTACTCCGATTGTAAACGTTAAATACACGATCGAAAACTACCGTGTAGAGCAAAAAACGGATTACGAGAAATTGGTGTTGGAATTGACTACAGATGGTTCTATTCACCCGAAAGATGCATTGAAAGAGGCTGCTAAGATTTTGATTCACCACTTTATGTTGTTCTCTGATGAGCGCATCACATTGGATAGTGAAGTGAAATCTGAAACGGAAGAGTTCGATGAAACATCACTTCACATGCGTCAGTTGCTTAAAACTAAATTAGTGGATATGGACCTATCGGTACGTGCACTGAACTGTTTGAAAGCTGCAGACGTAGAAACACTTGGGGATCTTGTTTCATACAACAAAAACGACTTATTGAAGTTCCGTAACTTCGGTAAGAAATCGTTGACGGAGTTGGAAGACCTTGTAGATTCTAAAGGGTTGAACTTCGGAATGAACGTTGCCAAGTACAAATTGGATAAAGACTAGTATCGCATTAACTATTTATAATGTCGTAATAGGTGGCTGAAACGACGCGATACTAAGTTTCAGCTAACCGTTACTTACGAAATTCAAAATCATGAGACACGGAAAAAAAGTAAATCATCTCGGAAGAAAGTCGGAACACAGACAAGCAATGTTGTCAAATATGGCTTGCTCTTTGATCGAGCACAAGCGTATTTCTACAACAATCGCAAAAGCAAAAGCTTTGCGTGTTTACGTTGAACCGATTATCACAAAATCAAAAGACGATTCAACACACAATCGTCGTACAGCATTCTCTTACCTGAAAAGTAAAGAGGCTGTTACGGAATTGTTCCGCACAGTAGCTCCGAAAGTTGCAGACCGTCCGGGAGGGTACACACGTATCATCCGTACAGGTTTCCGTTTGGGTGACAACGCAGAAATGTGTTTGATCGAATTGGTTGACTTCAACGAAGTATACACTTCAGGTGAGAAGAAAACAACTACACGTCGTTCACGTCGTGGTGGTTCAGGAGCTGCTAAGAAAACAGAAGCGCCTGTTGCAGAAGCTACAGATGTAGCAGAAGCGGAAGTTGTTGAAACACCTGCAGCTGAAGAAACAGCGGTGAACGATCAGATCACTGACGCAGTTGAAGAAGCTCCTGCAGCAGAAGAAACTGCTCCTGAAGCTGATGCTCCGGCAGATGAAACTACAAACGAATCAGAAGAGAAAACAGAAGAGTAATCATGAAGTTGTTCTCTTAACACTTTAAAAAGGGTATCCAGTTATTAACGGATACCCTTTTTTATTAACCCTCATTGTGAGGGATCAAAATGAAAGACGTAATTTTGCAAAAAAATTAGCTATGGAAGAACGCTCATCTGCGCTCCTTGTTCTTGAAGATGGAACAGTTTTTCGTGGATTCGCCACAGGAAAAATCGGAACAACCACAGGTGAAATTGCCTTTAATACAGGCATGACCGGTTATCAGGAAGTATTTACGGATCCTTCGTATTACGGTCAATTGCTAATCATGACAACCGCACACATCGGTAACTATGGAGTTCATAACGATGAAGTAGAATCCGAAACCGTAAAGATTGCCGGTTTGGTGACCAAGAAATTCTCTCCCGGGTTTTCGCGTGCAAGTGGAGTGTCGAACCTACATGACTACCTGGTAAAAAATGAAACGGTTGGAATTACCGACATCGATACCAGATCACTTGTAAGACACATTCGCCATAAAGGTGCAATGAACGCCATTATTTCATCTGAAATTCTGGACGAATCGGTATTGATTCAAAAAGTAAAAGAAATTCCTTCCATGCACGGAATGGAGCTTTCCTCGAAAGTGGCAACCAAAACGGCTTACGAGGCCGGAGATGCTTCAAGCGAATACCGTGTAGCATTACTTGACTTTGGTGTAAAACGAAACATTGTTCGCTGTTTGACAGATCGTGGAGCGTTCGTAAAAGTATTTCCACTTGGAACTACGGTTGCGGATATAAAAGCCTTTAACCCGACCGGAATTATGTTGTCTAACGGTCCTGGTGACCCCGCAGCAATGCCAAACGAAATTGCATTGGTGAAAGATCTTGTAGAAACGGATATTCCGATTTTCGGAATATGTTTAGGGCATCAGATTCTTGGACTAAGTCAGGGCTTGGAGACAGCAAAGATGTTCAACGGACACCGTGGAGTAAATCACCCGATTAAGAACCTCCTGACAGGAAAAGGAGAAATCACTTCTCAGAATCACGGATTCGTAATCACTCACGAGAGTGTGGAGAAACAAGACAAGGTTGAGGTGACTCACCTGCACCTGAACGATAACACGATCGCCGGAATTCAAATAAAAGGCAAGAAGATTTTCTCGGTGCAGTACCACCCGGAGGCATCTGCCGGACCGCACGATTCGCGTTACCTGTTCGATCAGTTCATCAATAACATGAAAAAATAATAAAGCAATCCGCCCGCTCGTCAAGTTACAAGCGGGCGGATTGGTTTAACTACAATTAATAAAAAATAATATGACCCCTACAGCAGATTTCATACTTCAATTGCTGTAGCTATTAAAAAACAAAAAAACATGACTTACATTGCTCGTATCGTAGGAAGACAGGTTTTGGATTCAAGAGGAAATCCAACTGTTGAAGTTGATGTGTACACCACCAATGGCGCTTTTGGAAGAGCAGCTGTCCCATCCGGTGCTTCTACAGGAATTCACGAAGCTGTTGAGTTACGTGACGGTGATGCGTCAAAATACCTTGGGAAAGGAGTTTTGAAGGCAGTAGAGAACGTAAATACAATTATTGCTGAGGAACTACTGGGAATGGACATCTACGATCAGAAAGCCATTGATTCAACGTTGATTGCTCTTGATGGAACTACGAATAAGTCTAATCTGGGTGCAAATGCTATTCTTGGAACATCATTGGCCGTTGCACGCGCCGCTGCACAGGAAGCCGGAATGAGCCTTTACAAGTATGTCGGAGGAGTTGGAGCGAATACAATGCCGGTTCCGATGATGAATATCCTGAACGGAGGTTCTCATGCGGATAACCTGATCGATATTCAGGAATTCATGGTAATGCCGTTTGGTGCTTCCTCCTTTTCTGAAGGGTTGCGCTGGGGAACTGAAATTTTCCATCACCTGAAATCTGTGTTGAAGTCAAAAGGACTTTCAACTAACGTTGGTGACGAAGGTGGTTTTGCACCGAATCTTGGTTCTAACGAAGAGGCAATTCAGGTAGTAATGCAGGCAATTGAAAAAGCAGGATTCAAGCCGGGAGAAGATGTATACATTGCATTGGATGCTGCTTCTTCTGAGTTTTACAAAACCGAAAGCGGATTATATGTGTTCGAATCAACAGGAGAGAAGCGTTCATCTGCAGAAATGGTTGACTTCTGGGTTGACTGGTGTCAGAAGTACCCGATTGTTTCGATAGAGGATGGTTTAGCTGAAGACGATTGGGCAGGATGGAAAATGGCAACAGAAAAACTTGGATCAAAGGTTCAGTTAGTCGGAGACGATTTGTTCGTTACCAACACAAAACGTTTGGCGCAGGGGATCGAACAAGGGGTTGCCAATTCAATTTTGGTTAAAGTGAATCAGATCGGTTCATTAACAGAAACCATTGAAGCTGTACAGTTGGCAACAAGAAATAGTTATACCTCTGTTATGTCTCATAGAAGTGGTGAAACAGAGGATAATACAATCGCTGATCTTGCTGTAGCCCTTAACTGTGGCCAGATTAAGACTGGTTCTGCCTCACGTTCAGACCGCATGGCGAAGTACAACCAACTGCTCCGTATCGAAGAGGAATTGGGGAATTCGGCACACTATCCGGGTAAATCGTTTAAATTTATCTAAAATAGTTCAAAATATAACACAATAAGGTTCCAATTAACGGAACCTTTTGTTTTTTAAGGCATTGCGGATTGCTTAACTTTGTATTGCGTTAAGACAACCTTTACGTTGTATTATCGTTTTGTTTGTACACAGTAACTATCATGAAGACAACTACACTGATTTTGTTTTTCGCTATGTTCATCGGAACAGGCACTGCTCAGGAAACAGAGTCTCTGAAGTTCTTCGGTCAATGTATGGTAAACATTACCGATGAGCAAATGTTCAGAGAACTGGAAACAGAACTTAGAGCTAACCCTTACGTAGAGGTTGCTCGTCTGGATTGGAACACCAAGCGTGCTTTCATTCTTACAAAGAATCTTGATGCATTTAACGATGTAACATTCACCGCGTGGTTTGGAGGAAACGCGTTGAGTATCTCGTGCATCCAGACTGGAATATATGGTGTCGACCAAATGAAACCATATCCATTTGAAAATTGTCAAAACTAAGCGACATGAAAAGAGTATTGTTATTACCAATTCTGCTTTTTGTGACCTTCGCTTGGTCACAGCAGCTTCCGGTAAACTGTAACCTTGCAGTTCCGGGGTGTACTACACCGCAATTCCCGGTTGTTGGAACACAACCTTCTTATAACGTTTCTGATTTTGGAACAGGAACCATTTCTAATCCAAGTTCAAACCCACAGGGAATTAACTCCGGGTGTTTGCTTTCAGGAGAAACGGTTTCTACGTTCATTACAATTAATGTGGTTTCCAATGGAACACTTGAATGGTCTCTGATTGGTTTGAATGCCAGTGGAGGACCTTCAGGAAGCGGATGTTTCGACTGGATCATGTGGCCGAATACAAACGGAAACGCATGTGCCGGAATCAATGGAAACACACTCCCTCCGATTGCTTGTAACTGGAATGGAACATGTAACGGAAACACAGGGATGTCTTCACCGGCAAATTACCCGCCGGCAGCATCTTCTTCCAGTTACCAACCACCATTAACCGTAACTGCAGGGCAATCATTTATCCTTTGTTTGTCTAACTACAGTTTCACAAACCAAAACGTAAATCTTGATTTCTTCGGAACTGCAGCTGTAGTTTGTGGTGTATCTGCTCCGGATCAAACGATCTGTCAGGGCAACTCTACAACCGTAACAATTGCTACTCCGGGATATTCAAACCCTTCATTCAACTGGTTGGTAACAACTGGTGTGGCTAATCCTACTGCAGGAACAACTACTGTAACTCCAACGGTGACTACAACTTACCAGGTGGAAGTTACTCAACCGGCGATGGGTACAACACCGGCGCTTCAGGATACAGCGACATTTACCATTACTGTTGTTCCAACATTGACTCCGAATGCGGGGCCGGATCAAACAGTTTGTTTCGGAACGCCAATTAACTTAAGTGGAAATGCTGCTACCGCTCCTGTAACAGGGAACTGGCAGGTGATTGCTCCTCCGGGAATGACTCCACCTGCAACAGCAAGCTTTTCACCAAACTTTAGTAGCCCGACTCCTACTGTGACAGTGAACCAACCGGGAACGTATAAGTTCGTATGGAGACACACAAGCACACTTTGTGGGACCGTACGGGATACAATGATTGTAAATGTTGTCGATGTTAACCTTACAGCTAGTCCTGTAGCACCTTCTTGTGGTGGATATTCAGACGGTACAATTACAATTAATTCTCCGGGATCAACTCAGTACAGTTTCGACGGTGGTTCAAACTGGGGGGCTTCCAATACTCAAGGTGGTTTCGCTGCAGGAACGTACAACGTATGTGCGAAGAATGCAATGGGATGTCAGAAATGTATCAATACAACAATTATTGACCCGACTCCGATTGTGGTTTCGGTTTCAAACGATACGTTGATTTGTCAGAACGGTACAGCTTCCCTTGTGGCATCTGCAACAGGCGGATCAACATACATCTATCACTGGGATCATACGACTTCAACTGCAGCGAATCAGGATGTAAACTCAGTAACAAATACGTACTATCCTGTAGTTGCTGAAAGTGAATCAGGATGTTTGTCACAACCGGATTCAATCTTGGTAAGTGTTCGTCCTCCGATTTCAGGCTCGCTAACTCCAATGGATCAGAGTGTTTGTCCTGGATATCCGGGAACGATCTCTACAACAGGCGTTACTGGTGGTATTGGTGCTCCGTATGATTTTGTGTGGTCAACTTCTCATTCGAATACCGGAACTGTCAGTTCGATTACAGAAGCACCGCAGAATACCACAACTTATACGGTGACTGTAACAGACGGCTGTGAAAGTTCTCCGTTGGTATTGTCGACACAAATTATTGCTTATCCGCTTCCTGTTCCGCAAATTGCAGTAGATGAACCGGTGAAGTGTGAGCCAGCAGTATTTACCTTAACGAATACAACTGATCCGAATATGGTTGCTTCAACTGTTTGGAATACATCAAACGGACAACAGTTCATTGATCAGAATCAGATAGTTCCGCAGGAATTGTATGCAGGTTCATACGATGTTCAGTTGATTGTTACTTCTCCTGACGGATGTATTGATTCAACTACGTTTGTCGGTTTCCTGAATGTGTTACCAAAACCGGAAGCTGATTTCAAATGGAGTCCTGAACCGGTAACAATGTTCAATACGCATGTGGATTTCTTCAATTACAGTACAGGAGCGGATACTTACCAATGGTCGATGCCAGGTGGAACACCGTCTGCTTCAACTCAGGAGAATACTAATACATTCTATCCGGATGGAGTTGTTGCAACGTATCAGGTAATGTTGGTTTCAACATCTTACCTTGGATGTACGGATACAATCATCAAAGATGTACCGGTGTATCCTGAAGTATTGTTGTATGCACCGAATACATTCACTCCGGATAACGACGAGTTCAACCAAAACTGGAAAGTGGAAATCTCAGGAATTGATGAGACGAACTTCGAGTTGTTGATCTTCGACCGTTGGGGCGAAATCATTTGGGAATCACATGACGTTGATGCCGCGTGGGATGGAACGTACCATGGAAGGATTATTCCTCAGGGAACTTACATGTGGACTATCCGAACAAAAGATTATCTGAACGATAAGAAATACGAATTCAAAGGGCACATTAATGTGATCCATTAATAGATATAACAGTGATAACAAGGGTCGATAATTATCGGCCCTTTTTTATGTCTATCCGGTTCTAAGGTTTTGCTATTTTTGCCAAAACTTTTCACATGACATTAGCCGAATTTCAATCCGAACTACAAGAAGGAATTCCATCTATTTTGCCTCCTAAACAGGCCGTTGATCCTGCATTGAATCACGCTCCCAAACGAAAGGAAATCCTTTCCGGAGAAGAGAAGAAGTTGGCCTTGAGAAATGCATTGCGTTATTTCCCTGTAGAGCAACATAGAGAATTGATCGGTGAGTTTTATGAAGAGTTGAATACTTACGGACGTATTTACATGTACCGCTTCAAACCGAAACACACCATGTACGCACGTCCGATTACCGAGTATCCGGGAAAATCCATGCAGGCGAAAGCAATCATGCTGATGATTCAAAATAACCTGGATATTGCCGTGGCACAACACCCGCAGGAATTGATTACTTATGGTGGGAACGGAGCTGTTTTCCAGAATTGGATTCAGTACCGTCTGTGTATGAAGTACCTGACAGAAATGACCGATGAACAAACGTTGGTAATGTATTCGGGACACCCACTTGGGTTATTCCCTTCACATAAAGATGCTCCGCGCGTTGTGGTTACGAACGGAATGATGATTCCAAATTACTCGAAGCCGGATGATTGGGAGAAATTCAACGCACTTGGAGTGACTCAATACGGTCAAATGACAGCTGGTTCTTACATGTACATCGGGCCACAGGGTATCGTGCACGGAACAACGATTACCGTTTTGAACGGATTCAGAAAAATCAAAAAGGAACCGGCCGGGTCATTGTTCGTTACTTCCGGACTGGGAGGAATGAGTGGAGCTCAACCAAAAGCCGGAACCATCGCAGGATGTATCACTGTTTGTGCTGAAGTGAATCCGAAGATTACTAAAATTCGTCACGAACAAGGCTGGATTCACGAAATCGTTGAAGATTTGGATGCATTGGTAGCCCGTGTCCGAAAAGCGCAGGAAACGAAAGAAGTTGTTTCGTTGGCGTACCTCGGAAACGTAGTGGATGTTTGGGAGAAATTCGACAAGGAAAACCTGCACATTGATCTTGGTTCCGACCAGACTTCGCTCCACAACCCATGGGCGGGTGGTTATTATCCGGTTGGACAATCTTTTGAAGCATCCAATGAAATGATGGCTGAAAACCCTGATCTGTTCAAACAGAAGGTTCAGGAAACGCTGGTTCGTCATGCGAATGCAATCAATGCTCACGCTGCGAAAGGGACTTACTTCTTCGATTACGGAAATGCATTCTTACTGGAGGCCTCCCGCGCAGGTGCAGACGTAATGGCTCCGAACGGAATCGATTTCAAGTATCCTTCGTATGTTCAGGATATCATGGGTCCAATGTGCTTTGACTACGGATTTGGTCCGTTCCGTTGGGTGTGTACGTCCGGAAAACCGGAGGATCTTCAGAAGACGGATGATCTGGCTTGTGCAGTTTTAGAAGAAATGAAGGAAAACAGCCCTGTTGAAATTCAGCAACAAATGGCAGACAATATTCAATGGATCAAAGGAGCGCAACAAAATAAGCTTGTTGTAGGTTCTCAGGCACGTATTCTTTATGCTGATGCGGAAGGACGTACCAAGATCGCGTCTGCGTTCAATAAAGCGATAGCAAACGGCGAAATTGGCCCGGTTGTTCTTGGGCGAGATCATCACGATGTTTCCGGTACAGATTCACCGTATCGCGAAACGTCGAATATTTACGATGGTTCACGATTTACAGCTGATATGGCGATCCATAATGTTATCGGTGATAGCTTCCGTGGGGCAACCTGGGTTTCTATCCACAACGGAGGTGGAGTAGGTTGGGGTGAAGTAATCAACGGTGGGTTTGGAATGCTGCTGGACGGCTCTGACGATGCACAGCGTCGATTGACGATGATGTTACACTGGGATGTGAACAACGGAATTGCGCGCAGAAACTGGGCAAGAAACGAAGGAGCTATTTTTGCGATCAAACGTGCAATGGAACAGGAACCGCGACTGAAAGTGACGATTCCTTCCATGGTTGATGACTCGTTGATTGAGAATCTTTAGAGCGTTTAAAAGTTCAAAAAGTTCAAAGGTATAATGAGTCCAACGTTTAAATCGTTCAACCTTGAACCTTTTGAACGTTGATTTAGAGGCATAAAGCCTCTAAATCAAAGATCGCTGTAACTCTTCCTGTCTACGGATGGATTCCGTATGCATCGCCTGAAGGTACGTTCGGATGAATGCTTCTGAAATATTCAGTTCTTCAGACTCTTCAATCATTTTTGTGATGATTTGTTCGAAACGGTTGTTTTGAACCACAGCAATGTTGTGTTTGAACTTTAGTAAGCCGATGGTTTCCGATACCATCAGACGCTCATTGAACAGGTTCAGTATTTCGTGATCGATACGATCAATTTGTTCACGCATCTTTTGCAATGCATGCGTTACGTCGTTTTGTAGTTGCTCACTCATGACATTACCAGGTTTTTTTCAAGTTCAACAGGATTTCTAGGGTATTCACCAAGGATTTTGGCACTGGCAGTTACCGCCTCCAGAGCTTCGAAAGCTTCACGGAATAAGGAGTGGCTGCTGTATTCAATGTCCAGATGGAAGGAGTATTCCAATTGTGTATTCGGAAGAGGAACTGACTGAATTTTTGTGCAGTTTAATCCATGGGAACTGAATACCTGAAGTACCTTGACAAGGGCGTTCGGTTCGTTTTCTGTACGGAAACTTAAAGAAGCCTTGTTGGTTTCTTCGGGAAGTGTCCCGTACTTGGTAAGAATCAGAAAACGGGTATAGTTTTGTTTGTTCGTTTCAATAT
This sequence comes from uncultured Fluviicola sp., assembly GCA_966211245.1. GTDB lineage: Bacteria > Bacteroidota > Bacteroidia > Flavobacteriales_D > Crocinitomicaceae > Fluviicola. Next base: position 56,382 of record CBIHND010000025.1, on the reverse strand, counting down.
TTGCCTGAATGATTTCCAGTCCGTAGGTACGAGCCGTTTCTTCATTCCCAATGGCTAGCTTATCACGATCGCCATCCTGAGCAATCTTTTTCGCAGCACCTGCAGTATCCGAAAATTCAATCGGTTGCAAATTGGGATTCTCACACAAGAATTCCTGACACTGCGCCAGTGCCATTGGATGAGACAACACTTGCGAAGCATCTGAAATGCGAACGCCCTTGTTTCCCATCAGGTGAAACTGAATCCGTTCGTACGTCTCACCGATTACTGTCAGATTAAATTCCTCAATCAAATTGTAATTCGATAGAATACTCCCGGCGGTAAAGTTCTCTATTGCCATTACCGCATAATCGGCTTCATTGCGCACTACTTTTTCGCAGACTTCTCTGAAGGAAGTACAGCATACCAATTCCAGGTCTTCTCCGTAGAAGCGACGTGCTGCCAGATCGTGGAAGGAAGAAACTGTTCCCTGGATTGCTACTTTGTGATGTCTCATTTTGTTTGTTATTTTTTGTTTGGGGTGAAAAAAAAGGGCTCCCTTTTGAGGAGCCCTTGAAAAATATTCGTCTAACAGCACAATATATTTCTAGTTCGGCTCCTTGTGAGATCCAAAAAAGAAATAGAAATATGCTTGTGTTAAAACCATTATAGATGTCTATTACGGTGCAAATATATTAAAATATTCACATTCACAATAAAAATAAGATAAAAAATAACAGTGTTAAAGGACTTTGATCTCCACACGGCGGTTGGCCTGCTCTTCGTAAGCGAATTTTGCCTCAGGGAAAATAGGTTTCGTATTACCGTAACCAACTGCGGTCATTCGGTTTTTATCAATGCCATTGTCTGAGAGGTATTGCATTACCCGTTTTGCACGTGCTTCGGAAAGTTTTTGTCCGGCAAGCGTGTTTTCTCCGGTAGCATGAACGTGCCCCTGAATTTCAATTTTCACCGAGGAATTCAGTGCCATAAAATCTTTCAGACGACGTAGTTTGGGTTCAGCTGTAGCAAGAAATTCAGACGATCCGGGAACAAATTCGATTTCATCAATCTGCATGCTTTTCCCTTCGCCCAGTGGTTCCATCCAAACCACAACTTCGTTGTCTGATCCTGCAGAAACAGGTTCTTCCCTATCTACGAAGAAATATCCTTCAGCATCGACTTTCATTTGAATCTTGCCCGACTTTTCTACGGTAATGTAAAAGTCAGATCCCTGATAAGCAGCCGTAAGGTCTTTGATTCCCGAGATGCTCATGTTAGCGACAACAGGATTTCCGGTTTCAACATCCCGAATAAGGATTTTCAATGCGTCTTCAGATTTATCCTTACGTAAGTCGAGTAATTTACCGCCTTCCGCTGTCTCTTTCAGTTCACCGTCAGTTGGTTCAAACTTGATGTGCAGATCAACTGTCTCTTTTGATTTGGCTTCGGTTAGAAAACAAATCATAACGTGTTTTCCCGCTACCAGATCAACCGGATATAACGTGTTGTCTGAAGTAATCAGGTTTAAACCAACGTGTTTGTCTTTCGATAAAATCAGACGTCGGATTTCAGCTTTTCCCTTATAGATATCGTCACAAATGTCTTTTGTTTCGTTCTCGAAAACGATCATTTGCAAAGAACCTTCCACACCGGATACGTTGGCGTCCAGGGTAAGTCGACCATTGTAAGGAGCGATGAACGAACACCACAATGAGTTGTTTTCTTTAGTCCCTGAAAGTGAGGGGTATGCATCAAAATCTTTGTAAGCTCCACCTTTCCCTGTGAATTGAAGAGAGAACGATCCGGGTTGCAGAATGTTCGTTCCTCCCGAGCAGTCGGAGATCGCTTCAGACATAGTTACTTCTTCCTGGCTGTAAGAAACAAACCCGGTTAGCAGGAGTAAAAACGTGAGCGCTATTTTCATGCGGTGCAAAAATAGAAATACTATGTGATTAATAGTTAACATGATGCGGAAATAGTTAACAGAACTGGAAATAAGAATAATTTTGCAGAAGATGGAAAGTCTCTTCGATAAAATAGGGGCAGATAATATTAATTTGCTGGTAGAACATTTTTACGATAATGTTTTTGAATCTTCAATAATTGCGCCATTATTCAAGACGGACAAAGAAGAAATCAAAAGAAAACAGTTTCTGTTTCTAACTCAGTTCCTTGGAGGTCCGCAATTGTATTCTCAGGAGTTTGGTCATCCGAGAATGAAGATGCGTCATTTACCTCATGCCATTGATGAAGTTGCTAAAAACGAATGGTTGCGTTGCATGCGTCTGGCTGTAGATAGTCTCCCAATTTCGAATCAGTTGAAAGACGAATTATTCGCGGCATTCCCGAAACTTGCCGAACACATGATGAACCGTTAGCGGTTCTTTAACTTCAGATTTCCTGTTGCCTTTACGCGTACTACAAGTTCTTCTTCTGAAGGATAGAGGTGAAGTACGTGAAGCTCATTGACGGTTCCATTCAATTTGTATTCGTTGAAATTATACTGCAACGATTGGTTCAGTGTTTTCGTTAGTTTTTTCAAATGTGGTTGAAGATCTTGTTTACTGGCTTTTTCAATGGCTTCCAGAATACGGTCGGAGAACATCCATTTTGCGGTTTTCAGCAGGACGCTTTTCGTTTGAAGGTCGAAATCGACATGTTGTAATTCTATTGTTTCGGTTTCCGGATTGAAATGTGGTGTTCCGTGCAGGTAAAGCGTTCCTGATTTGTCTCCGGAGAATTTCACCTTTACTAATAGCTCGTTTGCAGATGCGCCGGTTACAGTAACACTATCGAAAATAACTTCTCTTTTCTGCAAGATCAGTTTTTGACCTCCGGCGAATTGCTGTATGGTCGTGGAAAGCGAATCGTAGTTCAGGTTAAAATCGACATACAATTGAAAGGTATCACTGGGTACATTCGGAAGAATTTCCAGATCCGGTAATGGTTTCTGAGGTGTTTGAGCGGAACTGTGATTAAAAACAGGAAGAGCTTCAACAAGCATGGTAGTGTACAACGTGTTCTGACGAACCTGAGGTTCAACAAGCGCAATACGCTGTGGATTCAGGTGAATGTATCCATATCCAGGAACGCGAAATGTTTCTCCGGCTTGTGTCCACGCCTCCTGAGCTTCTTTTTTGAAGTTAATGGAACCGGTTTGTTTGTCGATATCCTTCGCGAGGTCTTTGAGTGATTTTCGGACTTCAGTCAATAACTGATCGGTGGCATCGAATTGGAAAACGGTAACCGTGCATGGATCAAGTGCCTCCAGTTTGGTCAGTTTTGTTTCTGTTGAGATTCCGTAGTCTTTGGTTAATTCAAAGGAAGAGGTGTATTGCAGGTGCATTCTACGCATTGGTTCCCCTATGCCACAACTAAATGGAATTCGAGGTAAGATACATGCCGGTTTTTCGGTGAATACATCTGTGCATTCCACACAATAACTCATTTTGATCCAGTATTTTCCGGTAACGTCAACCGTGACTTTATTGTTGTCTGCATTGAGTTCCAATGGATTTCTGTTGAAGAGGTAATCGAATGATACGCCTTCGCAGGGATGTTCTCCACCTTTGAATTCCATTGGGACCTGCTTATCCGCGAGTTTATAGTAATCCTCTAAAGCAATTTCCAACGGAATAACAATTTGGGATGTAGGTTGCGGAACCGCGGGAATAGCTTTCACCGTTTCTTCGGGTGCAACAGGATCGATGCTTCTGCATGCGGAAACAACAATCAGTAACAGCAATAAAAAGGAGACCGGGGAGCGCATCATAGTTTTTAAGTGCCCGTCTGAGGCGGAATACAAAATTAGTACTTCCAATTGTATTCGTAGTTCCTTATTTTTAATGTATGGGAAATTGGTGTGAAGAGATATTCCTTTCGTGGGGATTTGGGTGGGTGATGAGTAAGTTTCTACCGTATGTCTGCATGATTTTGCTTGCAGTGATTGTGTTTCTGTTGATTCGAAGAGGAATCAAACGACGCGGAATAAGGGTTCTTGTCCTTTTTCTGTTGCTGGTTGTACCGGCGGGAATTTATTTTGCGTTGAATCCGATTTATGCTTCCGATTTGACAAATAATGGCGTGGTTCACGAAAGCTTTAAGTCGATTGATAAGAAAGAGCGAGCCATTTTTGTCTATGCAATTCCGGGTTGCCCGTTTTGCCGGGAGTCGGTTGAACTGATGGATAAATTCCGCGAACGAAATCCGCATGTAGTGGTGGTGTATGTTATTGTAGATGGAACGATGGCGGATGTTGCGGCCTATCAGAAGTTATCGAAACATGGAATTCGATTCATTACTGTAACGGAAGACGAATTGCAGGAAAGAAGTGATATGATTGACGAGCGTTATCCGACGTTCATGATTGCCAGAACCGGAGAAATTGAAACCTGGACGAATAATGACATCGGCGCAATTGTATTGGATGATTGGGAGGTGGAGTTTGGAAAGAAATGATATAAAAAGTAGGGTCACGATGCATCGTGACCCTACTTTGATTGATATTATTTTTTGATTTTGTCCAATTAAATCTGTCCGATAATTCCATTGAATGTTGCACTTGGGCGCATTGCAGCGCTTACCAATTCCGCAGTTGGAATGTAGTATCCGCCGATGTCTGTTGCTTTTCCCTGAGCACCGATCAATTCTTCGTTGATTTTCGACTCGTTTGCAGTCATTTGCTCTGCAATCGGAGTGAATTTCGCTTTCAGCTCTGCGTCGTTGTTTTGTGCAGCTAATGCCTGTGCCCAGTAAAGCGTAAGGAAGAAGTGACTTCCGCGGTTATCAATTTCACCTACTTTACGTGCAGGGCTCTTATCGTTTTCGAGGAATTTCTCTGTTGCTGCATCCAGAGTTTCTGCAAGAACTTTTGCCTTCGCATTTCCAGTTGTGTTGAACATGTGCTCGAAGGAAACCGCCAAAGCGAGAAATTCACCAAGAGAGTCCCAACGCAGGTAACCTTCTTCCAGGAATTGCTCAACGTGTTTCGGGGCAGAACCTCCTGCACCCGTTTCGAACAAACCTCCACCATTCATCAACGGAACAATGGATAACATTTTTGCTGAAGTACCGACTTCCAGAATAGGGAAGAGGTCAGTCAGGTAATCGCGCAATACGTTTCCGGTAACTGAGATAGTGTCCAATCCTTTCACGATTCTGTCCAACGAGAATACCGTTGCTTCTTCCGGAGTAAGAATACGGATATCCAGACCTGTTGTATCGTGGTCTTTCAGGTACAATTCCACTTTTTGAATCAATTGCTGATCGTGTGCACGGTTTTTATCCAACCAGAACACAGCCGGTGTAGCGCTCAAACGCGCACGGTTTACAGCCAGTTTCACCCAGTCGCGAACCGGAGCGTCTTTTGTTTGACACATTCTCCAGATATCTCCCGCTTCCACATCGTGTTGCAACAAGGTTGTTCCTGCTGCATCCACTACACGAACGATTCCGTTGCCGGCAATCTGGAATGTTTTATCATGAGAGCCGTACTCTTCAGCAGCCTGAGCCATCAAACCAACGTTTGGAACTGATCCCATTGTAGTTGGATCCAAAGCGCCATTTTTCTTACAGTAATTGATCGTTGCAGTGTAGACACCAGCGTAAGAGCGATCCGGAATAATCATTTTTGTGTCTTCCAGTTTTCCTTCTTTGTTCCACATCTTTCCGGAAGTACGGATAGCTGCAGGAACCGAAGCATCGATGATTACATCAGATGGAACATGAAGGTTTGTAATTCCTTTTTCAGAATTCACCATAGCCAACGCTGGATTCTGAGCGTAAATCGCTTCGATATCCTGTTCGATGATTGCTTTTTGCTCTTCAGGAAGTGCTTCGATTTTAGCGTACAAATCACCTAAACCATTGTTAGGGTTAATGCCTAATTGAGCAAACACGGCGGCATGCTTCACGAACAAATCCTGGAAGTAAACAGAAACAACATTTCCGAAGATAATTGGATCGGAAACCTTCATCATGGTAGCTTTCAGGTGAACAGAAAGCAATACATTGTTCGCTTTTGCGTCAGCAATTTCTTTCGCCAGGTAAGCTCTCAACGCTTTTTGACTCATTACAGAAGCGTCGATGATTTCACCGTCTTTCAGGCTTGTTTTTTCTTTAAGTATCGTCACTTTACCAGCGGCGTCAACATGCTCGATGCGGACATCCGTTGCTGAAGGAACCACAACCGATTTTTCGCTTCCGTAGAAATCACCCTCGGGCATGCTTGCAACGTGTGTTTTTGAATCTGCCGACCATGCTCCCATTGAATGTGGATGCTTTTTCGCGTAGTTTTTCACTGCTTTTGGTGCTCTACGGTCGGAGTTTCCTTCACGAAGTACAGGATTTACTGCGCTTCCTTTGATTTTATCGTATTTCGCTTTCGCGTTTTTCTCGTCTTCTGTAGCTGGAGTTTCCGTATAATTCGGAACATTGTATCCTTTGCTTTGCAACTCTGCAATTGCATCTTTTAACTGAGGAATAGATGCAGAAATATTCGGCAATTTGATGATGTTAGCTTCCGGAGTGGTTGCCAGTTTCCCCAATTCACTCAACGCATCCGTTTTCTTCTGAGCGTCGGTAAGACGTTCAGGGAATGCCGCCAGAATACGTCCGGCCAACGAAATGTCGCGAGATTCAACATTGATTCCCGCCGTTGAAGCAAACGCCTTAACGATTGGAAGAAAAGAGTATGTTGCCAACGCCGGAGCTTCGTCGGTTAGCGTATACAGGATTGTGGAGTTTTGATTTGCCATGTTGTTTTGTTCAATTGTTAAATGTCACGTGCGACGGGCGCAAATTTAACAGAACAAGAGAGCTTTATCAACCTTTGTGGGTGTAACTTTTGAACAGATTGTAAAACAAATTGAAAATTGAAGAGGGAGAATTGAAAAGCAGGGTAATTCACCTTTTCAATTCTCCATTTTCATTAAATCTCTATGAGAGTTTAAGAAAAAACGGTTATTGTTAAAGCGATATTTCCGAAAGGAAGTTGATCATCTTTTCTAAGGCTCTTCCACGGTGACTCATGCCGTTTTTTTCTTCGGCTGACATTTCGGCAAACGTTCTGGTTTCGTTTTCAGGGATGAAGATAGGATCGTAACCGAAGCCATTGGTTCCGCGTTTTTCGGTAGTGATGGTACCGTCTATTTTTCCTTCAAAGACAACCGTTTTGTTGAAAATATGCAGTGCGATCACCGTTAGGAAATGAGCCGAACGTGCGGTTTTATTGTTCAGTTTTTCCAGAACAAGGTTCATGTTGTCATCGGCATTTCTTTGTTCTCCGGCGTAGCGCGCAGAATACACTCCCGGTTCTCCTTTTAGTTTAGGGATCACCAGACCGGTGTCGTCGGCGAAACACGGGATGGAAAGCTTGTCTGCAAGATAAGTCGCTTTTTGAATGGCGTTTTCTTCAATCGTATCGGCCGTTTCCGGAATTTCTTCGTGGAAGTTGATGTCTTTAAGCGAAACCAATTCATAACCTTCGGGAAGAAGTGCTTTGATTTCTTTGATCTTGTTTTCGTTGGAAGATGCGAAGAGAATTTTCATGGAGCGAAGTTAGTGAATTGATAGAAGACATTACAGGCTTCCTCTCAAGGGGAGAGCCTTAAAACGTCATCTTAATGAACATTCATCTTACCAGCGAAGAAGGATTGTAGCCAAACTCGTTCTTAAATGCTGTAGAGAAATGGGAGAAATTTTCGAAACCAACCTGAAGATAAACGTCAGAAGGTTTGTGGAGTTGAAGTTCCAGTAAAGCGTGAGCCTCAGAGAGTCGGCGCTTGCGAAGCCATTTTTCCGGAGAATCTTCGAAAACTTTGGAGAAGTCGCGTTTGAAAGTAGATAAGCTCCTTCCGGTTAGTCGTGCGAATTCTTTGAGTGGAATATTGAACAGGAAGTTTTTCATCATGAACCCTTCCAGGTCAATTTTGAAGGGTTCGCTGAAGTCAAAAAGGAAGGAGTAGAAAGATGGATCAAGCTGCAACAGCAATTCAATGGCTTCCTCTGTTTTGATAGCGGATAACTTCGGAGAAAAATGATCGGGTTTATCGAAATACGGAATTACGGACTGAAAAAAGCCGTTGAAGATTCCATCTTTCGGAATTTCATACAATGTCTCTCCGGAAAATCTTCCCTGCTGAGGAACATTGTTTTTCAGCGCAAACGACTTCAATTCTTCCTCTGTAAGAAAAAGCGAAAACGACTTGAAGGGTTTTCCATCCGGTGAAGGGTGTTTTTTCGTTTTTAGGAGCGTGTTCTTCCTCATAATTCCAATGGTTCCGGCCTCCAGATAACGTGTTCCGTCTGGTGTGAAAATTTCCATAGTTCCTGAAATGATCAGTCCAAGTGCGTGATGCGGGACAAGCTGTTCGGTTCCAAAATGGAAATCATATTCGCAGGACAGAAGAATATTTTGTTGAAGAACGTCGGCCATTACTTAGGAAGTTGAGTTAATAAAATACGATCCATTGTGCGGTCACCCACCCAACGTCTGAAGAACAACGCCGGTTTTGCCATATAACCGCCAACGTAACGTGTTTTTGGTCGGGAAGAATTGACGGCTTTTGACACCAGGCGTGAAATAACTTCCGGTTCTGCATTTTTCGGCATAGCTTTTTCAAAAGCTTGTTTGAACTTACCCGCCATATCTCCGTAAGCTGTATTTGCCGTTGTTTTTGTAAGATTGTCGTAGGCAATTTCACCCCATTCGGATTTCACTCCTCCCGGTTCAATCACTACCACGTCGATTCCAAACGGTGCAACTTCCAGTCTCAGGCTGTCACTCATTCCTTCAACCGCAAATTTACTGGCATGATACCAACCTCCGAAAGGAGTAGCAATTTTTCCCCCGATCGAAGCAATATTGATGATTTTTCCGCTTTTCTGTTTGCGCATGGCAGGAAGTACGAGCTGTGTCATACGAGCCAATCCGAATACGTTTACTTCCAACTGGCGTTTAGCTTCTTCCATTGGCACTTCTTCGATTGTTCCGTAAGAACCGTAACCCGCGTTGTTCACCAATACATCAATTCGTCCTTCCTTTTTCAGGATTTCGGAAACGCAGTTTTGCATGGATTCGTCGTTGGTAACATCCAACGGAAGTGTCTTTACATTGTATTGATGAAGGTCGGAAAGCATTTCCTCTCTGCGAGCCGCTCCGTAAACGATGTGTCCTTCCTTTGCAAGATCGCGGGCAAATACTTTTCCCATTCCCGATGATGCTCCTGTGATTAAAATTACTTTTTTCATACGATTCAATTTATACAGCAAAGTTGGGATGAATCGAATGTAATGATTTTGGTCAGAAGCTCAAATTATTTTGGTCAGGAGGTCATTTTGAGACAGTAGGCTTGAGACCCAAGACCATAGATTCATATTGTCTACAGTCTTGTGTCTTAAGTCTATCGTCTTCAGTCTTTCTTTCCTTCGTTCCAGCTCATCATCCAGTTAATTCCGAATTTGTCTGTGAACATTCCGAAGTAATCTCCCCAGAACGTGTTCGCCAACGGCATCGTTACTGTTCCTCCGGCAGATAGTCCGTTGAACAAACGGTCTGCTTCTTCTTTCGATTCAGCGTTGATTGAAATGGAGAAGTTGTTTCCTTGTTTGAAGCTAGGTGCCCATTCTCCACCAACATCGCTTCCCATTAAACACGTTTCTTTGCTGATCATTAGCGACACGTGCATAATCTGATTCTCCATCTCAGCAGGGAGCGGTTTCCCACCGTCCTGAGGCATGTCTTTGAATCTTCCGAGGTAAGGGAATTCGCCTCCAAAATTTGCTTTGTAGAAGTTAAATGCTTCTTCACAGTTTCCGTTAAAGTTCAGGTATACGTTTACTGATGCCATACGTTTAATTTATAGTTATGTAATTAATTTTCGCTTAGTCTTTTGACTTCATTCAATCCCAACGGGAATTTCTCCTTCATGTAGTTAATGTGTTCCTTCGTGCAGTCTACTTCCGCAGTTAACCGGACTTTGCCACCCCCTTGTTCAGTTAAGGTGTACATTTCAAAGCAACCGGTCCATTGTTTGGCAGCATCGTCTAACTCCTGTTCCCTGAAGTCCTTCAACTCGCCGATATGCTGAAAAATGACATTCTCATTCTCATTCATCATCAGGACATTGCTGTACATTCCGTCGCCTTTTGGCATAAGAAAATGGATGCGTTCTCCCGGCTTAATTTTTCCTGTATAGTAAGATCCTTCACAGAACGGCATGGTCCAGACTTTATAGTTTTCGTGATCCCATAAACTGTTCCAGATGCGTGATGTTGGTGCTTTGATTTCGACTTCAAAAACAAGACGTTCGATCCCAACAAGAAAATTCCGCAGGTTGGTTTTGACGATAGCATCCCAACCCATTTGGTAGTTTTCAGGTTTCAATGCATCTCCACCGTCAGCGAAGTTTTCCAATCCGGAATGTGTTAACATCACTGTTGTTACTCCATCCTTTTCGTCCAGTGTCCAGGTTACTACTGATGTTCCTTCCGATTCGTTCGGATGTTGCCAGGTATGTTTGAACAATTTACCTTCTACGCATTCCAATACTTCACAACGATGCAGGTATTGTTTTTCTTCCGATTCATAGAATTCGAAGGTTGTTCCGGGAGTTGTGGAAAAATCGGGAATATCGAAATACCAGACAGACATCTTGTCTTTGTTGGTAAGGGCTTCCCAGACTGTCTTAGCCGGAACCGCAATTTCTAAAGATGTAGTTGCTGTTGCCATAGTATCTTAATTAGTGTTCATTAGTGGTGATTGTTTCGGTTGATCTAACCTTATTTCATCCATCGTTCGTGCCACATCATGAAGCTCAGTAAGTACCAGATTTTTACTCCGTATTCTTTTCTTCCGTTCAGGAAAGCGAACTTCAACAACAAGATTTCTTCAGTTAAAAATAAGCCTGTTTTTTCAATTTTCTCAGCGGAAAGGTAATATTCGACCTGATCGCGCAGTTCATTTTTCAACCACGATTCAATTGGAATGGCAAAGCCCATTTTCGGGCGATCCATTTCCGATTTCGGAATGTATTGATGGACAATCTCCTTCAGTAACCACTTCTTTTCTCCGTTGCGGAATTTGTAGTCGTCGGGAAGTTGAGCAGCCCATTCAATAAGTCTATGGTCCAAAAACGGCTCTCGACTTTCCAAACTTGCGGACATACTTGCACGGTCTACTTTTTGGAGGATATCGTCGAGTAAATATGTCTGGTAATCCATCGCCATGGCGAATGAAAGTGGCGTGGGATGGATTAATTCCTTACTATCGAAATACGTTGGCAGTGATTTGAATTCTTTAGCGGCCAGTTTTCGTATTTGACCATCAGTGAACAACTGACTCAGACTGAGCATCAGGTTTCTTGAACTGTGATCACGCAGAATTGCTTTGGTTTTTTCGTAACGCTGCGCGAAGTTGTACTTTCCGCGAAGAACAGGAATTGAGTTGGCGGGAACGACCTGCATCATACCGGCCATTGATTTTCTTACAAAGCCGGGGATCCTGTTCATTTTTGCGCCGTATTTCAGGATCATTTCATAGCGATTGTAGCCTGCGAATACTTCGTCGCCGGCGTCAGCACTGAGCGCAACAGTCACATCTTGCTTTGCAATTTTCGAAACAAGTGTTGTTGGAATTGCACTGGAATCGGCGAAGGGTTCATCGTAAAAGAACGGTAGTTCGGCAATCAAATCAATCGCATCTTTTGCACTGCATTCGGTTTCCGTATGGTCTGTTCCGAGTAATTCAGCTGTCTGCTTTGCATAAGGCGCTTCGTTCAGTCCGATGTCGGGAACAGAAATAGTGTATGTTTTGAGTCTTTCTGTTCGATCTTTCTGAAGCAATGCAGTTACTGCTGTACTGTCGTAACCACCACTCAGGAATACTCCGACAGGAACGTCTGCTACCATTCGGTATTCACATGCGGATTTCAGAATCCCTTCTGTTTCGGTTTTAGCTTCTTCGATTGAAATATCAAGTTTCGGTTTGTTGTACGCATCGTAAACATTCCAGTACTGAATTGGGTTCAATGAAAAGGAATCTGTAGCTGAAGTTGAAATGTAATGTCCGGGCTGAAGTTTAAAGCAGTGATTGAAAATGCAATGCGGTGTAGGAACACTTCCATATTGCAGGAACGCGTATGCCGCAGAAACATTCAGTTCTTTTTTGAATTCGGGATGTTCGTGGAAGGCTTTTAGTTCCGAAGCGAAGAGAAACAAACCATTATTTTCGTAGATGAAAAGCGGTTTAATGCCGGCTCTGTCGCGACCTATGAATACGGCTTTCGTGTGAGTATTGAAGATCACAAACGCAAACATTCCGATGAATTTGTCCAGACACTTTTCGCCCCATTCCTGATAGGCGTGAAGGATCATCTCGGTATCAGAATCGGCTTTGAACGAATGCCTGAGTTGCAACAATTCCTCTTTGATTTCTCTGAAATTGTAGATTTCGCCGTTGAAGACAATGATCCATTCGTTCCAGAACATGGGTTGTTTTCCCAATTCGGAAAGTTCGATGATAGCGAGTCTGCGGTGTCCGAATCCCAATTGGAAATTTTCGACCTGAGCGAAAAACGTTCCGCTACCGTCCGGACCACGGTGATGCATTGAATCGGTCATCTTTCTCAGAATTTCTTCTGATGATGTTTGATTAAAATCAATGAAACCCGTAATTCCGCACATAGGGAGCTAAGGTATAAAAAAGAGGTGAGGAATGTGGAGTGAGGCGACCTGAAAATCACGTAATAAACTGCCCGGGTACGCTTTAGGTCCGCCGCGGCAGACAATTTGCCGAATTTTTTTGAGGTTTCCCGAAAAACCACAATAACTTGTTCATAACCTCAATGGAGGCGCCGTCAAAATTCATCGCTCAAGAGCTAACTTAGATGCTCACATTTTTTAATCCTTTGTTATGGAAAATACAATTGACATTCAAGCAGAAATCACAGCGCTAGAGGCGCAATTGACAGGGGACATGTTTGCAGACATGGACATCAAAGACAAAATTCACAACCTGAAAATGAAAATGGAAGGTGTTCGTCCAATGGACAGCTATATCGAATGCGTTGGATGCGGATCTTAAAATGATCAATGAATGAATTATCAATTATCAAGGTGCTTTCCATCTGGAAACCCTTGATAATTTTCTCATTGATAATTAAGAGATTAATTTCAAATATTCACTTCTCCAAGCTTTCACACTCCACTTATCCTCAATTGTCTTTCTGGCCGACTCACCAATCGTCTTTCTCAATTCCTGATCGCCAAGTAGTTTTCTCAGACTTGCTTCCCACACTTCCTCTGAATCCGCGATGAAACCGTTTTGGCTGTGTTGAACAATGGTTGTGTTTACACCCACGGGAGAAACAATTGCTGCCATTCCTAACGACATATACTGCAAGGCTTTGAAGCCACATTTTCCTTCCGACCATTGATCCGAAACAAGAGGCATTACGCCAATGTGAATCTGAGACAAATCCTCGATTTCGTTCTCGTAGGTCCAGTCTTTGTAATGCAGGGATTGCAGGTTGTAATTCGGACGTTGATTGGAAATGACATGAAATTCAAAATCGAATTCCTTTTCCAGGCGTTGAAGAATCGGAACGATAACATCCAGATAGCGCATTGTTGAATGGGTTCCCGTCCAGCCAATAACAGTTTTTGCTGCCGAATGATTCACTAAAGCGTTGTGTTGATGTTCGGTATCAATGGTTGTCGGAATGATTGTCACATTCTGATTGTATTGTCGTGCGTATTTTGCCAGAAATTCATTTCCTGCACTGATTTTTGTTGCCCATCGGATGAGGTATTTCGTTTTCCAGTAACACTTTAGTTTCTGGAAACGGGCGTTCGCCACGCTGTAATTGGGAATCCAGATAGCGTCATCGAAATCCAGGATGTATTTTTTTCGAAGGATCTTAGCCAGAATCCATTCAAAAACCGGTGGGCCGATATGAGCCATTTCGCGGTGCATGAAAATATGCTTTGCCGGGATCAATCGAAAGAGCAAAATCCACCTTCTCAGGAAGTTGTAGCAAAGTTCAAGAAATTTAATTCCGAACATTCCCGGCTTATATAACCTGTTCCAGCTCTTTTGTGTGTGAAAGGAATGATGGCGAATTTCGAAACCGTTTTCTTCGAGAAAACCAAGGTATTGTTCAAAGCGAAATCGTTGCGAAGGTGCTTCACCTTTAGGGTAAGGAGCAATAATGTGCAGAACCTTGCCCATGTTTATTGAAAATGCTGAAGTACTTTTTTGATTCCGTCTTCGAGAGTAGTGAAATCACGACCCAGCAAGTGACTCATTTTCGTAATATCGGGTTGTCTTCGCGTCATATCGCCATCTTCCAATGCCGGAAGGTGAACCAGTTTGGAAGACGATCCGGTCAAACGAATGATGATTTCCGCCAATTCCAGAATGGTAACAATGGTTCCGTTTCCAATGTTCGTTACATCGTTTACCACCTGATCGTCCCGCATCGCTGTCAGACACGCGTCCAGATTGTCATCGATGTAACAAAATGTACGGGTTTGAGATCCGTCGCCGTAAATGGTAATGTCCTGATTGCTCAGAGCCTGACGAATAAAGCGCGACATGACGAAATCGGTGCTTTGCTTTGGTCCGTAGGTATTGAAGAAACGGAAAATGGTATAATTCAATCCGTATTCCTGGTAATAGGAACGGAAGTATGATTCCCCAACGTTTTTCACCACAGCGTATGGCAAGCGGGAGTTCAACGGAGTAATTGTTTCGTGTTGCGGCAAGTGAACCGGCTCTCCGTACACTTCAGATGACGAGGAATAGAAAACACGTTTCACGCCTGTACGCTTACTCAAATCAAGGATATTCTTGATTCCGTAAATATCATCAAGCACCATGATCGGATTATCCAGTGTTCGTTTTACACCTACTACTGCGGCATAATGGAATACGAAGTCGAAATCGTAAAGGTTAAAAATCGGAGTGATTTCTTCTATTTTGTTGACGTCGCAATGAATGAATTTGCAATTCGGATGCTGTGGGATATTCTCTTTTCTTCCGGTAAGGAAATTGTCGACCAGCACTACAAATGTTTCGTTGTCTTCAAGCAGGCGGTCAGCCAATGACGAGGGAATGAAACCTGCCCCGCCGGTAATGAGAATTTTCTGTTTGAATTCACTCATGGTGACGAAAATACTAAATTTTAGCTCCGATTAATCTTTTGTAAATCAAATTGTAACGGCTAATTCCGTTTTCCAATCCGAAGTATTCACGAGCTCCGAGCATGCTTTGTTCTTTGTTAAACGCATCAAGGGTGTAATCGGATGCCGAAAGCTGACTGATTTCCAGTAAATTGACCACAACTCCCGAGGAATAGGTCTTCACAATTTCTTCGGTATCACCAACTCCCGAATTACAAATAATCGGAATGCCCATTGCCATCAATTCCCCTTGTTTGGTTGGTGAAGATGCGGTTTTGGAATAACTTGGTTTGATATAGAAAATGGACAAATCAAAGAGTGAAGCATAGGTTGGAACTTCATGATGCATGCACGATGTTACGCGAATGCATTCTGAGGAGATACCATGTTTTTTTGCTTCATTGAAAATGATTTCGGCAGGTTCGCGTGTCACAAACAAAAACATACGGTTATGATTTTGTGCACGTAGCTGAGCAAATGTTTGCATCATTTCCGGGAGGTTGTACCATGTTCCAATCGAGCCAATATAACCGATTATTTCTTTCCCCTGAAGCCCAAGTTGCTCTATTAATTCCGCTCTTCCGGCTTCTGAAATGTTAGTTGGATTGAACAGCTTCAAATCTACACAGCAGGGAATGACGGTAATCTTTTCTTCTGTGACACCCTCGACATTCCATTTTAGTAATTCCTTTTTTCCTGCAGAGGTCAGACTTACAATTGCATCTGAATTAGTGAGGTATTGCTTTTCCTTTCGTTTGAAATAGCTGTAAATGAATCGAAACAATGGATTCGATAAATTCCAGATGTTTCCGTCCACGCGTTCATCCGCCCAGAATCCACGCATGTCAAATAGCCACGGAATCCCATGGGAACGTTTGAGTTTCAATCCTGCGAATGCGGAAATATAGCTACGACAATGCAGTAAATCAATGGGACTTTCTCGGTGGATTTTTCCGCTTATGCGAAGCAGTTTCCGAATGTCATAAGCGGTGGAAAAAACCGGTGGGCGCTTGGTATATTGTTGTGGATGCCAGGAAATATTGTTCTCAGCGCAAATCTTCCGAATAGTTTGTTCGTGTTCTACGAAACGATCCGGTTTTTCAAAACTGATGAGACTGAATTGGTAGCCTTCTTTCGTTAGACCGATGATGTAAGGGAGAACCTGACTTTGTCCGAGCGGATCAGTCATTCCATCGTAAGAAATGTACAGGACGTGTTTTCCCATTACAAGCGTTTATTCGGGAACAGTTTTCTGTACAACCCGTAAACGAAGTTAATGAATCGTTCCTTGTTCGGAAAATCCTTGTACGTCTTTGGTGGAAGCTGCATGATTTGATCGAATTCGGTTTCGGAAAGATCAAGTTTCTTGCAGATGTAAGCTTTGTCTGAAGCTACTTTTTCCGTTTCGTATGAAGGATGCTTCAGAATTTCCAATGCTGATTCGCGATCTGTTTGTCCGGCACAAATTTGAGTAGAAAGTGTAGCTCTACGGTAATCGATGTTCCATTTTACCGGTAGCATATAGGATTGCCAGAATCCTGTATAGCGGCTCTCATAATGCTTTCCGCCATAGTATTGCCAACCCAATTCTGTTTCCAGGAACTTTCGAGCTTCGTCTTTGTTGTACGGAATGTAATTCAGAATGTAAATGGTTTTGATTCCTTTCACAAACTTGTAATACGTTTCTTTCAACATTCCGTCAGCCGGAATGGTTTTGCGTTTTACCATTCCGTATTTCGATACGATGTGGTTGTACAAACGCATGTCTTTCATTACGTGGTAACCCCATTGCAGAGGAAGAATTCCTTCGCTGGTGTAGTTTCCTCCGGAAATCAGGTATTTGATCCCATGCTTTGCCGCAGTTTCACATAACGATGCCGGAATGGCAAGGTCTGTCGGGATTTCAATGTCAACAATAGACGACCGCAAAAAAGCCAACTGAACCTGTTTGAATTCCTGCCAGTCCAGGACATAACTCAGGTAATCCAATTGAAGGTTTTTCGCAACGTTTTTGATATTTTTTACTGCAATTTCGGAATCCCAGCCATTGTCCAGGTGAAGCAGCAACGGACGCAATCCGAGTTTTTTGCAGAGATAAGCAGTGTAACAGCTATCCACACCGCCACTGATTCCAACCAGGCAGTCGTATTTTTTACCCTTTCCGGCCTGTTGAATCCGTTCTACAATGTGCGCCAGCTGTCGATCGGAGTTTTCACCGTCGTACACATCTTTTTGGATGTTGTTGTAATAGGTCGAGCAATGATTACACTCTCCCGCTTCATTGAAGGAAATGTCGGGATCGGTAGTGTCCATTACGCAACGGGTGCACAGCTGATATGGGCGCTCATTCATAAAGCAAAGTTAAACAAGCAATTAAGATTACAAAACGGAGGTTGGGGAAGTTTTGAATAACTAAGGTGTTAGTTGGTTGTTAGGGAATGTCGTCTGGAACTCAATGAATTCGGGATTTCGACCTGATGTATGTCTTTGCGGGAGGCAGGTTGCAATAACAGGTCCTAACCTGAAGCTTAAAACGAAATTTCTCCCGTTTCAGGATAATTAATCAACACGCCCTTCATCGCACTTTGATACACAAACAGACTCCCCGCTGCCAATCCCGTTGCTTTCCCTTCGTGGTACGCCAATTTCAAATCCGAATATGCTCCGGCTCCACCCAAAGCCGTTACGGGAATTCCAACTGCTTCGGAAATACTTCGTAACAATTCCAAATCGTAGCCAGCCATCTTACCATCGCGGTCAATGGATTGTACAATGATTTCACCAACGCCCATTTCTTCCATCAGCTGAGCAAAAGCTTTCGGTTTGTAAGAACTTGCTTTGGTTCCGTTTAGTGTCCAGACGATTTTGTCGCCGAGAAATTTCTTCTTCACGTCCATGCAAACCACAATGGTGGACGAACCGAAAACTGCTGCTGCTTCGCGAATGAATTCCGGATTTTCAACGGCGTAAGAACCGATGATTACTTTTTCTGCACCCGATTGAATGATATTACGAATGGTATCGATGGATCGTATTCCACCTCCGACAGCGAACGGCATATTTGCTTCTTCGCCGATATCTTTGATCAGTTCCAGCGGAATAGTTCTGTTTTCTTTTGTTGCATTGATATCCAGAAATACCAATTCGTCTGCATTCAGGTCGTTGAAAATGCGAACGGCGTTAATAGGGTCGCCGATGTATTTGAAGTTTTTGAATTGTTCAGACTTCACAAGTCCTTGATCCTTCAGCAATAAAACAGGAATGATTCTGGGTCTGAACATAATTAAAGTGCTAGGAAGTTTTTGATCAGTTGTTCACCGGTTTGGTGACTTTTCTCCGGATGATACTGAACACCGAAAATATTGTCTTGTTCGAATGCTGAAACGAACGGGATATCATAGGTTGTTTGATTCAGAATCAACGAAGAATCCTCAGTCCTGAAATAGTAAGAATGCACAAAATAGAACAATGCATCCTGATCGATGTTGTTCATTAAAGCACTGTTTTTGGCAATGCGAACGGAATTCCACCCCATGTGCGGAACCTTGAAATTCAGTTTGTCTTCCATGTTAAAGCGAACTACTTCACCTTTTATCCATCCCAATCCGGTGCTGTTTCCTTCTTCGCTTCGCTCTGCCATTAATTGCATTCCGAGGCAAATTCCAAGAATGGGAGTTTTTTTTACCAAAACAGCTTCATTCAGCGCATCGATCAGATTCAAAGAGCGCAATTGTTCCATAGCATTTCCGAAATGGCCAACGCCGGGAAGAATCAGCTTGTCCGCCCGAAGAATGGTTTGAGGATCAGAAGTTACAGAAGCCGAATAGCCAATGCGCTCCACCTTTTTCAATACAGATTGAATGTTACCGCAGTTGTAATCGAGAATGATGATTTGTCCGGCCATTAGAAATTCTTGTGAATCAATTCAGCCAATTGCTGAACCTGATATTTTCGTGAGTATTGTTCAGTATTTGTTGTTGCGCACTGAATATAATGATTCTGCTCAAATTGCTGCTGCAATTCCTGAAGAATGAGAAGTAAATGCTCCGCATTTTCAACGCAAATTCCACCGCCATTTTGCTGAATGGCTTCTGCCTGTAATTGGCGTTGCTCGTGTTTGGTTTCCAAATGATAGAATTGTTCTTTTAAGCGGTTTGCCTCGGAATCATTTGTGAAACACAACAGCATTAGGCGATTTACAGCGAAATAATCGAAAATCTTCGTTCCCATGTACGCGTAGTAATTGAACATGAGTGTCACATTGGACTTCCGCAAGTGCTCAATCATTTCTTCGTTGGGAATGCGTTCCGTCCAGGAAATATGGCTGCGCAGTTCCGGTAACTCGGTCAGGCATTTTTCAAGGCGATCGATCTGATTTAAACCGTAAAAGATTACACTGAAATTGGAATAATTTGAGCGCCACTCATTAACCGCTTTAAGAAACTGTTCCAACGGATGCCAGTCATAAATAGTGCCGGCATGTGCAATGGTGAGAGTCTCTCTGTTTTGTTCAATGTGAACGCTTTTTTCAATCAATTCAGGATCAAAACCGTTGGGTAAAACCGAAGAACTTTTCTTACCGGTCAATTCCTGAACGAGGTCCGTGATCATCTCCGAAACACTGATGAGGTGCGCGGCATTTTGCACAATTGCTTTTTCGCGATTTCTCGCAAATTTGAACCAAAAATCTCCTTTTCGTTCTTCGTAATGACTCCAGGGGTCACGGTAGTCAGCCACCCACGGGATTCCATGTTTTTTACTCAGCTTATTCGCGTAATGGAATAACACGAACGGATCCGCGGTTGCAATGATAACATCGACTTTTTCTGTTTTCAGGAAGTCATCGGCGGCTTGGTATATCGAACGTTTCGTCCCTACAGGGAGGAAATACTGAAAAATTTCCAGGAGCCCGGTTAACGCCTTTCGAAGCAATCCGAAGCGGTTCTCGCCATAACGAATCAATAACTTATTTGAAAGACTTGGTTTGTAAGGAGCTTTAAGGATTTTCCCGAAAGCATTTGTTTCTACAATCACTTCTGTTGTTTCTCCGGGAAGAACATAATTCATCGCAGAAACCTGATTGGATGACCATTGACGAGTCACAACAATCGGTTCAACACCGTATTCCCGGAAATATTTTACCCAAACCGAGGGACGAATTCCTCCAACCGATGGATAGGGTGGGTAATCGTATGCAAGAATGAGTACTTTTTTCATTGTTTGGAGAAGAGGTTGAACCTGAATATGCGTTTCAAGATACGGTAAACAGGTTTTACTCTACGATAAAAGGAAAGTTCACTTCGGAATTTGAAATGATCCACTCTCGGTGCCTTGATATAATCGTCAAATTCTTCTTCCGAAATTTGCATTTTTTTCAGGAAATAGGCTTTCTCCTTTTCTATTTTTTTAGGCTCGTATGTCGGGATTCGAATTAATTCCAATGCTTCTGCTTTGGTAATTTGGTTGCTACAGATCAAAATGGAATAGTGTGCGATTCGTTTGTCAATCCCAAATTTCTCAGGAAGAATGTACGATTGATAAAAGCGGGTATACAGGTTCTCGTGATGCTTTTCTCCGTAATCTTTCCAATCGTAAAGATCCGTCATCAGTTGTACGGCTTCCTTCTTATTGTAGTTCATGTAATCGAGTGGTTGAATAAACCGAATTCCATGAATGCGTTCGAACCGGAAAAAATCCATGGTTCCGATGAAGCGAATGTTATGAATGGCTGACGACCCGAATTTTCTGTGAATGTCGAGGATGTTCTTTTTATCGAGCTTGTAATGTGTATACTCATTCGGCATTAAACCTTCTGTCTCGAAATTATAACCGTTCAGAATGTATTTTACCTTAAAATCCTTGGCAGTTTTGTAGAGGTAGTACAACATTGCGTTATCAAACGGAAGATCGATATCGAGGACATTTGCTTTTATAAATGCTTTTTGAACATCTCTGATTTCGTCCCACGGTAGAACGACAGTATGTAATGAAAAACCTGTTTTTTGAACCAGTTTTCTGATGTTTCCTGCGGAAATTTCCGAGTTCCATCCACCATCAATGTGAATGAGCAGAGGATTAAGGTTCCATTCTTTGGCTTTGTGAACCAAAAAACTGCTATCTGCACCACCACTTACACCAATAATACAATCGTAATTTCCTGATTTGGAGGATTTAAGTGTTTTAAGAAGCTCGTTGATCTGATCATTGCTGCGCTTGGATCTGATTCTGTCCAGAATTTCCCGGGTGGAGATGCAGATATCACAAACACCATCCTCATTCAATACAATTGAAGGGTAATTGTGTGCATCGTAGAGACAATTCATACAGCACTGGGTTGTCTCTAAACCTATTTTACTAAAATTTTGATCCACCAAGACTATCTCTTCAATTCGTTCTATTGGGTCGAGTTCTGAATAACTATCAAGAAACCAAGAACATCAAATGTAACAAACATTGAACTATATTTGATGTTTCAGGAAGAAAGATGCAAAAGTTTTTTGCCGATTTAACAAGTTCCTGAAACGGGATTAAAAAACAACACAATCGTTTAAATAAAAGTATGTCTGAAGGTTCGTCTTCATCCGGGAGCAATTCCGGAAACAAAATACTGGTGGTGCTTACTTCCGGTTTTCCATTCAACGATACCGAGCCTTTCTTTTTTGCAGAGTTAGCCGAGCTTTCTTCCCGGTATGAGCAAGTGGTATTTGTACCTACAGATTATTCCAGTAATGGAAACGATCTTCAGCTGCCGGTAAATTGTACTTCTCTTGATTTTATTGCGACGTATCAACGTCCCACTGTAATTACTCTGTTCCCGTTATTGGCCAAAAAGGATCTTTGGAAAGAGTGGATTGGAGCAGTCAGACGCTACGGCTTCCGGAACTCCTTTTTTCGAATGAAGGTTGCCTTGGTTTCGTACTATCGCGCATCTAAAATTGTCGATTTTTTGAAGCAGCACAATTTGTGCAGCAATGAATACCAGTATTATTCATTCTGGAGCGATGACGCAGCGGTAGCCCTGGGTCTCATAAAACAACAATATCGTGGTTCAAGAGCTGTATCAAGAGCACACGGATGGGATTTGTACCTGCATATTCATCCGCACAATTATCTGCCTTTCCGAAGTCTCATTTTGAATTCACTGGATATGGTAATCAGTTGTTCGAATGTTGGACTCAACTACATTCATGAAAACTGGGACAGTACCGAATTCGGAAACGTTGCAGTGTCCTATCTTGGAACGCGGTCAGTGGATCAACGTAATTCCTATTCCTCCGAGACGATCCGATTGGTGAGTTGCTCATACGTTGTCCCTGTAAAACGGGTTACGCGGATTGCGGAAGCATTGGCACTTCTGAATGATATTCCGGTGGAATGGATTCATTTTGGAGATGGTGAAGAACGGGAAAACCTGATTGTTTACTGTGCTGAAAACTTGCCGGAGAATGTAAACTGGAAAATTCACGGTATGGTGTCTCACGATGAAATCCTGTCGTTTTACGAACGGGAAGGCGCTGATTTGTTTGTTAATGTCTCCTATTCAGAGGGACTTCCGGTTTCACTCACGGAAGCATTTGCTGCCGGAATTCCTGCAATTGTAACGGATGTTGGGGGGAATACGGAAGTTGTAGATCACCTGAAAAATGGTTTTGTGTTGCACCAAAACTTCACAAATGAAGATCTGGTGGCTTACATTCGGCGCTACCAGCAGATGAATAGGGAAGAGCGTGAGGCAATGCGTCAATCAGCTCAGGAAAAATGGAAACGTTTCTTTGACGAGCGTGAAACGTCAAAAAATGCAGCACGGATTATTTCGGGATCACGGACCTAACATGATCACTAAACATGATTTCCGTAGTAGGCATTGAGCTGTTGATAGATTTGGCTTTCTGAAAAACGTTGTACGCAGGATTGACGAATTGTTTCGCTAGCGAATGGTTCGGATAATACGCGTTTTAGCTTTTCATAAAACCCGTATTCGTCATCCTGTTCAACCAAAAAGCCATCTCCTTCCAATACAATTTCTTTTGAACCTCCGGAATTGGTAGCTAAAACTGGAACCCCAAGCGCCAATGCTTCTGCGATTGTTAATCCGAAAGTCTCCAATTTGGAAGTGGAAATCAATACTTTGGAACGAGCAATGTACTCAACAACTTCTAACCGATTCAATCGCTTTATAATCCGCAAATTGGGTAACCCAATTGTATGTCTTGTGAATTCCGGCTGATCAAAATCATTTCCGGCAAGGATCAGTTGATAGTTAGATTCCGGAAACTCACTCATGTATCTTCTCCATGCTTTCACTGCTAACAATTGATTCTTTCGTTCGGAAAAGTCACCGATAACAATCAGTTGAGGTTGTCTTTCAATGATGGGATAATCAAAGAAGGATGAATCGACCAAGTTGGGAATAACTTTGTGCTTCGACTGATCCAGACTGTTGTAAACAATTGAATTTTTTCTGGCAAAATCCGATACAAAGAATACGTTCTTTGCCTGATCGTGAAGTTTGCGAATGGCTTGATTATCCGATTGAGAGAACTTTTTCGGATGAAAGATCAATCCTGACCAATGCTCCGTATGAAATAAAGGCCGGTTAAATTGTTGAGCAATTGCAGTGGCAACGATTCCACCCGATAATAATGAATGCGAGTGAACAATGTCAAAATCGATTCCGAGTTTTTGAAGGATGCGACTGGAACCGTTAATTAGTTTTTTGAAGTAGAAATGTTTGATTTTCGGGAAGTAAACGTTAACATTTACTTCAATTACCTGAACACCCTGATAGTTGTATTGTAGGTTCTTTTCTTTTGGTGCTTTTAGGGTTTGAATGAAGTTTCCATTCAAATTCGGTTTTAAGACAACAACAGCGTGTCCGTTGTTCATTAACATTTTAGCCTGTTCATGAACAAAAGAGCCATTTGTCGGATCATTTTCACCTGGATACCATGAGCTCACAATCAAAACAGATGGCTTACCTTTCATGTATTCCGAGATTAATTTTGTTCATGAAGATCTTAAAAAACTCACTAATTAAATACACTGAAGGCGAATTAATTATGGCGGTAAACCATATCCGAAGTGCTACGCCCAACTGTTTATTCTGTCGAGCACTATAGAGGAACATCCTGTATTTACTGTCAATGTATTGTTTGAAATCGGCTGGGGTCAATTTCCCTTTCCAAATGAATGAGTAGTTATTTTTGAAATCCAGAACGGCCGTTATGTATTGTTGAACGGTTTTGATTCGAACTTGTTCCAGGCTCGTTTTTACTTTGCTGTCTTCTGAAATGGTTTGCAAAACAGTATATTCAGGCAATTGAATCACAGGGTATCGACCGGCAATTCTCAGCCATAAATGCGTGTCTTCCCAAATGGAATAGGCAGGAATAAATTTGTCCAGTTCTAAAATACTCCGATAAACTGTAACCGAATTGATTAAGATGAATTTGATCCAGATTTCTTTGAAAATGTTGTTCTCCACATTTATCAATGGATGTTGCAGTTGCTTGTCTCCATCCTGAATCAGATGTCCGGTCAGGTACAATCCGATCTTGTGATCGTGACCTTCAATTCCATCATAAAGTGTTTGCAGATGATGACTGAGGTACAGATCATCACTATCCAAAAAGCAAATCCAATCGCCTTTTGAACGCTCGATGCCATTATTCCTTGCGGCACTTCGCTCTGCATTTTCCTGGAAGAAATATTGAATTCTGGGATCGGTGAATCTTTCAACGATGTTTTTTGTATCATCCGTAGAACCGTCATCGATAACAATCAATTCCCAATCCGTAAACGTTTGATCGAGAACACTCTGAATGGCCCGTTCAATCGTTTTGGATCGATTGTATGTAGGAATAATGATGCTGAAATAACACATGTTTTGTGGTTACGATACCCGCTCAACGAGCCACTCTCGATAGGTTCTTTCCAATCCTTGCTTTAACGAAATACCTGCTTTCCAACCCAATTCGGTAATTTTCGAGTTGTCCATTACCTTTAGCGGAGTTCCGTCAGGGAACTCGGTATTGTATCTGATTTCACCGTCGTAACCAACAATTTCTTTCACGATTGCAGCCAATTCTGCAATTTTAACCCCTTCTCCAACGCCAATGTTGATGTGGCCACGTTCGTTGTAATGATCCATCAGAAACAAACAGGCATCGGCAACATCATCCGAATGCATGAATTCTCTTACAGCCTGACCTGTTCCCCACAATTCAACGTATGGTTTATTGTTTTCTTTCGCTTCGTGAAATTTGCGGATGAGCGAAGGAATTACATGTGAGTTCATCAGGTCATACTTGTCGTTCGGGCCGTATAAGTTCGGAGGCATTACCGAAATGAAGTTACATCCGAATTGTTCACGGTAGTAGTCGCACATTTTTAAGCCGGCAATCTTTGCAATTGAATACGATTCGTTGGTTGGCTCCAGGTAATCGCTCAATAAGTATTCTTCCTTCATCGGTTGTGGTGCCAATTTCGGGTACACACACGATGACCCGAGGAAGAGTAATTTCTTCACGTTTGAAATACGCGAAGCTTCGATCGTATTGAGGGCAATAATGGCGTTATCGTAAAAGAAGTCGGCCTTGTACGTATTGCTGGCGTGGATTCCTCCAACCTTTGCAGCAGACATAATCACGTAATCGGGAGCTTCTTTTTGGAAAAAATCAAAAACTGCAGCCTGATTTTTCAAGTCCAGTTCTTTTGACGTACGCAGAAGCAGATTAGAAAAACCATCTTGTTGTAGTTTCCGTACAATTGCGGATCCTACCATTCCTTTATGACCGGCAACGAATATTTTTGCGTCCTTTTCCATTCTGTTTTTTAGAGGTTTGCTAAATCAAATTGTACCATTTCGCTGACAATATCCTGAACGGAATAACTTGGTTTCCATCCAAGAATTTTTTCAGCTTTCGTAGCATCACCGAGCAATAAATCAACTTCAGAGGGTCTGAAATAGACCGGATCAATTTTCACAACGACCTTCCCTTCAGGTAAAGCATATTCGGATTTATGGCATTTGGAAACAATTCCGACTTCATCCAGGTCTTTCCCTTCAAATCGTACTTCAATTCCCAATTCCAGGAATGCCATGCGAATAAATTCCCTAACTGAAGTTGTTTTACCGGTTGCAATCACCAGATCGTGCGGAGTGTCCTGCTGAAGCATCAACCACATTGCTTCAACGTAATCTTTTGCGTGTCCCCAATCGCGCTCAGCGTTAATGTTTCCCATGTACAAGGCATCCTGCTTTCCGGTAGCGATACGAGCTACACCCATGGTAATTTTACGGGTAACGAACGTTTCACCGCGAAGTGGCGATTCGTGATTGAATAAGATCCCGTTGCAGGCAAACATGTCGTAGGATTCTCTGTAGTTCTTCGTGATCCAGTATGCGTACAATTTTGCTACGGCGTACGGGCTTCGCGGGTAAAACGGGGTTTCCTCGTTTTGTGGAATTTCCTGCACTTTACCGTACAATTCAGACGTAGATGCCTGGTAGAATTTTGTTTTCTTTTCCAAACCAAGCAGACGAATGGATTCCAATAGTCGAACGCACCCGGTTGCATCAATATTTGAAGTGTAGTCCGGAGTATCAAAACTTACACGAACATGCGACATTGCCGCAAGATTGTATACTTCATCCGGTTGTATTTCCTGAATAACCCGTGTTAAGCCCAACGCATCCGACATATCTCCGTAATGCAGTCTGAACCGGTAATCTTTTTCATGTTGATCCTGATACAAATGGTCAATTCTGCTTGTGTTAAACAGTGAGCTTCTGCGTTTGATACCGTGAACTTCATATCCTTTATCCAGTAAGAATTCCGCCAGATAGGCTCCATCTTGTCCGGTGACTCCCGTAATTAGTGCTTTTTTCATTCTAAAAAGTTGTGTTTTACGGAATGGATATTTCCAAATCCGAGATCTTAAATTCTATTGGTTTCAAAAACTTCCGAGTATAATTAAAATATCTGATACAATTGAAGAAGGCGCCTAATCTTGACGGTTTGTTCAGAACATGAACATCCTGTTCCAGTTGGTTCCGTAAAATGACCTTGTTCAGGTCGTAACGGATTTGCCGGTGTAATACTTTCTTTAAATCACGCATTTTGTCTTCATACGGAGTTTCGATAAAATCGGGTAGGGTGAACAAATACGGCTTTGGGACAGGATTGTAATTCCCCGGATTTCCCCAAGTTCTGATTTGAGACGCATGCAAATGCAGCGTAACAATGCTCAGCGAAGGATTCAGAACACGGTAACCGTTGGAATGTAAATCATATATGAAACGATTGTCGCAGCCCGCCTGACCAAGGTAATAATCTGCCTCCAGTTTCTTTGGAATCCCCTTGAAAATCCAGGTATCGGAAGTATAATAACGATTAAAAAATTCGCATTTCGTTTTATCGAGGAGATCCCATCGGTTCAAGGTAAGTGCAGTATCTCTGAAATCAATCGTATTCAAAAGCTGAATGGTTGAATTGAAATAAATGTCGGTTGCAGCAATTGCATTGTAAGCAGTTTCACTCCCGTATTCATGAATGGCGCTCAGAAACTCACCATATGTAGGCCGGGCCTTTACCTTGGTTGTAATGATTTTGTCACTTTCGAAAGGGATTTCGACATCCGTGTCCAATAAAAAGATGATTTTTTTTACGGATGGATTCTCAATGTTTTTACCGATAGTAAACAAGTACTCCTGATGCCGTTCATCGTTTTTATCCTGGTAAAAAGTCGTGAACAAGTACAGTTCTACATCCTTTCTCTCTTCCATGTGACATCTGTTTTTAAAATTTTAGCCGGAACACCTCCAATCAGAACATTCCTGGAAAGAACTGATTTGGTTACGACGCTTCCGGAAGCAACAATCAACTGCTCTTCCAGTGTTACCCCTTTGAGAACTGTAACGTTATTGCCAAGCCACACATGGTTGCGAATGATCACATCCTGAGCGGGATTAATTCTGTTTTCGCCTTCAAATATGGCATGCGAGTCGCCGTTTCTGATTTCCACGTGATTGGCAAACATGCAATCTTCACCGATGCGAATGGATTGATGTTCCGTTGAGGCAATGTGTGCATTTTCAATCGTTGTTTTGTTCCCGATTTCGATCATACTCTGATCATCCTCGAGGTAAAATTGTCCGGATTGAATGCTGACGTTATCGTGAACGATAAACCGACAATTGTCACCTTTGAAATAGATCAGGCAGTTTTTTACAATGCTGTTTTTGCCAATAATCAGTTGGTTATTGTTTCCATGAAATTCAACCGTTGCTCCTACCAGAAAACCACCATCTTTGACAATAGAATTGTTCTTCCCCAAATCAAGTTTTGAATTGATTTTTGAAAGCCGGTATTTTAAAGAATAGAGTAATCGTTGAAACATGTCGGATACCATTAAACGATTTCAACAAATGGTAGCGGGAAAATAAACTTGATTCCTTTTTCGCGAATCGCAGTTTCACGCTGCAGAATGTTGTTTCTGAAATGCCACGGAAGCACCAGGAGGTAATCCGGTTCCTGCGCAAAGGCATCCGCTTCCGAAACAATCGGGATCAATGTTCCCGGTGTAAATGAACCGAATTTATCCGGGTTTACTTCAACAATCGCGTGAACCAATTCCGGTCCGATGTTGCAGTACTGAAGCAGCACGTTTCCTTTTGTGCTGGCTCCATATCCGAAGACTTTTTTGCCTTCGGACTTCAAACGCTTCAACAAGGATAGCAACGCTTCTTTTTGAATCTCAACGTCTTTTTTGAATTTGGAATAGGTCTCGTTCAAAAACTGAACTTTCTCTTGTTCCAACATCCAGTCAATTACTGCATTGTTTCGTTTTTCGGCAGTTTTAGCACCTTTTTTGCACGCAGTGATTGCGAAACTTCCACCATTGATGTCGTTGAATTCTACATCAAGAATGGTAAGTCCGTGCTTTTCCAACAAGTTATTGATCACGTTTAGCGAATAGAACTCCAGGTGTTCATGACAGATAGTATCGTACGAGTTGGTACGCAACATGCTGAGCAAATAACTCTGCTCAAAATGCCAGATTCCTTCATCGTCCAGACAGTTGAAAATGTCTTTCACAAAAATGTTCGGGTCTTCAAGGTCATAGAACATCGCAATGGATGTAATGATTTTCGCCTTTTGATCGAATTCTTTTTTGAAGGCTTCTTCGGTGAAGAAATCCGGAATCAATCGAATGTCGGCAGGATAGTACTGCTTGAATTTTTTTCCTGTCGGGTCAATACCAACACGCACCAAATCTTTGCTATAGGCCTGAAGTGTGGTAGAATCGTTGCTGCCGATATCGATTACCAAATCGTCTTTTTGAAGTGGAATCATTTTCGAAATGCGATTTATTTTTTGGTGCAAATGTTTCACCATGTGCTGGTTCAAACCCGAGCGGTATCCGTAGTTGTCGCCGTACATTTCATCCAGATCAAATGTTTCTGAGAGCTGAACCAATTCACACTGATCGCATTTTACCAGTACCAATTCTCCGGAAGTTACTTTTTCTTCTTTCGTTTTCGGGAATACACCGGTTAAGTACTGCGTTCCCAGATCGATAATCTCCGAAAAAGAGTCGTGTTTACAAATTCTGCAATTCGATAGTTTCATTCGTTCAATGTTATAAAATCTGCCATTTTCCGTCTACAATGACAACTCCGTACTCCAATCCCTCAAGGAAAGAAAGGTCAGTACCATCGTCATAAACGGTGAATGGACATATGTTTTCAAGAAAATGATAGGCTGGTGTACAGGACTTACTGTTTAAAGCCACGAAGAAGGAGTAATTATTTGCGGCGAGCAGTTTCCCCGGAATGCTGAAAACAAGCGATACGGTATCGCTCTCTCCCTGTTTCAATTCATTGATCGGTTTATTGATCGTGAAAATTCGGGAACCGTCGTTTTTCAATAAACAAATCTCCAGACTTTGCGATTCGATATATTGCTCGATCTTAATATCGATCTTCAGATTAACCTCTTCGGAATGAGCAAACAAATCCTTTGGAACCAATGTTTTGTCTACGGTTGAAACGCTCGTGAACTTTATTTCCGACTTCACATCGTCGATGACAAATTCAGTACTCTTTTCATTTTTTGTAATGTACTGACTGATCGCTTCTTTGGTGCTTCCAATATAGGTTACCTTTCCTTGTTCGAGCAAAATTCCTTTCGTACACAGGCTGGCAATTGTACCAAGATTGTGACTTACGAACAGAACTGTTCTTCCCTGACCGGCAACGTCCTGCATTTTCCCAAGGCATTTTTTCTGAAATTCAGCATCACCCACCGCCAAAACTTCATCGATGATCAGGATTTCCGGTTCAAGATGAGCTGCAACGGCGAAAGCCAGCCGTACGTACATTCCGCTGGAATAATGTTTTACAGGTGTGTCAATGAACTTCTCAACTCCCGAAAACTCTACAATTTCATCGAATTTACTCTTTACTTCTTCACGGGTCATTCCTAAAATGGTCCCATTCAGGTAGATGTTTTCACGTCCGGTAAGTTCATGGTGAAAACCGGTTCCAACTTCAAGCAATGAAGCTACACGACCGTTGATTCGAATAATGCCCTCTGTTGGTCGGGTGATCTGGGAAAGAAGCTTGAGCAAAGTACTTTTTCCTGCTCCGTTTTTTCCGATAATTCCAACAACATCACCTTTTTTAATCTCAAAGTTCAGGTCTTTCAATGCCCAGAATTCATGAGAAGTATCGTACGCTTTTCGGTTAAATAATGCATTCAGCGAACCTCTGAACGATTCGTTTTTGCGCATCCCGATGATGTACTTTTTGGAGAGATTCTCTATTTTGATTGCAATTTCCTGTTCCATCTGGTTAGTTATCGGAATTAGATATAATCAGCCATATCGGATTCTACTTTATTGAAGTAGAAAATCCCTGAAATGAACAGAACAATTACCATAGCAAAGGATACCCAGAAAAGGCCGTCAGGAGCAGCTCCCCCAAATAAGGACCAGCGAAATCCCTGAATAACACCCGCCATCGGGTTTAAAAAGTAAATATTTGCAGCCCATTTTGGTAAATGCTGTGTAGCAAACTCAACCGGATAAGCAATCGGAGTGATGTACAACCCGATCTGAACAATAAACGGTACAACGTGCTGGAAGTCGCGGTAACGAACGGTAAGTGCGCTTAGCCAAATTCCTGCACCAAGCGCTGCAATCACCCCAACAAGTAAAAACAGCGGTGCGAACCATACATTACTGCTCGGCGCAACTCCGAAATAAATCATGAGCACGATCAAAATAACCAGCGTAATCGCAAAATCGATAAACCCGACAAGGGCTTTCGATAATGGAATAATGATGCGCGGAAAATAGATCTTCTTCACCATTTGCTGGTTGGCGATGATCGAAGCACCGGAGTTGGTGAGAACATAGGAGAAATAACTCCAGATACTCATTCCGGCAACCGTATACAAAATGTGCGGAACGGGTGTTTTGACTTCAATAAATTGACCGAAAACCAGACTTAGAATCAGGATGGTTACCAGCGGTTGAATCAATGCCCACAACAATCCGATGGTTGTTTGCGCGTAACGCACTCTGAAATCCCTCCAGGACAGCGTCAGGAATAAATCCTTGTAACGCATCAATTCCTTTATGTCCGGGAAAAGCGGCTTTTTCTTCGCGTCGATTATCTTAGTACTCATCTGAGGAATTATCTAATTGAATTTGTTTTTAAGTTTTAGAAAATACGATTCAAAATACCGGTAACTAAATTTAGCCAGAAGAATCGTAATTCCTAATGATAAAATCGTTTCCAGAATCAACACCTGCCACAGTTCTGTGTTGAGGTGCAAGAATCCGGTCAGTTTTAACGTGATCAGAATCCCAATGAATTGAAGGCAGTATAACCCGTAGGTAAACTTCCCCCATTGCGTGATCCATTTGAATTTCGAGAACTTGTAAAATGAATGCTGCGAATAACACTGTTCCAGAATGATGAACAACATGAGAAGACTTGTAGTGATCTTCTCCGCCATAAACGTGGTAAAATTGAAGTGAAGGTATTGTTCCCTGAAAAAGAACAACAGCCCGAACAACACATAACCGAGGATGATCCAATGTCTTTTCAATTCAACAAAAAAACGTTTAAACGAATCTTTGAAGATGATCAGCCATGCACCCAACCCACCAATCGCCAGGTCGTTCATACACGAAAGCGTATGATATTCCCGATTTCTGTAATGCAGATAAGCGAAAAAATACCTGTAGGTAAAACTTGCGGCAATAATGACAAGAATCGGAATCCAGATTTTTCGAGAAGGAAAAATCAAAAACAGAATCGGCCAGAACAGATAGAATTGTTCCTCAATGGCGATACTCCAAAGAACTCCCAGGGAGGACGCATCCGGAAGTCCCTGTTTGATTACTTCGAAATTACTGGTGAAGGTCAGGTACGTTATCAGATGTGCGTTCTCGTTGTATACTTCATGCGTAATCGATTTCAGGACAGGAAAGACGAAGAAACCGAAAATAACACAGGCAAAGTACAGCGGCCATATGCGCAGCAAACGCCTCATCCAGAAATTACCAATGTGAATTTTCCTGAATCGTTCTTTTTCCTGAAGTAGCAGGTAAGTGATCAAGAAGCCACTCAATACGAAAAATGCATTTACTCCAATCAGTCCGTTCCCGAACAAAGTTTTTTTAACCGTATCGTACACAGGGTTATCCAGAATTTCCCGATTGGTGGTGTGAAACGAATGAAACAAAAAAACCATCAGGAAGCACACAAAGCGAAGGCCATCCAAATTCTCGAAATAAACCGATTTAGCTGGCTGATGTTGTGTATTCTCTGTTAGCATCTAAAGGGATTGATTCAATCGTTATCCAATGTTCAACATACGGAAACCTAATATGCGCGGGCAACGATTTGAGTTCATGAGTAGAAAATAGTCCTTTGTTTCGCACCAAATTTAGTGATTTTCATGAAGTTTGAGTTGAGGATCATTCAATTCATGATCGTGTTCTTCGTCTATTTCCTCGGTCCTTGTCATTCGGGTTAGGATTACAATCATCAGGAAAGGAAGTAACGGTGCCCTCATTCGAACCAATACACCGAAGAGTCCTGAACTAAACCCAACGAAAAAGGCCATGATCAGGATGAACACGATGGAGAACGTCATTAGTACCGAACCGGTTTCCCGCTTTTTGTATTTTTTCGTTTTGTCCTTTCGCCTGAAAATGATGTAGACCACCATTCCCATCATGATGGTACTTTCGATTCCGTTGATGAGGAGCATAGAGTTTACATCGTCCCATAGAAACGGGCGGAACAATGCCACGAAGATGGCGTTCGGAGCTACTTTTACCATCCCGACTGTCGAGAAATCGATTTCGCCGAGATCGTATTTCCCACCGGTGTATGTTTTGTTGAGGACGAAATCCTGCTGAATTACTTCGGCATTTTTTAGAAGCACTTCGGTTGAAAGTTCCCCTAAAGCTGAACTTTGTCCCAAATACAAACCAATGGCCGTCAAAGCAATAGTGATCCCTGTGACCCGTGTCAGCATTCGGATTATAAACGGTTTCGTCCGGTTGAATTCGAATATCAATGCCACAAAGAATCCTGTTGCAAGTGCGAGCAGAATGAACGAGCGGGTATAAAAAAGAATGAAGGAACTGACAAGAATATACACGTACGTACTCAGGTTTTTCCGTTTGTCGTGATCAAATAATCGGATGAATCCGACAAATCCGATGAGAATTCCCATGTATACAATCGCATCTTTGGTAATGGCATTACACCAGAATCCAACGGATGGAATGAACAGAACAGCAACAGCAAGCCAGCGTACATCGATTTTGGTTTGCGCAATCGAAAACCTGAAAAATCGCCAGGTAATCCAGCTTGAAATAACACTGATCCAAAGGTTGAGTGTAAAGTAACTTCCGAAACTCAGTAAACATGGAATGCTTGCTAAACGCGATACAAACCAGGAGTTGTATTCCTTGTAGTGGGAAATGAAGTACCGCGGTTCCTTATCGAGAAAATACCGCGGAAGGGTAGTGTGCTTTTCGTTCGAGAACAACTCGTAAAAATAATCTCCGGGCGATTCGAACAAGAGTTTATTGAGAGCTACCGATCCCTTCCAATAACCAGTTGTATCTCCCCCAAGAATCTGGGTATACACAATTCCGAATCCGACTCCGGCTAGAATTTTCCAGTAGAAATGTGGTAGGTAGTACTTGTATTCCGGCTTATGCTTGTTGCGGGCATGGATCACATGAGCGCCCAAACAAAAAATAGACAACCATACCAGGAAGCTGACAATATCCGTGAGTTGAAAATAGTCTTCTTCGATCATGGTTTATGCATGATGATAAGGCTCACCTTTTAAGATGGTCATCGCCCTATAGGTTTGTTCCACAAAAAACAAGCGAATCATCTGATGAGAAAATGTCATTTTTGAAAGCGACATTTGTCCGTTCCCACGCGAATATAGCGCGTCACTGAAGCCGTATGGGCCACCCACAACAAATACCAAATGCTTCACGCCTCTGTTCATGAATCCTTGCAAATACTCGGAAAACTCGACAGAAGAATGTTGTTTTCCACGTTCATCAAGTAGTATTACGGTATCCGAGCCTGAAAGTTTAGATAAAAACAATTCTCCTTCTTTCTTTTTGATCTCAGCTTCAGATAAATGCTTTGCCTGTTTGATGTCCGGAAGCACTTCGACTTTGAAGTTCATGTAGTGCTTCAGCCGGTTGAGGTAATATTTTTCTCCCTCATCCAAAAAGCCTTTCATCGATTTACCGATACACATCAACGTTACTTGCATCCAACGAAGATAAAGGAAAAAGCAAAAGTCAAAATGCGAATGCAAAATGATTGAACGCAAAATTCAAAATGAAATGCTTTACAGAATGTTTCATTTTGAATTTGATCCTGTTGCATTTTGAATTCTCTTTGGAAGAATCACAAGTAATAAGAAGCCTATTGCCATCAACGGCAGCATATACCGGTCTTCATTCATGCGTTGCACCCAAAAAAGAAGAAATCCGTAAACCCAGCATCCGAGAGCAACCAGCCTGATTTCACGTGAACTTCTGGTGAAAGGAGTCGCAAGAATAGCCAGGTACGAAAGAAGGATTACAGCAAGACAGACGTAACGCAAGGCTTCTATCAACCAGTTTCCACGATAATTTTCCTGAAAAATTGTCAGATTCAACTGGCTTTTCAACGCTTGTTCTCTGATTCCAGTCAGTGGTGTTTTGATCCAGTACAGAAAGCGATTGTTCGCCTTAGTCTCTGTTGCGAGTTCTTCGATTGCAGCGCAAAATGCACCTTCTGTATTCGGTGTCAGACTGCCGTAAGCTATCAATGTAAGGTAAAGTGTTTTGGGAGGGATTGGAACGTTTCGTTCTGCGCAATACTGTTCAATTTCTGTCAGTGATACCTGAATGGGTTCTGTCTTCCAGGTTCTGCCAACGAAATCGTGAAAGACTTCGGGACGGGTTTCCCAAATCCTGAATAATTCGGTCAATGCGGCATGTGGTGGACGAAAAACCGTCTCGTTTGTTTCGTGATAAATGGGATGAGGATTCAGTACCTCCCCCGTGATAATTGTTTTACGGACTTCCCAGAAGAATGTGGTACTGATAAGTGCAATCAAAACCAGGTTGATTGCGATGAATTCTTTTTTGAACACATCCAACAATTGAATATGTGGTTTATGCTTCCACAGTTTGTAGAACAGTAACGGGAGAAACAAAACAACCAAAACTGGCCGGAACAGAGCCATCAGCAACAGGAAAATGAAGATTTTTTGAATTTGCTGTTGCGACGGAATAAGAAAATACGATAATGCAATGACGCACAAACCAATTTCAAACGCTTCCGTGATATTGTAACTGAGAAAACCCCAGAAACAAGGAAGAGCACTAAAAATCCATGTTCCGAATATTGCCCGGCGCTCCGTGCTAAGAAATGCAATGATTTTGAATAATCGTGAAATTGCGCATGCATGAACCAACAAAGCGACTCCAAAGACAAACCACGAACGTGCGTTCCCCATCAACCAATACCCGATCAGTTCTATGATTCCCATGAGTGGCGGACGCTGAACATAGCTTGAAGCCCCCTCAAAACCATCTTTCCAGACGCCATATTTCAATAAGTTCAGTGCAGGACGTGAATAGGAAACATCATCGGCTGTTATATGAAGACCATTTTCCAGGTTGTTCCTAAAAATATCCCACAAGTGAACACCCAGTGCAAGCAACAGACCGACCAGAGCAAGTTGTACGTGTTTCTTTTTGAGTAAATTCAAGTTCATTTGCAGTGTTTCTCCGACGAATTGCGCTGATCGTGAAAATTAACAATAATTTAGGCATTATCTTTGTTAAGTTTAGTCGTCGGAAAAAAGACAAGAACTAAAAACAGGTACTATGGGTGTTGTATATGCTTTTATCGCTACGTTGGTAATGCAGTTCATGACTGCTGGAGATGTTCCTTATACATCGGTTGAAACGGCTTTCGCAAATGGCGATGCCAGTAAAATCGTCAATTACTGTAACGATAAACTGTACCTGAAAGTACCGGAAAAGGAAGGCGTTTACGCTCAGTCGCAAGCAACACAGATTCTGAAAGATTTCTTCACGAAAAAACCTGCTTCGTCTTTTAAGTTCTCCTTTAAAGGAACCACCGCCGACGGTGCAAACGCGACCGGATCTTATGTCTCCAGAAGTGAATCGTACCGGGTAACCGTCAAATGGAACAAAGAAAACGGCGACTATAAAATCGAAAGCATTACGATTATTAAATCGTAGATAATTGAAATGGAGAATCGGAAAATTGAAAAGTAGAGGAACGTAGAAGGATCGGCCAACTCACTCTTTTCAATTCTCAATTTTAATTTTCAATTAATTTTGTCGCATGCTTGACGAAATAATCTTAAACGCTCTCAAAGAAGACATAGGTCCCGGTGATCATTCAGCCTTGGCGTGTATTCCTGAAAACGCAGTTGGCGAGGCTCGTTTACTGGTGAAAGACAACGGAATTCTTGCCGGAGTTGATGTCGCAAAGCGTGTATGTGAGCTGATTCAGCCGTCACTTGAATTTCACGGAAGTATCGAAGATGGAGCGTCAGTGCAGAAAGGCGAAATTGCCTTTGTTTTGAAAGGTTCCGCACGTTCTATTTTAGGAGCTGAACGTTTGATTCTAAATTGCATGCAGCGTATGTCGGGGATTGCTACTCTGACAAATGAATACGAGACAATTATTGCAGGAACAGGTGCCAAATTACTCGATACCCGAAAGACAACACCCGGAATTCGTTTTCTTGAAAAATGGGCGGTTCGCATTGGTGGAGGACACAATCACCGTTTTGCGTTGTACGATATGATCATGCTTAAAGATAACCATATCGACTTCGCAGGAGGAATTCCTCAGGCAATTCAAAATACAAGAAATTACCTTGCCGCGAATCAACTGGATTTAAAAGTGGAGATTGAAGTACGCGATTTTGATGAGCTGGAGCAAACCCTCGCTGTTGGTCAGGTGGATCGTATCATGTTGGATAATTTCTCGGTCGAAGACCTTAAAGAGGCCGTAAAAATGATTCCTGCTGAATACGAAACCGAAGCATCAGGAGGAATTACGAAGGAAACGATTCGTGCTTACGCCGAGACGGGTGTACAGTACATTTCTGTCGGAGCATTAACACACAGCTATAAGAGCCTCGATTTGAGTCTGAAGGCAAGCTTTTAAACCATCAACATTTCGGTAATGGTTGATCAGATCATAGCATTCATTTCAGCTTACATCCCGTTAACCGAAGATGAAATCCGGATCATCAAAGACCTGAACGTAATTGAAAGTTATAAGAAAAACACGATTCTTCTTTCAGAGGGGGAGCGTGCTAAGGAATGTTACTTTGTCCTGAAAGGGTGTGTGCGTTCTTATTATCTGATTGACGGTGAAGAGAAAACCACGGAGTTCTATACCGAACAGCAATCAATTACGCCAATCAGCTATGTAACAAGCGAACCATCGGAATATTACCTGTCTTGTGTTGAAGATTGTGTAGTGTCTTTGGGAACCAAAAACGATCTGTTGGTTGAGAAAATCCCGAAACTCAAAACATTGATCATGCAGGTGAATACCGAGTTGTTGGTGCAAAGTCAGGTGTCTTCCGATCATTTCAAAAATTCAAGTCCGGAAGAACGCTACAAAAAACTTCTGGAAACAAGATCTGATTTAATCAATAGGGTTCCGCAGTATCAACTGGCATCCTACCTGGGAATTACTCCGGAATCTCTGAGCAGGATTAGAAAACGAATCATTGCCAACGAACGAAAGAAATAAGCCGTTCCCATTTCTTAACTTAAGTCAACCGTTTCTGCGAAGTTTCCGGGATACTTTTGCCTGTAAAATGATTCAATCAATGGGAAATCAATGGAATATGACGGCTGTGGTGTGTAATCGATACGGCGGTCCTGAAGAACTTCAGTTGGTGAAAATTGCAAAGCCAACCCCAAAAGACAACGAAATCCTTGTTCGTGTATATGCCACGACTGTAACGGCGGGTGATACCCGAATGAGAAGTTTTACCGTGCCACGCGCGCATTGGATTTTTGCCAGATTCTACCTTGGACTTTTTAAACCGAAGCGAAAGATATTTGGAATGGAACTCTCAGGAAAGGTTGAGGCTATCGGGAAACACGTCACCCGATTTAAAGTGGGGGATGAGGTTTTTGGATCAACAATGCCGACCGGGTTCGGTGGTTATGCTGAATACAAGTGTTTTCCGGAAGACACATTGATTGCTCTAAAATCGGAACAACTGAGCTTTACGGAAGCGGCCGCGTTACCAATCGGTGGAATAACTGCTTTGCGGTTTCTGGAAAAAGGACAGATCCAACCTGGGCAACAGGTAATGATTTACGGAGCTTCGGGAAGTGTCGGGACATATGCCGTTCAACTGGCAAAGTATTTTGGGGCAGAAGTTACAGGAGTTTGCAGTACATCAAATGTGGAGTTAGTAAAGTCCTTAGGCTCTGACCACATCATTGACTATAAGAGTGAAAGCCTTGAAAAACAAGGGGTCAAATACGACGTTATTTTTGATACCGTTGGTAAACTGAAACAGAAACAAGTCAAAACGTTATTTGGAAGCAATGGGAAATACCTGTCTGTAATTGCAAATCCGGGGAAGATAACCGCGGATGATTTAGCAAGATTGAATGGGCTCGTGGAAGCAGGGGAATTGAAACCCGTAATGGATAGGGAATACGCAATGGAAGACATACGTGAAGCGCATGTATACGTAGATTCCGGTCGAAAAAAAGGCAATGTGGCAATTCGAATAAACTAATCGACAGAAACTAAAAAGGGATCCCGTTCAGGATCCTTTTTTATTAGAAGCAACGGCTAAAATTCTTCCAGGATAAGTTCTTTGCTGACCGCCATCCCCGCTTTTGTTCCCATTGCAACGGCATTTGCTACTGTTCTTAAGCGCGTTGTGTTATCGCCACAGGCATAAATCCCTTTTACAGAAGTCTGTTGAAAAAGATCCGTTTGAATGTATCCCTCAGGTGTGAGGGTGCAGCCAAGTGTCTCAGGTATCTCGCAGTGCTGTTTGAATGGAGGATTGGCATACAACGCTTTTATTGCGACACTCGAACTGTCTTCCAGCACAAGTTCCTGAAGTTGCCCGTTTTCATGCTGAAGTCGATCAATTCCCGTTTCGATTACGC
Organism: uncultured Fluviicola sp.; assembly: GCA_966211245.1. Taxonomy (GTDB): domain Bacteria; phylum Bacteroidota; class Bacteroidia; order Flavobacteriales_D; family Crocinitomicaceae; genus Fluviicola. The sequence goes on along the minus strand of CBIHND010000025.1, from coordinate 16,470 downwards.
CGATCTTGTGTTTCCCGAGTTTCGCAAGTTGATCTTTCGTAAAGGTTGATGGCCCATTGGTAAAGATCTTCAAATCATTGGTCCAATTCGAAATAAGTGAAGCCAACTCAAATCCGTGGTCACCGTTTCCGAGGATTCCGGTAGCTTGTTCCCGAACTTCGTAACCGTGACAGAAGGGACAATGAAGAACAGAAATTCCCCAACTTTCGGAAAAACCGTTAATCTGTGGAAAGATATCTCGTATTCCGGTCGCAAAAATCAGTTTCTTAGCCTGAAAGACTTTTCCGCCTTCGGTTTCGATACAGAATCCATCACTGCTTTTTTCACCTTTGGTGACTTTGCCGTTCAGAAATTGAATCGTCGGGTATTGCTCAACCTGCTTTCTGGCAATTTCAGCAATACCGGCGGGTGTTGTACCATCCTGAGTAATAAAATTATGAGAGTGCGGAGTTTGTCGGTTACAAGGCAAGCCACTATCAACGATCAGAACCGATTTCAGGGCCCGGCCCAAAGCCATTCCTGCAGCCAGACCGGAGTAGCTCCCGCCAATAATTATGACTTCAAAACGGTTGTTTTTCATGACGAAATGTGTTAAATGTTTAATTGGGTGGAGATTCAGAGAAAAAGCCGTCGCTGCCAGAGCATTCAATCGGATAAAGCGACGCCTGCCCATCTTATTCATAACTTTTCCGTGGTCACTTGTTTTCCTTTGTGCCAAACAAAGCGATTACTTTGTCCACAAATGGAACACCTACAAAGACAATCCATGGAACCAGAGAAGCTGTAATGATTAAGGTTCGAAGATAAAGCGGCAAAGTCGACAATGCTTCACCGAACAAAAACAGAAAAAGTGTGATAGAAGGATAGATCACGATCCATATTTTCAATGATGCGATCAGCCGGAGTTTTGTTTTCATACGAATTACGTTTTAATAATGAATTAATTACCGCAAAGGTAGATTCAGGTAGACATTTGGTTATAGGACAAAAGTGAAGTTTGGCAGGACTTATTTAAAGCGTCTTCTGAATTCTTCCGGAGAAATGCCAAGGTGTTTTTTGAAAAACCGGGTGAAGTAGGAGGCGTCGTCGTACCCAAGTAAATATGCAATTTCTTTCACCTGGCTGGTGGTTGCCAGCAGGTGACGTTTGGCTTCCAGAAGAATGTGCTCATCAATGAGTTCAGAACAGGTCTTCCCCAATGTAGATTTAGTAATTGCGTTAAGCTGATACACGGATAGATTCAATGAATCTGCGTAATAGGATACCAGTTTTTGCTCAAATACACAAGATTGAATAAGGTCAAGAAGTTCTTCTGTGCGTTCCTGTTCGTATAACGTATTCTGATTACTGCTATTTCCGGTTGAGATCCGATTTCTGATCATCTGAATGAAGAAGACACTCAGAGTTGCCCGTATGATGTCCGGATAGTTTTCCTGTTTAGTCGTGAACTCAAGCAACATTCCTTCGAGTATGGAATACAAGTTGTCGCTTTTTTCTGTAGGAATCCGACAATAATTTTTATTGCTCGCTTTGCGAAGAAGCTCTTTCGAACGGAGGTCGTTTGGATAATAGAAATCCTTGCTAAATTGAAGCAAGTACCCGGTACAGCTCTTATCAATTGATAATTGATGTACTTGTCCCGGGCGAAGAAAGAAAACGGAATGATGTTCAACCGGGTATTCTTCAAAGTCAATGTTGTGAGTACCCGAACCCTTTTTGAAAACCAACAGAAAGAAATAATCGTGTCGGTGCAAATTCTCTGTAAGATCCTTTCCGTCAAGTACCGTCTCAAGATTCCTGATCCAGAAACTTCCTGATAAATCAGGTTCGTTCACAGAATGTTTCAGTTGCTTAACAGGAATCCGCTTCATTTTTCGCCACTTGTCACTAGTTCCTCGTAACTCGAAACTTCGTTACTTCTTCTTCAAATCAATCTTCATGACCTTACTCGATTGCTCAACCCGTATTTCGATACTCGTGATCGTATTCGAGGTGCTTTGTTCCAGGTTCAGCTCTATCTCTTGCTTGCCCTTTGAGTCGATTGCAATTGCATTTTTGTAAATCCGACTCGTTCCGTTTTTATATTTTTCCAGGACACTGTAACTGTGGTTATCGGAACCAACGTTGTAGATGGTCATTTTTCCTTTCAAAGCAGTCGATGTTCGTCCGGTTTCTTCCCATTTAGCCGTGAACTCATTCGGGTATAATGATGAAGTTGTGGCAACACGGTATTGCTGAAAAGGTCTCCAGACGTGCTTCAGACTATCGTATTTTTCCGTGAAACAATCCCAAACCACATTTCCGTCCGGCTGAATTTCCGCTACCCGATTCAACGCACCCATGTTAACGAGGTAATTACCGTTCGATAATTCGGTAACGTTCCCAAGTTTTAAACTCTTTCCGTCGGAATGTTTGTCAAAATTGAATGGGAATCGAAACAATAAATCTCCTTTGTCGTGAATGTCATCACCAAGTGAAAATACAACCAGACTACTGACTACTCCGGGAGTTTTAATGCTGTCATTGTTCACCACTGCCATACTCGTCCCGTTTTTCAGGAGTTGCGTGTCATGCTGAAACAAAAAGAGTTCTTTTCCAAAGTGATTGGGTAAACCGGAATCGTGACCACCGTATAATTCCACAACTTTCTTAGACGCTTTATCGATTTTAAGGATCCAGGAAGCATCACGGAATCCGACGTAGATATTGTTTCCATCCACGTGGAATGAATTCATGTGCGTTGCCCCGTTTACTCTTCCATCCTCTTTCTTACGTTGTGCAAGCAATTCGTCTGTAAAAAAACTGGAAGCACGCCAGTACCAAACTACATTTCCTGTAGGAGAATATTCGATAATTGTCCCTGAATCAAAGGTTGTACTGTCCTTTTCGCCTTTGAATTGTTTGCGGATACGTTCAGTTCCGAGAATCATATAATTCCCATTCGGCAACTTCTGAAAATCGTGATGGTAATCTTCGGTTTTCATGTGCGAGATTTCACCTGAATTGGGTGCTTGCCAAAGGATTTTTCCCGTTGGATCAAATTCAAATGCCATACTGTCTATGATCGCCAGAAACGTTCCGTCAGTTGTCATTTTCAAATCGCGAATACCCTTCATCGGTGGCATTCCCTGAAGTCGGGCAGGCATGAACCAGCTAATTTCATTTTTGCGGTTCATCATTACACCGGCGTAGTCATAAATAAACAATTCGTCGCTACACAAACTCAGCTTCTGATTAAACCGAATAAAGCGAATATCATCTTTCGAACTTGGCTTAAGAAGCGTAAAATGCATCAGTTCAGACTCCGACAGTTGCTTGTTGTTCTTTTTCGAAATGATTTTCCAATAGTAAACACTACCAAACGACAATTCATCAAGAATGATTTTGTTGGCAAAACTGGTGTGCGTTTCGCTTTTCCATGGTTCGTCTTCGTAGATTACCAGTTCGTATAGGTCAGCATCCTTTACCCAGGGGAATTCGAAACATACCGTATTGAAATTCAGGTCAGCTCCATCTTTTGGCGCATATTGACCGAAAGAAGTACGGCAGATGAGCAGAAGGAAAAGGAACAATAATTGCCGCAGCGGAACGCGCATGTGGGTTAATTTGTAATTTCGGCTAAAATTAAGCGCTTTTATTCAAAACCCGATGTCCCGTTATACAAATCAACTCATCCTTTTCCTTTTTGTTTCTCTTATTCTGTGGAATTGTACTGGTACACCTAAGGCAGTTGAGCCTGTTGATGTTGATTACGTTACAGAGGTTTGGCAGGCACCTGACACCGCCGATATTCCGGATGATGAATTTGGAGATATGGTTCGTTATGGAAGAGAACTTGTCGTGAATACGGCATACTACATTGGTCCGGAAGGAAAAGCAGGACAGTACCTCGGAAATAAAATGAATTGCGTGAATTGTCACCTTGATGCAGGAACACGGCCGTTCGGATTGAACTACCTGAGTACGCACGGGCGCTACCCGCAATATCGCGCACGTGAAAACAAAATCCTTACATTGAATGATCGGATTAACAATTGCGTTGAACGCCCGCACAACGGAAGGCCTTTGCCGCTTGATTCAAAGGAACTGAATGCAATTTCGTGTTACATCAAATGGTTGGGAACAGGAGTGCCGGTGGAAAAACGAGTGGAAGGAGATAAAGGCGTTTTATTGAAGTTCCCGAAAAAAGCGTTGGATCCGAAAAAAGGAAAGCTGGTTTACGATAGTCAGTGTGCACGTTGCCATGGTCCGAATGGGGAAGGAGAGATGCTGCCAAGCGGTGTAACGTACAAATACCCTCCATTATGGGGAAAAGATTCGTACCAGCCAGGTTCGAGTATGAACAGAATCATCAAATCGGCGCAATTCATTAAAGCCAATATGCCACAGGATAAGGCGAATTACAATCACATGTATCTAAGCGACATCGATGCTCTTCAGGTTGCGGCGTATATTAACTGGGAAGGACATCTTCGACCGACGAAACTTGGGCCTGATTATCCTGATATTTCCAAAAAACCAATTGATTATCCTTATGGGCCCTACAACGATCCTTTTTCAGAGAAACAGCACAAATACGGGCCTTACCAACCGATTATCGATTATCACGAAAAACACGGTTTATACGTGAATTACTGATCCAGCAGTTTGTCCTTTTCTTCCTCGTTATCCTTTGAGAACGGATTGAAGAAATAAGAGAATCCGGTAATTGCCGCCCCGATGATGATAATGAACTGATAATAGGGTAGATGGAGTATTTTCACTACAATAGCAAGGTAAGTGATAAAAATACCAATCCAGAAGATCAGGTTGAATTCCTTGTCCTTGTCAACATATCTTGCGGTGAAGTAGTTCATCACAATACCCAGTAACCCGGAAACAAGAAAGCTGTATTTGATTGCCTCTCTTACGCCGTATGTTTGGTTCATAAGCAATAAAGCTCCGGTTACGAACGCAATCGCTAAACTGATATTTGTGATTCCTTTCTGGTAATTGAAGCGCATACTTTTTTGGTTTAGAACGTAACCACGTTGTAATGGTAACAAATTTCCGATGTAAACTGTTCCAAACGTTCGTGCTCACCGTAACTTACCACTAATTTCTGACATTTCTCGATACTTTCGTTCACACGACGAACATGTTGCATGAACGTCGGATTCTTGCACAATTCATTTGCTTCATCGATAATCACCAACGTTAACTGGTTAACATGAATGCCATTTTGATTGTACAATTCCAGGACGCGTTTTGGAGTTCCTATGATGATGTCCGCCCCCTCGAAAATGTGATTGCGCTGTTCAATGATTTTTCCGGTATCATGAGCAGGTTCAACCGCTATTTCACTTCTTCTGATCCAGCTTCGCAGGGTCTTTGTAAGCTCAATCACACGATCATTAGTGGTTGTAATCCACAAAACACGCGGTGAACCTTCAAATGCCTTAGGAGCTTTTATGAGAGCGGAGAAGAACAACACTTTGTTAATCAGATCTGCACTACCGGCAAAAACGAGATTGTTTTCTCCTTGTTTGATTTTTTTGATCAGCTTTTCTTCCTCGGGAGTAGGAGGGGTAACTCCATCTTCACTAAGGGAATGCTCTAAAATCAAATCCAGTTCATCAAAATTCATGTTGCGAAAATAAGAAAACCCCTGATGCGGTTTGCATCAGGGGTTTTAAAAACCTTAGTTGAGATTTACTTAGTAAACCGCTACTCGGTGAGTTGTTTTGCTAGATCCCTGAACTGCATTGATCAGGTAGAATCCTTTTGCAACATTCATCGGAATGTTTACAATCTGAGTTCCGTTTGATTCTGCAACCGCTGTTGTAGAAACCAATGCTCCGTTCAAGTCGATTACTTCAAGAACCAATCCTTTAGAATCACCATTGATTTCAACCTGAATGTCATTTCCTGATGCTACCGGGTTTGGTGATACAGCAATTGTACTCAACAATCCGTTCTCAGCAATACCCAATACACCTGTAACGTTGAAGTTCTCGATGTAAAGGTTCGAAGAGTAATCAGAAGCAGTAAATTCGAAACGGAAACGAGTATGAACATCAGCTCCTGTTGTTGTAAGGTTAAATGTTGCAGTTTTGTACTCGTTGTTGCTTGCAGGGATGAAGTTTCCTTCAACGTATCCAACAGTTAGCAAGTCATCCTGAACGATCGTTTTTCTTGTTTGCCATGTTTTACCACAGTCAGTAGAAGAAGAAACAACCAATTTTTCAGTGATGTCAGCAAGCGTTGTAGCTTTTGTACCGTAAGCGTAATCAAAAGATACGGTTACACTTGATGTTGTAGAAAGATCGTAAGCTGCAGTTACCAAATAATCTTTAGAGTATCCCAAACGCTGGTAGTAGAACCAGTCATCAGAGTAAGGCTCTGCATTAGAAACATCTTTGTAGTTCTGAAGAACGTAACAAGGAGAATTGTCTTTACCTCCTGAGTTTACTTTGTAGAAGTACGCATCGTTATCTTCCGGGTTTTGGCTGATCCAGAAATCAGAACCGGTATTGAATGTCTCGTTGTATGGTCCGATATGCTCAGTCCATCCTGGAGAAATATAAACAACGTAAGGGATTGTTTTTGTAGCAGAACCAGCTGCATTCGTAACAGTCAAAGAAGCTTCATAGAAACCTGATGCAGCATAAGTTACAACAGGGTTTGTAGCTGAAGATGTAGCTGGAGTTGCTCCCGGGAACGACCATGAGTACGTATCAACAGCTGCATTTGAAGAAGCATTCTGGAACGTAATATTATCTCCGATACAAGCCATTTTACGGTTTACTGTAAAGTCAGGGATCGGAATACAAAGTGGTCCTGGTTCAGGAAGATCTGCACCAGTAATCATCAACGTACTGTCTTGCCACAAGTTATTGCGGAAAGCAGTGCTTTCGTTTAGGTTATTACGCATCAATTCAACCTGATCACGTGTAAACATCATAGAACAGTAGGAGTAATCCATGTAGTTCTGAACATTGTCTTTCACATCGTGAGGGAACCAGTAGCTACCTACAACACTATCGTTACAAGTGTTGAAGTTGTAGTTACATACAAGGTCAGATCCTTTAGTCATTGGGGTATCAGGAACCTGATCGTCACCACACGCTACGTTCGGATCATTAGTGCTACCCCATGTGTGAGACAATCCTAACCAGTGACCGATTTCGTGAGTCAATGCACGTGAGCTACCCGGGTTACTTGTTCCGATGCTTCCGATGTAGTCATTCAAAATGATGATACCGTCAGCAAAGAAGAAGCTTCCTACAGTTGCAGATGGGTAGTAAGCGTAACCTGCAACACCAGCACTACCGATAGAGTTGGTAACCCAAACGTTAAGGTATTGCTTTCTGTTCCACTGGTGCAACTTCGAGTAGTCATCCCCTTTGTTTGCCATGTGCGTGTAGATGTGCTCGATACCGTTAGTACAGTTTCCAAGCGGATCATATTTCGCCAAAACAAACTTGATGTTAGCATTCCCGATAATGGTATCGAACGGTGCCTGAGCCGTGTTGTTATCCGGTGCAAGGTTGTGGTAATCTTCATTTAGAATGTCTACCTGATCGTAAACCTGAGCATCGGAAATGTTTTCAGAACCATACTCATGAAGAATATGGAACACAATAGGAATAGTATATTCTACCGTTTTGATCCCTTTCTCGTTAGTGAAAATGTGCTTGTTTTTTTCAAGCAAATTGTAGTAATCAGCTTCCAGTTCAGGATTTTCGGCATACAACTTGCGAAGCATTTCAGCATTACCACATTGGAAACCGGTTGTTTGTGCCGATAAATTACCAGCCAACCCAATTCCAAACACTGTCAAAGCCCCTAAAAGTAGATTTTTGCGCATGTTTTAAATATTAAATTTTTAAACAAAGGTTTATAGTACGAAAATATTGCCTGAGAAAATCAGGAATTATCTGTACTAAGTGACAAGCTTTTTATTGAGTAAAGTAGGCTTTGTTACGGAGCTATAACGTTGTTTATCAAAACATTAAACAATGTAGCAGCTCGTATACTTTTCTCGGTGAATACACCTGACACGGTGTAAATATAGGGTAATTTTATTGACTCCAAAAAACCTTCCGATAACATTGATTGAAGTGTATGATTTTTTGAATAAAGAGTTTATTCTCCGGATTGTTCGTTTTTGAACATCCTTCGAAGTGGTTAAAAATGAGCTTTTTCTGTCGCTTGATTCTTTCGCTTCGATTGGTACGATGCAATGTCGAGAAGGAAATTAACATCCTCTTCGATCTTGTTTCCGATTACAAGTACGTTGGCTCCGGCATTTCCCAGACGAGCAATTTCATTCATACAACGAATTCCTCCACCAACAATTACTGGTGAAGCTAACCTTTCCTGAATTTCTTCAATCATTTCAGATGGCACAGCTGTTTCAGCTCCACTTCCGGCATCCAGGTAAGTGACTTTATGTCCCATTAAGAAGCCCGCCGTAGCCGTGTTTAAAGCAATACGTGTTTGATGTTGTGGAATAGGGGTGGTTTGACTGACGTATGCCACACTACTTAGTTTTCCGCCATCTATCAACAGGTAACTGGTTGGAATAACTTCAAGATTCAATTGAAATACTTCTTCGGCACTTGTTACCTGATGACCGATCAGATAATCAGGGTTACGTCCGGAAATAAGATTCAGAAACAACAACGCATCGGCATCCTTACTCAATTGATGGCTTGCTCCCGGGAAAAGAACAACCGGGATTTTACTAAGTTTCTTTAGCTGTTTTACAACTTGCTCAACATCTTCACGTGTTACTGTGCTTCCGCCAACAAAAAAGTAATCAACCAGCGCATATTCAGCTAGTTTAGCAATCTCGGTCAACTTCTTTTCGGTATTTGTTTTTTCCGGATCAATTAACAGTGCAATTTGTCCGATAGAAGAAGAAAATTGATTAAGAATCAGCATGCAGTAACGTATATGTTTGATTGCAAGTTAAATAAAATCCGTTTAGTTCAAAGTAAATCAACTCTGTTTTCAGTTTTCCCTCCGACATCAAAACCTCTCCGACGTATTGCTCATTGATTTTGTAGATGTTCATGTCCCGTCGGAAATCAAGCCCGTTGCGGTCAGAAAGTTTATACAAAACTTCTTTCATGCTCCACAATAATGTCATTTCCTTTTCCGATGCCATGCTGAAATAGTTCCTTTCCTTGTCGTTGCAGAATTTGCTTCCTAGTCGCAGTGCCTTGTCTGAAATGAGCTCAAGATCAATGGCAAACGAGTGTTTATCATGTATTCCGATTGCTGTAAATGTCTTGGAATGACTAATCGAGAAATGTTTCCCGTGTTTCAGTGATGTTTGTTCGAGGACAGGTGTGCCATGTTCAAGGTAGCTAATTTCCTCATCTCCAAAATATAAGTGCTTTAAATAACGGGATGCAGAGTATTCGAGACGTTTAGTTGGATGTTTGATTGAATTTAACCTGATTTTCTCCTGAAAGGTTAGTGTTTCCTGATACTCCAGCACGTTATCAGCAACTATTTCCATTAAATAAATGAAAGCATCATTTAAATTGATAGTCGTGACCTTCTGCATGGCTTCAAAGTTAGAACAGAACTTACTAACAAAGTGAAAAGACACCTAATAAAACTACTAAACCATTGATTTTATTGGTGTTTCGATAGGTGTTGAATGCGCCCTTATTGTTAAGGAAATGTGAAATTGGGGAAAAGCCAAAACTTTTTTAAGAACAATTAACAATTCGATTTTTTCTATATTTGGGGGCTTTGTTACACTAAAATTTGATGTATAATTAAACTGTACTTATGTTACAAAAACTCAACTTGTTGCTTGCAAGTATTTTGTTTACAGTCGCTTACAGCTATGGTCAGACCGGTTTGGGGACCATTAGAGGTAGCGTAATAGACAAAGAAAGCAAGGAGCCGATTCCCAACACAGTTGTTGCGGTAAAATCGGGGGGGCAACTCAAAGGAAATGCTACTACAGATTTCGATGGGAAGTTCCAGATTAACTCCCTTCCTCCAGGGCAATACACCGTTGAATTCCAGAACGGTGGTGAGGGATACCAGCCAATGGCGGTACAAGGTGTAGTGGTGACTTCAGATCACATTACGTTCCTTGACAACCAGGAAATGGCTTTCCCAAGCGATGCTACGGAGATTGAAGAAGTTGTGATTGTTGCCTACCGTGTACCACTTATCGAAAAAGATGGTGGTCCGTCGGGAGCTACAATTACACGTGAGGACATTGCTCGCTTACCTGCGCGTTCTGCTGCCGGTGTAGCAAGTACTGTTGGTGGTGTAAGCACCAATGAAGGTTCCGGTGCCATTTCGGTACGTGGATCTCGTTCAGATGGTACTTACTTCTACATCGATGGTATCAAAGTGCGTGGTTCTTCTAACTTGCCTAAGTCGGCAATTGAAGAGGTTACGGTAATTACAGGGGGACTTCCTGCAAACTACGGTGATGCAACTGGAGGGGTTATCTCGGTAACGACTCGTGGTCCTTCAGCGAAGTACTTCGGTTCATTGGAGGGTGTTTCTTCGGGATTCTACTTTAAAGGTGCTGATGCAAACGGATACGATGGTAAAGTATACGGATTGGATAAATTCGGATACAACCTTGTTGAAGGAATGTTGTCTGGTCCACTTTTGATGAAGAAAGATTCTACCGGAGCAAAAACAAAACCAATTCTTGGTTTCCTTGTTTCATTGAACTACACAAGCGAATTGGATAGCCGTCCATTGAATGGAGGGTCATACCGCGTTAAAAAAGAAGTTCGTGAGGAATTGTTGGCGAATCCTATCCGTCAGAGTGTTACCGGAAATGGTACATACCATAACGCATACTTCCTTAGAGCAGAAGATTTCGAGAAAACTGCATGGAGAATGAATGCGGCTACCGGAACACTTACGGCATCTGGTAAAATCGATGTAAACACAGGGCCGTCAATCAACTTGACATTCGGTGGATCATTGAACTACAACAGCGGTGCAAACTACGATTACACAAATTCACTTCTGAACTTTACAAACTATGGAGTTTACAAACAGTTGGATTACCGTGTATACGGACGTTTCACTCAGCGTTTCTCTAACAGACAAGAAGGAAGCAGCTCTAAAATTAAGTCGGCATTCTACTCATTGATGGTTGACTACTCTAAGTCTAAATCAGAGTACTACGACAAAAACCACAAATTCAATGTGTTTAACTACGGTTACGTAGGTTCATTTGATCGTACGTTCGTACCTACTTATGAATTCAACGATAACGGTGACCGCGAACACAATGGTTTTGCTGAAACAAACGTGTCGTTTACTCCTTCTGATGTGAACTCTGCTTTGGCAGCGATCACTTCACAGTACTATAACATTTATGCAGGTGATCCGGAAGGTCACTACCAGACATTGCTTCAATTACAGCAAGGAAGAGCATTGCGTAATGGTGATTCTCCATCAGATGTATACGGTATCTGGTACAATATCGGTACTCCGAACAACAGCTTCGGTAAGAACGAAAACGATCAGTTCCGTGTAACAGGATCCGGATCTGTGAACCTTGGTGACCACACGATCTCCCTTGGATTCGAATACGAGCAGCGTTTCGACCGTGGATGGTCAAACGGAACTGCAGGTCCAATCGAATTGTGGACGTATGCACGTTTGTTGGCAAACAGTCATATTCCTGAGTTGGATAAAAACCAGGCTACTGTTGTTCAGCACCTTGGATACAATGAAATCACTTATGAGCGTTTGAATTCAGGTAACGCTTACCAGGAAATGTCTACAAACACGGATATCGACGGAAACGGTGTTATCGGTAACTATGCTGGTCAGGCTGGAAACGACGATCAGTCTTTCTTCGACTGGAACCTACGTACTGAATTGGGGATGGATCCACGTGGTACTGACTACGTTATCATCGATAAGTACGATCCTTCTAAGTACTCTTTCGCGATGTTCTCTCCGGATGAGTTGTTTAACTCAGGAAATAACTTCGTTTCTTACTACGGTTACGACCATACAGGTAAGAAGGTAAAAGGGAACACAGATATCAATAAGTACTTTGAAGAGTTTGATGAAAACGGAAACTACAAGCGTTTCATCGGTTCATTCCAGCCAGTGTACATTGCCGGTTATGTAATGGATAAGTTCGCTTTCAACGATCTTGTATTCAACGTGGGGGTTCGTGTTGACGTATTTGATGCTAACCAGCCTGTATTGAAAGATAAGTACTTATTGTATGAATCTTACAACGTTGCTGAAGCAAGAGCAAAAGCAGCTGATAATCCATGGGTGAACATTCCTTCAAGCATGGGTGATGATTACGTAGTTTATGTAAACGACGTAAATAACCCAACTCAAATTAATGGATTCCGTAATGGAGATACTTGGTACGATGCGAATGGAGTAGCAATCGAAGATCCTAAAGTATTGAGAGGACCAACAGGAATCTCTCCATGGGTTAAAGATCCTGCTGCTGCAACTACATCAAAAGTAAGTGCATCTGCATTTGAAGACTATAAGGCTCAGGTGAACGTAATGCCACGTGTTGCATTCTCATTCCCTATTTCTGATGAGGCTTCATTCTTTGCTCACTACGACATCCTTACACAACGTCCTACATCTGGTGTTCGTTTCAATCCGATCGACTACCAATTCATCGAGGCACGTACAAATACAATTAACAACCCTAACCTGAAACCACAGCAGACTATTGACTACGAGCTTGGATTCCAGCAGGTGTTGACTCGTTCTTCTTCATTGAAAATCTCTGCATTCTACCGTGAGCAACGTAACAACATTCAGTTGATGAACGTGTTCGAAGCTTACCCGAACACATACCGTACTTACGGAAACCGTGACTTCGGTACTGTAAAAGGTTTGACAGTATCTTACGATTTGCGTAGAACAGGAAACGTTCGTATGACGGCAGCGTATACACTTCAGTTTGCTGATGGTACAGGTTCTGATGCGAACTCTTCAGGAGCATTGTTGACAGGTTTACAAACTGCAGGTTTGCCTAACCTACGTAGCGTATTCCCTTACTCGTTCGATCAGCGTCATGCGTTCGCAATCAACGTTGACTACCGTTACGGTGAAGGGTCAGACTACAACGGACCAGTTATCGGAGACTTTAAAATTTTCGAAAATACAGGGTTGAACATTCAATCAAACATCTACTCAGGTTCTCCATACTCTTCTCAGAATATGATTACTGCAGAAGGTTTGATTTCTCCTAACTCTGCTGGTATTACAGGAACATTGAATGGTTCTCGTTTGCCTTGGCAGTACCGTTTGGATCTTCAGTTGGATCGTACAATTGAATTGACAATGGGGGGTGAAGGTGACAAGAAAAAAACAACTTTCTTGAATGTTTATGTTCGCGCTACCAACCTTTTCAATGCAATGAACGTTCTTGGTGTTTACCGGGCAACGGGTAACTGGAATGATGATGGTTATTTGGCTGCTGCACAGTATCAAACGTCTATTCAAAACCAATTGGATGAGCAGTCGTTTAGAGATTACTACAACATGAAAGTGCAGAATCCATTCAACATCAGCTCTCCTCGCACCATTCGCTTAGGGGTTAAGTTTGATTTCTAAGTCAATTTTATTAAAGAATTATGAAACGAATAGTTAACTATTTATCATTAGCAGTCGGATTGTTGGTAGCTGGAAATGCAGCTGCTTATAATCACGATTTTGGTAAAAGTACCGGGAAGCCGAATAAGCCTACAGGTACTGCTAAAGGAGCCGGATGTGCTCCTGCTAACTACCGAAAGAAAATGGAATTCAACGATGTTAGCTGTCAGTTGGAGACCGGGGGATTGTTATTCCTCGATCGCGCAAACGGATTGGCTACATATAAAGTTCCAAAAACAGGTAACGTTACTGCGATCTACGCCGGAGCACTTTGGATGGGGGGAACAGACGTTAACGGACAGTTGAAACTTGCTGCGGTTAAGTTTAGAGCTGACGGTAACGACTTCTGGCCTGGTCCGTTGACAACTCAGGGTGGTCAGCCAGGTAACTTTAACCCACTAAATGTTCAGGGTGATACGACAACACGTGATTACGGTGATGCAAACATCGATCCGGATCAGTGTTTGATGTACGATAACATCTTTACGATCACGAAGGCAGGGGTTATTTCATTTATCACATACTGGGAGTGTACGAACATTACACCAACTCCTGATGGTTGTGATAATCCAACTCCGCCATCTAACGAAACATTGGCTCAGATTTACGCTTGGCCAGGAAACGGTGATCCGACTCGTTACCAGGATTTATTCCTGGCTCCGTTCTATGACAGAGATCAGGATAACATTTATGATCCTGATAAAGGAGATTATCCTTGGTACGATGATATCCTTGGAAAAGATGATATCGAGTGTGGTTCTGACCGCCGTGTATCTCTATTTGGTGACCAGACAAACTGGTGGGTATTTAACGATAAAGGAAATGCTCACACTGAATCAGGAGGTGACCCGATCGGTATGGAAATCCGTGCACAGGCGTTCGCGTTTGCAACAGATGACGAGATCAACAAAATGACGTTCTACAACTACGAGTTGATTAACCGTGGTACTCAAACGTTGTTCAATACGTACTTCTCTCAGTACGTTGATATCGACCTTGGAAACTATGCGGATGATTACGCTGGTTGTGACGTAACGCGTGGTTTGGGATACATGTACAACGGTGACTTGTACGATGATCCGCAATCAGGACGTCCAGGATATGAATCTAACCCACCATCTATCGGTATTGACTTCTTCGAAGGTCCTTACCAGGATGCTGACGGACAGGATAACCCTGGTCCGGTTTACAACGAAACAACACAGACATACGACGTGCCAACTGTTGCCGCAGCTCTTGCAGGCGGAGGTATCGTTTACAAAGGTCTTGGTATTGGTTACGGTGACGGAATTGTAGATAATGAGCGTTACGGTATGCGTAACTTTACAATCTACACAGGAACAAATGCTCCTGCTGGTCAGTCTGACCCTACTTCAGCTTCTCAGTTCTACAATTACATGCAAGGTTTCTGGCAGTTTGGAGATCAAACTTACTATGGTGGTACAGGATTCCCTGGTGCACCTGGTGTAACGACGATCGAAACAAACTACATGTTCCCTGCTGATTCTGATACATTGAATTGGGCAACGGAAGGTACAGATCCTGGATTTACATGGTCTGAATTCGAGCCAACCGGACAAGGTTCAACTTCTAACCCTTCTGGTGACCGTCGTTTCGTACAGTCTGCTGGTCCATTTACATTGAAGCCGGGTGCTGTAAACAACATTACTGTTGGTATCGTATACGGAAGAAGCTTCGAAGGTGAGAACTTCTCATCTGTGAACGCTTTGAAAACTGCAGATACTAAAGCTCAGGCTTTGTTTGATAACTGTTTCCGTATTCTTGAACCACCTCATGCTCCTGTATTGACTTGTCAGGAATTGGGTAATGAGTTGATCCTAATGATCGACAACCCTGCAACTTCGAACAACTTCAATGAGCACTACCAGGAGGAAGATAAAATCAACATCATTGACCCGGCAGACGGTTCAGGAACTGTTTACGACAAGTTCTACCGCTTCCAGGGGTACCAGATTTTCCAAATGAAAGACGAATTGGCTGGAGTTGGAGATTTGGATGATGCAACTCAGGCTCGTCTTGTTGCTCAGTGTGACATTAAAGATGGTGTTGCTGATTTGATCAACTTTGAGTTCGATGAAGCACTTGGATTCTCTTCACCAATTAAAAAGGTAGACGCAGAAGATAAAGGGATTCGCCACTCGTTCCGTGTTACTGAAGACTTGTTCGCAACAGGTGACAGAAAATTGGTGAACCATAAAACGTACTACTACCTTGCAGTAGCATACGGATACAACAACTACAAGACTTACGACCCTTCTGATCCTCAACAATTGGATGGACAGAAAATGCCGTACTTGCGTTCTCGTATCAATGCAGATGGTAGCACACTTTCTCCGCTATTGGCAGTGCCTCACTTTATATCTCCTGAAGCAGGTGGTACAGTTCAGAACTCTGTATACGGACAAACACCACAAATTACACGTTTGGACGGTAGAGGAAACGGTGGTAACGCATTGGCGTTGACACAAGCTTCTGAAGATGCGATTGTAGCTAACGGATTCCTTGCTGATCCGGTATACGATTACAACGGTGGACCAATTGACGTGAAAGTTATTGACCCATTGAACGTAGTTGGAGGTTACTTCGAATGTAAGTTCCGTGACTATCAGTCTAATGAAATCGATTCTTCAAACTGGGTAATTTACCGTTACAGCGCGAAGAATGGAACATTGCTTGATTCAGTTTCTTCAAACACTACAATTGCTCAGGATAACGAACAGTTGATTCCACAGTGGGGTGTTTCTGTTCAGATCAAGCAACACAAATACTACTTCCCATCAAGTGGTGGAGCAGACGTTGCGAAGATCACTGATCCGATTT
>CBIHND010000024.1:0-75126 GCA_966211245.1 uncultured Fluviicola sp. | reverse complement strand
TTGAAAATTGAAAATTGAAAAGAGAGTATTTACTTACTCAGATGCGGTTCGAAAGCTTTTCAATTCTGCATTTCCATTTTCAATTCATCAGAAACCTATTTTTTCAGCTTTGCCAATCCCGCAGCCATTTGCCCGTAGTTTGTAGCGAAGAGTAAAAACTCCGTGTCGCTGATTTTCTTACACGCACTTGGAACGATGATGCGGATTTCTTCTTTCGTTTCGTTGTCTTCCAGAACAAATTTTTCGCTTTTTCCACTTGCATCGTAAGCAACAGCTGCTACCACACGGTTGTGCTTTGCTTTCCGTTTCTCTGAACCGGCTGCGTTCTGCAGGTCTTCATCCGTATTGAATTCAGTATCGTTGAAAATGACATAAAAACGATTATCAGCGGAAATAGTACAGTAGGAAGAAGTGAGGCCCATATCGTCCAATGAATGCTGTGATTTTTGTATGATGTCAGCCCAAACGGTCTTTCCTTCGCTGGTACAGCATATCACCATAACGTCACCGAAGAAGTAATGACTTTGTGGCATAGACGATGTACCAATTCCACCGTTACCTACAGCTGTTGGACCTCCATTTGAACCGAATGAATTGGCAGGACCACTTGTCATATAATAGCTGTAATGCTCTGCGGTCATTAATAAATTGCCATTTTTATCTTCGATCAGATCTCCAAGAATAAATCGTTTCATTCGGTTCTTCTTCATTCCGGAAGTTCCTTTATAGGATTCATACTTGGTTCCTTTGGTAATCAATCCTCCTTCGAAATCGTAAATGCTATTGAAAACGATTTCCCCATTACTGTCCAACTGAATGAAGAAAGAGGCGGTTGCTGCCTCAACGAGCGTCGTTCCATACAGTCCATAAATCACAGGGCCATTTTTTGAAATATCCAATGAAATACCGGACACTTCTCTTTCCGAACCGGTATCGATTGGTTTGATCTGATGCGTTTGGCCTTTGGGATCGATTTTCAAAAAGTAGGTGTTCTTGCCACCGATATTTATCACGCGGTTAGTGGTAAACTCGTTCATTGCTGCATTCAGATCCTGTCCGTAGGTCATATCCGTGTCTATCTCTGTTAATCCTAACCCGTATACGATACCGTCGTCGGTAACTTTGATTTTAGACATCAAAAAGTCGGTATACGCCAATTCCAGTTTATAAACCGCTTCTTCTTCCATTGCAGCATTAAATACTTTTACCGTCCAGCTGTTCTTATCGCTTGGTTCAATCTGGTCGGGGTAAATGAATGCAAAATGCTGACCATTCTCGGATTGAGTAAAAGAAAACCCCATATAGTAGCGAATGAGTTTCGCCATGGACTTTTGGGAAACTGCGAATTTGGAAACTCCGTCCACGTTGATATTCGCAATGGGTTTAGGATCGGATAAACCACCCGCTCCAAGGTATTCGTGAATGAAATAGTAATTGGTTTCCTGTGATTTGTTTTTAAATCGGGTAATGACGTATAACTTATCATTCGCTGCAAAACTCGTGAGGTATTCCAATTTGTTCTTCTGATATTCCAGAATGAATTTGGAAGTTGAAACTTTGGTCAACGTGCTCACATCGTAATCGTCCACAAACGTGTTCGTTCCCGTGCGCGTCAAATAGTACAAATGATCTCCGGCTTTTCCCATTGGCTCACCATAAACTGATTTTGATTGTGCAGGTGGCCCCCATTGAATTTCACCTTCAAATGGTGATTGTGCAGTCAGAGCAGAACTCTGGATGAGCAGGATAAAAAGAAATGTAAGTCTCATATTACTTGGAAATTTTATAATAAACACCAATAACAAATCGCATATACGGTACGCCACCCTTCATGGCAAACCAGGATTGCGGAGCATTGCTATTCCACGTTGTGTTGTACGAATAATGTTCGTTGTATTTTGCGTATACGCGGCCGAATCCACCTACGATTCCCATAGAAAGGGAGAATCTTGAACTCATGGAAAACAATCCTCCGAGGGTTAAACCTAAGTTCATCGTTCTTCGGTGATAGGCCAATTGATAAACCGGTGAACCGTTAGCATAGAATCCGCTGTTGCTCATCTCTTCTCGTTCCCAACTATTGGTGCCAATGAACTCTATCATTTCGAATCGGGGCCCAATCAATAACCCAAAATCGCGGTCAGTTCCTTTACCGACAACCTGAATATTGGTTCCACCATGAAGCATGTAGCCGTTATTGAAAACGGTTGTTTGCTCGCTTTGATCAAATGTTCGGAAATATCCAAAAGGAAACGTACCGACTCCGACCCGCGTAACCATACGATTATCAAAGGTCCGAAGATCGCCTTCTATGTTTGCAAGGCCGGAAAACCAAGCGGTAACGGATGTGCCAACGTTGACAGACATTTCCCTTTCGCGATCATTGAAAATATCTTCCAGATCCTGCGCGGATAGGGAACAGGTAAATAAAACGAAGGAACAGATTAGGTGGATCTTTAAGTTCATCCGGCGAAAATACAATTCAATATTCAAAATGCAAAATGAGGCTTTCCATTCAATTCTGAATTTTGCCTTTTGCCTTTTGCCTTTTGCCTTTTGATTTTTGCCTTCCTTTATCCTCCCCAATCACAATCTCCGCTCTCGCAGCCAAATTGCAATAGTGGCTCTTCTTCCGTATTGTTGCGAACGTTTCTGGCTTTGATCTCCTGAACCAGTTTTTTCTCCTTTGCATTCAGAATACCGGCTTTAAGAATCTTATCCATTTCTGCAATGACTTGTTCCTGAGACTTCATGTAGACAGGGTGTCCCATGATTCCAATCGTTTCACTGCGCAGCTGATCAACGTCTTTTTTGAAAAGAGTTGTTTCTTTTTGGAATGTATACGAGTCCTTCAATACTTTGAAAATCTGGTTGTTTCCCAACAAAACCCCGCCGCCGTAATCCCATGTGCGTTCGAAGTAGGTAAACCATCCCGGATCGTAAGTGTACTGTTCGCCTTCACAGAATTCTTTCATCGCAAAGAAGCGGTCGTCTTTGTCGCCCGTAGTTTCTTTGGCTAAAGCTTTCAGATCTTTTCCCCAAAATTCTATGGTGAATGCGGTACATTCTGCCTGACAACTCGGTCGCAAGGCAAACATCCCTTCCATGAACGACAATTCTTCAATAAGCTCACTCGGTTCCGGGTTCTTCGCACTCATTTCATCTTCCATGCGTTGAATCAAGGGTTTTGCATCATGGTATGCAATTTCAACAGCTGTATCCGTTTTTGCATAACGCAATTTCTCTATGAAAGCCACCACATCATCAACGGTTTTCGACTTAAGGTACTTCTTTAACTTTTTTTGTTGCGCAGGCGTAATGGAGTCAACGCTTTGATTCGGTTGAGGTGCCACTTCTTCCACCATTTCAGCATCTTCGTCAACAGGAGTTTCCGTTGAATTTTTCTTTGAATCGGTTTGCTTATCAGGAGTCGAAGTACAGGAAACAGCACTTAACAAAAGCAGAGAAAGGAATAATCGGTACATTGCAAACGTTTTGATACGATCTAAATTAACAATTTCCGTATCGCAATAGAAAAACCCTCATTAATTCGCATCAATGAGGGCTTATAAAATGTGGTCAAATACCTTGTAACTCTTAACAAACGGTCAAAACCATGATGCGGCAAAGTTAGTTGAATTTCACAATTCAACAATGATTTTGTGAAATTGAAACGATTTAGTTCTAAGTCATGTTGATTATAAAACACAGCTAAAAGTGGCAGAAACACAAGTGCAGAGGAAGCTTCCCGGAAAACTTATCGCAGCGTATTCCACTGGAATCACGGGTTGGAGCATACTGGTGAATATGATTTCGGTAATTCTCGTTTATCTGTATGTTCCCACAGAGGATAGCGGGTTACCGATCCTGGTTTATCAGGGAGCACTGTTCGGCGCTGTGAATATCGTTGCATTGATTACTTCCGGTGGAAGATTGATTGATGCATTATACGACCCGCTTATTGCGAAAAAAAGTGACAGCAGTAATCACAGGCAAGGGCGGCGCATCCCGTTTATGAAATGGTCTGCATTGCCGGCTTGTATCTTTTGTTTATTGGTGTTTGTGCCATTGTCCGGGTCAGAAAGTAGTCTGAATGCAGTTTGGCTCGCATTGACATTGGTTTTGTTTTATGTTTGTGCGACAACTTATATTATTCCGTATTACGCAATGTTGCCCGAGCTGGCAGGAGATCTGCAGGAAAAAGTAAAGCTCTCTACCTGGCAATCGGTTGGTTATGTCGTGGGAATTGGGATGGCTTCAAATGCATTTAACCTGACTGCTTATTTTCAAAACGTGTTAGGATGGGAAAAACTGTATTGTCTACAGTTGACTGTTGCTTTGTTTTGCATTCTTGCAGCTTTGTTCATGTACATTCCGGTATGGTTCATCAACGAGAGGGAATGGTGTGATGGTGAGGCCTCTTCTGTAAAGTTGATAAAAGCTTTGCGACAATCATTGACCAACGGTAATTTCCGGTTGTATTTGTTCGCAGATTTCGCATTCAACACCTCCGTGACGGTTATTCAGGCCGGATTGATTTATTTCGTGACCATTCTACTGCGGCTTCCGGAAGAAATCGGGAATCAACTCATGATTACGTTGGTCGGAGTTTCGTTTTTGTTTTATCCGCTCATCGGACCGGTGTCGCGTAGATTTGGTTTAAAGCCGCTCATTTCCATTTCCTTATTGATTCTGGGCTTTGTCTTTGTTGGAGTTTACTTTCTCGGGAAACCGAACTTCTCACCAACGGCACAGATTTATATCGTCATTTGCATCGCTGCAATTCCGATGGCTACGATGAATATTGTTCCTTTGGCCTTACTTGCCGACATCATTGAAAAAGATTCAAAAGCGACGAACACCAATAACGAAGCGCTTTATTTCGCTGTGCGTTATTTCTTCGTGAAACTGGCACAAACAACAGGTATCGCCATTTTTGCCATGTTGCTGACCTACGGAAAAGATGTGGGCGATGACCTGGGAATTCGCCTCAGCGGATTGGTTGGAAGTGTGTTGTGTGTGCTGGCGAGTGTTTACTTTTTGCGGTATAAGGAAATTAAAAATTGAAAATGTAAAATTGAAAAGAGAGAGGTGTGTTATTACTCTTTTCAGTTATTCAATTTTCAATTTTCAATTCAACTAATTCGTTCTCGTCGTATTGTTCGGTCTTGTGTATACCAGCTGCATCACATTGATGTTTCGCATAGCGAAAGCCGCTTCACAATAATTCAGGTAATAATTCCATTTTCGTTTAAACGTTTCATTGAATCCCAGCGCCTGAATGGCCTCCTGTTTTTCATTGAAGACATCGAACCAGGTTCTGAGCGTTCGGGCATAATGTAAACCGAGGTCCTTGATATCAACAAGCGTTAAATCACTTACTTCATTAATGATACGGTTCATTTCTCCGACCGAAGGCAGAAGCGAACCCGGGAAGATGTGCTTTTGAATCCAGTCTACGCCATTTTTCAGGTCTTCAAAGCGCGAATCCGGACAGGTAATGACCTGCAAGGCAATGATTCCGTTTCGTTTCAGTAATTTATGACACTGTTTGAAATAGGGTTCAAGAAATTCCGCTCCAACCGCTTCCAGCATTTCCACAGAAACAATCTTGTCGAATTTTCCCGTCACTTTACGATAATCCTGAAGTTCAATGTTCACCAAATGACTCAATCCGGCTTCCTGAACACGTTTTACAGCTTCTTTGTGCTGTTCCCCGGAAATGGTAATAGAAGTCACCTTACAGCCGAAATTACTCGCCATATAAATGGCATTTCCTCCCCAGCCGGAACCAATTTCCAGAACATGATCATCCGGACCAAGAAACAACTGCTCGCACAAACGATGATACTTTGCCTTCTGAGCTTGTTCAAGGGTATAATGTTCTTCTTTGAAATACGCCGATGAATAGGTCATAGTCGGATCCAGCCAAAGTGCGAAGAAATCGTTATTCAAATCATAATGTTCCGAAATGTTCTTTTTGGAGCCCCTTAAGCTATTTGCCCTTCGGTTATGGAACGTTCTGTTATAGATCTTTAATAGGTTCAGAACGATCGACTTTACCGAGCTACCGGAAACCGTCGGAGCATGTTCTACGTTCAACAAAAACCACGAAATAACATTCGTTATACTATCCGTGTCCCATTCTCCGGCAACGTATCCTTCTCCGAATCCGATATCACCGTATAAGACACATCGCTTGAAAAAAGAAGAATCGTTGATCGTTACGTTTGCCGTAATTTCTCCTGTTCCGTCGCCAATTTCCAGTTTTTCTCCGGAAGGAAGCACAAGATTTAATCGACCATGAGGCATCACCTTCAACAATTTCAAGACCTGGTTTTCGTAGAATGTGGGTTTAGACATGTTTGTAGTTCAAGGGTTTAACGAGTTCAATGAATTCAAAGTTCAACATTTCGGAATTATCAATTATGAATGATCTAATTATCAAATCTCCGGTAGTTCAGAAAGTGATTCGTCCAGATAATTGATCATCAATAATTTTGAATTTTCCATTTGAGTTTAAAAGCCTTTAAGTCTTCTTACGATAAACATCGCGTTGTAGATTTTGAAACTCATCTTTTTTATAAAATTTAATCTTCTTCAAGTATAATAAAAAAGCCTGCCAGTGAATTAACGTAATGATTTTTAGCGGGATGAATGGAAAGCGAAGACTATATCCGATTAATCGCGCCGAAGTCAGTTTTTTTCGATCTCCAATCAACGTACTCGTAAACATGCGCTCGTTCTGATCGAAATCATCAATTCCAATGACTAGTTTTTCTCCCGGTTCATGCAGTTTGAAATGAAATTCCGCATCGTGCGCAATGAACGGGGAAACATAAAAGTATTTCGTTCGTCGCTGCTCAAAGAAACGACCGTTGAATTCATCTTCACCCAATAAATAAGGTTTCATCTCAAGGAAAGTGTTTGTGACTTCAACCAAACTATTACGCAGTTTTCCCCGATCATCATAAATGAAGTAAAAGGAGACAGGATTGAAGTTATAGCCGAGAACGTTTAAACCTGTGAGCAGCATCATTCTTCCGATCGGATAATCTTCACCGTTTTCTCTAAGAAATTGGGTGATGTGCTCCTTTGTGCTTTTCGTTTTGTCAGGGTTGTCAATGGGCAATTGAAGGTGCTCTTTGTCGCGAAAACTGAATAAATTCCAACGGTTTTTAGACAACATCCAATGCCTGCTGCAGAGTTCGTTCAATTCATCCAAATCCAGATAGAAATAGAAAACCTTGTATGAAAACCGGTGATTCTTCGGCTTCAACCGATGATGCATTACCGAAGCCTTATACAAAGTTGTGTTCATTTATCGTTATTAATCGAAAAGCATGTAAATTTAACTGAATGCAGCACTTTCCATCCATGTTTTCACGAATGTTCGTGCGTTTGATGAACTTACGCATATTCCTGCTTATTGGATGCCTGCACCTTCAATTTTCTTCGTTTGCAGGAGCAAAAACAAGTCAGCAGCCGCAATTTGTTATCATCGATTCCTATGTAATTGGTTTTTTCTCCGGTCTCTTTGTCTATAAGGAACACCGTTTCAAAAATGCCTTTCAGCTGGCGGGAAGAAAGGCCAAAAACGATGCAAAGATCTGGGCGGGACTATTTGTTTCCGATTCCAATTCAAACGGAATCCGACGTACAGGTGAAGTCTTTTCAAGGTTTACCTATCAACTTCCACAAACTGTAGGCGGATTGCTGACTTCGCAGTACTACAACACCTTTACCCGAAAGGTGAATTTTGTGGAATACGGTATGGGTACAACCGTCTTAAACATGAACGTTTCCTGGCCAGGAGTAACCGTTGGTTCGTACATCATGGCAAAAGACATCATTTACGCCCGACCGAACAACAAAATGTTTCAACACGAATACGGACATTACCTGCAAAGCAAACGAATGGGATGGGCTTACCTGGTACGCGTCGGACTTCCTGCAATTATGAGTAAAGGAGATCACGATCGCCATCCTGTTGAAGTGGATTGCAATAGGGAAGGAGTAATTTATTTCCACGAGAAATATCCTGATTTCAAAAACGATGCCTTGCTCAACGATACATTGGGCTGGAATTATTATTTCAATCCCTTACCGGATACCATCGGACAGCGTGTGCCGTATAAGCGCGATTCACTGACCATCGTTGATTTAAACAATCCTGTTCACCTGGAACAACTGAAATCACTGAAAGTAAAAGCAACGTTTGTCGATTATGCATTTTGGGTGTTTCCACCGGCTGCCTATCTGGTTGGAGTTTGTCACGCACACCGCTACAACAAAGAGCAATTAGCCGCACAAGGACTTTCCGAATAGTCATTAACAGTCGTTAGGTTCGTAACTTTTTTGCATTTTTTGTGAAATTGAAAGCGAAATGTAGTACCTTCATATCCAACCTGTTTAGTCTACGATTATGAAGATTTTCTTATTAACTGTTTCGCTCCTTTGTGTGACCGTAATATCGGCACAGGGCCTGAAGTTTGAAGATCGGGAGGAATTGCTGAACGGACTTTTCTTTGATTTGAGTATCGACGCAGGAGACGATGTGTTGATCAAACAAATTGAAACTCATCCCACAATTCACTTCGCGACAACCGGAAAATCCGACACTATTGTTGTCGGAAGGCAAAGCTATGTACTGACTACTCCAAAACAATTCGGAATGCCGGAATATCGGGTGGTAAGTGGCGATAAAAACCTTGAGAATTCAGATTCTACTTTTGTTTTTCTGGGAGGTGGAATGGGAGTTCTGACCAACGAAGAAGAAGCCAATCCGAAGAGTTTTACCATTGAAACCGTTGAAGTAATCCGCTATTTCTCAGACGCGAAAAAAGCCAACGAAGCTTATCTGAAATTTTGCTCGGAAATAGCTGAAATGCTTCCTCAGACAAATGCTTACGACTGGTACGATGAAAATGGTTCCAGTACAACGTATGATCTGGAGAACAAAACCTTCGACGGTCACATCTATGGCAAGCAGCTGGTGGTGGAAATGAATCAGGTGGAAGAAGCAACTTCGCCATTGTATATTATCAGTCTTTCTTACGAGAAATCTATTCTGAACGGGATTTTATAGGTTCAAAATGGATGAATTCAATATTCAAAATTGGTTTGACTCTAATTTTGAACCTTTTGCATTTTGAATTCAAATTTCTACCCGGAAATTTGCACAATTTCGTTAAAAGTTTATTTTTGTAGTAACTACTTAAACTAAAAACTGACACTATTCTATCCCCCACTATTCTGAATCAGCACGACGTTTTTTGATTTTGTAGCCTTGTACTAATTGACGTATTGCTTCTATGCCAAAGGTAGTTGTTGTTGGAGGTGGCGTGGCCGGTATGAGCGCAGCCCATGAATTAATCGAAAGAGGATTTGATGTCGAACTATACGATCGGAATCCTACCTATGTTGGTGGAAAAGCCAGAAGTATAGGTGTTCCGGGAACAAGCACAAACGGTGAATTCAATAATTTACCCGGTGAACACGGCTTTCGATTCTTTCCGAGTTTTTATAAGCATGTAACAGATACCATGGGCAGAATTCCGTTCGGGAACGATGGAAAAACGTGCCTGGATAATCTCGTGGATACAGAAACCGTTCAGATTTGTCAGGCAGGCGAAAAGGCCATTCAATTGCCATTGAATATACCGTCCAGCCCAATGGAATGGCTTGAAGCAATTGAAGACCTTTTCAATGTGTTTACAGCAATAGGGGAAGACCTTACCGGCGATGAAGTGAAGTATTTTACGCAACGCATCTGGCAGTTGATGACTTCCTGTGAAGAACGCTTTCTGAATGAATACGAACAAATTGGGTGGTGGGAATTCCTGCGTGCCGATGATTTCAGCAAAGATTATAAATCGCTGTTGGTTGAAGGACTGACAAGATCACTCGTCGCCGCAAAGGCGAAAAAAGCATCAACAAGAACGGTCGGATCGATTTTTCTGCAATTGATTTACGGAATGCTCAGCAGTAAAACAACCGGAACAGATCGGGTTCTGAATGGCCCGACAACCGATGTTTGGATTCGTCCATGGCAGAAATACCTCACCTCATGCGGAACCGTATTTCACAAAGGAAAAGAAGCCTTTGAAATCGTAATGAAAGATGATCGTATTGCCGGAGTGAAATTCCGTTCCGTTGAAAACGACCAGGAGATTGAAATTGCTACCGGAGATTATTACCTGTTGGCGCTTCCCGTTGAAGTCGTGGCAGGATTGATTAACAATGACATGCTTATTGCCGATGCCGCGCTCCATAATATCATTGACCTGGCACCGAACGTGGAATGGATGAACGGCATTCAGTTTTACCTTAGCGAACCGTTCGACATGCACCGCGGCCATACCATTTACGCAAATTCAGCCTGGGCATTGACATCTGTTTCACAGATCCAATTCTGGGAGAATTACCCGATTGATCAAAAATACGACGGTACGGTGCGCGGTATTTTATCGGTAGATATTTCGGACTGGACAACACCTGGAAACTTCAACGGAAAGGCAGCCCGCGACTGTACATTGGAAGAAGTGAAAGAAGAAGTTTGGGCGCAGTTGAAACAGGAAATCAACGTCGGAACCACACCGATTTTGACCGATGAGATGAAACGCTTTGTTTACCTCGATCTGGACATTCATTATAATCCGTCTGGTACCACCGATTTACACGATCAATATCACTTGTTGGCGAATCGTGAACCTTTGCTGGTGAATCATGTGAACACCTGGACACTTCGTTCCAATTCTTATACAGGAATCGATAATCTCTTTCTGGCTTCGGATTATGTAAAAACCTTTACCGATCTCGCAACCATGGAGGGAGCAAATGAAGCGGCGAGAAGAGCGGTTAACAATATCCTTGAAGTCAGTGGAAGTAGCGAGAATTATTGCGGGTTGTGGCCTTTTGAAACACCATTCGTTCTGGATTTACTTCGAAAACTCGATAAAGAAAAATACGACAGAGGCCTGGCCTGGTCGAATCCATTGAATGTATGAATAAGGGTAGAAAATATAGTATTCTGCTGCTGGAAACAGGTTTCAATCAAAGTCACCTGTTATCCAATTTTATCAAGCTGACTACCTTGTTTTCTGTCTTTTACATTCTCGTTAGCCTGGTAATTGGCTTTAAGCCCGGAGTGATTATCATGAGCTGCAACACGTCCGCTTTCCTGGTAACTTTATTGTTGTTTCAGGCCGATAAAATCAAATTTAAATCTGCTGCGAACTGTTACATTGCAAACTGCATGTTCGTTGCAATTACGCTCTGTACGTTCTTTTCAGG
Source organism: uncultured Fluviicola sp. (assembly GCA_966211245.1). GTDB lineage: Bacteria > Bacteroidota > Bacteroidia > Flavobacteriales_D > Crocinitomicaceae > Fluviicola. The sequence continues at coordinate 63,831 of CBIHND010000024.1, read as the reverse complement.
GGGGATTTATTCACCTGTGCTTCCGTGGTTCATCCTGGTTCCAACCATTTCACTACTCTTGCTTGGAATCAGTAGAACAACCTTTATCTGGCTTTCTTTATCACTGACTCTTGTTGTTGGATATGGGGTTGTCGGCCATCTCGGTTTTCAATATCCCATGGATTATGATAAAGCCTATTGGGACAAGATTTTTACGACTTTGTGCATTTTCGGATTAGTTCTGATCGTGTATTTGGTCACTCATTTTTTTGAAACGATCAAGCAACGTGCACTTCATAAATTGTCTGAAAAGAACAAGGAAATAACAGATAGTATCTATTACGCCAGACGGATTCAACGTTCCTTATTGGCACCCTCCGATTTGGTGAACGAGCACTTGCCGGAAAACTTTGTGATCTATAAACCGAAGGATATCGTTTCCGGTGATTTTTACTGGGCGCGGGAACACGATGGAAAGTTCTACTTCGCTGTTTGTGATTGTACGGGTCACGGTGTTCCGGGGGCATTTATGAGTGTGCTGATTACGAATTTCCTCACCGAAGCGATTTCTGAGAAAGATATTTTGCGTCCTGATGAGATCCTGAACTTCGTGCGTCGCAGAGTGATTGAGAATACTGCCAGTAATGCCTCACAGGATGGAATGGACGGAGTGATTGTTTGTTTGGACAGTGTGGCGGGAAAATTGAGTTACGCATCAGCAAATGCCCATTCGAGACTTGTTCGCGACGGGAAATTAACCAAACTGAACAGGGACAAGTTTTCGGTAAGTATGTCGCATAACATGTCATCGTTTACATTGAATGAGTTACCATTGGTTGAAGGGGATATGCTGTACTTTTATACGGATGGCTTTCCGGATCTGTTTGGCGGTCCCAAAGGAAAGAAATTTACCACGAAACGAATGGACGCGAAGCTATTGGAGATTTCGCATAAACGCGCGTTTGAACAACAAATGGAATTGGAGGACACTTACAGAAACTGGAAAGGAGATCTGGAACAGATGGATGACATTTGTGTGGTGGGGTTTAGGTATTAAATTCAAAAGTCAAAATTTAAAATTCAAAATTCAAAAGTCAAAAGTCAAAATTCAAAATTCAATTCTCAGAGCTTCGCACACAACTTCACGGCACTCGCATACGCATCTTCATGAAAACCATACTTGAAGTAACTTCCGCAGAAGTAGATCGGGCCGGATTCGTTTAATTCCTGCAAACGTGACTGAGCTTCAATTGCCGGAACATCAAATAGCGGATGCTCGTAATCGAATTCGCGAATAATCTTTGCCGGATCAATACTTCCTTCTTCAGCGTTGATGCTTACGAAGTAATTCACGTTGTCAGAAACACCCTGAAGCGAATTCATCCAGTAAATTGTTGTTGGTTCGGGTTTACCGCTTTTATCGACAATGCGGTAATTCCAGCTGCTCCATACCTGTTTTGTTTTCGGCATGATGGAGTCGTCGGTATGAACCGTCGCCTTGTTATATTGATAATGGAAGCAGGAGAGGAGTTGTTGTTGCAATTCCGTTGGATTTTTCAAACAGCTTAATGCCTGATCTCCATGCGATGCAAAAATGACCTTATCAAAAGTTTCCTTGCTTCCGTCAATGAACTCCAGTTCTACTTTCCCATCGGTAGTTTGCTCTGCAGAAACAACCTTCGAATTTACGCGAATGCGGTCTTTAAACGGTTCAATGAGTAGCTTTTTATAGCTTTCACTTCCACCTTCCAGAGTATACCATTGGTGTTGGGTATTTAAACCAAGAAAGCCGTGATTAAAAAAGAAGCGAATAAGCGTTTTTGCAGGAAAATCTAGCATTTTATCCATGGGAGTCGACCACACGGCGGCACTCATTGGAACGAGGTACTTCCACAGCATTTCTTCACCGAAATTGTGTTTACGGATGTATTCACCGATCGTCATTCCGTCGTAAGTCGGATCATCCAGAATTTGAACACTGAGCTTATTGAACCGCGAAATTTTCAGGAGCATTCGAATGAACTTCGGATTGAAAATATTTCTGCGCTGTGCAAATAATCCGCTAATTCCGGATCCACAGTACTCCAGTTCGCTCGGAACATGTTGTACGCTAAACGACATATCGGTTTTTTTCACGGGAGCATTGATTTCTGCAAAAAGCTTGCACAATTCCGGGTAGGTTTGATAGTTGAACACCATGAATCCCGTATCCATGCTTACGGTTTGTTCTCCTTCATTAACGAAAATGGTGTTTGTATGCCCGCCTACGTAATCGTTTTGCTCAAAGAGATGAATGTCATACTTCTGCTGCAAAAGGTGTCCACAACCCATTCCGGCGATTCCGGTTCCTATGATAGCTAGTTTTTCCATGATCTTTTACTTGTCAATTATCAATGATGAATGATCAATTATCAAGAGGTTTCGCTTCCTTACTGGTTGCTAATTGATAATTGCTAATTCCTCTCTTTTCCATTTTCCTCTAATCGTCCTACAAATTCTCAATAAACCGTTCTATTGCGTACGTGCTGATTTGTCCGCTCGGACCATTGAAGTTGAAATCACAACCGTGGGTAGCGCTTGATAGTTCTATTAAATAAGATTTTATGTGATGCTTACGAAGCACTTTCATCAATCTGATGCTGTGTTCGTGAGAAACCATTGCATCAATTTTTCCGTGGATGATCAATGTCGGTGGAGTTTTTTCGTTTACCAACGGCAATGCTGAAGCGGCAACATATGGAGCTTCACTATCTTTTACCGAACAACCGATATAATCGAGTAAAACTTTGTCGACGTCCAACACCCAATCGTTTGTGATTTGTTTTGCTCCCCATAACATATCGGCAGGAGCATAGAAAGAAACGACTCCGTCGATTTGATCACGAAGTTTACCGTAAGCTGCTTGTAATGCAATTTGTCCACCGGCTGAACGACCGAGGAGGATGGTTTTGGAGAATTGTATTCCCTGGTAACTTTCGGCCTGCTGCGGCAGACAATTAGCCATTTGAAGTACCGCCTCGACGTCGTCGATTTGAGCCGGATACTTGTACTTCGGCGCAAGCCTATAATTCATCGCAATTACGTGGACTCCGCGATTCGCCAAATAACAGTTCAATTCCGGAATTTGCCTCGCATCTCCCGCAGCCCATGAACCACCATGAATGACAATTACCAGCGGAGCCGGTTCATTCGTTGCTGCTTTGTAAAACCGACAAGTATAGTCCTTCCCGTCGATCGTTTGATAAGTCAGTTCTTCAAACGGGTACTCTTCACCACCGAAAGCAAAGGAATTCCAAAAAGAATACGGCGAAGTTCGGGCCTTTTCAGGCGTTTTTGTACCAAATTCCTGATCCAGTTCCTGCTCAAGATTCTTGCTTTCCGAATAAGCTCTGGTCACAGGTAAAACGAACAATACCAAGGCAATCACGTAAATTCCGTGAAGAACAAATGCTCTCGGGTGATAATAATAACTCATTCCTGCAATGATCAGTGTCAGCAGAATCGGAAACCAGGAAAACTCTGTGATAACAATACTAACCTTCCACAGGAAATTCGTTGGCGCACGAAAAACGCTCAATAACGAAATTCCAATCAGCAGTACTGCAGGAAGGTATTTCCACATGATTAATGCTGATTCTTTTCGAATAAGTAATGGCTAACGATCCATTCTTCGCCATTGTTGAAGCCCCACAACTCAGCGCACGACATGTAGAAAATGCGCCAGAAAACCCACCATTTTACAGCCTGGTCTTTCCCGTAGGTTTGTTCGAAGAGCGGCATAATTGCAGCTTTGTTCGCATCCATACGCTGTAACCATGCTTCAGAAGTTTTCTGGTAATGCTTACCGCTGACATGCCAGTGATTTACGACATGCAAATCCGCGTTGAAATAGAACAGCAAATCATCCGAAGGCATGATCCCACCTGTAAAGAAGTACTTGCTCATCCAGTCGGTTTCGTCCTTTACTTCGAATTTGTAAGCGTATTCTTTGTGTGTAAAAATGTGAACGAATAACTTCCCTTCAGGTTTTAGCTTGAAGGCGATTTTTTTCAGCAACAATTCGTAATTACGCATGTGTTCAAACATCTCAACGGAAACCACACGATCAAATAACTGATCGATGTCGAAGACGTTCATGTCCATTGTAATCACTTTCAAATTTGTGATTCCCCGTTGAGCCGCCTGCTCATCGATGTGTAATTTCTGCGTTTTGGAATTGGAAACCACTGTGAACGTTGATCCCGGGTATTTTGCAGCCATGAACAGCGACAACGATCCCCAACCGCAGCCCAGTTCCAATACATTTTGTCCGTCTTTTAAATCGGCACGCTGGCAGGTTAATTCCAACATTACACGCTCCGATTCTTCAATCGTATTCACCCCTTCAGGCCAAAATCCGGAGCTGTATTTCAGGTGTGGACCTAAGCAGTATTGGTAGAATTCCGTAGGTACTTCATAATGTTGTTCGTTGGCGTCAGCAGTATTGATAGCGATTGGAGAAGCCTTCAATTCCGCAATGAGATTCATCAGGTGTTCCTGTTGGAGTTCCGGAGTTGCTTTCTTCTCTTCCTTTAAACGTACTTTTAGTAAATCGCGAATTCCCTTGCGAATCAAAAAATCGGGAATTCTGTCTTTTTCCAGTAATGGTGTATACCACATAAGTAATTGAGAATGGAAAATTGTAAAATTGAAAAGGTTAGCCGCCATTCTCGATACTCCTACCTCCGGCGGAAACTCGAACTGACGGCTTGAATTCTCTTTTCAATTCTCAACTTTCAATTTTACATTTAGTTTAATTTCTTTTTGAACCACGGAACAAATACGCTCGTAGTGCGCTGATAGTTTTTATATGCTTCACCTTTTGAGCGAATACTCTGTTCTTCCGTCATAGGAATTCCGGTAATTTTGAAGATGAGGTAAGCAATGCTCAATGGACAAACAATTGAAATCCAGCCGTATGGTGATCCTAACGCGAAGATGAATGCTCCTGTCCAGATCATTGTTTGAAAGAAGTAGTTCGGGTGACGCGAATAATACCACAAACCGACTTCGCATACTTTGCCTTTGTTCGACGGATCTTTTTTGAAGCGTGCCAGTTGGAAATCCGACAATCCTTCCCCGATGATTGACAGAATCCACCATGCAGCGCCGATGTATTCAATTACACTCAGTTTAGGTTCCGGATTCGATGCGATGATGAACAAAGGAATGCACAGAAAAACATTCGAAACACCTTGCATCTGAAAGAAACCGAAGAATTTCAGGTGGAGGTTCTTGCTCCATTCTTCACGAAGCTGGACGTAACGACCTTCCTCATGACGAATGTGCTTAAACACACGAAGTGCAAGGTAAATTCCAAGGCGAAGACTCCATAGTGCAATGATGCTGCAAACCAACATTTTGCGGTCTTCGAAGCCTTCTGTTTTCAGAAATACAATTGCAGAGATAATCAGGAAGTTAAATGCCCAGAAAACGTCAACAATACTGTTGTTGCGAATCATTCTGGCGAGCGACCAGATCATGGTCATAAAAACGAACAGCGTTACTAAGCTGATCAACGGAAGTTGCAGTATTAGCGGCATATTATCGACGTTTAGCAAATAGTTTCAGGAGACTTTCGTCAGCGTTCATCTGGAACAGCGCAACAAGCACATAAATGCAGGAGCCCATGCTTCCCAACGCAAAGAATAAAATGGTCCAGATGAGTTTGATCCAGGCATTTCGCTCACGGTACCAAACCCAGACAAGAAGTACAATGACATTTACGGAAAAATCGTAAAGTGTTGCCCGCATCCAGGGAATTGCTACCAATGAATTCCATTCTTCGAATAGGTTGGATTCCAGAGAAGTAGTAATGGTGACTATAATCATAAATGTTAATAGCGCAGCCATTAAAAGACGTAAGAAGATCACCGGTTTCATGAGGCCATTTTTCGAATTTTAATAATGCGAACCAGGTGGAGGAAACGAATAATTGGATAAGTGGGATCAAATTCCCACCATTTTTTTGCAAAGTTGATGTTGTTTGGCGATTTGTGGTGATTGTTTTGCATCAATTCTCCCATGAGGAAGACATCAACAGGAATGGAATTTTTGCTGTGGTCGTCGTTGTTGAAATTGGAATACCCGTATTTGTGTCCACACCAGTTCACAATAGCGCCGTGAATTGGACCCATGAAGAAATGAATCGGTAACAACAGGAAAAATAACCAGTGTGGTGCGATGTAAAGGTAAATGACAAAGTACCCGATTCCGAAAAGAATCCGAACAATCCAGGAATCACTAATGGCGTCCATCAACGGCCATTCAGGATAAGATCCCTGAAACGCTTTTTCCGGCTGGGTACGGTTTTTTACGTAATCGACGTAAATGTTTTTTGTGTGCATCATCATGTGCCAGACATCTTTGAAGAAATGTGGCGAGTGCGGATCTTTTTCAGTATCGCTATACGCATGATGCATGCGGTGCATAATGGCATAAGCTCTGGGATTCAAAAACGAAGAACCCTGAGAAATAAAGGTTACCATGTAGAAATAACGTTCCCAGAATTTCGACATTGCAAACATCTTGTGCGATGCATAGCGGTGTAAAAAGAATGTCTGGCAGAACAGGGAAACAAACCAGTGTAAAAGGATGAAAGCGAGTAGAGCCATAAGTATATACTTCTCAAATGTACATAAGCTACGTCAGAAAAGCATTTTTGTATTTCGTGCTACTGCAAATTGTTGAAAAGAATTTTTGGTTATCGGCTTAAATTGCTGTAATAAAGCAGTTTGACCGGTTGTGTTTGTTGAAAAGAACTACAGCTTTCCGGTCATCCCATAAACACAATATCCTACAAATTCTTTGATCAGTCCCTGCCAATCGTTGAGTGTACTGACATCAGGAATGATGAATTCCTCCACGGAATAAGAACGATTCGGACCGGTGTATAAATCCGTAGAGAACGTTGTACAATGGAGTCCTGCCTTCTCGTAACAGGCAAGCGCCCTGCGCATGTGGCGTCCGCTGGTAACCAGAATGAACCGCTTAGCTTCAGGATACTGTTTGTCCAGTACTTTCTTACTTTCTACAGCATTTTCATAGGTGTTTCTGGACTTCGTTTCGATTAGAATATCCTCTTTAGGAATTCCCCATTTCACAAGAACTGTTTTCAACTGTTGGGCTTCGTGCAGACCATTGTTAAAAAGGTAGCCGTTGTCGCCGGAAATCAGCAGTTTTTTGACTTTTCCAGCCTTGTACAGGTTGATTGCCTGCCAGATTCTGTCTCCACCCCGGCGAATACTGAGTTCCTTCAGATCGTTGTTGTATTCCGCCATGCCGCCCAGAACAATGGCTACATCGGCTTTCCTGACTTTCGGAATCGGAGTTCCAAAAATCTCCCACTGTCGACAAAACTCTTTGTAGATCACGGTATTGGAGAAGATAAGAAGCAACACTATTGCCGTTCGTTTTCCCCGTCTTCTGCGAATCTCTTTCTTCGAGAAAAAGGCAAAGTAAAGGGCTATCAAAATCCAGGCGTATGGACTGATCAGGAAGTAGAGCACCTTGGATAGCACGAAAAACATGGGGTAAAGATAAGAGACCACGGACAAAAGACAAAGGGCTTCGGGTTGGAGTTCAGAGAACTTTATCGAGGATTCATGACAGATTGATCGTACCAGAAGTTAAGTCTGTAATCGTTAACACGGAATAGTCTACGGTCTTTTGTCATAAGTATGCAAGTTTTTCAATATTCCCTCGAAAAATTACATCATTCCCACTTCTTCTTGGAACAGACTCAGGAATGGGCTAAAATTATATTTAGAAACAAGACTTGTTATGGCGAAATATGCGTTGTATTTCAAAAATCTCTGGAAGATTACTAAGAATACTGCAAAGGCATGGGTGAAGGCAGATCCGTTCCGGCAAAGCGCGGTTGTGGCTTACTACGCGGTTTTTTCAATCCCCGCGTTGCTGGTCATTGTAATTGCAATTGCCGGGCTGGTATTTGGAGAAGAAGCCGTTCGGGGAGAAATTTCCCAACAAATCAAGCATGCTCTGGGGTACGATACAGCAAAAGCCGTGGAAGGGATCATTGCAAAAGCTTCGGAAGAGAAATCATCAATCATTGCAACGATTATTGGCGTTGCGACCTTGATTCTGGGTTCCACAGGAGTCTTTACGGAATTGCGTACCTCACTGAATCAAATTTGGGAAGTACAGGTGGTTGCTAAACGAAAATGGCTGCGATCACTCAAAGCAAAGCTGTTTTCATTCGGACTGGTTTTGTCACTAGGGTTTCTAATGCTGGCTTCATTGTTATTGACAACCGGACTTGAAGCGCTCAGCGGAATGATCAAAAACCGCTTCCCGGATATAATGCTGCTGGTCTTTCGTTTCATCAATTTTGTACTTTCCTTTGGAACAATTACCGTTCTTTTCGCATTGATCTTTAAGGTCCTGCCGGAAGCCAAAATCAAGTTGCGGGATGTTTGGATAGGGGCAATGGTAACTACAGCGCTCTTCATTCTCGGGAAGTTTGTCCTGGGAATTTATTTTGCAAAAGCGAATCCGGGCTCGACATACGGAGCCGCGGGATCCATCGTTTTGATTATGCTTTGGGTGTCGTATTCCTGTATGATTCTGTTTTTCGGAGCAGAATTCACAAAGCAATATGCACTGTTTCACGGACACACCATCCGACCAACAGAAGAAGCGAAAATCATTGAACCGTCATCTGATCCGAAGGAGCTTTGAATGGCAAACGGTTTATGTTTATTGGTTCACGCAGATAACGCGGATCGTCGCAGATTGAACCTGAGGATTGAATAGGTATCTAAATCAGCGAAATAACCTACTATATGAATGCTTAAATCAAATCCGCGATACTCTGCGCAATCTGCGTGAAATTCAAGTTTGTCTGTTACTTTCCAAAGATATCTTTCAAACAAGCCTCAATCGTAGGAAATTGAAATTCAAATCCTTCGTCTTTCAATCGCTTTGAAATTACGTACCGACTTTTCAGGATCAATTCCGTTTCCGTTTTGATGATGCGCGCACCGATTTCCAGTAACCATTTTGGTTGGGGAATTCCGAATGGAACACCCAGCACCTTACGCAACATTCGGTGTAGTTCTTTGTTTTTTACCGGATTCGGGGCGGCCATGTTGTATGCACCTGAACAACCTTCATTATTCAGGAAATGAAGCACAATGTTGCAGAAATCCGTTTCGTGAATCCAGCTGAATTGTTGCTCTCCGGATCCCATTTTTCCACCAAAACCAAGTAAGGTCAATCGTTTCAACGGAATTGTTACGCCGCCATGTTTCCCAAGAACAATGGTCGTTCGCATGGCAATTTGCCGAACTCCGAGACGGTTGTATGCGTTGAACGCTTTTTCCCATTCGGTGCAGACATTTACAGAGAACCCTGTTCCGATACGGGTGCTTTCTTCGGTATTCGGAGCATCCTCGGTATGTTCATAAATCGTTGCACTTGCAGCGTTTAACCAGACTTTTGGCTTCACCGTACATTCTTCAATGGCTTTCCCGACAAGATGTGTAGTAATGGTTCTCGACTCCAGAATGGCTTTTTTGTTGGCTTCGTTGTAGCGACAATTAACTGATTTTCCGGCAAGATTAATTACCGCATCGGCTCCCTCGAACTCGTCGGTCCAGATACCTGGGGTTAGGCCGTCCCACGCTACAAAGCGACAGTTGGAAGGACAGTTGTCGGGAGCTTTTCTGGATACCGCTACCAACTCTGCGTTTGGTAACTTGGTGGATAGGTATTCCAATAACGTTTGACCCAGAAATCCTGATGCACCGGTAATTATGATTTTTTTCATGTTAAAACAGTTTGAATACAAGGAAATAAATACCAATTCGGAACAGTACCCAACTGAAGGTAAGCACCTTTCCGTAACCCAATTGGTGTGTTCGTCTGAAATGTATCGTGAACATCGCCGTGAGTACTACACCAAAGCCAAGCGGAGCAAGGAATTCAGTGTTTATTCCGAATTGGTATAAAATGGTTAGAACAGAGCCGATTGCTGTCAGAATTAATGCTCCGATCAGCGAGGTCGTGGCAAGGTGTCCTGCATATTGATAAAAGTTATGTTTTCTGAATGCCTTGAAAACCAGAAACTGGATTCCGAATTGAGCCGTGTAGAGGTAAATATCGGTTACATGACCAGGCACCAGGTAGTTACTTAGAAAATGAGTGAAATAGAACCCAACACTGAAATGAACAACAAGTCCGGCAACGGCGATATAGAAAATTCTCCAGAAATAGGAAACGTCCGGTTCACAGGCACAATTGGTTTCACAAACGTGAACGGGTGCAATGGCCTTTCTGTTGTAGCTGATGAAGTTGTAAAGTCGTTCAAGTAGCCAGTGAATTGGTTTGAATTGTCCGATGGATTCAATCAGCGGTAATTTTCTTCCGAGGATTCGAAGTAAACTGTCTATTCCATAGGTTGTGGTTCCAGTTTGTGTATCGACAAGCGCAATTTTGTTTCTGGCCAGATCACGGTCGAATTGAAGTTCAGTCAATTGGCTTCCGGTAGAGTAGGGCATACGGCTTTGAGCTGAGAGGAGTCCGCAGGCAACAAATTTTCCGGTGTACCAGGCGCAAAACGGACAGTTCTCGTCGTACAAAAGATAAAGCTGATTGTTCGTTTCCATATGCTTTGTTTTAGTAAGATCAAAACTTTCAATAAATATTGAAAGTGACGATCAAATTTTTTTATCATTTGAAGAATTGAAGGATCTTTCCGAAGAAGACATGTTCATCTGCCTTCATCAGAGTGTCCGACAATCCATCCAATCTGGATACCAGTCGCTCGATGTTTTCAATCGTTGCTACAAACGAAATGGACTCGTAAGACTGATCTACTTTTTTCAATTCTGCAAGGTGTTGCTGAAGTGGTTCAATCTCACGACGTTTACGCTCTTTGACAATGCGTTTTGCCACTTCCCACATGTCCTTTTCAGCACGGAAGTATTCCTTTCTATCGCCGGCCACGCTTTCCTTGTAGATCAAATTCCAATTGATCAGATCGCGGATATTCATGTTGGCATTTCCTCTGGAGATGGACAGTTGTTCCATTACTTCTTCGGTAGAAAGTGGACGTTCACTCACCAATAACAACGCATGTACCTGAGCCATAGAGCGGTTGATGCCCCATTGGGTTCCGAAGTTCCCCCAGGTTTGAATGAATTGTTGTTTTGCTTGTTCGAGTTCCATGATTCAAATATATACAAAACTTTCAATAAAAATTGAAAACTGATAAGGATTTTGTTGAAAAATGGTTGTGATTGGAAATGAACCACATAGCCACATAGTTTTACTCATAGATACATGGCTTATTTAACGAATACACTCAGTTGAATTTAATTGTTCCAACGAATGGGCTAATGTCACTCTGCTTTTACTATGTGACTATGCGTTTAAAAACCTATTCTTTCACAATGCTCTTCGCAGAAAATCCCTCCTCACCAATTACACGGATCAAATAAAGGCCGGCCTCCAATTCGTTTAGATTCAACACGCTTTTTTCGAAGTGTTCAGCGTGCATCACCAGATTTCCACTTACATCAACTACTTCAATGTGTGCTTTTCCTGGAAATAGTATCGTGGCGATGTCTTTTGTAGGATTCGGAGAGATGTAAACGACCTCCTCGTATTCTTCCAGTCCCACAGTTCCATTGATAATTCCAATCCCATCCAAATCAAAGCCTCCGCTATGGAAGTTAGTGGGGAATGGATCGTTGATAGGAAAACCATACTGGTCAGTTGTTGTGTGGGTACCATCTACATCGCCCACAACGTCAATCAGACGAACATAACGAACCGCCATTTTATCCAGGTTCGGATCGTCAACCAGTTCATCCAGGTCGAATGGGGTTCCATAACCAACCCGGTATTTTCCTGCCAGGTTATTGATCATTCTACAGTCAGAAATGGATGCATTTCCAAGTTGCGGATCTAACGGAGTTTCGCTGGTAGAAAGAAAGCGGAAGAAATTAATTCCGTCTGAACTCACTTCGACATGAGCCAGTTCCATATAATCATCCATGAAACCATTTTCGAAAACAGCAAAATCAAAGCCCGGACCATTTTGAATCAATAAATCGAAGGTCATGGTTGCAATTCCGCTGTCACCGAGAGAAACAATATTGGTTCCGTTTCCGCCGGCTTCGCCGTATGCATCTTCAATGACACCAAAGCTGGCGCGATTGTCGTCATTATACGTAATTGTCGTATCGTTGATGTTCACAAAACCACGTACGATTGTTCCTCCGGTTGCCCAGCCAATAAAGCAGGAACTGTCGTAAGCAATAGCTGTAGAACCGTCAACTCCTGCCGCAGGAGCAAAACTTTGCCCGAAAGAAGCAGAACTGAACAACAAAGCGAAAAACAGAAACTTATTCATAGAAAATGATTTTATTCGGATTCAAACCAACGGCATAGCTGGCTTCCAGTGATCCGGAAGTATTGAAAACTCTGACGAAACCATTGATGGTATAGCCCATCGCGTCGCAGATGTAAAACTTATTATTCGAAGCCCGGTATTGAATATTGTACGGTGTCTGAACCTGGGATAAATCAAAGAATCCGATGTTGCTGCGTGTTTCGGTTGTCGGATCGAATAAACTGCTGACAATACTGCTGGAAGAAAGACTGCTACTGGTCAGAAAGAACTGATTTCCGTAAGGAACGATGCTTGAAACATCAAATGTGAAGGTTTCTTCCTTTGTGTTTGTAATTGGATTGATGCGGTGCATTCTGGAAGGAACAGTAGAATAATCACCGCGACTAATCGCATACACTTCGCCCGATGCGTCGCAAATGACTTGTCCCGGATTTGGTCCGACTGTAATGCGCGTAATCTCCGATAAAGTAGAGAGTGAAATAACTGAAACAGTGCTATCAACATCCGGGAAGTTCAATCCTCCGGAATTGGCCACAAACAACTTGTTGTTGCTTATAGCCATTCCTTCCGGATTTGCTCCGACGGGAATTCGTTGCGTAATGGTAAGTGTAGCTGTGTCCAAAACGTCTACGTATCCATCGTAGCATGAAATGTATCCTTTTCCGTCTTTAAAAACGATGTAACGGGGCTGTTTCGGAGTACTTCCGTTGATCATGTTGATTTGCGTGATAGCAGCACCAGTGGTAGCATTCATTACCTCGATGGTACTCGAAACGTTTACAATGATGTATAATTTGTTCCCATATCGTTCCAGATCATTTCCGGTATCGCCTAAACCACGACCTGTTTTCTGTTCGAAGAAATCCGAAATTGCTGTTCCGTCGGTGTTGAGCCAGGTCATACTGGCATTGTTGTGCTGAAACAACCCTTCGTTCAACACCAGCATTCCGGAACCGAGCGTTGCCGGAGCCGAAGGAGTTGGTTCATCGGGTTTCTTCTTACAACTTGCAAGAAGCACAATACAGGAAAGAATCAAACTATAACGCATACGATAGTTTTAGTTGAAAATTAACTCCGGGCAATACAAAGTACCGAATGTACTGATTGTATTGGTTGGTGATGTTTTTACAGCTCGCGGTCAGTTTGAGACTACGGCCTTGTATTGCGAAGGAATAGCTTCCGCCGATATCTACTGTATAGAATGCGGCGACTTCATTCGAAGGAATGTTTTCCTGAAGTGCATAACGCATTCCCTGGTATGTAAACAAGGTATAAACCGACCAGTTTTTCTGAAGAAAGCTCAATTCATACGAGCCATTTTCCTTCGGAACATAGGTCAATTGATTTCTATAGACTGTACTTTTTGAGTCACTCAAATCAATAGCTTCCTGATAAGTGAAACTAATGGATTGTGTGATTTTACTTCGTTTGAGTACCAAACTGGTTTCGCTGAATACTTCGACGCCTGTTGATTGTGATTTTCCGATGTTCTGAATGCTCCAGACAAAGAGGTTCTTTGTTGGAATGGCTATGATCTTGTTTTCAGCATATGAAAAGAACGGTTCCACCTGGAGAGAAGCAAACAATCTGTTTCGCTTTCCTTTTTTAATGATCGGAAGTGAAACAAGATATGCTTCTTCGGGTTTTAGATCAGCCGTTCCGATTTGCTGGTAATACAATTCCGAAAACGTCGGTTGACGAACAGTATATCTTCCTGTCAAACCTGCACGAACATTTCCCGGAAGATCAATGCCGTATTGAATGGCAGGAAGCCAGTACCAATTTTTCTTTAGCAGTGAATCACGATCTTCCAGTACGTTTTGAGCTCCTAACTGAACCGAGAGAAGTTGTTTTTCAGTCAGCTGAAAATCCGCTCCTGCAAATTGATTCAGGGTAGTGCGGTAAGGTTGAACAGTTAATGAACCCGCGATGATTGTTTCATTTGAGAATTCAGTTCCGACAACGACATTGACATGTTTTGTAGGACAAATGCTGTATTGAGATTGCCCGTTGATGTAACGGGTTTGGTATTCCTGTTTTAAATAACCCTGAGCATTCAGGTAATTTGAATCGAGATAGGTGAGGAAGCTGTTTTGAAAAGTGAAATTCGTGTTCCACTTCCAGCGGTTTTTGGCAGTTATATGCGCGAGAAAGATGTTCTGATTAGAGGTAAGAAGGTGTTGATTGGCAGTTTGATTGTAGAAGACAACTGCTCCGGCAAGTTCTTTTTGCGCGCCATCGAGCGTTGCTTTGAGGGTAATTTTATGGTGACTTTTAGGGAAGAAGCTGATACTTGCGCTGGTGGTTCCATCTCTCAACGCATTGTTGAAGCGATCTTCGCTGATTTCAGTCTGATAATTCAGGTAGGTGAATGGAAAACTCCCTTCGTATGTTCGTCCCTTGCCGGTTAGCGTAAATTGCCACTTTTTTGTGGCAAGTTTGGCCGCCAGATCAGCGGAGTAATAACCGAAAGATCCGGTCTGAAAACCAAGAGAAAAGCTGTTTGTATCGTTAGAAACAGCGTGGTGAAGCGTGTTGATTCGAATAAGCGCTCCCGCAAGTTTTGAGTGAATGGGTAGTGTGATATTGGTTGGTTCCTGACGAATCAGCGCTACTGAACGAACGAATTCCGTAGGAATGTTACTCAAATCTGTACTTCCGCTTTGAGTAACCGGTTGTTCCTGCTGATCGATAACGATGCTCGTATGGTTCGCACCGAGGCTTCTGAATCCTGCGGTTTTCAATCCGCCAACGTCACCGTAAGAACGCACCTGAATTCCTGGGAAAAGAACCAGAATTGTTCCTATATCCGGTGCAAGTTTCGATTCGATACGGCTATTGGAAACCTCTATTTTACCCAATTCATTCCGTTTGAAGCCAGTGATCAGAACTTCCTCCAATTCAGTATCCGGAACCTGAGAAAAGCAGGTTCCGGATACCAAAAGGATTACTATGAACAGTAGACTTCGTATCATAACGGATACGATTTGGTTGGATTATTTTCTAACGATTTTTCCTGTAGTTACAGAAGCCTCGTTTTTCAATGTATAGAAGTATGTTCCGGCGTTCCAGTCGCTTACAGAAACAGAAGTGAATCCGTTAACTGTACCTTCGTAAACGATTGATCCAAGGGCTGAGTAAATGGTCAATTCACCATTCATTCCGTTGAAAGAAACTTCTGATGTAGCAGGATTTGGAGCAACAACAAGGTTCTGATCTTCCGTGATTTCAGTTGCAAGATTTCCGTAAACTAAGTTATCCAATGCAAAGTATGCCGGAGTGTTCATTCCCCACTGACCAACATCAGTCGACTCCAAGGTGAACTCAAGGAACTGAACATTTCCAAGCGGAGAAAGATCAACCAATTGCCAATCGCTTACGATGTAATCCTGCAAGCTGTCTCCACGGTAATCAGCAAGGTAGAAGATAACTGTATCGGTAACCATAGATTGAGCATCTTTTCCAACGATCAGCAAACGGAACCAGTCTTCACCGTTTGTTCCGTCAGGATTTCCGTTGGCATCATTCGGTGAACCGAATTGCTTACCGAACGAATCACCGTTCAGCATAGAAAGTGCTGCATAAGTAGTATTCGTAATGCTGATCCATGAAACAGCTTTCTCAGCACCAAAATCGATATTTCCACCATAATTTACTCCGTAGTTTGCACCTCCGGCAGCACCACCGGCGTATGCAGAAAAGTCATTGGTGTAACCTGCAGTTGTTACGTCCGTTGTGTTGGAATAAATGAATCCTCCGGACCAGTAATTGTACTGAGTATCATAAGAGTTTTCGAAGAAAACGCCACCGGATGTAAATCCTCCGGAAAGATCGGAACCATCGTAATGAGTTTCCGGAGCAAGAGACAGGTCATCAAAAGTTACTGTTGTTTGTGCCTGGGCGAAGGATGCTGCGATTACCGTTGCAGCCAAAATGTAGATTTTTTTCATTGCTTTACGCATTTAAAGGGTGAATAAATAAGCAAATGAAAAATCCAGAGAGAAATGAAATCACTACCAACTCTGCAAAGGAGCGGTAATTGAAATCGACTTTAATCTGAAGTCCTCATTCAAATTGCTAAGGCAGGTATTCTGACTCCCTTCCGTTTGTTTAGTCTTCCCATCTTCCGCATGTGCGGGACAACAGTGACATTGTTAAACAACGTTTCGAAGGTTACAGCTGCAGATACAGTTTCGGATTCTCACCGAATTCCCTTTTCATTCTCATCCGCGTGGGCGGAATCGACAACCATTAACGAGCGCAAAAATACACATAATGTGGAATTAACCAACAACTTTGTAAGTACGCGATGCATCGGGAGCTATGTACAATACACACCCAGCACTCATGCAACACAACTCATGCGAAGTGTTAACGAAGCTAATTCGTGAATTCGCGGTGTATTATTTTGCCACGAATTCACGAATTTTATGCTCGCTAACGCTGCGCAATTATAATATAGTTAGTCATGAAGCATTTCTTAGTTGGGTGTCTTTAATACATAATACCCGATGCATCGCGTACTTACTCGAATCTCATTTTCATTTTCGTCATTCGAAAAAAAGATTATTTTTGCATCGCTTAAAAGAATAGTACATGTCTGGAAACACCTCATCATTCAATTTGAAAAAACAGTTCACTGAAAACAAACAGTTGAAGCGCATCACGATCGTTGTAGGTGCGGTAATCGTATTGTTGGTTGGTTACTTGCTATACCACCAGTTCGTTGTTGTTCCGGATACAGAGAAGTCAAACGATGCATACTACTACGGTTTGAACCTTGCTTCCAAAGATTCTACTGATGCGGCAATCGGTGCTCTTGAGCCTGTAGCTAAAAAGTACGATGGCCTTCAGGGTGGCGAAGTTGCGCAGTTTGTGTTGGCTCGCCAGTACATGACTAAAGGTGAGTTCAAAAAAGCATTGAACACTTTAGAAGATGTAGATGTTAACGATACGTATACTGCAGTTCATGTAATCGGTTTGCAGGGTGACTGTCAGTCGGAGCTTGGTAAGTACAAAGAAGCAATGGAATTGTACGAAGAAGCGGCTCATACCAATGAGAACGAATACACATCTCCTTTATATTTGTTCAAAGCAGCAGGTGTAGCGGAAGAGTTGAAAGACTACGAGAAAGCGACTGAGTTGTATGAGAACATTCGCGACAACTACGCAACATTCGCAGGACAGAAGTCAATTGACAAATACATTGCACGAGTATCGAACTATAAAGCAAAGTAAGTGGCAACAAGCTTAAAAAACTTATCACAATACAATAAGGAAACTATTCCAAACGGTGCCGATTTTAGAATCGGCATTGTTGTTTCTGAATGGAACGAACACATCACTTCGAAACTTTTTGAAGGAGCCAAAGCTACTTTACTGGACGCAGGAGTGAAAGAAGAAAACATTCGTATTTCTGTTGTTCCGGGAGCATTTGAATTACCTTTGGGAGCACAGTGGTTGCTCGAAGACAGTTCGCTGGATGGTGTAATTGCAATCGGCGTGGTAATCCAGGGAGAAACACGTCATTTCGATTTCGTTTGTTCCGGTACCACTCAGGGAATCGTTGACGTCACATTAAAGTATAACAAACCTGTCGGGTTTTGCTTATTGACAGATAACACCGAACAACAATCCATCGACAGAGCGGGAGGGAAACATGGAAACAAAGGCGTGGAAGCCGCCGTGACTGTGCTTCGAATGATCGCTTTAAAAAGACATTAATAATTGAAAATTGAGATGTTAAAATTGAAAAGATATTGCTCCTGGTTAGGTACTACTTTTCAATTCCTTTTCCATTCTCAATTTTCAATTTTCAATTTGACATTTTCATCATGACATTAATCAAATCTATTTCAGGAATTCGTGGAACAATCGGTGGGACACCTGCTGATAACCTCACTCCAATCGATGCCGTTCAATTTGCGGCAGCATACGGGACGTGGATGAAGCAAGCGAATCCATCAAAGAAACATACTGTTGTTGTTGGACGTGATGCCCGGCTTTCAGGTGAAATGATCGCAACACTCGTGATCCAAACACTTGTTGGACTTGGAATCGACGTAATTGATCTTGGTTTGTCGACAACACCAACTGTTGAAGTTGCAGTTCCTTATCACAAAGCCGATGGTGGAATCATTCTAACGGCTTCACACAACCCGAAGCAGTGGAATGCATTGAAATTGCTCAATAGCAAAGGCGAATTTATTTCCGGCGCTGAAGGAGAATTGTTGCTGGATATCGCTCAAAAGGGAAGCTTCGTATTTGCCGAAGTAGACGATTTGGGTAAGGTAATCAAAGACGAAGAAGCGATCGCACGACACATTGATGCAATTGTTGCACTTCCGGATGTTGACCTTGCAGCAATCAAAGCAGCAAACTTCAAAGTAGTGGTGGATGCTGTGAACTCAACCGGTGGAATTTCCGTTCCACAATTGCTTAGAAAATTAGGCGTAACTGCCATTACAGAAATGTACTGTGATCCAACGGGACATTTCCCGCACAATCCTGAACCACTTGCAGAACACTTGACAGAGTTGTCTTCAAAAGTAGTTGCTGAAGGCGCGCATTTAGGAATCACCGTTGATCCGGATGTAGATCGTCTGGCTTTGGTAAACGAAGACGGGACAATGTTCGGTGAAGAATATACACTCGTAGCCGTTTCCGATTACATTCTATCGAAAAGAAAAGGCTCCACCGTTTCAAATTTGAGTTCTACCCGTGCGTTACGCGACATTACCGAAGAAGTTGGATGCAATTATTTTGCGTCGGCTGTGGGTGAAGTGAACGTTGTAGTGAAAATGAAAGAGACCGATGCGGTAATCGGTGGTGAAGGAAACGGTGGAATCATCTATCCGGATTTGCATTATGGTCGTGATTCATTGGTCGGAATTGCCTTGTTCCTGTCACATTTGGCGCACAAAAACATGAGCATGACAGCCTTGCGTGCATCCTACCCGAACTACGAAATGGCGAAGAAAAAAATCGATCTTTCACCAGGAATCAATGTGGATACGATTCTGGAGCAAATGGCAACACGCTATGCAAACGAAGAAGTGGATACCGTTGACGGAGTAAAAATCTACATCGGAAAAGAGTGGGTGCACCTGCGTAAGAGCAACACTGAGCCAATCATTCGCGTGTATACCGAAAGCAAAGATGCTACAGCGGCCGCTGATTTGGCGGATCGCATTATTAGTGAGATTAAGTCATTGATTTAAGACTAAAGGACTTAGACTTAAGGGAAAAGACTTAAGATGAAAAGCCTCCCCGTCTTTTTTAAAATTCATTAACACTAATCTGAGAATTATACAAGTTCTCCGGGGATTTCTGTAATAGAACTGGGCTGTCAATAACTGAACTTTGTAGAAAGGATTTGCTTCTAATCGCAGATACTTGAACACTTAAAAAAGGAGGTTATGAAAAAGGCACTTTTAGCACTGGTAGTTTTATCTGCGTTTACACTTGCATCTTGCAAGAAAGAATATACGTGTGAATGTAAAAAAATCCGAACGGATGACGATGGTAATACCACGACGGAATCAGACGGAACATACACATTCAAAGATTCACGACCACGTGCAGAAACACGATGCAACGATCAGGAAGGTAGTGGTACTGATATTATTGGAGATTACACCAGAGAGTGTCAGATTCAATAGGAAATATCAATACTAATATAAAACTTGATCAAAGCATTGGGACGCTGCGGAAACTATAAGTTTTCGCAGCGTTTTTTTATACGCCACATTCTGCTTTATACACTCACACTCACACTCACTCTCACCCTCACTCTCATTCTGTACTCCATTCTTTATCAAAGACTTCCTTTCTTTTGTTGATACTTGGGGTGTTTTCTTTCGTGTTTTTGATAAGCTTCTTCAAGGGAATGAGAAATGCGAACCGCTCTTTCGACATCAGATAATTCACTGAGTTTCTGATAGTACTTCTGTACAATCATCATTTCCTCTTCCGTCATGCTTTCAATGTCGACCAGTCGGTTACTGGATTTTTCATCGGCGGCCAATAATTCGTTTAGTTTCAGCTGAATTGCCAAAGCATCCTTGTTTTGAGCCTTTTGAATCAGGAAAACCATCAAAAATGTGATGATTGTTGTTCCCGTATTGATAATCAACTGCCAGGTTTCCGAGAAATCAAAAAAAGGCCCGCAAATGGCCCAAACCACCACGATGCCTAATGCGCAACTAAAAGCTACCGAGCTCCCCACTATCCTTGAAGCTTTCAAGGAAAACCGCTCGAAGAAATTCACGTTGTGTTTTTTACTTTTCATACTGATTGCTTTTAGCTTCCAACTATTTCACCGCCGTTGACGTGAATTACTTGCCCCGTAATGTAACTACTGTCCCGTGATGCCAGGAATACGTACGCCGGCGCTACTTCAGAGGGCTGTCCGGCACGTCCCATTGGTGTTTCCTGACCAAATTCGCTGACGTTATCGAAACTCGAAACAATCAGAGGAGTCCAGATTGGTCCGGGAGCTACACTGTTTACGCGAATTCCTTTTTTTACCAGCATATTGGCCAGTGATTTGGTAAATGTGGAAATGGCTCCTTTGGTGCTGGAATAATCCAGTAAATGATCGCTTCCGCGATACGCCGATACAGACGAGGTATTAATTACGCAATCACCTTCTGAAAGATGTGGAATCACTGCTTTGATAAAATAGAATAGTGGGTAGACATTGGTTTCGAACGTTTTTTTTAGGTTCGCTGTAGTGACTTCCGATATCTCTTCGGCATCGTAATGAATCCCGGCATTATTCACCAGGATGTTGATGGTATTGTATTCGACAATTACCTGATCAACGGCCTCTTTACAGAATGCTTCATCGGTAATGTCACCTTTAATCAGAAGGCATTTTCGGTTTTGCTGTTCAACAAGTTGCCTGGTTTCAATAGCATCCCTTTCTTCCTTATCGGAAAGATAAATGATGGCTACGTCAGCCCCTTCATGAGCGAAATGAACGGCAATACTCCTCCCGATTCCACTATCACCACCGGTTATGATAGCCACTTTATTCAGCAATTTCCCACAACCTTTGTAGTGTTCGCTAATGTACTCCGGATTCGGGATCATTTTTGCTTCAACTCCGGGTTTTTCCTGTTTTTGATCTTTGAATTCAGTTGGTTTCATATCTGAGAATTTATTGTTCGCGTAATCAATTAAAGCTACGCGATCTGCCTCCTGAAACCTTTCACTTTTTTGGCTAAAACTTACATGATTGACAGACGAATGGACTTAAAACTTTTCAATTTCACGTTTTTTCAATTCTCCATTTTACATTTTCAATTCTCCCTTGTCTTTCTGCTAAAATGAACTTTTTCATTCTTCAACTTTACTACACACCAAATTCAAAAATCACAAACATGAAACGCATCTTCCTACTCTGGAGCATACTCTTTTGCTTCGGGAACTCCTTTGCCGGAGATAAAGAAACGATCAAATCCACCATTACAGATGTTACGGTTTATACCAATGGCGCGCAAGTTTATCGCAAGGCAAATTTTACAGCGAAAATCGGTGTTACGGAACTTGTCATTGAAGGCGTAAGCCCGAATATCGACCCAAAAAGCCTCCAGGTGAAAGCCCTTGGAAACGTTGTAATCATAGATTCCAAGTATGACACCTATTATCCACAACCATCCAAGCCGAAACTGGAAGGACTTCCGTTGAAAATCAGAAATGACATTCGGTTGTTGCAGGATTCCATCGATAACATTCAATACGATTTGAAAGAAATTCAGGATGAAATCGATGTCTTGAATACTTCCAAAACAATTCTGGCAAACAATGGAGCCATTCGTGGCCAGGGAAAAGTAAACGATTCCATCCAGTTGCTAAAGCAGGCTATGGAATACTACCAGGTGAAAATGAACGAACTGAACAAGAAAATCCAGGCGCTTCAACGTAAAAAGACAGAAAAAACAAACAAATACAATGCAATGGCGCAGCGCATGCAGGATTTGGTGAACTATCAATCGTCTAACGAACCGCAGGAACCGAAAGGACCAATCCATCGCATCATCGTAACTGTTCAGGCGAAAGAAATCGTTACCGGCAAATTGACGGTTTCCTACCTGGTAAGCGGAGCTTCATGGGTTCCAAGCTACGACCTTAGAGCTGATATCACTACAGGAAAAGTTAATCTGACCTATAAAGGCGCAGTAAGTCAGAATACAGGCGAATTGTGGGACAATGTAAAGCTTACGCTTTCTACAAACGATCCGTACCAAAACAAGACGAAGCCGGAATTGCATCCGTGGTACCTGGATTACTACAACAACGTGTACATCGACTACGGACGCACAAATTCTTATGGACTAAACGCTCCTACCATGGCGGGTGAAGAAAAGACACTTGCAAAAGATATGTTGGAAGATGCCGATATGGCTTACAACTTCACTACAATGATAGACCGCGTAATTGCCGCTGAATATGCAATTGATTTACCGTACACCATTGAAAATGATGGCGAAAGTCACCTCGTATTGGTGCGTAACACAGACCTTACTGCGTCGTACCGTTACTACTGCGTTCCGAAAATCGATCCGGGGGTATTCCTCGTGGCTGAAATTCTGAAGCTGGATGAGTTGCAATTGGTTCCTGCAAACGCAAATATTTTCTTCGATGGAACTTACATGGGTGAAACATACCTTGATCCGACAAGTATGAACGATACCTTGACATTAAGCCTTGGTAAAGATCCGAATATCATTGCGAAGCGCATCTTGTTGAAGAAAGATGTGAAAGAGAAGATTGTTGATAAAGACATTGAGCGTACGATGGCGTTTGAAATCTCAATGAAGAACCTGAAAGGTGTTCCGGTGGAAGTAGTGATTGAGGACCAGATTCCGATTACAACCAACGGTGAAATTACCATTGAGAAACTGGAAATCAGTAAGGCAGATTACTCACCAACAACAGGAAAACTGAAATGGGTCGTGAATCTGAAACCGAAAGAAGCAACAAAATTGACCTATTCCTTTAAAGTGAAATACCCGAAAGAGAAAGCAGTCGTTTTGCAATAGCTACAAAGTCACTTCGAAAATCCCCTGTTCGAAAGAGCGGGGGATTTTGACTTATTTTCTGATCGCCATGAAAATCTTATTTCAGTTCAGTTTTTTGTTCCTCGCTGTGAATTGCTTTTCACAACCTGATCCTTCGCAATTCTACCCGGAGCGAATCATTGAACTGACCGAACAATTGAAAACGGATAGTCTGAACGCCGAATTGTTGTGGGAACGTGTCCAGATGCAAATTGCCCTTGAAAGGAGAAGATGTCTACCAATAAAGTATCACAAGATAGAGGCATATTATGTTCCGAAAAAAAATGAAGCCATTCTTCACGATTTAACCTACCTCATTGACAGCAATTGCCTGGTTAGAGAATATCCATTTTATGGAGATTCCAAAATTGACGTTCTCTTTGCAAGAGGCTGCTATTATGCAATGATTGAATCCCAGGCTGAAGCAGTATCTGATTTACTTGAGGTGTTGGAAATCGACAAGGAAAAACGGTTTCAAATTGTGGCAATGAATCGTATCTCAGAAGTCTATTTGGTTGCCGGTGAGTATGATTCTGCAATGGTTTACTGCGAAAAAATGATGGTATACGAACGAATGGATGCTAAGTATAATTCGCGTCCGCGTGCACATCAATTTGACAGTTATGATTTGAAAGCACTGATCCTGAAGTCGTCAGGAAAATCACATCTTCTGATGTGCTATTACATAAGAGGAATGATCGGGAGTTTCTTCCGTTTGGATTTCGAACGGGCAAATGAACTTTGGTGGATGGGTTCAGAATACCGTAAGGAACTACGAAAAGAGCGTCGGTACCATCGTTCAATGAGAAAACATGGGGTGGAACTCTATAGCAAATAGGTTTTTGTTCGGAATGGTCGCGATTTGTAAATGATTTAAACGAATAAATGAGTAAATGAATTCATTTACTCATTGTCGGGTTTTCCCTTATACGAAAAGAACAAATTCGCCCAAATAATCTTGGAAAGCGCGTAAAGCAATGGGCCTGTTGCAACCGATACAGCAACAATGATCCAGATTTGAACTGCGGTCGACAAACCGGGAAAAAACAAATTGAAACTCACCCAAAGTGTTACGAAAACAGCTACGGCCAGCGCATAGGAAACGTACATTGCACCGTAGTAAAACCCAACTTCTTTTTCGTATTTCAATCCGCAAACCGGACAATGTTCATGAAGATTCCCCACTTCCTTCAGGTTGTAAGGATGTGCCTTGAAAAACTTACCTTCCTGGCACTGCGGACAAGTAAAAGTGAAAATACTATAGAGTTTACTCCCTTTACGGAACATGACTTTTTAGTTACAAAGTTAAGGATAAGATCAGGCATACTATGTGACCAAAATCACCTTTCGGAAAAAAGTTGAATCTTTTTTGAAACCTTTTAACGGTAACCGCGTTAAAATAGATAACGGATCAATTATTAACATCTACAGGTTAAGAGAAGAAGGCTGTTTCCAATGGGAGGCGGCCTTTTTCTTTTGTTAAAAATCCAAGATTGTTGTGATTTGAACTACGGGCATCGGAAGGAAATGAATATCTTTCCACAAAACTATGCTCTTATGAAAAAAACTCTCCTATTACTCCTTGGGGTAACGTCTGTTTCCGCATTACGTGCCCAGGACTTCAGCGTGGTTTCCTCTAACTCCAAAGAGGTGATCGTCAAAGTAACTTTTAATGAAACGCCATTAGCTTACCGTACACTGAACGGTGAATTGTTCGTGGATTTTGCTCAAAACCATAAAGTGGTATCGGAAATCCCCGGTGAACCGGCTTTACCGCTTTATCACACAACGCTTCAACTTCCTGCCACAGGAACTCCAACCGTGGAAGTAATTGAAGACAATACGATAAGCACTTCATTTCAGCGTGTTCTCCCTTCCAAAGGAAATCTGAAAAGAAATATTGACCCGTCGACTGTTCCCTATACATTCGGTCCAGCTTACAATCAGTATGAAAGTTATCCTTCTGCAACCGGGACACTGGAAGATGCATTTATCTGGCGTTCAATGCGAGGTAGCGTACTTACAGTATCACCGTATCAGTTTATTCCTGGTTCGGGAATGCTGCAATTTCACAAGGAATTGACTTTCCGTATTCGTTTCAACGAAGGTACTTCAGGAATCAATGAATTAACGGAAGAAAAAGTTGATCCTGTAATGGACAACATGCAACAGCACATGATTTTGAATCGTTCTGCCGAAAAATACACCGCTTTGGAAGAGGAAGGTGAAATGCTGATCATCGCAGATCCGGATTACACGGATGAAATTCAACCATTGGTAAACTGGAAAAATCAGAAAGGGATTAAAACTACGGTTGTAACTACAAATGAAGCCGGAACAACGGATACAGATATTCTTGCCTTCGTACAATCCTATTATACAACACACAGTGATTTGATTTACCTGTTGATTGTTGGTGACCACGCTGACGTTCCTTCCCACACCTATGGACTATCAAGCGGAGAACAATTATGGAGCGATAGCTACTACGGCCAAATGACTGCCGATTTCTATCCTGAAATCTTTGTTGGTCGTTTCTCCGGAACAGCTGCCCAAATTACAACACAAGTGAACCGCACGCTGGAATACGAGAAGAACCCTGCAGCCGGTGACTGGATGGAAAAAGCAATCGGTTTGGGATCTGATGAAGGTGATGGAATTGGTGACGACGGTGAAGCAGATTGGCAACACCTTAGAAACGTTCGTACCGTATTAATGAACTACGGATATTCTGCTGTTTCCGAATTTTACGATGGGTCACATGGAGGTGAAGATGCTTCCGGAGATCCAAGCTCATCGATCATTCTTCCAGTGGTTAACTCAGGTGTGGGATTGTTCAATTACACCGGACACGGAGCACAAAACCTTTGTGTTACCGGAAATTTTTCTTCAACACACATCAATCAGGCTACGAACAACGGATATTACCCGTTCGTTATTTCCGTGGCGTGTAACAATGGAACATTTACGTCAGGAACTTGTATTTCAGAAGCATGGTTGTCCGCTGATAACAATTCAACTCCAGCCGGAGCAATCGCAGCTGCCGGATCATCGATTTTGATGGCGTGGGCACAACCAATGCAAACTCAGGATGAAATGGCGAATATCATCGCAGAAACATATCCTTCAAACAAAAAGGAAACAATTGGTGGTTTGTTCTACAACAGCCAGTCATCCATGTTAGAAGAATACCCAACAAACTCCGGAAAAGAAGTAATGAAAACATGGATTTTGTTCGGAGATCCTTCAACATTGTTCAGAAACAAGCAGACAATGCCAATTGTCGTTTCACATGCTTCTCAGCAGGCTGATGGTATCAGTTCATTGTTGGTAAATTGTGATGTTGACAACTGTGTGGTAGCCGTTTCTCAAAACAATCAACTGCTTGGAAAAGCAATGTCAAACGGTGGAACAGCAACTGTTACGTTCCCTGCATTAACAACCAACATGCCATTGACCGTTACCGTCACGAAACAAAACCACGGTGTTTACCAGGGTGGGGTTCAAATCGGAAATGGACCTGTTGGGTTAGATGAAAACGCTGATCTGTTCACGGTGTTCCCGGTACCGGCTAAAGATGTGTTTACTGTTCAGACAAACGCAGCCGGATTGGAAACAATCCAATTGATCGATTTGAACGGTGCAATTGTAAAAACACAAGTTGCAGGAGCAAGTGGAACCACTCAGATTTCAGTTGACGGGCTTGCGGCCGGAAGCTACATCATGCAGTTCAACGGAAACGGAATTTCATCCAGAAAACTGGTTCAGATTACGAAGTAAGACCGGAGATTAAGGACTTAAGACAAAAGACTCAGGACGATAAAATGTTCTGAGTCTTTTCTTTTCACGATTACAGACTATTGAAGTCTTCTGTCTCCAGTCTTAAGTCTATTGTATACTTTTGCCCCTATGAAACACGTCGACGTTTTGGTAATCGGAGCTGGAGCAGCAGGATGTTTTGCAGCTATTCAGGCCAAAGCACATCATCCGGGTTTGAACGTCGTAATTCTGGAGAAATCCAACAAAGCCCTTTCAAAAGTTCGAGTTTCCGGCGGCGGACGCTGTAATGTTACCAATGTGCTTTCAGATCCACAGGAACTTTCTGTGAATTATCCGCGTGGTTCACGTTTCCTTCGGAAGGCGTTCCATGTGTTCTCCAGTGAGCATATGAAACAATGGCTGGAAGAGCGTAATGTGCCACTTCGTTTGTATCCGGATGGCTGTTATTTCCCGGAATCGAACAGTTCGGAAACAATCATTTCCCTGTTTCTGGACGAACTCAAAAAGGGAAAAACGGAAATCCTCTTTCAACAAGGTGTAAGCGATATTGAACAAGTTGATAACGGACTTTTGGTAAGAACCGACAAAGACGTTTGGCTCGCTCAAAATGTCATTTGCACAACCGGCGGACACCCGAAACGCTCAGGATTCGATTACTTAGGTACACTTGACCTGAAAATCGTTGAACCGGTTCCGTCGTTGTTCACTTTCAATCTTCCTGATAATTCCATAGTTGATTTAATGGGAATTGTAAAAGAGGAAGCAACAGTGCGTTTGGCAGGAGAGAAATGGAGTGGTGACGGTCCGTTGCTGGTAACACACTGGGGGTTAAGCGGGCCGGCGATTCTAAAGTGTTCTGCATTTGGCGCACGATTACTTGCAGAAAAAGGATACGAAGCTGAATTTGCTGTAAACTGGACAGGCGGGTTGAAACCAAATGAGGTTCAGGATGAAATTCAGCGACAAACCAAATCGCAGAAACACATCGGAAATATGCCGTTATTTGGCATTAAATCCAGATTATGGAACTACTTGCTGGAGCGTTCCGGAGTAGTTTCTGAAACACCCTGGAATAGCCTTGGTAGTAAATCTGTCAATCGATTAACGGAAGTTTTGGTGAACAGCATCTTCAGGATGAAAGGAAAAACTACCTTTAAGGAAGAGTTCGTAACGGCCGGTGGAGTTGATCTTTCCGAGATTGATGTACAGACCATGCAGTCGAAACGAATTCCCGGCTTGTTTTTTGCCGGAGAAGTTATGGATATAGATGGCATTACCGGTGGTTTTAACTTTCAGGCAGCCTGGACCACTGCTTTTATTGCCGGAAAGTCCGTAAGAGGGGAGGAACAAGTTTAAAAATTCAAGGGTTTAAAAGTTGAATGCATTTGAACCTTAAACATTAAACCATTTGAACTTTTTGAATATTCATTTGAACATTAATTCATAGTCATGAAAACAAGAATATTGATAATAGCGTTATTGGTTACCGGATCGGCAATGTACTCGTGCAGAACACAAAAGGAAGTTGTTGAGAATGTTGAACAACCGCAACCGGTTGAAACAGAAAATTCCGACGAGGAACGTTTGGTAGGAGTGATCGACATTACAGAAGAATGCGGTGCCGTTATTCGCGTAGTTCAGGGCGACGTTGAACGATCATATATTCCTGTAAACCTCGAAGAAAAATACAAGAAAGACGATATGAAAGTAAGGTTCTCTTATGTACCAGCTAATGTAAAACAAACCGGCGACTGTGTGTTCTATACGCCGATTACGATTACCGATATTACTTTCCTTCGTTAAGAATTGAATTTACTTCAGCGAAACTGTTTCTCAACTGACGAGTAAGCTGTTTTAGTAATTCGTTATCACTTGCCATTGGTGCGGCGTTATGACGTACAGCTTCCAGAGTAGTAAGCGTGCTTACCAGTGCTTCCAATCCGACAAGCTGGATGGAAGATTTTAGTTTGTGTGCCAGGTAAGCTATCCTGGTCCAATCTTGTTCTACGTGAGCTTTTTCCAACTCCTCAACATCCGAACCAACTTCAGAAACATATAGTTTCAACATTTCTGTTTCAAAGTCGGTATTTCCACCCGAAAGCCCTTTCAAATAAGATAGATTAATTGAAAGTAATTCTTCACTCATGTTAATTGTTCAAACGCTGTTTTATTAATTCCGCAATGTGCTCTAAAGCTCCCTCGCCTTTCGGTACATTCTTATAAACACGGCTGTCCGAAGATCCCGCATCCACGTCAGCAGAATGCAAGATTAACAAAATATTCGGGTAACGCTCATGAATTGTCTGAATTGCATCAAGACCGGCGCTTGCATCTTCGTATTTTTCACTCAGAACATGATCCATGATGATCACATCCGGAATGTGTCCATGCTCCAGTTTTACATCAATGACTTCCGAAACGGGAAATGCACTGACACTTATGGAATGTTCAAACCTATTTTTGAGAAAAAACTCCAGTTGTTTCAAATAAACAGGATTGTCCTCTGCAAGGTATATGGTAAGGTGCTTCTCCTTAATTGCTTTCTTTTTGAATGAAAAAAGTCCCATGATGCTCAGTTTATTGGTCAAAAAGGTTACTTAAAGAAACAAAAAAAGATCACAGTTTTTGCATCAGATAACGATAAAAATCAATCATTGCAACAATGTCAGACTTAAATACCTTCTCGTCAGGAGTATGAACATTGTCTTCCGCAGCACCAATGAAACACCAGTCAATCGGTAAACTTGCTTTTTGGAGCACTGAACCATCGCTACCGCCCGCAGACTCTACTTCGAGTTGATATTGAACACCGGATTCTTCAGCTAATTCAATAATTCGATTCAGGAAGGAACGACGGGGAAGCATACTGTCGCGCATCGAAATAGCTACACCTCCTCCGTGAACCACATGTGGGGTTACCCATGTAATATCACTAATTAATGCCTGACGTACACCGTATTGTTCAAACAAATAACGCGCAATGTATCCGACAGAATTTCCACCATGCTCTTCATATGTTCCCAACACAATCGCTCCGTTTTCCAGTGTTTCTGCAACCTGAAGCGCCGAGAATACTCCCAAACGGTTATCCATGTACGGTGATTGAACGTATTCCTCCGTTTCACGAAAGTTTGGTGCAAAGGAAAGCAACGTTCCGCGGTCAATCGGCCGTTCAGAAACATAATGCGGTAGCTGATCTCCATGCTCTGTTTCAATCATCATCACTTCAGCGTGAACTTCACCGGAGCTATCTGTTCCAACCAACTGCGTTCCGTCAATGTTTCTCGGACCACCTACCTTAATTAGGTCATTGGTGTATCCGGCAGAATAACCAATGGTATCTGTATGTGCATAAATTGCAGTAGTGGGCTTGCCGAAAATCAGCACAATGTTGTCCTGTAACCACGGTTCCTGGAGAACTATTGGTTGAGCGACCCAAGTGTTTTTAACAGCTTCAACGTATTCCAGAATGGCTTTTTTGATTCGACTTTCGTCGCTGGCTACCCCCTGAACTGCCGTTAGGTGCTTCAGTAAGGAAATGTTCTTCAATTCCATATTATACAATCGTAAGAATGGTTCGTTTTTTCAATTCGTCGAGCAATTGCTGTTGTGAAACAGGTATGCTGAGCTGAATGGTGGTTTGTGTGTTGATTTCCTGAGCTGTAATACGTGCACTGGATTGCTTCAGTAATTTCATAATCGGCGACAACTCTTCATACGGAAACTGAATCTGTACCTGTACTTCGTCTTCCCGTTCTACAATAGTAGCTTGTTCCAACGCATCCTTTGAAGCTGTTTTGTAAGCGTTAATGAGTCCGCCAACGCCAAGATTCGTTCCGCCGTAATAACGCACAATAGCAATGAGAATGTTCGTCAGATCGAAGGATTGAATTTGTCCGAGAATGGGAGGTCCGGCTGAATTGGATGGTTCACCATCGTCACTTGCGCGAAACAGTTTCTTATCACTTCCCAGGCGAAATGCTGAGCAGACATGAACTGCCTGGGGATTTTCTTTTCTCAGGCGTGCAATATGTTCCTTGATTTCCTCTTCCGTAGAGCACGGGATGGCATACGCGTAGAATTTAGATCCCTTTTCGCGGTAGAAACCTTCACTGGTTGCAGCAATGGTCTGGTATTTCCCTTGTTGTGCCGACGTCATTCAACACAAAGTTAATAAGTCCGGCGAGATGCTGTATTTCCTATTGAAGTACGTTTTCGTATGAAAGTAGGCGTCGAACCCGATCCGAATTCGAACTTCCAAACGATTAACTTGCTAGTTTATAGATGGTTGTAAAAGTGGTTTTTGAGAACCTTTTTTAGGCATGCATACTAATTTCATTTGTAGTTTTTCTGAATTGGTCGATTTTTTCTTGCGACTTCGTCTAAAAAACGAACCTTAAAATGGATTAATGCTTAAGTTGATTTA
Organism: uncultured Fluviicola sp.; assembly: GCA_966211245.1. GTDB lineage: Bacteria > Bacteroidota > Bacteroidia > Flavobacteriales_D > Crocinitomicaceae > Fluviicola. Next base: position 32,162 of record CBIHND010000024.1, on the reverse strand, counting down.
GAAACTCAAAACTACTGATTATGAAACGGACGACTACTACAAGTGGCCTATTGGCTGCTGCGCTCTCCTGCGCCTTATTGATCGCTTCAGGTTGTAAAAAACAATCCATTCAGCCTTCTTCATTTGAGCCAAATCCGGGAGGAAACTCCTCAACAACAGTCATCACTCCATGTGGAGATCCTGTCGTTACAAACCTCATGGCCGGACAAAATATCGATGCCGGGTCAATTACTGTACAGAATACTTCGGATAGTTTATATGTTACGTTCTCTACAGATGGAGGATGGGTACTTGGAAAAACACACCTTTACGTAGGAACACTGGAAGGAATGCCAACTACTGCTACAGGAAATCCACAAATAGGGAACTTCCCATACCAACATACTATTAATCCTTACGCTACTTCAGACAGCTACGCAATTGCATTGAGCGATTTACCGGCTTGTTTCATTGTTGCAGCTCACGCGGAAACACATCTAATCGGTGAAAACGGAGAAGTAATCCAGTCAGAAACAAGTTGGGGACAGGGAACACAGATGAATAGTTCAGGTAGCTGGGCGATGTACTCCGAATATTGTGTCCAGGAATGCGATCCGTGTGAATTCACTACCAGCTCTTACGAAATCTTCGCAGGACAAACCATTTCGGTTGGGAACCTCTTGGTAACCAATGACGATGAGAACCTGTACATTACATATCAAACTACAGGAGATTGGTTCATCGGAAAAATCCATGTGTATGTAGGAGCAATCGATGGGCTTCCGGTAAACGGAGCAAACGTTCCGATGCCAGGACAATTCCCTTACCACCAAACGTACAATCCGTATACGCAAACTGCAACGCTGACAGTACCGTTAGCAGGGCTTCCTGACTGTTACGCTATTGCTGCTCACGCCGAAATGCATCGTGTAGTAAATGGAGAAGATGTTCAACAGGAGACAGGATGGAGTTTCGGAACACCATTCGCAGATACTGACCGTTGGGGTTGGACAAGTTCTTACTGTACTCAGGTTTGTGATAATTAAGCCAGTTTTCAAAATTTATCACATCAAAAAGAGGGCTCTGAAAAGAGTCCTCTTTTTTTGTTTCAGCCCTTGTTGATCTTTACATACTCCGCTCAAATACTGTTGTTGAACAAATAATTGATTGGTAATCAGCGATTAAATCGAAAATTATTTTGTTTTATCGATTAAAAAAGATAACTTATCGAACTATTCATGGTATTTGTCCGGAATAGCAGAATGCTCCCCATACCGAAAAAGCGGACAGTTGTCCTTTCTTCGGACAGTTCTACCTCCATTCCCCCGCTAAGGGAAGTGATCTTTTTCGTCAGAATAACCAATCGGTGACGCTACCCCGCAATCCCGTGAATCACAGGTTCTTGATTCACCGTTAACTTAAGTCATTTATTATCCACTAATACTAATATTATGAGACGGAATGTTTTCTCAGTTCCGGGGCGTATATGGTATTTTAGTACTCCCCTTATTGTTTTAGTACTCACATTATTATTCGGCTCCTGTAAAAAGGAGGTGTTCGACCAGTCTCAAGAGGATTGTTCCCAACACAACAGTTCAACTTCGAAAGTATTAAGTACGATTCCACCCTGTGGTACTCCGCTTATCACCAATCTTATGGCTGGGCAGAACATCGATATCGGTTCCGTTCAGGTGCACAATACTGAAGATAGCTTATACATTACCATCACTTCCGAAGGCTTATGGTGGATTCAGGAAGCTAAAGTATACGTTGGAACGTTAGCCGGAATGCCGCAGACACCAAATGGTAGTCCGAAGCCAGGTCAGTTCCCGTACAAGAAAACCCTGAATCCAATGAAACAAATTGTCCAGTTCGCGATTCCATTAACTGGTTTGCCTCCATGTTATATCGCAGCAGTTCATGTTGACGCGAAGAAAAAAGTAAACGGACAGATTGTTCAATCGGAGACAGCGTGGGGCCAGGGAACACCATTACCGGGTGCTAACTGGGCTATGGCGATCGATTATTGTACTCAGGAATGCAATCCGTGTACATATGGTACCGATCATACGATCATGTACGCCGGCCAGACAATTATGGTTGGCGATATTGCGATCACGAATGATGCAGACAGCATTTATATTACAATTCAAATGAAACCGGATTGGTACATGCAGCACATTCACGTCTACGTGGGACCATACGCTAACATGCCAATGAACAGTCAGAATGTTCCGATTCCCGGCCAATTCCCGATCAATATGGCGTTATCGAATAGTCAGTCAATTACGATTGCCTATCCATTAAGTTCTTTACCACCGTGTTATGTTGTTGCAGTTCATACTGAAGTGCATAAGATAATAAACGGTGTTTCGGTTCAATCTGAGACCGGATGGGGATTCGGTGATCCGTTCCCTAATACGGAAAGATGGGGCTGGACCATTCCCTACTGTACCAAGATTTGCGAATAAAAGACAATTCCCCCTCCCGTAGGAAAAGCATTCGGATGATATTTTTCTGAGCGTTGAAATTCGGAATCCCCTACGGGAGCTTTTAGTTCGTCCAAATCACTTCAATTACTAACTAAATACTATTGTTATGAGACAGAACAACGATTCTATCACAGGAATGCGCTATCTTCATGTGTCCCTGATCCTTACACTAATCCTGATCATCTTTGCCTGTAAGAAAGATGATTACAGACCCTTCGAAAACGAAGAGTACTCTGCTGCTGAACCTGAAGTAAAATCCGGAATCAACGTTATCGGGTCAAGTCCGGTTGTGAACATGAATGCGTGTGGGACTGAAACCACCGTGGATCTGATTGCCGGACAGATCATTGATATTGGTTCTATTGAAATTGCCAATACACAAGATAGTTTATACATCACCATAACAGCTGAAGGTTCCTGGTGGATCAGTGCTGCACATGTTTACGTTGGAAGTTTGAATGATATTCCACTGACTTCGAACGGAAATCCGCGTGTAGGAAATTTTCCATACCAGGATGCGTTCAACCCGCTAACGAAAACAACTCAGTTCAGAGTTCCGCTAAACGGATTACCACCTTGTTACATTGTTGCGGTTCACATTGAAGCAAAGAAGAAAGTAAACGGGCAAATTGTTCAAACCGAAACTGGTTGGGGACAGGGAGCAGGTCTTCCGGGACCGAATTGGGCGATGTACATAACCTATTGTACACAGGAATGCCAGCCGTGCTTATTCGGATCGTTGAATACTCCGTTGTACACAAGTCAGAATGTGAATGTCGGTGAAGTACACATTACCAATAACGAGGATAGTGTGTTTGTGACCGTTGATCTTATTCCGACATGGTATTTCAGAAAAATCTATGTGTATGCAGGTCCTTTAGCAGGGATGCCGAATACATCGCAATACATTCCGTTGATTGATCAGTTCCCGATTCGAATCCCGCTGGGATCAACACTGCAAACGGTTACTGTAGGATACCCGATTGCCAATTTCCCGCCGTGTTATGTTCTCGCTGTTCACGCGGATGTGCTAAACACGGTGAATGGAGTATTTGTTCAGGCTGAAAAAGCATGGGGTTATGGTACGCCGTTTACCAATACCACGCAATGGGGCTGGACAATTCCGTACTGCACGAAAGTGTGCGAATAAATGAAAACTCACTTCCTGCAACGCGCTCGAATGCTTGCAGGGATTTTTTCATAACAGTAAAATAGAGGTGAAAAAATGCCCCCGGTTCCGTACGTACGGGATCGGGGGCATTTTGAATGTTATGAAAGAGATCTTACTGGATCGTTAATTTCTTTTCAAGATCTTCCAGATACGCTCTGAACTGCTTGTCCGTTTCTGAAAGGTTCATCACTGTTCTGCAAGCGTGAAGTACTGTTGCATGGTCTTTTCCACCACAGTGTGCTCCAATGCTTGCCAATGAAGACTTCGTCATTTTCTTAGAGAAGTACATTGAAATCTGACGAGCCTGAACTACTTCACGTTTACGTGTTTTAGACTTCAGCATTTCAATCGGAAGATCGAAGTAATCACATACTACCTTCTGGATGTAATCGATAGAAACTTCGCGAGCTGTATTCTTCACGAATTTGTCGATCATTTGCTTCGCTAACTCAAGCGTAATTGCTTTTTTGTTCAATGAAGCCTGAGCAAGTAGGGAAGTCATAGCGCCTTCCATCTCGCGGATGTTTGTATTGATACTGTACGCAAGGTATTCAACCACTTCGCTTGGAAGTTCAATACCGCTACCGTACATTTTCTTTTCCATGATGGCAATACGCGTTTCCAAATCAGGGGTAGACAAATCTGCTGAAAGTCCCCATTTGAAACGTGAAAGCAAACGTTGCTCCATTCCCTGCATTTCCACCGGTGGCTTATCCGAAGTAAGGATAATCTGCTTACCGTTTTGGTGCAGGTGATTGAAGATATGGAAGAAGACGTCTTGTGTTTTTTCTTTTCCTGAGAAGAATTGTACATCGTCAATGATCAGAACGTCAATCATTTGGTAGAAATGAATGAAGTCGTTGGTTGTGCTGTTACGCACCGCGTCAATGAACTGATGAGCGAATTTTTCCGAGCTTACGTAAAGAACAGTTTTGTTCGGGAACTGGTTCTTTACTCCGATGCCAATTGCGTGAGCAAGGTGAGTTTTTCCTAGTCCGACACCACCGTAAATCAACAATGGATTAAATGCAGTTCCTCCAGGTTTGTTTGCCACTGCATAACCTGCAGAGCGTGCCAAACGGTTGCAATCTCCTTCAACGAAATTCTCGAAAGAGTATGACGGATTCAGGTTTGAATCTACGTTCACTTTACGCAATCCCGGAATAATGAATGGATTCTTAATCGGATTTTCCGAAATATCGATTGGCATATTAACTGGAGCATTCTTCACAGCCTTCTTGTTAGAAGCAGGAAGCTTAACCGTATACGGATTGGAGTTGTTCGGAGAATTTTCCATAACAATGCTGTACTCAAGTTGACCCTCTGTACCCAATTCTTTCTTGATAACCTTCTTCAATAAAGAGATGTAATGTTCTTCAAGCCACTCGTAGAAAAAATGAGAAGGAACCTGAATGGTTAAGACACTATCCTCCAAACGAACAGGAACGATCGGTTCAAACCAGGTCTTGTAAGCTTGCAGAGGCAAATTGTCTTTGATAACCTTTAGACAAGAACTCCATATTGCGTCATGGTTGGCACTCATGGGTGTAGATAGTTTTAATGCGTTTTATTGTTTTATGCTTTATTCGATGGCCTTGAAACTCCGGGAACCGCAGTAATTCTTAGACAGAGGCAAATATTTACATAAAAAAGTGAAAAAAAAAGTTGAAGCAGGGTTGATTATTAAAAAAGTTTTACTTGGGTTGAAGTAATTCTTTAACTCAAAGAATCCTAAACACCAAAATTGAATTAATCATCGATGAATTTAGTATTAACTAAGATTAATTTAACAAAATCGTAGTTAAATCTCACACACGTTAAAGTCTAAAATTACCACATTTTTTTCGAAATGCATTGCCGTTTTAAACATAATTTAGTGTCGCATTCTATATAAGGTATTCATGAGCAAAAATACGATCAGTCACACCATCTCATTAAGAGTACGTTACGGCGAAACTGACCAAATGGGTTATTCCTATCACGGGAACTACGCATCGTATTTTGAGGTGGCACGTGTGGAAACATTGCGTCATTTCGGATTCAATTATAAAGCACTTGAAGAAGAAGGGTACATGCTTCCCGTAAGTCACTTTGAAGTAGATTATCTCCGACCGGCATATTATGACGATGAATTATTCGTGACAACAATAATTACTGAGCTCAAAGGACCAAGACTCTTCTTTGAATACCAGGTTCACAACGCTGAACAGGTGTTGCTTTGTACCGGAAAAACGACACTCGTATTTGTGGGGACAATCACGAAACGACCAGTCGCGCCACCAGCCAATTTTGTATCTTTAATAAACGGATAGGCTATGAAAACACAGTTTACGTCCTTTTATTATTATACCGTGGCTGATCAAAAAGAACTGGTCTCGGAACGGGAAGGTGAGGTGCGCCTTGGACAAGAAGTGATTTTTCGTGAACCGGAAAATGATGCCTGGAAATCGAGACGTTTTCATATTCTCGGAATTGCGGAGGATATCGGCCCGCGATTAAACAAAGGGTTCGGTGGTTCGAATCGTGCTTTTGAAGTGTTTCTTCCCCGCTTCCTTGCGGTACAAAGCAACACCTTTATTAACGGTAGAGACTGCTGTGTGCACGGATATGTTTCTGTTGCCTCTGCTGACATTCACCAGGAAGCTATTCTGGAACTGGATCAGGTGATTGAGGATTGGGCTGCGGAGATCATCCAGGCGAATGGCGTTCCTGTTGTTATAGGCGGTGGACACAACAATGCGCTTGGTTTGATCAATGGTGCTGCCCGTGCATTGCAGACTCCTGTTTCTGTTTCTAACCTTGATCCGCATGCAGATGTGCGGCCAACCGGAGAACGTCATTCAGGAAACTCGTTCTCAACAGCTCATGAAAAAGGAACTCTGCTCAAGTATGCGGTTATGGGGCTTCATGAAAACTACAACAACCAGTTTATCCTGAATAAACTCAATGAAATGGGGGCGTGGCGTTATTATTTTGAGCAATGGATCGATCATCCCGGACAATTCCGAAGAGATTTGGAATCTGTTGAACATGTAATGCGCAATGATTACCTAGGAATTGAACTCGACATGGATGCTATCGCTTACATGCCTTCCAGTGCTTTTACGCCTTCCGGGGTAACGGTTGAGCAGGCCCGTTGTTATATTCGCAGAATGGCTCAGGCTGAAAAAGTGGTTTATCTCCACCTTCCGGAAGCAGCTCCGGCAACGGAACAGGAAGATAAAGTGGTGGGAAAGACACTTAGCTATCTGGTTACTGATTTCATTAAGATCCGTTCCAACATCTGAGCTTTTTTTGTATCTTAAAAGAAAAAGCCGATGAAAGTGAAGGTGTGGACAACGTGGAAGTATATCAAAAGGTTTTTTCCTTTGGTATTGCTTGTACACCATGTAAAACACAGTCTCGTCGGTTTGCTGTATGGACTGATTTTGCTCGGGATTGTCACAGACGTAATCGGAAAATCCTTCGGACTTTCATTCCTTTTTCTTTCACCTGAATACCGCGAAGAAGTTTCTTCGGCATCTTTCCTGATTCTTGGCTTTTCCTTCGGTGGATTCATTATGGCTTTCCACACGTATTCGTATACCAGGCTCGCCAGCAACTTTCCCTTCCTGGCTATGGTGAATAAGCCTTTCCTGAAGTTCTGTATCAACAATAGCCTGCTGCCGCTGTTCTTCATCCTGATTTATCTTTCGGAAATGACCAATTTCCAGTTTTCGGAAGAGTTTGCTTCGGTGCAGCAGGTCTCGTTGTATATTATAAGTCTATTAGCCGGTATAACACTATTTATTACGGTCGCTGTACTGTTCTTCTTTCGCAAGAATAAGAACATGTTTGAATTGACGCGATTTCCGCAATCTCCGCGCAGGACTCGATGGGTACGGATTCAAAATGGAAGAAATTTCAAGTGGAAAGCTTCTGAGGATAAGTTGTATTACTATTTCGGTACCGGAATGCGTCTAATGCAATGCCGTTCCACAAAACACTATCAGCAATCGTTGCTGCAACAAGTGTTCGCACAAAACCGTATTTCGACGTCTGTATTTGAGTTAACAACTGTTCTTGCCTTTTTGTTGCTGGGATTCATGGGAGGTTCCCGTTGGTTTGATATTCCTGCGGCTTGTAGCATTGTGCTATTGCTAACGATAATCCTGATGCTTTTCAATGCACTTGCAAGCTGGTTACGCTGGTATGCTGTCCCCTGCATTATTGCGGTGCTCCTGCTGGTGAATTGGTTTTCCGAAGGAACGGATTGGTTTCAGTTTAGAACGGAGGCCATCGGAATGGATTATAAGAAGAAAGCCGATTATTCCATGACAACTTTCCAGGATATTGCGACGGATACTCTTCAGAATCAGGCGGATTTAAAGCAATACCTTCAGGTGTTGGATAACTGGAAGAAGGAAACAGGGCAGGAGAAACCGAAGCTGGTGATTGTCAATACTTCCGGTGGTGGATCGCGCAGTGCTGCATGGGTTTACTGGGTGTTGTCGCAAATGGATCAGTCCAGTAATTATGCTTTTACGAAACATACAGCGATGATTACCGGAGCATCGGGAGGAATGATCGGTGCGTCGTTTTATCGTGCATTGTATTTGCAAAAACTGAAAAAACAGATCAAAACGACCAGTGCTGAAAAGTACTACGAACAGATTACTTCGGACTTATTGAATCGTCTGTCGTTTACGGCTTCTACGAATGACATTTTCGTGAGGTACCAAACCAGTTATCGTGGTGTAAATGGTTATAACTACGATCGTGGAATCGCTTTTGAAGAAGATTTGAATGAAAACACAAATTACGTGCTTGATGTGCCTTTCGCAGCATTTGCGGAACCTGAAAAGCAAGGGAAAATTCCGGTAATGCTCTTTACGCCCTGTGTGGTGAATGATGGTCGTAGATTGGTGTTTAGCAGTCAGCCTACAAGCTTTATCAATAATCAGGATAATGTTGTTGGCCTGATGCCTTCGTACGAGAATATTGATGCTCAACGTCTCTTTGGGAAAAGACAAGTGGAAAATGTGAAGTTTTCTTCGGTATTGCGAATGAACGCAACATTCCCGTTAGTGCTTCCCATGACAACGCTTCCAACGAATCCAAAAATCCAGATCATGGATGCCGGAACACGTGATAATTTCGGCGCGAAAGAAACGATTTACTGGCTGATGGCGCTGGAAGAGTGGATCAAACGGGAAACATCCGGAGTGGTGCTGGTTCAGATTCGCGATACGAAAAAGATCTTCGACAAAGAAGGGCCACGACAATTTAACTTTTTTGATAAATTCCTGGAACCGTTCGGAAACTTGTTCTCAAATTTCCCGCGTACGCAGGATTTCGATCAGGACGAATTGATTCAGACCTATGCTCAAAAAGCTCCTTTCCCTTTCCGTGTGGTGTCTTTCAATTTGCGTCAGGAGAAGTCGGAGCGTATTTCTCTGTCGTGGCACTTGACCAAAAGAGAGCGCAAACACATTCGCGATGCCTGGAACAAAGACGCGAATTCAGCGGCTAAAGCGTTGTTGCTGGAAATGTTGAAGGCGAATTAATCGTGGTCCCATTTTCGGGAAACTCTTCCTGGAGTGAGTTCCGTGTTCCAGCCCTTTTCTTTTGCCATTTTCAATAACCTTTTTCGAAGTTTTCTCGGGTAGAAATTCTTTCGGATCATTCCGGATTTCGATCTTGTTTTCACAACACCTCCTTGCGATAGCAGATCGTAACAGGCTGCTGTACAACGCATCCCGAAAAAAGCATAGGGGTAAGACGGTGAATAGAGGTAGGTATTCCCTTTTTCTTTGACACTCATCCAGTTAGTATGAGAAACCGGAATGCTCACTACCAGTATTTTATTCGAATCGCATCCGAAAGTGCACAGAAAATCTTCAGCGCTATCCAGTAGCCATGTTCCGGGTTGGTCCTTTTTACCAAACGCGCCAACATGTCCACCGGGATTAAAATGATAAACGGAGTCTCTATTGATTCCCAGGCCCACATGACCACCAAGTTTCCCTCCGAACCAGTTGGATTCGGTTTCCTTCAGCGGTTTTGACCCATAAACAAAGTAGGCATAGAGCGTATCCTGGCTATATCCGAAGGTGTAAATGAATAGGAAAAGGACAAAGGAAATCAATCGTGGCATGTTGTGATGTTTAGTGTTGCGTGCCTGGAATTTACAAAAATCATGCTAGAGAGACCGTAGGCCTTAATTATCCTGGATCTTGGGTCTATTGTCTTCTGTCTCATCTTTAAATCTTTCTTCTTTCCGCTGATTACTTTCCTCTTCTTTTACTATTTTCGGGATAGTATGGCTCACAACGCTCAATTATACAAATACAATGCGGATTCGGTGACTCTGATTAAAGAAGATCTGCCTTATTTTGTGACGCATTTCAACCCGACATCAGAAATGCAATTCACCCAATGGTTGAACATTCATTCACTCGAAGATCATGATTCCATTGCCCGGATTTGTGAGTTACTTGGAGTGGACAATTTGATTCAGGAGAACATTTTCAATGGTACAAAACGCCCCCGAATAGAAGAATATCCGGATTTCGTGTTCTTTTCCATAGAATCAGCGTTGCCAACAAACGGGACCAAGTACGAGTTGAAAAAGGAACGATTAAGTTTCGTGATCGGGGATAATTACCTGATTTCATTTCAGGATCAGCATTCCGGCCACTTTCCGAATGTTCGTGATCGTATTGAGAACAAGCGCGGTAAAATTCGTTTCAAAGGTCCCGATTTCCTGATGTACCGATTGCTGGAAGCTATTATTGACAACTATGTAGAAGTAGTGGAACAAATCGGTGAGGCGATTGAGCGCCTGGATAAACTGGTTCTGCGTCATCCGGGTTCCGATATGTTGCGAAAAGTTGAATGGGAAAAACGTAAGCTGCTTGATCTGAGGAAGACAGTCCAGCCGATGCGCGATGTGCTACTTCAAATTGATCGCGTTGAAAACCGTTTGATCGTAGAAGAGAACTGTTTTTATTTCGAAGAATTAAAAGATACCTGCGCGTCACTTTTGGAAGAAATAGAAGTTCAAAAGCAGATGCTGGAAGGTATTTCGAACATTTACTACGCGGCACAAGGGCAGAAGATGAACGAAATTATGAAGGTGCTTACTGTGACCAGTGCGATCTTTATTCCTTTAACCTTTGTAGTTGGAGTCTATGGAATGAACTTCGAAATCATGCCGGAACTGAAATGGAGGCATGGCTATCTCTTTGCCTGGGGAATCATGATTACCATTTCCGGTGTATTGATTTTCATTTTCTGGAAGCGAGGCTGGCTGAAACGTAATGAGAAGTAAACATAATCCGTTATACATGAAGTTCGATCCCGAAAATAAAATAGTGAAGCTCTGTGCCCGGGGAATGGAAGCGAGCGGAGAAGAGGCTTCTGCGCTGTTTATGAAAGCCTGGAATGAATCGGAGAATGATATGGAACGTTTCGTTGCTGCACATTACGTGGCGAGAATTCAGGAAAGTGTTGAAGACAAATTGAAATGGGATGAGGTTTCACTTGATCTGGCTCAGTTAATCGACACAGATGAAATAAGAGGAGTGTTTCCTTCGCTCTACCTGAACATTGCGAAGTGCCACGAAGATCTTGGTGATTATCCTGTTGCAAAAGTATATTACGAAAATGCGCTCATTTATACGGAATATTTATCCAACGATGGCTACGGAAATCTCATCAAAAATGGTATTTTGAATGGGGTGGACCGGGTCTCCTCACTTTAACCTGATGCTGATGAAATCAATCGTAACTTATTGCCTCTTATTTATTGGATCTACTTCGTTCGGACAAAACGATACCCTCGGTTATCACGGTGGAACTTATTCATTCGGAAAGGACATAGAAAAAGGAGCTGTTGGATACCTGGCCGTTTATCCCGTTTCTGCAACAAAAGCGTTGTTCTACCTGGATGTGTGCAGAGGAGCGCCTTCTTATAACATGGGAATGCTTTTTGGCGTGATGGATATTGAAGGTTCTACGGGAACGTATGAAAATCATCAGAACGAATGGATGGACTGTTCGCTGCAATTCGTTTTTGCAAAGAAAAGTGTGGTAATTGATTACTTTGATGAAAAATACAATTGTGGCTTCGGTCATGCTGTTTACGCAAACAATACGTACAAGCTCGTTGATAAAGAGGTTCCGCAGTATTACATCAGTGGAGAAGGAGATACCATTCCATTCATTGCAGTCTATGCAAATATGGTGGAAACGGACTTTTATCGAATTCCGGAAGTAGAACCAATGCATGAGTTTTCTATGGAAAGCGAAGGAATGCTTGCCGATAATCAGCTTTGGCTGGGTAATGATACGTTGGGTCAGGTCCTGGTTTCTTTCGAGGAAGGTGATTATGGTGAATTTGTGGATGCACATTTTTACAAAACCAATGTTCCAAAGGATCTCATTCATCGACTGAATATCACCACGGAAGAAGGTGAAATGGCGACCAATGAACAAAAGGAACGGGCCTTTAAAGGTTTTGTTAATCAGGCTACTCCAATGGTTTCTTCCGTGTTTGAAAGCAGGAATCATATTCGTTTGGGAGATTCAAACGATCGTTCACTGAGATTGTACGGAGAGCCCGCTAAAACTGAAGTTATTGAAGGTGTTGAAGTGTTGTTCTGGGACTTTGATGGTGAACACGATTTCTACCCGGAAGAACTGGAAAAAGGCGAACGCATTGCGCGCGATAGTTTCGGCTTTAGAGTCATTCAATATTACCGGGACGGGAAACTGATTGCGCAATTTCTGGCGAGTGAAATGCCATAATAGATACATATTAAATTGAATATGAGAGCTTTAAAAATAATCGTCGGTACTTTCTTTGCATGTTTATCGGTTGCTTCATGTTCTACAAATAACTCAAGCAATGGTGAGGTTGAAATCGTTCAGAAAATCGAGATTCCAAAAGACACCCTTCCGTCAATAACAGGAGACGATTACCCAATAACCGATGAAATGATCAAATCGGTCACCGGAAACTCGTTCTACAGATTGAAAAGCGGGAATACATTTGCCGGAGATAAAGTGTGGTTTCGGAACGATTCTCTAGGGCAGGTAATTATGATTGAATTATATACCGACATGCACCGATTTGTTACCTGTCATTTTTACGCTGATGATATCCCGGAAGAAGTAATGGAACGAATCGATCTGCAGACAGAAAGTGGCGATGTGGCTTCTGATGATCAAAAAAGAAAGGATTTTCCGGGATTTGTAAAACAGGCTAAGGCAACGGAAGCATCATACTTTACGAGTAAGAAAGGCTTTCAACTGGGTACAGAGCTCCGGCAAAAAGTTGAGGCGATTTACGGGAAACCGGATCAACGAATCTTGCTCAATGACCGGGAAATCCTGGAATGGGAATTTCAGGGAGATCAGTTGTATGATGGAACAACGCCATTGAATGGAAAGCCACTGTTACGTAATAGTTATGGATACAAAGTAATGATGGTGTTCAGAGATAATCGTATTGTGGCTCAAGTGATTGTCAACGAGATTCCCTGACAGGCTTTTCATGTTGGCTTCCATCCAAATCAAAAAAGTTGTTAAAAAATTTGGAAAATGACCGATCGGTCATTTATCTTTGTCGTGTGATTGGTTGAACCGATCCAACTACAGAAAAATGACAAAGGCAGAACGAACACGGCAATTGATTATCGAGAAATCGGCTCCGATCTTTAATATGAAGGGAGTTGCCGGTACTTCGTTAAGCGATATCCTGAAAGCAACGAACCTTGCCAAAGGAAGTTTATACGTTCACTTTGAGAACAAAGAAGCAATTTCGCAGGCCGTTGTGGATCATTTCATCGCAATCAAACTGGATGTATTTGATCGCACACTTGGCTCGACCGGAAGTGCAAAATCACGATTGTTTGCTTACCTGGATGCCTTTATGCATCCGAAAAGCCCGATTTTCAGTGGTGGGTGTCCGTGCCTGAACTTTGGAATGGAAGCGGACGACACGGATCCGGTGATCTGTAACAAAATCAAAACAATTACTGATACTGAACAGCGCCGAATTGCAGAAGTGGTGGAAGATGGAAAAGCTTCAGGAGAGTTCCGAAGTGATATTGATTCTACGCTATTTGCGCTAAAGTCGTATGCGTTGATTGAAGGTGCAATCATGCTGAAAAAGATTGGTGGTGACATCAGTATCATACAGTCATTATCCAATGAAATCAAAAAAGAAATTGATGGGTTTACGACCTAAATTTTTTTACCCTAAAAATGACCGATCGGTCATTTTTGAATAAATAAGTAACAAATAAAAACAACATATCATGAACACAACAGATTCAATCCGTCACGACGGACAGGCAGCAGTAGCAAACGACAAAGTGATTTACACAGCTCAAACGCACACAACCGGAGGGAGAGAAGGAGCTTCAACAAGTTCGGATGGTCGCCTGGACATCAAACTATCAACGCCAGGCGGGCTAGGTTCCGGAACTAACCCGGAGCAATTATTTGCAGCGGGATGGTCGGCATGTTTTATTGGAGCGTTGGGTGTGGCAGCGAAAATGAATAACCTCAAATTGCCGGCTGAAACTTCCGTTGATGCAGAAGTAGATTTGTTGGCGGGAGATGCGGGGTATTCGCTTCAGGCTCGCCTGAACATTACTCTCCCTGGATTGGACGCGAGCGTTGCACAATCCTTAATCGATCAGGCTTCAACGATGTGTCCGTACTCCAAAGCTACTGCCGGAAACATCAATACAGAATACAAATTGGTTTAATCCGGCCTCAGCCGTTGGTTTTGTTCGAACTGGGACAGAACCAACGGTTTTGACTAACTTCACGAAAGAGAGAAATCATGAAAGAAAAAATTGCATTCTCCCTCATTATGGGAGTCATCACAACCGGAATAATTTCGTTTTCATTGATCAGCATTAATGTTGGTTACACCGAAAAATTCTTTGCTATCTGGTTCAGATCGTGGTTATTTGCTTATCTGATCGTTGTGCCTGCAATCCTCATCATCGGTCCGCAAGTGCAGAAATTGGTGTCGCGTTGGTTTGGGGATAAAAAGACTTTAGACTGAAGATGGCCAGACCATACGCAATTGATGATTACACGATCGAAAGTCATCTGTCTTTTGTCTCAGGTCCAAAGTCTTTAACAATTAACCTAAACCCGTTCATAACTCACTGTTTTAAGCGGTAAAAACAGCCTTTTCTAAGCTTATATTTGTAGGTTAAGCAAACTATAGGTATGAGCGAACATCAATATACCGAAGACAACATACGTTCCCTGGATTGGAAAGAGCACATTCGCCTGCGTCCGGGGATGTACATTGGTAAGTTGGGCGACGGCTCGGCTGCCGATGATGGTATTTATATCCTCGTGAAGGAAATCGTAGATAACTCTATCGATGAATTCGTAATGGGGAATGGAAAAAAAATCGACATCAAAGTCAAAGACGGAAAAGTTACCGTACGCGATTACGGGCGTGGAATTCCGCTTGGAAAGGTGATCGATTGTGTTTCCCAGATCAACACAGGAGGAAAATACGATTCCAAAGCATTTAAGAAGTCCGTTGGATTGAACGGCGTCGGAACCAAAGCGGTGAATGCATTGAGCGATCATTTCATGGTGTATTCGGTTCGCGACGGTCAAAAGAAACAGGCCAGCTTTTCAAGAGGGGAATTGATCGAAGATAAACCGGTTGAACCGACAACGGAAGCAAACGGAACCTACTTCGAATTTACACCCGACGATACGATTTTCAAGAAATATGGTTTTCGTGTGCCTTACCTCGTGAAAATGTTCTGGAACTACTGTTACCTGAACCGCGGTTTGGCAATTTACTTCAACGGAGAAAAATACCAGTCGAAAGATGGGTTGAAAGACTTGTTGGAAGATAACATGGATGGTGATCCGCTGTACCCTATCATTCACCTGGAAGGCGACGATATCGAAGTGGCTTTCACGCACGGAAAAACCTACGGGGAAGATTATTACTCGTTTGTAAACGGACAGCATACCACTCAGGGAGGAACGCACCAAAGCGCTTTCCGCGAAGCTGTGGCAAAAGTTATTCGCGATTTCTATAAAAAAGATTACGACGCTTCGGATATCCGTCAGTCGATCGTTGCGGCAATTGCAGTAAAGGTGATTGAGCCGGTATTCGAATCGCAAACCAAAACAAAATTGGGGTCTCTGGAGATTGAACCGGGAGGGAAATCCATGCGCTCGTTTGTAAATGATTTCCTGAAAGATAAACTGGACAATTACCTTCACCGTCACCCGGATGTTGCCGAGACACTGGAAAAAAAGATCAAGCAGTCGGAACGTGAACGCAAAGAACTTTCCGGGATCCGTAAACTGGCACGTGACCGAGCAAAAAAATCCAGTCTCCATAACAAGAAATTGAGAGACTGTCGCGTTCACCTGACAGATTTAAAGGATGAAAAGCGTGAATTGACCACCTTGTTCATCACCGAGGGGGATTCAGCGAGTGGATCGATCACAAAATCAAGAGACGTGAACACACAAGCGGTATTCTCACTTCGCGGTAAGCCATTGAACTGTTACGGACTTACGAAGAAAGTCGTTTACGAAAACGAGGAATTTAACCTGATTCAGGCAGCGCTGGATATTGAGGAGGATATGGATAACCTGCGTTACAACAACATCGTTATCGCAACCGATGCCGATGTCGATGGAATGCACATTCGCCTGTTGTTGCTGACGTTCTTCCTGCAATTCTTCCCTGATTTGGTGAAACGTAATCACGTGTACGTGTTGCAAACACCATTGTTCCGCGTTCGAAATAAAAAGAAAACGATTTACTGCTATTCGGAAGAAGAACGCAGAAATGCGATAGCCGAACTGGGTAAAAATCCTGAAATCACCCGATTTAAAGGATTGGGGGAAATCTCTCCCGATGAGTTTAAGCACTTTATCGGTGATGATATCCGCCTGGAGCCTGTGTTGTTGACCAAAGATGCATCCATTGAAACCATCTTGTCCTACTTCATGGGTAAAAACACTCCGGAGCGCCAGGATTTCATTATCGATAACCTTCGCGTGGAGAAAGATCCGGATAGCGAGGCAAAAACCTTGGCGTCTGAAGATGACGAGACGGAGCCGATTGAAAAGGCTTCGTAAACTCTTGTCGGAAGAGCAATTATTCCCCCTTTGGAGGGGGCCAGGGGGAGGATTCCCTCATTTATACTAAAGAGCAAATAGTATGAGTGAAGACGAAATTGGACCGGTGGATCCGGAAAATGAAAATGAGGATATGAATCAGGAAGATGGTGAAGATACTTCTTCTTTCCTTCCTGACGATCACAAGCATACCGACGAAAGCATTATTCCGTTAAGCGGATTGTACGAAAACTGGTTCCTGGATTACGCCTCGTATGTAATTCTTGAACGTGCTGTGCCGTCATTGTACGATGGATTTAAACCTGTACAGCGTCGTATTCTCCATTCCATGAAGGAATTGGATGATGGCCGCTACAACAAGGTTGCGAATGTGATCGGAAATACAATGAAGTATCACCCTCATGGTGACGCTTCCATTGGTGACGCCCTGGTTCAATTGGGACAAAAAGACTTGCTCATTGATTGTCAGGGAAACTGGGGAAATACGCTTACCGGTGACGGTGCCGCTGCTCCGCGTTACATCGAAGCTCGTTTGTCCAAGTTCGCCAATCACGTTGTCTTCAACCCGAAAACAACGAAGTGGTTATTAAGCTACGACGGTAGAAATAAAGAACCGGATAATCTTCCGGTGAAGTTCCCGATTCTGCTTGCTCAGGGTGCGGAAGGAATTGCCGTTGGTATGGCGTGTAAGATTCTTCCACACAACTTCATCGAGTTGATCGATCAGAGTATCAATCACCTGCGAGGGAAGAAAGTAGAGATTTATCCCGACTTCCAGAACGGTGGAATGGCAGATTTTTCCAACTACAACGATGGTTTGAGAGGAGGAAAGGTACGTGTTCGGGCGAAGATCAAAAAGGTTGACAATAAGACCTTGATGATCAACGAAATTCCGTTCGGGTGTACAACGTCTTCATTGATCGAGAGCATCATCAAAGCGAACGATAAAGGAAAGATCAAAGTCAAAAAGATCGAAGACAACACAGCTGCGGAAGCGGAAATTGTGATCCATTTGGCTCCCGGAGTTTCTCCTGATAAAACCATCGATGCGCTGTATGCCTTCACGGATTGTGAAGTGTCGATTTCACCGAATGCTTCCGTAATTGATGGAGATAACCCACGTTTCATGGGCGTTTCGGAGATTCTGAAGGTGAACACGAACAATACCGTTGAATTACTGAAACGTGAGTTGGAGATTCGTCTGGCTGAACTGGAAGCGCAATGGCATTTCTCGACACTGGAGAAGATCTTCATCCGCGAAGAGATGTACATTGATTTTAAGTTGTATTCCGACAAAGAATCACTTTTCAAGTACATGTACGATCGCTTCAAGCCCTTCAGAAAAAGCTTTCTTCGCGAAATCGTAGACGAAGATTTACAGCGTCTGACACAGATTCCAATGATTCGTATTACCCGTTTCGATTCCGATAAAGCCGATGAAGTGATTGCGAAGCTGGAAGCGGAGATGGAAGAAGTGAAAGCGCATTTGGAGAATCTCATCGAATACGCTGTAGAATATTTCAAAGACCTGAAGAAACGTTTTGGAGCCGGTAAAGAACGCAAAACGGAAATGAAAGTCTTCGATAACATTGCTGCTGCGAAAGTGATTATCGCTAACCGCAAATTGTATGTAGATATTGAAGAAGGATTCATTGGCTGGGGCTTGAAAAAGACCGAAGCAGTGAACGATTGTTCTGAGATTGACGACATTATCGTCTTCTTCGATACCGGAAAATTCATGGTTACGAAAGTTTCCGAGAAGAAGTTTGTTGGAAAAGGAATCGTGCACGTCGACGTCTGGAAAAAAGGTGACAAACGTACAATTTACCACGTGATGTATCAGGATGGAACCGGAGGTTCTACCATGATGAAGCGTTTTTATGTGAATTCGGTGACACGCGATATTGAATACGATCTGACACGCGGAATCAAAGGCTCCAAGTTGTTGTACTTCTCGGTTCACCCGAATGGAGAACGTGAAGTAGTGACAGTATTGCTTCGCCCGCGCCCGCATTTGAAACGTTTGCGTTTCGATATTGACCTCGGAGATTTGCTGATCAAAGGTCGTCAGAGCGCCGGAAACCGTGTTACAAAAGAGATTGTTCAGAAGATTACCCAGAAAGAGGTCGGTGGATCAACGCTTGCAGCACGTAAAATCTGGTACGACAATATCGTTGGTCGTTTGAACGACGAAGGTCGTGGTAAATTCCTCGGTTCGTTCAAAGGCGAAGATCGCATTCTGACTCTGTACAAAAACGGAGAATACCGTTTGTCGACATTCGACCTGGCAAATCACTTCGATGAGGACATGATTCACATTGAAAAATGGGTTCCGGACAGACCGATTTCGGCAGTTTACTACGACGGAGAGAAAGAACTGCATTACGTGAAGCGTTTTACCTGCGAAATCACTACAGACAAGCGTGTATCCTACATTTCCGAATCCGAAGGGTCTTACCTGGATTGCGTTTCAACCGCGAAAGAGCCGATCGTTCGCATCGTTTACAACAAGTTGCTGAAAGAAACGAAAAACCTTCCGGATAACGAAGTGGCTCTGGCTCCATTCATTGATGTGAAAGGAATGAAGGCACAAGGTAACCAGTTGACGAAGCTTAAGGTCAAGGAAATTGTGTTGACGCATCCGATTGAAGGAAACGAACCATGGCCGGAAGAAACACCGCTGGATTTATCCGCTGATGAAGCTGGAGACGAAGTCACCGATGGAACAGAGGATGGAATGGATACCGGAACAACAATCGAATGGGACATGACCAAAGGTGATGACGATCCGGAACAACCGACGTTGTTTTAATGCATTAAATTATAGGAATGAAACCACTTGATCAACTGGAAGGCTTGAGAGATCAACCTATGGTTGTCCGAACAAGATTGATGGACGACACAAGTATTTGGTATAAAGGACAAAAAAGAACCTATGAAGTATTTGTTATTCCTTTTTGGATTCCTCACGTTCTCCGCAAACGCACAGGATTCAATACACCAGGATTTTGTAAACAGATTCAAAGCGTTTATTCCGGACGGATATTTTTTGTTAAACGTTGAATTGGAGAACCTTAACCTCGACTCCAATCAGGATGCTATTCTGGTTCTGGGACAGGTCGGAGAAGATTCGTTATCAACGAATGAGCATCCCCTCAAACGAAAATTCCTGTTACTTCTGGGACAAGAAGGCGGTTCATACAAAGTAGAAGTTGAAAACGATAACCTGATTTACTACAGCGGTTACGATGCTAATTTCAGAGACTGCTATGTTGGGGCTTTTGTCCGTGATGGAATCATTTCTCTAAATTTCTACGGCGGTTTTCGGATGCGCTGGAGCAGATCGGTAACGTTTGAATACAACCCGAAACGTCGTCATTGGTATTTGATCAGTGATGAAAGAAGTACGTTTGATGTATTATCGGAAGATCTGGAAATGACTTCGGATCAAACGTTAACGCAGAAGGATTTTCGAAAAGTTCGCCTGGAAGATTTTAGCATTTACAAGGAATGATTTTGTAGTTTTGATGAAAATAGATCAATAAGAAAACCTCATGAAGCACCTGATTACCTTTATTTTTGTTGCCATTTCAGTTTGTGGTCTGACACAGGATTCTCTCTTTCATTACGAGACAGATTACGCGGAAATCCTGAAGAAAACCAATGATCCACGAAGTGATTTGAATTACGAGAAACTTCTTAAGAGATTCAATTCCAATGATTCAATGTTGACCAGTTATGAGGTATTGTCCTTACTGATTGGTTTTACCGATAACGAGCATTTCAAACCGTATGCTTACCTGGATGTGGAACGTGATATTTATGATCTAAACGACGAAGGAAAGTTCACGGAAGCTCTTGCAAAAGCAGACTCCTTTCTGCTAACTGTTCCTGTGAGTCAAACTGCGTTGATTGAAAAGTCATATGCCTTAATGAAATTGGATAGAAAGGAAGAAGCAGCTGCATATCTGATGCGTTACGAAATGATCATGGGAGCAATGGCAAGCAGTGGCGACGGAACAACCCCCGAAACTGCCTTTTTTGCCCTGGGACCAATGGATGGCCAAAACTTTCTTACAAAATACATTGGAGCGAGTATCGGAACCATGGGATCGGGAAGAGATAAATATGGAAACTTTGTGGACATTCTGGAAATGCACCTGAAGGATGAAGAAACAGGCGAAGAGCTTGTTCTGGATATCTACTTTCAGATTGAGCACGCTACGAAAACCATGTTCGGCGATCTGAATATCGAAGATGAGTTGATGAAAGCTGAAAAGAAATCCAAAAAGAAAACGAAGAAGAAGTAATTCGTATTCTACCATATCCCCATTCAAACCAAATTTCCTACACTTTAGTCAAACGGATACAACCATCTGTTTCGTTTCCCGTTTTCTTATCGATACGAACGGCAATGAAGCTATCTGCACTCATATTTTTTCTACTACTCAGCGTCCATTTGTTCGCACAGGCTCAGCATGAGAATTGGCATTTCGGATGGCATGTCGGCGTCAATTTCAGTTCGGGAAATCCTGTACTTTCTTCTGGAAGTCAAATTGAAACGCAGGAATCGTGCTACAGCCAAAGTGACGCCTCCGGAAATCTATTGTTCTATACGAATGGAATCAATGTGTGGGATGCCGCAAACAATGTCATGCCAAACGGTACCGGATTGCTTGGAAACATGAGCTCACAGTGTATGGTGATTCCAAAACCCGGAAGTCCGAATAACTATTTTGTTGTTGTAACAGATGCAGCATACATTCCGGGGAATTCAGGCCTTACATATTCAGAAATTGATATGACGTTGAACGGTGGAATGGGGGATGTTGTTAGCAGCGTTAAGAACGTTCAATTGAATGCAAAAAACGGTGAATGGATTTCTGCCATTCCTCATGCGAATTGTATCGATATCTGGATTGTGACGCACGGACACACAACCAACAGCAATTTCCTGGCTTTTCTGGTTACGAATTCGGGAATTTCCGCTACTCCGGTCGTTACCAATATCGGCGTAAACATTACCGATGAAACGCAGGTAGTCGGAATCATGAAACCAAATCCGACGGGCACTAAAATTGCCATGACCCGACCTATGACTAACGCCGAAGTCTTTCTACTGGATTTTGATAAATCAACCGGGCAGGTTACCAATACAACTACACTGTTTTCCGGTACATTCTCGGATGCGTGTTATGGGCTGGAGTTCTCCAGAAGTGGAAATCGATTGTATCAGGGACAATTCTTCCCACCACGTATTTTTCAGTACGATATGACTGCTTCGGATATTGGAGCAACCCGAACACAAATCGCGGTACCGACTATTAACGGGGAAGTTGGTCAATTACAGATAGCACCGAATGACAAAATCTATATCAGTTACAATGTTTTTGCTGCTGCCGCGAATTTCATAGGAGTCATTAATAATCCGGAAGTGTTGGGAATCGGGTGCGGATTTGTTCAAAATGGTTTTTCATTGGGTAGCGGAAGTTCCGTGTACGGATTACCATGGTATTACAATCCGGATGTAGCGACAATCACAGCACCTGATCTTGGTCCTGATTTGACATTGTGTACAAATAGTTCGGTGGAATTGAATCCGAATGTAATTGGTACGGATATCAATTATACGTGGTCGGATGGAAGTACCGGTGCAACACTTAACATTGACGAACCGGGAACGTACTGGGTAGATGCTCAGGTTGGATCGTGTCAGACAAGCCGTGATTCGATTTTAGTTGAACTGGATACTGCAAACATCCGTTTTGAACTTTCCGATTCGATTGGATGTTCTCCGCTTTCAGTTGATTTTACTTCAATCGGAAGTCCCGGAGTAACAGAATGGAACTGGAATCTTGGTGATGGAACACAGATTCAGACACCTGATGTTTCGCACGAATACACCGTGTCGGGAGTATATGATGTAACACTCAGCGCACTCAGTGCAGCGGGTTGTGCGTTAGATACAACAGTCATAAATGCAGTTACTGTTTATGAAAACCCGACGGCTAACTTTGCATTTACCCCACAAGTTCCAGAATTGGATCAGCAAATTCAGTTTGTGGATGAATCCGTAGGTGGAATTGAAACCTGGTTATGGACAGCCAACCATCAGGAGTTTAGCAATCTTCAAAATCCGACTTATTCAACTCCACAAGCTGCCAGTTTTGTAGTGACTTTGACAGTTATCGACACCAACGGTTGTAGCGATCAGGAATCAAAAACGATTTCTTTTCAAACGGAAGATTTATTGTATGTACCGAATTCGTTCACTCCGGATGGAGATGGGACCAACGATGTATTTATGCCATCCGATGTATTCGGAATTGTACGATCTTTCCGCATTTTTAATCGTTGGGGAGAGGAAATCTGGTCTGCTGAATCCCCGAATGATTTCTGGGATGGAACTTATCTCGGAAAACCTGCTCAGGATGGCGTGTACACCTGGCAAATTGCAGTTGAACTTAATGGCATTGTCTCCGATCAGTTTGAAGGTCATGTGACGTTGGTGAGGTAGCTCTGTTCCTGACAAGTCGCCGATGCTCCATTTCGTATTGATCGGTTTTTGCTCGAACCGACTGGGAACCTGATTAAGCAATATCAGATCGAAGTCCCGAAATTGCTAGTGTTTTGAAAGGATTTCCATGTTTGTGAATTGTAATGATTCAATTCTCTTATATTTAACTACTCATTCTACTGCCATGAATACACTACACCGTCGAATAACAGCATTCCTTCTACTGCTTTTGATCCTCCAATCCTGCATGATTCGCTCCATGGTCGTTATTTCCAAAGCCGAATTCAGCGAGAATAGTTCAAAGGAAGTCACAATAGCATATACCGATTCTGCCGGGTTGATGGTTATTCCAATCGTCATTGAGGGTAAAACATACCGGTTTATTTTCGACACAGGTGCTCAAACAACGGTTATTTCGACGGAACTTTCGCAATTAACATCGTTTAAAAAGAAAGGCGGAATTAAGGTGAAAGATGCACATCAACACACCACTAAATTAGTAGTCGGTGCACTTTCTGAAATCGACCTTGCAGGAATGAAATACAGAAATGTGGGTGTAATCGTAAACGACTTCAGTCAGAATGAACAATTTCGTTGCATTGGAATCGATGGAATCCTTGGAATGAATGCCCTTGCACTAAATAATTGGCGAATCGATTACGAGAAAATGACCATTACCAGCTATGATCAGGAAAAGGCCCTGGAGATTCCAAACGGAGCCAGAAACTTTGCTTTTGTCACGAAATCGGGAATCCCGTACATCGAATGGATGCTGAACGATAAAAACGAAAAGTTCATGGTGGATACAGGCAAAAACAGCGAAATAATTTCTGTTGGAACTTCGACCAAAATTGATGGAAACAGCAGTGCTTCTATCGGACAAGGCTCCTTCGGAATGTTTGGAAAAACCTTACCAGATACAACGCGTTACTTCAAAGTGAATTTTTCCGATACTTCCGGTTTTGATCTGGCCAATGTCAGTGTTTCACAAACCCCGGCCGCGGCATCCAATATTGGAAATGGATTCTTCAGGAAAAACTATCAGGTGGTATACTTCGACTTCAAACACCGAAAAATGTATTGCTCGCATGCCCGGAATGCATTGAATGGTTATCAAACTTACGGTTTGTCATCTATGATTGTAAACGGACAGCTGGTAGTGGCATCGAAAGATGTAGGTTTTACAACGGAAATTGAAGCTGTTTCACTGCAGGATACCATTCTGGCAGTCAATGGAATTCGATTGAATGGCAATAATGTATGTGATCTGATTTATGAAGTTCAAAAATCGAAACTTCGACGCGAAGCCATTACAGTTGTGCTGAAACGAAAATCCGAAGAAATAGAGTTGCTCTTGCCACTTCGCGAAATCCACCCATCCAATTGATTTGAATACATGAAGAAATTGCCGTATATCATCCTGACAACGTTCGTTTTGGTCGCTTGTGGTGAAACATCAAAACCATCTGATGCCGTTGTTTCGGATAAGGATACAACCGATTCAAATGCAACGACTGAAGATTTGCAAGTTGTCGAGATAAACTTAAAATCACTGAGTATTCCTGTTCCAAAGAATTACGCAATTCTGGATTCGGTTTGTGGAGATTTAACCAACGATGGAATTGATGAATTGGTGGTGATTTATGACCTGACAAAGGAAACAGACGATATGGAAGGAACCCCGCGTTCGATCGTTATTTATCAGGTTGAGAAGGAGTCATGGAAACCCATGGTGGAATCGAAAGAAGCCGTAATGGGAAGTAAGGATGGCGGAATGATGGGAGATCCTTATCAAAACGTTGAAATCAAAAAGGGCATCCTATCGATTTACCATTATGGCGGAAGCGCGTGGAAGTGGGGTGAAGCAGATAAATACCGCTATCAGAATGACGAATTTGTGTTGATTGGAAACACTTCGGATTTTGGAAACTACTGGGCGGAATGGACAAAATACGATTTTAACCTTTCAACGGGAAAACTCAATTATGAGAAAGAATACTTTACCGAGGATGGAAATTCAACCGGGAAGTTTGATAAGGAAACAGTTACCAAAAAAGGCATTCACGTTACGTTGGAAAACAGGTTCGACAACGATGTGAAAATCGAATTACCTAAAACCGGACAAACCTTCTATTTGTAAACAAATGAAGAAACTAATCACCTTAAATTTATTGCTGCTCTTTATTGGAAATGTTAACGGACAGCAGGATGGGTTCAGAGTACCCCGATCGGAATTGTTTTTCCGCGCGAAAGCTCTGGGTATGGTCATAATTGAAGATTGGTGGGTAAGAGGCCTTTCCGTGGGCGGTGAATACCGTCTTGGTTATCAGTTTGGTTTTTCCGCTGATTACGTCAATTTCCGTCAGCGCGATGAAGTAGAAGTACACGATATTCCAGAATATCCGGACGCATACAACGAGTATTCGCAGTACGATTCCCGCACTTACTGGGCATTTCAGTTGAAATGGTATCCCGATGCGTATTTCGATTTGTGGGGTGTACAACCGTATGCTTCCTTACTCGCGAAAGTAGGAGGAAGGAAGTTGTATAACCAAGACAAATACACATTAATTGATGGGAAAACACTCCTGGGAATCAGCGGAGATTTTTACGATCTCGGCGTTGCATTCGGTGTACTGACTTCGGGGCCATGGGGAGCAGATATTTCACTCGGATTTCGACAGCGAACGGAACACCGTTGGGAAGAAACGTATCACAAAGACATGCCATCAACGTTTCAGGAAATCAATGAGGTTAAGTACAATGCGGTTATTCGCGTAAGCGGTTATATCAAATTATACGACTGGCGGGAAATGTAAAACCGACGGGTACAAAATAAAAATCCCGACAACCGGGAATTGGTGTCGGGACTAACTATTTCTTAAAGCGGAATTAATCCACCAATTCCAATTCTTCCTCGCGTACTTCAACTTTGGCAGCAACAGGTTGTTTCACCTCGAACTGAGGCTGAGGAACACTTTTACTTCCCAAACGCTTCATGTGGCGGAAGTGAGAAGCCAATGCCTGACGCGTAGTAGCGTAAGAGCGGTATTCCACACCAAATTCCTCACAAACTCCTTCAACGATTTTTTGAATCTTCGGATAGTGAACGTGAGAAATTCGAGGAAACAAATGGTGCTCAACCTGGAAATTCAATCCTCCCAAACACCACGTAACCAACTTATTGTTTACAGCGAAATCGCTGGTAGTGTTAATCTGATGAACGGCCCATTCAGAGTTAATTTCAGTATGTTCACCATGGCTGTGTTCGAATTCAACATTCTCAACAACGTGTGCCAATTGGAATACAAAACTCATAAATGAACCAAGTACGAAATGCATGATGGCAAAACCAAGAAATGCCCAGCCAAATCCGAACAACATTCCGGGAATAACGAAGTACAGTCCGAAGTAAATTAATTTCGTGCTCCAGAACATTACATGATCCAGTGGTTTCATGCGTTCAACAGCAACATTGAATTCTTTTCTGTTAAAGTAGCTTTCCCAATCCTTCAAAGTGATCCAGTACATCGTAGATATTCCGTATAAAGGCGTAAGGTAGATGTGCTGAAAACGGTGTGCTTTATAACGTTTTTGCGTTTCACTCATTCGAAGGAACGGTGTTTTTGCAATGTCGTCATCAATTCCATCAACGTTTGTATAGGTGTGGTGAACAATATTGTGTTTTTGTCGCCACATGTGTGCATCTGTTCCCAGAGCATTCATTGACAGACCGAAGAAGTAATTGATTTTCTTTTTGGTAGAGAAAGAGTCGTGACAAGCATCGTGCATGATGTTAAAGCCAACTAAGCCCTGAACAAACCCTAATACTCCGAACAACAATAGGATAGACCAGATCGGAAGCGGGGCAGCAACAATTGCTGTGTAGACTACTATGTATGCGGTAATAATAATAGCCGCCTTCCAGTATAATGAGGAGTTACCAGTCTGTTTGATGTTATTTTCAGTAAAATAACGATTAACCGAACTGCGTAGGGTTTTGAAAAAATCGCCCTGAGGTTGGGCAAACTGTACTATAGCCAAGCGTGATAATTTTACACAAAGATACGACATATAAAAGTAACGTAGTCATCATTTTCGATGAACACCGCTAAACACTCGTTCTATTCTTGGAAGTTTACCGTCTTCCAACTATCTTTGCGTATCTATTTTCGGATGATTTCTCTCCGGCCTGCTGCAAATGAGGAAAGGATGAATGCTCTCCGTGACGAGCAGGAACTAGCAATAATAATTTTTGAAACATGGAAACAATGGAAAAATTATCCTCGCTCGACCTGATGCAGTTGGAAGATCAGTACGGTGCACACAATTATCATCCGCTTCCGGTAGTCCTTTCAAGAGGAGAAGGTGTTTACGTTTGGGATGTTGAAGGAAAACGTTACTACGATTTTCTTTCTGCATATTCTGCAGTAAATCAGGGACACTGTCATCCGAAAATTGTGAATGCATTGGTAGAGCAGGCGAAAACGCTTACGCTGACTTCACGCGCATTCTACAACGATTCACTTGGTGAATACGAACGTTTCATCACTTCTTACTTCGGATTTGACAAGGTATTGCCAATGAATACCGGTGCTGAAGCTGTTGAAACGGCTATCAAGCTTGCCCGTAAGTGGGGATACGAGAAAAAAGGAGTTGCAGAAAATCAGGCGCAAATCATTGTATGTGAGCAGAACTTCCATGGAAGAACAACGACCATTGTTTCGTTCTCAAGTGATCCGGATGCAAATACCAATTTTGGTCCGTTTACTCCGGGATTCATTCGCATTCCTTATAACGATACCACTGCATTGGCTGAAGCTTTGAAACAGCCCAATGTTATCGGATTCCTTGTTGAACCTATTCAGGGTGAAGCGGGAGTATTTGTTCCGGACGAAGGCTACCTTGCAACTGCACGCGAATTGTGTACTGCGGCTAACGCTTTGTTTATCGCGGATGAAGTTCAGACTGGAATTGCTCGTACAGGAAAATTGCTTGCAGTAGATCATGAAAATGCAAAACCGGATATTCTTATTCTCGGAAAAGCACTTTCAGGTGGCGTTTATCCAGTTTCAGCTGTATTGGCAAACGACGATATCATGATGGTGATCAAACCTGGTCAGCACGGCTCAACTTTCGGAGGTAACCCGATTGCAGCTAAGGTTGCTATTGCAGCATTGGAGGTTGTGAAAGAGGAGAAATTGGCTGAAAATGCAGATCGTTTGGGGAAAATATTCCGCGAGAAAATGAATGAAATCATTGCACAGACTGACCTTGTGGTAAAAGTGCGCGGTAAAGGATTGTTGAATGCAATCATTGTAAACGATACCGAAGAAAGCAAAACAGCGTGGAATCTATGTGTTGCTATGAAAGACAACGGTTTGCTGGCTAAGCCGACACACGGAAACATCATTCGTTTTGCACCACCGTTGGTGATGACTGAAGAACAATTGATGGAGTGCGTAGCGATCATTAAAAAGACAATTCTGGAGTTTAAGAAATAAGCTCTTCAAGAAATATAGAGTCCCTCTTTCCGCTTGGAAGGAGGGATTTTTTTGTGTTATTAAAATTCTGCCACGAACCGGCACGGAAGTTCACAGTGTCATTACCATAGTAAAACACATACGCTGGTTTAATTTAGTGTAAACATCTGCGTTCCTCAACGCTCGTCTGCGGGAAAAAACAAAAAATCCGTAAGTTCACCCAAAAATTACCAAATGGAACTACTCTTACCCATTGGCTGCTCGGTAGCCGGACTACTTTTACTCATTCTCATCATCGGAGTTGTATTGAAAAACGGACTCATCGGTAAAGCGAACCAGGTAGAAAACGCCTTTGCAACCGTCGACGTCATGCTTAAAAAACGTTTCGACCTGATTCCCCAACTCACAGAATGTGTAAAAGGATACATGAAGCACGAAGACGAACTGCTTACCAAATTGACTGAGCTTCGTTCTACACCACGTGAAGCTTCGGCATTGGCAGCAAACAACGTGGAGTTTCAACAGCAGTTACACCAGTTTATACTGAAGGCTGAAGCATACCCGGAGTTAAAGGCAAGTGACCAATTCCTTATGCTGCAACGCAGTATCAATGAAATTGAAGAACAATTGGCGGCTTCGCGACGAACGTTCAACATGGCAATTGAAATTTATAACAACGCAGTCATGCAATTTCCATCGTCTGTTGTCGCGCGACGAAATAACTTTGAAAAGAAAACCTACTTCGAATTTAAAGACTAACTCATGGCAAAAGATTTTCAGGTTGTTTTTCAGGAACTAATGCTCGGTGAACTTGGTGAACTGGAGCGTCAGCGTAAAGCGTTTGCACGTTCGTTCAGAACGATTCTATGGATTTTTATTTTACTACTTGGAGGATGGACGGCTTTCTTTCTGCTCGAAGTTGCAGATATGAACGAGGGGTGGATGTTATTTGTCCCGTTGGCGGTGATTCTGATTGTGGGTGGAGTTTGGCTGGGAATTAAGTATTCGAACTTTCACGGACCTTACAAACAGGCATTCAAAGCGAAAGTTATTCCGGCGTTGGTAAAGTGTGTGGACGATCGCCTGGAATACAATCCTCAACGCGGACTGATTTCCGAGTACACCGCAAGCAAGTTGTTCATGCGCAGCTACGATCGACATAAATCGGAAGATACCATTACAGCTACATTCGAAAAAACACGTTTTTCATTCGGTGAAGTGTTTACGGAATACAAAACTACTTCAACAGATAGCAAAGGAAACAGAAGAGAAACCTGGCACACGATCTTCCGAGGATTATTGTTCGTTGGGGATTTCAACAAGAACTTTATGGGAGAAACCATTATTGATCAGGATAACATGGAACGCATTTTCGGTAAGCTGGGCAGAAAATTTCAGCAGTGGAACGGAGATCGTGCCGGTGATCTGATCCGATTGGAAAATCCGGAGTTTGAAAAGCGATTCGCAATCTATTCCACAGACGAACAAGAGTGCCGTTACATCTTAACACCGTCTCTTATGGAACGCATTCTGAAAATCAACGAACGTTCCGGACGAAAAATCTGCATGTCTTTCCTGAATAATAAAGTGTACCTCGCGTATTCTATCAATGAGGACCTGTTTGAACCGAGCGTATTTCGTCAAACGCTGAAAGAGCAGGATGCCGAGTTTTTGACCAAAGTGATTGACATGATGTCCGACATTGTGGAAGACCTTAATCTCAATACCAGAATCTGGACGAAAGCTTAAACGGTTTAGTAAAGAATGTTGGTGGTTGAAGGGTGATTTGTGAATTCAAAATTCATCATCACCAGTCATCATTCGTCAATCATCGTTATCTTTGAACTCCATTAAATACACATCTATTGGCAACAAAAATCAAATTTGGAACAGATGGTTGGCGCGCAATCATCGCAGAAGACTTTACGGTTGAAAACGTAGCTCGTGTAGCTTACGCAACTGCTACCTGGTTGAAACAATCGGGATGGTCGAAACAGGTTGCACTGGGACACGATTGTCGCTTTGCAGGAGAATTGTTTGCCGAAACAGTTGCGCGTGTCTTGTTGCACGAAGGCGTACCTGTGAAAATGTCAAGAGGATTTGTGTCAACGCCAATGATTTCGCTAGCTGCGGCACAGTTGAACTGCGGCTTGGGAATTATTCTTACTGCGAGCCACAATCCGCCGTCGTACAATGGTTTCAAGTTGAAAGCACACTATGGCGGGCCATTGACCCCGGAATTGGTTCAGGAAATCGAAGACATTATTCCCGATTCAGTTCCGTTTGATTACACGAAGGTGGAGTTATCTTCTTACGAAAAAAATGGCCAGTTGGAAATTGTAGATTTCGAAACGCGATACGTAAAGCATGTTGAGGCTAACTTCGATTTGGAAGCAATCAGAAACTCAGGTTTGAATCTGGTGTACGACGCAATGTACGGCGCCGGACAGAATGTGATCCGCAGAATTCTTCCGGGTGTCCATTTGTTGCACTGTGAGCACAATCCTTCGTTCATGGGACAAGCTCCCGAACCAATTCAAAAGAACCTTCAGCCGCTCGAGAATTACATCAAACAAGCCGGTAACGTGCACTGTGCATTGGCAACGGATGGCGATGCAGATCGTATCGGTTTGTACAATGGAAAAGGTGAATTCGTAGATTCTCACCACATCATTTTGCTGTTGATGCATTACCTCGTGAAATACAAAAACATGACGGGTAAAGCGGTTACAGCATTCAGTACAACCCCACGCGTTGGAAAAATGGCCGAGCATTACGGTTTGGATTACGAGGTTGTTAAAATTGGATTCAAGTACATCGCTGGTATTATGGTGGAAGAAGATGTATTGATCGGTGGTGAAGAGTCCGGAGGAATTGCGGTAAAAGGACACATTCCTGAACGCGATGGAATCTGGATGGGATTGATCATTTGGGAATTCATGGCGAAATCCGGTAAAACACTGGATGAATTGATCGATGAGGTGTACAGCATCGTTGGTGGGTTCAAATTCGAGCGTAACGATCTTCACCTTACAGAAGAAAAGAAAAATGCTATCGTTGAGCAGTGTAAAGCGAATGCTTTCAAAGCTTTTGGTAAATACAATGTCAGAGAAGTCGGAACCATTGACGGTTGGAAATTCTTCTTTGATGATAACCGATGGATGATGATTCGGGCTTCCGGAACGGAGCCTGTTCTGAGAACGTATGCCGAAGCTCCAACTCTTGAAGAAGTAAGAGAAATTCTTAAGATAACAGAGCAGACGATTTGCTCATAATACTGAAAGCCGTGCCGGCGCCCTAGGGCGGGGGGCGGGAGTTTTTTTTGGTGATTACAAGCTGCACCAAGGGAGGGCAATTAATCCACAAAGTAACGCGGTATATTTTAC
>CBIHND010000023.1:0-80566 GCA_966211245.1 uncultured Fluviicola sp. | reverse complement strand
CTTTACTTCAAAACGCAAATCATGAGACTCGTTTTCTTCATCATACTTGGTTTAAGCGGTCCGGTAACGGCGCAGACCGTACTCACATTTGAACAAGTGGTTCAACGTACCCTTGAAAGCAATTTCGATATTCAGATTGTCCGAAATACAGCTGAACAGGCACAGAACAATAACAATCCGGGAAATGCCGGATACCTTCCAAGCGTTAATGTAACTGCGGATCAATCGTGGAGTAGTTCGAATACCCGTCAGGAATTCTACTCCGGTCAAATCAATGAGAAATCGAATGCCAAAACACAATCGCTTTCAGGAAATGTACGTTTGGACTGGACCTTTTTTGATGGGTTTGCGATGTTTGCTGCTGATCAACGCTTGCAAATTCTGGAAGACCAGGCAACACTTCAGATGAACGCTCAGGTTGAAATGAGCTTATACCAGGCTGCTGTGTTGTACTATAGCCTTGTTTATCAGCAACAAATGACGACGGTTTACGAAGATGCACTTGAACTTTCCCGCGAACGTTACCGCATGGCAAAACTGAAACAAGATCACGGCGCGGCAAACGAGCTGGAATTGATTCAGGCCCGATTGGATCTGAACAACGATAGTTCCAATCTCTTAATGCAACTCAACACCATCCGAAGTCTGAAACAGGATCTGGCAACTGTGATGGGAAACAGTGAAGATGTTCAATTCAATGTAGCTACTGAAGTTCCTATGCAACCGGAGCCGGACCGGAGCCTCATTACAGTGAAGGCGAACAATCAAAATACGAGTTTGCTCATCAGTAAAGCCAACATAGCGTTGATCGATGCCCAACGTAAGGAAATGCAGGGAAGATATTATCCGCAGTTGAGTTTATACGGACAATATACTTTCGCGAATTCGCAAAGTCAGGTTGGACTATTGGCCAGTAACCGCTCACTTGGACCCGGAGTCGGGATTTCACTCAGATGGAGTATTCTTGATCGTCTTTCAACATTCACCGAGCTAAAAAACAACGAACTTCAAAAAGCTTCTGCTGAGCTCATCGTTCAACAGCAGGAACAGCTCATGACGAAAGAATTGCAGAATGCATTCGCGGACTACGATTACGCGAAATCGCTGTACGAACTGGAAAATGCTTCTATTTTAAATACGGAAGAACTATTCGGAATTGCGAAGCAATCTTTCGAGAACGGAGCATTAACCACACTGGAACTTCGCGAAATCCAGTTTTCCGTTGTTCAGGCAAAAAACCGTCAGCTAAGTTCTGCTCTGGCCCTTCAAACCGCTCGACTGAATCTGATGTTAATCAGTGGCGATTTCAAAGGATTGTTGCAATAAATAATTTTTCTCGTACTGATTTTAGAATTACCGAATTCTAAACGAATTCGTGTATCCAATCACTAAAATAGTATAATTAAATACTTTTTAATTTCAATATTCGAGGAATAAATAAATAAATTGGTATTTTTGAATACTAATTTATTGCTTTACCTATGAATTACGATTTACTGCACAGCGTTATTCAACTCCTGGAACAGTTTGAGCAAACCGGTCCCGAAGCCAATTACAATTCTGATCCGGAAGGTTTCAAACGATGGATAGCCGATTCTGTTTATCCAAAGAAATCTGCTAACGAACCGGACTGGGAGCGTAAGGAAAGTGGTCGTTCAGCGGAAAGTGTCATTAGTACAATGCTTGTTCACATGAACAGGTACGCCAAAATGTATTCAAAATCGGCTATGCTTGATTCTCCTTTCTCCACACAGGAAGAATTCATCTACCTCATTAACCTCAAGGCATTCGGTGCTATGGGAAAAATGGAGTTGATAAAAATGAATATTCAGGACAAACCAACAGGAATGCAAATTATCAATCGTTTGATCAGGCAAGGTTGGGTGTCACAAAACGACTCACCACACGATAAACGGAGTAAAGTGATTGCAATCACTCCTCTCGGAAAAGAAACGCTTGATGCTCATATGGATAAAATACGACAGGCTACATTGATTGTTTCCGGTAATTTATCCGCGGATGAAAAGCTTGAATTGATTAGGCTACTAAATAAACTCTCTGATTTCCATCAGAATGTATTCAATAAACACATCGATCCTTCCAATCTGCTCAACAAGGTTGTTACCGATTTTTTACCGCAATAACGAATGAAACCGAACAAAAAAATAGCCATCATTGGTTCCGGTTTCTCCGGTTTATCTGCCGCTGCATATGCTGCACGAGCAGGACATGAAGTTCATGTGTTCGAAAAAAACAGTATTCCGGGTGGACGAGCCAGACAATTTACAACCGACAACGGCTACATTTTCGACATGGGACCAAGTTGGTACTGGATGCCAGACCTCATCGACAACTTCTTTCGCGATTTTGGTACTACAACCGCGGATTTCATCAACCTTGTAAAACTAGATCCACAGTTCTCAATGATTTTTTCCGATGGTACACTTGAGGTACCCGAATCTTTCGAAGGGCTCAGGGAATTGTTTGAACTCAGGGAACCAGGAGCGGGTAAACAACTGGAAAAATTCATGGAATCCGCAAAAGTCAGGTATGAAATCGGAATGAAGGATTTTGTGACCAAGCCGTGCTATTCCTGGCTCGAATTCGTTTCTCCGAAGATCATACAAAATGCCTTTAAACTCGATTTGCTTTCTGACTTCCGGTCGTACGTCTCAAAATATTTCCAGCATCCACAGTTACGTGCGTTGATGGAGTTTCCCGTAATTTTTCTCGGTGCATCTCCAAAGAACATTCCGGCAATGTACAGTTTAATGAATTACGGCGGATACGTGCTGGGAACATGGTATCCAATGGGCGGCTTTTACCAATTGGTATTGGGCATGAAACAAGTTGCTGAAATGCAGGGGGCGACATTCCATTTTAACCGGGAAGTCGAAAAAATCGTGGTGCGGGATAAACAGGTTTCTGCGTTATCGGTTAACGGTGAAACACTTCACTTTGATGCAGTCATTGCATCCTCTGACTATCACCATACAGAACAACTGTTAGATGCCAGCTTTAAAAACTACACTGAAAAATACTGGTCGGAACGGGTTTTCGCTCCCTCCTGTCTGATTTATTACCTCGGGTTCAATGAGCGCATCCCGAACCTCAATCACCACAACTTGTTTTTTGAACACGACCTCGATGTTCATGTGGATTCCATTTATGGAAACAAGCGCTGGCCGGAAGATCCGCTGTTTTACGCTTGTTGTCCCTCTAAAACCGATCCGAGTGTGGCGCCTGAAGGTCATGAAAATGTGTTTCTCCTCATGCCGTTAGCTACCGGCATCAGCGACGGGGAAGAAACACGCGAGGCATACCTAAAAAAGATGCTGAAGCGTATTGAAGACTATACAAACACTACAGATCTGGCATCGAAAATGGAT
Source organism: uncultured Fluviicola sp. (assembly GCA_966211245.1). GTDB lineage: Bacteria > Bacteroidota > Bacteroidia > Flavobacteriales_D > Crocinitomicaceae > Fluviicola. The sequence continues at coordinate 77,177 of CBIHND010000023.1, read as the reverse complement.
TACAAACGCAGCTATTGTGTCAGTGATTTCAAGAAGGATTACCATGCTTATCAAGGCAACGCTTATGGTTTAGCAAACACACTGTCACAAACTGCAGTGCGCAAACCATCGATTAAAAACAAAAGGCTATCAAACTTATTCTATGCAGGACAACTAACGGTTCCGGGGCCCGGAGTTCCACCTTCCATCCTATCCGGAAAGATTGTCGCTACAGAAGTAAACAAACTTAAAACTATTCATCATGAAAAAGCTATTTGACGAATTGTCTTATGACGTAAGCAAAATTACCACCAAGAAATACAGCACGAGCTTTTCGCTGGGAATACTGGCTTTGAGTCCGTCTATTCGTCCTGCGATTTATGCCATTTACGGTTTCGTAAGGTTAGCCGATGAAATTGTGGACAGTTTTCACCATTACGATAAGAAAGAGCTGCTTGACCGTTTCAAAGCGCAAACCTGGCAGGCTTTGGATGAAGGAATTTCCCTGAACCCCATTCTGCAATCGTTTCAGGAAACTGTGCACACGTACAAAATAGATCGTTCATTGATTGAACAATTTCTGCACAGCATGGAAATGGATCTGAAAAAAATCGAATACAACTCTGAACTATACGAGGAATACATCCTGGGATCCGCAGAAGTTGTGGGACTCATGTGCCTCCAGGTTTTTGTAGAAGGAGATCGTGAGGCCTATGAACACCTGAAACCTTACGCCATGAAGCTAGGATCGGCATTTCAAAAGATTAACTTCCTACGGGACCTGAAAGACGATTATTACATTCTTGGCAGAACATATTTCCCCAACATCAATCTGCAGCATTTCACCGACGAAGAAAAACGACAAATCGAAGCGGAGATCAATGAAGAATTCAGAGAAGCACTGATCGGAATCAGAAAATTACCCGCTTCATCAAAGTTCGGGGTGTATCTGGCATATCGCTATTACCAGTCACTTCTGAAGAAAATCGCGAAAACTACGGCAGCAACAATCACCCGACAACGCATCCGTATTCCGGATACCGAAAAGTTCTCGTTGATGATGCGCAGTTATATTCAATACAAAACAAGTATCCTATGAAAAAGCTGTTGACACTGGTTGTTGCGCTCTTTTTGGCGCTGAACACGTTTGCATTGGATCTGGAATACCTGAGAAAAAGTTTCAGTAAGGCAGTGAACGACGAAAATCTTTGTAAAACCATCATCAGTAAGTTGAACGGAACTACCGAGTCGGCCGTACACAAGGCATATCTCGGAGGTTTTCAGACCATTTGGGCAAACCACACATACAACCCAATGACCAAATGGAATACGTTCAGCACCGGCAAAGCAAACATAGAAGCCGCAGTTAAAAAGGATCCGAAGAATGTTGAAATCCGTTTCATCCGTTTGTCGGTTCAGAAAAACTGTCCTTCTTTTCTTGGTTACAGCGGAAACATTACATCGGATAAGAAATTTCTAAAAGACAACCTGCATACCATTACTTCCGAACAGCTCAAAAAAATGGTAAAAGCAATGATCGAAAGTTAACACTATGATGTACTGCATTGAACGGGAACAACAACTGTATTGCTCACTGGAAACGGCATGGAAGTTCTTTTCAACGCCGTACAACCTGGCAAAAATCACACCGAGGGAATTGAAATTTGAAGTTTTGACAAACCTGGAAGGTGTTGAACTGGCAGAAGGACTTATTATCGATTATACTATTCGTCCGCTTCTGGGCATTCCGGTTCACTGGCAAACAAAAATCACTCATGTAAACCACCTGAGGAGTTTTACTGACTTTCAGCTGCAGGGGCCGTATGCTTTATGGAACCATTATCACGAATTCACGGAAAACAAACACGGTGTTCTAATGTTTGATAAAGTTGACTACGAGTTGCCTTTAGGTTGGTTGGGAAAACTCACCCATTCCCTTGTTGTTGAGAAAAAATTGAATCACATTTTCGCGTACCGCCGAGAAGTACTCGAAACAATATTCGCAAAACCGAGACACATATGAACTGGAGTATTTCACTGGTAACTTTTGTATTAATGGAACCACTAACATGGATCATCCATAAATACGTTATGCATGGCTTCCTGTGGGTATTACATGAAGATCATCACAATCATTCCGGTAAAAAAGTGGTTGAGAAAAACGATTATTTCTTCCTGATTTTTGCGCTACCTGCTATTGTTCTTATCGTTCTTGGTGCAGAACATCAGTTTGATATCCGGTTCTTTATAGGAATGGGGATCACGTTATACGGAGCTGCCTATTTCTTTGTTCACGACTTGTTTATTCATCAGCGACTGAAAACGCTTCGTAACACACAAAACCCTTATTTGCTCGCCATTCGTCGAGCACACAAGCAACACCATAAACACATCCGGAAAGAAAACGGGGAATGCTTCGGCTTTCTTTGGGTTCCTGTAAAGTATTTCAAAATGTACTTCCGTAAATAATCATGAAGCCTTTTACATACATATTGATCGACTTTCTCTCTATTGCTCTTTGCCTGGTATTCTCATTCCATCCAAGAATTCAATTTCACAAGAATTTCGTTCATTTTTTTAAAGCGAGCATTGTTGTTGCCGTTCCTTTTATTGCCTGGGACATTTGGTTTACACAATCCGGAATCTGGTGGTTCAACCATAACTACACCATTGGCATTGCGGTTGCCGGACTTCCACTGGAAGAATGGTTGTTCTTTCTGTGCATCCCGTTTGCATGCGTTTTCACGTTATTTGTGCTGGAGACTGTCCTAACACATTCTGCAATAAATCGCTACAATGCACTGATCACCTGGACGGTCATGCTGGTTTGCACCGTAGTGGTAATTTTTCATCATGACAAAACATACCCGTTGCTGACAGCAGTTGTAACACTTGCGACACTGTTTTACCTGCATTTCATTGAAAAAGCGAACTGGATTACCAATGCAACTTTCGGATACGTTATTCTGTTACCCGGTTTCTTTGGAGTAAACGGAGTACTCACCGGTTACGGACTTGATACCCCAATCGTCAATTATAATTCTTCTGAGATCCTCAATATCCGCATCCTCACGATTCCTATAGAAGATGCTTTTTACGGTTATTCTCTGTTCCTGCTGAACTGGTTCTTTTTCAATTATTTCAGAAACAAGTCAGCATTGCGTTCGGGAGTACCGCGGATCAGCTAACCGTTAAACGCACTTACTTCGTGTACTCCACTTTGTTAATCACAAAAACGTTTCTGCGCTTCTCTACCGCTTCGTTTCCTTTGTTTTTAATGCGTTGAAAGAAATACATCACGTAATAGTTATCGTACCAATATTGAGAACCAGAACCATAAGTCATCACTTTCGCATCACCTTCCACTTCCGTTGCACCAACTGATCCTACTTCCCGTGTAGAGATTTCAGGACCATCAACGGTAGTTGCGACAATAGTTGATCCTGAGCAGAATACCATTTCCATTTTGGTATTGTCTCTCGTAATTCTCAAATTTCGACGTGGAGAATATGGTTTTTCGGCCAGCCACATCGGAAAACAATGATCGTAGATGAGGCTTCCTGTTTCATCAATTCCCATGACAACTGCATGCGTGTATTGATAACCGTCAAATACTTGTCGGGTTTGTTGAACCGGCCTTCCATTCACATACGTTGTATAATATTCCGTTCTGTATGTTGCATGAAACACTTCCCCCACAACTGTATATCCTTTTTCAAGAGATACGGCCGGGTGAATAGTAACCAGCGACTTAATGTAGTTCTCTTTGCCCTGATTCTTTTTCTTCGCTGCTTTCTTTTCAACGCGCGCCTGTTGTCTTGCAGGAAGGTAATCAAAGAACTTCTCGAAATCCGCAAACGAATGATACGTAATAAACTGCTGTTGGAAATTGTTCCATTTGGAAACATACATTCCTGATGCGAGCGATGAATTCTTTGTTCCGTATGTTCCTGAAAGGATAAATTCTTTATCGTTCAGCCAACTGATCGTTCCATCAATAATAGAATAACGCTCATCGCGATCCAATTCCACAGGAAGAGTCATATCTCCATTTGAATCCATGATCGTCAGAAACAACGTACTCAATTTCATATTGGTTCCGTCACGGTAAAGGATGGTGATTGATTTTCCACTATCGTCGCGAACAAACGACTCGAGGATTCGTTTTCTGTTCACACCAGGCATCATTACCATATTCTGGGTACCATTGACAGGATCCAGCGTCACAAAACAAGCTTTCTTAGAAGATGTTCCGGATAAAATCAACATGCCATTTAAGATCGTCATGTTATTCGCATAAAAGGAATATTCAAGCTTATGCTCATAACTACTTACCGCTCCGGTTGCAATATCATAAGTCGTAATCAGAACATCTCTTCCCTTTCCTTGTTGGTAGAAATATACTTTAGTTGTATCGAAATCAATTGCCGTACGAAAAATATATCCCCTTGTTTTCCAGTCGGAGTTAACCGTTCCGACTAATTCCATGTCAGTATTAAAACGATTGATTTCCAACTGTGGCGGAACACCCTGATCTTTGTGAGCGCCGTAAGTCAACATCCCTTTCCTGCCCAGAACAAGTACAGATGTAGCATCGGTTTCTTTCAGGTCAAATTCTTTTCTGATTTGGCGGGTCACCTGAGCTGTTGCACCAAACGAAGTAATCAGGAGGAATAAGGTTATTATGTTTTTCATGTTCCAAAAAAATATCCATGAAGGTACCGATTTCAGGCGAGACAAGGACAAAAAAAACCCTGACGTCCTGATTGGAACATCAGGAGTCAGGGTTACGAAAAAAATATTTATGGTATTACGCTTTCTTTACGTTAACGGCCATTAATCCTTTTTTACCCTCTTCGATGTCGAAAGTAACAACATCATTTTCGGTTACTTTGTCCGCCAATCCAGTCACGTGTACGAAAAATTCCTGGTTTGTCTCTTCGTCCTTAATAAAACCAAAACCTTTAGTTTCATTGAAGAACTTTACTGTTCCTTTACTCATATTATTATGTATTGAACCTCAAAGATGGCATAATTAACCGATTAAGCAACAGTTCTTAACGTTTATTTCTGATTTTCAATAAAAAAGGTGGTTTGAAAAAGTATCAAACCACCTCGTTCTATGTCGTTTAGAGAAAATTACACCAACATGGTAACCGGATTCTCGATCATGCTCTTCAGTGTTTGCAAAAATGCAGAACCTACAGCTCCATCTACCACTCTGTGGTCACATGACAAACTCAGTTTCATCACATTTCCCGGAACGATTTGTCCGTTTTTAACCACCGGTGTTTCTTTGATTTGTCCAACAGACAAAATACATCCGTTCGGAGGATTAATGATGGAAGTAAAGTCTTCAATACCGTACATTCCAAGATTGGAAACAGCAAATGTTCCACCCTGCATTTCTTCCGGTTTCAATTTCTTATCTCTCGCTCTTGAAGCCAAATCTTTGATTTCTTCTCCCAATTGAGAAATTCCTTTACCATCTGCAAAGCGAACAACCGGAACAACCAAACCTTCATCAACTGCAACCGCAACGCCAATGTGAATGTGATCGTTGTAACGAATAAAATCACCCATCCAGTCTGCGTTAACTTTTGGATGTTTTTTCAACGCCATTGAAACTGCTTTGATGATCATATCATTGAACGATACTTTCACTCCGTCTGTTGAATTGATCGCTTTTCTCGCTGCAATTGCATTGTCCATATCCACCTCCATCTTAAGGTAGAAGTGCGGTGCTGAAAACTTAGATGCAGTAAGTGTCTTAGCGATCGCCTTACGCATTTGTGAATTCGGAACATCCGTGAACGATTCTGTCATTGAGCTTCCTGCGTTTGCACCTGAACGTGCCGGAGCAGTGTAAGGAACATAGTGATCAACATCACGTTTCGTGATGCGACCTCCATCTCCTGTTCCCTGAATGAATCCAAGATCGATTCCACGCTCTTCAGCAAGTTTCTTTGCCAACGGAGAAGCAACAATGCGACCATTGTTCAAAGACGTTGTACTTGCTGCCGCGGGAGCCGGGGCAGCAGTTGGCGCAGCAACAACCGGTGCTGCTTCAGGTTTCGCAGTTTCAGCTACAGGTGCCGGAGCCGCTGCGGCGGAAGGTTTAGCATCTGCCGCCGGAGCCGGAGCATCTTTCAACAATGCAGAAATATCTTCACCTTTCTCACCGATAATTGCCAACAAAGCGTTCACCGGAGTCGGTTTTCCTTTTTCCACACCAATGTGCAACAAGACACCGTCGTAGAACGATTCGAATTCCATAGTTGCTTTATCCGTTTCGATTTCAGCCAACAATTCTCCTGATTTAACCGTATCTCCGATTTTTTTATGCCACTCAGCTACCACACCTTCTGTCATGGTATCGCTCAGTTTAGGCATATAAATTACTTCAGCCATTGCTTCTTAGTTCTTCTTAATTAATATTCAATAATGTATGGGTAGTTCGGTTCCTGATAAACATCTTCATAGATTTCATCAGCATCCGGGTACGGAGAATTCTCGGCAAATGTTACCGATTCTTCCACCTCGTTCTTCACCCAGTTATCAATCTCTTCAATTTCTTTCGCGCTCAACCATTTGTTTTCTTTGATCACACGCAAACAGTGCTCAATCGGATCCTGTTCCATCCACTCCGCCACTTCTTCCTTGGTACGGTATTTCTGTGGGTCAGACATGGAGTGACCTTTGTAACGGTACGTACGGATATCCAGTAATGTTGGGCCATCACCACGACGTGCACGGTCACAAGCTTCCTCAATTGCTTCGTGAACAGCTTCCGGCGACATCCCATTCACCACTTTGGACGGCATTTCGTAAGAATCACCGATTTTAGAAAGATCTGTTACGTTTGTAGTACGCTCAACGGAAGTTCCCATTGCGTAATTGTTGTTCTCAATAATGTAAATCACAGGAAGCTTCCAGTTCATTGCCATATTGAATGTTTCGTGCAATGCTCCCTGACGAACAGCACCGTCCCCCATAGAAACAAACACTACATTGTCTGTTCCTTTGTATTGTTCTGCAAAGGCAACACCAGTACCCATAGGAATCTGAGCTCCTACAATTCCGTGTCCACCCATGAAGTTTCTTTCCTTGTCAAAGAAGTGCATTGATCCTCCTTTTCCTTTCGAACATCCGGTTGTACGACCATACAACTCCGCCATCAAAACGCGAACATCTGTCCCCAAACCAATCGGGTGTGCGTGATCGCGGTATGCAGTCATGTGTGAATCCGTAGGACGAGATCCGCTAACGGTTCCTGCAACGATCGCTTCCTGCCCAATGTACAAGTGACAGAATCCACCGAATTTCTGTTGGATGTAAAGCTGTCCTGCCTTCTCTTCAAAACGGCGCATCAACAACATGTCTTTGTACCATTTAACATACGTCTCTTTCGGGAATTTAGAACCTCCTTTTGCCACGCTTTTGTTCGTGGTTTTTGACGGTTTAGCTGCTGCTTTTGTAGCCATGCAAAGTTTTTTTTGAATGTTCGAACTGCAAATATAGTAAAAGAGGAAAGAGAAAAGTGGAAAGAGGAAAGTTATCCTTGAACGGCTATTCAACTATGTTATTTAGAACTATTTATTAGTTAAAATCCGAACAGCAATAACACTATGCGCATTCTTTTTCCACCCTCTTTCCTCTTTCCGTTTTCCTCTTTAGTTTTGCTCCTATGAAAATCGGACTTCTCTCGGACACCCACAGCTATTTCCCTAATGAGGTTTATACGTACTTTAAAGAAGTAGATGAGATCTGGCACGCAGGAGACATTGGTTCACTGGAAGTAACAGATAAACTGAAAGCATTTAAGCCACTACGTGCAGTTTTCGGAAATATCGATGACCACACAGTGAGAACCGAATTCAACGAAACAGAAGTCTTCGATATTGAAGGTATGAAAGTGGTTATGACTCACATTGCCGGGCGCCCCGGGAAATACCAGCGCAACAGTCACCTATTGATAAAGGAGCACAATGCACAACTCCTGGTGTGTGGTCATTCACATGTTTTACTTGTTCAAATGGACAAGGCATTAGACACACTCTGGATGAATCCGGGAGCCTGTGGCATTCACGGTTTCCATCCGATCAGAACCATGCTCCGTTTCGAAATCAACAATGGAAAGATCGAAAAACTCGAAGCAATTGAATTGGGAAAACGCGCCAAAGTAAATCCCTAACCACAATTAATCAATTAGATTTGCGTTATGCAATACATGCTTGTTAAAACTGTCTTCTTTATTGGCATTGTCTCTGTTAGTTGCGTATCCTTCGCCCAAACTGGCGGAACTACTACCTTCCAGAGTTTAAACACCTTTTATACGGCACGTCAACTGGGGTTAAGTGGAAACATTATTAATGTACGTGACAACGACATCAATACCGTTTTTTCGAATCCGGCATCACTGAATGAAAAAATGAATCGCCGGGGAAGTCTGAGCCAGACGCTCCGTGCAGGTAGTATTAATAGTGGCGCAATGGGCTATTCACTTCGTTTCGGAGACATTCAAACGATGGCCAGCTTCCGGTATATTTCATACGGAACCATGCAACGCACTGATGTAAATGGTGTAGACCTTGGCACATTTAGTCCCGGAGATTTCATTCTTGGAGTTTCTGCATCGAAACTCATCAACGAGCGCATGTCAATCGGAGCGACATTGAATACATTATATTCCCAACTGGACAATTACATCTCAGTAGGGAATTCAATTGACATCGGCGGACAATACTTTAACGAGGAGAAACGATTAGTGATCGGCGGAGCAATAAAAAACCTCGGGGTTCAATGGAAAGGATATACTGCGGACAATCGCGATCCTCTTCCTCTCGAAGTACAATTGGGAGTGTCTCACAAATTAAATCATGCACCGTTTCGTTTTCATCTGACCGCACAACATTTGCAGCAATGGGATTTAAGTTATGTTGATCCGAACGCCAAGGACAAAGTCGACGCACTAACCGGTGACACCATTAAAGTGCAGAAAGCAGGATTCTTTGAAAAAGCTGCTCGTCACGCACTTATTCAAACAGAACTTCTTTTCGGAGAGAAAGTACATTTCCGTGTAGGATTTGATGTTCAGCGCAGGATGGAATTACGAGTTGCGAACCGTCCCGGGCTGGCAGGTTTTTCTTTCGGAGCGGCTTTTCATTTAAAACGCTTTTCGTTTGAATATGGCTGGATGATTTATTCGGCTGCAGGCGGTCAGCATGGACTCACCTTCTCGATGCCCATCGGCAAAAATTAGACATCCGTCGACGATTTGTATCGTTTTGAAAATCTTTCTGTTGCTTTACTGAACTCCATCTTTTTTGCAGTTATTCACTTTTAGTTGTTAAAAAAAATGAGTTGTCGGATAAAAAGTTTTCTGTACATTCGCTCCAACCAATATATTTTAAAATATGAAAAAGTTAAGTTTATTAGTTGGTGGATTGGTACTATCTACTGTGGCAATGGCACAAAAGCCAAGTGCAGCTGATGCAGCTGTATCTATCGAAGGTCAGTTGGGTTACAATGCAGCGTCATTTAACTTCCAGGCTCCTTCAGTTCGTGCTCGTTACTTTGTTGCTGACAACATTGCAGTACGTGTAACTCTTGGAATTGACAACAACAGTACTTCTGATCTAGTTTACGAAAACCCTGATTTCTCAGGAGGAACTGGTACAGTTGAAACTACTAACAACGCTTGGAACCTAGGAATCGGAGGTGAGTACCACTTTACAGGTACTGATAAATTGTCTCCATACGTAGGTTTGGATATCTTGTTGGGTGGCGCTAAGCAAACTCAGGATGGTTCAAACGTTGACGGTGCTAACAACTACTCTTCAGGAGATAGCTACACTATGGAAACTCCATCTTCTGGTTTCGGTGTAAACTTGGTAGCTGGTACTGATTACTACTTTGCTGAGAACTTCTACATCGGATTCGAATTGGGTCTTGGATGGATGTCTTGGACTGACAAAGAAGGATCTTACTCTGTAACTTCTGGTGGTACAACTGTATCTGGAAAAACTAACGCAGAGTCTAAAACTGGAACTTTCGCTAACAACTCTATCGGATTGTTCCGTCTAGGTTGGAGATTCTAAGAATTAGAATACTTTTAAAAAAGGCTCTTCGCTCAGCGGGGAGCCTTTTTTAATGTTCAATGTTTATGAGGTTTAAAGTATTTGAACTTTTGAACCTTAAACATTAAACTATTGAACATCCTTCGTATCTTCGTTATGGCAAAACAGAAATGAAAAAGCTAACAATTGCAATAGACGGTTATTCTTCGTGTGGAAAAAGCACGTTGGCAAAAGCCGTTGCTCATGAACTACACTACGTTTTCATCGATTCCGGAGCAATGTACCGTGCTGTAACCTTCTACGCATTACAGAATGGTATTATCGCCAATGGAAGCTTTGACAAAGACCGATTGATTGCCGAACTGGACGCCATTCATATTGAATTCGGACCGAGAAATGAGGACGAATCGCACCCTGTTTTGCTGAATGATGTTGATATCACAACCGAAATTCGTGGAATCGAACTTTCCTCATGGGTAAGCGATGTTGCCGCCGTGAAGGAAGTCAGACAGAAAATGGTTGCGCAACAGCAACGCATGGGCCGTAAAGGAGGCGTTGTGATGGACGGAAGAGATATTGGAACGGTTGTTTTCCCAAATGCAGAACTGAAACTCTTTTTAACGGCGTCTATCGAAGTCAGAACGCAACGCAGGTTTGACGAATTAGTAACAAAAGGAACGCCCGGAACGTTCGAAGAAGTAAAAGAAAATCTTCAAAAACGGGACCACATAGATTCTACCAGAACCGAAAGCCCACTTCGACAAGCTGAGGACGCTATTGTTATAGATAATACTGAGCTTACAATTGAAGAACAATTAGTTGAAGTTATAAACTTAGTTAATTTTATCTCCCTAGGTATCATTTCCTAAAAATGCCATTTTAAACGTTCGCCGGCTATGTCAAAATATTCAGCGAATGAGACCAAATGTTCATCCTTAAATTTTATTTCACAAAGCCTGTCACTATTGTTAACCTTAATGTGTAATTTTACACAGTCTTAAAACATTACTCGATTACTATGTTATCAATTGGAAAAATAACTGAAGAAATCATTGGTAGGAGTCCGTTTTTGCGTGAAGCAATGACAGACGACCTGATCAATATTTCATCTTTGGCCAGAAAAATTAAACCTGAAATTGAAGAAATCCTCGGAAAAGAGGTGAAAGAAGGTGCAATTGTAATGGCTATCAAACGTATGTCACCAGGTTTATACCACCGTCTAAACCTTAAAATCACAAACATTATCGGTGAATTGGGCGACTTTTTGGTTCGTTCTAACCTGGAGGATTTCACATTTGAAAACACGGAATCGTTAAGAATGAAACAAGCAGACCTTGTGACGCTTGTGAATTCTGATTCTGATGTATTCTACACCATTTGTCGCGGTGTTACTGAAACAACAATTATCTGTTCTCAAAACATCTCCAGCAAAGTTGGAAACTTATTGATCAACGAACGCCTTAAATCTCACACTACAGAGTTGGCTTCAATCACTGTAAAACTTCCTACTGTAAACTCTGAAGTATATGGTGTTTATTATTACATTCTTAAGCATTTGGCTTGGGAAGGTCTAAACATTGTTGAAGTGGTTTCTACAGCAAACGAATTTACAATCATTGTTAAGCAAGATCATGTAGACAAAGCATTCAAAGTTTTGATGCAGTTGAAACGAGGAAAATAATTCAAGACATTTCTCCCCGAAATAAGAAACCCTGACTCCGCAAGGACGTCAGGGTTTTCTTTTAAGACTTTATCACGTCAGAGTTTAACCACCTGGCCATTTCCCGTATTTACAATATCAACCAGCGTAGGATTTCCTTCATACTCCACATTTCCATTGCTTCTCAAGTAACCCCTCAACGGAATCCCCTCAGCGTTTATCTGAATTTTCCCCGAAGACTCGTTGGCAACATAAACAGAATCGTCCAATACCAAACCTCGTGTGTCGCAATAGCCATTGCTACGCACACCGATCATTCCGTACTTCGCATGCCCTGTAAGTGTATAATTACCCCAGCCGTGTGAAATATCCGAAGAAACGTTGATGCAATCAATATTCATTGTAACAGGCCCCGCACCATCGCGAATAAACAATGTAAAGTAATCGGTCTTGTGAACACCCACATTCGTTAACGGTTCGGTTCCTTCAAAACGAATATTGAAAACATTCGTATAATGAATTTCCACAACAATTACTTTGTGTCCGTTACGAATGAAATTACAGCGGTTTCCATTAGAGATCGTCAGCGTTCCATCATCACCAATTTCATACTTCACATGATTAACCACGTTCTCACCTCCTTTAATCACTAGTTTGTCCGTTGAATCCTGAATCATAACATACTCCAGGTGTGCTTTCAGGAATAACTTATCAAAACTTCCCGGTTGTACTTCAATTGTCGTTTCATCTCCCCAGCCCTTGAAACACGTTCTGTTCTCGGGCTTCCGACAGGATGTAAAAACCAGTATCAATAAACAAAAGGATAATACTGCTTTCATTTTCGTTGATTTTTAGGTTTCAGTGTGTAGCCAATTCCGTATTCTACATAATCTGCTTTCGCCCAATGTGTTTTCAGCACCATGTTCAGCAACAAGCCATTATCAAACTGATAACGCATTCCTACCCGATGATAAAGCTCGTTGTCCATGTCGTAACGATCCTTCATATACACTCCCATTCCCACAACAAATCTCAATCGATCAAGTGGTAAGACGAATGTTGTATACGCTCCAACCTGAAATATGGAAAGCTGCGTTTTCGGAATGTATGGCCGGTAATTAAACAACGACTGTTTTGAAATGAAGTCAAGCCCTACCTCCATGCCTACTTTCGGTCGGAATTTCTTGGAAAGAAATGTATTCAGTGCATAAACCGGGTAGTTCTTCCCGCCGGTTGGAAAGCTCTGTTTGGTAGAAAGAATGGCAACATTTGTCCACGACCAATTGCTAAAGAAAGGCGTTTTCTCCACCACTTCCTGCGCAACCGAATTACGGGGCTTCTCGTGACGGTAATAAGCAAACCCTAAAGAAACCGTCGGAATATTCAATCCAAGATTCGGAACCCGGGTAGAGCCATTTGAAAAATGGGTCAAATCCAATCCGTAGAGAAGGGCATAATCCTTACAAAAACGCCATCTGCCGGTAATTCCCAAGACCAACAGCGCGTTGAGGTGCGTACTGATCCCATCGTTTTTCGGGTTGAGTTCCTGATCGAAAACTCTATTTACATACCCCAAACCGGCACTCATTTTATAACTTAGAAAGCTTTCAGAGTTCCTCCACATCGGAAATTCGATAAAACCATACGCTCCTGCCCCATAGCCCAAAATATCCTTGTTTCCGAGGTTCGAGCCATAAAGTGTCACTCCAACCAATGGATCTCTGTACGATTGGTGCCAGTTCTGGCTTCCATGCAGGCGTTTCGAAGCACTGATTTCACCACAGAAAATCCGGTCTTTGGGTAAGTGCCCCATGGTCCCGTGATGCGCTGCCAAAAAACCACTTTTTACACGAATACCGAAGCTCCATTCGTTGGTAATTTGTTCCTGCGACCAGGAGAATGAACTGATGAGAAGGAGTATACAAATCCGAAGCATGGTCAAATTTACATCTTTATCTGTTGTACTTTTGAGCTATGGAAAACAAAATTGAAGCTGTTGATAAAAACGACGTTCGTTTAATCGCCTTTCAGCGCTTGCTGAATATCATGGATGACCTGCGTGAGAAATGCCCGTGGGACAAAAAACAAACGTTCGAGACACTTCGTCACCTGACCATTGAAGAAACCTACGAGCTCTCCGATTCCATTGCAGAAATGGACCTGAACGGAATCAAAGGTGAAATAGGCGATTTGATGCTTCATATGGTTTTTTACGCGAAACTCGGTTCCGAAATCGGAGCGTTCGATATCACCGACGTATTGAATTCCATCTGCGACAAACTGGTTCATCGTCACCCGCACATCTACGGAGATGTGACTGTCGAATCCGAAGAAGAGGTAAAAGCAAACTGGGAAAAACTGAAGCTCAAAGAAGGAAAAAAATCTGTTCTTGAAGGAGTTCCTAATGGACTTCCGGCATTGGTAAAAGCCATGCGTATTCAGGAAAAGGTACGCGGAATCGGGTTCGATTGGGACAACGCAGAACAAGTCAAAGACAAAGTGGATGAAGAATTGGGAGAATTGCAGGATGCCCTGGAATCAGGCAACGAGCAACATGTTCACGAAGAATTTGGTGATGTTCTGTTTGCTTTGGTTAATTATTCCAGATTCATTGGAGTGAACCCAGACACCGCTTTAACCGATACCAATTCAAAGTTCATCAAACGATTCCGCAAAATGGAGGAGCTCGTTCAGCAGGAAAACAAGAGTCTGAGCGAAATGAACCTGCCGGAAATGGACGAATACTGGAACAAAGCGAAAGAGATTTTACGTAACGAATCACCTTCCGTTTAATCAATCAAACGACCATTCATTCAAAAGCTTAGTTATTGACTTGCCAACTAAAGTAAAACCTGTAACTTCGGCGGTCAATACTGTACTTATACGTAACACTTTTATGAGAACTGTTTACACTCTCCTTCTTTTATTACTTGTTTCAGTTGCAGGCTTTGCTCAGGAACACACTGTTCGTGGTTTTGTTTACAGCGAAGAAACCGGGGAACCTCTTCCTTTTGAGAAAGTAATCATTATTCCTACCGATAAAACAAAACAAATCCAGGGGGGAACTACCGGGGTTGACGGTTTTTTCAGTATCGCGAAAGTTCCAATGGGTACTTACCTTCTTCGTTTAACAAGCGCGGAATACCTGAAGTACGAACAGGAATTAAAAATTACTTCTGCGACAGGAATTACGGATCTGACCATCAACCTGAAGTCACCGGAGGGAAGTGAAATTGAGGAAGTAGTCATTAGCGGTGAATTGCGTGAAAAGACAACGGAAGTATTGATGTCCCAGATCAAATTGGATAAAAAAGGATTGGAACGCGTTCCGGCGGTTGGTGCTGAAAACGATATCGTGGGTGCATTCTCTGTTACGCCGGGTGTTACAACAACAGGTGACCAGGGTGGACAATTGTACGTACGTGGTGGTACTCCGATTCAGAACAAGGTTTTGTTGGATGGAATGACCATTTACAATCCCTTCCACTCGATTGGTTTCTTCTCCATTTTTGAAACCGAACTGGTTCAGAACGTCGACATTTATACCGGTGGATTCGAATCCAAGTATGGAGGAAGGATTTCATCGATCATGGACATCACTTACCGTGATGGAAACAAAAAACAATTGAGCGGTAAAGTATCTGCTTCTCCGTTCCTTGGAAAATTGGTGCTGGAAGGACCTTTGTACAAAGCCAAAAGTGGATCCGGTGGAGCTTCTTTCATTTTCTCAGGAAAACACTCTTTATTGGATTACACTTCCAAGCAATTGTACCGTGGTGTAAACGATGGTAACGGACTTCCTTACCGTTTTACGGATTTATACAGTAAAATCACTTTTGCATCCGGACAAGGTTCGAAAGTCTCTTTTTACGGATTCAACAACGACGATAACGTTGACTACTATGGAGTTGCAACACTAGGCTTTAAACAAAGCGGTGGTGGTGCAAGCTTTACGTTAGTTCCAAGCGGATCTCCGGTGTTCATCAAAGGACACCTTAACGGATCGCGCTACGAGACGAACTTTGTTGAGAATGCAAATTATCCGCGTACAAGTTCTATCGGTGGATTCGATCTTGGATTTGACTTTACTTACTTCCTGAAAAACGAAGGTCGTATCGATTACGGGATCAGCATGAATGGATTCAACACGAACTTCCTGACGTACAACGAAGCTGCTTCTAAAATTCAGGCAACGAACTTTACAACCGAAATCGGAACCTACGTGAACTACAAATACGTTAGCCCTCGTTTGGTATTCCAACCGGGAATGCGTGTTCAGGCTTACCCTTCTTTGGGAACGATTTCAATCGAGCCACGTCTTGGAGCGAAATACAATGCAACGGATAAGTTCCGTTTGAAGGCTTCCGGAGGTCGTTACACACAAAACTTTACTTCAGCTTCATCAGATCGCGATGTAGTGAATTTGTTTAACGGTTTGTTGAGTGCGCCTACTAACGTTCAGGAAACATTCATTACTGAAAGCGGAAAAGAAAAACATCCGAAGAACGGATTACAGATTTCTTACCACGCAATATTTGGTATGGAATACGACCTTTCGCGTGAGCTTAGCGTTAACATCGAAGGATACTTCAAGTACTTCCCTCAATTGAGTAACATCAACATCAATAAGATTTACGAGGATGTTGCTGAGTTCAACCAATACGACGATGTTTACAAGAAAGACTTCCTGATCGAATCCGGAAAAACGTATGGAGTTGACGTATTGCTGAAATACAACAAAGGACGTATGTTCCTTTGGGGAGTATACTCTTACGGAAAATCTACACGCTGGGACGGATTCACAACGTACTTCCCTGTATTTGACCGTCGTCACAACGTAAACCTTGTTGGTTCTTACTTGTTCGGAGCGAAAAAGGATCTTGAATTGAACGTTCGCTGGAACCTTGGTTCAGGACTTCCATTTACTCCAACAACCGGTTTCTACCAGCCTGACAACTTCGGAGACGGAGCTACAACAGATTACACAACAAGTAATTCTACAACGTACGGTATCATGCTTGGACAATTCAACTCAGAGCGTCTGCCATTCTATCACAGACTTGACATTACTGTGAAAAAACGCTTCCTGTTCGGAAACAAAACCGAATTGGAACTAGTTGGTGGAGTAACCAACGCTTACGACAGAAAAAACATCTTTTACGTAAACCGTGTTACTAATGCCGTGGTGAATCAGTTCCCGATTTTGCCAAGTTTCGGATTGAGCTACCACTTCTAATAAAAGATATACCTATAAAAAGGGGCGATGATCATCGCCCCTTTTTTATGTCTAATGGTTTATGGATGTCTTACGATCTCCAATGATCAAACAACTTCTGCTGCAGGTGATTCAACGTCTCCAGCTGTTCCACTTTGTAGTCCACATAGAATGGACGCTGAACCTCGGGCAAGTGCAATTCCTTCAGAACACCTGCACGAATCACACTCAATACTTTCTGATCGTTATCGAAATAGTTCAGCCAACCATCCAGCTCACCGTTTAGTGCGTGATTGTTTACCGCAAGAATTTCATCTTCCAGCATTACACCGCCAATATCGGCCGGACTTCCCGGATAAATTGCTTTCACAACGTGGTTTATTCCGTGTGGTAAGGTCTTGATACCAATTCTGGAGTGCGAGTACTTTTTGGAAGGTTCATGACACAACTCCAAACCGATTTGCTCAAAAGCATCAGTCAGGATGGATTCAAACGGCGATGTTCCGTAAACATAATTGTCCAGTAATTCGTTCATGGATTCTCCTCCCATTTCAACCAGTAATGTTCTGAAATCTGCTTCGGAAACACCTTTTCCGGCCAATGCGAAATTAAAATACAGGCGTTTCATGAACTCTTCCAGTCCATACTTCCCATTCGAGTGAAGCAAAAGACGAACATCCATTACAAAAGCCAGTAAGCAACCTTCCGTATAAATGGAAACTTTGCGTCCGGGAGCACCCGGTGTGTACCCGTCCAGCCATGTGTCCCAGGAAGAATCGGCAACAGAATAATTGAAGCGTCCGGAATTATCGAAATGCTTTTGAAGTTGTGCGTTCATCTCACGCAGGTATTCCTTCAACGAAAATACTCCCGATTTCAATAAGTACAAATCCCCCATATAAGTTGTTATGCCTTCGCAGAGGTATCCAAGTTTCGAATAGTTCTCCTCCTGATAACGGTACGGGAATAGTTCAATCGGGCGAATGGCTTTGACATTCCAGGTATGATACAACTCGTGTGAACTTACACCCAATAAATCGTCATAAGCCCCTTCAAAAATATCGTAAGTTGGTCCAAGAAGGATTACCGTCGATTTCTGATGTTCAACACCATGATATGCTTTGTATGGAACAATCTGATTCAGGAAGTGGTATTCCTTTACGGGAAACTCAATAAACGACTGAATCTGACGATCTGTAAACGCCTTGAAGTTCTGAATAACACGTTCCCATGGAATATTTTTTAAATTATTGAACCACACATAGAACGTGGTATCTCCGGAAACATACGATTGCATTTCCAGGTTTGCAGAACAAATAAACGGGGAGTCTGCCAGTTCGTGAAACGATTCTGCGGTCAGCACCCTCCCTTCTTTTTCAGGCATAGAACCGGCAATTTTCCAGTGCTCAGGGATATTCAGTTTAACCTCGCATGCTTCGTTTTCTTCGCCTCTTCTGTACACGAAGCAGTTTACCGGATTCACATACAATTGATCCGCACTCAGAAAAGTCGAACCGGCATTCAATTCAGCAGAATAATAAGAATATTCAACCTTAAATTGCTTCTCTTTACCCGTTTCAATTGCCCAGGAAGAGCTGTCAATTTTATCCATTTTCAAGGGCTTTCCATCCATTGAAAATGTTCTGAAACGTTTCATATTTTTTGCAAAATTCCCCAATTCATAACGGCCCGGTCTCCATTTGGAAAGGCACAGGATTGTTTGTTCGCCCTGCGATTCAAAGACTACCGAAAACTGAACGTATTGTTGATTGGGAGAAGAAATGGAAAGCGTGTAAAGAGTCATTCTTTTTTTCTTCAAAATTAGAAGAAAAAGCAGAGCTTTTGCTAGCTAGGAAATCATTACATTCGCAGCGTAATTAAAAGTTTGATAAAGATGAACTACGATATTATAGTTGTTGGAAGTGGACCAGGTGGATACGTTACAGCTATCCGCGCTTCGCAGTTGGGATTGAAAACCGCTGTTGTTGAACGCGATTCTCTTGGAGGTATTTGTTTGAACTGGGGATGTATTCCTACCAAAGCTTTGTTGAAAAGCGCAAACGTTTTCGAATACCTGACTCACGCTTCTGATTACGGAATCACGGTAAAGGATGCAAAGGCAGATTTCGGTGCAATGGTTGAACGCTCAAGAGGTGTTGCCAACGGAATGAGCCAGGGAATCCAGTTCCTGATGAAGAAAAACAAAATTGATGTTATCAAAGGTTTCGGAACATTGCTTCCTGGGAAGAAAGTTTCCGTAAAAGCGGAAGACGGAACGGTAACAGAATATTCTGCAGATAAAGGTATCATTATCGCTACAGGTGCTCGTTCACGTGAATTGCCAAACTTGCCACAGGATGGTGAGAAAATTATTGGTTACCGTGAAGCAATGACATTGAAAACACAACCGAAGAAAATGGTTGTTGTTGGTTCAGGAGCGATCGGTGTTGAGTTTGCTTACTTCTACAACGCGATCGGAACTGAAGTTACCGTAGTTGAATTTCTTCCTAACGTTGTTCCAATCGAAGACGAAGAAGTATCAAAACAATTGGAGAAATCTTTCAAAAAAGCCGGAATCAACGTAATGACCAGCTCTTCTGTTGAATCGGTTGACACGAAAGGTAAAGGTTGTGTAGTAACAGTTAAAACAGCTAAAGGAGAAGAAAAGATCGAGTGTGATGTTGTTCTTTCTGCTGTTGGAATTCAGGCGAACATTGAAAACATCGGTTTGGAAGCTCTTGGAATTGTGGTGGATAAAGGTCGTATTCTTGTAAACGACTTCTACCAGACAAATATCCCGGGATACTTTGCAATCGGTGACGTTATTCCTACTGCTGCATTGGCTCACGTAGCTTCTGCAGAAGGAATCATCTGTGTAGAGAAAATCGCAGGACACCACCCTGAGCCGTTGGATTACGGAAATATCCCAGGATGTACGTACTGCTCTCCTGAAGTAGCTTCTGTTGGTATGACGGAGAAAGCGGCTAAAGAAGCAGGGATTGAGATCAAAGTAGGTAAATTTCCATTCTCTGCTTCAGGTAAAGCTAGTGCTGCCGGAGCAAAAGATGGTTTCGTGAAGTTGATCTTCGACGCGAAATACGGAGAATTACTTGGCGGTCACATGATCGGTGCGAACGTAACTGAAATGATTGCTGAAATCGTTGCAATTCGCAAACTGGAAGTTACCGGAGAAGAATTGATCAAAACAGTTCACCCTCACCCAACAATGTCTGAAGCGGTTATGGAAGCTGCTGCAGCTGCATACGGAGAGGTGATTCACTTGTAAGATTAAAAAATCTGAATAGATGAAGCCGTTCCATGTTAAGTGGGGCGGCTTTTTTCTTTGTCAAACCTCGATACAGCTGGTTCCTCGCCACGACGAAAGAATGACAGTTCATAAAAAAGTCCCTCTGTAAAAACAGAAGGACTTCAATTTGTTTATGATCGTATTTAATGTCCGATCCCCAGTTTCAAACCAAGAGTAACTGCGTATTTGAAATCACTTGACGTTTCTTTGGTTGCCTGTGTGACATATGTCTGGGTGTTTGGATCGTAAACAGTCAGGTAATTCACATAAGACGACTGGTATCCGCCAATTCCTACCCCTGCATAGTAATCAATGGAAAAGTTTTTCGCTACCCAGGTTTGAATCCCGACATTGAAAGTGAACTGAGAGATGTTATCATACCCATCCACAGTAGGCGCAGTCGGATCATTCGGAATGGAATAGTTCACGTTGTAATTCTTATAGGTATACTTCGGTGACACATAGAATCCGTTGAACGCCAAACGATCATCCAGGGGATAATAGCGGAAGGCCACAGAACCGAACATTCCCATGCGCGAATTGGCATAACCGTCATACGAATGGTTTGTTCCAAACTGAAAACCGCCCAATTGAGAAACAGTTGGCCCCAGTTCAACCTCGAATGAAGATTTGTCGCCAACACGACGTTCGTAAGCAAAATTGATTTCACCGCTTAGCATTCTCAGCGGATCGAATTTGAACACATTGTCCAAATCTACCATATGTGCAGGTTTGTTCTCTTTCGGTTTGTCCATTCTGACATACACGACTTTTCCTTCTTCCTGTGCAAAATAGGTACTGCAGCATCCAAGTAAAACTGCGGTTAGCATTAGTTTCTTCATATTTTTTGTTTTAGGTCTCTAAACGAAGATATGAAGTTTTTAGTATTCATTCAGGGTTTTAGTAACTACCAGCCTACAGAAAGTTTAATTCCAACATTCAACGTGAACACTGCTTCCTTTTGATTGTACCATGGATTGATAAACCCTCCGTCATCGGCAGAACTCAACCGAAAAGCGTACGAATTCCAGCTCATTCCACCTCCAATGTAATAATCCACTGCAAAGTGCTTTGCATACCAGGCTTGCCAACCAATATTTAACGCTGCCTGTATGTATTCATTTCTATACTCTTCGTAATACGTAGTTTCCGAGTAACTATCAATCGCATCCGTATTAAACGTGCAATAACTTACCTTGGGAGACAGGTAGAATTTCCGGAGCCCGGTTCCGTTGGCCAGTGGATAATAGCGAAGAGCAACGGTTGCCAGAAAACCGTACTTCCCAATGATCCTTGACGCATCGTAGGGATGAATTTTGCCATATCGTTTAGAAAAGCGCCATCCGGAAAAAGTAGGTCCGGCTTCTACTTCAGCAGCTATTCTCGGAATTATTTTTCGTTCGTATACCAATGGGAAATCGGCTCCCAACAGTCGCAGCGGATCAATTTTGATTGCATTCGCATTCACATGCTCTTCCGGAGTCTTTTGCGCAAACAGGTGTAAATGTAACAGCGAAAAAAGAAGAATCAGGCTCAGGTGTTTCATACAGGTGGTGATAGAGAATCAGTTTGTTAAACTAAACAGGATTTACATCAATACTTTCGGACACAATTGTTGTTTCAGCATCTTCACCGAAGGTCACCACAATCTTACCAATGTTCAAACCACCGTATCCAACCTGGTTGACCAGTACTTCTTTCCCTTCCACGTTCATGAAACGTTGCGGTTCGGCAAGGAAGGTATGTGTATGTCCACCAATGATCAAATCGATATTTTTACTTTGGGCCGCGAGGTGTTTATCGCATACTTTCGATGCATCGGTGTATTCGTAACCAATGTGTGAAAGACAAATGATGTAATCACAACCTTTCTTTTTCAAAGCAAGTGCTTCTTTGTTTGCTGCAGCGATGGGATCGGTGTAGGTCATTCCAACGAAATTACCTGCCGGAACCAAACCTGTAAGGTCAATTCCTACGCCAAGAATTCCGATTTTCATTCCACCTTTTTTAATGATTACCGATGGTTGAACGATCGGTTCGAGTGCGGTACCCGTAAGTTGGTAATTGCAGTTTACAACCTTGAAAGACGCATTTTTCTTTGCTGAAACGTACCCTTCCATCCCGATATCGAAATCGTGATTTCCCAATGTCGCCACATCGTACATCATTTCTTCCATTACCTTCATTTCCAGTTCGCCTTTGAACTGATTGAAGTAAGGTGTCCCCTGGAAAATATCACCGGCATCCAGCAACAAGACATTCGGATACTGTTCACGAATTTCTTTAATGTATGTTGCTCTTCTGGAAACCCCGCCTCTGTTAGGAAACTTCGAATGGTTTTTTGGAAACGGATCAATGTTCGAATGCGTATCATTGGTATGCAAAATCACCAACTCTACATTTTTCTTTTTCATGGATAACACACTCGGAGCCAACAGTGCAGCTCCTGCTACCACTCCGGCACGTTCAAGAAATTCCCTGCGTTTCATATCACCAACTGATTCGTTCTTCTTTTTGTATCTCTAAAATACGAGTTTTTCGAATGCTCGACATCAGCAAATCCCTTATCAAAACAGAACTTTCACGTTTTTCAGAATATTTGGCAAGGAAATACATCCCATCTCCACCGTTCACCAAAAAATCCGATGTTACCACCCAAACGTATCCTCGTTCCTTTGCCAGCTGGCTCAATACCAATTCACCTTTCACTATTGAAAACCCTGAAATAGGTTCTCCATTTTTTGATTTAAGATATGTCAGCATTTCCGGTAAAACATCAAGAGGTAACTTCACTGCGGTCACCACATTATCAAAAGGCATCACCTGAAAAACGGTTCCTTTTGTAATTGGTCCAACAGTGATTGCAGCACGCAAACCTCCCGCATTGTATAAACCGATTACCGGTTCATTTGCCAGATTCATTGAGTCTTTTCCGAACTGAACAAACAAATCGCACATCCATCCGCCAAGATTACTATTCGGGCGATCCACCATGAGTTCAATCTTACATTCTCCCACAACTTCGTTCATTTCCTTTGCCAATACTCTGGAATAAGGGGCAATGAGCGAATCCATTTCCACATCCGCGGCGATTGTTCCTTCTACAGGTCCGTTTGGAGCTGTAATTACAGATTGCACCACAAGCGAAGAGCAGGCCGTAAGACCTGCTCCTATAACGCTAATCAGTACTATATTGCGAAAACGCATACTGTGTTTTATTCTTTAATGAACGTTGTAGTTGTTGTTCCCATTGGAGTTGTAACTACAATGGTGTACATTCCGTTGTCGAAATCAGCGATGTTCTGCGTGTAAACCGGTAAGCTCAATCCTTTCTGATCCAGAATTGTTCTTCCGCTCATGTCTACCACTTTCACGGCCTCAATTGTTGTTCCGTTAACCTGAGCATACAATGTTTCAGTCGCAGGAACCGGGAATACACTAAGATTCGAAGCCAAATAAGCATCAACACTCAAACCACAACCGGCAGCATCGTAAGTCATGTCCATAAAATCCACGTAACATACGTAGTTCACACTATCAACGTACGGATTACGGTTTCCTTGCTGGCTGAAGATGTATTCGTTACGAGCAATTTCATAGTTATCCGGCAAGTCGCCAAAGTGCCATGTCTTAAGAATATCCTGAGGCTGATTTGAACCCAATCCCCAGTTGTTTCCACTAACTCCGTTGTAAGCTGTTGCCATGTACATCATTGCACGGGCACAGTTTCCTTTTTGCTCATCACGTGGTTCATACACCAATTGTGCGCCATTGTACCCTGCTCTACCATCCATGTAAGTGAACACAACATTTCCGGTAATCTCGTTCATAGGAAGATTACTACGGATTGAGTTTGCGTTGTTCTGGTTTACCGGGTACAGGTTATGCTGATCAGAATATTCCGGCATTGCAGGATTGTCTGCAGGATATGTTGGCATCCATGAGTGACAATAAGAGTGCTCACGAGAGTACCCTACAGCTGTCCAGTCGAACGGATCATTGAATACTTTGTTTTCTCCTGTATACGAACACACCACGTATGATCTTCCCAGTGTAGTATCACGGATTTCGAACTGGTTCATTACCGTTGGCTTATAGTTTCCGTAAGAGATTACCGTATGTGGATTAATCAATGCGCTCAGATCCGTAATGAAGGAAGAACTGCTTGTAGAAATTCCGCTGTAGTAATTTCCGATTTGTTCTCCCTGAGAAGTTACATTTCCTGTAAGGGGTGCAGCAGAACGGTAGTTTTCGTATCCTGCAGGTCCGTTAAATGCGAACACAGCAATGTGGTAATTCTGATTTGCAATCACGTGACGTGGAGCGAACGCCAAAGCCGGTCCAACATAGGCAACTTTACCGTTTCCGATAATGTCACCACGTTTGTACGTTGTTCCATCGGTTGGTGCTCCTGAAACAGCAGTTCCGTTTGACCATACAACAAGGTACTTTTCCGTATTTGCACTTGCAGTGTACGAACCGTTAAACGCGTATGCTTTAACATTAGAGAATACCAATGCAGTTGGATTCGCACTCGGTTGGGTTGCCACACCGTCGTTTCCAATCCCGTACAAGTCGATTACGTAACTTGGTTCATCCGCGTCGTCTGAAGCGATTGTAAGTGTTGCCAAACGAGATCCGTTTCCGACAGGTGTAAACAATACGTTCAATGTTGTTGAAGAAGTCGCACCGATTACCTGATTCGTAAACGGTGTGGAATATTCTGCTGATTGTGCTCCACTGAAAGAAGCCCCTGAAACAGTCAGGTTTCCTGAACCAAGGTTTTCAATAGTAACTGTCGTTACTGAGTTGGTTCCAATAACGTATTCTGAACCATTCAGGTAGGTAGTCCCACCGATTTTCACATTGATTTCACGAAGAGGTGCAACGTATGGAATGATATCATTCTGATCACGTGGAAGTAATTGGAAGGAGTTGAATTGACCCAACAATCCGATTGCAGTCACCGCTCCGGATGGAATGGTTTGCCCAACAAGGTTAGACCCGGTTGTAATGCGCACCTGCAGGGTGTTTGTTCCGTCTGTGATGTTGTAATTCGTATTTCCGGCGAATGTCCCACTCTCAACGAAAGTAACGTTATCAAAGCGTACCAATTGCGCTTCCTGAGCTTCAGAAACAGATGGAATTGGCAATTGAAGAGCCGCAGGC
Source organism: uncultured Fluviicola sp. (assembly GCA_966211245.1). Lineage (GTDB taxonomy): Bacteria > Bacteroidota > Bacteroidia > Flavobacteriales_D > Crocinitomicaceae > Fluviicola. Next base: position 51,768 of record CBIHND010000023.1, on the reverse strand, counting down.
ATTGTTCCCGTTCCCAAATCCTGAAAAGAGTTCGTTGGGGAAATTTCTAGCAACCCGTTGTAATCGTACAATACACCGGTTACTTCAACAGAATCTCCACGTTGAACGGAGTTCAAAATACTACCGTAGGCAGGAATTGCTCCTGTACCATCCTGGATGTAACGAATTGTTCCTAATTCAGAACCATTCATTGCAATACCACGAACAGTTACTGTTTGACCGATTGCATAATTCCGTGCATCGGCGATATCTGACTGTGCATGCGAGCCAAATGCTAAAAGTAGCAAAGCCGCCAACAATCCTTTTTTACTTTTCATACTCATTGTTTAATGCCTGTTTTATAGTGTTTTTAATCGTTTCCTTTAAAAGTTAACTCCGATCGCTGTATTGATTCTGAATCCGGGACCGAACATCACGGAAGCAGAAGTTGCATCGAATCCGGAGCCATAGAAGTTATTCGTTGCATCCGAAATGTATGCATGATTCAGAATGTTCGTCGCCGAAGCATTCATGAAGATGCTGCATTTTTCGAACTTGACAGAGTAACCGATGAATGCATTCAACAATCCGTAAGCAGGAATTTTCCAGGAATCACGACCTCCATCATCTCCCTGAAGATAGAATGGGTTGAAATTCGAGTAATAGCGATCGAACCATTGATACTGAGCTTTCACGTAGAAGCGCTTGAACGGTTCGTAACGCACACTCATGTTCATCATGCTCTGAGCGGCGTCTCCCACGTGAACACCTTTCGCATCGAATGTAAATGTGTAATCGTAATCCGGAACGTAGAAACTCTCTGATGAATTCCAGCGCCAGTCACCCATAGAGAACATGAACTCGGTAGAAACTTTTTTGCTCAATTGGTAAGCGATATCGATTTCACCCCCCATGTGAACAGCATCCATTCCGTTAATGTTCAGGTAAATACTTGAAGTCGGATCCTGCGGATCAGGAATAGACACTCCGAACGGGAATGGCTTGTTTTGCCAATTGGTATAGTATCCATTCAGGTTCACACCAAATTTTTTGTTCGCATAGGAGTAACCGATTTCAACCGCCTGAATCTTCTCGTTTACGATTTCTTTGAAGTATGTGTTCGTATTGTTATCAATTACGTTGCTGAATTGTGGCGTACGCGACAAATATCCCGCATTGATAAAAACACTTGATTCTTCATTCAAAATATAAGCTGCTCCGGCCTTAATTGTTCCTCCTGGAATCGTTTTCCAATCCGTATGGAAGTATTCCAATCCGGGTGAAGAAGCAGTATACGTGTGACCTTGGTAATCAATCGTATCGTTTGCCCCAATGCGAAGAACGGTATCGTTCACGCGCAACATTTTCTTCTGGAAGTAGTCAATTCCTTTGTAAGCATTTACTACTCCGGAAAGGTTAACGAAGGTAGACCAGCGGGAAGTTGAGTATTCAGCAGAACCAAACACTCCCGCCCATTGTACCAAACCGTCGCGCCAGTTGCTGTAAGTGTTCAAAGCAATTTTGTCGCCTTCACGTTTCATCGGTGAAGCAGTATTCTGGTTCGACGTGTTGATGTAATAATCGCCGCCAAGAATATCGTAGATTTCCTGATAGTGTTCCCCTTTGTAAAAACGGTAATCTATCCCTCCGTTGATAACCAGTTTGCTGGAGTAATCGTACTTGAACTGCCCAAGATACCCTGTCCAGAAGTGGTTATTCAAACTGGAAACCATTACCTGCGTTGATTTCAATTCTGTATCCGAATATAACGGATCAACATTCGGTCCACCGAACAACTGATCAACCTGGTTGGTACGTACAATCGCATCCCAGTCAATGTGTCCGTCTTCTGTATATGCAATCCCGCTTGAATTTGCCAAACGCGTACCTCCACCTCTACCGATAGACATGTATGCGATGTTTGAAATAGACAATCTCTTATTTACTGTCCAGAAATCCTTCAACGTGAGTTGTGGCTTGTGGTAGTAATTGATACGCTCGTTCTTCTGAACTTGTTTTCCGTCTTCCGTAATGTAACCCCAGTGCTGGTTGTAACGGATACCGTGATCCATTTGCTGGTTAGTATCTACCGTTGCTCCAAGCTGACGGGCGTAATCAGAATCCCAGTATTGAATCCGCTGATTAAAGCTACGTTGTCCGTGTTGTTGTGGAGCTCCGAAAGCCGAAAAGGACAACAAGTGTTTATCCAGTTTCTTTTGAATCTTGCCGTAGTAAAAATATCCCTTGGAATAATTGGCTTCAACCCATCCGTCGGCTTGTTTGTACGAACCGGAAACTACGTATCCCCATCCTTTCTTTGTCAAACCGGAATTGTATGTTAGCGAAGAGCGCATGAATTGTCCGGTTGCTAATTCCTGTTTGAATGTGAATCCTTTGTGACCCTGAATACCTGAAGTAATGATATTCAATGAACCACCGATGGAAGGCATGGAAAGTTTAGTTGCACCCAAACCTCGCTGTACCTGAATCTGATTGGTAATTGCATCAAGACCGAACCAATTTGACCAGTAAACAGAACCATTTTCCATATCATTCACCGGAACACCGTCAATCAGCACACCAACATTACGCTGGTCGAAACCACGAACCGTGATACGGGCATCTCCATCTCCACCTCCGGTTTGTGTTGCGTAAACACCCGGGGTTGCGTTCAGAATCATTGGAAGGTCTCTCGAACCTAATTCTTCTGCAATTTGAGCTGCTGTAATCTTGGTAATCGGGATTGGCGTTTTGCGATCGATGTTGATGTTACCGATCACTTTGATTTCTTCGAGTTCCGTTCCTTCTCCCATGACGAAGTTCACGTTAGTAAGAGGACTCTTTACCTCAACAGTTTTGATAATAGTGTCCAGTTCCATTGCCGAAACAACAACCGTATAACTCCCATAAGGAACATTGGCAAGGGTGAAATACCCCTCGTCATTTGCAACAGCAACTTTGCCGTTGGAAAATTCTAATCGTGCACCTGGTACAGTGACTTCAGTAATGGCCTCTTTAACAGTCCCGGTTATGGTTCCTGTCTGCGCGAAGAAAACACTTGGTAAGATTAATAGCGAAGCAAAGATTAAGAAACGCATAGCAATCAAAAAATGAGGCCGAACTGTGTTCGACCTCAACTGTAAATTCTTTATTTAACTACGATTCGTTTGGTAACAACTGACCCGTCCACCTGAGTGAGTCGCATCAGGTAAACTCCCCTATCCATTCCAAGACGAACAGTCATAGTAGCGTTACCAGCGTTGTTTGCTTTTCCAACGAACTGACCCAGCGAGTTGAATACAGTAATTTCTTTCACTTGAGTTGCACCTTTCAGGTAAACAATACCATCCGTTGTCGGGTTAGGGAAAACCAACAATTCTTCCGTTTGAGCTGTTGGAGCAGCAAGATCATTACAATCACAGTCGTGAGTTCCCAAAGAGAACCAGTTTCCAAACAAAATTGGATTCCCACTTCCACCAGTGATTGTATCACCGTTTCCATCCATAAGGTACGTTACAGCAGGAATTGAATCGTATTCGCCCAAAGCATCAAAGAAAGAAACAGCGGTTGTTACGCCTTTCAATACGTTCGGTTTACGAATCAATGAATGATCGATTGTAACTAAAACTCCCTGACCTGTATTGTAAGGGAAAGTTGTTGACCAACCACCGTCGTTGTTAGCGCTTGATCCTGTTTCGTTTGCCGGGTTTTCACCGATTTTCCCGAAGATATCCATGATTTGAAATCCTGCGGAAGTAGTTACGTTCGCAGTTGAAGTTGCAGGTAATGTTCCCTTTGCCAATAAAATCGCATCGTTTCCATTCCAGTAAAATGCATTTGACACGTTGTAATCCGGAGAGAAATAACCATCTGCACGAACCTGAAGTGAATCCCAGATCGGAGCTTCCTGTCCTGTTCCATTTGGATCCAATTTCTCCAAAACAGCTACAAACACTCCGCGAGCAGGCACCGTTCCTGACAATTGAACAGCGTTTGCTACTGTTGCAGTTGCAGAACCGTTAGAATAACGTGCAACAAAGTACTCACTTAGGTCAATCGGCTGATTCGTTGGGTTATAGATTTCCAACGCTTTGTTGTTTGACCATCCCTCAACGTACTCGGAAATGAACAATTTTGAACAATCCTGACCGTAGGCCACAGCGCTGAAGAGTCCGAAAAATAGTAGAGCTTTTTTCATACTTTAAATTAAATTGTATACTGGGTATTTGTGTAAACGAAGATACTAAGGTGACACAAGATTTGTCGGGGAGACAATTCTGAGATACTGAAATCGGTGTTCCTTGTTAACTGTACTTTTTAAAGTTCACTTATTTTCAACTGGTTTCAGTCCAGGCACTTGCCGACATCAAGGAGAACAGTCAAAAACTTGATGCAAATATATGACATTTCCATTTTATGCCGCATTATTGAATTGTTAACATTCGGAAAAGGTTATCCACGATTGGAAGGTTGATCGTTGAAGGATGAATGTTGAAGGATGAATGATGATTGGATGACTGTTGAAGGATGTCTCTCGTCCTGATGTTCACCATTCATCAATCCTCGTTCAACATTCCCGTTTCAGACAAGTTCATTCTATCGTCAAAACATTATTTTTGTCCTCACGCCAAAAAGCGCTATTAAATCTAATACCATGAAAAAAATTCTTCTGTTCCTACTAACTGTACTGCCTGTTGCAGGTATTGCACAAAACCTTACTGTTGAACGCATCTGGAAAAGCGGTGAATTCTACGAACGCGGTATTGATGGTTTTACTTCTCTTGAAGACGGTGAATCGTTCACCAAAATGGTAGACGAATCAGGAATGGTTGCTTTGAAGAAGTTCAAATTCAAGGATTTCAATGGAAAAGGAGAATTGCTTATTGAGCTTTCAGCGTTGAATTACAACGGAAAAGCAATTTCTGTAAGCGATGTTATCCTGAGTAAATCAGGTAAGTATGCCATCCTGCTGGTTGACCAGTACCCAATTTACCGACACAGTTATGGTGCGGAAGTGTACGTATACGATGTTACCAACAAAAAAGTCGCTAAACTTCACAGCGGGGATGAAGCCCAAACTCTTCCTACCTTTTCACCTGATGAGAAGCAAATCGGATATGTTTCGGCCAACAATCTGTATGTATACGATATCGCTGCAAACAAGAGCAAAAAACTGACGAATGATGGCGCTCAAAACGCGATCATTAACGGTACAACGGATTGGGTTTACGAAGAAGAATATGCGATTACTCAAGGCTTCCTATGGTCACCTGATTCAAAGTATCTTGCCTTTATGCGATTCGACGAGAGCAAAGTGAAGGAATTCTCTATGGCAATGTACGGTGATTTGTACCCACAGGATCAGACGTTCAAGTACCCGAAAGCCGGAGAAGACAACTCCAAAGTAACGATGCACATGGTGGACGTTGCAACAGGCGTAAAGAGTGATATTAATCTGGGAACATACGAATACATCCCGCGTTTCCAGTGGTCGCCGGTGAAAAACGAATTGGTTGTTTTGACCATGAATCGTCACCAAAACGAATTGAAATACCACCTGGTAAGCAACCCGGCTCAGCCAACAGATAAAGTATTCTACACGGAAACAAATCAAACCTACATTGACATCGACAACAACCTGATTGTATTGAAAGATGGTAAATCACTGTTGCGCACTTCAGAGAAAAGCGGATGGAACCAATTGTATGTTCTTGGGTTTGACGGCGTTCAGAAAGCTGTAACAACAGGCAACTGGGACATCATCGAATTGTACGGAATCAACGAGAAAACGAATACAATTTATTATGCTTCTGCTGAAAACGGTGCTATTTACAAAACCTTGTACTCTATTCAACTGGACGGAAAAAACAAAAAAGCACTTTCAGCCACAACAGGAGTTCACAATGCGAATTTCTCCGTAGGATTCAATTATTTCATTCGTTCAAGCTCAACTGCAAATACGTGCACCACGCATACATTGTGCGACAAAACAGGAAAAGAGCTGAAAGTACTGGAAAACAATTCTGCGCTTCAAACCAAATTGAATGGAATGGGTCTGGCGAAGAAAGAATTCATTACAGTACCAGGTGCTGCAGGAAATCTGAACGCATGGATCATGAAGCCGGCGAACTTCGACCCGAACAAGAAATACCCTGTTTATTTTAATGTATACTGCGGACCGGGCTCCAATACCGTTTCAGATGAGTTCGAAGGCCCAAGTTACATGTACCATCAATTGCTTTGTCAGAAAGGATACATCGTGTTCTCTGTTGATCCGCGTGGAACAATGTACCGTGGGGAGTCGTTCAAGAAGTCAACTTATAAAGAATTGGGAAAACTGGAAACCGAAGATTTGATTGCAGTAGCGAAATACCTTCAGAAAGAGTCATATGTTGATCCAAACCGTATCGGAATCCAGGGATGGAGTTACGGAGGTTTTATGACTTCATTGGCAATGACAAAAGGTGCTGATGTATTTAAGATGGGAATTGCAGTAGCTCCGGTAACGAACTGGCGATACTACGACAACATTTACACCGAACGTTTCATGCAGCTTCCTGCGGAGAACGCAAGCGGTTATGACGACAATTCACCTGTCAATCACGCAGATAAACTGAAAGGAAAATTCTTGTTGATCCACGGTTCTGCGGATGATAATGTTCATTACCAGAACACAATGGTGTTCATTACCGCATTGGTAAAAGCCAACAAACAATTCGACTTGTTCATATACCCAAATAAAAACCATGGTATTTACGGTGGGAACACTCGCAACCACTTGTTTACCATGATGCTGAATTACACCATCGAAAACCTGTAAAAGGTGCGTAGAACGGTTGTAACCGGCATAATCTGGACACTCATTAATATTGGAGCTATCGAAGTGGTCAAACACGGCGATAGCTCCAATTGGAATGAAATTTTACTCGCCGTAATTGCCGCTCCCGTCGGCATCATCAACTGCGCCGTTTTAATCAACTCATGCTATCGCCTCAGTAAATTCACTCCGCAGCAAGCTGTTTACGCTCTTTTCGGAATCGCGAACGCGGCTTATTTCCTTGTAAGTTGGAATGAGCTCAAACTCGCTTCGGGATCGATGGTGAATTAGCCTGAATTCTTCTTATCCTATTGCATTTTTTCGCGGTAAAAAAAAAGTTCTCGTGCGGGAATTAGTTTCGGTATTTGTTTACTAATTTTAGTCCGACTATTAACAAAATAGAATTTTTAGAAGCAATGAGCGAAACTGCGAAAATTGAATTAGGAGGGAAAGTATTCGAATTCCCTGTGGTAGAAGGTACCGAAAAAGAAAAAGCAATTGATATTACAAAATTGCGTCAGGAGACCGGGTACATTACCATCGACTCAGGTTACAAAAACACAGGTGCTACACTAAGTGCTATCACATTCCTTGACGGAGAAGAAGGAATCCTGAGGTACCGCGGTTATCCGATTGAGCAGTTGGCTGAAAAAGCATCGTTCATTGAAGTAGCTTACCTTTTGATTTACGGCGAATTACCAACTCAATCGCAGTTGGATGGATTCAAACAAGATATTACGAAGCATACGTTGGTTCATGAAGACATGAAACAGTTCTTCGAAGCGTACCCGGCACAAGCTCACCCGATGGGAGTTCTTTCCGCTATGGTATGTTCACTTTCTACGTTCTACCCGGAGTCACTTGACCCGAACAGAAGCGCAGAGAAAAAGAACCTGACCATTCTTCGTTTGCTGGCTAAATTGCCTACGTTGGCTGCATGGTCATACAAAAACTCCATGCGTCACCCGTTCATGTACCCGAAAAACGAGTACGATTACTGCAAGAACTTCCTTCACATGATGTTTGCAATGCCAACTGAGGATTACAACGTTGATCCGGTTGTTGTTGATGCATTGAACAAATTGTTGATCCTTCACGCAGATCATGAACAAAACTGTTCAACTTCTACCGTTCGTATCGTAGGATCTTCTCAGGCGAACTTGTACGCAACTATTTCTGCAGGTATTTCTGCTCTTTGGGGACCACTTCACGGTGGAGCAAACCAGGCTGTAATCGAAATGTTGGAGAAAATCCACAACGATGGTGGTGATGTTGACAAGTGGGTATTGAAAGCGAAAGACAAAGACGATTCATTCCGTTTGATGGGATTCGGACACCGCGTTTACAAAAACTTCGATCCTCGTGCTACGATCATCAAAAAAGCCGCAGACGATGTATTGGAGAAAATGAAAATCAACGATCCATTATTGGAGATTGCTAAGAAATTGGAGAAAGTTGCCCTGGAAGACGAGTACTTCAAAGCGCGTAACCTGTACCCTAACGTAGATTTCTATTCCGGAATCATCTACAAAGCGTTGGGAATCCCAACGGAGATGTTTACAGTAATGTTCGCATTAGGGCGTCTTCCGGGATGGATCGCACAGTGGAAAGAAATGACAGAACAGGGAGAACCAATTGGTCGTCCACGTCAAATCTACACCGGAGCGGTTACTCGTGACTACGTTCCGATTGAGAAACGATAAACGATAAGATATCATAGAAAAGGGCGTCCTGTACATACGGGACGCCCTTTTTGTTATCGGTTCCCGTGAAACTGACTTCGCTAAACTTTTAGTTTTTTGCTAACCATGCTAAATCGATTTACATCTGAGCATAGCGTTTTTGGTCATCTAACGCTGTGAAAAACTTAATCTTAACTTAACCGAAGCTTTTAGTTGGCTGTCGTACTTTCGTTAAAAAAAAGGCCATGAAGGTTTTGTTTACTGTACTATCGTTAACACTTACCTTCCACTATTCAACGGCTCAGACAACTATCGCTGTTCAGGATTTTGACGGCGCTACTCCTACGATGACCTACACCAACAGTGGAGGTGCAACTGTAACCGGGAATTCGGGAGCAGGTGATCGTCCGGCTTCGTCGGCTTTCTTCACCAGTTCAACTACGGCTTTTGGTACAACAAACACTACTTCAACGATTACCTCCGCAAACATCACCGGACTTGGAAGCTATACATCCAAATACGTAGAATTCAGGCTTGCATCGTGGTCTATCGCTTCAACCGGTAACGGAGCTGACGGAACTGATCTTGTAACTCTGGGGGTTTCCTTTGACAACGGTTCAACTTATTCCAACGAAATTCAGATTGCAGGAAACAGTAACGCTTACTGGCATTACAGTACAGGAACAGGATCCGCAACAGCAACTTATGACGGAAATAATAGTCCTTCAGTATTTACCCCAGCCGGTGGAGGTGCAAGAACTACAGACGGTTATTCCAGCATTCACCTGGATCTTCCCGTTAGCTGCACGCAAGTCCGAATTCGCATAATTGCAGTAAACAATTCAACAAACGAAAGATGGACGGTTGATGATATCAAGCTCGTTGGGACACTTGCTTCTCCTTGTTCACCCGGAGCTGCACCAACTACAAATGCATCTCTTATCGGCTCAACAAATTTCTGCACAAGTGCACAAATCAGCTTTACTCCCGGGAACGGAACCAATCGAATCGGTGTAATCTCGTTAAACAACTTCTCCGACACTCCTGTAAACGCAACAAACTACGCCGCGAATTCTGCGTTTGGGTCCGGCGCCACAATGGGTACAGGAAACTACGTTGTTATGAATGGCACAGGGGCAAACATTACTGTAACCGGACTTTCACCAGGAACAACATACTACTTCAAGGTATTTGAATACAACGGTTCTACGGTAAATTGTGACGAATCGTATCTTACTTCATCCGTTGCAACATATTCGTTTACAACACAATCCAATTGTAGCACTCCTCAAATCCGATCCATCCTGGCGGACGCTTGTTCAAGTCAGGAAGGATTGGACGAACAAGTCATCATTGAAAACGGTGCAAATGCGCTATCCATCAATGATATAAGCCTGACTTTCCCTTCAGGAGGCACATACTGCAACACAACCTGTGGAGCAAACACACTGGGAAATAACGCTACTTACATCAATCAGATGAATGCAGCTGCCGGTTGTTCCATTTTCACTTACGCGGATCCCATTCCTCCCGGAGCAATAATCGTAGTATTTACCGGACAAACACCGTCGTATGTTTTCAATTATGCAACTCAATGTCCGGCGAGTCAACAGTATTACGCTATATTCTGTAACAACACCAGCATAGCCGGGCGTTTTTCAAACAGCGATGTTGCCGGAGCTACCCGAACATTGAATGCAACCTTTGCCGGAACTTCCGAATCGGTTACGTATGAACCAAACCTGTTAGGTGGTAACGGAAGCTTCATTGATTTTGATGATCCGGGAAATCCGACCTATCGTGTGGAACCTACCTGTGTATATCCGTTGGGTGTGGATCTCCTGAGTTGGCAGGCTTCCATGCTGGACAATGATGTTTTGCTGACCTGGACTTCTATGAATGAAGTCAACCTGGGCAAATACGAAGTTGTGCGCGTTGAGCCATCCATTGGGAGCGAAAGCGAAACGGTTGTCGAAACGATTTTCGTAACAGAAGACTCGAATGAAAAAAAGGAATATGCCGTTGTGGACGAGCAACCCAATCCGGGATTGAATTATTACCAACTCGTGAGTGTTGATCGGGACGAGAAATCACAACGCAGTAATCTCATTGCCATAAACACACACTCTTCGGAACAATACGCGAATTATTCGAATGGAATTGTTCAATTCGGGCAGGCTCTTAAAGAAGGCGATGCATTGACTTTCTATGATCTTGAAGGAAAACCGATCAACGGATTCGAAATTCAGGAAACCACGAACTTTGTAGAGCAGGAATTGACATCAGGATTGCACCTGATCCGAATTACTTACAGAAACGGATTTTCGGAAGTTATTCGTCTGCTTGTTCTTCGTTAGAACGTTTCTTTGAACCGTCGTAGATGGAGTAATTTCTGAACGAGCATTCCAGATCACCGTTAAACAAACGCGCTTTCTTTGTCGGCTTCAATCCTATGGACTTGAATCCATGCTCACTGGATGAAATCACCCAGCATTCGAACCCTTGCATTTTATGCTTGAAAGTAGTTCCGATTTCACCGTACAGGGTTTCCACATCCACTTCTAATCGTTCTCCGTATGGAGGATTGGTAATCAGAACTCCCGGACCTTCCGGAATTTTAGCTTCCTGGAATGCTTCTGTGCGAACATCAATGAATCGACCGAAGGAAAAGCCACGAAGGTTTCGTTTCGTTTTCAACACCATTTGTGAATCGATATCGCTACCGCAAATGGTCACAGGTAATTCGCGAACAACTTTCTGAGCGCTTTCATGCATAGATTCCCATTTCGCCGAATCGAAATTTTTAAAGTTCTTAAAAGCGTAATGGCGACGTTCAATATTCGAAGGAATGTTCAGCGCATACAAAGCGGCTTCAATCAACAAGGTTCCTGACCCACAGAACGGATCATAAAATGTCGATTTCTTATCCCATCCGGACATACGAATCAATCCGGCGGCAACCACTTCGTTCAGAGGCGCATCTCCCGTACTTTCACGGTAACCGCGCTGAAACAGTGGTGCTCCACTTGTATTCAAAGAAATCACAACTTCCTTTTCACGGACGTAAAGATCCACGACCAACTGAGGAGTTTTCGTTTCGACGTTCGGACGATCCCCTTCCTTTTCGCGGAAAACATCTACGATGGCGTCTTTCACCAATAAAAACGGGTACTGAGAATGACGGAACAATTGAGAGTTAACGGCTCCGCGAACCGAAAACGTCTTCTTTACATCGAACAATTCATTCCATTTGATCTTCTTTGCCTGCTGATAAAGGTCTTCTTCTTTGGAAATAGTGAATGAAGCCAATTCAACCAATACAGACAATCCGCAACGCAACCAAAGGTTGAGCTTATACACATCGTCCCAGTCGCCTTTCAGTTTCACTGCACGATTCAATACTTCCGTATTCGTGTATCCCAATTCTGCCAGTTCCTCCTGAAGCACCTGCTCCATACCGAAAAAGGTCTTTACAACAATCGTCATCATCCTATTCGTCCATTTTTACAATGGGAATTTGCCATTCGTACCTCACTGCTAACCATCGTATAACCGCAATGAGCAAACTGGAAACCACCAATGCAGTTGATCCGTCGAGAAGGTGATACTGAGTGCTTAAAACAAACAACAGAGCCCCGGCTAAACAAGCTGTGGCATAAATCTCTTTCCGAAAGATCAACGGTATTTCGTTACAGAGTACATCCCTGATAACGCCGCCAAAGGTAGCTGAAATTACTCCAAGAAAAATGGCAACCAGCCACAAATGCTGGAAACCAAGCGCTTTCTGCGTACCTAAAATGGTACAAACACCTATTCCAAGCGTATCAAAGAGGAACATCACTTTTTTCCAGGCAAGAATGCGACGTTTGAGAATTAAACCTGTCGGAACCGCTGCCAAAACAGTGACAATCAATGTTTCAGACTTCATCCAGGCGACATCCGTATTCAATAACAGATCGCGTAACGTACCTCCACCCAGCGCGGTGATGAACGCAATCACCACGCACCCGAAAACATCCAGCTTCTTAGAGGCAGCAGTTAGAATTCCGCTTACGGCAAAAACGAAAACCCCGATATGGTCAATAACTGTCAAAAACATAGCTCTTTTAATTACTTTTGCAAATAAAACGAGATTTGCTTCGCCCGAACCTCTTCATTGTGATTATTTTACTACTCTGCTCACTGACAACTCGTGCACAGGGTGTGGGGCTCGTTTTAAGTGGTGGCGGAGCATCAGGTTTTGCACACGTTGGTGTACTCAAAGCGCTTGAAGAACATCATATCCCAATCGATTATATTTCCGGTACTTCAGCAGGAGCCTTAGTAGGAGCCCTCTACGCCGTTGGGTATACTCCTGCGGAAATTGAAGAATTTGTTTTGAGTAAGGATTTCCAGCTCATGACAACAGGTTCTGTACGTCAGGAACAAGAGTTTTTGCTTCGCGAAGACGATCCGAATGCCTCAACCATTTCATTTTCATTTTCTGTGGATACGATGTTCCAGAAATCCCTGCCAACGAATGTCATTCGTCCGGAACTACTGGACTTTGAAATGCTTCGCCTGTTTGGAATCCCGAGTGCAAGTGTGTGCGACGATTTCGATAGTTTGATGGTTCCTTTCCGCTGTGTTGCCAGCGATATTGTTGCCAAAAGAGGCACTGTATTCAAATCCGGACACCTCAATGAAGCCATCCGTGCTTCCATGACTTATCCCTTCTTCATGAACCCGATTCGGATTGATGGCGTACTCTATTTTGACGGTGGCCTGTACAACAACTTTCCGGCTAATGTAATGTGCTCCGATTTTCACCCGGTATACATCATTGGAAGTAATGTCTCATACAATGCCGCCCCGCCTGAAGAAAACGACCTGATCAGTCAGTTAACCAATATGCTGGTAACTCCTACTAACTTCGAAATTCCGTGTCAGGAAGGAATTATCATTCAACCGAAATCCAATGTGAGCACCTTCGATTTTGAAGATGTAGAACAAGCAATCAACGATGGATATAATGCCACAATCGCATTGATGGATTCCATAAAAGCTCATATTCCGGATCGGACGACCCCGGGAGAACTTGCAGAAAAACGCATTCGGTTTCGGGAACGGCTCCCGGAACTTTACATTTCCGAAGTTCAAACAACGAACCAGGCTCTCGGGGATGAAAGTTATGTCCGCAAGTCCATTCTGAAAAACAGTAAGCAACAAACCATTGATTTTAACTGCTTTGAGCGCCGCTATTTCAGAACCTATGCAACACCGCAAATTCAGTATTTGTTCCCTACACTTGAATTGAAATCGGACTCTTCGTATTTACTGAACATGAAGGTGAGCAGTGCCAAGAATTTCCGGGTAGACTTCGGTGGAATCATTAGCTCCAGAGCCATCAATACAGGATTTGTGCAGCTGAATTACCTTCACCTTGGACGTATGGCTATGACGGCTCAGGTAAACAGTTACTTTGGTAAGTTCTACGGTTCAGGAAAAGCTGCGGTTGAATTTCACCTTCCCTCCTACTATCCGGTTTCATTTAAAGGCTACTTCGTTCTGAATCGGTTCGACTACTTCAGAAGCTTTGCAACGTTCTTCGAAGATGTCAAACCATCATTTCTGGTGCAATACGAAACATTTGCCGGAGGACAAATTAAAATTCCATTGTTCAACAACTCCAAGAGTACCTTCGATTACAAACACATGGAGTTGATCAATGAATACTACCAGACAGACGAATTCACCAATAAAGACACTACCGACATCACCAAATTCTACGGAGATGTATTAACATGGAGTGTTGAGCAGAACTCACTGAATCGCAAACAATTTGCAACAAGAGGTACGCTTTTGGGAGTTTCCACATGTTTGGTACAGGGGAAAGAACACAGTATTTCAGGATCCACTTCACCTGAAACGTATGATTATAGAAATCATCACGAATGGTTTACCCTCAACGGTGAAGTCCATACTTTCCCGATTCATACCAAACGTTTTGCCTTCGGATTGCATGGAGTTGCAAGTCTTTCGAGCCAATCGCTTTTCAAAAATTATACTGCGACCATTTTGAACCTCACATCGTTTCAGGCACTTCCCGATTTGAAAACCTTCTTCCTTCCCGAATACCGATCGCCACAATTCATCGCCGGTGGAGTGAATATCGTCGTCAGTCCACGCAGAAACTTCGACCTTCGTTTGGATGCATACATGTTTCAGCCATTCAAGCAATTGACCACCTTTGATGACGGAACTTTCGGGTATTCAAAACTATTCAAAGGTGAATCTCCGGTAGCCGCAGCCACAGCCATTTATCATTCTCCTATAGGGCCTTTGCGTTTGACAGCCAATTACTTCCCCAAACAAGCTCAACCAATTTACCTTCAGTTCTCTTACGGGTACATCATTTTCAATGAGCGAGCAACACGTTAAGTGAAAAGGGAAAATGGAGAATCGGTAATTGACAAGATTTTTTAAGCATTGAACGAAATCTGATGTAACCTGTTCTTTTCAATTCTTCATTTTCAATTTTGAAATTCAATTAACTTTGTTCCCCTACAATTAAAATCGTATGAGCAAAATCATCTGTGGTATTCAGCAAATGGGAATTGGAGTTCCGAACGTTCAGGAAATCTGGAAATGGTATAGAGAACACTTCGGTATGGACATCCGAATTTTCGAGGAAGCAGCTGAAGCCCCGTTGATGACACGCTACACAGGTGGCGATGTTCATGCCCGTACAGCGACCCTTGCGCTTTCAATGGAAAGTGGTGGCGGATTTGAAATCTGGCAATTTACTTCTCGTCCGACAGTTAAAGCCGATTTTCCGATTCAATTGGGAGATTACGGTTTGTATGCGTGTCGCATGAAATCGAGAAATGTAGACGAGACTTACGCGTTCATGAAGAAAAAAGGCGTGAATGTTCTTTCCGAACCGCAAGTTTTGCCGAATGGACAGAAACACTTTTTGCTGATCGACCCTAACGGAAACCTTTTTGACATTGTTGAAGGTTCCGGATGGTTCATGGACACCAAATTCGAAGGAAGAACCGGAGGTGTTGCCGGATGTATGATCGGTGTAAGTTCGATTGAAAAAGCGTTGCCGTTGTATCAGGATATTTTGGGATACACCACCGTAGAATATGACGTGACAGATCGATTTGCAGCATTTGAAAACGTTCCGAATGGAAATCATACAGTGCGAAGAGTTTTGTTATCGCATCCACAGGAGCGTACGGGACCATTTGCAAAATTGCTTGGGCCAACCCAAATCGAATTGATCGAGGCTACAGAACGAACGGATGCTGTTTCAATCTTTAAGAACCGTTATTGGGGTGATTGGGGCTTCATTCACCTGTGTTTTGATATTCAGGGCATGGACGAGCTTCAGGCCGAATGCGAAGCCAAAGGCTTTCCGTTTACAGTAGATTCAGGGAAAACATTCGACATGGGAGAAGCCGGTGGACGATTCAGTTACATCGAAGACCCGGACGGGACATGGATTGAGTTCGTTGAAACACACAAGGTTCCGGTAATGAAGAAATTCGGATGGTACATTCACCTGAAAAACAAAAAACCGGGAGCTTTCCTGCCAAACTGGATGCTCCGCGCAATGCGCTTTAACCGGGTTAAATAAGTTCAAAAGTTTAAGTAGGCTAAAAGTTCAATAAGTTTTGAGCTGTCTGGCTTCAACAATTTGAACATTTGAACATCTCCTAAAAAGGTGGTTTTGTTGAGCCTGATGTTAAACCGACTCGAAATAAGTTCGTAGTTTTGTGAAAATTGTAAACTCTTATGAAACTATTCTCCAGGTTAGTTTTGATTCTTTTACCGTTATCGGCTCTTTTTACAAGCTGTAACGAGGAAATCGATTTTACTTCCAATGCAATTGAGACTCCGGTTGTATATTGCTTACTGGATCAGGCTGACACCCTTCATTACATCAAGGTTACGCGTGCTTTTGGAGGCGATAATGACGCAACACAAGTTTCTCAAATCCCGGATTCAAGTTATTATCAGAATATCGAGATTACGGTTTCCGAAATTTCCAATGGAACTGTTTCAAGAACCTGGAACACAGAAGATGCTGCAAATTTCATTCACGATACGATTCTTACCAATAAAGAACCGGGAGCATTCTACTATCCGGAACAGAAAGTTTACTATTTCAGAACTTCTCCTACAAGTCCGTTGATTGCAGGACGCACGTATAAACTGGACATTAACATCAATGACGGTGAATACCATGTAACAGCAGAAACAGCGCTTGTGAGCGGAGTAAGTATTACCTCTCCAAGTACGCTTGGTTCCTACTCTTTTGTGACCACTGTGAACGGCGAATTGGCGTACAGCAATGCTTCTGTAAAAGCATCTGTCGGAAGTGCAAAAATCATGGACGCCCGTCTGGAAGTCTTCTTTGACGAGTATTACAATGGAGTTCCAGTAGAAAAATCATTTGTCTGGAAACTGGGTGAATTGAACGGAAACGACATTACTTCATCATCAGTAACATTCAAAGCGAACGGAAATACGTTCTACACCCTGATTAAAAACAATGCTACGAATGATCAGACCATTGATAAACGTGAATTGAGCAGAATCCGCTTAACGGTTACGGGTGGATCAGACGAATTGAGCAAATACATTTTAGTGAATCAACCAAGTTCTTCACTGGCACAAAATAAACCGACATACACGAACCTAACGGTTAGTGACGGTAGACAGGCAGTTGGTATTTTCAGTGCCCGCAGCAAGGTTGTTCAGGAAAAACTGGAATGGGTAAATCAACCGGGATACAACCGCGCGATTGACTATAAATCAATAAAAGAATTGTGTACCGGTCAGATTACAGGAGCATTGTTGTTCTGCAGTGATCATCCCGTAGATATCGCAAATGGAGAAAGCTTCGTTTGTCAATAAAAGATTCATTCTCTTTGGAAATCCCCGGCATCCAGACTTCGCTCGATGACCGGGGATTTTTTTTATGATTAAATTTGTGTTATGTCCGAACGCGTAACACTCTTCGTAGAAGTAATCATTCCCGTACCTATCAGTAAGGAGTTTACCTACCGCGTTCCGTTCGAATTGAATCCCCACATCCAACCGTTTGTACGTGTTATTGTCCCGTTCGGGAAAGGGAAATACGTTACCGGAATCATTACTAAAATCCATGAAAATGTACCGCAGGACTACCAGGCGAAGTACGTGGAATTAGTTCTGGATGATTCTCCGATTATTACCCCTAAACAATACCAGCATTGGTTATGGCTGGCGAGTTACTACATGTCACCGATAGGTGATGTCATGAACGCCGCCCTCCCTTCGAATCTGAAACTGGCTTCCGAAACCTTAATTGCCGTTCACCCTGACTTCAATGAAAATGCTTCGTTGAGTGATCGTGAGCACCAGATTCTGGATGCTCTGGAAGTAAAGGAAACTTTGAGTCTGAAGGAAGTTGGGGATTTACTAGGGATCAAAACCATTCAGCCAATCATCAAAAAAATGATTGATCGCCGACTGATTCTGACGCAGGAGGAACTCAACGATAAATTCACGCCAAAAACAGCGTTGTTCATTCTTCTCGCTGATGAATACTGTAATGAAGAACGACTAAATCATTTGTTTGAAGCTTTCCAGCAATCTGCTCAGAAAAAGAAGCAGGAACAGGTTCTTCTTGAAATCCTTCACCTTGGCGGATGGAAGGACGGGAAAGCACACCCGATTCAACGAAAAGTACTCGAAGACCGTGGGTGCTCTCTTTCAGCAATCAATACACTTGAAAAAAACGGTGTTCTTGTAACAGAACGACTTGAAATATCCCGACTGAAAGAATCCGATCAACAGGATTTCGGATTTCCGAACCTTTCGGAACACCAGCAACGTGCGAAAGAGGAAATTCAGGAAAGCTTTGCGGAAAAAGACATCGTCCTGTTGCAGGGAATTACGGGATCCGGAAAGACGGAAATTTACATTCACCTGATTCAGGAGCAACTCAACCAGGGGAAACAAGTACTCTTCCTGGTACCTGAAATCGCGCTAACAACACAGCTTATTCAGCGTTTGTCGCATTACTTCGGCAATCAGGTAGGGATTTATCATTCCAAATTCAACGCAAATGAACGCGTGGAAATCTGGAATCAGGTGCTTGCCAATAACTCTTCAAAATACCGCGTAGTTGTTGGTGCACGCTCGGCAATTTTCCTTCCGTTTCAAAACCTCGGGTTGGCCATTGTTGACGAAGAACACGAAGGAAGCTTCAAGCAACAGGATCCTTCACCTCGTTACCATGCCCGAGACATGGCTATTGTGCTTTCTAAGCTCTTCGGAGCGAAATGTCTGCTCGGTTCTGCCACTCCTGCTATTGAGACGTTCTACAATGCTCAGGAAGGCCGATACGGTCATGTTTTGCTTAACAAGCGCTTCTCTGAAGTTGCCTTACCGGAGATTTTCGTTGCCGACATGAAAAAAGAGCGCATCGAAAAAACGGTAAACGGGCACTTCTCTTCCTTTCTGTTGGAGGAAATGAAAATTGCGTTGGAAAACAACGAACAAATTATCCTGTTCCAAAACCGTCGTGGGTATACGCCTATCTGGAGTTGCGAAATCTGTAGTTTCAGTCCGAATTGTATCAATTGTGATACAACGTTGAATTATCACAAACACCTCAACGTGCTGAAGTGTCACCATTGCAGTTACCACATTCCTCCTATCGGGACGTGTCCGCAATGTGGCAGTAATCGGTTGAAAATGCTTGGCTTCGGAACGGAAAAGATCGAAGACGATTTGTCGCTTCTGTTGCCTAATGCGCGAATTGCCAGAATGGATTTTGACTCAACACGGAACAAGAACAGTTATCAGGAATTGATTTCCGACTTCGAAACACGTTCGATTGATATTCTGATTGGAACGCAAATGGTTGCAAAAGGGCTGGATTTTGATCACGTTGGACTTGTTGGGATCCTGGATGCGGATTTACTGCTGCACAAAGTAGATTTCCGTGCTTTTGAACGAAGTTTCCAGTTGATGACGCAGGTTGCGGGACGTGCAGGAAGACGGAATAAACGCGGTAAAGTGATTATTCAGAGTGCAGCTCCGCACCATTGGGTAATCCAAAAGACAATTGAACACAATTACGATGAATTTGCGCACAACGAATTGGTTGAGCGTCGCAATTACCATTACCCACCTTATTACAAACTGATTCGTTTTGTGATCAAACACAAAGATCCAAATCTGGTTTCTGCGGCTTCGGAAGAGTATGCAAAGTTGTTACGTTCGGTGTTTTTTGAACGCGTTATCGGCCCGGAATTCCCGGTTATTGCACGCATTCAAAACTTTTACATGAAAGAGATTTTGTTGAAGATAGAAGCTTCTGCCCCTCAGAAAAAAATAAAGGAACGCATCGAAGAACTAACGGATCAATTCTTTAGCGTTCCTGTATATAAACCAATTCGACTGATTATCGACGTAGATCCTGCCTAATCCGGCAGGAAATCCCGCTTAACCCAGGTATGTTTTGAGCATCCGGCTTCGGGATGTATGTTTCAATCTTCGAATTGCTTTTTCCTTAATCTGTCGCACACGTTCTCGGGTCAAATCGAAAATATCTCCGATTTCTTCCAGTGTTAACGGATGCTTTCCATTCAAACCGTAGTACAACCGCACTACGTCACTTTCTCTACCTGTGAGTGAGCTCAGTGAACGTTCGATGTCCTTTCGCAATGACTCTTTGTACAACTCTTCTTCCGGAGAAGGAAGCGCATCATTTGGCAATACATCGTACATGCTGGAAGAGTTTTCCTCTCCTTCCAGTAACGGTGCATCCATGGATACGTGGCGAGCTGTATTGGCCATTGACTGGCGTACATCTTCCACCGAACATTCCAGGTATTCCGCCAACTCGTGTGCTGACGGCGGTCGTTCATACAATTGCTCCAATTCACTGTAGGCGCGATTGATCTTGTTGATTGTACCAATTTTGTTCAAGGGCAAACGTACAATACGTGCTTGTTCTGCAAGCGCTTGTAAAATAGACTGTCGAATCCACCAAACCGCATAGGAAATGAATTTAAATCCACGCGTTTCATCGAATCGTTCTGCCGCTTTAATCAGACCAACATTTCCTTCATTGATCAAATCCGGTAATGAAAGACCTTGGTTCTGATATTGTTTAGAAACGGACACAACGAATCGAAGGTTGGCTTTTGTTAATCTTTCCAGGGCTGCTTTATCCCCGTTTTTGATTCGTCTCGCCAATTCTACTTCTTCATCGGCTGTGATCAGGTCAACCCGACCAATTTCCTGAAGATACTTGTCTAAAGAAGCCGTCTCCCTATTGGTGACCTGCTTTACAATTTTTAACTGTCTCATGGCGTGCTTCGTTGATTGTTGATATACTATTTTAACGATAATTTGATACATCCTGTTGTCATTAGTTGGACAAAAAAGATGTTAAATGAATATTTCAATGGTTTGAAACTGTAAAATGGGGAGGGGGACGAAAATTACATATTGGTGTCAACCACGTATATTTGCACCCTATAACTCAAAAAAAGAAAAGGGTAACAGATGAAAGTGTTAATGGTGTGTTTGGGTAACATTTGTCGCTCTCCAATGGCAGACGGATGGCTTCGCTATAAGTCTGAAAATCTGAAACTTAACCTTACAGTTGATTCAGCCGGAACGGCAAATTATCACGTCGGAGCCAAGCCGGATTCACGTATGAGAAAATGGTCGAAAGAAGCCGGAGTTTCCATTGACGAACTGAGAGCCAGACAGTTCACAGTTTCAGATTTTGACGATTTCGATGTCATTTTTGCTATGGATCACAATAATTTAAAAAATATTCTTTCGTTGGCCAGAAGCGAAGCGGACAAATCAAAGGTTCGCTTGTTTCTGAATGAATTACATCCGGGGGAAGATTTAGAGGTTCCCGATCCTTATTACGGAACTGACGCCGATTTTCGACACGTGATCGAACTACTGGATAAAGCCACTGACGCATTTTTACGAAACGAACAATTGATTCCATGAAAGGAAAATTATACCTGATCCCCAATACGCTTGGGGGAGAAACTACGGAAGACATCATTCCGACTGAAGTTGCACGCATTGCGACAGAACTACGCTGTTTCGCAGTGGAAGACATCAAGTCGGCTCGTAGACTCCTTCGAAAAATGGATCGCTCCTTCCCGATTGACGAATCGACGTTCGTAGTGATGACAAAGAGTTCAACAACACAGGATATCTATCCGGCAATTGCAGCCCTGAAGAAAGGAGAAAACATTGGGATTATCAGTGAAGCGGGATGTGCTGGAATTGCTGATCCGGGTGCCTTGCTGGTTGCGGAAGCACATGAACTTGGAGTAAAAGTTCAGCCAATGGTGGGTCCAAGTTCCATTCTGCTTACGTTGATCGGAAGTGGGATGAACGGGCAACAATTTGCCTTCCACGGTTATCTTCCGAAAGATCAGAAAGAACGAATCCGCAAGCTGAAAGACCTGGAACAACGTGTGCGTC
The DNA here is from genome assembly GCA_966211245.1 of uncultured Fluviicola sp. GTDB lineage: Bacteria > Bacteroidota > Bacteroidia > Flavobacteriales_D > Crocinitomicaceae > Fluviicola. Next base: position 29,784 of record CBIHND010000023.1, on the reverse strand, counting down.
GTTCCGGCGAAACACAATTATTCATGGATACGCCGTTCCGTAACATGCATGTCCTTGACGATTTGTTGAACGAATTAATGGACGACACCTTGTTATGCATCGCCAGTAACCTGACTCTTCCTGATGAACAGATTCGCACGATGAGCATCAAAGACTGGCGCGAAAATGCATACGACATCGGAAAAATTCCGGTAATGTTTGCATTGGGAAAATTTCATTAAAGGTTCGTTTACTCAAGCAAACGAACACCAGACTACACCAACGGTAGTTTCGTTTTTTCTGTAAAGCAACATTCTGTATACTTGGAGTTATAAACTCCGACTTATGATGCAACGCTTTACTCTCGCATTCTTCTTTACAGGTCTTTTCATTTCTGCCGCTGTTGCACAGCAAGGCGTTTCAATGAATGACAAAACCATTTACGTTCGCTTCAAACCGGGAACGGAACTGATGAATATGGGCGGTTACCTGTTCATCAATGAAACGGATCCTACGGAAGTCAACAACATGGGATACTGGAGAAAGACCTATTCCATGAACCCTGCGAAACTGGACAGTCTATGTCTGGTTGCAGAAAAGAACCTTAACAAGGAAATTCCGGATTTGAACCTTGATTACCGCTTCGTTCCGGATAACCCAAACGACATGGAAAAAGCCCTTCAACAATTGAATGCTCATCCCTCTATTTTTTCTGCTAAAAGGGCTCCACGCCTTATTCCTGCTTCAGCTCCGGATTACATGCCTCAGCAGGGATATTTAGGGAATAACGTTAATGGAATTAATGCTGAAGCTGTGTGGTCAACTTACAATAATCATGGTGAAGGCATCAAGATTTGTGATGTGGAATACACTTTCAATTACGATCATTTGGACCTGCCACAAGTCACGGTTGTTGGTATCACACCCGAAGATCCATGGCAAGGAGCCGGAGGCGATCACGGAACAGCCGTACTGGGTGAAATGGGATCATTGAACGACGGTATCGGAACAACAGGAATTGCTTATGGAAGTGATTTCTACTTTTCCGGATGTTATTACGGCGGAATGTACCAATTGGAAAATGCCTTACTGGAAACTACCGAACACCTGAATCCGGGCGATGTGGTATTGATCGAACAACAGATTGACGGCCCAAATTTCTCCGGGCAGGGTCAGTTCGGTTATGTTCCCGTTGAATGGTACCAGGAATTTTACGACGCCATTCAGGTGGTTGTCGGGCAAGGAATTATTGTTGTAGAGGCTGCCGGAAACGGACAACAAAATCTGGACGATGAAATCTACATTACGGACAATTGGGGGCATTACCCGTTCTATCCCGGAAACGGTTCAGGAGCGATTATCATTGGAGCAGGTGCTGTAACTTCCGATACTCCGCGTTCAACCATCTGGTTCTCTAACTACGGATCAGCAGTTGCGGTTCAAGGAAACGGTGAGGATATTTACTCCACGGGGTATGGAGATTTGTTCAGTGATTCCGAAAACGAATTTTACACAGCTGATTTCGGAGGAACCTCAGGAGCATCACCAATCGTTACCAGCGCTGTCGCATTATTGAATTCGGTATACTTCGATCAAACCGGCGAGCACTTAACACGTGATCAAATCGTTGACATCTTCACTCTTACCGGACAACCTCAACAAAATGGAGCATTGTATTCCGTATCAGATGCACATATCGGAGCATTACCAAATGTAAAAGCTGCAATCGACTATGCCTTAACCAGCTTATCGATAGATGATCAAGAAACAGAATTGATTTCAGCATATCCGAATCCGAACAAAGGTTCATTCAATCTTTCCTGTGAGCTTCCATTGGAGGCATTGGAATTGTACCTGCATGATCTTTCCGGAAAAGAGATTCCATTCGAAGTAAAAGCGCTGACAAATAGCGTCTCTAACCTTACGACAAATGATCTTCCGGCAGGTGTTTATACCTTAACCGCCGTTTCAGGAGAAAGTGCTCAGGTTATCAAATTGGTCATTCAATAACCCTAACCCCATCACCTCATCACGTTCAAATGCCCTGAGAACTGGAATTTACCATCGTTCTTAGGGTTTTTGAACCACAATGCCCACGTATAATCACCTGATGGAACGACTTCTCCGTGATAGGTTCCATCCCAACCGAATTCAGGATTTAAACTTTCGAAAATGATTTCTCCCCAACGGTTGAAAATCGTGAAGCGGAAATTCTGAGGATCAATTCCTGACGTAAACACCGGAACGAAAGAGTTATTATGCTCATCACCATTCGGGGTAAAGGCATTCGGAACGAAGAAAATCTGTTCGTCCTGAACGGTAACGATCAAACGCGCAGTATCCGAACAACCAGCTGCATTATATGCTATCAGTTCTACCGTGTAAGAACCTGATTGACCTTCGTAGGTATGACTTGGATTGGATGCGACCGCACCTGTACCGTCACCGAATGTCCATACGTAACTCACTGCATCAGTTGACGTGTTGAGGAACTGGAAAACGGGATTGGAAACCGGTTTCTCGTTATCCGCTGCGTGAAACTGAGCGTTCGGATCGGCCAGTACGCAGATGTAAGAACTGATTGTTGTGGAATTCGTACAGCCGTTTGCATCCGTGCTTGTCAATGTAACGGGGAAACAGCCGACATTATCGTACTGTGCGTCCGGAGAAGGAGCAGTTGAACTTTGTCCATTACCAAAATCCCAGGAAACCGAGCTACTGGCCGGACTCGAATTATCGGTAAACTGAACAACCAATGGAGCACAACCTTGTGTAACGTTAGCACTGAAAAGTGGAGTTGGCAATCCGTTTACAACAATCGTAGCTGTTGATGGCCCTCCACAACCTCCGGGAAGCGTATATGTAATTGTGTTGTTTCCAACTGTGGCAATGCCTGGATCAAATGTTCCGTTTGCCGCATTTGTAATTCCTGTTCCGCTCCACGTTCCACCCGGATTCACTGCAGATAATTGAACTGCCGGATCATTTTTACAATACGGGCCACTCGGATTAATCGTTGAAACCAGGCCAGGATTAAGCGCAAACGTTGTTGTTGCCGAATTCGTACAACCATTCAATGTTGCAGTTACCGTGTACGTACCAACATGACTGCTGCTTACAGGCGTTATTTGTGGGTTCTGAACCGGGCTTGAGAACGCACCTGGCCCACTCCATGAATATGTTGATCCGGACTGTCCATTCCCCGTCAAAATAAGTGTTTCACCCGGACATAACGGTCCATTGTTTGAAGCGGAAATGGTTGGCAACGGATTCACGGTTACGACTGAAGTTGCCGTATTCGAACAGCCGGATGTTGTCCCTGTAACCGTATAAGTTGTTGTAGTTGCCGGAGTTGCAGTAACTGGCGATCCTGATCCGCTTGAAAGTGTCGCTGACGGAGTCCAGCTATAAGATGCAGCACCATTGGCTGTGAGCGTTGCACTCTGACCGGCACAAATTGTCGCGTTATTTACCGTGACGTTTGGTAATGGCGTTACTGTTACCGTTGATGTTGACGTTCCCGTACAACTTCCCGTTGTTCCGGTAACGGTATAGGTTGTAGTTGTAGTTGGATTGGCAGTAACAGGACTTCCCGTTCCACTTGAAAGCGTAGCGCTTGGTGTCCAGCTATAAGATGTTGCACCGGTTGCGGTCAATGTTGCAGTGGCACCGTCACAGATTGTCGCACTGTTTACGTTCACTACCGGATTTGGATTCACCGTAACGGTTGTTGTTGCAGTTCCCGTACACGTCCCTGTTGTCCCGGTAACCGTGTAGGTTGTTGTTGTTGCGGGTGTTGCTGTCACCGGACTTCCACTACCACTCGAAAGTGTCGTGGCTGGCGTCCAGCTGTAAGATGTTGCACCGGTTGCTGTTAGCGTTGCGCTTGCACCTTCACAAATACTCGCGCTATTCACGTTGACAACCGGATTCGGATTCACCGTAACCGTTGCAGTAGCGGTATTGGAACAGGAACCCGTCGTTCCGGTTACCGTGTATGTTGTTGTAGTTGTTGGTGTGGCAGTTACCGGTGAACCTGAGGAACTGGAAAGTGTTCCGCTTGGTGTCCAGGAATAAGACGTTGCGCCAGTAGCTGTAAGCGTTGCATTATCGCCTTCACAGATGGTAGCGGAGTTCACATTTACTATTGGTAAAGGATTCACAGTAACGGTTGAAGTAGCAGTTCCGGTACAGCCGCTTGTGGTTCCGGTAACTGTATACGTTGTTGTTGTTGCCGGTGTAGCAGTAACAGGAGAACCGGAAGCACTTGAAAGCGTTCCGCTTGGCGTCCAGGAATAGGAAGTAGCTCCGGTGGCTGTCAACGTTGCACTTTGTCCTGCACAAATCGTTGGTGAGTTCACATTAATTATCGGATTGCTGGTTACGGTTACCGTAGCAGTTGCAGTATTCGAACAGCCGGATGTTGTTCCGGTTACCGTGTATGTTGTTGTAGTTGTTGGTGTGGCAGTGACCGGTGAACCTGAGGAACTGGAAAGCGTTCCGCTTGGTGTCCAGGAATAAGACGTTGCACCTGTTGCTGTCAATGTCGCATTTCCACCGTTACAAATGGTTGGTGAATTCACGTTAATGGTTGGCAACGGATTGACTGTTACTGTAGCCGTTGTGGTTCCACTACAACCGCTTGTTGTTCCGGTAATTGTATACGTTGTTGTGCTTGCAGGTGTAGCAGTTACGGAAGAACCTGTTCCACTTGAAAGCGTAGCCGACGGAGTCCAGGTATACGATGTTGCTCCGGTTGCTGTCAATGTTGCACTTTGACCAGCACAAATTGTTGGTGAGTTAACATTTACCGTCGGACCAGGAGTTACAGTAACGGTTCGTGAAGAAGTCACCACGTTTCCACATGCATCTGTAACAAACGAATAAAGCGTTACCGATCCCGAAGTTGGGAACGTAATGCTTGTTGAAGATCCTGAACCAACCGAAGGGGTTCCGGTCGGACTAAAGCTCCAGTTGTAGGTATATCCGGGAACACCATATTGTCCGGTTGTAGACGCTGTAATTGATCCTCCGGCACAAACAGTTGTCGCCGAAAGCGTAATCGGAGTTGCGACGTTAGCGAAGGCAAGCGTTTGTCCGGTAATCGTCATTGTCCATGGTGAACCGGCACCGATACACGTGTTATTGCAGCCGGTGGATCCCCAACAGGAACGAAAGAACTGAAGTGTAAACGGAACGTTTTGAGCGGTACAGCCCGGAGCAGGCATACACGAAGAAACATCGCTAAAAATTGTTTGATTGTTTCCTGTACAAGTTCCACCACCAACAGCGTTACAGAACCAGTAATATCCGGCCATAGAAGGGCTAACACACGTTCCGCTTGTGATTCGGATTGCACCATCTTCTAACCAACATGTGGTTCCGTTTGCCGTATAGGTAAATGTCCATGCAACATCTGTAAGAGTCGCGTTTGCAGGACGGGAAACATTCATGTTGTAATTACAGGAGTTCGTGAAATTACAGCTCCCATTGTACATAGATCCTGTAATGGAAGCCTGAGCCAGCGTATTTGTTCCTGTTACAACAGGGTCGACAACCAAACGGTACGAACCAATGTTTTCGTTGATCCAGTCGTAAGGGACTTTTACATCCATGGTATTTCCGTTCAACACATATGTTCCCGCCCTAACCAGATCTTTCGGACCATCTTTGGCAAACAAAATAGCTTCTCCAACCGTAAGTAGATTCATTGAACCGGAGAAAACGGAAAACTCACCTATTCCTTCAGAATCGTTACTTTCACTGAACTGAGTTGAAATATTTCCTGAAGCCAGGAACTGATCTCTGAATACCAGGTGATCGAATACTCCCAAATTGTTACTCTTTATGATGAAATTGGTTTTGATCGATCCTCTGAACACAATCATTTCGGCATCAATTCCCGGAAAGGCATCCGTGATGTAAACTCCATCTTCACCAATGGTGTAGTTTTCCCATGACATAGAGCCAAACGAGCTAGCTGTCCCATTCAAAACCGTATGCATTGTCCAGTTATTGAAATACACTACACCACCAACTGTTTTGATAAATGCTTTGTGCTGATTTACATCGAAGCCGGCTTGTTCATCCGCGAAACCGGACTCGTAAATTCCAGTCGATGAAGGTTGTAATTTATGATCGATGGTAACCCAGTCTCCGTTAACCTGAGTATGCAAATACCCTAAAGCTTTCTGAATGTAGAACTTCGAAGGGTCATTGATATCAACAAAATATCGTTCATCGAAATTTCGTTTCGATAGGTCTTCCACACAATGATCGTTTGGTGCGTCTTTTGACAGTTTTCCGAATTCAGGATGATCGTAATACTCCGGCAGGTTGTATTTCGTCCAGGCTTCGATGTTTGCAATTTCACGTGATGTAAACGATGTGTAATTTCGGGTATCTACCTTCATTCCTTCCTGAGCCTGCATGTCCTGAGCTGAGACATGAACTCCAAAAAACAGGAGCGCCATTAGGATGGTTGCTTTACAACGGTAGTAGTTCTGCATGTGTAGTAAGTTTTTATAGTCCTTCGCGCGAGCGCGACTTTAATTTACTACACTTTTAGCATGTGAATGATTTACATGAATATGTCTGCGAAAGGAATGAAACTATATCGGTTTAGCGCGTTACATTCGTGAATTCTGCACCTTTTTCTTCAGGAATCAATTGAATTTTAATCTTTTAGCTAAAACCCCGGGCTTTTTTCACGTTATCGTAGGCTTCCTGAACGCGCTGGAACTTCTCTTTTGCTCCTTTCTGATATTCTTCTCCCATGGAAGCTACTTTGTCCGGGTGATAACGAACGGCCAGTTTGCGGTAAGCTTTTTTCACTTCGTCGTCTGTCGCACTTTCTTCCACTCCCAGCACTTCATAATCCGCCTGAATATTGTGCTTGAACATTCCTTTTACGGAACGGAAGTCCATTGGCGGAACGTGCAGCCATTGTGCAAGTTGTTCCAGGGTTCGAATTTCCTGATCGCTAACCTGAGCATCTGATTGAGCAATACCAAAAAGATAATGCAACAATTGAATACGGATTTCCACCTGAGCACGCATGCGAATATCGGTGCAGATTTCCTGAATTGGAATGGAAGGTGCATCAAGGAATTGCTTCAGTGTTTGCAGATGCTGTGTATTGAAATTCGGGCCGAATTGCTGTGCCAGAAAACCTTTTACGAAATTCAATTCGGAACGAACTACCTTCCCGTCACTTTTCATCATGTAAGCTGAAAGTGCAAGCAGCTGAGTCGGGAAATCATAGCGTTGTGTTTGCCGTTGGTAGTAATCAAAAATATCCTGAAAAGACTGACGGTTTTGTTGTTGGTTTGCATCCGGGTTTTTGCGTGCACGCACTACCTGATCAACAATTCCTCCAACAAAAAAACCTGCTAATCCGCCTAAGATACTTCGGGTAAGAATGTAACCAAGAACGGCAAAAATGAGACTATACACACTAAAACAATTATGTCCCGACGCTCACCCGCGCATGGCGGGTTTGGTCGGGACTTTTTTCAAACTTAAATTAAATTGATGCTGCGTTCGATGAACGAATTCAGTTCTTCGCCCTTCAACAAGCCTTGAGAAAGCAGTGCCAGATCAGTCAACTGCTTGACTTTGGTATTTTTCTCCGCTTCATCTGAAATGGATAGCAGGCTTTCTACTTTTGCATGGTTGGCATTCACCAGAAGGTTGTAAGTTTCCGGGAATGCGCCGAAGAATCCTCCACCGCCTAAGGCGGATTGTTCCATCATTCTTCGGATGAATTCAGGTTGCGTAACAATGATTGGCGCATCCGTTTCACTCATTGATTTGAATTCCACTTTGAATTTTTCTGCGTTCACTGCAGATTCGAAAATTGGTTTCAATTCCGCTTGTTGTTCTTCTGACAATTTTGCAGGTAACTCTCCCTCTTTCTGAATCAAATGATCCAATGTATCTGAATCAACCCGGGCAAACGCGAGGTTTTCAAAGGTTTGTTCCACTTTAGAAATCCAGTGTGGAGCCAATGGTCCATTAACAACTGCGACCTGATAACCACGATCTTTCGCTTGTTTCACGAATGAGAAATGTTCGTCGGAGCTGTGGGTATACAACACCACAACTTTGTTGTTTTTATCTGTTTGAAGCGGTGCAATCTGCTCTTTCAGTTCATCGATGGTATAGTATTTTCCATCGGTAGTCTTGATCAGCGCAAACGATTTTGCTTTCTCAGCAAACTTCTCATCAGACAACATTCCGTATTCCACGAAAATCTTCAGATCGTCCCACTTTGCTTCAAAGTCAGCACGGTCTTTCTTAAACATTTCCGCCAATTTATCTGCGACTTTTTTGGTAATATGCGCCGAGATTTTCTTCACGTTACCATCACTTTGCAGGTAAGAACGGGAAACGTTCAACGGAATATCCGGTGAATCGATTACGCCATGCAGCAACGTCAGAAATTCAGGAACAATCTCTGCGACTGAATCCGTGATGAACACCTGATTGCAGTATAAATTGATCTTGTTGCGTTGAACCTCAACGTTTTCCTTGATTTTCGGAAAGTACAGGATTCCCGTAAGGTTGAACGGATAATCAACGTTCAGGTGAATGTGAAACAACGGTTCTTCGAAAGACATCGGGTACAACTCGCGGTAGAACGTTGAGTAATCTTCGTCTTTCAAATCAACAGGAGCTTTCGTCCATGCCGGAGCAGGATTGTTCACCTGATTCGGAACATCAACAGAAACGCGTTTTACTTTTCCATCCTCGTCCTTTTCACCTTCCGGTGAATCAATGTACTCTACCTTGTTTCCGAAGAATACCGGAATTGGCAGGAATTTACAGTATTTGTCGAGAATTCCCTGAATGCGAGACTTTTCAAGGAATTCAAGTGATTCATCGTTGATGTACAAGACGATGTCTGTTCCTCGCGTATCCTTTTCGATTTCAGAGATTGTGAATTCGGGCGACCCGTTACTTTCCCATTGAACAGCCTGGGCTCCTTCGTGACGAGAAAGCGTACGAATCTGCACTTTTTCAGCCACCATAAACGCAGAGTAGAATCCGAGTCCAAAGTGACCGATGATGCTTTCCGCACCTTCTTTTCCTTCGTATTGTTTTACGAACTCTTCTGCTCCCGAGAAAGCGATTTGGTTGATGTATTTGTCAATTTCCTCAGCTGTCATACCGATTCCATTGTCGCGGATGGTTAAGGTTTTGGCGTCTTTATCAAGGATTACCTCCACTTTCAACTCACCCAATTCTCCTTTGAATTCGCCGGTAGACGTAAGCACTTTCATTTTTTGAGAGGCATCCACAGCGTTTGACACGAGTTCTCTTAAGAAGATTTCGTGATCGGAGTACAAGAATTTTTTAATGATCGGAAAGATGTTTTCCGTTGAAACATGAATTTGTCCGGTTTTCATTTTTTGGTCATTTTGGTGGAGGTTAGTCAAGGTTTGTGCCAAATGGCGGGAGGTGACAAAGTGGCAGATGGTACTCCAGTTCTACTTGCTCAACACGTTATCTCGAAGCAGAAACGAAAACAAACTACATAAATAGTTCGAACTGATATCGCAATATCAGGCCCAACTCCCGGATTTACTCGTTTTCCAGCCCGTTTTATTCAAATTACCTTCTCACTTATTCATCTGATTCTTTCCTTAACCCGTTTCCACTTACCTTAGATTTCTCAATGGACAATACATGAAATCACTACTTGTAACAACTGCATTCTTATTCATTTGTGGACTTCTTTTCTCTCAGAAAGCATTTCCGTTTAAAGACGCACAACTACATGGAGTTGAGATTTCCGAATTGGACAGCCTTTACAAAAGCGCAATTCATTCCGATTCCACGTTGGCCGTTTTTCAGGATCAGGAAGCCGTAATGAAGGCATATACGCAGTTACTTCAGGATTTTGGAACATTTCTTTACAAACACGATTTCATCTGGGACCACAATGTAAACAGCTTTAATCGCATTTATTTTGCTCCGAATGGGCGAATAGACTATTTCATTTACACCTTCAGAATGGAATTGTCGGACGATCAGGCAAAGCGTTTTGATGAATTACTGAATCAGTTTATAGCAAAGTATCGTTTTCCGTTGAAGGCCAAAGTAAAATTTGCTCAATGTAGCCCGGTTACCTATACTCCAATGAGTGATGAGGATTCGAAAAAATGATTCCGAAAGTTCTTTTTTACGACAACACCCGTTTCAGTTCGTTTCATTTTGAAATTGACGGTTAAACAGGTATTATTGCCCGAAATAATCGCCGGTTACAAATCAGCTATGAAATTACCTGTTATCCTTTTCCTGTTTTTCCCGTTGTTTTCGTTCTCACAGGAAAAGGAAATCTATTTCAAAGTAATCTTCGATCAGACAAGAGAAGGAATTCCCGGCCTTGAAATGGAGCTTGGCTCACATTGTGTAAACAGTGAATTGCGCACATTACAAACAAAAATTGTAACAGATTGCCAGGGGGTGGGAACATTCAGGACCATCAATGGATGCACCGATTATTCCGTTATCCCAACCGATTGGAAACACTACATCCCAATTCAGATAAAAATTGAGTTGGAGAAGGATACAACGATTATCATTTTAAAAGATCGAATGATTCACGATCTCTTCCAGGAATTTTATTTCGAACGGAATTCTGCAATGGTAACGGATACAACAAAATTCTATTGGTGGGATCTGATCGGAAACATTCACCCATCACTAACCATTGAACTAACTGGTTATTACGCTCCCGGAGAAACGAAGGATATAGCCTATAAACGAGCACAAGCGGTTTATGATGGCTTTATGCAGCGTGGCGCAAAACCAGGCGAGTTCACACTCAATGTGGCGGCTTATCCTGATTTTCAACTGCCTTTAAAATATAGTGACACCATTAACGGCACGGAACAATTCTTCAAGAAAGGACAAATCATGTATCCGGATTATATCAAAACACTTTCCGGAGACAGAAAACTGGCTGCGGAAAAAGTTCTAATGGCCGTTCGATTGGCATGGAAAGAACGTTCTCTTCCGTGGATTGAAACGCTTATTGATTGCTCCGAAAGGTACGTTGCACCGAAATACGGTTTTTCAAACTACTTCCCGATGTTGTACAACGGTCCCTGGGCAGATACGCTTAGCGTTACGGGCATTGGTTTTTTGTATCCGGATACGATCACATTGATTCGGTATCAACCAACTGATGAACCACCTCAAAAAGCAAGCGCCGCCAATACGTTGATTGAATTCAATCTGGCCAATCAATTCTGTATTTCGGAACCGGTTGGCTTTGGGGAAGATACCATGGTCTATCATTCTGCTTTTGCCGTTGTCATCAGAAACACATCAGGGAAACCGATTCTTGTCGGAAACAATGGACATTTGAATATCCGTGTTCAGTTTAAAAAAGAGGACGAATGGATTACGACTGAAACCGTTTACGATAACTATTTGGTTGCGGAAAGTCAGGACATTATTATCCGTCCCGATGAACTCATTGTGACATCATTTCCTATGTTCTTAGGAAAGAGAGACATATTACGTTTCGTGATAGGCGATGAGATTTCAAAAGAGTTTGAACTTCCCACAAAACCGTAGTGGTGCTATTTTGCCACACACACAATATTATCGTGCTTCGGCAATTCTTCATCTGACGTAATTTCTACCAACGCCGAACGTCGTTCTTTGGTGCCTTTTTGCTTGTAGAGTTTGTAATTCCCGAGCGTTCTCACGAAATCGGCTATTTCCTTTGGTGAAACTCCGGCAATGTTTTCGCGCTGTTCCGAAACTTCGATAATCAAAACCGGTTGTTGCTTTTTCAGGACGTCAATTCCTCCTTTCAGCACTTCCAGTTCAAAACCTTCCACATCGATTTTCAGAACATCGATCCTGTCGTTTTTAAAAAGATCATCAATTGTTTCAACAGGAACTTCAATTCCTTCGGATTCTTCCTGAGCTAGTAAGGAGGCTCCGCCTCTATTGACATTCCAGTTTTCATATAGCGTTGCTTTTCCCGGCTCTTTTCCCAATGCAAGTGAAAAAATTTCAACGTTTTTGCAGTCGTTTAACGCGAGGTTGTGTTGCAACAGTTCAACTGTCTTCGGATTCGCTTCTACAGCAAGTACTTTACCATGTTCACCAACGTACTTCGAAGCGATGGACGACATCAAGCCGATGTTCGCTCCGATATCCAGAAATGTGCTTCCCGGTTTTAAAAATTTTCCGAGGAGTTGAATGGTCCCTTTTTCGTAGGTTCCTGTTTCAAATAGCGACAGCTCCACTCCTTTGTCCACCGAAGGATCAATCTGGAGTTTCACTCCGTGAATGGTTTTGAGGACATGTTTTCCTGCTTTCTCTGCGGAAGGCAGCAACAGTTTAGGTAACAGAACCGATAGACGTCGAATACCGCGAATGTCCAGATCACGCAAACCGGAAATCAGCTTGTGGCGCAATAAAAAGGAACGATTCGGGACTGACATGTTGTGTATTTCAATACATCGAAATTAGCCTTTATTCAAGGAATAAACGAATTCAAAATATAAAAATCTGTATATCAAATAATTATCAGTTTTAACATTTTAGACGATTGTTTTTTCGTGGAGAATGATAGCTTTGTTGAGCTTGAGAAAGATTCTCACATATAGTCTGTTACTACTCTACTTTACCCTTAGCCTCGGGCTTACGGTTAATCTGCATGTTTGTCACGGCGAGATCGAATCAGTAGATTTTATCGCTTCGCACACGAAGAAACCATGTTGCACAAGCGAATCCGCTACACCCGGATGTTGTAAGAATCTGGAAGTTTCCTTTAAAAAAGCTAGTGAAGATGAGCGGTATCAACTGGCGAGTTTCTTTGTTGTACATCCCGTAATTTTCCATGAAAACGTTATACCGTATGTAGAAAGGAAAACCTTCTACGTTCCTAAAATAATCGTGGCGAATAGTCATGCTCCCCCGCCTGAATCCTTACAACCCATTATCATAAAAAACTGCGTGTATCGGATTTAATGAAGTTGCGATGTAAACTGCTGTTCCCAACAGTTAGTCGTTCACTCATTCATTAAACCCTCAGATCATGAAATTGCTTGTTTTTATGTCGCTGCTTGCGACTACCCAACTAATGTTATCCTGTACGGATACAAATCCTTATGAGCTTTATCACTGCCCAATGAAATGTTATGGCGACAAATTCTACGATAAACCAGGAATTTGTCCGATGTGTCATATCAAACTTGTTGGAGTGGAGTCGACTAAAAAGAAATAATCTGCTTAAAAATCCTGAAGCCCATGATATAGTAGTTAGGTAAGGGCAATAGACGGTTCAATTCGTTCGCGACACGTGTAGCTACACATCGTTGAACTTTAGATTGCCTGCTTCAGGATTTTCATCGGTGGTTTGTAGTAGTCTAACCACCGATGTTTTTCCACATTCTAATTATCTAGCTTTACCAGAATTACAATGTTTTCGTTATCATATTTATTCAAAGCTGCTACGATTTTTTTATAGATTTGTTTGACTTGAAAGCAATACTTACATACAGTCTTGTGGTATTTTACTTCGTCCTGAGTACAGGATTGACGGTAAACATGCACTTCTGTTGTGGAGAAGTAAAATCATTTTCTCTTGTTGGTTTTAGCGAAGTAAAATCATGCTGTAAGGTTGCAAAACCGGGATGTTGCAAAGACGTGAAGGTTTCTATCAAGAAAGCGAGTGAAGATGAGCGTATTCATCTTGCCGGAGTCTTTATTGCTCAGCCGATAGATCTTTCAAACACCACGTTTACGTATATTTCCGAAAAGGAATTTTATGTACCGAAAGTAGTAGTCAATAACATCAACGCTCCACCCCCACAGCTACTCCAACCGATTATTATCAAACATTGCGTCTATAGAATTTAATGGGGGTGCTCTCTGCTACAACCGTAGTAAAGATTTGCATATTCATTAATTTCTGTACTCATGAAAAAATTCTTTCTGCCGCTTTTTGCAGCAACACTTTTGGTTACTTCCTGCACAGGAAGCAAAACCGCCAGTTCCTATCAATGTCCAATGAAATGTGAAGGAGCTAAAACATATGAAAAACCTGGATCATGTCCTGTTTGCGGCATGGAACTGGAAGCAATCAAATCATCCGAAAAATAATAACCTGAAGTATCTTCCCTCTGTGGTTAGAAACTTCATTATAAAAACTAAACTATGAAAAAGAACATTTTTAAATCTGCGGTTGCAGCCGCTTTTATGGCATTATCATTCACGGGAATGAGCCAAACAACAGCAATGAATTTTACAGGTCAGGACTGTAATGGGAATAACGTAGACCTTTTCGCGGATCTTGATGCCGGAAAAGCTGTTATGCTGATTTTTTACATGCCAAATTGTGGCTCTTGTCCACCGGTTGCAACACGTATGCAGTCTATGGCAAACAAAATCAATGCGACACATCCGGGATTGGTGAAAGCATATTCTTTCCCGTATCAAAACAGTACAACGTGTAGTTATTCATCAAGCTGGGTAACGAATAACAACCTGCCGCTATTTGCACCAATGGATAGTGGAGCTGTTCAGGTTGCATACTACGGCGGATTCGGAATGCCAACTGTTGTGCTTTTGGGTGGCGATAACCACGACGTATTGTTTACAACACAGGATTTTAACAATTCCGATACTACAACAATGCGCGACCTGATTTTGAACACATTTACCGCTGGAGTAACTGAAAATACGACTATCACTGCGCTTGAAGTATTTCCAAATCCGGCAGCAGAATTGGTAAAGATCAGCTTTACTAACCCGGTAACAGCGGATACCGAAATCAAAATCGTTGATTTGAGCGGGAAAGCTGTATTGAGTTTCAAGCGTGAAAAACTCGCAAAAGGACTTGTGGAAGAAGAATTGGATATTTCATCTGTTCCGGCGGGTAACTACCTGATTCAGCTTCATTCGGAAAGTGGAATAGCTACGCAACATCTTTCGATTCAGCGCTAACTCGTAGTTCCAAAAAGTTTATTGGTCGGTGATTGATTTTAATTAGTCACCGACTTCCTCTATTATTTAAAGATTATGCTCTTTAAAACGCAACTTTTATCAGTGGTTTTCTGTGGGGTAGTGTTATCGGGAATTGCCCAGAACGCATTATACATTCCGCCGCAATTATCCGGAACCAGCTTTAATCTGGTTGTTCAACAAGGTACACAACAGTTTTTCAGCGGAAATCCAACACCAACGTACGGAATCAATGGTTCGTTCCTTTCCCCCACAATTGTTGTAAACAAAGGAGATGTAGTTACATTGAATGTTCAGAATACACTCAATGTAGCAACAACCATGCATTGGCATGGTCTTCACGTTGCTTCGGAACACGATGGCGGACCGCATCAGAGTATTGCTGCAGGAACTACCTGGAGTCCGACTTTTGAGATCAAAAACAATGCTGGAACGTTCTGGTATCACCCACACGGTGAAGGAAAAACTGAATTACATGTAGGAAAAGGGTTGTCAGGATTGTTTATCATTCACGATCCCGCCGAGCAAGCACTAAATCTCCCTGAAACCTACGGCGTCGATGATATTCCGGTAATTGTTCAGACAAAAGCATTTGATGTGTTGAATCAGATTGCCATTGCAGATCATATGGATACTGCGGTATTCGTGAACGGAACGCTGGATGCGATTGGTGAATTACCTGCGCAGGTCGTTCGATTGCGATTACTGAACGGAAGCAGCATGCGTTCCTTTTATTTCGGATTCTCCAATAATCAGAACTTTTACCAGATTGCAACAGACGGTGGGCTTCTTGCTGCTCCTAACACTCTGACCAGATTGTTACTGGCTCCCGGAGAACGTTCTGAAATTCTGGTTGATCTTGGCGGAATGAATGGTCAAACGATCACTTTAATGAGTTACGGATCGGAAATGGAAAACGGTATTTTCGGTGCACCAATGGTTGGAACACCACCGGACGAAATTGACATGTATATGGACAATTCCCTTAACGGGGCAGATTTTGATCTCGTTTCGTTTGACGTAACAGCGCCAACCGTGAGTCCAATTACAACGATTCCATCTACACTGGTTCCTTATCTTCCTTACAATACGGCAGATGTAAGTGCAAACCGAACACTTGTCTTCGATACGATTTCATTGATTCCCGGCGAAACACCAAACAGAGCTGAAGGTCCATTCGGAATCAATAATGAAGTCTTTGACATGATGATGGTAAACGTAGAAGTTCCCTTAAACGCTACGGAAATCTGGACATTGAAAAACAACACGCTCATCGCCCATCCGTTTCACATTCACGATGTTCAGTTCAACATCCTGGAAAAAAGCGGTGTTGCTCCTCCTCCATCCGAACAGGGTTGGAAAGACGTTGTGTTGGTTATGCCGGGCGACAGCGTCAAATTCATCACGAAATTTGAAGACTTCGCTGATGAGATGACACCGTACATGTACCATTGTCACTTGCTTCATCATGAAGATGACGGCATGATGGGATCGTTTCTGGTGATTGACAGTACGGCTGGATTAAATGCATTTCAGGATGCAACAATTCAGATCTGTCCGAATCCTGCTACCGATTTTTGGAAGCTTACTTCACTTAACGAAGAGGCTGTTGATCTAAAACTTTACAATACCGCAGGAGAACTTCTGTTCGAACGCTCTGCAATACTTTCCGAAAAGGAAATGAAGATTCCATGTGAGTCGTTGGAGGCAGGGATTTACGTATTGAAAGTAGGAACAAACACCTATAAATTGGAAAAGTATTAAGCTTCTTCAACCATTCAATTGAACAAAATTCCACCCGATGAATTCCCGAATTAATACTTGTTAACGCTGCGCCAATAGCTAATATTAGCAAGCTAATTTGTGAATCCCGGGGACATCTTAATACCAATAAAAAAGCCTCCAACAATTTTGCTGGAGGCTTTCCTGTTTATTTTCTGTGATTACGCGTACATCTCTTCCTGGAGGTTTGCGATTTTCTCGTCCGCCAGGTAATCGTCGTACGGCATCATTTTATCAATATAACCGTTCGGTGTAATTTCAATGATTCGATTTGCTACTGTTGACACCAACTCGTGGTCATGGGAAGTGAACAGGATTGTTCCTGCGAAATCCGTCATACCGTTGTTCAATGCAGTGATCGATTCAAGGTCAAGGTGGTTCGTTGGTTCATCCATCATCAACAAGTTCGCTTTCGCCAACATCATGCGCGACATCATACAACGTACTTTTTCACCTCCAGAAAGAACCGTAGCACTCTTCAATGCTTCTTCTCCTGAGAATAACATTCGTCCCAGGAATCCACGAAGTGATACCTCTTCTTTTTCTTCGTCTGTTTGTGCGTACTGACGCAGCCAGTCAATCAATGACAATTTCTCTTTGAAAAAGTCTGAGTTATCGTTTGGTAAGTAAGCCGTTGTGATGGTGGTTCCGTAATGGAATTCACCTTTATCCGCTTGCATATTTCCGTTCAGAATTTCAAAGAACTGAGTGATTGCAATGGAGTTTTTCGAAACGATCGCCACTTTGTCTCCTTTGTTCAGCGTAAACGAAAGATCCTTGAACAATACCTCTCCTTCGTGAGATTTCGTCAAACCATTCACAGTCAACAACTGGTTACCGGCTTCACGCTCCTGGTGGAACATAATTCCCGGGTAACGGCGTGAAGATGGCTGGATTTCTTCCAAATCCAATTTCTCGATCAACTTACGACGGCTGGTAGCCTGCTTCGACTTGGAAGCATTCGCAGAGAATCGGGAAATAAAGTCCTGCAATTCCTTTTTCTTGTCTTCAGCTTTCTTGTTTTTGTCTGCGCGTTGACGAGCAGCCAACTGAGAAGACTGATACCAGAACGTGTAGTTACCGGTAAACAAATTGATTTTACTGAAATCGATGTCACAAATATGTGTACACACGGTATCCAGGAAGTGACGGTCGTGGGAAACAACGATCACTGTGTTTTTGAAATCAAGAAGGAAATCCTCCAACCAGCTGATTGTTTTCAAATCAAGGTCGTTGGTAGGCTCATCGAGGATCAACAAATCCGGGTTTCCGAACAATGCCTGAGCCAACAAGATTCGTACTTTGAATTCGGAAGGAACATCTTCCATTTTCATGTAGTGCTTGCTTTCATCGATTCCAAGGTTGCTCAACAACGCCGCAGCATCCGTTTCAGCGTTCCATCCTTCCAAATCTGCAAATTCAGCTTCCAGCTCAGAGGCACGCATTCCATCTGCATCGGAAAAATCTTCCTTTGCGTACAACGCATCTTTCTCCGTCATGATTTCGAACAGGCGCTTGTGCCCCATGATTACCGTTTGCAATACTTCGAACTGGTCGAATGCAAAGTGGTTCTGACTCAATACAGCCATACGTTTTCCCGGCTCCAACTCCACTCTACCGGATGTTGGATCCTGCTCACCCGTAAGGATTTTTAAGAAGGTAGATTTTCCGGCACCGTTTGCACCGATCACACCGTAGCAGTTTCCTTCGGCGAATTTCAAATTCACTTCATCGAATAAAGTACGTTTCCCGAATTGAAGGGATAAATTGTTTACTGAAATCATTTTAGCTAAAAATTGCGGTGCAAAGATACGGAACTATTGACGATGAACAAGGAAAAAGTTGAGATGCACAAAAGGAACGTAAACCATGGGAGACAAGCTCACAGCCAATCTTTACGGATGTCATCTTCGATAAATGAATTCTTTTATGCGATAACCCATTATTTTCTATCGACAAACACATGTAAAACATTGAAAAACAGTTGGTTTACGTCGCTTTTTCCCGTAACTTACCAGTTACTTTTAAACTAACATCTATGAAAACAAAACTTACCCTATATCTGGGACTTTTCGCGGTGTTTGGATGTACTTCAGCACTGGCTCAGCCCGCAAACGACGATGTTTGTAATGCACAAACGATCTCCATCAATTCATCTGTTTCAGGAAGTTGTGATTTGGCAACTACACAACCAGGTGAAATATTCCCGCCGAATACCGGAATGGATTGTTATACCGATTGGTGTGACGGAACACTCGACGGATCGGTGTGGTACAAATTCATTGCCCCTTCATCCGGAAACATCATCATTTCCAGTTGCTCCGACAACACCTACGCCGATACTCAATTTGCATTGTACGATGTAACCGACTGCTCAGACTTCGGATCGTTTTCTTTTCTGGCAATAAACGACGACAATCCAGGCGGTTGTTCCCAGGGAATAGGCGATTACAGTTCTCTTGTTGCGTATTGCGGGTTGATTTCCGGAGAAACGTATTACCTGCAGGTTGACGGATTTTTAGGTGATCCCGGACCGTTTGAAATTTCAGTTGAAGATCCGATGGGTTGCCCACTGCTGGCTTATGTTCAATTCGTTCACAGTAGTCCGGATGCCTCTGTAGGTATGGTTGATATTCGCATTAACGGAGTCCTGAGAGCGGATAATTTGTCCTACGGCGAGGCAACTCCCATGTTGTTGATCAATGACATCACAAACGCGTACTGGACGGTGAATCCATCCAATAGTTCAGACGACTCCAATCCGTATTTCGGTTTGCAATTATCGCTTCCGATGCTTTCGAGTTTCGTTGTTCCTTTGATTGGCATTAACGATGTCGGAAATTACGATATTTCAGAAACCAATGCTTTATTCGGATTTACGGGAATTGATGTTCCGGTGAGTCCGAACAACCCGAATAACGAATACATTGCCTTTTTCAATAACGTTACGGATATTAACGGACTCCGTTACCTATACGATGGCATTGACGCATACGGCCCGGTTTGGTATGGTCAGCCTATTGCAGATGAATACCCTCTGAGCAATCACGATTTTGACGTTTATGCAACTTCAAACCCGGCACATTACGGTCGTTTCTCTGTTCCATTCGACAATTACACCGGCCAAAGTATCGCAGTAATTACATCCGGATTTGTTGATCCGGAAAATAATGCGAATGGTCCCGGATTAAGCATGTGGGTAGTTGAACAGGATGGAACTGTTAGCCAATATCCGGATTTGCTGAGTATTGAGGAAGTCACTCCAATCGCGGAATTGAGTTTATATCCGAATCCGGCAAACGAAACCACGACGATTGATTACTCCATTCCTGCAGACTGGCAGTCAGCTATACTGGAATTGTGCAACATTACCGGACAGGTGCTGAAATCACAGGATATTTCAGGAACGGGAACGATCGATAAAATCATTTTTGAAACATCCGAACTTTCCCCGGGAGCTTATTACGTTGACATCAAATGCGATGGGATTCGTACGGTGCCTCAGCAGCTTATTGTGGCGCATTGAATGTGGCTAAAACCGTTGAGAACACTGAAAATTCGTAGTTTCACGAATTCATGAAAACACAGCGGTTTTTACAGACTTCTCAACGATAAAAAACGCAGCTCCAGGGCTGCGTTTTCAATATCAACTTTTTTCTCACTTCAACCAATGCAGGTTTCTCGAATACATAAAAATGAAAACCAATGCAATGATTCCATTGGTGATCGGAGCCATAAGCGGCACTACATCTACCGGAACAAAAATGTAGATCTGGAATACATATAAAAAGCAATAAGCAATATAGGCATGAAAACCTAAGCGTCTCCCTTTCCACATCATTATTGCCCCCAGTAATCCTGTAGTTGTTGTGAACAAGGATATAAGGATTACTCCGTAAAAATGCTCATTGATGTGATAGGTCAAATCCACGAATTGATCCATCATGGCCGCAAAACCATTCATTCCCTCATCCCTCAACTCATTGGATAGTTTAACCAATTGGATTGATCCTTTCTCCAATTTTTCAGCAGATTGAGGCCCGCCAAGTAATGAGGTCAGGTTTCCCAACAGTCCCATTCCCGTTGCAATGAACGTCAAAATGCACAGTACCTGTAAAAACACAGGTCTTTTAGGTTGTTCCATTTCTGCGTTTACTTCCATGACAAACCGTTTTTTACAAATGTTTTACTTTTCTGAATCAATGGATGAAGGTACTGATCATCAGTCACAAAGGCAACACCTTTTCTATATTCTGCAACCAGATTTTCCCCCAATGCTGATGTTTTTAGCGGGCGACGGAATTCCAATGCCTGAGCCGCATGCAACAATTCAATTCCCTGAATCGCGAAACAGTTATCGATTACACGGTACAACTTCGTTGCAGCATTTGCCCCCATTGAAACGTGATCCTCCTGACCATTACTTGAATCAATCGTATCTACACTTGCCGGTGTACACAATTGCTTGTTCTGGCTTACGATGGAAGCGCAGGTGTACTGCGTAATCATGAATCCTGAGTTCAACCCCGGATTTGCAACCAGAAACGCAGGAAGTCCTCGTGTTCCTGAAATGGATTTGTACACTCTTCGCTCACTGATGCTTCCCAGTTCTGCTAAAGCAATTGCAAGGAAATCCATTGCCAACGCCAATGGTTGTCCGTGGAAATTTCCTGCCGAAACCACCAGATCTTCGTCAGGGAAAACCGTAGGGTTATCCGTAACGGCATTGACTTCACGTTCTACAATTGTTGCGCAGTGCTCAATGGTATCGTATGATGCTCCGTGAACCTGGGGAATACAACGGAATGAATACGGATCCTGAACATGTGCTTTTTCCTGTTTGATCAGTTCGCTGCTTTGCTGAATTTCTCGGAAAATCTCAGCTGTTTTAATTTGTCCAACCTGATTACGAATAGCGTTCACTTCGTGTCCGAACGGCTCAGGACGTCCGTCGTAAGCATCCAGTGTGATGGTTGCAACTTCATTGAACTGCTTCCACAGTTTGCGGGCATTCGAAATTGCATAACTAGCATAAGACGACATGAACTGTGTTCCGTTCAACAACGCCAAACCTTCTTTTGAGCGCAAGCTGATCGGTGATAATCCGAATTTCGCGTTCAATTCCGAAGAGGCAATTTCCTTTCCTTCGTACATTACCGTTCCTTCACCCAACAACGGGAGAACAAGATGGGCCAACGGAGCTAAATCTCCCGATGCACCAAGGCTTCCCAATTGGTAAACCACAGGAAAAATGTTGTTGTTGTAGAAGAAAATCAAACGTTCAACGGTTTCCACCTGAACACCTGAAGCACCGTGCGAAAGTCCCATTACTTTCAGCAGCAACATGCGCTTTACAATCTCATCCGGAACACGATCTCCGGTTCCACAGGCGTGAGAAAGCACGAGGTTTCGCTGCAATTGTCCTAAATCTTCGGCCGAAATTGCGGTATCACACAAACTTCCGAATCCGGTGTTTACTCCGTAAATCAAACGTTCGCTTCGCGCTACTTTTTCATCCAGGTATTCGCGGCATTTTGCAATGGCTGCGCGTGCCTCACCTGAAAGCTGAATCTGTTGTCCGTTAGTTAGTAGTTGATCAATCTGTTCCAGACTGACCCATGAGTTAGTGATCTCAAACATATTTTTAGTTCTTGAAAAAGTCGAAAAGCTGCTGTTCACTATACGAATGTTGCTCTCCTGACTCCATATTTTTTAGTTGAATAGTTCCTTCTTTCAATTCGGTTTCCCCGATAATCGCCACGAATTTCACTTTGCGGCTATCAGCGTACTTGAACTGTTTCTGCATTTTAGCCGAAGTCGGGTATACTTCGCAGGCAACACCCAATTCACGCATTTGCTTCGCTAGTTTCATGCAGTAAGCAGCTTCGTTGTCTCCGAAGTTAGCAAACAACAACGGCAAGCTTGCATCAGCATCCGCGGGGTATAAATCGAGTTCATTCAGAACGTCGTAAATACGATCCGCGCCGAACGAAATTCCTACTCCGGACATTCCACTCAATCCGAATAAACCGGTTAAATCGTCGTAGCGCCCACCACCGCAAATGGATCCCATTTTTACATCGTGAACCTTTACTTCGAAAATAGCTCCTGTGTAGTAGTTCAGTCCACGTGCAAGTGTTACATCAAACTCAACTACTGCGCGTTCCAGTCCAAGGGCTTTTGTTTGTTCCAATACGAACTCCAATTCTTCGATTCCTTTCAAACCGATTTCCGAGTCCACAAGGAAAGTTTTCATCTGATTCAGACGCTCTTCATTCGATCCGGAAATGTGGAATAGCGGTGTGATGATCTCAATTGCTTTCTGAGAAACACCTTTCTCTGCCAACTCTTTCACAACACCTTCCTCACCTATTTTATCCAGTTTATCGATAGCAACGGTAATGTCTACCAAACGTTCCGCTTCACCGGAAACGTCAGCAATTCCTGAAAGAATCTTACGGTTATTGATTTTAATGGTGAATCCCGGAATTCCCAATTTTGTCAATACCTGGTCGAAAATCTGAACAAAATCTACTTCGTACAACAAGGAATCAGAACCAACCACATCGGCATCGCACTGATAAAACTCCTGGTAACGCCCATGTTGCGGACGGTCGGCTCTCCACACCGGCTGAATCTGGTAACGCTTAAACGGAAACGACAATTCATTTTGGTGTTGCACAACGAAACGCGCAAATGGAACCGTAAGATCGTAACGCAGCGCCTTTTCAGCAAGCGAGTTCGCAAAACGTGGTAAATTTTCTTCCTGCAATGCCTGAACATCGGCTTTCTTCATTTTATCTCCCGAATTCAGAATACGGAAAATCAAACGATCCCCTTCTTCACCGTATTTCCCCAGCAACGTAGAAGACAACTCAAAAGAAGGTGTTTCGATCGGTGCGAATCCAAATTGTTTGAACACACCTTTGATGGTATCAAAAATATGGGTTCTGCGCGCTACTTCGTGTGGAAGAAAATCACGTGTTCCTTTTGGAATTGCAGGTTTTTGTGCCATTTGACGTTAAAATTTCGGACAAAGTTAGTAGGAAAGAATTCAAAATGGATGAATTCAAAATTCAAAATTGAGAATTATCATCATTCAATTTTGAATTTGATCATTTTGAATTTTGCATTCTAAGAGATCTAATGCTTCTTCAAATGTCCAGGCTTATTCTCCGGAATATCAAAAATCCAGGTGTAATACCCAATGAAATGCGAGTCGAAGAAACCTTTACGGTTGTAGAATTTCCCTGGAATAAAGACGCGTTTGGAAGCGGGAAGCCCTTTTGCAAGGACCTGCGGAGCGACACCATCCTGTAAACAGGGAGCATCATCTTTTCCGGTTTTTCTGCGACTTCCGTATTGCCAGATTTCCTGCCACTCGGAGGCATTGATTTTTGCTGCCCCAGCATTTTCAGGTGCAATGATGATCAGAGAACCAAAGTTGATTTTACCACGCAATTCGTCGATGATTCCCAGCGCGTAGGCATATCCCATGGAATGCGCCACAATATAAACCGTGTCGTTTTTGGATCGATTCGGAAGTTCGTTGAGTGCATGGTACAGGTTTCTGCCTGCTACACGTCCATTTTTTCGACGTTCATTGAATCCCGAACGATTCGAACGGTAGTTGATCATTGATAACGTCTTTTTACGATCTGTACCGAAAAATTTACTTCCTACCGAACTCATGCTATAGCAATGATGTGGCTTTCCGTGAGCGCAGCGTTTCGGGTATTTTGAAGACGTTGACGTAAAGTTGATCAGGCTTCGGTAATTGGATGTTGTAACGGAAAAATGACCGTCTGCGTAGTACGTATCTGTTGGCATGAAATGCTGTACAAAGCGTTGATCCATCTGGTTCCATGGATTCCAATAGTTGTAACGATCGAAGGTATATAAGTGATTCAACGAATTTGGGTATTCCAGTCCGTTTTTCTGAATATCTGAGAAGTGTTCCTGGAAGTCTGACCCAAGGCTGGTAGGCCGATAACCATTTACAAATACGAGGATTCGTTTTATCGGATCTTTCACCGCCAAATTCTGCGTAATCCGCACACCACCAAAGTTGTATACTTCTTCCTTTTTCAGTGTTCCGTCGGGATTTGTGTAGCGAATCACGAAATAGTGATTGAGTGCTCTGACCGGCGCTTGAAGTCCTTCCACTTCCAATGTTTTTCGGCTATCAATCAAACGCAGTGTTTCGGTTTTTCCTTTCGCGTTCAAGACAGCTTCGAAGTACAAAACCGGGTCGCGTTGGCGCAATTCGGTATTCTCATTATTACACACAAGAATTTCCGATTCCAGTCTTTTCTCTGCCAACAAACGTGGATGGTGATTATCCTGAATACGATCTACAACGGTATTCACAGACGAAATGCCTTTCAACTCTTCAATCTGACCGGCTTTTACTTCGTAAAGCACATACACCAAATTTACCAGAAGGAAAAGGACGTAACCCAATACGATCGTCCCCATTCCGATAACCGGTAAACTCAGAATTCTGAATAAACGCTTGAATCTCCATTTGTTGGCGATCCACCTGCGCAACCATCTTCCCAGAAAAAATCCGGATAACAAAGCACCGATGAAGCCCAGCAAGTGCAGGAGATTAAACGGAATCCCTTTGATGTAAAAGATGGTCTTAACAAAAAAATGATCCAGTTGAAGGTGATAGGAAAACGTATTGCGTTTGTATGGCCGAACGATATATTGCATCGGATTTTTCGTTCCACCTTCCGGCAATTCAATGTTTCCGAGCGAATTCTCCTTCCAGAAATAGTATGCCACCAAACCCGTCGAGGCCGGAATATCTTCGTAATCGTCAAATAATTGATATACCCGTGAATTGGTGCTGAGATTTTCCCAATCCAGGTTATTCAGGATCCTGGCAGGACGCGTTTCAAACTCAATTCCGGCAATGGAAAAAGCAAGGAGATCAATGATGCGTTCACTGAGTTCACGATTGTTTCCGTATTGCACAAATCCCAATGCTTTGTTTTTCACCACATAGCTCCCCAGCGAATCGTTTTTAAATCCGGGAATAATAAAGACCAGGTACGCTGATTTTAGGTCGGGATGCTTTTTCAAATAGGCATCACGCAAAAACCTCATCTCCGAAGTATAGCGCTCATGTGCCTCGCTTGGGTTTCGAAATATTCGATCTTTCGGAAAAGATTTCAGGCGAAAACTCCGATCAATTTTCAGATCGAATTTCAGGTTTGCAGACTCGAAAAAATCGGTCAATTCATTTCGGATTGAATCCGAGACCACCGGAACGGTCATAAGCGGTACGATAACCAATTGTTCCTTTCGTTCCGAATAGGATCGAACGCCCAGGCGAGAAAGTTCTGTAGTTCCGGAAGCAATAGAGAATGTTCTGTTCTTTCCCGTACCAGTGATTGTCAGTATAAGTTTATCGCCTTCAACAGAACTGAAAACAGTTTTCTTCGTCGCCAAATCTTTTACGGAAAGTGTCGCCGCATCCACTCTTGACGAATCAACTTTGAAGGTTATAGTTACCTGTTCACCAGGTGCTACGGAAACATAATTCAGGAACAACTTCCGTTTTTTTGAATCGATCCATTGTTCGTAATTCTCCTGATTTGCACCTTTACTGTATTTGTCAACGAACCGTTCTCCTTTCGAGGATGAAAGTAACCGAATCCCATTTTGAGCGAATGCTACCGAACCCCACAAGACAATAACAAGCAACGCAAGCGCTTTCATATTATAGTGTTTTCCCCAACCAACGCATTACATTCGTACTCCAGATAGCATCGGATTCCTCTTGCGTCAGAATGTTGCTTTCTACGGCAAAATCGATCACGCGGCCGGGATACGAATTTGCAACACCTTCCATTTCTCCCAGCGGATACGGATCGTCCAATCCGGCTACAATTTGTCCGGCTCCAACACGAATCTTTAACAATTGAAGCGTGTACGAATCGTGAACAAGCGTATCGAAAAACAGGTTCGGATGTCCAAGCGACTGACGTGGGTCTTTCGCTTCAGGAAATAAATCCGGTCTTCCGTCAAAGCCCTGCAAACGACGTCCGTAATTCGCCTGCCCCAACATACAGCCGTGTGCAAAACATGTTCGGATATTCGGAAAGCGGTTTACGAAGTCTTTCAATGCATAGAAATGAAGTGTATCGGCTGTCTGAGCCATCATCCATACTAAATGAAAACGCCAGTAAGCATCTTTCAACGCCACCATTTTCTCACCGTCATACGGGTGAATTTCAATGGCAAGCCCATATTTGTTTGCTTCCTCAAAAATGGGAACAACGCTTTCATCAGCAACTGAAAGCCATTCCCCGTGAGCATTCAGGAAGTGAGTTGGAAGGCACAAAACGCGTAAGTTCAGTTCTTCAACACAGCGTCTGATCTCATTCAGTGCATCTTCCATGTACAATGGCTGAACTACAAATCCGCAGGTAAATTTATCCGGGCGACGTTGCTGAATGCTGGCATTGAAATCATTTTGCCAGCGAATAGCATCGTGAGCATCCTGACGCGCCCAACCGTTGCAATAGATTTGTGACAAATTGAGCATTACTGCATGATCAATCTTGTACTTTTCCATCCAAACCAGTTTCTCCTCAAAGAAAAAACTTGGGTCTGTAATGGGACGCGACCAATCTTCCTGGCGCATAAATTTCTTGTCGTCGTCAATAGAAAACAACTTCTTTTCCTTCATGAACCTCGGAATCTCGTGTGGTTCAGGCAATAAATGTCCGTGTGCGTTAATCTTCATGCTCATCTGTATTTCAAAAATAGGGAATCAAGTTCAAAGGTTTAATATGTTCAAAGGTTAAATGAGTTCAATTGTTTAACCAGTAAAAGTGTATTGTATTTAGGATTCAAATCAATTGAACGATTAAACTATTGAACTGTTAGAACTTCCTTAAATAAAAACACCCTGGCAAAATCAATCACCAGGGCGTTCTCTTTGTTGTTTATTAATTAGTGCTTCACAACAACCGGTTTCTGAGTGGTAAACGATTGTCCGATGAGCTTGACAGTATAGACACCATCTGCAGTTCCAGACAAATCGATTTCAAACTGGTTGTTCTCGGTAGAAACAGTTCTGTACAATACCAGCTTACCCAGTTGATCGTAAACTTCTACTCGTTTCACCTTTATTGAGGAAACAACAGAAATGATTCCCGAAGAAGGGTTCGGATAAATGTTCCAGCTTACTGTGTTTTCATCCACTCCGGCGCAATCGTCAACTAAAATCGGACTTGTAGCCGATCCGGAACATCCGTTTCCATCTGTGTATGCATAAGTGATTATCGAGGTTCCAAGACCAGCTGAAGCAGGATCGAAATTTCCACCACTCACACCGTTCCCGGAGTAAGTTCCACCTGCCGGAGAACCACCCGTTAAGGCGAATGCAGAGGTATAGTCACATACATCGCTCAATGATCCGAATGTTACGGTTGGATTTGCATTTACTGTTACCACAACCGGAGTTGAGGCAGCAGAAGTACAACCGTTGGCCGTTTCAGTTACGGTGTAGGTTCCGGAAGTTGTAACAGTAACGGCCTGTGAAGTTGGTCCGTTCGACCAGTTGTTTCCTGTTGCCGCAGACGAAGTCAATGTTACCGAACCTCCCGCACAGAATGTTGTTGCTCCACCAGGTGTAATTGTTGGTGCCGAAGGAACCGGATTAACCGTTACGGTAACGGCAGAACTCATCGGACTTGAACAGCCTGAAGCATTCGTGATCTGAACAGTATACGTTCCTGAAGTTGTAACGGAAATGGACTGAGTTGTCTCTCCTGTTGACCACAAATAGGTAGTTCCTGTACTTGATGTCAGCGTAACCGATCCACCCGAACAGAACGTTGTTGCTCCACCCGGTGTAATAGTTGGTGCGGAAGGCGCGGAAGGTCCCACCAATGCCTGACTCAATGTATTGGACACACAGCCTGCGCTACTCGTAAATACGAAATCGTAGCTTCCCTCACTCAGGCCGTTAACTGTTTGTGGTAATGCCACGCCTGTCATTGATCCTGAAGTAGTTCCTGTCCACGACAAGTTTCCTGTCCCGGATCCACTCACCTGAATGCTACCATCCGTTCCACCGCAAGTAGACGGGTTAGTTAACGTTCCGACAGAAATAGAAGGAGTTGTATTTACTGTTACAGTTACTCCCGAACTCATCGGACTTGAACATCCGGAAGCATTTGTGATCTGAACAGTGTACGTTCCTGAAGTCGACACATTGATCGATTGTGTTGTTTCTCCCGTTGACCACAAATACGTAGTTCCTGTACTTGATGTCAACGTTACCGACCCACCTGAACAAAATGTTGTTGTTCCACCGGGAGTAATGGTTGGTGCCGAAGGTGCGGTTGGTGCAACCAAAGATTGAGACAATGTATTCGAAGGACAACCAGCTGCACTTGTAAAGGTAAAGTTATAGCTTCCGTCACCAAGGCCTGTGATTGTCTGAGGTAATGTTACTGAAGTCAATGTTCCGGAGGTTGTTCCAGTCCAGGACAAGTTTCCTGTTCCCGATCCCGTCACCTGGATACTTCCATCTGTTCCCGAACATGTTGTAGGGTTAGTAACCGTTCCGGCAGCAATGGTCGGGGTTGGGTTCACTGTTACGGTTGTTCCTGTGCTTGACACGGATTGACATCCGGAGACGTTTGTTACCTGAACAGTGTACGTTCCTGAAGTAGTCACGTTGATCGAAGCCGTTGTTGCGCCTGTTGACCACAGGTAAGAAGATCCCGCCGATGAAGTCAACGTAACCGAGCCTCCTGAACAGAATGTTGTTGCTCCGCTCGGTGTGATGGTCGGTGCTGCCGGAGTAGCGTTAACCGTTACCGTTGTTCCAGCACTCGCTGCCGACTGGCACCCGGAGGCATTCGTTACCTGAACGGTGTATGTTCCCGAATTGGTCACATTGATCGAAGCTGTTGTTGCGCCCGTTGACCACAAATAAGATGATCCCGCCGATGAAGTCAACGTAACCGAGCCTCCTGAACAGAATGTTGTTGCTCCGCTCGG
>CBIHND010000022.1:0-81425 GCA_966211245.1 uncultured Fluviicola sp. | reverse complement strand
TCGGCTTAATCCAGTGGAAGATATAGTACACGGACAAGTTTCTCCTCTACCGGCTTTGATTTTCGGTTAGTAGGCTTAGGGGAATCATTTAGAAAATCTGGCGCCAAACTTGCCTCGTGGGCGGCGCGAGATCTTAGAGGCTAAGTTGAAGTATTGGGTGTTTTTGTCCGGGCTTCTTCCGACAATTAATCAAAAACTAAGCATGTAGAAGACATTGGGATTCATCGTTTGGACGAGGGTTCGAACCCCTCCGACTCCACAAAAAGAAAAAGCATTACGAGAGTGATGCTTTTTCTTTTTGTCCCTCTTCTCTCACACTCCACACTCACACTGAGTTGTAGCTTTTTTCTTTTTGTCCCTCAATACTCACGCTCACACTCACTCTTTCCGGGCTTTTTCTTTTTCAGAGCGAGAACTGAGAGTGAGAGAAGAGTGTGGAATCCCCGAAGCTTAAACAGCCCACTGTCGTCTCGATACTTTCGCCTGTCAGTTCGAGTGCGGAGCGTATCGAGAACACAGGCAAAAAACTCGACATGACAGAGGTTCGATTCCTTTTTACCCGAAAATTACTGTGATTCCGATTTCCTTGATTAAAACGGGACAATAGATTATTTAGGAAACTAAACAGGTATTTGGGAAACATTTTTAGCTCACTTCAATTCATCGTTAGAAATTTGGGGGAAACGCCAAACTTTCTTAATCATCACCTAAGCTGATGATCGTCATTTTCGAAATACATCTTCTCCGGTAACTTTCGGGTGATGGAATTATTCCAGAAACATCGAAAATAAGAGAGAATGAAAATAGTATTGATCATCCTATTGGTATTACACGGCGCAATACATCTCATGGGCTTCGTGAAAGCATTTGACATTCTTCCCATAAAGCAGATGAATGAACCGATATCGAGAGCATTCGGAGTTATTTGGCTCCTGACATGCTTACTCTGTCTCACCTGTGTCCTAATGATGCTTCTAAATGCGAAGGGATGGTTGGTTGTTGGAATTACAGCAACTCTGATATCTCAGACGCTAATCATTCTTTCCTGGAAGGACGCGAAATTTGGAACCGTTGCGAACGTAATCATTGCAGCGATTTTATTTATGCTTTAATGCTCCGATTTTCAATAACCTCTTTCTAATTAGAAAATAGTATTTGCGATTTTGCGGAATCCCGCAGCAAAAACATGTGGTAAACCCTCTTGATTTTCATCTTATTGAGCCTTATGTTTGAACGAGTAATTCTGTAAACCACAAACATGCCCTACTACAAACCGCTCAAGGAGCTGCCACTATCCGATCGTAATCGCACAATTGAAGGACTACAGCGCATTCGCAAACAGATGGAAGATACTAAGTTTCCCAAAAAACGCACCGCTTCGTCGCTGATTTTGGGAACCTGGAACATCCGTAATTTTGATGATGATCGCTTCAATTATGGGCCGCGTAGTCAGGAATCGCTTTATTACATTGCAGAAATTATTTCCAGATTCGACATTATTGCTGTTCAGGAGATTTGTCGTGACCTTGCTCCGTTGAAAAAGCTAATGTGGCTGTTGGGCGAACGCTATGATTTCATTTTGACAGATGTCACGCACTCTTCGCTTGGCGGTAACGATGAGCGTTTGGGCTTTATTTACGATAAGAGCAAAGTGCGTTTCATGGGCGTGGCCGGTGAGATCGTACTTCCGCCGAAGCTCATGATCAGTCAGGAAGGTGAAGAGAAATGTCAGTTCGCCAGAACGCCGTTCGGAGCTCAGTTTCAGTCGGGTTGGTTTAATTTCTATTTCTCAACCGTGCACATTTATTATGGCGCAGTGGGTAAAAACACACCTCAATTCAAAAAGAGGGTTGCTGAGATTGAAACGGTAGCAGATTACCTTGCAAATCAAGCGGAAAACAGCGATGCCAATCAAATTCTCGTTGGGGACTTTAATATTACCGAAATTGGTGGCCCGGAATTTAATGCACTGGAGAAAAGCGGATTCACAGCGGTAAAAAACCGTAAAGGAAGTAACCGGGATCAAACGATGTTCTACGACCAGATTTCCTTTTTGTCGAGAAAGAATCAATTGGAATTCATGGAACCTGACCGAGACGATCGTGTGGTACAGTATTTCGATAGCGTTTACCGCGATGAGGATTTTGAATTGTACAAACCGTTACTTCTCCAATTTATAGCTAAGAAACGATTGAATGCGGTAACATTGCTTCAAAAAACAACCGCAAAAGCAAAAAAAGAAGATCTTGAAGATCAAATCAAAGGGTTGGATAAAGTAATCAGTTCCGATGTGCATTTGAAGGAATATTACTTGGAATGGCGCACGTTTCAAATGAGCGATCATCTTCCGTTGTGGGTAGAAATCAAGATTGATTTCAGTGATCAGTATCTGGAGTACTTAACGACGCTGGATTAGAATCCGCATACAGAAAAGATCAGTTTTTACACATTCACTTCAATCAGGATCAAATTCCCGGGCTCATTGCTGGTCAGTTCCAACTGTTCTTCAACCTGGATCAAATCACCAATTGTCGGTTGAAACTCATCCGCTGTAAAAGAACCACTTGCTATAAACACAAATAAATAATCGGATTCTTTCTCTGCAATAAGGATTTGTTTCGGCATGGTTGCGGTATGCGTCAGACTCCCTTCTGCCCCATTTTTCAGCATGAGATTGAAATCGGTTACTTTTCCTTTTGCGCGTGTCGGCCATTCTCCGGAAAACACATCCTGATCATAAGGTTTCAGGTTTTTGGCGTAGCGATCTTCGTGGATCAATTCCAGTTCGCCTTTAAGAACCATCAAATGGCGTGTAATCCCTTCGAAAAAAGTAAATGTAGATTCTTCGGCTTCGACCGTTGCTGTACTGATGCGAAAAGTGAAATCCCGATCAACAAAGCTCCCATTAGAAGGATAAATGAAAATTTCTGTACTGGTTCCGCTTGCCCAATTAATGGTTGTGCGACTTTCGGAGGGATGAACAATTGAACTCATGAAACAAAAATAGCTAAACGGATGAATACCTCATAAGAACCAAATACTCTCACTTTGTTCATAACTCAATAGGATTCAAAGGATCAATTCCTATACCTTTGGTTCAACGCGAATCATGACACCAGTACAAGAAAAAAAGATTAAAGAATTACTTGACAAGTATAATGATATCTTATTGATTTCAATGCGATTAGCTGTATCAGAAGACTTTGTTAATCTATTGATTATGAACCGTGACGACAAAGACTTTGAACTGCGCGAACTGATCAACGATAAACAAGCTTTTTGCGATACAGTCATGAAGGAATTCCTGCGTAAAAACAGCTCAACCGTGGTAGCTGATCTAAAACGTATGGAAGAAGAGCTTCCCAACTGGAAGGAGCTCCTGACTTCAAAGTAACCTACAGATTTTTGTACGAACCAACCATTCGGAATCCAAGCCACGGTTGCGCGCCGGAATAAGGAATGTCATTCGTCAATTTCGCAGCACTTGCCGGTTGAGCAAAACTTCCGCCCTTGGCAACTCCATCCGTGCTAATCATTTCCGCGACGTTACCGTAAACATGTGATCTTCCACTCATGTCAAGCGGAATAGATGAAACCGAAACGGAACCTCCACCCTTTGAAGCTTTTACATACGATGCGTAGTTTTTACATTGTTGCTTCGTTTCAAATACAAAGAGCATACATTTCTCAGCATTCAAGCTGTCAGGCATTTGTTTTGCCAGGTTCTCTTTGCGCAATGCCTGTACAGCCAATTGTTCCCATTCAGCCTCTGTTGGTAAATGATAATAAACGGAATTTTCGTACTCGGAATCGTCGTGTTCAAGGTGCATCAGTGTCATCCAGCTACAGAAATTCTCCGCTTGCTTTTTGGTTACTCCGGTTACCGGAAAATCCAGCAACGGCATTAAGGTCTTACTGATTCGGAAGGGAACAATAATTTCCTCTTCGTGAGAAGTCAGCTCAATCGTTAATTCCGATAGATCCATCGGCTCTTCTTTCATCAATTCACCAATGACATAACGGTACAAAGGCAACAGTTTCGCCTCTACTTTCGTGGTGTCAGGAATCAATTTAGCAACATCAAGTGGTTCAGCGTCTTCGCCATAGAGCAGTTGGTCACGTTTCTGACTTCCTAAAAAAGCCAGGTATTCTCCAACCGAAACTTCTCTGTCGTTCACGAACGTATAATCATTAAGTCTGGAGCTATGCAGCGGCAAATCAACTGCATCGTTCAAAAACAGTGTGATGGTCTCGTTTTCCTGTAAACCAATGATATTGTTGTAATCGTCTACTACGTAAATGCTCTGCTTTGCAAACGGAAGCACAACTCCTCCTTTTCTGTCGAAAAATGCCTGTTGACCATCTTTTCGTTTTACCAGCATTCCGTTTTCGTAGTATTCGAATTCCTGTTTGGTGAACGGAGCAACCTCTTTTCCTTCGTTTGTAAACAGTGCCAGTTCTTCATTGGATTGTTTCCAGCCAACAATAAATCCCGGCCATTCGGCAACTGTCATACTTGCTCCTTTTAATTCCAGTACTTTCTTTCCGAGGAGATTGTAACACACCGATTCCGTTTCCGAACGAAAAACAATCATTCCATCAATGAATTCATAATCGGCGTATTTCGTTGGAACAATTAGTTGTTTATTGAATGTCATTCCGTAGGTTTCCCCGTTCATAACAATGGAACACTTTTTAGACGGGCTCTCAACTACTTCGTATGACTGAGAAAAAGCCACGAAACTGAAGAGCACGATCAAAGGGAGCAGTAAAAATTTCATAATCAGGGTTTGTGGGACTAAAATATTCATAATAATCCCATTTGAGTTAATAGTTACTCATTTATTTGCCACAGATTGTTGGTAACTTTCGGTTATCAAAAAATAGCATGGACAGCAACGACTCAATAAAAAAGTTACCTGTAAACCCACTCCCGGAAAACGAAGAAAAGAGACTCGAAGTTCTTAAAGGGTACAATGTGCTTGATACACTTCCGGAGAAGCAATACGATGATTTAACGCGTTTAGCATCAATTATTTGTGAAGCACCAATCACGCTTATCAGTTTATTGGATGAAGAACGGCAGTGGTTTAAATCTCATTACGGGTTAGATGTAGAAGAAACTCCTCGTGAAATGTCGTTTTGTCAATATGCCATTCTTGACGATCAAATTTTCGAGGTTCAGGACTCTCACACGGATCAACGCTTTGCAGACAATCCGCTTGTCACATCTCATCCCTACATTCGATTTTACGCCGGAGCACCGTTAAGGTCTCCTGAAGGGGTTAATATTGGTACACTTTGCGTAATTGACAGAGTTCCAAGAAAACTTACCGATAAACAGAGAGAGGCATTAGAAATTCTGGCTAACGAAGTAGTTGTGAATCTGGAGTTGCGCAGGGAACGTGTGTTTATTGAACAGGAACGAAAAGCCGCTTTTGAATCAAATGCTTTATTGAATGCTTTCCTGGACAATAGTCCGTCGTTCATTTCGCTTAGAAACAGTGAAGGAGAATACCTTATTGCTAACAAAGCAACACTTGAAAACATTAACAGAACAAAGGAAGAAGTTATTGGTTTTCGGCTTGATGAAATTTTT
Source organism: uncultured Fluviicola sp. (assembly GCA_966211245.1). Lineage (GTDB taxonomy): Bacteria > Bacteroidota > Bacteroidia > Flavobacteriales_D > Crocinitomicaceae > Fluviicola. The sequence continues at coordinate 75,826 of CBIHND010000022.1, read as the reverse complement.
GGAAAAGACATCGCTGATCAGGTAATGAACGATGACCGGGAAGTGATTGCAACCGGAAAAGGTGAAACCAAAGAATATGTTGTAGAACAAAACGGAGCCACAGAATACTATATTCGTCATGTGTTTCCGGTATTTGATGCTGATGGAAAAGCGTACGGTGTGGGCGCTATCAGTAACCGTATAACCGAAGCAAAAAAACTGGAACACGAGATTCGTTTAACAAGTGAGCGTTTCACTAGTTTGTTTTACAACAGCCCCATTTCAATGACAATCACGGATATGGCCACCGGAAATTTCGTGATGGCGAATAATGCCTTTTTAGATACGTTCGGTTTTTCTTCTGAAGAAATAATCGGTGAAAATGCCGAACGATTTGATTTCGTTGTAGACCCCAGGGATATCGTCTTATTGAGTGAGGAATTAATGAAAACCCGCAAAATTCTGAACCGTGAGCTTGCCGTTCGTAAGCGTAATGGCGAAGAGTTTATCGCGTTGTGTTCCCTTGAAATTATTGATGTTGACGGCCATGCTCAGGTAATGTCGGCATTCCAGGACATTACTAAACAAAAGCGTGTGGAGCTAACACTCCAGGAAGCGAAGAAGGAAGCAGAAGCCGCTACGCTGGCAAAGAGTTCATTTTTGGCAAATATGAGCCACGAGATTCGTACTCCTTTGAATGCAATGCTTGGTTTTGGTGATTTACTTTCCAAAACAGACCTGAATAACCTGCAGCGAGAATATCTTGATGCCATTGAGACATCGGGCAAAAACCTATTGAGCATTATCAATGATATTCTGGACTTTTCAAAAATTGAAGCCGGAATGTTCAGCATAGAAAAAACGCCATTCTCCGTTCAGCAGGCGCTGCATTCAGTTAATACGATGTTTTTTGACCGGGCACAATCAAAAGGATTAAAACTCTTCAAATCTGTTGACCCGAAAATGCCAACATTGGTTAACGGTGACCCTACCAGATTCACGCAAATTATGATCAATCTGATTGGAAATGCGATTAAGTTCACCAATAAAGGATCTGTTTCCGTTGAATGTCAGGTGGAGAAACTCACAGCAACCGAAGTGACTGTGAAAATCTCAGTCGCCGACACTGGAATTGGGATTGCTTCAAACAAGCTGGATTCAATTTTCAATCGTTTTACTCAAGCCGAAGACAATACCACCCGTAATTTTGGAGGCACTGGATTAGGGCTTTCCATTGCAAAGAAACTCGTAGAATTACAAGGTGGCGAATTGTGGGTGAAAAGTAAACCGGATGAAGGTTCTGAATTTGGTTTTCATTTGACGTATGAAATCTCCGAATCTAAAGAATATACACACAAGGAAGCGTCACCGCCGGACACTTCACGTAGCGAAAAGTTTAAAGGGAAGCGTGTGCTGATTGTAGAAGACAACCTGTTAAATCTGAAGTTGGCTTCTACCCTTTTGAGTGCTGAAGGATTTGAAGTAGATTCGGCGGCAAATGGACAACTGGCAATTGACAAGCTCAAGGAATTGGCTTTCGACATTGTTCTTATGGATATTCAAATGCCTGTGATGGATGGTTATGAAGCAACCCAGGAATTAAGAAAATCACTGAATTTACAAGTACCTGTAATTGCTATGACCGCGAACGCCTTAGCAGGTGAACGGGAGCGTTGTATCAATTCCGGGATGAACGAATACATTACCAAGCCGTTTAAAACGCAGGAATTGTTCGAATTAATCGGAAGATTGTTGGGATAGAGAGGTTTGATGCAAGTCTCCTTTAAGGACTTCAACCAACTTCATAAAATCAGCAGAATCAATGACATAATCTGTGAGGTAAATGTGATTGCCTTTCAACTGGTTCAACAAAGCGTTCGGACTGTTATTTGCAGCTTTTAATACTATCCTGCACTGATTGACTTTTTTGGTTTTTCCCCAGAAATCAACAGAGAAAATTGCTGAAATGCGCAGGTTTTTAGCTTTATTAAACGGTTTTGAATAGTCTGTCAATATTCCATTTTCATAGCTGATCACAGCTTCTTTTCTATCCTTAAGTCTTCTGTAAAATCGCAGCTGGAAACCGTAAAAGCACCCGGCACCTAACAAAAACACAGCAAAAGCAATTCGTTTTGGCGACAGCTCATGATGCAGATAAAGATTCACAGAGACAATAGCTGTTGCTATAACAATCGCTCCAATGGTTAGTATCCAAAGCTCAACAATTGCTTTGATGCATTTCTTCCGATCAAGTTGAATGTTCATGAACCGCAAATTTAACGGAATTACTCAGGTGGTTACTATCCGTTTTACCCTGCGGTTTTACACCGATCAGAAAGGTGATTTAACACGGGGTATTGTTTAATTTTTAGCCGTAAAATTGTCCTGGTCACTATTCACTGCTGCGTTATCCTACGGAGTAGTGTGCATTTGGTAAAACAAAACTTAAAACAAACACTATGAACGGAATCAAATTAAACTTTATCAATCAGTCGAACGACGTAAACAACAGTTCTGTTGTTGTATTTCAGAAGAATGAAGCCCTGGAATTCGGGAATGAGACGGTTGCCTGGACAGTTATTCAGAATTGCGGACAAGGTGAAAACCATCCTTTTCTCTTTTCCATGGATCAAATGGTTTCTTCCGGAGACTCCTACGGAAACTTTTCACCACAACTTCCAGCAAGTATCGGACAAGCATTTGACGCGGTGTTAACACCTTCCGGAGATGCATTGAAGCCGTCTTCAAGACCTTCGTCCAGTCCAAAGGAAATTCAGGTTCGTAATCAATTGCAACGCGGAGCAATTAGCGCAAATATTTTCAGAAATGGCAAGTTGGTAGCCACAAAAACAGGAATTGCACCGGGACAAATGGCTCCATTCGAATTCAGGCCTGCTATTTTCATCGGGGTGGTTTCTCAATTGGAAGAAGGCGAAGTAATGAATGAAGCAATTCTTTCCGAAATCAACACAGAGATTTCATTACTGGGAATCGCAAGTGCGGACATCATTATGACGGGTGGCGGATCCGGGCCGAATGCTCAGCCGTTTAACTTTACGCTCGACAACGTAAAGTATTCATAAAACATTTTGCGTTAGAAGATTCACTCAACTTTTTTATCAAATAAAAAGGCTGCCCCAACACACAGGAGCAGCCTTTCCTCTTTATTCCAGGTTGATTATTCCAAAATGATCTTCTTGCTCAACTGCTCTCCGTCGGTTGTCACTTTCACGAAGTAAACTCCTTTCGGGAAGCCAGTAAGATCAAACGTTGTAGAAGCTCCTGTTTGTTTTACATCTTGTACCTTCTTACCCAGAAGGTTGTATACCTCAATGAAAGCACCGTTTGACTCGTCCAATTCGATGGTGTACAAACCTGTACTCGGGTTCGGGAAGATTTCAACTGAATTTTCCTGATCACGGTTCATCAGTGCAAGTTCTAAGGATTGTGGTCCTTTCGGATCTTCGTAAACCTCTACTCCATTTCCGGCTTTTGTAGGTGCTACAATTACTGAAAACGATTTCTTCGGACATTGATCGTTCCAAACAGAACGCGTAATGCGGTACGTGTGATTGTAAAGGAATTGACCTGCCGGCACATTGTAAACTCCCCATGGAGTCTGTGTAAATGTCCCTGTTCCGGTGCTTACATAGCCTTTAAATGTTTCAACTACAGAAGGATAATTCCACCATGCATCTGTACCGTAATTCTGATAGTAAGCGGTAAACGGATTGGTTGTTGTATTCAATTCTTCAATGATCAATTCGTAGTAGAAACCACTATTGTTGTATCCGTTAGGATCGTTAGCAGTCAATCCAAGAGTAAAGTATGACGGATTTGTTGTGTTAACATTCAGACTGAATGCCGGATCGTTATTGATAACGGTAATTGTGTGATTGACTGAAGCAACACATCCTGTAGTTTGGTTCGTGATCGTAATCTGGTACGTCGTTGTAACCGAAGGTGTAACATTAACAGATGCCAGGGGTCCGGAATAAACCGCCGCTCCGGCCGGAGAAATCGGTGTAATGGTAACGTAATGTGGCGCTCCGCCTCCGTTTGTTACCTGAGGAACAATTGTTGCAACATCCCCGGTACAAATCTGACCTGAACTTCCTTTCAGTTTAATCGCAGGCGGACAGTTGATGTAAATGATTTTCGTAGTCTCCGCCCAGGTTGTGTAAGCATTTTGAAGAGCCAGTTTAATGCGATAGTATTTTCCACAAGTCATTGCAGGTCCTCCGTTTGCAACCGAAGGAATATTCAATGTTCCCGGATTACCTGTTGCCCACGGGCTCCACCATTCTGTTGCTCCGGCAACGGGAGTTCCAAACTGATCACTTTCTACAACTGTCCAAACGTTGTTGGTAACGGTACAGCCGTTAGACACCGATCCGTTGAAGCTGATCGCAGAACCTTCGCAAAACGAAGAAAGACCGGAAATCGCAGGTGTCGGGATACAAACTTCCTCAATTGTGAACGCATCAAGCGCCATATCAGCGGTTACATTGTAATTCATGATTGTTGATGTAATTGCAAATCGGAACCACAACTGCGAGTAATTTGCATTCGCTGTGAAGGTATGTTGGTTTTGTGTCCAGGCGTTGTAGGTATACGTTGGAGATGCTACAGCCTGGCTTCCAGCCGGAATTGCTGGCGTAATCTCGTTTGCCGTACAAGCCCCTCCTGATTTATTGATCAACCCGTTGGTGAGGATCCAGTCGGTAGATTTACTGGAGATTTGAACGTTTGCTCCTGTACCGATTGCCTTATAGGTAATGCGGTATGTTTTTCCGGCCTGAAACGAATAGTTCAAGGCGATTCCTTCGGAATTCTGGGGATTTACACAACTTCCATCCCATCTTGCATACATGTGGGCATATCTTGTTCCCTGTGGCGCTGTCCACCCGGGAGAAGTACCGTAAGTATCAGGCGTTCCTGACGTTGAAATCCAGTTTGGAATGCATCCCAATGCAAATGAATTGGAATAATTACTACAGGTATTTTCAAAATTATGAGTTTGGCTGAAGCCCCCTAAAGGAACCATCAGCGCCACGGCAAACAGTGATTGTTTGATCTTTTTAATTGCGTTCATTCTTTAAATTTTCAGATTAATGAGCCGCAAGTTTAAAGGTTCAAACTTTCTGGAAATCTGCTGTTTTGACGTAAGGTCAGGTTGGGTGGTTCTCCGGTGAAAACGATTTGAAAAAAGGCTTCACAAGAAATAGCAAAACTATACCTCCTCCACGATCAGGTTTAAGGACGCTTTCGCGCTAAGCATAACTTCTGCATTTCCGCATTGAATCAATAATGAATCATCAAATGGTTCACGACTCACCACACGAATGGTCGTTCCTATGATCATGCGATGTCGGTCCAGGTATTTCAGGAAGTCTGTTGTATGATCCGTAACCCCCATAATTCTGTATTGATGATTTTCTTCTGCTTCGGAAAGCTTAATGAAATTAGTATCGCTGATGTTCCCGTGCTGATCGGGTATCGGCGCACCATGCGGATCAAAGACCGGATTCCCTAATTTCTCGGCTAGTTTATTGATCAATTTAGAATTATTGATGTGCTCCAGTTCCTCGGCAATTTCATGAACTTCGTCCCAACCAAATCCCAACTCACTTGCAAGATATGTTTCCCAAATACGGTGCCTGCGAACGATGTCCAATGCAAGCTTTACGCCTTCCCCTGTCAACCTCGTTCCGTAGGATTTCTCATAAATCACGTAGTTCAGTTCGTGTAATTTTCTTAAGCCCTCAGTTACTGTTGACGGGTGAATCTCCAAGCGAAGAGCAAGGTCTTTATTGCTCACCAAAACTGACTTTCCGGATGAAAGGTTGTAGATTGTCTTCAGGTAATTTTCCAAAGTTTCGCTTTTCATGAAAAAATATTTTGGTTCACCAAAAATAAAGAATAGTAACCTCTAAAAACAACTCACCTTTGCAGAAAAAATAGTTTTCGGCATGGAAAAATTACTTTTTGCTCTCTTACTTGTACTGGCAATTACCTTTTCCTGTAAAAAGATTTTGCCCGATGCTCCTCAGGATTTTGAAACACTTGACGGACCAATTACAGGCTTGAGCAACGAAGAAAATGCACGTTTCCTTCAAGGTGACGCAGCCTTTTCTCAGGTATTCACAAAGGAAACCGGACTTGGACCTTTGTTCAATTCAACAAGCTGTATTTCCTGTCATGCCGGTGATGGAAAGGGACATCCTTCCACTACCCTTACCCGTTTCGGTCAGATCGATGAAACCGGAAACCAATACCTCAATTTTGGTGGTCCACAGCTTCAGCATTTAGCAATTCCAGGATTTACTCCCGAAGCAATTCCGGGAGGAGCAACATTTGCCAAATTCACTCCGCCAGCCAATACCGGATTGGGTTACCTCGAGTATGTTACAGATGCAGAAATTCTGGCATTTTCAGATCCGAATGATACTGATGGCGACGGGATTTCAGGAGTTCCAAACTGGATTACTCCACCAGCTTATGTAACCCTCCGACAAGGCGCCATCGAACAGAATGGAAAATACATCTGTCGTTTTGGAAAGAAAGCAGCAGCTTACGATTTATTGAACCAAACGGTAAATGCCTACAATCAGGATATGGGGATCGCAACATCGTTCAATCCGAAAGACACGCACACCGGAGAAAACGTTCAGCCGGACATTACCGATCAGGTGGTTCACAGTGTAGTATTTTATCTGCGGACATTAAAAGCACCGATGCAGCGCGATCAGAATGACGAAGAAGTGCAACAGGGGAAAGAAATTTTCAATCAGATTCAATGTGCGGCTTGTCACAGGCCGGTGATGCACACGGGCTATTCGCCCATACCGGTTTTGTCGTACAAGGAATTCTATCCGTATACTGATTTATTGCTCCACGACATGGGTGCTGATTTGGATGATGGCTACACGGAGGGAAGTGCAAAAACGTACGAATGGAGAACTCCACCACTTTGGGGGCTGGGCTTGTCCAAGAATTCGCAGGGAGGTCAGTTTTTCCTGATGCACGATGGTAGAGCAAAAAGCATTAATGAAGCCATTTTGATGCATGGTGGCGAAGGGCAGAACAGCAGAAATCTGTATCAAAACCTGAGCGCGAAAGACAAAGAGACATTGACTAAATTCTTAATGTCGCTGTAATGGAACGCCGCGAATTCATAAAAAACTGCGGAACCATTTGCTTTGCAGGACTTGGTATCATAGCATTAACAGACTGCACGCCAACCAAGTACATTACACCAGAGCGTATCAACAATATGCTGGTAGTAGTCCTGAAGGATTTTGAATACGAACACAAGGGAGCAACACAATTCCGAAAGGTGATTATCCTGAATAGCGAAAACCTGGAGTTCCCTGTTGCTGTCTTCCGTCATTCCGCTTCAGAATACAGTGCTTTGTACATGCGTTGCACCCATCAGGGTGCCGAGCTTCAGTTGGCAGGAGATAAATTCGAGTGTCCGGCACACGGAAGCCTGTTTTCGAATAAAGGGGCTGTAGAAAATGGTCCGGCCGAAGACAACCTGAAATCCTTCCAGACACAATTGGTTAGCGATAAACTTTACATCGAACTTTCATGAGAATACTCTTTACACTTGGATTATTAACCGCTTGTTTCTCCCCTGTTTTCGGACAAACAGATTCTTCTGCACTCCGAAAAACCATGCCTTTGCCGGGAGATTCCGTTCTCAACATGGACGCTGTTTACAATCGTCCGTTTTTGACGTACGGCAAAGCGCCTGTTGCGTTGGGTGGATACCTGGAAGCGAACTGGCAGTACATCAAAACCGATGGTATATCAGAAGGCCATCAGTTTCAGGCTCGTCGCTTAACCTTGTTTGTTGCCAGCACAATTTCAAAACGAATCCGATTCCTCAGTGAAATTGAATTTGAAGAAGGAGGAAGAGAAATTGCCATAGAATTTGCCTCGCTTGATTATACCTTTCACCCATTAGTGAATTTTAGAGGAGGAATTATTATGAATCCGATTGGTGCGTTTAATCAGAACCACGATGGTCCGAAATGGGAATTCATAGATCGTCCGATCTCCGCTACACAGATGCTTCCTGCAACCTGGAGCAACACGGGATTTGGATTGTACGGCAAGACATACAAAGGAAGCTGGATGTTTGGTTACGAAGCTTACCTTTCCGGAAATTTCGACAATTCAATCATTGACAATCCCGAAAACAAGACCTTTCTTCCTGCCGCAAAGAACAACCCTGAGCGTTTTGAGGAAATCAACAGCGGGTTGCCGTTGACAACGGGAAAAATGGCCGTCAGACACAAGAAAATCGGAGAATTCGGAGTTTCGTACATGGGTGGAGTTTACAACAAATTCACCGACGACGGGCTGATCCTGGACGATAAGCGTCGACTGGACGTTTTTGCGGTTGATTTCAATACGTCGATTCCACGATCAAAAACAACTATCGTAACAGAATTTGCCTGGATCAACGTTCAGGTTCCGGAAACATACATTCAGTTGTACGGAAGTCGTCAACATGGCGGATTCATTGACATTGTACAAACCGTTCATACCGGTAAGATGGGAGGTTATGCCAATGCAAAACTGAATGTTAGCTGTCGTTTTGAATATGTCGACTGGAATATCGCGGATTTCAAAGAAACCGGAGAGAACATTGCTGAAGATGTCTGGTCGGTTGTCCCGGCAATCAGCTTCCGTCCCACCCCACAAACCGTATTCCGTTTCAATTACCGATATATGCAACAACGTGATTTTCTTGGGAATGCACCCGCGTTAACCGGAGGTTTTCAGTTGGGGTTTTCAACATATTTCTAAGGGATTATCTCCAGATTGGAGTGCAGAAGTCTGCGTGTAGTAGACCAGTGAGTGTAGCGATTCAATTAGTTTAATTTTCATCACGCGCTTCTGCATTCCGCTGTGGAATTGTCTTAACCGCATATTCGACATGAACTAAATCTTTCGGAGAGCGACCTGCTGTACAGGAGATTGTTTTTTCGTGTTCAAAACAACTTCAAACGCTAATGCCGGTTATCACAATTGATGTAAAAATCGTTCTGCTTCTTCCGTAGGAACCAAGTAAAAAAGTCAGTACGATTTGACTTGAAAGAAAAAAATCCCGACTCAACATCGGGATTCCTTTTGTGATCTACCAATTCAATTGTCTAGTTTCCTGAAGAAACAACTTTTAGTCCTGCGGCAGGATTGGGTTCATCCCAGGCATTGATTCCGGCATTCCATCTGTAAACATGGTAGTTATTACCGATTCCCCAAACAACAGATTCGTCACTCATTGAAATGGAAACCAATTTAGCTGCAGGATTCGGTTGTGTCCAATACGTACCATCGTACTTCAAAACATCACCGTAAGGTACGTTATAAGGCGATTTCTGAACTGCCCAACACAAATTACCACTTCCACTGGCGTGTGTAAGATTCATTTGAAAAGCAGTGGAACCAAAAGATTGCCAACCAGTTGTCGTGTATTTATACGGCACCCCATTGCTCATTACAATTATCGCGTCGGCTCCTGCCATTGTACTTACACTGTTAATGGTCATCAAACTGGCACCTGTAATTCCTGTCAACGGCATTGCTGTCCAGGTAAGGCCTCCATCAGTGGTTTTGAAAAGCGATTTGGCATCTTCCGAAATAGCCCACACTACGGTTGCTGAATAGGCACTTAGGTTGCCCATTCTAATCGCCGGATTCATCTCATCCCAGGAAACGCCGTTCCATCTGTACACATGTCCAACACTTATTCCCCATACGGCACCAGTATTATCTTGCCCAACCGAAATTTTGGACAAGCGCGCAGCCGGATTAGGTTCGCTCCAGCTATTGATCGATGAATTCCATTTGTACACTCTGTTGTCCGGACCAAGCCCCCAAACAACACTGGTTGCTTTTTCGGAAGCATTCGAATCATTTGACGGTTTTGAGAAAGAATGGTTATTGATCTCTTTCTGACAAGAGAAAAGTGAAACAGCCGTCACAGACGCAACTGCAATTGTTTTGAAATAATTCATTGTTTAATTTTTAGTTGTTAAGTAAATCTCCCAACTCAAAAATCAAAAAGCGACAATAGAATAATGGTTTACATTGACAAAAGGTGTCGGCCTGTTGTGAATTTGATTTAAGAGTAGGTTGTTTCAAATTTAACAAACATCCCTATCCGCGAATCAAAACCTATGTTTTTTTTACAAAATTAACGCAGTTAATCAGTTGAAGATCCTGAGAGCTGTGCACTTCATTCTCACCCTCACTCTAAAGCAAAAAGCATCACACAGTGTGAGCGCGAGTGAAGAGGGACAAAAAGAAAAAAAAGCCTCACATTTCTGTGAAGCTTTATCTGTGAACCTACCGCAATTAGAGTCGAACGCCTTTGAGCGGAATTGAATCGGTTGTTTAATGTGAACCTCATTATTTCATATAGTATCACTTGAAAATTATTGAGTACATTCATCGTATGTCGGATATATCAAAGGAACAATTGTATAAGATTCATGGAAGTCCATATTTCTGGAGAAAAAAAGCTGAGGAAATGGACTTTATTGTAAAAACATTACAACCGACAGTTGAAGATCATATGAGTCAATTAATGGAAATCATTAGGAATGGAAATGATGATGGCATTCTCGAATTGCCACCAAATGTTTTTGAGGCTGTTTTAGCTCATATGGGATATAGTATTGAATGTCTTTGCAAAGGTGTAATTATTCAGAGCAACCCGAACTTTATTTCAAACGGTGTAATGGCAAAACATCTGAAAACACATGATCTCAGTGAATTATTGAAACTTACAGGAGTAGAGGTTACAAGCCATGATTTAGCTATATGTAATTTAGCGTCAAAGGCAATAGAAATGTACAGGTATCCTATTCCTAAAAAGGCTGAAGAATCGGAATGTGGAGTTTTTATTTCAACCGGAAAGAACTACAATGAAGCGTACACCGATTTGTATAATAAATTGCACCCATTGTCTTCGAAATTCGGTAAGCACGACATGAATAAATCATGATATTATTTGTCTCGATCTCCGATTCCTTTTAGTTTATCCACTGGAAGACTGCCATATAACTCGTCAATCTCCTTAGTTCGGAAATCATTTTGGCAGCAATATCCCGATTTTGTGTCCCCTTTTTAATTCTCTAGATTGGAAGAAAACAGGAATTGAAACATTGAACACTTATTCAATTCATCATTCTCACTCTCCGCTCTCGCTTTCAAAAAGAAAAGCTACTCAGAATGAGAAACAGACCGCGTTCGCTAAAGCTATGGCGGTAGCGAAACGAGAATTTTAAACACGCCTCTTCACTCTCAATTCTCACACTCAATACTGAAAACAAAAAAGCATAAACTCCGTGTGAGTTGGAGTGTGAGTATTGAGGGAAAAACAAAAAAGCATCTTACTTGCGTAAAATGCTTTTTTGTTTTTGTGATTCCGCTGGGATTCGAACCCAGGGCCCATACATTAAAAGTGTATTGCTCTACCAGCTGAGCTACGGAATCTTATTTTCTTTTGTGCCTCACTCGATCGTGATTGCGGGTGCAAAGATAGCTATAGAATCTACTTTTGAAAGCAATTGGCGTATTTTTTTTTGAGAAAATTCCGAAAGCCTTTGTAACGCCTTGATTTCAAGAAGGAAAATTTTCAAACTTTTTTTTCAATCAGAGGTATTCGTTCAGGAAAGGCTTCATTTCTTCCTCAATGTCCTTACGCAATTCCATCAACCGGATTGCATATTGTTGCAGGTTGCGTTCGCGATCTGTATCCGGAACCCACTGACGCGTTTCCTTCGGCTTTCCATCATCATCAACGGAAACAAACACAATCACACAATGGGTCGTCTTCTCAAACTTCGGACCGTTCATCTTTCTGGAATAAACATCAACCGCAATGTGAATACTCGACTTCCCCGTATAAATAACTCTCGATTGAATCTTTACCAAATTCCCAATGTGAATGGGCTTATAGAATCGAATTCCACCAACATACACCGTTACGCAGTAGCTTTCTGCCCACGTCGATGCACAGGCGAACGCTGCCTGATCAATCCATTTCATTACGGAACCACCGTGCACCTTCCCTCCGAAATTCACGTCCGAAGGCTCACTCACAAACTGAAAGGTCATTTTATCCTGCATATCATCATTTTTCCGGGAACCAAACTTAGCTGATTTATTTAGAATGAATCAAAATTCACTAAATTTGTTCGAACCTTCTGCCGATAGCAGGCTCAAAATTTTGGTAAATGAAGTTAGCAATTGCCGATGGAAATGAAATCGTACGCATAGGCCTCAAAGCACTTTTTGAGAAACTTCCTAACATTACCATTGTTTCCGAAAGCACAGAAAAAGATCAGGCACTTCGCGTAATTCCATCTTCTGAAGCCGAAGTAGTATTGATTGATTACACGTCAAAAGGCTTCGACATTGATGTAATTCCTCAATTACTTCAAAAGAAATCTTCGCTTCTGATTGTCGCCATTACTCCCGAACAATCTGCACAAACATTAGTAAATGCATTACGCTGTGGAGTTCGGAGCTACGTAAAGAAAGATTGCGATAGCCAGGAGATTGAGGATGCGGTGCGCGAAACATGGCGCGGACAACGCTTTTTCTGTGGACAAATCCTGGAGACCATTCGCAATGCTTCGTTGAATGTAGACGATATTGATATCGATGCGCTTTCCTGCGATCCGATTCAGTTAAGTAATCGTGAAAACGAGATCATCACCATGATTGCTGAAGGATTGACCAATGTGCAGATTGCAGATGCACTTTGTCTCAGTAACCACACGGTAAATACACACCGAAAAAACATCATGGCGAAATTGGGCGTAAAAAACACAGCCGGTATTGTAATGTATGCTGTGAAAGCCAACTTCGTGACTCCTAACAAATTCCTGTTCACAACAGATTTGTAATTTTTTTCGTCTAATTTGAACTTTATCTAATTTCACCTGTAACAGGATAAAAAACCGATTATGAAATCGTTATTCGTGATAGCTGTTGTGTTTGGTACTTTGCCGGTATTCGGTCAGAGTAATACGGAAACTGTTCCGGCAACAGCTAACGGGGGAAAAACCATTGAAGCAGAGAAGAAACTGGAAGAAGCTCCGGCAGTTGATTCTGTTGTGTTTGGTCGCGAAGAAAAACTCGTAAAAGAAAAAGCAAATCGTCCGAAGGAATATTACCGTTCCATGGGGATTCAGTCTGAACAGGATAAGAACATGAAGACTGAAGCAAAGGATACGCAATCCGGAACAGCTTCATCCATGTACTCCAGCAAAAAACAGGAATTCCAGAGTGTTCAGTCGGCATCATCCCACAACGCCTACTGTAGAAGTGCTTCTCCTGTTCAACAGCAACAAATGGATGAAAGCCTGGAAATGATGAACATGATTGCACCTGAAGCATACGAAACAAACTTGTTCAATTACCAGAGTCAACACTACAATTCGGCATACTATCCTTACCTGCAAAAAGCAGCAAGTATTCATCCGGATACACTACCTGTTCAACAGCAACTGGCTGCACATTACTTTTCGATTGATGAACCGCAGTTGGCTGACAGTGTAATAACGAGCATGTTTGCCGGCGGAAACATTTCAACCGGACAGATGACTTACGCGACAAACCTGAGTTTTTCTGTCGGAGCATCAAACACAGTGATCGTTCACGGATTTGACGATTTTCTTCCGCTAAGCCACGCTAAAGTTCAGGCTAATGCAACATATAACATTGTTTCTCTTGATCTGATGCAAAGTGATGAATACCGCACAGCACTGAAGGAAAAAGGATATGTAATTCCGGACTCCAAAATTGTTGACACTGCGTTTCTTGCAGATTTTGTTTCACTGAATTCAAGTAAGAATATCCAGCTATCGATGACGCTTCCGCGTTATTACCTGGAATCTTTCCTCCCAAATTTGTATCCGCGTGGCCTGACATTCGTTTTAAAGGATGACCCCACGTTGGCCGCTACAAACATGCAGCTTTGGGAAAGTTTGTGGAATACTGCGCCGCTCAAATCAGGCGGAAACGATAAAGCAGACGCATGGGTATCCAATTACCTTCCGGTATTGGTTGTATTGAAACGACAATACGAATTAAGTGGCAAAATAACTGAAGCCACAAAAGTAAACGAAGCAATCATTGCAATCAGTGAGCGCAAAAAGTTAGAACCAAAGGTTAAGAAGTATACGAATTGATGCGCCTGGTTCGCAAAGAATATCAACAGATGACCGATGAACAGTTGGTAATCGCCATGGCGGGCGGAGATAAAACTGCGTTCGATCATTTGTACCAGCGTTACGCCAATCCGCTGATCTCCTACTTCATGCGCATGCTCTGGAGAGACCGCGAAAAGGCTGAAGACTTTCTGCACGACCTGTTTACTAAACTGGTACATCGTCCGGAATTGTTCGATACCACACGCTCGTTTAAAACCTGGGTGTATTCCGTTGCAAGCAATATGTGCAAGAACGAATACAAAAAGCAGGAAATCAGAAAGAATACCTCTAACGGACTGGATAGTTCCTATGCGGTTGGAGACGATTCAAAAAACACACTGAACGAAGTTCATCACTCCCTTTTCAAGAACCGTTTTGAGGAACAAATGAAAGAATTGGACGATAAACACCGGGAAGTATTTGAAATGAGACATTTTGACGGATTGTCAATGAAAGAAATATCAGACGCATTAAATATCAGCGAGGGAACAGTGAAGTCACGTTTGTTTTACGCCACAAAATACCTCGCGCAAGGATTACAAGAATTTTCACCTGAACATACAAGATAAAATGAGACCAATAGAGGACATTATCAGTGAAAAAGCATATTCGGAATTAACCGAACAAGAGCTGTTGGAGGTTGCTGAATTGGCAGCCAATGAGGAGGAATACAATCAAATGAAACGTTTCTTTGATTCGTTTGCAACAGAAGTCCAAACCGGATATAGCTTCCAGGCTTCACCCGCTGTAAAGGAAAGCCTTGACAATATATTTATGGCAAAACACCCAGTCATTGCCAATGACTGGAACAAAGAAGAAGATGCAGCAGAAACGCCAATCATCCCAATTTACAGAAGAAGATCGGTTCAGATTGCGGCAATTCTGTTGTTGTGCCTGGGTGCCGCGCCGTTATTGTTTAAGCAGGAAACTTCTTTCAATTTGAAAGAAAAACAAGAAAACACTCTGGCAAAGCAGGAGGTTTCAACCAAGTCTGCGGAAGAAGAGTCTGCACTTAGCGATATCAGTACTCCTGCAGATCTTCCTGCAGGCGTTAAGACAAACGATAATCATTCAACATATACGGCTAGTGCAGAAGCAAAATGGGCAGAAGATGCTGATCGTTCCGCGACAGTCAAAGATGGATACTTCAAGGGATTGGTCGATGACGAAACCCCGGGTAAAGTATTTAGTCTAAGTGAAGGATTGCAGGCAGATTTGGATCCTAACCTTAGAGACGCTTCATCGACGGTAAGTGGGAACGCCATGAACGACAAAACAAAAGCTGTAACAGCCGCGGCATCAGGAAGCGAAATGCTGGATTGGATTCAGGCGGCATATTAAGATCAGTAACGGAGTAACTCGTAATAGATGGGCGGATTATGATCCGCCCTTTTTTTTTGTTATTCCCATAAAAGATTAGCTTTAAGCAAGCTTAATTAGCAGTTTCCTGTGCCAGAATCGCAGACCGCTTTTGCTTCAACTCCAGGATTCTGTTTTGCTTGCCTTTTTCGCGAATGTTCTTTGCCGACACCGAGTAATAAACATGTTCGTTCTGCAAGTATTCCAGCTGAAAATCAATCCACTCAACCTCAGTCATTTCCTGGTCAAGCGCAACCATTTCCTGACGCAATTTATCCGAAACAACATAGTAATCGGCTCTTCCCAGGTAATCGTGATCAGCATCACACATCAATTGTTCCATTAAAGTCACCGGTTCAGTATGCTGAGCGGTCACCAGAATCATGCTTCGGATCAGATCAATCTGACGTTTGTCGTAGCCGTAATTCGGCAGGTGTTGTTCCATTAAACGGACACTATGTAGTTCGTTATGCTTGTAATTGAAAATGAAACCACTATCGTGGTACAATGCCGCTGTTCTGAGCAACATCATTTCCTCTTCATTGAGTCCTTCCAGCCTACCAAGACGAATCGCAGCCTTTTCAACATTCAGGGTGTGGAACAAATCATGGTACACCACATCGTCCGGAAGATTAGATTTCAAACAATTAATAATGTTATTACGCATGTGTTCGAAATCAATCGGAGCAATCAGGCATTTCTTACGTAATTCAACACTTGGGAACTTCCCATTACCATACATGCTGTACTCCCCTTTCAATTGCTTCAATTCAAAAAGCTGCATGGTTCCGCCACGCTTTTTAATTGGAGTTTCACCCAGGTCATTAAAATGAAAGTACTCCTGAATATCATTCTGAATAACGTCTGTGACCGTAATCTCATCCACCCTGCTGATTTGCTGAGCTCGTGCAGCAATATTCACCGAATCTCCCCATACATCAAAAGAATACCGTTTAGACCCAATAATCCCGGCAACCAATGGCCCGGCATGAATTCCTATTCTGATTTCCCAGAAATCACGTTTCAGTGCTATTGCAACCTCTCTTTCCGTTCGAATGAAATTGCGCATTTCGAGAGCAGCAAGACATGCTCTCAGGATTGGTTCGTCGTTATCTTCCGTCACACCGGAAAGCGCCATGTATGCATCTCCAATCGTTTTGATTTTTTCCAGTTTGTAATGCTCAACAATTTCATCAAATCGGGTGAAATAGTACTCCAGTTGCTTAACCAGCTTTAACGGTTTGATGTTTTTTGATTTCATCGAGAAGTCCACGAAATCCGTAAAGAGCACTACACCTTTATCTACACGTTTTGGAGAGAATTTACCGTATTGATTCAGATCTTCCAATACTGCACGCGGCAAAATATTCGAGAGCAACTGAGCAATCCGCTGATCTTTATAATACAGCGACTTGTAAACTTCAACTTTTGCCTGAATCAAATACGGGTTGAACGGCTTGTGAATAAAGTCTACCGCTCCACTTGATAAGCCGCGAAGCAATTTAGGTCCAGTACGTGCGTTTTCCGTGATAACAATGCAGTAATGACTCTGATGATCGTGTTGAATCAGTTGCTGGAATTCCTCCATGCTTGTAAATGAAGGCGAGTCAATATTGACAAGAATAATCCCAATATCCTTACGTTGAAGAATCTGTGCAGCTTCGTTCAACGTGTCACATTGCAACAGGATATTTCCTCCACCACCCAATATCTCTTTCAATGCATTTTGATCTGCTTTTAATTCATCTATTATCAAAATATTGATGAGTCTTTCCATAGAGTGCGGTCTTGTTTCGTAAAAATAAGAAAACAGTTGTACAATGATTAAACAAAAGAAAGTTAATAAAAGGGTGTCGAAATATTGGTTGTTTTTTCGGATTAAAATTTTTTTGGTTTATATTCGTGACGTTAATTATACAAAACCTATTATGAACAAAACTTTACTCAACGACAAATTGAAGTCGTACTCTGCTGTTGCTGGATCAATTTTGGCAACTGCGGCTTCTGCCGATGCTCAGATTGTTTATACGGATGTGAATCCAGATAACGTACTTACAATTACTAACGGTACAATGAACTCTTTCGACGTTAACTTCGATGGTGACGCTCAGGTAGACGTTCAAATTGCTACTTACGGTTACTTGTACGGTGCTTACCAGTTGAACTACTCTCTTTCTGCGTTCCCAACCGGAGGAACTTGGGCATTGGTAGGTACAGTTGGAGCTTACGGTGGTGAAGCTACTCCTCTTGCTGCTTCTACAATGATTGATGCTTCTTCTGCATGGGTTGACGAAACTGCTGCCGGAGGTACTACTTTCTTCAACGCTGTTACTGTAACGGGTATTGGGCCGGTAGCCGGAACTTGGGCAACTGGTTCTGACGCTTACCTTGGAGCTCGTTTTACAATTGGTGCTAACACTCACTACGGATGGGTTCGTATGAGCGTTGCTGCTGACGGTACAACAACTACAGTTAAGGATTACGCTTACAAATCAACTGCTGATTCAGGAATCCCTGCTGGTGACACAGGTCTTGGAATCAACGAAATGCCATCTAACGTATGGTTCGTTGGTGTAAACGGAAAATCAATCGTTGTTTCTGCAAAAGTTGACGGTGCGTTGACAGTAGTTGATGCTGCTGGTCGTACAGTTGCTACAGGAAACGTTGTAAACGGTGAAGCTATTGTTACTTTGGAGGATGCTGCAACAGGAATCTTTGTTGTTAGCTTCGAGAACGAAGGAACAATGGGTACTAAAAAAGTTGTATTGAACTAATACAGAATACCTTTAACTAAAACCTCCATCAGTGTAAAAGCTCATGGAGGTTTTTTTCTTTATTACCTACTATTATATCCGATCAGGATGTCGAAAAAACAAGAAGTTCACATTGGAGATCTTGTATTCTCCGAACACGGTTCCCTCGCTCTTTTGGCTCAAGGCGCTTCAGGATTAAGAACCTGGCGAAAGCTCAAGGCTGACGCTCAACAAAACCAATCATCCGTAAAGAAGAAAAATGGCTCGAAAAAGTAAATCCCCGAAAGTATTTGTATTGGGTTGGGATGCTGCAGACTGGAAGTTCATAACCCCGCTTCTGGACCAGGGCTTCATGCCGGCTCTTCAACGCGTAATCGATAATGGTGTAATGGGAAATATCCTTACACTCGATCCGCCACTTTCCCCCATTCTGTGGACTTCAATTGCCACAGGTAAATATGGCGACGAGCACGGAATCCTAAGCTTCATCGAACCGGATCCGGAGACCGGGAAACGCAGACCAATCTCTGTTCATTCCCGAAATGTTCGGGCAATCTGGAATATCCTTACAAAAGAAGGGTACAAAACGCATTTGTGTGGCTGGTGGCCAAGCTATCCGGCAGAACCGATCAACGGAATAAATGTGAGCAATCACTTTGCAGATGTTGTTCAGGATTCTACTCCGGAAAACTGGAACTTGAGTGAAATGCACGTTCACCCAAAATCTGAATACGAAACACTTAAAGACCTACGCATCCACCCGAGAGAGCTCACCTGGGCACACATAGCTCCATTTGTTCCGGAGGCATCCGTGGAAAAACTCATGGATGACAAATACAAAGAATTATTGGGTCAGATTGCGGTTACGCTTGCCAAGTGCAGCAGTTTCCACAATGTGGCAACACATATATTAGAAACTCAGGAATGGGATTTTATTGGATTATATCTTGATGCGATCGATAAAGCATCACACGAATTCATGAAATACCATCCGCCAAAACAAAAACACATTTCCAAAGAAGATTACGACATTTTTAAGGATGTGATGAAAGGATTTTACATGTATCACGACATGATGCTGGATAAAATCCTTGAATTGATTGGCGATGATACAAACCTCATTATTCTTTCGGATCATGGATTCTATTCGGATCACCGAAGACTCGAAGCTCTACCGAAAGACTCAATGGCTCCGGCATTCGAACATTCTCCTTTTGGAATGATTTGTATTTCAGGACCGGGAATCAAGAAAGATGAACGTATTTACGGCTCTTCTTTACTGGACATCACTCCTACTATTCTTCAGCTATTCAATTTGCCGGTTGCCAAAGATATGTCGGGAAAAGTATTGGTACAGGCTTTCGAAAAAACTCCGGACATAAAATACATCGATACCTACGAAGGCGATACAGATGGAGATTGGGGAGAATTAGACCCGGCAAGCAAAGACGACGTGTGGGGTGCTCAGGAAGCATTGGAACAATTGATTGCACTAGGATATGTTGAAGCATTGGATGAAGATGTGGAAAACATGAAAAAGCAAATGGCTTTTGAAAACAAATACCACGAAGCGCGAATCAAGTATTCAAAAGGAGATTACGATGATGCGCTGAAACTCTTCGAGGAATTGTTGGAACAACAGCCAGCCAGTGGTAAAATCATGGTTCGCTTACTAAACGGATACCTGGAGAACAAGAACATTGATGGCGCACGGGAGATTCTTGCAAAATTGAGAGCAAACTTCGGAACGAGAAATACACCATACCTGGATTTGCTTGAAGGTAAACTTTTGATGCAGGAAACAAAACCCAAAAAAGCACTTGTTCTGCTGAACAGCGCGGCTGCTTCGGAAACTGCAACAGCTGAGACATACACGATTCTCGGTAAGAACTTCCTTCTGCTTCGCGAATGGACTTCAGCTAAAAAAGCATTCAAAAAAGCCATCTCACTTGATGCGGAAAATGCGGCTGCCTATCATGGGATGTGCATCGCAAACCTGCGCATGGGTAAGATCGAAGAGGCAATTGAATGTGGAATCACAGCGGTTGGAATTCGTTTCTGGTTTCCGAATGCACACTACCATCTTGCAGAATCTTTACTTGCTGCGCAGATGTATGAACATGCTGCTAACGCTTTTGAAATTGCACTTCAGCAACAGCCCGGTTTCGGATTAGCAAGAAAACACCTCATTGAAATCTATTCAAAACACCACAAGAATAAAGAGCGCCTGAAAATACATCAGGAAATAATGAAAACAGTTATGAGACCAAAAATCACGATCGTATCCGGACTTCCACGTTCAGGAACATCCATGATGATGCAAATGCTACAAGCCGGAGGAATGGACATTCTTACGGATAACATTCGCCAGAATGACGATAATAACCCGAAAGGTTATATGGAATACGAAGCTGTAAAGAGCCTCATGAAAGACAACAGTTGGCTGAAGGATCAGGATGGAAAAACCATCAAAGTCATTATGCAATTGCTGGGTGCACTTGACATGAAATGCGACTATAAAATCATTTTCATGGAACGTGACATTGAGGAAGTACTGGCTTCGCAGCAGAAAATGCTCGGTAAAGACAGCAAAACATACGATGCAAAACTCAAAGCAACTTTTGAAGCACAGAAAGAGAAAAACAGAAGCTGGATGTTGAGTCAACCGAACATGGAAGTACTCTTCGTTAATTACGCCGATGTAGTGAATAATCCACAGGAACAAATTGAGCGCCTGGGAATTTTCCTTGACGGCGAAGTAGACAAAGATGCGATGAGAAAAGCAGTAGATGCATCCCTGTATCGCAACAAGAATGAAGTCTCAGCTTAAAGTTTTGCTTTAACAAAAGATACGAAACGCTGTGTGGATTCATGCAGCGTTTCTTTGTTTGTGAAAATCTCAAGATCCATGAACTCAGGAATCTCAAACGGATCATTTACACCGGTAAGGTTGTAGATTTTATCCTGATGTCCGTCCGGAAGCAGTGCTCTTTTATAGAGTCCCTTAGTATCCCGCTGTACAAGTGTATCCAAATCACAATTGATGTAAACGGTGTAAACATTTGGATACTTATTCTTCACTTCCGTTCTGACAGCATCATAAGGATTAATAGCGCTAATCAGCGTAACAATCCCGTGTTTGCTGAATTTTTGAGCAAGGAAAGCCAATCTTCGGATATTGTCGTTTCGGTCTTCTTTGGTGTATCCCAGTTCTTTCAAAACATTCGTTCTGATATCGTCGGCATCAATCACTTCCGTCTGAATACCTTCCGATTCCAACGCATTTCTCACCGCTTCAGACAGGGTGGTTTTTCCTGCCCCCGACATTCCACACAATTGTATAATCATTCCTTTCTGCTTTGCGCGTAAAAATAACTAAATTCACGCCTTAAACTAGCATCATGACTGAAGACCTCGAGGTACTAATACGATTCAATACAGATTTCATTAATGGCACGGCGCCCGGAAAAGAATGGCGCGTATTAGTAAATCGCGAAGAAAAGCTCTGCAATAACGTAATTGTCCGTTGCTCCAGCAGAACTTCAAAGAATTTTATCGAAGGAGTTGGCGACAAATGGCACATCCAGTGTGATGCAACAGGACTTGAGTATGTTTCTGACGGTCAATACGATGACGGAAAACATTTTAAGGAAATCATCATCTTTTAGTTTGTTTTCTGAACTAAAGTTTAAATATTTCACATAATTGTTGTTTAATTAGTTTTTCAGTGATATTTTTGCCGAAACTAATTAAATCATGTTATGAAAAGAACATTACTCTTCGCAGGTCTTTTATTGGCTAGCTCCCCTATCTTTAGTCAGGTTCAATATACTGACATCTCTCCTGACGCGGTTGTAAACGCGACTCCAACAGGTGAGCAGGTTGATCTGGATTTGGATGGAGACACTCAAACAGATATTTCAATTGCTGCAGTTCAAATTACTGTTCAGGGTTATCCCGTGAACGTTTCCGTATCGTTCCTTACTGATGATGTGTCGGCACTTTTGGCTACTCCAAACGCAGGAAGTCCGTCTTTGAAAGAAACATCTCCGCTTGCAGATGCTTTTTTTGTTGACCCGACAGCTTCTACATGGGTTGACACTACAGCTTCAGCTAACGAATACTACCAACGTGCATACCTTCCGGACTTGAGCCAGAATCTAGCAGGACTGTTCAGCACAAGCCTTGGTGATCGTTATGTTGGAGTTCGTTTCGCAATTAGCGGTGTTGTTCACTACGGATGGGTATTGATCAATGTCCCTGACGATGGTACGACAACAACAATCAAAGAATATGCGTATAACCCAACTCCGGGTCAGGGATTGTACACTGGCCACACAAACAATCTTGAAAACCTTGTGTATTCTAACTGGACAGCAGGTGTAAACGGGAAGACAATCGTTATCGGATCCGCTGTAGATGGTGAATATACTGTAGTTGATGCTTCTGGTCGCGTAGTGGCTTCCGGTGAAGTGGTAAACGGAAAAGCAACTGCATCAATTGATGAAGCAGGGATCTTTGTAGTTTCTTTTAGCGGTGCTGCCGGAATCGGAACGAAAAAAGTTGTATTGAACTAATCTCAGAGCCTCTTCACAGAGTAACTTAAGACAAAGAAGGCCTTCTGTCAACGGACAGGAGGCTTTTTAATTTGATGCATTCAACAAGCCCGAAAGCACTTCCCCAACTTTAGACTCTACACCTGAGAAACCAAGCAATTTGTGAATCACCTGATCAACTAGTACATCCGGACACGAAGCGCCGGAAGTTATCCCGATCTTCCGAATTTCTCTCCCGTGATTCCAGTTCTGAACCAATACCACTTTTCCCTGATGAATATCAAATGAATTCAATTCATTTTCGGAAAGCATTTCGCCCGAATCCTTAATGAAATAACATGGAGCTTTTTGCTCAAGCAACTCAACCAGATGAGTTGTATTGGAACTATTGTAGCCCCCAACCACAATGGAAAAATCCAAATCAACATCCATTAGACCATACGTCGCACTTTGGTTATCGTTTGTCGCATAGCACAGTGTATCTCGTGTGTCGGCAACAGTCTTGTGGGAATTCTGAGATTCAATTACATTTCTAAGAAACTCAGAAATCTCTTGAGTTTCGGTCGCCAACATCGTAGTTTGATTGATCACACCAATCTTATCCAGGTGTTGCTTCGGATCAAATCCGTCGGTATACTTTCCCTTGAAAAATGCATAGAATTCTTCAGGAGATTTATGTCCTTCTATGACATCTGCCAGAAAACGGGTCTCCGCCATGTCTTTTACAATTACAGCATGTGTATGCGAAGCCGCATGGGAAAATGTTGCTCTTGTTTCTTCGTGATTGTATTTTCCATGTATCACAAGAGTATGCTCATCGGATCCAAGCTTCTCGGAGCGATTCCATACTTTCTCAACAAACGGACAAGTAGTGTTATACTTCTGAATTTCAATTCCTTTCTCCAGCAACAATTGCTCAATTTCCAATGTTGTCCCAAATGCGGGAATAATTACAATATCATTGGCATTCACATCATCCCATGAAATCAATTGTTTTCCGCTGGTGTCCTGAATAAATTTCATCCCTCGGTTAACCAAATCCTCATTCACTGCCGGATTATGAATCATCTGACTCAACAGATAAATATTCTTCCCTGGGTTCTCGTCCAAAGCTTTGTAAGCAATTTCAATGGCATTCTCAACCCCATAGCAAAATCCAAAGTGACGGGCAATGTACAGCTGCACGCTTCCAAAATCCAGCAAGGTCGGGGAAAAATCCTTTTTTCTCGGATCATTTTCCTTTCGGAATGCTTTTACTTTGCTGATGATGTCGGACTTATAAAATGCCGGGATTTCGAACTGCTTCATGACGATACAAAGTTAAAGGAATAACTTCAAGAGTTGAATGAATTAGGTACATCAAAAAAAAACGCTCCCGATTCCCCGAGAGCGTTTTTATATCGTTAAAGCTAAGCTTATTTCTTAGCTTCCATTTCTTTACAAAGTTTCACCGCGGCAGCAACATCAATTACAGAACCGGTAACCGACAAATCACCGAAAGAAACCATAGTTGCTTCACCCGGAAGTGGAGTCTTAGTTTCTTTGTAGTTTTTCGCAGATTTCAACATTGCATCTTTAATCTCCAACATAGTAAGTTTCGGGAAATAAGACTTCAACATCGCTGCAACACCGGACACCATTGGGGCTGCCATTGATGTTCCCTGCAATTTTTTGTAATCGCTTTGTGGAACCGTGTTGTAGATCTCGAATCCTGGTGCGAACACATCTACTTTTGTTTTACCGTAGTTAGAGAAACCTGCAGCCAAATTCTTCGCATCGCGTGTTGAAGCACCGATTGTAAGGTAATGCGGGTTAGCTGCTTTCTGGAACGAATAAGAATTGGTCGGGTAATTATCCGTCTTATCTACATCAGCGTTATCGTTACCCGCTGCGTGAACCAACAAAACTCCTTTTGAATCAGCGTAAGCCAACGCATCGTATACTTCTTTCTGGTGCATGGAGTAAGCTTTTCCGAAAGACATATTGATCACGGAAGCCCCGTTATCAACCGCGTAACGAATCGCCAACGCAATATCTTTGTCTTGCTCATCACCGTCAGGAACTGCACGCAACGACATCAATTTCACATCGTTTGCAACTCCGTCTCCACCCAATTTGTTTCCACGAACCGCACCGATGATTCCACCAACGTGTGTTCCGTGCAATGCGTCAGGACCTTCAACGTCGTTGTTTCCGTAATGAACATCATTAAAATCGTGTGGATTGTCTCCAATAAACTGGCGGTCATCGTAAGCCGTATTCAATTGGTAATTTGTAGAAGCATTCAGGTATTCAAATCCTTCATTCACAGCTTCCTCACTCAATTCTCCGGATGCGATATACATACCGATCTGTTTCATCTGGATTTCCTGCGGAGTAGTAGCTTTCCATGCTTCAACATCCTTAACTGTAAATCCTTTTCCGAGTTTTTCCTCCAATGAAGCTTTAATTGCAGGAAGCATTTCCTTCAACTGCGTATATTGTTCAAGCGCCTGCATGTTGCCATTGCGCTCATCTTCAACCTCCTTGCTTAACTTCTTGTACATGTCAAAATCCGGACGCTCTTCATCGGAAATGCTTGCAGATTCTCTTCCTTTAAAACGAGCTTCCAAATCAGCCAGGATACGTGTTTTCTCCAGACGAGCATACTTTTGGTTTTGACCATCTGATCCACCAAGGTAGTTCCATCCGTGGATATCATCGATGTAGCCATTTTTATCGTCATCAATTCCGTTGTTTGGAATTTCGTCTTCGTTCACCCAGATTTTTCCTTTCAAATCTTCGTGCTCAACATCAATTCCCGAATCAATAACAGCAACAATAACAGTTGTTGACTTTTTCTTTTTCAATGCTTTATAAGCCTTCTCAGTATTCATCCCCGGGTTTTTCCCGTTGTACCAGTTGATGATCTCTGCGTCAGTTTTAGCCTGCCCGTAAAAGAAATTCATCAATCCGATGGAGAATAAGGCGAAGGAAAGGGTCAAAACTCTTTTTTTCATAAAGTATGTTGTTAGCTATATTTTTTTAATTGCTTCAATTCAAAACAAATATCGTATTTTGCTTACGAATAGAACTTGTCAATAATTATTAAAGGTCGAATATAGCTAGAAAAAAACAGTCTATGCTTCAAATCACTACTATGAAGATTAAGAATTTACTTTTTTTAGGATTTCTGTTCCTCACTTTCAACGGATTTTCTCAGTCGGATAATTTTCGCTTTAAAGCATTGTTAAATGAACAACCTGAAACACCAAATGCCTTTGCAGTTGTAAATTACGAAGGCTTACTTGAACGCTTACTTGCAGACAAATCGATACGCGTCAAGCAGGTAACTCCGGAATGGATTTACATCCAGGCTTCGGCTTCATGGATCAATGCATCTCAAAAGAACGGGTTAGTTAAACAATTTTATTACGAGTTCAGCGCACCACAGGCATTGAATGATTCTTCGCTTGTAAAACATTATGTGAAACCTGTGCATCAGGGGCTTGGAGGTTTACAAACACCTTTTACCGGGAAAGATGTAATCATCGGTTATGTAGACCAGGGACTCGATCATTCTCATCCGGATTTCCAAAACAGTGACGGTACAACACGTGTCCTGTATTACTGGGATCACACAATGCCTTTTAACGCGGCACGAACACCACAACCTTATAATTACGGACAATTGTTCTACGCATCAGATATCAATACCGGGAACTGCCCTGCAACGGAAAACTACCCAACTGCTCACGGGACATCTGTCGCAGGAGCCGGATCATCAAACGGTCTGGCAAATGGCCGTGAAACAGGAATGGCTCCCGAATCCAAACTCATTATTGTAGAGACAAACTTCAACCTGCCGAACTGGACATTAACTGTTGCAGATGCGTGTGATTTCATCTTTGACAAAGCAGATTCCCTTGGATTGCCAGCTGTTGTTAACCTTTCCGTTGGATCCTACCTGGGAAGTCACGATGGCGATGACCCTGCAGCAATGCTAATGGAAAACCTTCTTGATGAGCACGGTGGCCGTATTATTGTCTGTGCCGCAGGGAACTCCGGTGCCTGGGGTAAATACCACGTTCAGGGAGATATGGACAACGATACTTCTTTTGTATGGATGATCCCGAATCCAGGTAACCAGCTCGGACCAAACAGTTGTTATATGGATGTTTGGGCGGATTTGACAGATGCAACCTGGAGTTACGCTTTTGGTGCGAATCTCCCGGGTGGAACATACGAAGAGCGTGGAGAAACACAGTATAGACCAGCTACAACTGGTGCCGGTGGAGTATTGCGCGATACCATCTGGAACGGATCAAACCGGATCGCAACGGTAGAAATCTATCCTGAAATTATTGGAAGTAACATGCACATTGAATACTACTTCAACAATGTAGATTCAACAACGTATTACTATTCGTTTAAAACAACAGGAAGTGGTCATTATGACGCATGGACAGGTTCCGCTTCAATCGGATTGACAAATATGGAATCCAATATTCCTTCGTCTGGTGTGTTGCCTGAAATTGTGCACTACTTGTTACCCGACACTCTTCAGACGATTGTTTCTTCCTGGAACTGTTCTGAGAAAGTGATTACTGTCGGAAACGTGCGAAATCGTTTTGGACATACCGATGGTGACGGAAATTACTATCAACCTGGTCCGACCTATACTTCTGCAGTTGGAGAATTAAGCATGAACTCTTCAAAAGGGCCAACACGACATAATGTTATAAAACCGGATGTTGCAGCATGTGGTGATGTTTCATTGAGTGCCGGGCCGTCGTGGTTAATCAATGATCCGGGATTGCAGGCCGCTGTTTCAGACGATCATTTGCACGTGAGAAATGGTGGAACTTCGATGGCATCGCCGGTTGTTGCCGGAATTGCTGCACTTTATCTCGAGAAATGCAATAAAGGAACTTATCAGACTTTCAAAAACGATTTGACTGCAACAGCTTTCACGGATGCTTTTACCGGTAGCGTTCCGAATTATGCTTACGGATACGGTAAACCACACGCTCTGAATCTATTGCTTCAAAGCAATTACGATAGCTACACGGTTGGATCATCGCCAATGTGTCCGGGAGAAAACTTAACGGCAACTTCAACTCATACTATTGATCAGTTGACCTGGTCGACGGGTGACACGAGTGTTTATGAACCGGTTCTTACAGCCGGTGACTATCATTTTGTTGCTCATGATGATCTTGGATGTATTTCTTATTCGGATACCCTGAACGTAACCCTCTACCCTGCTGCTCCGGTTCCTGTAATTACCGCAAACGGAACCATTTTGTCTACAGCCGATTATCCGGATTTGCAATGGTACGAAAACGGGACACCAATTGGAGGACAAACGAACGATACATTAATCATCACTTTGCCTTCCAATTCAGATTTCACGGTTGTTGCAACAACTCCGGACGGATGTCAGGGAATTTCAGATCCTTACAATCCTTCATTGGGCATCAGTGAGTCGCATTCAGGATTTGTGATTTATCCGAATCCATCTTCACAAAACTTTGTTATTCTGACTTCAGAAAATGTAAAACAATTGCGTGTAACGGATCTTAGCGGAAAAGTTGTTCTGAGTCAGAATAATGCAAATCAGGTGGATTGTTCGAAGTGGCCGAAAGGGACTTATCTCGTACAGGTTGAAACAGATAATAGTGTCAGAATTGCGAAATTTATCAAAGAATAGACTTCAATTGAAACAAACCCTTATTTTTGGGGCAAATTTTAAGTAACACATGAATTTAGCCGGTATCATTGCAATTTCAGGAAAACCAGGATTGTTTAAAGTTATTGCACAGGGTAAGAACAACTTGATCGTTGAATCATTGGAAGACAAAAAACGTGTTCCAGCTTACGCTACGGATCGTATCTCTGCATTGGAAGACATTTCAATCTATACGTACGACGAGGATAAACCTCTGAAAGAAATCTACATCACAATCTTCGAAAAAGAGAAAGGTGGTGCTACGATTTCACACAAAGAAGATGCGGCTAAACTTCAGAAATACTTGTTGGAAATTTTGCCAAACTTCGATCAGGAGCGTGTTTATGGATCTGATATCAAGAAATTGTTTCAGTGGTATAACATTCTTCAGAAAGCGGGTGAGTTGAAACTGGAAGAAGCTGTTGAAGAAAAACCAGCTAAAAAAGCTCCGGCCAAGAAAAAAGAAGCAGCTGCTGAAGGCGAAACCGCAACAGAAGTAAAAGCAGAGAAAAAAGCTCCGGCTAAGAAAGCTCCTGCAAAAGCAACTACAGCAAAGACCGCAGCTCCGAAGACGGCAGCTAAGCCAACTGCAAAGGCTACGGCAAGCAAGAAAGTTGCAGCTCCGAAAACTGGTTCAAGCCGAGGAAAATAATAGAACAACTGATTATATTAGAGTCCCGATTGATGTCGGGACTTTTTTATTTAGGCTAAATGCGATTCAAATGTTAATGTATTCAATGTTCCGTTTACAGGGCAATTGAACTTGTCCACCCGACTCTTGAGAGCTTAAACTTTGAACGATTAACCCTTTAAACATCTTTGCAAAAAACATGAGAACATACATCAAACCTGATTTCAATTGTGCTTCCTGGGAGGAAGTTTCAGTATACTATACCGACCTGAAAAACCGCGAACTGACGGATAAAGCGTCTTTCATTCAATGGTTGAAGGACAAAAGTGAACTTGAAGCGGTCCTGGAAGAAAACATGGCATGGCGTTACATCAACATGACCATTGATACCACAGATGAAGAAAAGGCGAATGCGTATTCTTTCTTCGTAAACGAAATCCAGCCTCACCTTTCTCCGGAGGAAGATGCATTGAATAAAAAAATGCTGGATCAGCCTTGGGTTGAAGAATTAAAGCAGGAATCGGAAGCCTACGCAATTTATTTCCGTGGTGCAGAAACCGCTTTGAAATTGTTCTCTGAAAAAAACATTCCGTTGGAAACGGAATTGAGCGAATTGAGCCAAACGTATAGTGGAATCATTGGTGCACAGCAAATCGAATACAAAGGAGAGACATTGACAATGCCACGTGCCGCCAATCTGCTTAAGAATCCGGATGAAAGTGTACGCGAAGAAGTTTACCGTCTGATTTCAGAACGCAGGGCTCAGGATACTGATCAACTGAATGAATTGTTCACAAAAATGGTCAGTTTACGTCATCAGGTGGCATTAAATGCCGGATGCATGGATTATAGAGACTATAAATTTCAGGCACTTGGACGCTTCGACTACTCCATTCAGGATTGTCTGGACTTCCATCAGGCAATTGAAGAACACATTGTTCCATTGGCCAAAAACATTGTTCAAAAACAAGCTGATAAGCTAAACAAAGCGAAATTAAAGCCGTGGGATACGGAAGTTGATCCGGATGGCTTGGCTCCACTAAAACCTTTTGAGAATGGTGAGGAATTGCTGAATCAATCGATCGCTATTTTTGGTGAACTGGACAGTTATTTCTCTAATTGTCTTTCCACCATGAAGAAAGAGGGGTACCTCGATCTTGATTCTAAACCGGGAAAAGCTCCGGGAGGATATAACTATCCGTTGTACGAGAGTGGGATCCCATTCATTTTCATGAACGCTGCAGGCGCTCAACGAGATGTCGTGACAATGGTTCACGAGGGCGGACATGCTGTACATTCCTTCTTAAGCAGAGATCTGGAATTGACAGGCTTTAAAAGTCTTCCCTCGGAAGTTGCTGAATTAGCTTCTATGTCCATGGAATTATTGACAATGGAATACTGGGATAAGTTTTACGACAACGAAAACGATCTTAAACGTGCAAAACGTGAACAGTTGGAATCGATCATTAAAGTCTTGCCATGGATTGCAACCATCGATGCTTTCCAGCACTGGATTTACACACATCCGAACCATACCACCGATGAGCGTACTCAGGAATGGTTGAATTTATCAAAACGCTTTGGAACAGGTTTGATCGATTACACTGGATTCGAGCACGCTTTGGCAAGTAGCTGGCACAAGCAATTGCATTTGTTCGAAGTTCCGTTCTACTATGTAGAATATGGAATTGCTCAACTGGGAGCCATTGGTGTTTGGAAAAATGCGATGGAAAATAAAGCATTGGCACTTGAAAACTACAAGAAGGCACTTGCTCTTGGCTACACCGTCTCTATTCCGAAAATTTATCGCGAAGCCGGATTGAATTTTGACTTCTCTTCTGCAACAGTGAAATCATTGTCGGATTTTGTGAACGAGGAATTGGCTGCTTTTTCCTGATTTAGTATACCGGAGCTTCTCCAAGCCCCATAAAGCTCACCACAGATAGGTCTCTGAAGGCTTATTCACACTCACTTTTACCGTAAAGCGAGAGGTAAATCATGTGGCTTAAGAACGTGTTTTGAGCTTAGATAATCAAAAAGCTATGCTTACATAATTAATTCCGTCAAATACTCGGTGAAACCCGTAAAGTATTCAAAACGACTCTTTTCGCTTACAACCGTCCGCTCATTAGCACGTCATTTTAGTAAATGATTACTAATCTCTAATACTACAAGTTATGACTGCTACTAAAACTCTATTCGTAATGATGCTGATGGTTCTGCATCATACATTCGGAAACGCACAATGCGTAGCTACAAGTTCAGGTGACTGGTCAGACCCGACAAACTGGGGCTGCGGATACGTACCGGGTTGCGGAGATTTGATCATCATTCCGGCGGGAATCTCGATCAACCTTGATGTACATCTTAACATCGAGGAATCAGACGGTTGCAACACACCAAGTTACATCCAGGTATTCGGAATTCTGCGTATGCAAACCGGAAAGAAAATCAACATGTCATGTGGTTCATCGGTTGAAATCATGACCGGTGGTTCACTACAACACGGTATAGGTGGTGGTATGTCCAACTGGATCAGAATCTGCGGTGCATTACAATGGTCTGCTACAGATGGTCATGTTCCGGGATATATGTTATTCGGATCCCCTATCCCACTTCCTACAACAATTATCTCTTTTGATGTAACCAATAATGAGAATGAATTAGAGTTTACCTGGACCATTCAATCGGAGAGAAATGTAAACCGATACGAAATCGAATTCTCAACCGATGCTATCAATTGGACAACGGTTGCAGTAAAGAATTCACGCGGAGACGGAACCGAACGCTATACGTATGTTACCAGCATTCCCGCAAATAGTATTCAATCGGGATACTTCAGATTACGTTCAATCGATGAAGACGGTCAAACCGGCACATACGACAAAATGCTTGTTTACGAAAAGCAAACGGAAGAATTGGTTGTTTACCCGAATCCTGCCGGAACAGACGAAAGTGTTACATTTCGTTTTGCGGAAAATCAATCTTCGGCCATTTATATTTATGACCAAACGGGAAATCTCCTCTATACAGACATGAACACTGAACGTCATGAGGCGATTACAATTTCAGGAAACACACTTGCAAAAGGCATGTACATTGTGAAATCAGAAAAGGCATTACCTACATTATTTGTGATAGAGTGATAGATTTTCTTAAGGTTCCCCCTTTCTTTCGTACTGAAAGAATAAGGTGCAATGAGGTGCGAGGGAGAGGGTGAACTTTGAGGAAATAAAAAAGGAGCCTGAATAGCTTTCTTCCCCTTTCATATCATCACATCAGAAGGATGAATTCGGGATCAGCTCATTATGAACCATTACCCTGCCTACTCCGGATTTCAGAAACTTCTCGTAATTGACCGCTTCAACTTTGGATTCAAAAAAAACGAACGTAAATCACTTTCCAAGGCCGATATCGTTGAGTATAACCTTTCTTAGCAAACACATTATGTGAAGCTATTCGATTAATCAGATCAGAAGTATAACCAGTATAGATTTTATCCGGATTAGATGTCGATCTTAAGATATAAACAACAAATTCTTCCATAGCAATGTAAACAACAATTCTATGTAGTGTGGAAGGTCCTATTTATTCAGAAAAGAGTCTTTTTTGTTGAAAGGGAGATTTGAACTCCCGTCCGCCTCGGGCGGATATGAATCCGGCACTCTAACTAAAAAAAAAGAAAACAAAAAAAAGGAAACTGTAGTAGTTTCCTTTTTTTTCTGTAGCGAGAGGGAGATTTGAACTCCCGTCCGCCTCGGGCGGATGTGAATCCGGCGCTCTAACTAAAAAAAAGAAAACAAAAAAAGGAAACTGTAGTAGTTTCCTTTTTTTCTGTAGCGAGAGGGAGATTTGAACTCCCGACCTCCGGGTTATGAATCCGGCGCTCTAACCAACTGAGCTACCTCGCCATTAATATTTTATTTTCGTTAGAGTTAAACCCCCGTCCCCCTCTGGCGGATATGAATCCTGCGCTCTAACCATCTGAGCTATCTCGCCGAATGCGGGTGCAAAGTTAGTTCATTTTTTTACTTACGCAAACTACGAACGATCTTCTTCAAATAAAATTTTCGTATTGTGTTTCAGTGTTCTGAAAATCAAAGAAAAAGCCAATGCACCAGCCAACCAGTAAACGTAGTTTAATGAGGTTGGAACCTTTTCTGTGATCGTCCATTCCCGAATGTATGCCACGAAAATGAAACCGATTGCAGTTGCAGAGATCCCTGCATACTCTCTTCTAAGGATCGTTTTTAACGAAAAGGAGATCTCCCCTTTTTTGTAGTTCTTCATTGAAGGCCAAAACGCCGGAACAGTATTTGACCAGTTCACATAGTCATCCCCAAACTTACGTTCGAGAAAACGTTCTTCTGCAAACATGATACGTTCGTAATACAACCAGAACATAAGGCTCACGATAATGAAGAAGTAAATATTAAATGTAAATGCAACAATACCAATCCACATGAAATAATTGCCCAGGTAAAGCGGATGACGCACCGTTGAATAGATCCCTTTGGTATTCAAGGCTTCGGCAACCTGCTCTTTCGTATTTCTACCGGAAGTGTTTTTATTACTCGTTCCAATTGCAATGGCACGAATTACTTGTCCCAACAGCGACATTCCGATCGCAACACCCAACAATATGTAGTAGTACATCTCGTTTTTAAGGATACAGGTTACATCTGTAAAGTAGATTACGGGAACTGCTAACAAAAACAGAATTACTGGAATTTGTCCTCTGAATTTGAACAGCTTATTTCCATTTTTCTCAAAACTATGTACTAACGCCATGAAAAGATTTGTGTATATTGCGAGACATGAATAATGACGCGAAATTAATATTATTAAGCAAGTATGGCAAATAAGGAAAAATTCGAATTAGAATATGTGCTGAAAACATCCCCGAAAGTGCTTGATAAACTAATTTCCACACCAGATGGACTAAGCGAATGGTTTGCCGACGATGTTGTTGTAAAAGACGACATCTATACTTTTGAATGGGATCAGAGTGAAGAACAAGCTCGACTGATCAATAAAAAACAGGGCGAGAATATTAAGTGGCAGTGGCTGTATGACGAAGACGAAGATTTTGAGACATTCTTCGAAATGAAATACACCATTGACCCGATAACGAAAGCAGTAATTTTCACAGTAACGGATTACGCGGAACCAAGTGAAAGAGACGAGATTCAACGCTTGTG
This sequence comes from uncultured Fluviicola sp., assembly GCA_966211245.1. GTDB lineage: Bacteria > Bacteroidota > Bacteroidia > Flavobacteriales_D > Crocinitomicaceae > Fluviicola. The sequence continues at coordinate 41,397 of CBIHND010000022.1, read as the reverse complement.
GGAAACACAGATTTCCAACCTGCGTCGCGTTCTTGGAGCTTAAGATTCCGGTTATTCAAAGGTTCTGACTACCTTTACAACCGAATTTCAGCGTGAAAAAACTTACCATTTTCAGTATTCGTTCATTTGCAGGACCATTCGTGGTTACCTTCTGTATTTCCATGTTCATGCTCATCATGCAGTTTACATGGAAGTATATTGATGACCTGATGGGGAAAGGACTTTCTGCGGGCGTAATCACGGAATTGATGTTCTACGTTTCTGCCAGTCTAATTCCGCTTGCGCTTCCTCTTGCAATCCTGTTGAGTTCTATTATGACCTTCGGGAATCTTGCTGAGAACAACGAATTGACAGCGCTGAAATCCTCCGGATTATCGCTCCTTCGCATCATGCGACCACTGATTTACGTAGTCTTCCTGATTTCAACTGCTACGTTCTTCTTTTCGAACTACGTTATTCCGGTTGCGAACCTGAAATGGCACTCGCTAATCTTTGATATTCAGGAAACAAAAGTCTCCTTATTGGTCAACCCGGGATCCTATTCCAAGGAAATCGATGGCTATGCCATCAAAGTGGAAAATGGAGAAGACAACAGCTTTACAGGAATTACCATTCACGATTATACAGAACCGCAGGTTTCCAAAACCATTAAAGCGGATTCAGGAACCATTTTCAAAAGTGAGCGCGGCGATTACCTGCTTTTCCAATTGAAAAAAGGAAAGGTAATTGAGGAACTGAATTCACAACCGCCGATTTTTGCTCCGAACGGTAAATCCGTCACATCGCGCTCCAGTCACCCGGCACGATATACCGAATTCAAAGAAGCTACTTATAAAATGAGCCTGCTTGGTTTCGATCTGAACAGAACGGAAGAAGAAATGTTCAAGAACGATTACGAAATGCTGAATGTGTTTCAGATTGCCGACGCCAAAGACAGCATGCAACGTGAACAGAATAAACAAGTAAAGAGCTATCAAACAGCTCGTAAAAACGAACGACCGTTTTTTCAGTCGATTGTATATTCCAGCGCGGTAAAAAAACCGAATGTTGTAATTGAAAAACTCCAGCACATTCCGGCTTCGACGATCAAAATCAGTGATTTCAAAGGCAAAGAAAGGATTGCCGCACTGAACGCTGCGCTTGTGAACATTCGAAACATCAATCAAAACCTCGAAGGACAAAAAGTTGCTTTCGATATGTTAGCCGAAGGAAGTAATAAGTTCATGCTTGAATTCCATCGAAAATTCGCTTTGTCTGCTGCTGTCATTGTCCTGTTTTTTGTCGGTGCACCACTTGGTGCGATTGTCAGAAAAGGTGGATTTGGAGCGCCGGTTGTAATTGCCGCTCTCCTTTTCATGGTGTATTTCGTATTGTTCAGTATCGGTGAAAATCTGGCAAACACGAACAGCGTTTCTCCATTCTGGGGAATGTGGATGCCAACTGTGGTACTGGCTCCGTTTGCCGTAGTACTCATGACGGCAGCCGCAAATGACCTGAAAGTATTCGATAAGAAAACCTGGCGCATTCTGTTAAGTTTCGGTTTCAGACGATAATGAAAATCCTTTACGTTGCACATAAAACGCCTTACCCGGTGCTTGATGGCGGATGTTTCGCTATGAAACAGTTCATTGAGGTCCTGGTAGACAGCGCCATTTGCGACGCATTCATTCTGGAAACACACAAACACCCGATTGTCGATGCGTCGAAGAAATACCTCGATGTCCGTTTCAGAAACATTTACTCCGATTACCTTCATACAGAAGTGACTTTTTCCGGAATGCTGAAAGGGTTATTCTCAAAAGAAAGCTACCTGTTATCGCGTTTTCAATCGCAAGAATTGAATAGTTTTCTGAAGAAGCATTCAGCGGAATACGATTACATCGTTTGCGACAGCTTATTTGCGCTTTACGCTTGTCGAACTGCACTAAACAGCAATACGAAAATTGTTCTTCGGTCTCATAACATAGAGTTTAAGGTATGGTCTACGCTTGCCGATTCTACCAAAGGCTGGAAGAAACCACTTTACCGAATTCTGGCGAAGCAACTGAAACAGGAAGAATTAAAGTTATTGAGTCAGATTGACCTGAACTTTGCCATTTCCTCAGAAGATTTACAGGAGTTCAAACGCTTGCTTCCCAATAAAAAGCAGCTGCTCTTCCCTATTCATTTGGCCCCGGTAGCAGTTAGAACAGACTATTCGGTAAACTCCGCATGTTTTATCGGTTCATTGAACTGGAAGCCAAATCAGGAAAGTGTCAGCTACCTGCTGCGTGTTTGGAAAGCAGTTGAACTAACAGGAATTGCACTCCATATCGCCGGAAGCTTTGGTGAGTTCCTCAAAGGAAAAACACTTCCAACGGGAGTAAACTACCTTGGCAAAGTTGCATCCGCAGAAGAATTCATCATTGAAAACGGCTTTCTGGCTGCCCCAATTCTAAGTGGTGGCGGAATCAAAGTTAAGATCCTCGAAGCTTTAGCTTCCGGAACACCTTGTATTACTACTCCCATTGGTGCTCAGGGACTTGACAGTAAAGAATCCGGGATTCTGATTGTAGCAAACCAACAGGAATTTCAGCAAGCGGTTCTTGCACTTTCACAATCAGAAGATCAGCGAAAAGAACTTGGAGCAAAAGGGAAAGCGTATATTCAAAAATACCATAGCTTTGCCGCCTGTAAAGAACTCATTACCGTCAATCTTGGAAGATAAAAAGACCATAGTAGTTTGCCTGTCGCGTTTCCCCTATCCGTTGGAAAAAGGCGATAAACTGAGGGCTTTTCATCAAATCAAAACACTTTCCGAGCACTATAACGTACTATTGATTTGTACTTCTGATCTTCCGGTTTCGGAAGAACACATGAAACAATTGCGAGAATTTTGCACGGAAGTTCATGTTTTCCAGCTGACAAAAGCAGGATTGCTTTTCACGCTGCTAATGCATGTGTTTTCGAAGAAACCGTTTCAGGTTCAATACTTCTTTCGATTTTCTATCCACAGAAAGATCAATCGTTTGCTGGAGAATGTTCAACCGGATGCGATTTATTGTCAGTTGATTCGTTCTACGGAATACGTCAAGCACTATCACCTCTGTCCGAAAACCATCGATTATATGGATGCGTTAAGCAAAGGCATGGAACGAAGAATTCAAACAGAGCCTGCTTACAAACGTTTCTTTTACCGAATTGAGAGTCGCAGATTGATCAATTACGAGCGCTCTGTCTTTGATTATTTTGAGCATCACACCATCATTTCGGATCAGGATCGGCAATTCATCCATCATCCTAAAAAAGCGAAAATTGAAGTCGTTCCAAACGGAGTTGAACAGAAATTCTTTGAACCACTGAACGTGGTGAAGAAGTACGACCTCGTATTCACCGGAAATTTCAGTTATGCTCCGAACATCAATGCCGCCGTGTATTTGGCGACTGAATTACTTCCGGAACTAAAAAAACGTGGATTCAACCTGAGCTTATTACTGGCAGGTGCAAGCCCATCCCCGGTAGTACAAGCACTTCGCGGTTCACAAGTTACAGTTACAGGTTGGGTTCCAGACATCCGTGAAAGCTATCAGAGCGCCCGGATTTTTGTTGCTCCGTTATTCATGGGAACCGGACTTCAAAACAAGCTTCTGGAAGCCATGGCATCTGGCCTGCCATGCATCACTACACCACTGGTAAACAACGCACTAGGGGGTATTGAAGGGAAAAACATTTTGTTAGCAGAGGATTTGGACGGATTCGTCGAAATTATCGTTAGATATGTAACGGATTCCTCTACTTTTGGTGGCATTGCAAACGAAGGCCAACACTTCGTGGCGACAGACTACTCATGGGAACGTCAAAACTCCAAACTTCTCTCATTGCTTCCGTAGCTTTGGCTTCCACATTACTCGTTTCTTCCTGTGTACAACAAAGACGCTATCCTTCTTGGCTTTTAGGCGAATGGAAAACACGCTATAACAATTTCGCGATTAAAGAAACCTGGAAGGAATCCGGTGATGGTTACGTCGCCACAACAATCTGGAACGATGACGGAAAAAAAATGCTTGAAAAAGTAGTCTTATTCTACAAAGACAAATCCCTTGTGTACCGCGTTGAAACGAAACGAAAAACCGTAGAATTCACCTGCGACAAACCTCATGATGACACACTCGTCTTCATTAACCAGCAGAACGATTACCCCAAACGCATCGTGTACGTAAAGCCTAAGGGGGACAATATGACTGTTTGGATTGACAAGTACGAAAACGATCCTGAAGCTGAGTATTTTCCGTTTGTACGGGTGAACTGATTAGAGAAAAACGGAAAGAGAAAAGAAGAAAGACTATGTCGTGACTCTTGAAATCTTAATCCTCACTTTAAATCTTTCCTCTTTCCTCATTAATCTTACCTCTTTCGTTACCTTTGTAGTACAAGAATCGATTATGACATTTCAATTAAATTCAATTGAGGAGGCAATTGCCGATATCAAAGCTGGAAAAGTAGTTATTGTAGTAGATGACGAAGACAGAGAAAACGAAGGAGACTTCTTAACTGCCGCAAGAAACGCAACACCGGAGGTAATTAATTTTATGGCTACTCACGGTCGCGGTTTGATTTGCGCACCTATCATTGAAGAACGTTGCGAAGAGCTCGGATTGGAGCTTATGGTGAGCCAGAACTCGGCAACGTATGAAACACCATTTACGGTTTCGGTTGACCTTATCGGACACGGATGTACCACAGGAATTTCAGCGAGCGACCGCTCTAAAACGGTTTTGGCGTTGATTGACCCGAATACCAAGCCGGAAGAATTAGGAAAACCGGGACATATCTTCCCGCTAAAAGCAAGAAAAGAAGGTGTTCTCAGACGTGCCGGACACACAGAAGCTGCAACAGATTTAGCACGATTAGCTGGTTTTGAGCCTGCAGGAGTTATCTGCGAGATTTTGAACGAAGACGGTTCAATGTCGCGCCTCCCGGAATTAGTTGAAATTGCCAAAAAGTTCAATTTAAAACTAATTTCTATTGCAGACTTAATTGCTTATCGCATGAAACACGAATCATCCATCACTAAACAAGTTACCGTTGACATGCCTACTCATGTCGGTGACTTCAAACTATCTGCTTACACTGTAGATTCAACCGGACAGGAACACCTTGCCCTTGTAAAAGGCGAATGGGAAACGAATGAACCGGTTTTAGTACGCGTTCACTCCTCCTGTATGACCGGAGACATCTTCGGATCTTGTCGTTGCGACTGTGGTCCACAATTGGAACACGCTATGCGCATGATTGAGAAAGAAGGAAAAGGTGTCATTGTATACATGAATCAGGAAGGACGCGGAATCGGCTTATTGAATAAGTTGAAAGCCTATAAACTTCAGGAAGAAGGCTATGATACGGTTGAAGCAAACATCAAACTCGGATTTGAGGGAGATCAGCGCGAATACGGTATCGGTGCTCAGATTCTGCATGATTTGGGTGTAAAGAAAATTCGCCTGATGAGTAACAACCCTAAAAAACGCTCGGGACTAATCGGTTACGGACTCGAAATTGTTGAGAACGTAGCAATTGAAGTTGGTCAAAACGCGCATAACGCACGTTACCTTCAGACCAAAGTGGATAAACTTGGTCACTCACTTAAGCTGAATAAATAATGCTTGTAGCGAAAAAGATTGTAAAACGATTCGGTGACCTTTCCGTTCTGAACAATGTAGAACTGGAAATCAATGCCGGAGAAATCGTATCCATTGTAGGATCTTCAGGAGCGGGGAAAACTACCCTGCTCCAGATTCTCGGAACACTGGATAAACCGAGTTCCGGAGAGGTTTTGTTGAACGGACAAAACCCTTTCGTGCTCTCCAGTAACCAGTTGGCTGCTTTCCGCAACAAAGAAATCGGATTCGTTTTTCAATTTCATCAATTGCTACCGGAGTTCACCGCTCTTGAAAACGTACTGATGCCAGCTCTTATTGGTGGAAAAAGTATCAAGGAAGCTACTCCCAGAGGAATGGAATTATTGTCGAAGCTTGGATTGAAAGACCGTGCTTCTCACCGTCCCGCAGCACTTTCCGGAGGAGAACAACAACGAGTAGCGGTTGCACGTGCGTTGATGAATCAACCTTCGGTTGTCTTTGCAGATGAACCGTCCGGAAACCTTGACTCTAAAAATGCACACGAATTACACGAGTTGTTCTTCGATTTACGAAAAGAATATGGACAGACTTTCGTTATCGTAACACACAACAACGATTTGGCATCCATGGCTGACCGTACGCTGAAAATGCAGGACGGAGCAATCCTTCAATAATGCTCAACAGAACAGAACTTTATGAATTACTCGAGCGAAAAGCCGAGCAGTACAACAATCCGGATTTCATAGGAACTGATCCGATTCAGTTGCCACATCGTTTTTCCAAAAAGGAGGACATCGAAATCATGGGCTTCATTATCGCAACGTTAGCCTGGGGAAATAGAAAATCCATCATTACAAGTGGGGAGCGCATCGCCGCGATCATGAACAACAATCCGTATGAATTTGTAATGAATTACTCCGAACGCGATTTGAAATTCGTTCACAGAACCTTCAATCACGAAGATCTGAATTCCTTCTTTGTAGCGCTGAATCGCTTATATACAAGCGGAACAGGATTGGAAGGTGCTTTTCGAAGTCATTCGGAACTGGAAGGGAATCTGGGAAGAATCGTCTCATTTCGCGAAGCTTTTACTACCGAACCATTTCTGAATCGAACAGAAAAACACGTTGCCAATCCATTAAAAGGATCAAGCGCAAAACGTATCAACATGTTCCTGCGCTGGATGGTTCGCAAAGACAACAAAGGTGTTGACTTCGGTTTATGGAATAACATTCCAATGAGCGATCTGCATTTGCCACTGGATGTCCACACCGGAAATGTTGCCAGAAAACTCGGTTTGCTCACACGTACTCAAAACGATTGGAGGGCTGTTGCAGAAATCCATGAAGAACTATGTGCTTTCGACCCGAAAGACCCGTGTAAGTATGATTTTGCATTGTTTGGTTTGGGGGCGTTTGAAGGCTTTTGAATTGAAAATTTAAAATGGAGAATTGAAAAGTTAAATCTCCTTGTTCTTTTCAATTCTCAATTTTCAATTTCCCTAAACTGTGTTAAAACTGTTGGTAACTCATCTCCTTTCCCGGAAAAGTAAGTACAGATAATCGCTATTTTAGCGACATGAAGTGGGTGTATCCTGAATTTTTATTTGCCCTTGCGGTCATTGCTATTCCGCTTCTTATTCACCTTTTTCATTTCAAACGCTACAAAACCATCTTTTTCTCCAGTTTAACGTTTCTGAAATCGATTGAACAAGAACAGCGTAGCATTCGAAAATTGAAGCAATGGTTGATCTTTGCGTGTCGGGCTTTAGCGTTCTCTTTTCTGGTATTTGCATTTGCTCAGCCTTACATTCCTCTGGATTCTAATGCCTCAAAAAAAGCCGGAAAGCAACTTATCGCGCTTTACGTTGACAACTCCTTTTCCATGTCGCGACTTGGAGAATCCGGAGAATTACTTTCTCAGGCGAAACAATTAGCCAAATCGGTTATTGAAGATGCTCCCAGAGATGCACAGTTCATTCTGATTACCAACGAACTGGGAAGTGAAGAAAAACAAACACTGAACAAAGCAGCCTGTCTTGAGAAAATCGAAAAAATAGAATATACGCCATTGGTTCGATCGGCCAACAACATTGCAGGATGGTGGCAGGAATGGATTTCGGAAAGCAAGAAAAATGGAATGAGATACGCAGCAATGCAGTTTGTGTTCCTTTCTGATTTCCAGAAACAGACACTAGGCAAACTCAATACCTATAAACCTTCCGAGTGGTCCTCAGACCTCTATCCTATTCTCTTGCGACCGGTAAATGAAGGAAACTTGTATGTCGACTCGATTTGGTTTGCTTCTCCGATTCACAAAAAAGATTCGAAACAAACGCTTTATGCAAAGGTTGTAAACACCAGTAAAGAAGCTGTTCGACAAGTAGAGGTTTCTTACAAGATCGGTGGAATCACACGCGATGTTTACGCCGACATTCCGGCGGGAGGAAGTGATACGGTTGAAGTGAGTTATTTCAATTCAAGCATTGGCAATACGTTTGGATCTGTGCGTATCAACGATAAACAGATGACGCAGGACGATGCTTTTTTCTTCTCCTTCAACGTTAAGGAAAAAGGAACTGTGATCATTTTAGATGGCGAAGAAGCTGTACCCAATGTGGCTCGCGTTTACAAGTTGGATGAATACTACGATGTCAAGTCGATGCCACAGAATCAATTGACTTCCACCACGGCAAATTCAGCTGATCTGGTAGTTGTCAACGGAAGCAACAATCTTTCCTCTGCTACAGCACAGTACCTTTATGAATTTGCAAAAAACGGCGGGACACTTCTCTTGTTTCCCGGAAGCAATCCAACTCCTTCCGGATGGAATGCTTTACTTTCAAAAGTTCAGCTACCACAACTAAGCGGTTTACAGGAAAATGGGCTGACATTGAAAAAAATCACCGTTGCTGATGCATTCTTCGATGGTGTATTTGAACGCAAGCCGGAAAACATTTCCATGCCACTGATTAAAAAAGCCGTGCGTTACGCTGGCGGAAAGTCGTTTTCAACCGCATTAATTCAACATCAAAACGGTACTCCTTTCTTTGTGAAGGGAACCGGAGATTATTCTGTTTATGCCTGTTCAGCTCCACTTGGAACAGATTACAGCTCATTCACTTCGAATCAACTGTTCTCTACATTATTACTCAGAACAGGAGAATTGAGTCAAAGACAGGCACCTTATTTTCTCGTAATCGGAGAACAGGGAAAATTCCCTCTTAATGAAGTTGGTTCTTCGGAAGAGCCTGTAATGCTGACATCTTCCAGTGTGGAATTCATCCCACAAGTCTACGTTCAGAACGAACAGGCGTTTATTCAGGTTCAGGGAATTGAAGCTGTTCGTCAGCTGGTTGCAGGGAATTACAGCATCAAAAAAGGAACTCAGAAATTGGGTGGATGTTCGGTAAACTACAACCGCTCCGAATCGGCTACAGCAGCTTACACCGAAGGTGAAGTTCAAAACTATTTTGAGACCGCCGGAATTCCCGTAAAAAGTACGTTTGAAGCGAAAAACTGGAGCGGAGCCTCCTTCCTAAAATTAGACCAACCGATTACCTATTGGAAACTTTGCATTATCATTGCGCTGCTTTTCTTGGGAGCAGAAATGGTAATCGTACTATTTTTTAAGAAATAAAAGAAATGGAGTTACTGATTAAAAAAGCAACAATAATTGATAGCGGTTCGACGTGGAATAACCAACAGGGAGATTTACACATCGAAAACGGAATCATCAAGGCATTCGGACAGAATCTTTCTTCGGATAGCGCATTGGTTGTTGAAGCAGATAACTTACATGTTTCTCTTGGTTGGGCAGATTTGAAGGCTCATTTCTGCGATCCTGGAGAAGAACACAAATCAACGATTGTTTCAGGATTGGATACGGCTTCGGCAGGAGGATTCACACACGTTGGAATCTTGCCTTCAACTCATCCGGTAACTGATAGAAAAACGACTGTTGAATACATTGCGCGTCAGGCTGAAAACCATGTGTGCTCGGCTCATGTTATCGGGAGTATTACGCACGAAATGAAAGGCGATCACCTCTCTGAAATGTACGATATGTTCCAAAGCGGCGTTCGCATGTTCTCAGACGATTTGGTTCCACTCAGCTCCGGAATCCTGTACCGAGCTCTCCTTTACTCGAAGAACTTTAACGGGATTGTTGTTTCTTTTGCCAGAGATTGGTCAATTGCAGGAAAGGGAATGGTAAACGAAGGCGTTGCCTCTACCCTTACCGGTCTGAAAGCCGATGCAACCATCGCTGAAATCATTCAGGTGGAACGCAATATTCGCCTGGTGGAATATACCGGAGGGAAGCTTCACTTCACAGGAATTTCCTGTGCTGAATCGGTTGACCTGATCAGAAAAGCAAAGAAAAACGGACTTGACATCACCGCGGACGTTCATGCACAACACCTTATCTATACGGAGAAAGCTGTGATCAATTTTGACGCAAACTTCAAAGTAATGCCCCCGTTCCGGACAGAAGTTGATCGTCAGGCACTTTGGGCGGGATTAAAAGACGGAACAATTGACTCCATCGTGAGCGATCACCGACCAAACGATACCGAAGAAACCGACCTGGAATTCGACCTTGTGAAATTTGGAAACATCACGCTTCAGACTTTATTCTCTGAAGTTTCTGCAGTACCTGAATTTGACCTGAATGCCTTTGTAACAGCTGTAACAGGTGCAAGCAGGACATTACTGGGTTGCGAAAAAACGGCAATCACCGAAGGTGCAATTGCAGATCTAACACTATTCTCACCCGGAACAAAATGGACTTTTGGTTCCGAAACCAATCAATTACCCGTAAAGAACTCCCCGGTTTACGGTCATGAGTTATCCGGAAAGGTGATTGGAATCATCAATAATGGTAAACTAGCGCTACAAGATTAATAATGCCCAATAACAGATCATTCATAGGTAACTTCTGGAAAGAAAAGAAGATGGTTGGAGCAATGAGCCCCAGCTCACCTTTCCTTGCGAAGAAAATGCTTGAATCCATTGACTTCGGTACCGCAAAAGTAATTGTGGAACTAGGTCCCGGAACAGGTGTTTTTACCAAAAAAATGCTCGAAAAAATGCGTCCGGATGCTATTCTTCTGGTTTTCGAGCTCAACGACAGCTTCATTCACATGTTGCAACGCGATATCAAAGATGAACGCATGCACCTGGTTCACGATTCTGCTGAAAAAATCAGTGAATACCTTGAAAAACTTGGTCACACACAAGCTGATGCAATCGTATCTTCACTTCCGTTGGCGAACTTTCCAACCGAACTGAAGACCAACATTCTGACCAGTAGTAAATCAGTGATGCATGAAAAATCGTTGTACGTACAATTTCAATATTCTTTGAATGCCAAAAGTCTGATTAAGGAAATTTTCAGAACAGTGAACATCACGTTTACACCTGTAAACTTTCCTCCCGCTTTTGTGTATACGTGCCGAATCTAATTATCATTCCTAAGCGGATTATTGTAATCCCTGATCTTTTCAACATTGAGTTGAATTGAGCGGGATGGCTTTGTAAAACAGTAAATTTGTAATCGAAAATTAACAGACAAACACATGAGTGCAGAACGTATTAAATGTTTAATCATCGGATCGGGACCAGCAGGATACACGGCCGCAATTTATGCAGCACGGGCTGAAATGAAACCTGTAATGTACCAGGGAATGCAGCCTGGTGGACAGTTGACGACAACCAACGAGGTGGAAAATTTCCCGGGATACCCTGATGGAATTTCAGGACCTGAAATGATGGTTCAGCTGGAAGCTCAGGCTAAACGTTTTGAAACAGATATTCGCTTCGGATACATCACAAAAGTTGATTTCTCAGGTGGACTGCACAAATGCTGGACAGAAGACGGTCATGAAATTCACGCGGATACAGTAATTATTTCAACCGGAGCTTCGGCAAAATACCTCGGATTACCTTCAGAACAACATTACCTTTCAATTGGTGGTGGCGTTTCCGCATGTGCGGTTTGTGACGGTTTCTTCTACCGAGGTCAGGAAGTTGTCATTGTAGGTGCGGGAGATTCTGCTTGTGAAGAAGCTCATTACCTTTCCAAATTGTGTACAAAAGTAACCATGTTGGTGCGTACCGATAAATTCCGTGCTTCGAAAATCATGGAAGAACGCGTTCGCCATACTCCGAACATTGAAATTCTTCACAACACACAAACGGTAGAAGTTTTAGGAGATGGAAACGGTGTAACCGGAGCTCGCGTTAAGAATTCCGTTACCGGCGAAGAACACGACATCCCTTGTACAGGATTTTTCGTTGCAATCGGTCACACACCAAACACAGAGATTTTCAAAGACTATATCAATCTTGACGAAACAGGTTACATCAAATACGAAAAACCGGGAACTTCTTACACCAATGTTCCGGGAGTTTTCGTTGCGGGTGACGCAGCAGACAGAACATACCGTCAGGCGATTACAGCAGCTGGAACGGGTTGTATGGCGGCTTTGGATGCTGAGCGTTATTTGGCAGCTCAGGGACATTAAGAACGCATCTTAGTCTTAACAATACAAAGTATATGGGGCGATAATAATCGCCCTTTTTTGTTGCAACAGTAATACAACTTCCATGTTACTTTTTCATACTTAAGAATTTTATATTCGTTGTATGCAAACCCTTCCTTTGTACTTTGAAACTGCAAGTCACTTGCCAACCTGGTTGGTTATTCTCTTGTTTTGTGTTCCTTTCGTAGGTGGAATTACTTTGTATGCCTACAAAACACGACATGCACGTTCCTGGAGGAAAGGAATTTTTCCACAATCACTGAAACCAACCGAAGACAATTACCTGGAAGCTTACCTTGCACTTGGAGCAAAACTCATGCTGCTCGATTACCAGGAAACAAAGGATAAAACGCAGTACATCAACCAATACTTTCACCGTTACTTTACGGAGGCAAATTACAATTTCGGAGATTCACTGCTGTTTTCATTGCAATATCCGATTCAGACGAAAACCATTACAGACTGGATGAAAATCCACCTGACGGACGAAGGTTCACGCTCGCAGGTACTTTATTTCTTAACCGGGCTTGCTTTAGTAGCAGGAGAAATATCCAACAGGGAAATTCAATTTCTGAAGCAGATCAACGAAGATCTCGGGCTACCACACGAAAACCTGCGGCACATCTTTGCAATTTACGAATCGTACAAAGCGCATCAAAAGGAAACATCAAAGCAAAAGTCTAAAACGGTTGTGAAGACAAGTTTCTACGTCATTCTCGGAATCCAGGAAGGCGCTTCGAAAGAGGAAATCAAAGCTGCTTACCGAAAGTTGGTCAAACTTCATCATCCGGACAATTTTGCAAGTGGGACAGAATCTCAGCAGAAAATGGCAGCTGAGAAATTCATTGAGATTCAGAATGCGTATGAGGCATTATTGGGAAAATGAGAGTCGGCCCCCGACTCCGCTCGGTCACCTTTAAGACCGGAAACAGAGCTTTAAGATCGAGCGGAGGAGACAACCTCTACGAGAAATCACTCTGTCTCACATTTCCCAATGGATCTTGTCAATCCAATTGCCACCTCAATCCTTGAATCGTGGTAGATATCCGTAGAATAATGTGGTGTATATGGCTCAAAATTGAAGTAAAACGGATACCTGACTCCGTAGTAAAACGTCCATTTATTCGATTGTCTCAGCGTATGATAAATCTCCGGGCACACTGCGGTATACGGTGTCCATCCCTGATACATTTTGTAGTTGTATTTTGAATCTGTAAAACTGTGGTATTTAGCATACACTTCTGTTTTAGCAACTCCACCACGAATACTTAGATTGAATCGAAGACCATGAAAATCTGAGAATTCATGGAAATACCCGATCAATCCCTGCAGACAAAATGCCATACCCGAATGCGAACCGTAATCTTTCAGGGAATAAGTGTTTCCATTTTCTCTGATGGTGTCTGGTACAAACGAAAACGGATTGTGTAACTGATCATTTGTCGCTTCGCCGTACCCCAGGTACCTCCCCTGAATCATCAGACCCGCACCAACGATGAAACCGTCATCAACAACTTTCATGAAATTCGTGGTAAAGCTCAGGTCTTCCAGCCGCGAAGAAACCTCAAAACCGAGTCGCTGCTGGGAATACGAAACACTTGAAAGGAGACAAAGTAGGGCTGGTATCAGGGTTTTCATGGAGCTAAAAACGAAGGAGCGGTCGTGTTATTGTCTCACAGATTCACCTGAATAACTGTTCAATCCCAAATCTGCAGAATCAGCGCAATCTGCGTGAGATTAAAACTTAAGATACAATTGGCAGAATTATTTGCGCGCAGATCTCGCAGATTTACGCGGATACTTATTCATTTAGATCCACAGAATCAGCATGAGATTAAAAGGTCATTCGCATCGCGAGAAAAACTACTTCACCGTCTTCTCCAACATCGGAACGAAACTAAAGTTCCCGAAAACTTCTTCCTGGTAGGAATTTTCCGTTTTCTTGGTAATACGCAACATTTGTTGCCCTTCATCTCCACCAACAGGAATAACCAGGCAGCCTCCTACTTTTAGTTGCTCAAGCAACGCCGGTGGAACAGTCGGTGCGCCACACGTCACCAAAATCTTGTCAAAGGGCGCAAAAACAGGCTTCCCTTCATACCCATCACCGAAATACAAGTTTGGACGCATGTGTAGCTTTTCCAGTAAATGCTTCGCACGAACATGTAAATCTTTGTGACGCTCAATGGAATACACTTTCGCCCCCAATTTGCACAAAATTGCCGTTTGGAATCCGGATCCTGTACCGATTTCAAGCACCTTATCCCCTTTCTTCAATTCCAGCAAAGACGTTTGAAACGCTACTGTATACGGTTGCGAGATCGTTTGCCCGGATCCAATCTGAAACGCGATATCAGAATACGCCTGCTGATCAAAAGCAAGGTCAAGAAAGTAATGACGCGGTACCTGATCAAAGGCCTCCAGTACGTCGTTATTCGTTATTCCTTTCTCTTTCAACAGCTGAATCAACTGCTTACGCATTCCCTTATGTTTAAACGTATCTTGCATCCTACAAAGATACGGCTGTGCAGTCTGTTTCTAAAGCAAATCGGCAGCAAAGTTTCTACAGTGAATTGTGTATATTTGGCTCACTATTAACGAAAATATAATGAGTACAAGTTCAAACACGATGAGTATAAGTAAAGAAGAACTCGAATTCAACATGAACGAAGATGCCATGAGACTGAAAATTTCCAAAATGGAAAGTGAATTGGCAATTGTTCAGAAAGGTGGCGGAGAAAAGCGCATTGCAGCTCTTCACGCTAAAGGAAAGCTAAGTGCCCGTGAACGTATTGATTTGCTACTTGATCCGAACACCCCTCGTTTCGAAGTTGCAGCATTTGCAGGATATGGAATGTATGCAGAGCACGGCGGATGTCCTTCCGGAGGTGTTGTTGTGGTGATCGGATATGTGTCAAAAAAGCAATGCATTGTTGTTGCGAACGATGCGACTGTTAAAGCCGGAGCATGGTTCCCGATCACTGGAAAGAAAAACCTGAGAGCACAGGAAATTGCAATGGAAAACAAACTTCCAATCATTTACCTTGTTGACTCTGCCGGTGTTTATCTTCCGATGCAGGATGAAATTTTCCCGGATAAAGAACACTTCGGACGCATTTTCCGCAACAACGCAATTATGAGTTCCATGGGAATTCCGCAGATTGCAGCAGTAATGGGTAGTTGCGTTGCCGGTGGAGCATATCTTCCAATTATGTCCGACGAATCATTGATTGTTGACAAAACGGGAACTATTTTCCTTGCAGGTTCTTACCTGGTAAAAGCTGCAATTGGAGAAAGCATTGATAACGAAACGCTTGGTGGAGCTACTACACACACTGAAATTTCAGGTGTTTGCGATTATAAAGTAGCAAACGACGAAGAATGTCTGGCTACCATCCGAAAAATGATGGGGCAAATTGGCGCACCTGAATCTGCTGGTTTTGATCGAATTGAATCGATTGAACCTAAGCGTCCGCTGAAAGATGTTTACGGATTATTACCGGCTGAACGCCACAAACCATACAACGTTGTAGACATTCTGGAATGTATTGTTGACGAAGGAAGCATGACCTTCTACAAAGAAGACTACGGAAAGACGATCGTTTGCGCTTATGCCCGAATTGATGGCTGGAGTGTTGGAATCGTGGCGAATCAACGTGAGTTGCTGAAGAATGCCAAAGGCGAAATGCAATTCGGCGGTGTGATTTACAACGACTCAGCAGATAAAGCGGCTCGTTTCGTGATGAACTGCAACCAAAAGAACATTCCACTGGTATTCTTCCACGATGTTTCAGGATTCATGGTCGGATCCAAATCGGAGCACGCTGGCATCATCAAAGATGGCGCAAAAATGGTAAACGCAATGGCAAACAGTGTCGTTCCTAAATTCTCCGTGGTAATCGGAAATTCATATGGAGCAGGAAACTACGCTATGTGCGGAAAAGCTTATGATCCACGTTTAATTGTTGGCTGGCCAACTGCGGAAGTTGCCGTAATGAGCGGAGCTTCAGCGGCGAAAACCTTGCTACAGATTGAAGTGGCTTCACTTCAGGCAAAAGGAGAAGAAATCTCTCCTGAACGTGAAAAGGAATTGTACGACACCATCAAAGCACGTTACGATGCACAGATTTCACCGTACTATGCCGCTTCGCGCCTGTGGTTAGATGCAATCATTGATCCTGCAAAAACAAGAGAAATGCTTTCTCAGGGAATCTCGATGGCAAACCACAAAAAAGCAGAGAAACAGTATAATGTTGGAGTAATTCAAACCTAATTGAAAATTGAAAATGGAGAATTGAAAAGGACCTGAACGTTCACCTTCGACTCTCCGACTTTTCAATTATTCAATTTTACATTTTCAATTATAAAGTATGCATTTAGATTGGCAATTCAAACCTTACAAAGAACTAAGCATCAATGAGTTTCACGACATCATTGCATTGCGACTGAAAGCGTTTGTGGTAGAACAAAATTGCTCTTACCTCGATTTGGACGGGAAGGACAAAAAGTGTTACCACCTGATTTTACGCGACGGGAAAGGCGATGTGATTGCAACTGCACGTATCCTCCCTCCAGGATTGGCTTACGAAGAAGTTGCTATTGGTCGTGTAGTTCTTCATCCTGACTTCCGCGGAACAGGAGCAGGAATTGAATTGATGGAACGCTGCATCAAATTCGCTCACGAAGAGTTTGGGGTTGTTCCAATCCGTATTTCGGCCCAAAAACACCTCGAATCGTTTTACAATAAAACCGGATTTGTATCTACAGGAAAGGAATACTTCGAAGATGAAATTCCTCACGTTGAAATGTTATTAACACCAAAAGTATGAAACACTTAGTTCTAGTTGGAACAGCCGGATTGGCGCTTGCTGCCTGTCATCCGCACACTACTACCGACAACAATGCTGTCGGAGAAACGGCACCGAGTTCAATTGACGTGTCTTACATGGACAAAACAGTTCGTCCTCAGGACGATTTTTTCCAGTTCTCTAACGGAACGTGGTGTAAAAACAATCCTGTTCCGAATTCGGAATCACGTTGGGGAAGCTTCAATGAATTGGATCAGCGTAACAAGAAAGTCCTGAAGGAAATTCTTGCCGAAGTTCAAAGTTCAAAAGGCGCAAAAGGATCAGATGCTCAAATGCTGGGCGATTACTATGCGTCTTACGTGAATATGGAAGCCCGTAACAAACTGGGATACGGTGCAATCAGCGGAAAAATTGCAAAGATTGAAGCGATCAGATCTCGTGAGGACATCGTAAAAACACTTGCAGAACAACACCAGGTTGGGATTCGTTCGCTTTTTGGTTTTGGTGTTGATCAGGATCTGAAAAACGTAAAAGGACATATTTCTTCATTCGGACAAAGCGGTCTTGGTCTTCCGAACAAAGACTTCTACTTTAATGAAAACAAGAAAGTGCTGAAAGAGAAATACCAGGAATACGTGAGACAAGTTTTCATCCTTTCCGGGGAAACAGAAGACAAAGCAAAAGCTTCAGCTCAAAATGTAATCGAGTTCGAAACCGATCTTGCCTCTGCAATGATGTCTCCGGAAGAACTTCGTGTTCCTGAAAACACCTACAACAAATGGTCTGCTAAGGACTTCAAAGGTGCGTTTTCAAACATGGACATGGAACTTTACCTGCATTCATCAGGAAGCCAAACATTTGACACACTCGTTGTTGAACAACCGGATTACGTTCAGAAAGTCAATCAGGTATTTGAAACTGCCTCAATGGACAAATGGATATCGTACCTGAAATGGAAGACATTGAACCACTATGCGGGCTCATTGAGCGACGAATGGGTGAAGTTGAACTTCGACTTCTACGGAAGAACAATGTCCGGGAAGAAGGAAATGAAACCGATTGACGAACGTGCAATTGATCATATCACCGGCTCTACACTTGGTGAAGTTTTGGGGAAATTATTCGTGAAAAAGACATTCTCAGAATCCGCTAAAGTGCGTATCAATTCAATGGTTGATAATTTATTGGCTGCATACCGAACAAGAATCAACGGACTTGACTGGATGTCAGAAAAGACGAAAGCAGAAGCATTGATCAAACTGAATGCGATTGGTCGCAAATTGGTTTGTCCGGACAAATGGACAGATTTAAGTTCATTAAACATTGTTGCCGACAATTACGTAGCAAACCTTGATGACATTGCACGATACAACCGTAAAGACAACTTCGGAAAATTGTACAAACCTGTTGACGAAGAAGAATGGGGAATGCCTGCTCATATG
Organism: uncultured Fluviicola sp.; assembly: GCA_966211245.1. GTDB lineage: Bacteria > Bacteroidota > Bacteroidia > Flavobacteriales_D > Crocinitomicaceae > Fluviicola. The sequence goes on along the minus strand of CBIHND010000022.1, from coordinate 22,988 downwards.
GTAAATGCTTACTATCACCCATTGTTGAATGAAATCGCTTTCCCTGCAGGAATCATGCAACCTCCGTTCTTTGATGAAAAGGCCGAAGACGCTGTAAACTATGGGCGCATTGGAATGGTAATTGGTCATGAGTTTACACATGGTTTTGACGATAGCGGAGCGAAATTCGCTGCAGACGGAAGCTTCAACAACTGGTGGCAGGAATCGGATCAGAAGTTGTTCGAAGAGCGCACAAGAACGCTGGGGGAAACATTCTCATCGTTCTGTCCAATCGATGGACATTGTGTGAATCCGAACCTTACAATGGGAGAAAACATTGCAGATTTGGGTGGTTTGACCATGGCGTACTATGCTTACTCTATGACAACTGATTTCAAATCAGGAAAGAAAATAGAAGGCTTCACTCCTGCTCAGCGTTTCTTCATTGCATACGCACAGCTGTGGAAAATCAACTATACTGAAGAAGAATTGAAAAACAGAATCGCTACAGATCCGCACTCACCGGGAATGTATCGTGTAAACGGACCGCTAATGAACTGTCCTGAATTCTTCCAGGCATTCGAAGTAAAAGAAGGCGACAAAATGCGAAATCCGGCAGCGAAAGTTGCGAGGATTTGGTAAACCAAACGATAATGAGGCTATCTTACGGGTAGCCTCTTTTTTTTGATCATGCTAACGGATGTCACAAAGGTTTCTGCTTACTTCAAACGAAACCTGATTTTCCGGAAAATTTTCCGGAAAGAAACAAGAACACAAACAACTACAAATCAGAATATTAACCCCTAATGATTCAGTTGAACACCATTAAATCTTCAACTAATGTTTAAGTGGAACTGTACGTTTTCTTAACAACGTACGTTAACTTAGTCGACTAAAATGTTGAAGTTGATACACTATTTGCTGGGTTCCCTTATTGTAATTGCATCTGCCACCTTCGTACGTGCACAGGATCCTCATCCATTCTTTAAAAATTACACTGTTGATGACGGTCTTCCGAGTTCCGAAGTTTATTCGGTGAAACAAGACCGTGAAGGATACATCTGGTTTGCGACAGGTAACGGAGTCAGCAGGTACAATGGCTATGAATTTCAAAACTTTTCCATTAGTGACGGATTACCTGATAACACCGTATTTGATCTGTGTGAAGGTGCTGACGGGAAAATGTGGTTTGTGACCATTTCCTGTAAAATCGGGTATTACTACAAAGGAAGAATCCACCCGTTTAAATACAATTCTCAACTTCAAAAGCAGCTCAGAAGTTCTAACAAAACGACTTTTTATGTAGATCATTCGGAAACCGTTCATTTAGGTGTGGAGCACGACGGTTTATACAGTATCACCAAAGAAGGAAAAATTTCCTGTAAGCGTCACGATTACAAAAAAACACTGCTGGTTGGCAGAAAAGGGAAAGAACATCTTGGTTTTTCAAGCGACATCTTCTTTTTGGGAAAGACCATTACAATAAAAGAGCCGGGTAAGACCAATTCCTGGACGCTTCCGGCTGTTACAAAGTATGATATCACGCCACGAACAGTGATACAGACTAAAAAAGGAACCTACCTCTTCGGCCTTGGAAATTATGTTGCCTCACTCCACCCTAACAAGAAAATTGAATTGATCAGCTACCCGGAAATCATCAACTGGATTTATGAAGATCGTGACAAAGACCTTTGGCTGGCAAGCTACCATACCGGTGTTTATCGTTATCAAAACGGAATAAGAGGGAAGCGACAAAATTACCTGAACGGTTATACGGTTACATGTGTTTTTCAGGATAACGAGGGTGGCTTTTGGTTTACAACCTACGGGAACGGAGTATTTTACTCGCCTACAAAGAAAATCCTGAATTACGATTCCGGTTGTGGACTGAAAGACAACGATATTATTCAACTTGCTACCGACAGAAAACACATTTTTATCGCGGCGAAAAACGGGTACATCCATTCGCTTACCAACGACGGAATTTCGATTTTCAACAGCAGCCTCATCCCCGGAGTGACCAATCAAATAGCAAACATGCGCTATGTACCCGGGATTGAGGAACTCTGGATTTACGGATACAAAAATCATTTGAGAATCAGACAGGGAAAGAAAAACAGCGATTTTGTCTGCTATTTTCATGATCTGCTCTTTGACAAAAACGGAATGCTCTGGATTGCTCAATCCAGTTGCTTGATGAAGGCCGATCTGAAATCAGAAACGGCTAAAGTTCTTTATCCGAATAACAAGCATTTACGCATCAATGCGCTGGCTTCTTTTCCTGCCTCTGACAAACTTTATTTCGGCGGAATCGACGGGCTCTGGAAGATGAACCTTCGCGACGAAAAAATGACTTATCTCGGCGGACTGTCCGATTGCCTGCAAAACCGCATCATGGATCTCGAGTTCCTTTCCAACGGATGGTTAGTGATTGCTACTAAAGGTGTTGGCGTGATTTTCTATAAAAACGGAAAGACTTTCCAAATTACAGAACAAAATGGACTTGCAGGCGATAATGTTTACAAGCTCTTCGTTAGAGGAAATTCTGTCTGGGCTGCGACTAATAAAGGGTTGGCAGTTTTGAATATTCCGGGAGGAAATCCGAAAAAGTGTATTCCGAAGAAGATCTCCGTACTGGATGGATTGGTATCCAACGAACTCAACGATATAGTCATTGCCGGAAATACAGTTTGGGTGTCTTCCTCAAAAGGAGTTTCTTCTTTTCAGATGAATCGCTTTAAAGATCATGTACCTCCTACTCCCGTGTATGTCAATAAAATAAGTATCAACGATAAACCAATTCAACTGAAAAAGAAATACCGCCTTCAACACAATGAAAACAATATCAAAATAGCGTTTACCGGAATTTCGTTTCGAAATGCGGCCAATACGCGTTACAGATATAAAATGAAGGGGTTGAACGATAACTGGATGTATACTACCAACAGAGAACTTCAATATACCACACTTCCTCCCAATAATTACACATTGATTGTTTCGGCTCAAAATCAGGAAGGAAAGTGGGGTCCGCCATTCAGTTGCAACTTTGATATCGTTGCACCGTTCTGGACAACGTGGTGGTTCATTTTACTTGAAATTGCCGTTGGCATCACATTATTCACAGCTATTCTCCGATACCGCTTTAGTGTTCAACGAAAAAACGAGGTTCGAGAAGCACAGCTCAACAAGGAACTTTCAGGATTAAAATTAAAAGCACTGCGGGCACAAATGAATCCTCATTTCACGTTCAACGTCATCAATTCAATTCAGCATTACATTCTTCATGCTGATGTAGAATCGGCTTACCGCTATTTGTCTATGTTTTCTCGATTGATTCGTTCGATCCTGAGTAATTCTGAAAAAGAAAGTATCAGCGTGGCAGAAGAACTCAAAACCCTGGAGCTTTACCTGGAATTGGAAACCATGCGGTTTGAAAACAGATTCGATTACAACATCGACATACATCCTGAAATTGATGTTCGGGGAATTGAAATTCCCTCCATGTTGATCCAACCGTTCGTTGAAAACAGTATTAAACACGGGATACTTCCTTCCGGAAGGAAAGGTCGAATTGACATCCGGCTGAGCCTGCAAAATAAACACCTGAAATGTGCGGTAACCGATAACGGAATCGGAAGAAAAGCCGCGGCACTAAATAGCAACAAAGACCACACATCATTTGGCAGTAAACTTACGCACGAACGTTTGAGCGTAATTAACAGCCTTCATCAACACACCATATCTGAAACGATTACTGATTTGTATGACGAACACGGCACTGCAATCGGTACTCATGTTGAACTCTTTATTCCTTTACCATAATGAACGCACTTATTATTGACGACGAAGAAAAAGCAAGAAAAAACCTCGAAATTCTGCTGAACAGATTTTGTCCGGAAGTAAACATCGTAGCTGCTACAGACAGCATCGACTACGCTGAGAGGTTACTGAAAGAACACCCGATAGACATTGTTTTTCTGGATATCGAAATGCCCAAGGGTGATGGCTTTGAACTTTTAAGTCGCTACGAATCCTATTCGTTTGACGTAATTCTGATTACAGCATACGACCAATATGCTATTCAGGCAATCAAATCTCAGGCATTGGACTATCTGCTCAAGCCAATTGACATCGATGAACTGAAAGAAGCTGTTCGGAAAGTTGAAAAGCGAATACAGGCGAATCTGTCGGAGATGAAAGCACAGTTGGCGAACATACAGATCGACCCAACACGTGACAAATTGGCTCTTCCAATGAAAGACGGCTATGTTTTTCTTGGATTTTCAGACATTGTCCGTATTGAGTCGGATGGGAGCTATACAACATTTTTTACCACCTCGAAAGAAAAGCACGTTGTATCGAAACACCTGAAAGAATTCGAACGCCAATTGCCAACACAACGTTTTTTCCGCTGCCATAAGTCACACATTATCAACCTTGATTGCGTAAAGAAGTTTGTTCGAAACGATGGATTTTTGGTGGAGATGTCGGACGGTGCTTTTGTAGAAGTATCCCGCAGAAAGAAAGATGATTTTTTAGAGTGCATGCAACAATGAGAACATAAAAAAAGCCCCGACTCAGTTGTCGGGGCTTAAGGTTTAGTTCAATTGAACCAGCACTTTAGCATGCTTTAATTTCTTTACTTCCAGGGATTTGCTGTAATTCAGAATCTGATTAATTACAGCAGCCGAAGGATTTGCAACCTCCTGTTGCTCAGTCTTAGAGTATTTTTTTATCATAGGCATCGAACTGCATTTTCAATAACAACGCTTCACTTATTTATTTAGTGTGTAATAAACAAAAAAGAATCTAAAATTTATAACAACAGGTAACAAAAGCAACTAGTTTATTTACATTTGATAAAAACATTACCTATGGATTCTAACATTCAACTTTACGTCTACATTGGGCTTGGCGTACTATTCCTGCTCCTTTCGGTGGTTACCGTACAACAAGGAACTATTTCTGTAATCACGATGTTCGGAAAATACCGAAGAGTGATGCATGCCGGACTAAACTTCCGTATTCCGTTAATTGAACGCGTCAACAGGAAAGTCTCTGTTCAGAACCGCGCCATTGAGATGGAATTCCAGGCAATTACTCAGGACCAGGCGAATGTGTACTTTAAAGCGATGCTCGTATACGCTACTCTTGACGAACAGGAAGAAACGATCAAAAACGTTGCCTTTAAATTCGTGGATCAGCGCAGTTTTACTCAGGCATTGGTCAGAACAATTGAAGGTTCGGTACGCGGATTCGTAGCAACAAAGAAACAAGCTGAGATCTTGTTGCTACGCAGAGAAATCGTTGATGATGTAAAAGAAAGTCTTGATCATACGCTCGAAACATGGGGATTCCATTTGATTGACCTGCAGTTGAATGATATTACATTCGACGCTGAAATCACAACATCTATGGCGAAAGTGGTTGCTTCAAACAACCTGAAAGCCGCGGCAGAGAACGAAGGACAAGCACTATTGATTACTAAAACAAAAGCTGCTGAAGCGGAAGGAAATGCTATCAAAATTGCCGCTCAGGCTGAAAAAGAGGCTGCTCAGTTGAAAGGACAAGGTATTGCTTTGTTCCGTGAAGAAGTTGCACGCGGTATGACGGAAGCTGCTGAGAAAATGCGTGAAGCGGATCTCGACACTTCACTGATTATGTTCTCCATGTGGACTGAAGCAGTAAAAGAATTTGCTGAAAAAGGACAAGGTAACGTCATCTTCCTGGATGGATCTACAGAAGGTATGGAGAAAACTGTCAAGCAAATGATGGCGAATGACATGATGAAAAAGAAATAGCACAGCTATTGATACGGACAAGCGTTAGCGCGGACTAATCAAAAAGTCCAAAACATATAAAAGAAAGCGGGATCAAAGAAGATTACCGCTTTTTTTGTGCACAGCAACTTGTAATTAAACCGGGAAAACTCCCCTCCATTTAGTTCATCGGAATCTTATTATATTCGCATCAAATCGGTTTCGGACTCCCCATAGTTCGACCCACTATTCACAAGTACAATGAACAATACTTTACTTCCCCCTCCGCGTCCGCTTGCCGGACCTAACATGCCTGTAGACTGGCTGTTCGCTTTTAAATTCAATTCTGCTTCATTTCCTGGTTGTACCGACGATGGCGTTACTCCGGTAATCGGATCGACGGGAATTTTCGGTGGAACGGTAGACACCTATAAAAGTGGTCACAGTCAACAGTACGTTTATGCCACAAGTGCAAATCCTACGCTTGTAAAAGGTGTAGAATGCCTTGGCGGAACGTTACAAGACCCGTTGGGAGCAACTTTCGGACAAGTCTACAACACGCCGGGTTATTTTTATGTGGTTTGGAACGATCAGTTCTATAACAATCCAATTCCGAATCGTGATTCTCCATGGGGACACAGTAAAGGTATGGTAGCCTGGAATCAGGACGGTGAAGGAATGGTCTTGCAGGTTACAACTCCTTCTTGGCCGGCATCAGCTAGCGTTAATTTCCCGCGACAAAATGATGGAAATACACTCGGCTGTATCAACGACGATGACATTGAAGTAAGTCAGCATTTCTTTGCACTGACACTTACAAAGGATGATCTTTCGAGCGTGTTGAAAGCATTGGCGAATGCGAGTGTTGGAACAGACCTCACGCAACCGAGCATTGTAAACAACGGTGGGCCGCAGGACATTCAGGATTTGGTAAACACACTTGGCAAGCAATCTTCATCACATGGCCTGTTCACAGCGACCTTGTCTACCGGTGTGCAGTTGATTTCAAAGCCTTCGGCAATGCCTGTTCCACCGTGGCAAATGATTTCTGCACATTTGGGTGGAATTGACTTACGCGTTGCAAGCTGGTGGGCAGCTCCAACAATTGGCAGCACCTTGGCCGGACAAATCCCCGGGTGTTGGGACAATAGCCTCGGAACTCCGGGTGCTGTTGAAATCGCAACTACCGGAAGTTGGAACGGAACAGAGATCGGATTACAAGGTGGAGAAGGTCAAAACTTCAATCACGCCAAGATCGGAATTTCGAAAGACAGCTCTTCCCCACTTTGCATTTTCGGTGATATGAATCAGCAGGGTGCGCTTTCGCCGGCTGAAGATTACAGCGGACAAAAATGCAGCAGCAGCCAGAATGGTCGCGGTGGTACGTTCTATGTTCTCAAAAACGTAGATCTGTTCAACAGTTTGACTTCATTATTGGCAGGAGAAAGCGCTCCATTGGCACAGGTGGTAATGGCAACTACGCAAGCAACAGAATAAACGATTATAGATCAATCATTTGAAAGAATCCTGTTTACGATGTAGGCGGGATTTTTTGTTAAACACATAGGAACATAGTTCAATCATAGATACATAGCTATCTGATGATTTGTGTTGGACAACTTGGTATCATTAAGTTTAACTATGTCACTATGCTCAGACTATGTGACTATGTGGTGAGAAACTTAGTATGACCCCCAACGTCTTCTCAGGAACCACTCGGCGCCAAAAATCAGAATCAACAACGCAAAGAACCACCACCAGTCAATCAACGATGTGTATCCTGAATCAGCGTATTGGACTACCGCGATATCGCTTCTGGTTTCTAATTCTTTCAATAGTTTGTCGGCATTTTTCAGTTCATGGAAAGATCCGTCGGATTGCTTGGAAAGTTGTGTAAGAACAGAGAAATCTGAACGATTTGATAGCTGCTCAATAGCGATATCTTCTACTACAAAGGAACCTGATTTGGTGTAAGCCTTCCCTTTGTAAGATGCTTTGGCTGTCCATTGATAGGTTCCTGCAGATAATTGTCCGAGGCTTGCTTTGTAGAAGTTCGAAACCGGGCTAAACGCCACTTTCTCCGTTTTGCCGGTTGCCTTCTTAACCGTTAACTGAATCTCCGGAGTGGTGATTAACTCCATTGATTCGTTGTAGAATTCTGCTTTCACTTCCACTTCCTCGGCTACAGTAAAACGTTTCGGAAAGGTAACCCGGAAAGGTTCTGTATTCTGCTTCAATGTAAGGTATAGCGAAACCTTATTCACAAATTCATCAAATCCTTCGGTATTTCTGCTCAGCATGAATTCCTTCATTTTCCAGCGCCAGATTCCTTCGCCGAGCATCACTCCCACCTTCGATTTACTTCCATTGAGGATCACAAACAACGGATCTTTCTTCGCAACTGTTCCAACACGTTGGTTCAGGAGCACTTCTGCATCATTCGGAACGGTTACCGCGCCGAACTTTGCGCGCAAAGGCGGTGTAATTTTCAATAAATCCGTACAGGTCTGGGTAAATTCAAACGATGTAAATCCCTTTGAAACTGTCGGATAAACATCGTCCTGTTGATTCCCCGAAGTCGTTCGAATCGACAACCCCATTTGCTGTAAGACGGAAGAAGGCGTTGTTGGACCAACAATCAACCATACAGGGATTCCTTTTTCTCTGAATTGCTGGAACAATCCCGGATTCGGTTTGGAACCGTTTTCGTACCAAACGACCAAACTCGGTGTAATTCCTTTCAGGGTGTATCCTCCGGTGTAGTCGGTTTCGATCACAGCGCGTTTATCCAGTTCAAAGACCGAACGAAGTGCTGCCAGATCCGGATGCGGGGCATCGGCCAATAGTAAAATTCGCGATTTGGTATCAACGATTTCAATGTAGCACGATTGTGCATTGTTCTCATACGTGAACTCGCCTTTTTTGCGTTCCACACTCACAGTATAACGTTGAAAGCCTTTGTTCTTTGCTTCAACGGTAAACAGGACGCGTTGTTGATCAAAAGAACTGTTGCTTGCCCTCACCGTCTGACGATCGATTACCTTTCCATTGTTCATCAATTGAACAACGACCGGTTCGGTAGGCATTTTATGTAGGTCTACCAATACTTCGATGGGGAAACTGTTATTCAGAAACGCCACTTCATTCGTGAGTACGGAACGCACTGCAATATCTTTTCGGGTAACCGTATCGCCTACTCCGAGGGTGAAAATCGGAGTGAGTTGTAAACGATCGGCTGAATACATCGGATGAGCACCATCGTTGAAATTTCCATCGGAAATCAATACCACTCCACCGAGGTTTCTGTTGAAGTAGACATTGTGCAAATGATCAAATCCCTCCGCAAGGTTCGTTTGTTTTTCTTTGAATATGTACTTCCCTTCTGCGCCCACTTTTTCGCCAACAGTGAGTACCTTAAGCTCGAATTTGTCACCAAAACGTTCTTCCAGTTGTTCCTCAAACGCACTGATTTGTTTGCTGATTTTCGCGCTGTCTTTGTAGTTCAACATGGAACTACTGTTATCTACTAATGTAACAAAGAGTGGTTTTTCCTGTCGGTAGGTGATTGATTCCCAAACAAGTCCAAGTAAAAGCAATAACGCCAGAAACAATCCACCGCTTCGTAAAAGAAACAGGACACGCAATTCCTTCTTTTCCCAGGTTGTTTTCTGAACCGATCTGAAATAGTAGAAGTACGATAAACCACCCGCAAGTAGTGCAAACAGGACAAGCCACCATAAAGAAAGGTCTGAAAAGAAGTTCATTACTGTTTATCGTTTAAAGTTTAACTGTTTAAAGGTTCAATGTTCAACTGTTTAAAGTTCAATGTTTAAACGATTTGAACCTTAATATCATTAAACCTTTTGAACTGTCTACACTTATTTATTCATCGTGTAAGCGATTCCAAGTCCCAAAACGGATTTGAACTGAACACGCGGCCCGGTATCTCCGAATCGATCCATTACACTTACATCGTCATCATACAACAAGTTCCACTGCAACGAAGCAGAGAACCATTTATTTACCTTGAACGTGAAAACATTTTCCACGTTGACATCAATATTTTGTGGATTCTTCAGGTAGTTCGAAAAGAATTCCGCCTTGGTTTTCATTTCGATGTTCTTCACAATTTCTTTCTGGAATTTGATTCTCAGGTAACTACCGAACTCGTGTCGGATTTGTTTTCCGGGTGTAATCACATTCCCAAGCTCATCGCGAATGGCCGGATCAACTCCAAATGCACCTTCGTTAGCAAGTACTTCGTCGCGCACAAACGTTGTTTTACCTGCAATCGGAGAAATGTATACGTTGAATGCCTGACTAGGTGCATATTCAATACCGATGGATTCATTCAGGTAACCGGGTGCCATAAATCTGGAGATCGGCACGGAGTCATTCGGGAATGCAAAACCGTCCAGGCTTTGTGTTCGGAATCCGGCAGTGGCGGTATAATACCAATGCTTTTGAAATTTCAAACCGAAGGTTGAAGAGAAATCAATCTTATCGTCAGTCTTTTGTAAACCATCGGCATTACCGGTAGAATCCATATAACGCATTCCTCCTAATGCAAATTTCAGGTCATTTGTCCATTTCACGTCATACTTCTCGTATTTCAGAGAGGCGTCAACGAATCCTAAAACGGAAACATTATTGCGTCCACCGGCCGCCCAATTCACGAAGGAGGTTTGTGATCCATTCAATCCAAAAAGGGATTTCAATTTCCAGTACTTTACAGGAATACTATCCTTTTTAGTGGTGTCGGCCTGAGCTAACGTAGTGGTAACAAGACATATGCTACCCGATAAGAGTACAATGGCTTTCTTCATCATTACAAGTGGTTTATTTTATTCTCCGTAGAGTAAATCCGTCGGTTGGTGCGTATTTACTGTTGAAGAAATCAGCTAATTTACTATCCTTTATGGTCACAACATAATTGTGCATACCAAGATCATCTTCTTCAGAAACTTTCTTACCGTCTTCCCCTACAGCCTTATCAATCTTCACTTTTCCGAAGTACTTTTTCAAGTCTTTCTTTGTCACTTCTTCATACGTATACATCGCATACAGCTTTGTTTCCCATTCTGAAATTTCAGCTTTCATGACAGTATAGTTCGGTGCCCCACCCATAGTAAGGTAAGTATCGTTTCCGATTTTTGAAAAGAAAATTGAATCACCAAGAATCAGCTCACGACGACTACCACTCTCTTCAATTTGAGTCAATTTATTCGCTGTGATCTCAACACGAGTGGTTCCCGCAGTACTGTCAGCATCAAGCAGTGACTGAAATTCGGCAGGATAAACCAATTCGAATGTTCCCTGCAAATGTTGTGGAAATTCGGTTTGTTGTTCTCCCGGAATATTACGCGATGTAATCACAGTACACGAGGTCGCTGTTAATAGTACAAGTGTCAGAATCGACAGAATGGTATTGAGTTTTCTCATGCTAACAAAGTTAAACAGTTTAGTGAGTTAGAAAGTTAATCGATTCAAAAGTTTAAGTGCGTTGCTTTTCAAAAGTTATCGGTTTCCCGGGCGAATATGTTCGACCGATTAAACATGAGATTCTATAAACACTCCTACGTTCAACAAGAATAACACATTAAGCATAAAATAGCATGCGCTCATAGCTTAAAAAAGCTTAAATTCGTTCCCGATTTTAAACAGATAACTATGTCGAAAGAAGTGTATATCGTCGCAGCAGTGCGCACTCCAATGGGCGCATTTATGGGCGGTTTATCAACTGTTCCGGCCCCACAACTTGGAGCAGCTGCTATTAAAGGAGCATTAGACAAATCAGGTGTTAAACCTGAATGGATCAATGAAGTATTCATGGGTAACGTATTGCAGGCTGGCGTTGGTCAGGCTCCGGCACGTCAGGCTGCTCTTGGAGCCGGTTTGCCGAACACGGTTCCATGTACAACAGTAAATAAGGTATGTGCTTCAGGAATGAAGGCTATTATGCTTGGTGCACAAACAATTCTTGCAGGTGATAATGAAGTTGTACTTGCAGGTGGTATGGAAAACATGAGCATGACTCCGCATTATGTTGACGGAAGAAACGGAACAAAATTCGGAAACATCACTATGTTGGACGGAATTACCAAGGACGGTTTGCTTGATGTTTACAACAAAGTTCCAATGGGAAATTGCGCAGAAGAGTGTGCGAAAGAATACAACATTACACGTGAAGATCAGGATAATTTCGCCATCACTTCTTACAAGCGTGCAGCTGCAGCATGGGAAGCCGGTAAATTCAACGAAGAAATTGTTCCTGTAGCTGTTCCACAGCGCAAAGGAGATCCTGTTATTGTTGCAAAAGATGAAGAATACACCAATGTATTTTTGGATAAGATCCCTTCATTGCGTCCTGCATTCGCTGCGGAAGGAACAATCACAGCGGCAAACGCATCTACGCTGAATGACGGTGCTTCCGCTTTGATTCTTGCATCTAAAGAAGCTGTAGAGAAATACGGATTGAAGCCGTTGGCAAAGATCGTAAGCTACGCGGATGCTGCTCAGGAACCGGTTTGGTTTACAACAGCGCCTTCAAAAGCAGTCCCTGTTGCGTTGGCTAAAGCTGGTTTGACTACAAACGATATTGATTTCTGGGAATTGAACCAGGCGTTCTCTGTTGTTGGCCTTGCAAACACTAAGATTCTTGGATTGAATCCGGAGAAAGTGGATGTTAACGGCGGAGCTGTTGCTTTGGGTCACCCACTTGGAAACTCAGGTTCCCGCATTATTGTTACCCTGATTAACGTTTTGAAACAAAACGGTGGTAAACTGGGTGGCGCAGGAATCTGTAACGGTGGTGGTGGTGCTTCGGCAATGATCATCGAGAACTGCTAAATAGATTCGAACATTATTTAATTCAGGTAGGTTCATTCGCCTCGGCGGATGAACCTATTTTGTTTATCGGCCTTTCTTATCACTCCTCATATGAACTTCCCCTTCCTTACGGAGGTTGTTGGATTTTCATGTGTCAATCACCAAAATTCACAATCATCTTGTTATTTCACAAGTAACATTGAATCAATGAGTTAGCCAAATTTAACCATGGAAAAGCGCTAAAACCGCATAAACAAAGGGGTTCAGACGTATCCGGGAAATTGGTTAAAGCCCCTGCTACGATCAAATATTATGACTGCATAATAATTCATCCACAGCTTCTCAAAATTCATCGATTCTTTTTCGCGACTTGGTCGAATTTTACTTTTACCCTTCGACCTGTCTTCTTAACTTAATAAGACACTATCAAAATAACAGCGCTATGAACACACTACTACTACGCGCTTTTGTGACGAGCTGCATGCTTTTCATTTTTGCGAAGGCAACTTTTGCCCAATCGGCTTGTCCGAACGCCAATTTTTCCGCACAAAACTTCAGTTCCTGGGAAGGTTCTTACGGATCTTACACGTTCCCCAATCTGAATTCAGGGTTTGTTGCAGGAAGGCATACTATCCTTACTGCTCCTGCTCTGGATCCACTTACTTGCGGTGGATTGAATGTCATTCCTCCGGGAGAGACCTGTTCAGCGCGATTGGGAAATCAGGGAACGGGAGCTCAGGCTGAACGCTTGCGTTACGGAATGACCGTAGCCCCTGATAACGCACTTTTTATTTATAAATACGCTGTTGTTTTGGAGAATCCGGATGATCACGCCCCGGATGAACAACCGGAATTCTCCGTTCGCGTTCTTGATGCAAACGGAATGCCGATCGGAGGAAACTGTGGGACATACACTGTATACGGCGGGCAGCCCGGACAGAACTTCCAGACATGTGGAACAGTAACCTGGTTGCCATGGGCTACCGTGGGCATTGATCTCACACCGTTCATGGGACAACAAATTTTCATTGAATTCACAACAAAAGATTGCCGATTGGGAGCCCACTTCGGCTATGCATACATTTGTGCAGGCTGTTCTCCGTTGACACTTCAAATGGATTACTGTGCCGGAGATCAGCAGATCAGCATGAGTGCTCCTGCCGGATTTCAGCAATACACCTGGATGCCGGGAAATTTAACCGGACAAAGCATTACTGTACCAACTCCTGCAATTGGGACGGTATTTACATGTACCATGACAACATTCTCCAATCAGGGAAATTGTTCTGTTGATGTAACCGTAACTGTACAGCCAACTGAAGTAACAGCACATTTCCCGTCCGGAAGCGCCTGTGTTCAAAACGCTCTGTTGTTTCTCGATTCAACCACAGTAACGAACAACGGTACCATAACCGGTTGGCAATGGAATTTCGGCGACGGTGGCACTTCGAATGTGCAGTTTCCTACTCACGCCTACGCTACAGGCGGACAGTACACTGCAACACTCATTGCCACTTCCGCCAACGGTTGTCAGGATACAACCAGTCAACCGATTACAGTTTACCAACTCCCACAAGTGGAATTTACTTCAACCGGAATTTGCTCTAACGACACCGTACATTTTACCAACCAAAGTACAGACGTCTTCCCACTCACCTACGAATGGGATTTTGGCGATAATTCAACGGAAACTATTCCTTCTCCTTCCCACCTTTATGCTGTTGCTAACAATTATCCGGTTTCGCTTAAAGCAACATCTTCGGTTGGTTGTGAAAACATTATGGTTCACATTACAGCCATTTTTGCTCCTCCTGTGGTTGACGCAGGACCGGATATTCAGGCCTGTATGCAGTCAAACGTAACATTGACGGGTACCGGGGCACAAACTTATTCCTGGACAAATGGTGTTCAGAACGGCGTTCAATTCCTTGCAGCGGCCGGTAACTATACGGTTACAGGAACCGATGCAAACGGATGTATTGACGATGATCAGGTAATCATTGGTTTATTGCCGCTTCCGGTTGTTGATGCCGGCCCGGATGAGGTGATTTGTCTCAATCAATCAGTAGCGCTGAATGCGGTTGGGGCTATCACCTACGTCTGGGATAACGGAACGCCGAATGGAGGAACAGTTAGTCCCGGTGTAGGATCAACGGTGTTTCATGTGACCGGAACAGATGCCAATGGCTGTTCCAATACAGACCAACTGACTGTACTGGTGAATCCACTTCCGATAGTTGATGCCGGAACGGATCATACGATTTGCTACGATGGTGAAATTACCTTGGATGCAACCGGAGCCATAACCTATGCCTGGTCAAATAACCTTGCGAACGGAACAACATTCAACCCTACTGTTGCAGGAAATTACGTCGTAGTCGGAACTGACGCAAATGGATGCTCCAATAGCGATTCAATGGTCGTGGCATTCTTCCCTACTCCTGTCATTGATGCCGGACCTGATATTCAGGTTTGCGTACTCACTGAGATTTCTATGAACGTAACCGGTGCTCAAACCTACATTTGGTCGTCGGGAATTCAAAACAACACACCATTCTTCCCGAATGCCGGCCAGTACACAGTGATTGGAACGGATATTAACGGTTGTCGCGCTTACGACACTGTCGCTGTGAGCTTTTTCCCCGTTCCGCAGGTAAATGCCGGTCCGGATCAGGAATTGTGTGCAACTACTTCTACTACGCTTCAGGCAACCGGTTCGGTGAACTATTCCTGGAATAGCGGGATTCAGAACGGAGATATCTTAACTCCGGGAATTGGAAACAATCTTTATACAGTTGTTGGTACGGATGCAAACGGTTGTTCGGATACGGACCAGGTAGCGATTTTGGTTCACCCGCTACCGATTGTGAATGCAGGAACAGATCAGGTGATTTGTCAAAACGCTCAAGTAACACTGCTTGCAACGGGCGCACAGACCTACACCTGGACGAATGGAGTGATGAACGGACAGCCGTTTACACCAACAATTGCAAGTTTCTATACAGTAACAGGAACAGATGTTCACGGATGTACAGATACCGACTCGGTTCTGATAGCGTTTGAAATTCCTCCGTCACTGAACATGAACTTTTCTGTGAACGAAGGTTGTGCACCGCTAGAGGTCGATATGGCAAATGCTTCCGGAACTGCAAACAATTGCATGTGGTCGTTCTCTGACGGAACATCTGCCGTTGGTTGTGATGCTACTCATTTATTTGAAACTGCAGGATGCTGGGATGTAACACTAACCAGCACATCACCGATAGGCTGTGTGTACGACACTACACTTAGCCAGGCGATTTGTGTATTCCCAACACCACATGCAGCATTCCAGCCAACCGTTTATGGAATGCTGGAAACCGATCCAACAACTGCATTCAATAACAGCTCTATCGGAGCAGTTGCTTATGACTGGGATTTCGGAGATGGAACAGGTTCCAACCAGGAATCCCCAATACACACTTATTCTGAGGACATTGCCACTTACGAAGTAATTCTTACAGCAACTTCAGATCATGGTTGCGTTGACACCGCCATTGCTACAGTTTGGGTCGAAGAAGACCTGATTTACTATGTTCCGAATACGTTTACCCCCGACGGTGACGGTCACAACGAAGACTTCAAACCTGTGATTGAATCCGGTTTCGATCCGAATTCATACCATTTTTACATCTACAACAGATGGGGGCAACAGGTGTTTGAATCCGAAGATATCAACGAAGGATGGGACGGTACATTTAATGGATTCACTGCTCAGGATGGGACATATACCTGGAAAATTGAATTCAAATCTACCGTACGAAGACGAGTGGACAATGTAGTTACCGGACACGTGAACATTCTGAAGTAAGGAATTCCAACCACAATTCACTAACACACCGATAGCAGCAATGATGTGGGTCATTGCTGCTTTTCAAGTTTTCTTTGATTGTTTACTAGGATAACTTCAACTTCGCTTCAACCACTTCGTTGTACAATCCCTCATAAAGTGGTAAGACATTTTCCAGTTTGAACATCCGGGCACGCTCGATCGCTCCTTTACGAAATTGATCCAATGTGGCGTCTTTGCTTAGAATTTCAACAGCGAAGTTTGCCATGCTTTCCACATCTCCAACGTTCGCAAGGAACCCGGATTCTCCGTGAACATTGACTTCCGGAATACCTCCGGTGTTGGATGAAACCACCGGAACTCCTTCTGCCATTGCTTCCAATGCAGCCAAACCGAAGCTTTCCGTTTCCGAGGGAAGCAGGAACAAATCGCTGAATTGAAGAATTGGACTTGCATCGCGGATTTTTCCGGTGAATAAGATCTTGTGACAAACGTTCAACTCGCGAGCCAGGCGCTCAATTTTCGGTCGATCAGGACCATCTCCGCATAAGATCAGTTTGGCAGGAATCCGCTCTTGCAATTTCGCAAAAACGCGAACCACATCTTCCACACGTTTTACGGGGCGGAAATTGGAAATGTGACAGACCACACGTTCGTGATCGGCTGCGTACTGGCGACGTTTCTCAATGTTTACTGCCGGCAATTCATCGTTTACGTGAATGAAATTCGGAATGACATGAATTTCTCGTTGAGTTGAGAAATGTGCCAACGTATCGTCTTTCAGGCTTTGAGAAACCGTTGTAACAGCATCCGATGCATTGAGGCAAAATGAAATTACGGGTTCAAAAGATGGATCTTTTCCAACGAGCGTAATGTCGGTTCCGTGAAGTGTTGTGATGAACGGAATATCGATTCCCTGAGATTTCAGGATTTGTGTCGCCATAAACGCTGCGGAAGCATGCGGAATTGCGTAGTGTACGTGAAGCAGGTCGAGGTGTTCGTATTTTACAACGTCTACCATTTTACTTGCCAACTCCGTTTCATAAGGTTGGTATTCGAAAAGTGGATAGTCGCTCACACTGACTTCGTGATAATAAATGTTCTCTCTGAAACTTCCCAAACGCACAGGCTGGGAGTAAGTAATAAAGTGGATTTCATGGCCTTTGAGCGCAAGGGCTTTCCCCAGCTCGGTAGCCACTACTCCACTTCCACCGAATGTTGGATAGAGTACGATTCCGATTTTCATGTTGCTTTTCACTTTGATGTTTGTGTTATACTAATTGTGTTTGTTGAGTTCTCGCAGAGGTCGCGGAGTGTCACGCGGAGACTCGCTGAGTTATTTATTTCTGTTATTCATTGTATTTTCCCAATATTCCTGGGAGACAATATTATTTCTTTGCTTGTTTGACTGCTTCGTATATTACACGTTGTATGTTCGTTCGGATGTTCATATCACGGATTTTCCAGTTTTCCGCACTCGGAGAAACACGGTTCGATAAGAACACGTAATTGATCTTGTATTCCGGATCTGCCCAGGTTAATGTTCCGGTAAACCCACTGTGGCCAAAGCTTGAAAGTGAACACAAATCGCTCACAGGCCCGCCTTTTCCATCGGGAGTTGGCTTATCAAAACCTAATCCTCTTCTGTTGCCGGGACAGAACTGACATTTCGTGAACAACTCTACAACCGCTTTATCGATCAACGAGAATTTACCAACTTGTCCTTTATTGAGTAAGACTTGCATCAAAGCCGCCAAATCCGTTGCGTTGGAGAACAATCCGGCGTGACCGGCTACCCCACCCATCATAGCAGCGCCCGGATCGTGAACATAACCGTGGATTTCCTGCTTTCTGAATTCCTTATCGTTTTCCGTAGGAACTATCATTTTATACGGGTATTTCTTCAATGGAAGATACGACATGTTTCGCAATCCAAGCGGAGCATAGATTTCATCGTTTACGTAATCTTCTTGTCCTTTTCCTGAAACACGCTCAATGAATTTGTTGAAGAAGTAATAGCTCAAATCGGAGTATTCGTATTTCTTCTGCCCGGAAAGCGGAGTATCCGTAATGGTTTTAAGCATGGTTTTCCAGTAATCATCTTTGATGTAAATGTCTTTGGCAACCTGCGTTTCGTAACCCGGCTCTTTCTTCGTTTTATAAATTTCAGGATTCAGGCCGCCTTCTTTCAAGGTTTTCTTATAGAACGCAATCCACGGCGTCAATCCGGCCTGATGCGTCAATAAATCATTTGCTTTCAATTGTGCATATGGTGTTCCGGAAGTGTATTCAGGAACCAATGTTCCCAATGTGCTTTCCTGACTGAATTTTCCTTCGGATTTCAATTTCATCAAGGCCATAGTTGACGAAGCAATCTTTGTAATGGAAGCGATATCGTAAATGTGATCGTTCGTCACCGAATCTGCACTTTCATAGGTCACTTTACCGTAGGATTTCTGGTGAATCACCTTTCCGTCGACGGCAACTACTACCTGACATCCCGGGAACGCTTTCGCTTTGATCGCATTGTCAACGATTGCATCTATTTCTGCCATTTTCACACTTGAAATCCCTAATTCTTCGGGAACAGTGTATTTCAAACGACCATTTCCTTTTACCTCAAGTCCAAAACCTTTCGTCCATACCTCGTTGATAGCAGTTTCCAGTTTCCCTTTCGCGTCGAAAGCTCCCATAATGAACTGTGCCACACGGTCCTGCATTACAGCGTGGTTTTCATGTGCCAAAATACACGCATCAATTCCTGCAGGAAGTTCTTTTAGATCTTTCAGCACCAATTGATTACCAAACAACACCAGGCAAACCTTATTTTGCTGGGGTAACAGATCAGCTACTTCTGTCCACTTTCCGAAACCGTAGTTGTCACGAGCACGTTGTGTTGTTGCATGGACATCCAGAATGAAAACCGTTTCATCGGAGAAGCTCATGCTTTTCAGACGCTCCTTTGCTTCATCAACGGTATAGAAATGTAGTTTTTTTACTTTCGCGTAATCGTTCAATCGTTCGCTAAACGGAATCGGATGCATTCCAATGGCAATGTGTACGAAATTCTTATCCAGACGGTCAAACGGAAGCATGTCATCGTTTTTCAGAACTGTAATTGCTTTTTCGCAAATCTGACCTTCAGTCAACTCACGTTTATTTGGAGTAATTGCCGTTTTCTTTGGAGCGAACATCGCACGGTATTTTGCATGCAGAATTCGTTTACAGTGTTCGTCTACTTCTGTTTTCGTGATTTCTCCTTTATTCACTTTCGTTTCAATCAGCGCGATGGCATCGGAAACACTTTCCGGGAACAACAGAATGTCACATCCCGCCACATAAGCCTTCGCAACCACTTCTTCTTTACCGTACGTTTCGGAAACGGCTTTCATGTTAAGTGCATCCGAGATGACCAATCCTTTGAAATTCAATTCCTTTCTCAGGTAATCCTGAATCACCTTTTTCGATAGTGAGCTTGGGGTGCCGCTTGGGTCCAATGCAGGAACTTTCAAATGTGCTACCATTACTGAACTTGTTCCGGCATCGATTCCGGCCTGAAACGGCTTAAAGTCTCCAGACTGAAACTCGGTAATGCTGTGCGAAACGGTAGGCAATTCAAGGTGTGAATCTTTGTCAGTGTCTCCGTGTCCGGGGAAATGTTTAATGCATGACAATACATTCTCCGATTCCATTCCTTTTACAAATGCGGCAGTATGCTTCGCAACATGAGCGGGATCAGACCCAAATGCTCTGAAACCGATTACAGGATTTGTCGGATTACTGTTTACGTCAGCATCCGGAGCAAAATTCATATTGATTCCCATTTCAGCACATTCCTGTCCCATTAATTCACCCAAAGCGCGTGTCAGACTGACATCATTCGCAGCTCCAACCGTATTCAAATATGGAAAACGATCCTGATCCGAGATACGCATGGCAGTTCCCCATTCGGCATCCATTCCAATCAATAGCGGTGTTGCAGCTTCACCCTGAAAACGCTTTATGGCACTAACAAGATTCTTTTTTTCACCTTGAAAGAAGATGATTCCCCCTACTTTATCTTCGGAAATATACTGACTGATTTCATTCAGGTGTCCGCTTCCTTTATTGGACCAGCAAGCCACCATAAACGACTGTGCAATTCGCTCTTTCACAGAAAGTTTCGCTAACTCCTGTTTCACCCATTCGTCTTCAGAGAGCATATTCTTTTTGTCATGGGTATAAACCGTCTTCGGCCCTTTGGTAACAAAGGCTACAAACAATCCTGAAAGCACGCTGAGCGAAACGAATATGAGCAAATTTCTCATGAGAGATATGGTGAATTTCATGCCTGTAAAATTACTCTTTTCGTTGAAAAAACTGTCGCAATGTCAGTTGGAAAGATTTGGAATAAGAATTGTTCAAACGGGGCGAGCAGGGCGATTTTCTGTTACTTTTGTAACGATCTCCCCGCTGCAACTTTAAATACGTACAATGTCCGATATCATTCGTTTATTACCCGATCATATTGCCAACCAGATTGCGGCCGGCGAGGTGGTTCAGCGTCCTGCTTCCGTAGTGAAAGAACTACTGGAAAACAGCATTGATGCAGGGGCAACGAAGATTGAATTGTACATCAAAGATGCCGGAAGGACGTCCATTCATATTGTCGATAATGGCAAAGGAATGTCATACATGGATGCCAGAATGGCGTTCGAGCGACACGCAACGAGTAAAATTGCACAGGCAGAAGACTTGTTTGCGCTGGTAACCAAAGGTTTTCGCGGTGAAGCCCTGGCTTCGATTGGCGCAATTGCGCACGTGACTCTAAAAACACGTCGTGCAGACGATGAATTGGGAACACACCTGCAAATGGAAGGCTCGGTAGTTCAGAATCACGAAACCATTCCATGTGCCATTGGCTCTTCATTCGAAGTGAAGAATTTGTTTTTCAACGTTCCGGCGCGAAGAAACTTCCTGAAATCCGATCAGGTAGAAATGAAACACATTTGCGACGAATTTGAACGTGTTGTTCTGGCTCATCCTGATCTGGCGTTCAAACTGGTTCACAACGGAACAGAGATTTACCACCTGGAAGCAGCTCCTTTACGTAAACGCATCGTTGATGTTTTTGGTAAATCGTATAACGACAAACTCGTTCCCATTGTGGAACACACAGATATTATTCGCATTGAAGGATTTGTAGGAAAACCGGAGGCAGCAAAGAAATCTCGCGGAGAACAATTCTTCTTCGTGAACAATCGCTTTTTCAAGGATACTTACTTCCATCATGCGGTTTCTTCAGCATTCGATCAATTACTGAACACGAAGCTATATCCAAGCTATTTCCTGTATTTCGATGTGAATCCGCGCGCAATTGATGTCAACGTTCACCCGACAAAAACAGAAATCAAATTCGAAGAAGACAAAGCCATTTATGCCATTCTGAAAAGTGCTACACGCTCCGGTTTGGGTAAATTCAATATTGCTCCAACACTTGACTTCGAGCGCGAAAGCAGTTTCGATTTGTCGTATGCAGCTATTCAGGAAATGCCGAAAGAACCGGTCATTCAGGTCAATCCGAATTACAATCCCTTCGAAGTCGAAAAACAACGTTCTTCTTCGGGTTCATCCGGTTCATCCACCCGTAGTTCAGGCTTCAGTACATCCACGCAATCTCTGAACAACTTCGGATTTGAAGCACCGAAAGCAACTAATCTCGATAATTTCTGGGGAAATCCGGGTGAGTCTACAACAGATTGGGATAACATTTCCGCTACGGAAGAAACTGCCGAACAAGTCGCGCTGGAAATGGGAGGTGAAACTGTCCACGGTCCATTCATCGTGAAAAATAGCTTTATCATAGCGAACCATACAAGCGGTTTGCTGCTGATTCACGCACGTCGTGCTCAGGAACGATTGATGTACGAGGAACTGATGAAAGGATTCATGATCAATCCGTTGGCCTCTCAGCAATTGATTTTCCCTTTGGACAAAGCTTTCAGTAAACAGGAACAACGCATTTGGGAGGAAAACGCAACAACGCTTCAGCGCATTGGCTTTTCCTGGACATTCGACGGTGACACTTTCCTGTTAAATGGAATGCCGGCAGTTCTGAATGAATCCACTGTAATTTCGTGCATAGATAAATTACTGGAACTGTTTCAGATCCAGGAAATCGACAAAGGCGAAGTAGCGCATACAGTGATGTCACAATTGGCATTTGCAGGAAGCATGAGCTTTAAAGTTCCTACACAACAGGAACAGATTCAGGCATTTGTGAATGAATTATTCGAAGAAGCTGAACACAGCTATACTCCATCGGGAAAACGTATTTTAGCTCATATTACTAACGACTTTATTCTACAACAGTTTTAAGATGTTCAACAATATTCAGCCGGTAACGAAAAACTTATTGATCCTGAACGTTTTGATGTTCATTCTAACGTATGCGTTGGAAAGTCAGGGTATTAACCTGCGAAGCATGTTGGGTGCCCATGCCTTCAACTCTGCTTTATTCGAACCCTATCAAATTGTTTCTCACTTCTTTATGCATGTTGACTTCAAGCACATTCTGATGAATATGTTTGGATTACTGGCTTTTGGGCCTGTTC
>CBIHND010000021.1:0-83048 GCA_966211245.1 uncultured Fluviicola sp. | reverse complement strand
GCCAGAGATGATTTGTTTCTTTTGTTCTTCCAATTCTGCTTCGATCAACGCTTTGTGAGAAACAACTACGTTTCTGAACTCCTGGTTAATCTTAACAACTTTGAATTCCATGTTTTTACCAACGTAAACATCGTAGTCACGGATTGGCTTAACGTCAATTTGAGAACCTGGCAAGAATGCCTCAATTCCGAATACGTCAACGATCAAACCACCTTTAGTACGACACTTCACGTATCCTGTGATTACCTCACCTGTACGCAATACGTCGTTCACGCGGATCCATGCTTTGTGCATACGAGCCGTACGGTGAGAAACGATCAATTGACCAGTTTTGTCTTCCTGACATTCAACGAAAACATCAACTTTGTCACCAACCTTCAAATCCGGGTTGTAACGGAATTCAGAAGCAGCAACAACACCTTCGGATTTGTACCCGATGTTGATGATAACTTCTTTCTTAGATACTGAAATAACAGTACCTTCAATTACTTCTTTCTCGTTGATAGAAGTAAGGGTTTTACCGTACGCGTCTGACAATTCAGAACGTTGTACCAATGTATAACCATCCAACGCTAACGCGTCCCAATCAAAATCCGCAGATCCCTGCGTGTTAATTTGTTGTGCCATGTAAAGGGCCTTTTACTTGTATTTCAGGTTTTATCCGCCAGACCTGAAAGGATTTATAAAACTGCCGGGGCGGAAACGCAGTATTTCTAAAATTAGGGTGCAAAGGTAGCGCTATTTTATCGGTTTTCAAATAGTTGAAGGGCAAAATGAAATTTATTTAAGGTTTTACATGGATCCGAAAATCGTTCACCATGCCCAGGAGGAATAAAAAACTGACAAATCGCTTGATTTTTAACTTAAAAATGTATATTTAATACTCTTAATTTTTAGGCCATGAGAAGATTAGTTTTGGTGTTTGTGGTTGCGGCGGCGGTAATTTCTTTTTGTGCGGTATTTGTTCCGTTTTCACCTGGCCCGCAAATTACTCAATGGTTTGCCGACGAATCTGGTAGTTTTCCTGTTATTGCTCCGGTTGGAGTATTATTCCTCATGATAACTGCTCCCTTAATGTTGGTAATGATGGCGGTTAACTTCTTCCGATCCGGAAAAACAGTTAATCAAAGCGAATTCCTCGATCAAACATCTGTTGTGATTCACCGTGACAGAGCTCTGTACGGAGCGGTTTATGCAATGGATGTGATTGTAAATGGTAAAAAAACCGGTTCTGTAATGGCCGGTAAATCCCTGCAACTTGCTTTGCCACAGGGCGAGCATGAGATTCAGATTGAAGCGATGGGAAAAGCTACTGAACCATTGGCCATAGAAGTTTCTGAAACGACTGCAAATGAATTCAACGTGGGTTTCAGAAAACGAAGCGCACAGCAGGATCTTTATATTCTGCCCGTTTCACACTGAATTATTTCATGACTTTCAGGGTGACAAGGTCCTCACCGATAAGCTCATTGATCATTTCCAGACAAGTGAGGCGGTAATGGTTTGTACCAAGTTTGAAATCAACAGTATCTCCTTCGTGAATTGATTTTTCAAAAACAATCAGTGTGTCATCCGCAATCACCAGCCAAGTCTGGCCTCCGGTGATGTCGTTGATAGCAACACTTGCTTTTCCGGTTTTTACAGGAAGTTCCTTTACTTTTCGTTGATACAATTGGAATTCGTAACCGTCGGACGGAATGGATAATTCTGTACCGGTTTGTTCTTTTTCCGAATTCTTTCCGGAAGAGCAAGATGCAAGCAGGAGTATTGGAAGGATGTAATGAAGTCGTTTCATGCTTAAATGTACAAAAAAAGGGGCGAAAGAATCGCCCCCGTATTTCCGACTAGTATTTTACAACCCGTCTTGTTGTGCGGTTGCTTCCTTGTTCGATTCGTATGAAATACACTCCCGGAGCAAGCCCTGAAGGTGAGGTCCAAACGAACGTTTCGTTTTCTTTCTGTGCAGTACCGTTGAAAATATCAGCAACTTTCTGATTCAAGGCGTTTATTGCGTATATGTTCAGATTTGTTTCTGCTGTAATTCCGTTTACTTCGATAGCCAATGCATCGTTGAATGGAATAGGGGAGATCAGAATTAGTAATTCCGGGTTATTTTCTTCCATACCAAGTCCGGAATCCACATTGACGGTCATCAACATGGTGTCCGAACAGATATCGTCAGTTGCGATGAGCATTACAGTATACGTTCCCGGTGATGAATACAGGTGTACCGGGTCATATGATCCACTCGTAGTGCCATCTCCGAAATCCCATACGGCATTTGTAACGCCAATAGATGTATTGTAGAAGCTTACTGATAGTCCGGTAATGTCTGTAATAAAATCTGCTTCCACATAAAGGTACTGTGGATCAACTCCAACTGCTTTCCATGCAGCATCCGTTGTGTTCATTTCGGGAGAACAATTTCCAAAGATGTCTATTGCTGATTGGACGGCATAAAATGCAGCATCGGAATATTGCGAGAATGCGCCGAGGTAGACCGTAAGATTTCTGTAGGCAATATTGGCGGCGTTCTCAATTCCTATTCCATTAACGGAATAATCCAACCCATTATCGTTTGTTCCGACTCCGCCTTCACACATTAGGTAGTACCAGAAGTTCTGTACGCCTGAGTTGGTGTGCACTCCACCAGCATCAGCCGTGGAGGTATCAGGAAACCAATACAATCCGAGATAGGTGTCAGGACATTGAGTTTCATTAGGATTATCCATAGAGCGCATAGGTGTTCCATTCGGTCGGGATTCTTCCAGTAACTTCCAAAGAGAAGAGGATGAATTTCCAGTTGCAGCATGTTCAACGGTCACTCCGAAAATATCTGCGAATGATTCGTTCAAGGCTCCCGGTTCAAATTGATACACCAAATCTGCAGTATATTCGATTAGACCATGGGTGATTTCATGGCCTGTAACCACTATTCCGGTTAACGGACGATCAAAATAGACACCGTTGCCATCTCCATACAAAATTTGCCCTCCCCAAAATGCATTTGCAATGTTTTGTCCGAAATGAACGTACCCTTTTAGTTCATATCCCTGATTGTCAATTGAATTTCTTCCATGGAAGTTCAGGAAATAATCGTATGTCATTTCCATGCCCCAATGTGCATCCAGAGCATATTGATCCAAGGCATTTGGGGTTGTTGATCCCCAGAAATTGTCTGCATCTTCAAAATCCGAATCGTTCATAAAATCTCCATCATTGTGCTCATTGATGGTATGTATTCCATTTCCTCTTCCGTTATCTTTTAATATGTATCCGTTCGCCGTAGAATCGGTGATGATGGTTTTGTTTCCATAATAGGCCGTTTCGGCGCTTCCTGGTGTATCCGTTGGGTAGATCGATGGAGTTGTCCAAACGATAGCACCTGTTTGAGCGTCAACGAAGACCCAGTTTCTGGTAAGAGGGGATAGTCCAAATACATCAACTTTCCAGCAGAGTTTGAAATCGTTTTTTTTGTAATCTCCGTTCGTTGGTGCTATTACCAGTTCGGGATTGGCAATCGGAAAAAGGCTATCGATATATTGATCAGCGTGGACACTTTCTTTGGCTTTTATTTTGGCTTCTTCCGCAGACAAAGTGGGACTGTTGTTGATCTCGGGAAGGGTATAAAATTCCCCATTGAACGATTCGATATAGCCGTTTTTGGAGTGAATACGGTATTGTGAATGCATCACCGGCAGCCCTTTGTACACGTGTTGATAAAAGTCGTGTTGCATCTGTAGTTTGTCAGTTTCGCTTCTTTGTAGGATCAATGTTTCGTGAGGTGATAACTTCAGTGCTTTCGAAATCCATTCCAGCCCTTCATTGGTTGCTAATCTTTTTTGTGAAGATAACCGAATGAAATCCGGAGCGGAGCGGTTTGTGGAATAGCGTATCAAAACGGTTCCTGGAATTCGTGATGTGGCATCCGTTCCGGTAAGTAATTCTTGCCCAAATGTCGGGATAGAAAATAGCAGGAAAAGATATAAAACACGGAAAGATGAGAAAGGTTCCGTTGAGCCTGATTTTAAGAGTAGTATTGGTTTAATCATTTGTTATCGTTGACGTTTCTAAGTTACAAAAAAAGCCGTTCCTGATTTAGAAACGGCTTTCAACTATTTTGATGAAATTTAATATTTCACTACTCGTTTTGTTGTGCGGTTGCTTCCTTGTTCGATTCGTATGAAATACACTCCCGGAGCAAGTCCTGCAGGTGATGACCAAACGAACGTTTCGCTTTCTTTCTGTGCAGTACCGTTGAAAATATCAGCAACTTTCTGACTCAAAGCGTTTACTGCGTAAATGTTCAATGTTGTTCCGGTTGTAATTCCATTTGCTTCGATTGCAACTTCGTTGTTGAATGGATTTGGAGAAATGGAAATGTTCCCTGTATTCCATTCTGCAATTCCAACATCTGAAACCAGGACATTGATAACCATTGTATCAGTGCACGTTCCGTCCGTTGTAATCAATGTAACGGTGTACGTTCCGAAATTCGCGTAAGTGTGTGTTGGATTTTGGGCTGTACTGGTGTTTCCATCACCGAAATCCCACACGTAAGTTGTTCCACCAACTGATGCGTTTGAGAAAGTAACATCCGTTCCGGTGTTGGTGTAGGTGAAATCCGCCTGAACGTTGCTAATGATGGTAACGGTAACGGGTGTACGGTCACTTACACAAGATGAACTTACGCTCCAGTTGTAGAAGTAATAGTAGAAATCCGAACCAGCCGAAGAACCTGTAATGTCAACCAGTCCTGCCAACGAATACGGGTAATTTGCTCCTGCATTGTTTCGGTAGAGGTTCATTTGAGTTCCACCGATTCGGTAAGATCCGGCAGGAAGAAATTTATTCAATGTCACAGTGTTAGTTCCGTTCGGAATACTTACCACGATATCGTCAACGCTGTTTCCATCTGCATCCCAGATTTGGATAGTTCTGTTTCCACTTCCTCCGGAGAACACATCTACAGTCTCAAGAGTAATTGGTTGATGAACCGTGAATTCGATGTATTGCGTTGAAGTGTTGTTGTGGTTTCCTCCACCACCGAAGTTATTGTTTGCGGGACCAACATTTCCACCACCATTATCGATTTCATCTGCTACGTAAAACGTTGTTGTTGAGCTAACCGGCGTAATGAATGTATTTCCTTCGAACAATGGAGTAGTAGAGTTTGCTGTTGCATACCACGTAGCTGTTCCATTGGATGTTGCGTTCAATTCGATATTCTGTGATCCGCATGTGGTTATATCGTTTGCCGTGGGAGCATCGGGAATATTCACCTGGATGTAATTTGACTGAGAAGTGGAGTCTGTTCCACATGTTCCACCGTCTACTGCAAGTGAAATGGAATATGTTCCGTTTGCTGTGTAGGTGTGAGTAGGATTCTCTTCTGTCGATGTTTGCCCATCGCCAAAGTACCAAACGAAGTTCTCGCCGTTATTACTCATGTTGTTAAACGTAATGCTTGCCGGAGCGGAACAAACGGTTGTTGCTGATCCGGCAAAATCTGCGATTACGGTTGGGTTGAAGACGTTTCCAACTCCAACTGCGTACCAGGCGTTTGTAGTTGTGATTACTTCAGGAGAACACGCTCCGAACAGGTCATTTGCAGCTTCAATTGCGTAGAAACGTGCGTCAGCGTATTGTGCATTTGCGCCAAGGTAAACTGTCAGGTTTCTGTACGCAATATCAGCGGCATTTGCCATTCCGATTCCGGTTACATTGTAGCTGTCGCCATTGTCATTTGTACCGGTTCCGCCTTCCGTAACTAAAACATACCAGAAGTTCTGAACTCCGGAATTGGTGTGGACTCCGCCATTATCAAATCCGGTTGTTGAAGCCCAGTTGTTTCCTTCATAAGTATCCGGATTCTGGAATGCAGAGGGATTGTTCATCAGTCGAATTCCCTGCTGATCTGCAGTACATTGTTCGCCGATTCGCCACATCAATGCTCCGGTTGTTCCGGTTGCGAAGTTGTCAATGGTCACGCCGAAAATATCGGAGAATGACTCGTTCAACGCTCCTGATTCGCCCTGATATTCAAGGTTTGCCGTATGTTCCGTCAATCCGTGAGTGATTTCATGTCCTGTAACATCAATGGTAGTCAACGGCTCGTCGAATGTTGACCCGTCACCATCACCGTAAGTCATTTCGGCTCCATCCCAGAACGCATTTCCATAATTCTGATCGAAATGAACGTAGCTCAGCAATTCAAAACCATTGTTGTCTAATGAATTACGGTTATGAGTGGTGAAATAGTAATCATAGGTCATTTCCGCTCCCCAATGTGCATCGATTGCATATTGATCAATTGCGGGAGTTGGTCCCCAAACGTTATCGGCATCTGTGAAGTCGACTGCAGAACCGTAATCCGTTCCTTCGTTCATGTCAAATGTTCGGACTCCATTTCCTCGTGACGCATCCTGTAGGCGGTATCCACCTGCAAAAGAGTCGGTAATGATGTTTTGTGGTCCACTGAAAACTGTATTTGCCGTTGTAGGTGTATCTGTTTCGTGGATCCGTTCGGAAGTCCAGATTACCTGTCCGGTTTGTGCATCTACGTATACCCAGTTTCTGGAAAGCGGAGCAGTTGCGTAGATGTCCATTTTCCAGCACAATCTGAAATCCGGGTTCAGGTAATTCCCACTTACGGGAGCGATTACCAATTCCGGTTGCGGAGCATAAGTAGCATCAGGATTATTGGTTCTTTGCTTTAGAGCTGTTTCTTCGGAGCTGCTTTCCCAACGGTATTGCGTCGCGCCGATGTGACTTTTAGCTGCAGCAATTGCATCTGCACTGGAAATGGATGGAGTAGTGCTCATGGAAAGATTGGAATAAAATTCTCCGTTAAGCGATTGAACGAAGCCATCTTTCATGTGTAACCTGTATTCGGAATGCATTACCGGAACGCCACTGTAGAGGTGTTGATACATGTAATGCGTCATTCCTAACTGATCGGTTTCTGTTCTGCTGAGTTCGAACGTTTCATTCTCTTTCATTCCAAGCACTCCTGAAATCCATTTCAGGCCTTCTTGTTGCGTTAATCTTTTTGAGTTACTTAGTCGGATGTAATCCGGGCTGGTTCGTTGATTCGTGTAGCGAATCATGGTTGATCCGGGGATGAGCTGATCCGCATTCTTTCCTTCGACAACTTTCTGAGCAAGCAGGTTTGTAGCAGAAAAAATGAAGACAGCAGGGATGAGGAGCTGTTTTTTCATTCTAACTTGGTTTTAAGCCTACTAACTTATGACTTATTGTTAGTACTTCAATGAAAATTAACAGCGTGTTTCGCGTTTTATTTCAACAATGAGTTGAGTTCTTTGTAGAGTTTATTAACAGCTGAACTAACCTGTGTGCTGCTGCTCCATAGGTATTTTTGATTCCCTTCTTTGCTAATCCATTCAACAAAATAGTACATATTTCCGGGACTATTTACGGAGGAATCTTTGATAGATGCTGCGGAATTAAACAAGTGTTGTTTGTCTTCGTTATTCACATGAAAGATCACGCTGTCTTCAACGGTAACATTGCCATCATCGTGTAAAACGTAGGTTTTCACTTCCCCGGTAAATCCGCCACCGCTTCCAAACGTAATTTCATGGATTCCGGCTGTGTTTTTGTTTTTTGCTGTACCGCACGCAAGAAGCGACAACGTGAGAAATACAAATAGGAATGTTTTCATCGGTTCTAATGTTGGTAATTGAAGCGTAGAATGGTGGCTTTTTTATTCTGTGCTTCATTTGAAACGAGCATGTCTCCGTTTTCGAGGAATGTGATGCCTTCTGCCTTATTGAAGAGTTCCTTGTTGAGTTGCTCCATGTGCTCTATGTTTCCCTGATCATCAAAGACGAAGAAGAGGTGTTCCGCAGCAGACAACAGATACAGTTTTTTCGTTTTCGGGTGAATAGAGATTGCTGAGGTCATGAATTTCAATACTTCTTCTTCTGTTTCTTCACCTTTATTCTTTTTAATCTTCGTCTCCAGTTCAATGTTGTTGTTGCGTGCGAATTTCTTGATTTCTGCGAGGTTGAAATCGAAAATGGGTTCGTCCAGCAACGCCATTGTCTTTAAATCGAAACCATAAATGACGCGCTTGTCTTTTAGTTCGGGGCCTTTGCCAATTTTTCCTTTAGCCGCAATCAGCAGACGATTATTGGCTTCATCAAAACACAATCCTTCGTTGTTCATTGCCGTTACACCGGTTTGGTGCATAACCGTTTGATGCTGATCTGTCTCAAAATTCTGAATTTCGTATAATGCACCGTCGCTGCGGAGAATGAAAATACTCGAATTTACCCTTGCAATTCCTTCGTAATCACCATTCTCAGCGAAAAAATATTGCTGCGTGATTTCGTTTTTCTGAATGTCGTAAATGAACAGAATCCCGTTTTCGTCCTGAACACATGCAAAGGTTGTTTTGCTCAATTGACAGATTCCTGAAATTTCGCGAAGTGTGTCGGGTAATTCCAATCGTTCGCTTGGTGTCCCCAAATCATAATCAATAGGTTTTTTACCCGGTTTGGTGAAACCAAGTGCACATGCAACGAAGAGAAGTGCACATGAGAAAAGAATGAAAGTTGCCTTTTTCATAGCTCTATTATCAAAGATACAGACTTTGTGCCACTGTTTACAAAGTGGAAATATTGATACTATTTTTAATGTTTGAGTCGACGTTTTTTGATCATTCCGCCTTTGGTGTCTTTTACGCTGTTCATAACAACGAACGAATTCGGATCAAGTTTCTCTATTTCGGTATTCAGTCTACTGATTTCCAGTCGGGTAATTACCGTGTAAATGATTTCTGTTTCTTTGGTTTCGCCTCGTTTGCCGAAGCCTCGTTTTCCACTGTAAACGGTAACTCCACGTCCCATTTTTGTGATGATCATTTGTCGGATTTCATCACTGTGTGGAGACACAATGGTTACACCAATGTATTCCTCAATTCCTTCTACAATGAAATCCAGGGTTTTTGAAGCAGCAAGATACGTGATCATGGAGTAAAGTGCAGCATCAATACCGAGGAAATAAGCTGCAGCGGAGAAGATAATGACGTTGAAAACAATTATGATGTCTCCCATCGTTGCTCCCGTCTTTTTACTGAGGTAAATTGCAAGCACTTCCGTTCCGTCTATTACCGCGCCACCACGTACGGCAAAACCGATTCCTGCACCAAGGAAAAATCCACCAAAAACAGCAACAAGCAGGTTGTCGTTAGTAACGTCGGGGAATCTGACTGTTGCAAGGCAAATGGACAGTCCGGTAATGGCAAGTGCTGTTTTGATAGCGAAATCACGTCCCATAACACTGTAACCCAAAATGATAAACGGGACATTTACACCGATTATGAGCCAGTGAAGGGGAATGTGAGAAATCGCGGAGATTAAAAGTGAGATTCCTGTAGCACCACCATCGATAAAATGGTTGGTCAGCAGAAAACCTTTGAACCCGAATGCTGCCGAAGTTATTCCCAAGGCAATCAAAAAGAAGTCCTTTATGTTGCGTTTGACATTGATTCGAAGTTCACGATACCCTTTGGCTAACACGTAGTTAGAAAAGGATTTTTTCCCTTTCGCAGTATTCCGGCGCAGGATGGTTTGAACGACCAATTTTGACAGAAACGACTTCATACGGTGTGCTTGAGCCCTGAAGTTAGCAATTTCTGATGGTGTGGTGAGGAGTTTGCTGGTTTTTTAGGAGGAAATGGACTTCATTTCTGATCCGTCTATCGATTTACTGTTAAACAAAAAAGCCGGCTTCGAAGTGAAGCCGACTTTCATTTTCCCGAGTCGTAATTGTTTACGATCTAATTGCTGAGGCTGGACACATAATCCAAGGCTGCTTTTGCATATTCCTTCCATTTGGCTGAGTAATCGAACGGAACCTGAATCCATTCTTTCATAGCACGGCCTTTTCCCGACGGATCAAAGAGTTGACTCCCATCAAGACTCAATGCTTCGGTATGCAAGTCTCCGGTGAGCTTAAATACCATGGCGTCTTCAAAGAAGCAAACAAAAGGTTTTCCGTTGATCTTAAAGCAAGGTTTACCAAACAACTGGCTTTGGACTGTGTCCTCAAAGGATGAACCAACCTCGAGGTAATGGGTTTGTGCAGTAGACATTATTTGTTTATTAGTGTAGCGTGTAGTAAATATAGAAAAATCGGTCTATTTACTTTCTTCGGGTTGCTTCTCATTGAACATTGCCGCGATTCTTTTTTTGAAATCACCTTTTTCATTGAGCCAATCGCAAATCTGCACTTTTCGATACGCTTTAGTCGTCTTTTAATTTCATGTGCTTTTTTTTGAGAATTTCTCTCAATTTTGGGATTGTCGTTTTTCCAATTCCGTGAAGAGAAAGTAGCTCTTTTTCGGTAAACCCGGAGAGCTGTTCGAGTGTAGAAATGCCCTTGTTTTCAATTGCTCTTCTTGCCGGGGCTGAAAGGGAAAATGTGAAATGGTTTTCGGACTTGCGGTTGTTTTCACAAACAGGGCAGACAGGACAATCACTGGTTTTGTAATAGCGATGTCCTGCTGCACACGTTCTTAGTGTTCCCTTTTGATTTGACATTCTTTCAATGGTTTATTTCATGTGCTGCTCTCCTCCCGAAGATAATAAATCACCCGCTTCCAATCTGTTAATTGGTAAGACTTCCGGTGCTGATCCGTTTTCCTGCAGAAAAAAATGATGAACCATCTCGGCCGAAATTTCCTGTAGAAGGCATTTTGCTTTACGAATTGTTGATTCGGATAATTCCTGTAGTAAAGCTACTGCACGCAGGTAGTCATCCAGAAGATTGAAATATTGCTGAATAACCTGCAGTGCCTGTAAACGTTTGTGATTGTTCAGGATCTGATATGCAAATTGTACGTGTTCGTGTCTGAGTTCATCGAGTTGTTTTTCTGCATGTGCATGCCGGGAAAGCTTTAGGATTTGTTCGATTCGGCTTTCAGCATTGAACATGCCAGGGATTCCCAATATTCGGGCAGGTTTTTCCTGTAAAGACTGTTGCAGATTTATGAGTGAAGATGAAGACGAAACCATTGCGCCTTCTACGATATATGCGTTCATGATGATGAGTTTAATGGGTATAAATGTTCAGGGGTTCAACGGTTTAACGAGTTTAAATAGTGAACCTTTAAACCTTGAACAGATTTAAACGAATGAATATGATGCACGTAGCATCCGCTATGGACGAATTACCCCTTACGGGGTTGTTGTTGTAGTCGTGGTAGTAGCCACAACTGTAAGGCTCAACACTGGCGTGTTGATTGCAAATTGCGTATATGTTGCCTTACTTAACATTCACTCAAATGTATGAAAAGGAATTTAGATTTCGTAATAATTTTGAGTGGAGGGGTTGTTCATATGATTATTTGGACGTTTTCTTAATCGCAGCCTGATAGATTTTTTTGATGCTGTTCTTTTCTTCGCGTTCGGTTATGACTTCCATTGCAGAAAGAAGATCAGCAGTATGTTTTGTTTTTAATTTCAGAATTTCTCCAAGAGCAAACGCAGCGCTCCATCTTACAACGGTTCCTTCGTGCTCGGTGTTGACCAATAAATTCGTAATTGCAGTTTCGAGATGATCTGCGAATAAATGTGCAGTATTTCCAATCACTTTTGCCGATTCCCATCTGATGCGCGGAGCTTTTTCCGTCAACGAACGAACAACAAAGTCAAAAGCCGATTTCGTTATGATTTCCGGTTGCTGTTTGGTTGCAAACTCAAGCGATTCAATGCAGCTTCCTTTCACCGGATCTTTGGCACTTGTTGCAAACCCGACAACTTCGTCTACTGAAATAGTTTTCGCAAGCAGATGTTGACTAAGTAGTTCAACTTTTTCCTTGGGTTTGGACAGTTTGTCGTTAAACAATTCAGCTATGTTCATCGTTCTAAATTCTAATTCCGATTACCAAAACATCATCAACTTGTTCCAGGGGACCTCTCCATGATTCAAACGCTGACTTCAGGAGTTCTTTTTGCTCCGACATCGGTCGGTCAGAGATTTCCACCAATAGTTCCTTGAAGCGTTTGTAGAGGTATTTTTTTCCACCAGGGCGTCCGCCAGGCAAATGTTCTCCTCCGAACTGATCGGCGAAACCATCTGTAAATAAGTAGATGCAATCGCCTTTTTGTAATTGAACTCCGGTGTTACTGAATGGACGGGATTCAATCTCGAAGGATGCCGTGATCGGTTGTTTGTCGGCATCGAATTGTAGCAATTCTTTGTTGCGAACCAGATACATAGGGTTATTGGCGCCGGAATATTCCGCGTAGAGTCCTTCAAAGTCGATGGTGCATAACGCCATATCCATTCCGTCTTTTAACGGCGTTTCATTGGTGTTTTTGTTCAGGCTCTTTTTTAGTTCACTATTTATAAAATCAAGTGCATCCGAAGCTTTCGAAACATCCAGGTTATTTAATGTTTGATTCAACAATGAATTTCCAATGATCGACATAAATGCCCCGGGAACTCCATGGCCAGTACAATCCACTGCCGCAACTATCAGGATTTTTGCTCCTTGCTTGTGTCCTGAATTACTTGCAGCTACAGCGCCTACAGTGGTACTTGTAAACCAATAGAAATCACCGCTAACAATGTCTTTCGGAGCGAAGAAAATAAACGAATCCGGAGCGGTATCCCTGAGTTGCGACTGTTCTAACAGGATGGAACGTTGAATGCGTTTTGAGTATTCAATACTATCTTGAATGTCTTTGTTTCGCTCGTCAATGATCTGGCGTTGTTCATTGATTTCCGATTCCATGCGTAAGCGCTCGGTGATATCGCGTGCGTATATCACAATTGCCGGTCGACCGTCAAAAGGAGCAACTTTTGCAGAACATTCAACAGGCACCAATACGCCAGATTTTGTTTGAAAGGGGATATCAGAATAAATCATTCCACCTTGCTCCCAAACATCTGCTACAATACGTGAACTTTGTTCGAGGTATTCTTTTGGATGAAGATCAAAAAGGGTGAGT
Organism: uncultured Fluviicola sp.; assembly: GCA_966211245.1. Classification (GTDB taxonomy): domain Bacteria; phylum Bacteroidota; class Bacteroidia; order Flavobacteriales_D; family Crocinitomicaceae; genus Fluviicola. Next base: position 70,065 of record CBIHND010000021.1, on the reverse strand, counting down.
TTTTTGAGGTCGTTCATATTGTAACCCAGCAATTCTGAGGCGCTTGGATTACACTCGTAAATGACTCCGTCTACGATGTCGATGACTAGAATAGCGTCATTTGCCTGCTTGAAAATATGCTCAAAACCACCGAATTGTTCCTGAACCTGAACGTGTCGTGGACGTTTTTCTTTTTCGAATGTTATTCCGCTATCGATTTTCTCAACTATGGGGAAAATCATTGATGGGTTAAGGAATTCACCCACTTTATCAGGTCTGGAGACATAGCGTACAATTCCGTTGATATCAATCAGGAAAGAAGCTGGCAGTGGAATTCCCTCTTCGTAGCTTTCGGCGAAATCATTATCGTATTCTGTCAACTGAACACCGTAGGTCATTGCGGTTTTCTGACCCTCGTCCGCTAATACCCGAAACTCGAGTCCGAGTTTTTCCATCATTTCTTTGTTGACATCCACCGGGTCGGGACCAATTGCCAATACCATGATGTTTTTTTCCTGAAAACGTTCACGGTTCTTTTCGTAGGTACGGAGCATCATGTGGCATCCCGGACACCAGTCTCCACGCACGAAAATAACCAGTAAATGCCGTTTGTTACGATAATCTGTAAGGTTTACGATGGTGCCATCCTGATCCGGAAGAGAAAAGTTGGTAGCTTCTGCTCCGACCTGAACCTTGTAACCGCCTTTGGTATGCGATAGCAATTGTTTTTTGTCTTTTTGAATTCCTCGTGCAAGAACAAGTGAAAATGCAAGTATCGGTAATGGAAATACGTATGCAGTCCAACCGTAACCCAACAAAATAGCTGATGCGAATGTTGCGATCGTGGCCAGAGTAAGGATTGTTGGCTCAAACCAGGATTGTCCGGTATAGCTGAATACTTTGAAATTAACGATCCGGAAGATCGCACCGAACCCTGCGAGCAGAATAGTTCCGGCGAAAATCGGAAGGTGATTTCCTGTGAAGTCAATAGCAAGCCCTAAAAGTACGGATGCGATCCACACATTTGAAAACTGGAACCAAGAAGTGTATGTTGAAACCTCCTTCATGGCTGCGAAGTAGGCAACTAATGCACAGCCGGCGGCTCCGAGAGGAATATTTAGAAATAAAAACACGATTGCCGCACAGTTCAGCACTAATGCAATAGTCGTACTTACGTGGAGTCTCTTCATGATCTGATCAAATGTAGCAAAATATCCAAAAGGGAATCATTGCAGGAGCATGATGAATACGTTGGGAAACGCCATTCGGATTTTACCAGTTCATTCGTTTTATCAATGACGTTATGTGTGCCAAATGATGCTCGCAGTGCCATGAATACTGCGCGACTTGCTGATTAATAGTAAACGTAGTAAAGTGTTCCGGATGAATAAATGTGCGTTGTCGATCGGTTGGAGTGAGCGATTTCAGCACTACAGTCCAACGCTCGTGAACTGCTTCAATAAGTTTCAGCGAAACGCCAATAGGATATGTCTTCGTATCGTTCAGTTCCGCCCAAAGTTCCTCTCGATAAGGTTTGATTGTCGGGTGTACCTCAGTAAGTGCCAGCTTAGTTCGAATAATACCGTTCATATGGCTATCTGCGCAGTGGTGAACAACCTGACGAATCGTCCAGCCTTCCGGGCGGTATGCGGTGTCGAGTTGTTCGTTACTCAGATCGTTTACGGCTGCTGCAATGCGTTTTGGAAAGTTTTCAATGGTTGCAATGCACGCTTCGAAAGTTTCTGTTGAAACGGTTTCGGGCTTTTCAAAGCGACCAATGGGATAGCGGAGTTGTTCGAGGGGATCGTTCATAGTTCTAAGATAAGAATGAAAATTCTGTCGGCTCACGAATCCTGAAACTTTTTATTGGACAAGTATCACAAATTGTTGCATGACTAATCCCAAAAACCGGGACAGGCTACGCTCACTCAATAGTGTTATTTCAGCAGTTCGTTGAGCAGGACTGATACCTCCCTTGCATGTGTTACAGTGAAAAAATGTCCGGCATCAGGGATTTTGAAGTCCGGATTGGATTTCCCCGGAGGAAGTAAATGGTCGTTGCTTCCTGTTATCAGCGTTATCATGGTTTCCTTCGGAAGTATAGGTTCTTTCCACTTTACAAGTTGCGATACTGACCAGCGGAAAAGTCGTTCATCCGTTTCTGCGAAGATTTTCCGAAGATGTATTTTATCTTTTTTCGTTTTGATACCAAAGAACCAATAGGTGATGAAGTTCGGTCTTGAAATCAGAAACCATGGAATGATCCGGTGAAGAGGCAAATAGTTTAACAAACGAGCAAAAAAAGGAATGTCTTTTCGGGATTTTACGGAAGCAAGCAGAATGATCTGCTTTGCATTTAATTGTAATGCGAGTTCCTGAGCAATAATTCCTCCAAATGACAGTCCGATCAATACCGGATTCATTTCGGAGATCTGTAAACTTAATCGTTGTACATATTCGGAAAGCGTTTCATTTTCTTGGACTGGTTTCCATTGAATGAATCGTGGAGTGTAACTACCGAAATCCAACGTCTTGAAAACAGTTTCGTCTACACCCAAACCGCTGATGACAAAACACTTTTTCATCTTACTGAACCAAAATAGGAAGATTGAATACGTAACGTTGATCTACATTTGAACACCAACAGAGTTTTTCCATGGCTACGATCTTTCTGAAGTCGAACACGAGTTTAAGTGAGAACTGTTTACGATTGTCAAGGAAAATTGGAGTGCCAAACGCCTTTAATTCTTCGTATGGACATACCGTTGTGGTGATTCCGTCAGTAAACTCAATGTTTATCTGAGAAAGCTGAGTAGGAAACAGGTGTTCAAGCGTGTCAGAGCGGAAGCTAATGCGAATGTTTTGCTTTTCTATTCTGTTGGAGAATGCGAGACTTCCGGTCACAGTTGAATTGAAATCAAACGGTTTGAGTTTATTGCTTTCCTTCAGTAATTGTAGTTGATCCGGGGAGATGGTACTTTCAATTTCCGTGTTATAGGCTTTACGAAAAGCTTCCACCGGTTCAATGAATTTATTGTCTGTTCCAAACCGAAGTTCATCAATTCCGATGTGCTCGTAGGCGCAGGTCAAACACGGATGCGGAACTGTAGTATGATGAATCAGCACTTGTTTTTTGCCCGAATTCAGGTCGAATAATGCTCTTTCCTTTCCGATTTCGCTACATGTTTGAATATTGCTGATTTTACTTGAACTTAGAAGAGAATAGATCTCATCCAGGCTATATTCTTTGAGTTTGGACCGATCAAATTCCTGGGCACAAAAGGGATGACAACCCAACAGAAGAATGCTAATGAGGTATTTCATTCCTATTTTGCATTTTCATCCACTTCGAAAATTCCGAAGGTATTGTTGTCTAAATCGAGGAAATATCCTTGCCAGCAGCGTCCCGGAATTGCGAATTTCGGTAAAGCGATTTGTCCTCCCAGTTCGAGAATCTTTGCTGTGGTAGCATCGAAATTTTTCACCTGGATGGAGCAGCAAAAGGCGTTGGTTCCGAATTCTTTGGGTGGTATTTTCGCGGGTCGTTCAAGTAATCCACCGTTGATTCCTTCCGTTTCAATGCGGTAATATTCAATAGGAACCATGGCCTCGCGAACGAATTCCCATCCAAAAACAGCAGCATAAAATGTGCATTCACGTTTTGGATTGGAAGACTGTATTTCGAAATAAGCTACTGTATTCATAATCACTGTTGAGTTTGAAAGTTCAATGAGTCTTAACCTGAGAGAAGCAATTTACATCGGTGTACAGACTTCAATCAGAAATCCATCCGGATCACGAACGTAAGCAACTATTTGTCCCCATGGCTTTGTTTTAGCTTCTTCCACCAGTGTTCCTCCGGCCGCAACGGCTTTTGTCAAAACTGCATCTACGTTATCGGTGGTGAAGCCAATCTCAATTCCAAAGGGCTTTTCTTTCAGGTCACTTTTCGTGAAACCGTCTTTCAGGTTCGAAGCCGCCAGATCCCATTTGGCAAACGAAAGGGTAGTGCTCCCGGTCAGCAATTCCGCATAGGCATTTTCCGGTGCAATGAATTTCCGGGTACAGTCGAAAGCATTTTCGTAGAATTCTACTGCTCTTAGCACATCTTTCACGTAAAGGATGGTATATGCAAATGTTGCCATCGTGTTTTGATTTTCCTAAATGTAACCATTCCGGATGTAAATGAATAGTTGAGTGTTAAAGGATACAACGATTCTGAAAGACAACGGTTGATTTTTGCGTAGTAAACGAAGTTAGGGCTGGAGATGGTGTATTTTTTAATTGATTGATTTTCAATTTTTAATGTGTTTTCATGAATTCGTAAAACTACGAATTTCGAGAAAATTTCAGTTGAAAAACCTATGGCGAAAAAATCCTAATTCATGCGAAAATCTTCCTCAGATTTTTCAATCGGAACCAAATATGCCCATTCTTTGAAACTGGCAGTTTTAGAGGATGGTTGATCACCGTTTTGTCGGACATACATAAGTGCTACTATCGGATATTTATCACTCACTTCGGTAGTTCCGGTGCTCTTGGAGACAAGAATCATATCCTCGTATTCCAGGTTATCGAAACCGTACACTTTGACAGGATAAATCAGTTCTCCACGCTTGCTTAACAGTTTGTCTTTGAGGTAAGCTCTTCTCGGTGTTTGAAGGTAAGTACTGCGTTTTGAAAGTGGAAACAATAAAAATTCTTCGTTGAAGTACTGACTGATCATCGCATCGTTATAGTTTTCGCCTTTTACGCGAAGTCCAACTCGTCTTGAATTCGTTAACCCTACGTATTCACCGCCACCCAGACTAAAAGGGATTTCAATACGAATGGGAAACCAATGCCCCTTTAACAGGGTAAAGCGACTAAGGCGAATACAGGAAATAGCGGCAATAACGCCACTCACATATATCGACTGAAACAAGTTTGTTGCGGCATCTTTCGGACTTTTTTCGATGCTTAGCACAACAAATGCAAGTACATAAACAATTCCATAGTACATCAGCAGGCGATAACCCACCTTATCTGCATCAATGACCTTTTTATAGTCGAAATGCGGACTGTTGTTAATGGCATTGTTAAGAATAGTAGAAAACCATGAAATCGTCAGAAGGAAGAACAAAATGGTAATCAGGAATCCTCCGGTGAAATGCTGCTGAAGCAACCAGTAATCGTAGAACCCATGTGAAAGCGCAGCCAGCATGAAGAATCCGATGATCCCGAAGAAATTCAAAGTGGTTTTGTTGTGTTGATAACGAATGACTCCGTAAGCAATCAGAGAAGTATCGAACATGTGCCCCACTGTGGAGAGAATTGCTCTACCATTGACGACTTCCGCACCGTGAGTTTTAAAGTAAAGTACGTTTTCCGCCGCAGAGAAGCCCAGTGCCGAAATACAGATGAAGATGAGGTAATCAAGCGGTTCGCTAAAATGGGATCTGAAGATCAAAAAGACCAGAAGAAACGGGATCATTTTCGAGAATTCCTCTACCGCACCGATGTATGCAAAGCAGTAAAAGAAATCATTGAAGAAATTACCGTTCATAGCGAAAGGAGTGTAGTCGAGCCAGTACCAATTGATGACAAGTACAAGCAATACCGACGAGGCACCCAGCGAGAATATTCCGATTACGTGAAGCAAGTGCTCGCGCTCGAAAATATCGATCATCCGGAAGTAATCTACCCAGATCCAGGCAATTACAAGAGCCAAAAAAATGTACAATCCAATCATAATCTTTTGATGGTGGCCAAGCGTGACTTAAAGGTAGTGAATTGAAAATTGAAAATGTGGAATTAACAGGGAATGTGAGACCTGTTAATGATTCTCAACAGTACAATTTTTCATCTTTATTATCTTTTTCCATTTTGAACTTTCAATTTTCCTTCGCCAAAATAGCTTCATACGCTTCCTGGATTTTCTGAAACTGGGTTTTCATTTGTTCCTGAACCTCTTGTGATTCTAATGTGTAGCGATCCGGATGAGTCAGCTTAGCGAGTTTTCTGTACGCAACTTTTACTTCCTGAAGTGTCGCATTTACGGTAAGTCCCAGTATTGCGTAAAAGTCGATTTGTCTGTTCTGTGAAACTGGTGGGGGCTGACGTTGTTGTTCAACGAGCTTCGCGCTCAACTCAGGATCAATATCCGAAAGATTGAGCTTTAACTTCGTGATCAGGGCAAAAATGTATTGCTTTTCGTCTTCAAGAAGTTCACCGTCATCGATGGCAAGCTGAAGCAGGAAATTCACCAACTGAATTCGTCGGTTATCTTCAAGATACTGATTACACCAGGCTACCAGCGAATCGATTTTTACAATGTGTTTCAGTGAGAAGCGGTAAGATTCCTGAAAATCATAGTATTCGTTTGGGAAGTACCGCTTCATATAGCGATCCACCATTCCGAATTTGTAATAGAGTCGCGCCGGATCACGCGCAATCATCGCACACGCAGCCGAAATGAAAATTTCAAACATGTTGTCATTGGTCAGTTTGAAATCTTTGGGAATTAAACCATTTTCCCAATCGTCATCATTCCTTGTTCGATAGAAACCATAGACTGCTGCAACCACTATTGCAATCACTCCGATAATGACGAATACTGTTCCGGTTTCACTATAACCTCCTCCGGAAGAATAGGAGTGATAGGAAGAAATTCGAAGTGCGATCTGGTGCAATGGCATCTGCTTCAGGTTTTAGTTACGGTAAAAATAATCGGAAAGGGAATACAGTTACCCGTTTCTCTGAGAGTTCGGTGAGATTCACATCTTGGTCGCAGCGTAAAGGGGTTACGGATTACAGTGTTAGGAAAACAAGAAAATACGATTAAATCCATGTTAAAGAATCACATAACTGAAGGCAATCCGGCTGATTTTGAACGATTTCATGCTAAATGTTTAGTATTGCACGTAATTTGCAAGTGGTAAAACGTTTTACTAAACTTTTAGGAATCATACATTCTGTTTATTTTGAGTACACATTTGGGCAACCTGCGACCAGTTCGGGCGTATTTTTGGAAAAGATATCGAAGACATGCGAAACGTTACTGCTCAGCATATCAAATTTTTACTGTTCCCGGTTATCTTCCTGCTTTCTTTCCAGGCACGTTCTCAATGCACATGGGGAACCTATTTTACTGATAGTTATGAGTACACGACTGTAATTCCATACATTATTCCCGGAACAACCTATCAAAATACTCCACAAACGTATGGAGGGTGTGTCCATTCCGGAATGCGCGGGTTGTACCTGAATTTTGTTGACGGTTTCAGCGGCCTGGTATATGATCAACCGTTTACGAACCTCTGTATTGGCCAGAGTTACCGTTTTTCGTTGTGGGCTGAAGACACGTGGGGTGGAACGAACAACATGACGTTTCGTGTTCTTGATGCATCCAATGCCGTAATTTCTTCTCAAACAGTTATTACAAACGGTTCATGGCAACAGGTAATCATGCCGGCATTTACAGCAACCGGAGATATTCGTTTTCAAATGATTACCAACACTCCGGGTGGTCCGGGAAACGATGCCGGAATTGATCAACTGACTCTTTCTGCGTGTAATCCTGATCCTACCAGTGCATCGTTTGCTCAATGTGCACCCGGAACAATTGATTTGTATTCTCAGATTGGATCCGGCATGGCTACGACCGGTGTCTGGACAGGCCCTTCCGTATTGACGAATGGATATAACGGAACGTTTACCAGCGGAACAAACACAAACGGGACTTATACATATACCATAGATGGCGTTGGGACATGTCCTGACGTTGTAGCGACTGTTCAGGTCTCCATGGGAAATGTCCCGGATGTAGATCTTGGAAACGACACCACGCTGTGTGTTGGACAAACGATCTTATTGAATGCCGGAACATACAACACGTATTTGTGGAACAACGGTTCAACAACATCCACAAAGCTCGTGTCAAATCCTGGAGGAACGTACTGGGTGCAAGTTGGAACACTCGGAGCAAACCAAATTGTGAACGGAGATTTTGAATCCGGAGCTACGGGGTTTACAACACAATATGTTCCCGGAACAGGAGGTTCATGGGGCTTACTTTCCAATCCCGGAACTTACGCTGTAACAACTTCTCCGAATCTGGTTCACAACAACTTCAATTCCTGTGCGGATCACACAACGAATCCGGGTGCAAATCAATTGGTAGTCAATGGAGCTTCTACGGCGAACACTTCAGTTTGGTGTCAGACTATTCCTGTTCAGCCGAATACTACATATCAGTTCGGAACGTGGGTTACTTCAGTGGAAAATGGTCAGCCGGTTGCGCAATTGCAGTTTACCATTAACAGTTTACAGCTGGGATCGGTGTTTTCGCCTTCCATGAACGGTTGTAACTGGGCACAGTTTACACAAACCTGGCAATCAGGAATGACCACGAGCGCACAGATCTGTATTGTGAATCAGAATACCAATGGAAGTGGGAACGATTTCGCTTTGGACGATATTACATTTCGTCCGATTTGTTATTCAACGGATACAATAACCGTAAGTTACAGCCAGCCACCAGTGGTAAATCTTGGACCGGATCAGAATGTGTGTGCAGGAACGATTGTAACGCTTGATGCGCAAAATCCGGGGATGACCTACACCTGGAATACCGGAGAAACAACGCAAACGTTGGATGTTACAACGAGTGGAAACCATTCTGTTACTGTTACAAATGCCTTCGGATGTTCGGGAAGCGATAACGTGAATGTGAACGTTGAAACGCAATTGTATGCTGGAAACGATAGTTCTGATTTTACCTGCTCTACAACGGCTCAATTCGATCTGACAGATTTGCTACAGACTTCTGCTTCCACAGGAGGAACATGGGAAAGTCTTAGTGCAGGATTTACAGGAACCTTAAATGCTAACGGGATGCTCGATTTATCTGGGCAATCGGGTTCGTTTGATTTTGATTACGTTGTTCATGGTACATATTGTCCGAACGATACCGCAGAGTTCAACCTGACGATTCACCAACAACCTATTGCAGCAGCAGATCAGAGTCTTCACTTCTGTAATACCGTTGGTACTTCCGTTGATTTTACACCATACATAAATCATCCTTTCGATCCGATTCCGGGATATTGGGAAACTTCAGCAAACGTTCCTGCGGGGAACTTTAATACTGCAATGAATAGTTTTAGTCTGACGAATGTTCCGGCTGACGATTATACCTTTTACAATATTCTTGCTGCGGACCCCGGTTGCGTTCAGGATACAACTATTATTGAAGTGAAAGTGACTGCAGTGCCAGTTGTTAATTTTACTTCGGATGTGATTGAAGGGTGCCAGCCGCTAACCGTGTTGTTCACTAATGAAAGTACTGTTTCCGGTAATACTGTTTACAGCTGGGATTTGGGGGATGGAGCAACTTCTGCCAGTTCAACTGACGTTCAGAATACCTATGAAGCAGCTGCCTGTTATGACATTACACTAACCGTAACATCAGATGGCTTATGCACGAGTACGCAGACACTGAATGACATGATTTGTGTTCATGCGGTTCCTTACGCATCATTCGATTATGGGCCGCAGCAGGTTTATTCCGATGGCCCTGAAGTAAATTTCTCGAACGAATCGGATAATTACGATTTCAGCAATTGGGATTTCGGTGATGGCGGAACTTCGACTCAGGATAATCCTACGCACACGTTTCCCATTGGAGATGTAGGAAACTACACCGTTCAATTGATTGTTACCACTACCTTCGGTTGTTCGGATACTACCACACGAATAGTTGTAGTAAAAGATCAGTTGATTTTTTATGTTCCGAATTCATTCACACCGGATAATGACGAATTCAATCCGATTTTCATTCCGGTAATGACGGCGGGAATCGACGAAAACGATTACCACCTGGATATTTACGATCGTTGGGGAGAACTTGTTTTCTCTACATCAGATATTCACGAAGGATGGGATGGAACATACCACGGTGTGATGGCGAAAGAAGGAACCTATACCTGGAAACTTCGTTTCGGTTTGATGGAAAACGATGGTATTGAAACTGCAATCGGGCACGTAGTTCTACTTCGTTAATAACTTAAGAGATAGTTTGTTGTCCTGCCGTTTTTGATCCATCGGATAAAAGAATCGCGGAAAAAAAGCTTATTTTCGAGTTACAGACACACGTATGTTATTTCTCGGACCATTTCATAAAATCAATATCCCGGTTGTTGTATTTCTATTTTTTGCGTTGCCTGTTTATGCAGCGAAAAAGAATTCGAAACAAGGAATTTCAGCATTCAGAACCGCATACTCCGCACCCGGAGATAAGTCTAAGCACATATTGAATTTTATCAGGAGCAATCCTGCGGATGCCTATGAAAGTAAGGACTCATGGTATCGCGTAATGAAAGTTTGTGGAGAAAAATTAAACAGTGAAGAGGGAGAGTACTATGCTGAAGCGTGTTTCAATCTGGCATCGGGTTTACACTACCACGAATATGTAAAAGATTCGTATTACTACTATGTCAAAGCTAAAAATTCCATCGAGGAAAATACTCCGAAAGATGATCGATTCATTTCTGAATTCAACTGGCAGTACGGAAGCGTTTTGTTTACATTCAAACGGTACGCTGAGGCTCGAATATACTTTCAACGATCGTTTAACCAGATCAATATTGAAAATGCCAGTGACCGGATGAAGATCGGAAATACCATGGGGCTTCTGAATCTCAAACAGCAGTACCTGGATTCAGCGCGGATCTATTTTGAAGATGCGTTGGATGCCGCCAAAGAGATGAAAAACAGGGCATGGATTGGAATTATTTCCGGAAATCTTGGGAAAGCGTATGAAGCACTCGGTGAAACGAATAAAGCATATGGATTATACCAAACCGATTTGGACCTCAGTTTGGAGACATTACAATATGGAAGTGCTATTCGGGCGCTTATTGCCTTGATTCATATTGATGTTCAGCAAAACAGACCTGCTAAAGCCGAATCGCGTTTAATGTTAATGGATAGCATTCTAAAAGCTATTCCTTACAATACCGGAGATTATATGCTTTATAATCAGGCTGCGGCTGAAGTATACAGTCTTTTGGGAAATCATGTCAAAGCGCTCGATTCCTATAAGCTGTTTGTACATTATCGGGATTCTGTTGAAGAACAGGAAAGGTCAGAAGATATTCGCAACGTTGATTTTCAATTGGATGTTGATCGTAAAATATCGGAAATTCAATTGCTGAAAGAGCGAAAACGATTCGATAACCTGATTATCTTCAGTTTGTCGATAGGTGCTGTTGGTCTGTTGATTGTTTTTGTTGTAATCATTAACCTGATTTCCAAACGTCGTAAGCGTGAACGCGAACTCGCAAACATACAGGCTCTTCACATGCAGCAGGAGTTGATGAACACCGATCGTGAAATGCGAACCATGTTGAATAATCTAATTGAAAAGAACGTACTGATTGAGCAATTGACAGGTGAAATTGAACAAATTCAAAGTGTCGATTTGCCTGAGATTTCCGAGGAACGTCTGAAGATGTCAGAAAAATTACAAACACATACCTTGCTCACAGATGAGGATTGGTTTGAATTCAAGTTGTTGTTTGAAAAACTGAACCCAACGTTTTTTGCAAAAGTATTCAGGCATGCTCCGGATTTGACGAATGCAGAACTGCGTTTACTGGCATTGATGAAGTTGAACCTTTCCACTATTGAAATGTCGCGGGTACTTGGAATCTCTCCTGATTCGGTTCGTAAAACGAGTCTCCGTCTCCGAAAAAAATGGAACATGGAGCAGCCGGAAGAGTTGCTGAAATTCATTATGTCGGTTTAATTAGCTGAAAATCAAAGCAGCCATGTGTGCCACCCGGATTGTCCCGTTTTTGTCCCGTGTAATTTTTTGCCTTTAGTTCAGGTCACTATACTTTTGATCTAACCAATTGTGAATTGGGAAAAACATCGTGTGTAGATTAGTGGAGTAGTGGCCCTATCTAAAAAAAGCCTGAAGATGGATGAGACTTCGGGCTTTTTGTTGTTATAAGGATAATTTCCGGATCGCTTCGTCGGTTGTTTTGACGAAGTTAACGTCTCCGAGCTTGTTGCTTTCAAACATAAAGTCTGAGAGACTTTTTCCAGTGTAGGAAGAGAAATCTCCGACAACTGCCAGTCGCATTCGGTAATTCGAAAACTTCTGAAGAATTTCCCCTGCGATTCCCGTTTTCAAATCGAAAAACTCAGGGCAGATGTTGTGTTCGTGCAGAATGATTTTATCGAATCCCTGAAAATACAAGGTTCCTAATAAATCAAGCCCATCCGATGCGGTATGTATCAGTGTGTTGTCTGAGATAATTTCCGCTATTTCGCTGTCGTTATCGTTGATATGGTGTATTTCGTAATCCATGGAATCTGTTCAAAAGTTCAGTGTTGAATTATTGAGTGTTGTTGGTCTTGTTTTTCTCTTTCAGTGTAAGGTAAACCGGTAAGTGGTCGGAAAAACCTCCGTGATAATAATCTCCGCTGTAACTGGAGTTTGGAATTTGACCTCCGTTTTCAAAGGTGTGCAACAACGCTTTATGTTTGAAGATGAACGCATTGTTTTCTTCAACTTCGAGGCCTGATTTTCCCTGAAGCAATCCCTGTGAGACAATCATCTGATCAAAAACCAACCATTCGTCCATACAGACATGCGTTCCTTCTCCCTTTTTGTGTTCTTCAATCAACAGATTGATAAGGTCTTCCGGTTGTTGTTCGTGTTGGCCTTTTGCGCGAAGAATCTTGTGCATACTATCGTTGAGTGGAGTATCATTGAAGTCACCCATAACGATAATGTTCGCTTTTGGATCGCTATCAAGAATGGCGTCAATTTCACCACGCAGCAATTGTGCTGCACCGATTCTTCTGCTTTCTGATTCCTGAATGCCTTCTCGCCTGGATGGCCAGTGATTCACAAAGAAATGAACTGTGTGTTTGTCCAGAATTCTCGCTTTTATATAGAGAATATCTCGCGTTCTGAAATACGGTTCATCATCCAGTTGAATAATCACCTTGGTCTCCAGTTCGGTCTTCATTAATTCCGAATCATAAATGAAAGCACAATCAATGCCTCTTTTGTCTTCGGAATCATAATGTACGATTCGGTAGTTTGCCAGGTTTAACGGGGCAGTTCGAATCAAATCTTCGAGCACCTCACGGTTTTCAATTTCCGCCAGGCCAAAAGCCAGTGGAGTTTTCGATTCAAAGAATGTCAACGAAGCAGCAAGGTTCTTTAACTTTTCCTGGTAACGCTCCAGGTCCCACGCTTTTTCACCTTCCGGAGTAAACTCTTCGTCTCCGCGAACTTCGGGATCATCGATGGTGTCGAAAAGGTTTTCGACGTTGTAGAAGAGGATAGGGTTTTCTTTCAGTAGCGACATACGCAGTTTGTTTCCATAAAGGTAAGGAATTCGAGTTTAGTGAACTAAGCGTTGATTGGCAATTCCTTCCTGTTCGTCGATAAAAATACGATCTTCGTGTTAAAAGTTAACTCAATTTCAATACCTTAGCCGGATAAACATGGACCTATGATGAAACGATTACTATTAGTTGTAACTGCCTTACTAACAATTCATTCGGGAGCATTGGCTCAGGATGTAGTCACCCGCCTGATTGGTGCTTCACCGTTTCAGGACTCACTGTGGGTAGTGGATACCACTACGTTGCAGGTAACCTATCGTCTTGCACCGTTTCCTTCTTCAGGAGGTTCTTTGACCGGTACGAACGGAATCGCAAAACACCCAAATTCAGGAACGATTTACACTATCAATAAACAAAGTGCGGTTTCCGGACGCATGTTGGGGAAACTGGATGTACAGACCGGACTGGTTACGTTGATTGGAAACCTTGGCGACAATTTTTCTTCCATTACCTTTCGTGGAGATTCATTGTTTGGGGTAACCGGCGACGGTGCGTCAGTACCGGAAACCGTATACCTGATCGATACAGCAACTGCCGCTAAAACCCTGTACAGAAGTCTTGGAAATGGTGCGGATGGAGAAGTCATCTGTTACAATCCAAGCGATGATATGATCTACCATTGGTCTGGAAACGGAACTGTTGTATTTGAGAAATTTTCACCTGTAAACTCAGGAGATCCGGTAGTCAATATTCCAATTGTCGGTTCGGTAGGTGGTGAAACATTCGGTTCGGTATATATTGGCAACAATAAGTTCTACAATTCCAATATTAGTTCAGCGTTCCAGCGGTGGTCTGCCAATGGAAACGTATCACCGAATATGGGGAGCAACCCTGATGATTTAAGAGGATTGGCATTCATTTCCTGCACTCGTCAGATTTCAGGAAACGATCATTTCTGTACAGGAGGGTCAACAGCGCTTTCTGTCGGATCGGCGATTTCTTACCAATGGTACATGAATGGAGTTGCACTTAGTGGTGAAACAGCTTCTACATACAATGCAAGCGCACCTGGTGTCTACAACTGCATCATTAAAGATATTTGTGGAAGAGACTCATTATCCACTGGAATTACTGTTCAGGAAAACCCGCTTCCGAATGTTAGCCTTAGCGGTTCGGCAGTATACTGTACAGGAACTCCTGTTACCTTAACGGGAAGTTCTGGTGGTACAAGTCAGTGGTACCTGAACGGTGCTGCGATTTCCGGTGAAACAGCGAACACCATTTCTGTTAGTGCACCAGGGGTGTACAACATGACAAAAACGAACCTTAACGGTTGTACAGATTCCGCAGCGGTAGGAATTACCGTAACAGAGTTTGCACCACCGTCAGTAGATCTAAATGCCGCTTCACCTGCGGTATGTGCGAATGCGGGAATGGTAGCTTTGTCTGAAACTCCGTCAGGAGGTGTATTTACAGGTTCAACCGGTAATCAGTTTGACCCTTCAACAGCAACTCCCGGAACGAATCAGGTAATTTACGAATACACCGATGTGAACGGTTGTACAAATAGTGATACCATAGAAATTGAGGTGTTCACTCCAACAAGTTCGTCTATTGATCCGGTTGCTAACCAATGTGATAATGGTTCTCCGGTAGTGCTAAATGGCTCACCTGCGGGTGGAACATTTGTTCCTTCGGGAATTTTTGATCCTACATTGTCGCCTCCGGGAGGAGAAACTGTAAGTTACATTTATACAGATGCGAATAACTGTAGTGATACTGCCACATTGTTTATTATGGTGTTTTCAGCGCCAGTAGTGTCGGCAGGTGCAACTGAAACTGATGTGTGTGTGTACGATGGAACTGTTTCATTGATCGGAACACCTTCAGGAGGAACATTTTCAGGAACTGCGGTAAGCGGAAATAGTTTTGATCCATCGGCGGCTGATTTGGGAATTAATACGGTAGATTACATGTACACAGATGGGATGACCGGTTGTTCGAATACCGCTAGTGTTGACATTAACGTTGATTCCTGTTTATCTGTAAACGAAACGCTTTTAGCAGGTATTACTGTGTATCCGAATCCGGCAAATGCTGAAGTAATTGTAGATCTTAGTGAAGTACCGGGAGCTACGGTTTCACTGGTGGATATGGCCGGAAAACGCGTGAACGTTGCTGTGACTTCTGAAATGAAGCAGGCACGCTTAACGGTTGCAACAATTGACAACGGAACATATTGGTTGGTGGTAACTACCGCTGAGGGACAATTCCGTCAGAAAGTGGTGGTGATTCACTAATCGCATAATGAAATAGGAAAAGGGGTCGAAAGACTCCTTTTTTTTTGAAGTTAAATAAGGAAAGTATATGCTGATGGAGTCATTCATGCTCCTGTGGTAAAAAAATAAATGAACCGCGAGGCACGAGAGTACAGGATGTTAATCCTTTATTTGTTCGTGAACTTATCGTAAA
This sequence comes from uncultured Fluviicola sp., assembly GCA_966211245.1. Taxonomy (GTDB): domain Bacteria; phylum Bacteroidota; class Bacteroidia; order Flavobacteriales_D; family Crocinitomicaceae; genus Fluviicola. The sequence continues at coordinate 54,267 of CBIHND010000021.1, read as the reverse complement.
ACTTCTCGTTGTTCAGGAGCATCTCTATTGTTTTGGCAATACGATCAACTTTCGTTTCGTCTTTCTTTGCCGAATAAATCCAGTTTACAAACGCTTTTTGTTCGCCGTCGGTATAACCGTAAAAGGTCTTTGAGGCCTGCGGTTCGGTTGCCAGACAGATTTTGAGCTCTTCCGGGATTTCAAGTGGTAAATCGTCTTTGTACAGAATTACTGATACATGATCACCGGCTTCTTTTTTGATTGCTTTTCGGATTTCAGCTTTTACCGGAAGAAAGAGGTCGCCGCCTTTAATAGGCATCAGGTTAAACGCCTTTAATTCAAATGAATCAATAGTCCCGCGAACCCGCACCCATCCGAAGGGAACGCTTTTATTGACAATTGTACGGGGAACGACAGCATATGTCCAACCACCTTTTCCTTCCATGCGCTGAAGGAGAAATTCGCCTGCAATCATTGGTTCTTCCATGGTTACTTCTTGCTTTTTTTTGCATGAGGATTGAAATCAAGACACAGTTGAATCCAATGTGCCAGTTCCGAATCCTTTTCCAGCCCCGGCGCGGTTACATAGATGTAGCCTTTCATCGCTTTTCCGGTAAATTCCATAGGAATGCAATGCGGATGTTCGAGTGCTTCCAAATATGCCAGATCGCCAATCCGACAAAGCATCACATCTTCGTTGGTTTTCTTGTCTATGTGAGTTCCGCAACACATCTTGTCATCGACCATGAAGCAAATGCCACTAAACATCTTCTTCTCAGTGAAATCAGCTCCTTTCGTTAATAAAACTTCACGAATACGCTGAGCGGTTTGTTCATTGAATGCCATGCGTAAAGATAATAAAGACTTGAGACCAGGGATCTAAGACTAAAGACTAAGGCTAAAGTCTTTTATTTGATGAGGTGAAAGAATCCCTGTTTCACTCGATCAGGATGTTCTTTTCCGTTTGGATAATACAGGTAGAAATAAACACCTTCCGAAAGTCCTGTGCCATTGAAATCGTTTTTGTACGGGCCAGCTTCGTAGATGAGGTTGTCCCAGCGGTTGTAAATGAGAATGTAATTGTTCAACTGGGAGAGCGCATCATCTATGAACAGGTAATCGTTTGTTCCGTCACCGTTTGGTGTAATGACATTCGGAAGAGGATTATCGCAGTTAATTGTTTCAACGAAAAGTGTATCGTAATCAATACAACCTTGCGGAGTAGTTACCTGAAGAATCAAATCCTGATTGGATACAATAGGGATAGTGGTGCTGTTACCGTATGTCAGCCAGACATAAGTATTTGTATCGCTCGGGAAGTAGAAGGTGTAAATGTCGTTCAGACAGAAAACAGTATCCGGAAGGATATTCATGTTTGGCATTTCTGCCACCAAAACTGGAATGGAGTCGTAATAGGTACATCCAAAACTATCCCAGGTTTGAATAACATGGATACCGGATGTTTCTTCTGTCAGTGTGAAGGAAAGGGTGGAAGTTTGAAACGTTCCGAGCGGAGTTGTCCAAATCGCACTATCTGAGTTGGTAATGATTGACACACTACCTTCGCTTCCCGGGCAAAAGCTAGTGAAATCTACCGACGAACTGAACGTATGATCTGAACTCAAAACAACAATCGTTGCCGTATCGGTTGCACAATTGTTCTGATCGAACCCAACAACCGAAATAGGTGGGTAGGAGACATTTCCAAGAACGGTAATTTCCGTATCGTCAATCGATTGGAAAGGAGCAGACCAGGATGCGGAATCAACAGTGGGATTTAAAATACTGACTACCTGAGTGTCATTGAAACACAATTGCAGCGAATCATCTGAAATGGAAAGCTGCGTTTGTGGCAGCAGGTTAACAACATCGGTTACTGTTTGCGTGTAGCAATCGTTCGAAACTGTTACAGAAATGTTCGGATTCGCTGCAAGTTCGGCGTACGAAAAGGTTATCGGGTTGTCTGATCCGATGAACTCGCTTCCGGCGTACCATTCAATGGTTGCTTCGGCAGCGTTCGTGTTCACAAAGAAAACACCTTCCTCTCCAAAGCAAATGTCATGGTCGCCAAGTATAGCACTAACATTGAAAGCCCCGTCGTAAATCACAATGCTATCTTCAACAGTAATTCCACAAGCCGTAATTTGAACGACGTATGTTCCGGGTTGGGTTACTACCAGGCTATCGGCTGTTGAAGAACTTCCCTGCCATTGAAAAGTTGAATTTCCCGAATGTGTAATGTGAATGACGATACTCTCGTTCTGACACAATACATTCGTCGGTTCCGCAGTGAGTGAAGGAGTGGAATATTCGAATACTTCGAAGGGATCCGGAACCAGTACGCATCCCGTTGAGTCCGTAATGTGGCAGTAATACAACCCGATCTCGTCCACGTAGCATGTCGACGAATAGGACAGGGTGTCGCCGTTCGGATCTATCCAGATGTATCCGTCGTAGAAATTAGCTACAGAAAGTAAAATGGAATCTCCGGGACAAACCACGCCATCGGGGACGTCTGAACTAATGTCCGGTGGAATCTTTATTCCTACGTAATGATTGAAAACCAACTGTAGACTGCAGCCGGTCGTCGTATCGGTCAATGTTCCGCTGTACGTGTACCATCCCGGTGAATTGACGAGCAAACTGTCGTAACCATTCGTCCAGATTGGTGCAGGTCCTGTCCACGACAAATCAGGATGTGGGTTAGAGGCAATGAGGTATTCGGCATCTCCCGGACAGAGCATACTTGCGCCAATGATTCCCGCCGACCAATCAGGAAGTGGATTTACCTCAATGTAAAACTGGCGACTTACAGTGTAATGAACTGTGTCGATTCCACAAAGGTTATTGTATCCGGCAACAACGGTCATTTGAACAGTGTGCCAGCCGCTTGTTGTAGGAACGTATACGACATTAGCAGTATCGTTGTTCGGGTAAGAAGTTCCATCAATCCACCACAAAACCGTATCGATCGGAATCTCTATCTGTGGAACGAAACTGCTGTCTATGTTGGTAAACAAATCAATACCATGAAACTGAACAGGCGTGTACTGACAAACTTCAATGGAGTCTCCTGTTGGAACGTCGGTCATCATAACGATAAGCGGAGAAATAGTGTCCGGCGGAATAGCATAATCCAGAATAAACACAAACTCGCCATCGTTGATGCAGTACTGATTTTCAACGTGAATGTTGTACTGCGGACCTTCACTGATAACGTGTGGACCAAGTCCATTGAACGTTTCTGTTGGTCCGGTCATTGTGACCGTAACACCGGGTTGAAGCCCGGAAAAGGTAATTTCCACACTATCCGGAGCACAGAAATGATAATCGTTGTAATTCGGTCCGGGCTGAAGCACGTTGATTCCATGATCATCCGTTAGTAACGGAAGTGTTGGTGTTGGTTCATGGATCGCATAAATGGTGTCTACATCAACGGCACATCCGTCCCATCGTTCCGTTGTAACCCAATAGTTTCCGGTATTGTAGACTGTGACTGACGCATTTTGAGATCCGTTGTACCAGAGGTGGTCGTATCCGGGCCCCATGTGATTGTAGGTAAGGTGATCGTAAAACAAATTGGCGTCGCCACAAAAATGAACGGTGTCGTTCACGAAGTATACATAATCAGGAATCGTTTGAGCCGTTAAATGACCAACAAGTGAGTCAACTGCCGGGTCTGTATAGTAGTTGTAGTTTCCGTAGTTGTTATTGACGTGAGTTTCCAGGAACGAATTCCTGCTTTGGTCTCCGGCAAGGAGAATGTGATACGGTTCCGCTCCGAAAAACGAGTTAAACGAATAAACCGTTCCACCGATCAATGCACCGGCACCCGGATGGAAATTCAAATCCGTATTGTAGCTTCCGCAGACATATGGTTTATCGGTTTGATACGCCGAAATTCCTTTTCCTTCGTCGTCTTCTTGTCCACCGAAATGTTTCAGATAAGTTCTGCCACCGCTATTGGAGATTTTCATGACATACGGATCTTTGAATCCGATAGACGAATAGAGGTTCTCCACGGTGTCTTGCAATTGCGATAAGTCGCACTTGAAATAACCTGTTACGAAGATTGAATTGGAAGGGTCGATTGCGAGAGAACGTGCCGAGATATCGTTATCTGAACCGAGGGTATTGTTCCAGGTGTATTGGCCGGTATTACTTGTTTTAATCGTAAATATTTGCTTCTCGTACGGGTTTGTAATGTTTACCGTCCCACCCTGATGAACGTAGTTCATGTTTCCGAGAAAATCACCGATTACAATGGGTTCATTGTTTTGATTGACTTCGACTTCATAAGGAACGGTAAGCCCGGCCTTGAACATGTTAAAAAACTGCATTTGTCCGGCGGAATTCAATTTACACAGATAGCCTACATTGAATCCGTTATTGTTGTAGGTATTCGAAGCGAAAGTCAGTGTGTCGGAAAACTGTCCCGTTAGGAAAATGTTATCTGAGTTGTCCACTGCTGCAGCCAGTCCTCTGTCGTCGAAATCTGCATGACCACTGAGTGACCAAAGCGGTGTTCCGTTGGGGTCGTATTTCGAAACGAAAATATCGAAGGAAGGATTTCCTGTATTCGGATCAGTAGTACTGGTAAAGGTATTGCTTCCGATAGTGGCTGTTCCTTCGTACTCACCGGTAAGTATGATGTTGTTCTGGTGATCTACGGTTAGTTTGTAGCCGTTTTCAATTCCGTTCCCACCTTCTTTTCTGGCCCAAAGTACGTTTCCTGCCGGAGTCATTTTTACAATGAAAATGTCTTTTGAATTAGCCGATGAGTTGAGGGTAGTGGCGCCGAAAGTCACCGATCCGAAGAAAGAACCTGTCACAACAATGTTCTGATCCGGCCCAATGGCAAGATCAACGGCTTTGTCATCCAGGGTTCCACCGAATTGTTGCATCCAGATAACATTTCCGGTGTTATCGTACTTGATGACGTACGCATCAGCATTTCCATTGGTTCCTGCAAAACTGTAAAGATTCCCGAAGCCCGTTTGTCCGGTGAAGTATCCGGCAAGATAACTGAGTCCTGCGCTGGTGGTTTCAACATCAGCGGCTTCGTTAGCAACCTGACTGTAACTGTTTGCTCCCCAGGTTTGTGCATGGGAATTGGAGCAGTAACCGGATACTAAAATACCAACGGTGATTCCAAATACAATTCGGAAATACACCGTGAGCAGTGATTGTAGTTGTTGTTTCAGGAACTTTTTCAAACCCGGTATTTCGTTTTCTAAATTACGTAAAAACGGGGGCAAAGGTTGGATGGGGGTAGTTAAATCCTACTGCTTTTCCGGTATCTGTGAAAAAATGAAGGAATTGAAGTTATTTCAACCCTTTTTTGAGGAAGGATTTGAATTCTTCAATGGAATAAGTGAATTCCTGAGTAGCCAGAATTTTTCCATCCGGTGATAGAATGACAAAGTAGGGTTGAGTCGACTTTTTGAAAAAATCCAGCTGTAATTTCATGTGGGCCTGACCTATGGTTTCTTTTGCTCCGTTTGGTTTTTGTCGCTTATCGTCGACATGTGCCGAAAATGACGACAAGTCGTTTTCAATAATGGATTTGATTTCCGGGTTAGATAGGATACGGTCTTCCATTTTTACCGCATTGATGCACGCGTAGCATGTAAAGAAAATCAGGCAATTCTTGTTGGCAGCTTTAGCCGTTGAAAGAGCACTTAGCAAATCGGTAAGTTCATTGAAAACAGGAGGTTCTGTTTCATTTTGCATTGATTTTGCTTTATCGTCAGCAATGAATGCGATCATGGCTTCTTTATATGTCCAAACCTGTTCATGTGACCTCAGGAAAATTTCGAATTCGTTGGCTTTGTTCTCAGGCATTCCGCTTTCAATCAACGTAGTCCGTATTTCGGCCAATTCCGAAAGGTTGACCTGCAGATTCTGAATTTGTAAACGAGTTTCAGTTGCTTTTCTGAGCTTTTCATAGTCCGTGCGGTGTTCTTTTTTGAAGTAATCAATGGCATCCAGCACTTTTTGAAAGCTCATTTTATCGGCATTTTCAAAAATGGAGGCAGACATTACCATTACCTGCCCCAGCATTGGTCCCGTAAAAATTTCCCTGTCAATGGAATCCATATGTCCGCATTCAACAAGGATGGACATGTCGAGTTTGACAGAATCGTCTTCGAAATTGATGTGTTTTCTTACGGTATATGGTTCCGTTTGCAAAATTTCTTTACAGTTGTAGTCGTTCTGAGACTGTGCTGAAAAGACACTAAGCAGGATGAACAAGGTAAAGAGTGTCGCTGAAGGTTTCATGTGATGAATATAGTGAGAATGGGGAAACTGATGGTTGATTCGCAATATTGCGAAATTGCTGATCATGGTAAATTTCTCGTGTATTTTCGCATCTTTGGCCCATGGAACAACAGCGCATTGAACGACCGAAAAATTGCTCCAAATGTGGAGTGGCATTCTCCTGTTACACGCAAGGGTGCTGGTGCGCTGATCTGCCGATGATTATGCCGCTCGACGACCCTGCCGACTGTATGTGCCCGAAATGTTTGAAAGAAGTAATTGATAAAAAGATAGAGGAAGTGAATTCAAAATGATGTGATTCAAATTATCAATTATGAATGAGGTAATTATCAAGGAGAGTCTGAGAACGGTCAGCAGGAACAATCAGTGATAATTTGTAGAATTTTGCACTCAGGTTCTTTCTCTTTCAACCCCGCACTTCCACTTAATTAACAATTCCTTGCAACTTTATTAACAACCATCCAAAAAAAGGTCATACCTTTGCACCCAATTTTAGATTTATTTTATGACCTTTAAAGAACTCGGGTTACGAGTTGAGGTTCTGCAGTCGATTGAAGCACTGGGTTTTGCAGAACCAACTCCGATCCAACAAAGTGCCATACCGCACTTACTCCAACTAGAAAGCGATTTTGTCGGACTCGCACAAACAGGGACAGGGAAAACAGCCGCATTCGGCCTTCCATTAATTCACAAAGTAACCGACAGACCAACACAAACACAAGGTTTAATCATCGCTCCAACGCGTGAGTTGTGTTTGCAAATCTCTAAAGACTTAGAAGCATTTTCACAGTTTGATCCTCAAATTCGCGTGGTTGCCGTTTACGGTGGTACCGATATTCGTCGTCAAATTACGGAAATTAAGCGTGGTGCAACGATTGTTGTCGCTACTCCCGGTCGTTTGGTGGATTTGATCAATCGTCGCGCTGTAAACCTTCAAACGGTAGATACAGTGGTGCTCGACGAAGCAGATGAAATGCTGAACATGGGATTCAAAGAAGACATCGATGAAATCCTTGATGCTACTCCTGACACAAAAAGCGTATGGTTGTTCTCTGCAACTATGCCGAAAGAGGTAGCAGAAATTGCTAAGAATTATATGACTGATCCGTTAGAGGTTTCTATCGGACACAAAAACCAAAGTAACGAGAACATCGAACACATTTACTACAGTGTGAAAGAGAAAGATCGTTACGATGCATTGAAACGTTTGATCGATGCCAGCCCGGAAATTTTTGGATTGGTCTTCTGTCGTACACGTAACGAAACCGCTACTGTTGCTGAGAAATTAGCGAAAGACGGTTACAGCGCTGAACCGTTGCACGGAGATTTGTCTCAGGCAATGCGTGACCGCGTAATGGAGCGTTTCCGTGAGCGTTCAATCCAGTTGTTGGTAGCAACAGACGTTGCTGCTCGTGGAATCGACGTTGACAACATTACTCACGTAATCAATTACAACCTTCCTGACGACATTGAGAACTACACGCACCGTTCTGGTCGTACAGCTCGTGCCGGAAAACAAGGAAAGTCGTTGGTGTTGATCAACACACGTGAATCGTACAAAATCAAAGCAATCGAGCGTCAGATTCGAATGAATTTTACGCCGGCATTGATTCCTTCAGCACAGGAAATCTGTGGTATTCAGTTGAACAAGCTGATTGCTAAAGTGAAAGATACTGAAGTGAAAGAGAAAGACATCGCACCGTTCCTCGAAGGAATGATGGCTGATTTCGCTGAACTTTCAAAAGAAGAAATCATCAAGAAATTCGTTTCTGCGGAGTTCAACCGATTCATCGAGTACTACGACAGAGCCGGTGACCTGAATGTAACTTCAGGCAAAGGAGATCGCAAAGAAAGAGGGGAGCGTGGTGAACGAGGAGATCGTTTCGACCGCAAAGACCGTTTCGAACGTGGTGAAAGAAGCGAACGTGGACCAAGAGACAATGGAAACAGAACTCGTTTCTTCGTTTCATTAGGTAAACGCGATGGTTTGAACCCGGGTGGTTTGCTACGTGTAATCTGCGATTCAACTGGTTTGAAGTCAGCTTCTATCGGTCGTATCGACGTTATGCCGAACTTCTCGTTCTTCGAAGCTGATAAAACCGACGAAGGATCAATCCTTGCAAAAGTAAACGGTGCGGATTACGAAGGACACCGCATGATGGTTGAAATCACTCAGAATAAAGATAGCGGAAGTCGCGGTGGTGAACGCAGAAGTGGTGGCTTTGGCGGAAATCGTGGCGGAGGCGACCGTAAAAGTGGTTTCGGTGGAGATCGCAAATTCTCCGGAAGTCGTGATGGTGGAAGAGACCGTAAAGGTGGATTCTCAGGATCGAAATCTGGTGGAAAAAGAGATGGAGACCGCAAGAGCAGTGGCTTCGGAAGCCGTCGTTTTTCGGATAAACAGTCAAGTACGATTAAAAATTATTAATTATCAAGTGGTGGAAGGGATCTGAAACCACTTGATAATTGATAATTAGAACATTCATAATTCAAAATGGAGATTAGAAACATTGCAATTATTGCACACGTTGACCACGGTAAGACGACGTTGGTTGACAAAATGATTGAAGCAGGAAACGTAATCAACGAACGTGATCGTCCTACCGGAGAATTGATCATGGACAACAACGATTTGGAGCGTGAGCGTGGAATTACCATTGTTTCCAAAAACGTATCCGTTTCCTACAAAGGAACAAAGATCAATATCATTGACACTCCCGGACACGCCGACTTCGGTGGTGAGGTAGAGCGTGTATTGAACATGGCCGATGGTGTATGTTTGTTGGTGGATGCTTTCGAAGGTCCGATGCCGCAAACACGTTTCGTACTGGGAAAAGCACTTTCAATGGGAATCAAACCGTTGTTGGTAATCAACAAAGTTGACAAAGACAACTGTACTCCTGACGAAGTGCACGAAAAAGTATTCGATTTGATGTTCGAGTTGGATGCAAACGAAGAGCAATTGGAATTCCCGACGATTTACGGTTCAGCTAAAAACGGATGGATGTCAACAGACTGGAAACAGCCGACTACATCTATTACTCCGTTGTTGGATCAAATTTTGGAGTACTTCCCGCCGCGTAAAATCGAAGAAGGAAATACACAAATGTTGATTACATCGTTGGACTTCTCAACGTACGTTGGACGTATCGCAATTGGTCGTTTGAGCCGTGGTACATTGAAAGAAGGACAACAGGTAATTCTTGCAAAACGCGATGGATCGCACGAGAAACACCGCATCAAAGAAGCGTTCGTATTCGAAGGTCTGGAGCGTAAGAAAGTGACTGAGGTTCAACCGGGAGACTTGTGTGCAATCACAGGAATCGAAGGATTTGAAATCGGTGACTGTATTTGTGACTTCGAACAACCGGATCCGCTTCCAACAATTGAATTGGATGAGCCAACAATGTCGATGACCTTCTCTATCAACGACTCCCCATTCTTCGGTAAAGAAGGAAAGTTTGTGACTTCCCGTCACATCCAGGAGCGTTTGACAAAAGAATTGGAGAAAAACCTTGCAATGCGCGTTCACGAAACAGACAAAGCCGACAAATGGTTGGTATACGGTCGTGGAGTATTGCATTTATCCGTATTGATCGAGACCATGCGTCGCGAAGGATACGAGCTACAGGTTGGACAGCCACAGGTAATTATCAAAGAAATCAATGGAGTGAAATGTGAGCCTGTTGAAGAATTGACAATTGACCTTCCGGAAGAATTCTCCGGAACTGCAGTAGAAGCAGTTACAAAACGTAAAGGAGAAATGACGAACATGGAACCGAAAGGTGAGCGTATGATCGTTCAATTCCAGGTTCCATCCCGCGGAATTATCGGTTTGCGTAACTACTTGCTAACGCAAACGGCTGGTGAGGCAATCATGACACACCGTTTCCTTGAGTACCAACCGTACAAAGGTGAAATTCCCGGACGTCAGAACGGATCATTGATTTCATTGGAGCTTGGAACGTCTATTCCATTCTCTATGAACAACCTTCAGGATCGCGGTAAATTCTTCATCTTCCCGAACGAGAACATCTACGAAGGGCAGGTAATTGGAGAAAACTCACGTGCAGGTGACTTGTGTGTGAACGTAACGAAAACGAAAAAGTTGACGAATATGCGTTCATCAGGAGCGGACGATAAAGTACGTTTGGCACCGCCGAAGGTATTCTCATTGGAAGAATGTTTGGAATACATCCAGGGTGACGAATACGTAGAGGTAACACCACAAAACCTTCGCATCCGTAAGATCTTGTTGAAAGAAACAGATCGTAAACGCGCTGGGAAATAAGTGAGATAGTTCCTGACCGTAGCGTCAGGAACGTAATCGAACTTATCCCGACATGATCCGCCGCAGGTGGAGCATCGTCGGGATAGTGACCAGTGCCCCTTGTTCTCGGTACGCCAGCTATCGCTGACTACTCGAACTGACGAGGAAGTCGATAAATAGAATTCTCAAATCCCTCGTCCGCCTCAGGCGGACGGGGGATTTTTTTGTTGCCGTCTGTCTCGGTACTTGTTTTCGTACCTCAAACAAACTCGGTTTGACAGCTGAAATCGCTTTATAGATTAATCAACGTTGTCATAATTATTATCTTAGACACCGGAAAGTCAACCGATACCATGAAACAACTCTTGAATATGAAATTGACACTAACCGTACTGCTGAGCATTGTCTCTTTTATTAGTAAGGCGCAACTTTTTGATGAAGGAGTTGTGAGTCGGATTGGCGTGTATGGAAACGTTGACGGAGCTTATCATTTCAGTGATGGTATTTTTGTTCCGGCAACGGATCGAAAAATTACTGCAGGAATAACGTATGCTCAAAAAGAAGGACGACATGTAATCTTCCTTGGTGTTGGGTTTAGATTAACCAAGTTTACTCTGACAAAACCCTCTTTTACCAATTCGTTTTTAAATGAATTGAATGAAAACTATGTTCCGGTTCAACAAGAAGGATTTGATAGTTTGGTGGGTTCAGCAATGACTAACGGTGGATATTTCCAGGGAACAACGGGTAGCTGGATTCATGCAAGTTTTAGTTGGATGAACCCATTTCGCCCAACAGTTTCGGTTTATTACGGAGGAAGAGGAACTCCATCATATGGTCCTGGTTATGTCAAGTACACGGATCCGACGTATAACGATATTGAATATGCGAATTTGTTTACCACGTTTTACGAATTGAGATTTGGCTGTAGTCCCCCTTTTCTGAACAGAAGAGAATTACCGTTTTCCGCTTGTATTAATATCGGTTATCGATTAAACGATTATGGAGATTTTTCAATCGGGAGTGTTCCAATGAGTGCATACACCACGCCTGATTTTGATAAAAATCATCGGTTTACAGGATGCTTTACTCTGGCATTATCGTTTTCTTTCTGGTCAAATTGGGCTTAACTGTTGTACACGCTCGTTTTTCGGAGCGGGAGACTTTTTTTGTTGCCGTCTGTCTCGGTACTTGTTTTCGTACCTCAAACAAACTCGACATGACGGCTGAAGTCGTTCGTTGACCGATATCAGGTTTTTGCTTCGCCACCGTCCTATCGGGTTTTCGAAGGAAAGGATCGGGACATGACATTAGAACAAGTCGTTTTCAAAAAACACCTACATTTGAATACTATCAATCCTGACCGCGAAAAACGATACAAATTATGACCAAAAGCAACTTACTTCAAATGCACAACGTTGGAATCGTTGTTGAATCGCTGGATAACGCTATTGCTTTTTTCGAAGAAATCGGACTGAGGCTGGAAGGTCGGATGATGGTGGAAGGAGATTGGGCGGGACGCGTAACCGGACTCGGGAACCAATCCGTGGAAATTGCCATGATGGTTACTCCTGACGGACACAGTCGACTGGAACTTTCCAGATTTATTGCTCCGGAAATTGTTTCGGATCACAGAACAGCTCCCGTAAACAGTCTCGGATACCTGAGAGTAATGTTTGCAGTAGACCATCTTGACGAACTGTTGTCCAGACTTACAAAGCATGGCGCGGAGATTGTTGACGAAGTGGTGAATTACGAGAACGTTTACCGATTGTGCTACATTCGTGGAGTAGAAGGAATTTTGGTCGGGTTGGCTGAAGAGTTGAAATAAATGTGAAGTGAAAAAGAACGCAGTCCTCATAACCACCATTCTCTTCTTCCTGCTGGTAAACACCTGCTACTTTTGGGAGCCACTGCTTGGAGATTGGTCCGTGCCTCTGGTCTTAATCCTTGTACTGGGCTACTTTGTTCTTTTGATTGTTGTTGTGGTACAAATCTATTTCCTGATCAAAGAGCGTTTCAGTAACAAAAGCAGAGTATTCCACACAATCGGACTTGCAATGGTGCTCGTTCTTACCTTTCTGAAACCGTTTGGAATGATAGATTTCACACAGTTTGAAAGTGAAGATATACTCGTTGCAGAAAGAGAGGGTGCGGCGAATTGCATGACTACATTTGAACTGAAAAAAGACTTTACATTCAAAGAAAGAAAGGTATGCTTTGGTGTTACAGAGATTACAGGAGGTTATAATACAATGAACGATACGATATACTTCGTTAACGTTAAGTCTGGCAGACGAGAATATGATTATTACGAGTTTGCAGTGATTCGTCCTTCCAAATACGACAAAAATATCTGGGAATTGGCATTTTACGAAGATGCAAAAGACTCAGCTGGAGATGTACTTTGGATCACAAAAAATGAATTCAACTAGTTGGCCTGACGCTGATACCGTCCTTTGTATTCCAACGGCGAAATCCCGGTAATCTTGCGGAACACCTCACGAAATGCCTTCACATCTGAATAACCGACTTCATACATCACTTCGTTAATGGTTTTTCGACTGTTTTCAAATGCTTTTTTAGCTGATTCAATCTTCACGCGCTGAATGTACTCAACCGGAGTGTTCCCTGTGGCTTTGATGAATCGCCGGTCAAAATTCCTTCTGCCAATCGCAAAACGGGAAGCCAAATCTTCTATTGAAATTTTGTGACTTACATTATTTTCAATGAAAGCCTGAGCCTGCTTGATTGCGTCGTCGTTATGTGTTTTTTGTCCGTTAAAAATCATAAACTCCGATTGACTGCTTCTGTCCGGATCAATTTGAAAAACCTTCGAACAGAAAATCGCGGTTTGGCGATCAAAGTATTTTTCAATCAGGTAAATAATCAGATTCAAAAACGAATAAGCTCCACCGTTCGTGTAAATTCCGTTTTCATCCGTGATCAGACGATCCTGTTCCAGATTCACCTTTGGAAACATGGTTTTGAACTGATCAGCTGCGGCCCAATGTGTGGAGCAATGTTTATTGTCCAATAAACCGCTGGAAGCCAAAATGAAAGCGCCGGTACAAATACTTGCTACCTCAGCCCCAAGAACATATTGCTGTTGCACCCAATCTATTAACAGCTGGTTTTGTTTAACAGCGGTTTCGTAGCAATGATTCAACGATGGAATAATGATCAGATCGGTTTTTTCGATGTTAAAAATGTGCATATGCGGTTTTACGGAAAACAAGCCATCGTAATATTGAACTTCCGCTGAAATACCTGCCAGTTCTACGTGAAACAGTTGTTCCTTTCCACGTTTAATCCAGAAGTCGTTCGCCCGCGTAAAGAGCTTGTAAGCGCCTACAATGCTGCTGAGGTTATTGCCTTCGCCGTCGGGAACCAAAATAGTAAGGTGCTTCATCTGATTTTTTCTCAAAAGTACACCATCGTTTTGTCTAAATCAACCCGTTAAAATGTCTTTTTAGACACCTTCAGGCAACTCAGGAGTGTCGTAGTTTTGTGAAAAGATTACACAACTAATACACTTGACACAATGACAACAACAGAGATTACAGTAAAAATGATCTTCGACAGATGGAACGGCGCGATGAAGAGTTGCGACGATTTGATTCAGGGGCTTTCCGATGAGCAACTGCAACGTGAAGTGGCTCCTGGAAAAAACAGGGGAATCTATTTGCTCGGACACCTGATTGCAGTTCACGACGATATGCTTCGCTTGTTAGATATGGGAGAAAAGAAGTATCCGCATCTGGCTCATGCTTTCGTGGAATCGCCTGACAAAGCGGTTAGTGAACTTCCATCGTTGCAGGAACTTCGCAGATGTTGGACAGAGCAAAAAAACGATCTGAAACAACGTTTCGACGCAGTTCAAATGGATGCATGGTTTGAAAGACATACCGCAGTTTCCGAAAGCGATTTCGTCAATGAGCCACACCGAAACAAACTGAATATTATTGTTACCCGAACAACCCACCTTACATACCATACAGGGCAATTGGTACTCTTAAAGTAACGACGAATGGAAGCAAAGGATTTTACATTTACCATCCTCACGGATAAAACTCCGCAGGAAGTGTTTGAAACGGTACGCAACGTTCGATCGTGGTGGTCAGGATTGTATGGCGAAGAAATCACCGGAACGACGGAACAACTCAATGATGAGTTTAGTTTTAGAGCAGGTGAGGGAGTTCATTATTCCAGACAGAAATTGATTGAAGTCATTCCGAATCAGCGATTGGTATGGCGTGTTGAAGAAAGCGCGTTGACTTTTCTTCAGGATCAATCGGAATGGACGGGAACAACGATTGCATTTGAGATTGTAGAAAGTGCCGGAAAAACGGAGGTAATCTTCACACATAACGGGTTGACACCGGAAATTGAATGTTATACATCTTGTGCCCCGGCGTGGACACAATACTTACAGGATAAACTTACGCCGTTGTTGAATCAGTGAATGTAAGCGCAAACTGAAAAGATGATCGTATCCCTCGTTTCTTCGAAGCGGGGGATTTTCTATAAAATTGATAATTCCTGTAGTTCACTCAATCGACAGTCGTAAATTTTGTGTTTTGAATTGATTGAAGTATTTTGTGAACTGAATATGCCTGCCATGAAGAACCAGCTCTTTTTCATCGTGTTATCGTTGCTCGTTTTTGCGGCGTGTAAAAAACAAAAGACAACTCCTAACCCGGGAGCTGAACAAACGATCACTCCACTAAGCTATTTTCCTGCGTATCCCGGTTCTTATTGGAAATACGTTGACTTAAACGGTGACAGTACGATGTCGAGCACATCAGCGGAATACGAGAAAGACAGTTATAACTTTCCTATGGCTACATATGTTTCCGATACATTTTTAGTGCCCTTTTACGACGGAATTCCAATTTGGCGTTATGAGGCACACACAGGTCCGATTTCGCATTCCGGATCTTATCCGTTTACACGACTTGTTTCGGATTCTTTGCCGGTGGGAAGTAACTGGATGACTTCGTTTTGGATGGGAATTGAATTGCGTAGAAGAATTATTGCGAAGGATACGGTAATTACCATTTTCGGACAGGATTATTCTCCAACAATTGTGGTGGAAGAATACATGGCGCAGGGGCCATATCCAAATCTGCGGATAAACAGACGGTTCTTTACCAAAGACATCGGACTTGTGCGCGAAGACTTGTTTAACACCTCAGATTCGTTGGTAAATACGCGGTACATCACGGATTACTTCATTCATCACTAAAAGTCAGAAAAGACCTTTCCGGAGAGTTTGATACCTCATGAATCCTTCACTTACTGCGGAGGATTTTTCTTATATTCGTTCGTTGATACATAAGCACAGCACCTAAATTGAAAATCGGAAATGTGCAGCACCGAAAACCCTTAGATATACCGAACAATGAGTCTATTTGATCTATTCAGAAAAAAGAAACCTGCATTTCCGGAAAATGAGTTGGAAAAATGCCTCATGCAGGCAGCTTCGGATGTGTCGGCCAGAAAAGACTTTTATCAGAAATTATTGTGGAACGATTTGTTCGTGCTCAGTGGCGATCAATCGAATCCGCTGGAAAACGAAGCATCTGGCGATCAGGTTACCGTGCGATTGGTGTCATTTGAGAATGGATTTATTCCGGTTTTTACTTCGGCTAACAGGATTTTTGATAAAGGTATCATCAAGCACGAAGTGGCATATATGACTTTCAGAGGGCAGGATTTGTTTGACTTCGCGCGCGGAAAGTCATTCGTTTTAAACCCATACTCAGATGTCGGAAAGGAACTTCATCCGGAGGAGATTGAGCACATGATGGATGGGACAATCTACGACAGGATTGATGAGTATGAAACAGAACTTCAGCAACATCAGGAATTCAATGCGATTTATGAACGTGCCACAAATCGTCAAAAAGGCTTAATTTTTCTGGAAGGATACCGTAACACGAGACTCAGAAAAAGCGATATTTTGAAAATCGAAGAATCCATAACGGATTTCAAAAAATGTCTTGAACTCATTCCGAATCACTGGCCGAGCATGTTGATGATGGCTAAATCATTTCAACGGCTGGAAAAGCATTCTGAAGCGCTGGAATTATTGGAGACGGCATTTAAGTTAGAGCTGGAAAATCATTCGATTGCCATGGAAGCTTCGATTGAAGCAATGAACCTCAGAGATATTGACAAAGCTTTGTTTTATTCTGAGGCGGCGATGAAAAGAAAACCGAATGACCATATCTTAATGGGAAATCACGCCATGAACTTACTGATTGCCAAAAAAGATGAAGAAGCTGTGGCTACGATTGAAAAAGCTGTTGAGCTTCAGCCAAACGATTCCGTGAACAAGAAAAATGAAACATTTGTGAAAGCTGTAGTTGCCGGAATTCGACAAAGACCCGCTTTTTGAAGTGAATATCAGTCTTAGTATTAAACTATTTTTTTTAACACATGAAAACCGCATTTCTACTTGTTCTAACCACATTGTATTTAGCGCCAACGGGAGAGATCTCCATGTCGGGAATCAAGATCAACGATAAGAGAAAATCATTGGATGCTCTTACCCTTAAAGTGGTGGCAACCGAAGACAACATGATCAAGTATCGAACGGAAAACGGCAATGACTTTTCGGTAACTCTTGAAAAAGGTAAAGTGGTGTACATGGAAAACGACTGGTTGCAGAACGAGGAAGGAAAACAACCGTTATTTTCAGACTTTTCTTTCGGAGAAACGACATTGGCGGATATCAGAGCCAAATTTTCCAATAACGGCTACACCCACAAGGAGATGTACTATTTTCAGTCGGAAACACACCTGGCAATGTTCAATTGCTTCGAGTTTGATTCTCAAAACAACGAAGTGCTGGTAACAATTACCAAAATTCCATTGGATGCAGAAGTAACAGAAGAAACCGTTGCCAGTCAACTGAAACTGGACGCATTAATTATTGCCGATAAATCGTACCTGGATAAGATATGGGGTAAGGAAAAAGTGTTTGATCCGAATTACAGAAAGATTAAGCTTTGAAAAGTAGATGAAACTTACTTCAGTCATCTCTCTCTTCATTCTATTATTGGCAATAGGAAGCTGTTGTAACAAAGATTCCTTTGTTTGTAAGTGCGATACCAGCCACCTCAAACGAAACGATAGTATACTTCGGATTGCGTTTTCCGATACGAACTTTCTGAATATTCAGCACAAGTACTATAAGCTTGAACCATTGAATAAAAAAGATCAGGAATCATACCGATTACGAATGAGTCATGCGTTTAGTCGTTATACGCATTTTTATACACTCACAAAAACCGATTCCGGTGCTATCCTCGAAGTACGTCAATATCATGATAGTCGTGATACGGATGTTCGTCTGGATAAAAAATACAATGTCCTCCTCACCGAAACTGAATGGGAGAGCTTCAAATACAAAGTCAACGCTAACTGTTACTGGTCGAATGAAGTTGCAAAGCATGTTTGTAAAGGCTGTTTAGATGGTGGAAGCTGGATGCTTCAGGGATATGATCCGGAAAGAAGGAATTGTGCAAAAGGGAAACAACACCTCGATGTTTGTGATTTTGGAGATCAGCATGAACTGGGGGAAATTTGCATGGAAATCAGAAAGTATGCGAAAGAGGAGAGACTTACAGTTTATCCGAAGTATTGAGTACATCGGTGACAATCCGAATTCCCTGTTCAATCCCGACGACTTTTCCCGGAGAAAGTAACGAAATATGACATCGTCGTTCAAAACGAATGTTAATTTACTTTGTAATTCAAAGTACTTTTTATATGTTTGAAAACAGATTCATACAACATGAAACCAAAAACATTTAAAATCTTTGTTGCACTATCCATGGGAATAACCCTTACCGCAGCAATTTTAAGCCTCATCGGTGGTGCAATCACCGGATTTTACCCGGCAATGATTGTGTTGTGGATGATCGCTCTCGTTCCCATCGGTTCTGAACTTTATTCCAAAAAGATGAATACCGGTTCAGGGAATTTCACCGCACTCGCGGTAATCAATCTGCTCTGTATCCTGGTTGTACTGTGGATGTCGTTTGTCATTACAATCGACCGAATTATTCCCAATTTCAACTGACAATTAAATAGCAATAAACCAACCAAAATCATCACATGAAAATCTTAATCATCAACCCACCACACCTGTCCATCGGAAGTAGAATGGCCAACGAACACTTGCCACCTCTCGGATTATTGTCGATTGGCGGACCTTTGATCGATGCCGGACACCACGTAACGCTTTACGATGCAGACTATTTCAACCACAAGATTGAAAAGGTTGTTGAACGAATCCTTGCAGAAAATCCTGATGCAATTTTACTCGGACATTCCGGTTCAACTTCCGCACAACCCATCATTAACGACATCACGAAACGGGTCAGGCAAAAAAACGCAACTATCCGTACCATTATCGGAGGTGTTTTTCCGACGTATCACTGGAAAGAAATCCTTGAAGACAATCCACAAATCGACTTCATCGTTTGTGGAGAAGGTGAGGAGATTGTGGTGAAGTTGATTTCGGCGCTGGAGAATAACGAAGAGTTGGAATCGGTCAGAGGTCTTGCGCTTAGAACCGATGGAACTCCGTTAAAAACCATCGCTGCTGATGTAATCAAAAACCTAGACGATTTCAGAATTGGCTGGGAATTGATGAAGGGATACAACTACACGTATTGGGGAAAACGAAAGGCCGTTGTGATCCAATTTTCAAGAGGTTGCCCGTATCCATGCACGTATTGTGGTCAGAGTTTATTCTGGAAAAAATGGCGACACCGAAGTGCTCAATCGCTGGCAGATGAAATGGAAATGCTACACAAGGAATACGGTGTGTTGGTGTTCAATTTCGCAGATGAAAATCCTTCATCCAACCCGAAAGCCTGGCGCGAGTTTCTGGAAGCTTTGATCGCGAAAAACCTGAAGTTAATTCTCGTAGGTTCCATCAGAGCGGATAACATTGTCCGTGATGCTGAGTTTCTGCATCTTTACAAAAAGGCCGGTTTTGAGCGTTTTTTGCTGGGAATCGAAAACTACGATGAGGTAGTGTTGGCCAAAATCAAAAAAGCAGGAACAATCTCGAAAGATAAAGAAGCCATTCAATTATTGAGAAAACACAACATTCTTTCCATGGCAACCTACGTGGTTGGTTTTGGAGAAGAGCGAACACGGGATTTTTACAACAGCTGGAAGCAATTGATTTCTTATGATCCCGACCAAATTCAATTGTTGTATGTTACCCCACACAAATGGACCCCATACTTCGATGAAGTAAAAGAAAAGGAAATCATTCTGACCGATCAGCGAAAATGGGATTACAAACACCAGGTCATCAAAACACAATACCTCAAACCATGGGTGGTGATTCTTTACGTTAAACTCATAGAAATTACTGTTCAGCTCCGTCCAAAAGCGTTAAAACGACTGTTCTTCCACAAGGAGGCCCGTTTACGAAGCGCCATGCGATGGTACACCAACATCGGTCGACGTGTATGGTTTTGGGAGTTGTATCAGTTCTTCTTCGTTACAAAGCTGACTTCGGAAAAAGTGAAAATGAAAGATTTTTGGAAGTAACATATTTCAGTCCCGGGGAACTGATTTTGATTTGATTTTAGAGAAATTCAGGATACATTTGGGACAATGCCTGACCAAAAAAAGATCTTTGATTTGAATGATCAGCCGAAAGGTTGGCTATTGAAAAATGAGAAAAAATTGAAGTAAACGCTACGTTCAAATTGCCGTATGATTTAGGCCTCAATTAATATATGCCGGATGAACAATGGTAATGATTGCACAATGAAGAAATATTATTCCAACCTATTTATATGTATGGCAATCTCAGCTATTTTATTCTCTTGCGGGCAATCCGACAAATCTGAATTGAAAACTGATCAAAGCAAAGAAATTTCACTGTCGAATGATTTGACCTTGAAAGATACCGCGTTAACTTTTTTATGGAGAAAGAATGAATATGATTCTGATATTCAGGATACAGTCAGCCTAATTTTTATTAACGAAGTCTACTGTAAGACCATGTCTGATCCTGAAAGAGCAGCTTTAGGTTACGTAGCTACATTTATTGGTAGTAACTGTAATTGGGATGGCGAAGCTAATCCGGATTACAGCAATCTGAAATGTATGATCCTTGACGCATTGAATCTGGGGTATCAATGTTCTGATAAGCATAAATCATTTTTGCGTAAATGGTTCCGAAATGACAAAAGTTCTTTAAAAGAACTGGAAACTTGTCCTGTAATCCCATATGCTGCAACCAGCCAAAATACGTTTCATGAAATCAAATTGACAGTTAATGGAAATAAAATTAATGTTTGGTATAAAGCAGGCGGTATAAACTTAAGAGAACAAAAAAGTTGGAGCTGGAAACAAACAGATTATTTCCTGGTTGATAAAGACCAGATCAAACTCTTGAAATCAGAAAAATCGAATGTGAAGTACGAACACATCGATTATTAAATCATACCGTTTGTTGCCATGATATGATGTCTTTTCCGTCATGTCGAGTGTGTTCGAGGAACGAGAACATGTATCGAGACATGACCCTCACCATTTTGCGCTCAAAACAAATTTTCCTACATTTAGATGAACAGGCTTAGAAAGCCTAACGGATCGCGGACAAATTATTGTCTTCGGACAATCACTATTCTTTAGGTATATGATCGATATCAAAAACGAACATTGGGAACTACTATTCAATTCCATTGACGAAGGTTTTTGCATCATTGAAATGATTTTTGATGAGCATAAAAAACCAGTTGATTACCGGTTTCTGGTGATCAACGAATCTTTCGAAAGGCAAACCGGAATGATGAACGCAGTCGGAAAACGCATGCGTGAATTCGCACCGGATCACGAGGAACACTGGTTCGAAATCTATGGTAAAATCGCCCTGACCGGAGAATCCATTCGCTTTGAAAATCGTGCAGAACAATTGCACCGTTGGTTTGATGTGTATGCATTTCGGTTCGGTGACCCGGAAAATCACCACGTTGCTGTCCTTTTCAATGACATCACAGAGCGAAAGAAAGCTCAGGAATTGATTAATCTCCTGAACATAGAGCTTGAAGACAAATTGCGTCAACTTGAGTTTGCCAACAAGGAGCTGGAGCAATTTGCGTACGTTGCTTCTCACGACTTGCAGGAACCATTGCGAACCATCTCTAATTTTGTATCCTTACTCGATCAAAAATATGCTGCTCATAATGATGCGGATACTGCACGCTACCTGGAATTCATTGTAAAAGCCACAAGCAGAATGCAAAACCTCATTCAGGATTTACTTGAATTTTCAAGAGTCGGGAGAAACTTAATAGTAGAGGAGGTGGATGTGAACACCGTAGTAAAAGAAGTGATCGCGGATATGAACGCATCGATCAGAGCAAGTGGTTCAAACATTACTATTTCGCGACTTCCGGTTATTAACGCAAATAGGACAGGGCTGAAGCAATTGTTCCAAAACCTGATCAGCAACGCGGTTAAATTCCGCAAGGAAACGGTACATCCGCAAATCGAAATCGGAGTTGAAGAGACAAAAACCGACTACCAATTTTCCATTAAAGACAACGGAATTGGTATCGACGAACAATACAAAAACAAACTCTTTATCATCTTTCAGCGTTTGCATGCTCCTTCGGAATACGAAGGGACCGGTATTGGACTGGCGACATGCAAAAAAATTGTTGAATTGCACAATGGCAAAATCTGGATAGAGTCGAAACCAGAACATGGAACCACATTTTATTTCACCATTTCCAGGAACCTGAAACAGATCTAAAAACTGCTGCTATGAAAAAAATTAATTGTATTCTGCTTGTAGACGATAATCCGGCTGATAACG
This sequence comes from uncultured Fluviicola sp., assembly GCA_966211245.1. Taxonomy (GTDB): domain Bacteria; phylum Bacteroidota; class Bacteroidia; order Flavobacteriales_D; family Crocinitomicaceae; genus Fluviicola. The sequence goes on along the minus strand of CBIHND010000021.1, from coordinate 31,873 downwards.
AATTTCATAAAATTAAAATTACTGAGGCAGGCGTGTGCAATCATATTCGATTTGCTTATGATGGTGCCATGGCACTCGAGTATATTCAAAATTCAGCGAAAGATGGAAATGAAGAAGAATATCCGAAAGCGGATCTGATCTTTTTGGATATCAACATGCCACGTGTGAATGGATTTGAATTTTTAGAAGCCTATCAGCAACTGGATCCCAAACTGAAATCCGAAGTGGTGATTGTTATGCTTACGACATCGTTAAATCCCGATGATCATGTCCGTGCAATGAATACGAAGGAAGTGACGGAGTTTCACAATAAACCACTCACCGAAAAATCTGTTCGTGACCTGATCGAACTGTATTTTTAACGAATACTTCGTGTTGTTGGAATGAATTTTCGTTAATCGATTGATTTTGCTTTTTTGTTGCAATAATTTGTTGGTTTATCTACTCTTTTAAGCCGGGTAGTTTTGCAGGATAGATTGTTTTTTCTAACTTGCTCACTACTGGTTATGAATAGATTACGAAAAGCATGTTAGGTCTCCCCCTCAAAAAAGCGAATACTCTGATGCGCAGTGCCATCGTGTTGAGCTTTTGCTGCTTTTCTGCTCATTTTTACGCACAAACACCTGAAAATGACTCACTGGAGTCAATCATCCTTCACTCAAAGAATGAAAAGGACCGGGCTGATGCCCTTGTTCTACGAGGCTATGATCTCATTACGTTCGATGCCAGGAAAGCTGAAGCATATTCGAAAAGAGCACTTGAGATTTCTCAAAAAAATAAGTATGAAGGTATTGAGGCCGCAGCATTGCTGAATTTGGCGCGAATTCGACGCGAACAGGGAAACAACCTCAGTGGTGCTCTTGATTATACCATTCGTGCGCTAAGAACTTTCGAGCGATTAAAAGATAAAAAAGGGCTTGCCAGAGCCTATTTTGAGATGGGATACATCTACAAGGACATTTTTAATTATCAAAAATCCATCGATAACATTTCCAAAGCACTGATTCTGTATGAAGAATTGGATATGGAATCGAACGTTGTACATTGTCAAATGACCATGGGACACGTGAATGTCGATAAAGCGATTAAGTCAAAAGATACAATGTACTTGAAAAAAGGACTGGATTTGTACAACAAAGTCCTTAATTATCGCCTGAAAAACAGAGGCAAAGACGAACAGGCGATCGCGTTCATCAACATCGCAAACCTGTACCTGGAATACTTCAGGATAACGCATCGGGAGGAGTTGTTGTATACGTCAATCAGCTATTCCCGTCAGTCCATGAATAGCTCGGAAGATATCTATTCCACAAGTATTAATCTGCTAAACATCGGTGAGGCATATTATTACCTGAATGAAAAGGACAAAGCGTTATCGTATTACCTGGATGCAAAAAAAGCCGCTGCAAAAGCCGGAAAACCTGCCGTTTTGCTGGTTGTAATGAAGAAGATTACAATCGTCCGGAAGGATCTTGAACAGTATGATCTTGCACTGAAAGAGTCCAAAGAGTTTGTGAAATTGGCCAAAAACATCTCCTTTCATGATGAATTACGTTCACATTACGCACTGCTGGCTGACATCTACGTAGAGCTGCACGATTACGAAAACGCCTATAAATACCGACTGCTTTACGAAAGTTATTCGGATAGTGTTCTGGATAAAGAAAAGACTGCAGCTTTGGTCAAATTTCAAATTGAATTTGAGTCGGAAAATAAAGACAGGGAAATCGCACTTCTGAGTAAGAACCAATTGTTACAAGACAGGCAACTGGAGAACGAACAGGATACCCGCAATTACCTGATTGCCACAATTGTACTGGTGTGTCTCTTACTGTTACTCATTTACAGTCGCTATGTCGTGAAACGAAATGCACACAAAACCATTGAAGAGAAGAACCTGGAGCTGGAGAAGTTATCCATAGTAGCGAGTAAAACAGCTACCGGGGTTTTGATTACAAATGCAGCCGGCGATTTGGAATGGTTCAATGAAGGATTTTCAAAGCTCTTCAAATGGAATTCCCTGGAAGAATACCTCAATACAAAAGGGAAGAATATTTATGCGGTTAGTCAGAACCAACACATTAAGGCAATCATTCAGCAAGCTATAGACGAAAAAATATCCGTTACGTATGAAAATACGATGTCACCTAAGTCAGGAGAAGACCTTTGGATACAAACTACGTTGACACCTATTTTCAACGATCAGGGTGTTTTGTCTAAAATGGTGTTTGTTGAAACCGACGTCACGGAATTGAAACTTGCGAAGGAAACAGCTGAACGGGCACTTGAAATTCAGGAACAATTTCTTGCGAATACCAGTCACGAAATCCGGACCCCAATGAACGGTATAGTCGGATTAGTCAGACGACTCAAAGAAACTCCGTTAACGGCAGAGCAGGAACGGTACCTTGATATCATCGCCGAATCATCGGGTAACCTGCTGCATGTAGTGAATGATATTCTTGATATTTCGAAAGTGCGTGCGGGAAAAATTGTATTCGAGTCAACGGAATTCCGGTTAACAGACTTGTTCGATACATTGTGCATTACCCAGTTATACCGGGCGGATGAGAAAAATATTTACCTCAAATCATTTGTCGATCCGAAAATTCCACCGGTGTTGCTGGGTGATCCTGTTCGGTTGAATCAGGTACTTTCCAATTTGGTAGGAAACGCGGTTAAGTTTACTGATACCGGCGGTGTATTGTTCTCTGCGAAGAAAGTAAAGTCGCAGGATGACAACATTTTCCTGGAATTTTCTGTAGTCGATACCGGAATCGGTATTGCTCAGGATAAACTGCACTACGTTTTTGAATCGTTTGCTCAGGCGGATAGTCACATCAACAGACGGTACGGCGGAACCGGACTTGGGTTAAGCATTGCGAAATCCTTGATTGAAGAACAGGGAGGAACAATGTCTATCAGAAGTACACCGGGAGAAGGAACCACATTGTCGTTTACGCTTGCCTTTTCGATAGGAGACCCGCAATGGAACGGAACTACCCCGAGTTATGTTGAAGGCATTCCTGCTGTTGTTGATCTCAGTGATATCAATGTATTGTTAGTAGAAGACAATCACATCAATCAGATGGTAGCTTTATTCGAACTCAACAAATGGAAGGCGAAAACCGATACCGTAGAAAGTGCTGCTGAGGCATTCGAATTACTGAAAGAAAAACAATACGATGTGATCCTGATGGACGTTTCCATGCCTGAAATGGATGGTTTAGCGGCAACCAGGTACATAAGAAGCAGTATGCCGGAAGACAAAAAAAACATTCCGATTATTGCGATGACGGCCTCAGCTTTGGCTGGTGAGAGGGAAAAATGCCTCGAAGCAGGGATGAACGATTACATTTCAAAACCGTTCAATCCGGTGAACCTGTACTGCGCAATCGTAAAGTGGGGGAAAGGTGAAAGTACGGTAGCGGAAGATTCGTTTGAGGTGGTTGTTGAGAAGAAGAAATCAGACAAAACGGTTAATCTGAGTCTGATTTTTGAGCGTGCGTCCGGTAACTTTGGTTATGTAAAGGAGATGATAGAATTGTATTGCACGGAAATGCCCGGATATTTATGCGAGATTGAAGAAGCATTTTCTGCTAAGCAGCGAGATTCAATGAAGCGAAGCGCTCATAAAATGATAAGTCCTGCAGCCTTATTTGGTGTGAATGAATTGTCACAGGTACTCCGTGAAATCGAAATCAAATTTCAATCATCGGAAGAAGATCTGGAACAATTGATTCTAAAATCACGCGAATTATTTGAGCGCTCAGTTCAGGAGTTGAAGGCTGAATTAGAGAAATTGGAGACCGATTAGATCTTTTTATTTGCCACAGTTTCCTTCCGAACGTCACTCTTTCTTTTTAGTCGTTCCTCCTGCTTTTCATACCGTTCACGCCATACATCAGCCAGGTGACTAAAGTTTACAAAACGGCGTTTGTTGTAACGTTCCTGAAAAGATTTGAGGTAGGTTTTCGTCCAGTCGTAAAAATGGATCACTTCGAATGCACTGTCATCAAAACAAATGTCCTCATCGTATACTTCTTTCAGAATTCCCAGCGCCAGACGTTCGTAAAAAGCGAGGATTTCATCGGTCAATGCTTTGGCTTTTCCTTTTTTCTCTTCGTTCTTTTCCTGATCCACGTATTCCTGAAACGATTTTTCCGAAGATTCCAGGAAAAAATCCTTTTGAATCAGGCCTTTCAGCTCGTTGTAAACCGGTAAAATTTCTTTCTTCATGCGTTCGTGAAGGAGATCCATAGCCGCTTTACGCTGGTTGTATTTAAGGTTGACATCTAGCGAAAAGTAGAGGAGAATTGCGGATGAGAAAATGGAGAAATAACCTAAAATAGCTATGGCATCGCCCTTTTCGAATCCGAATTTAGATACGATGTAGCTGCTGAATGCGATAACACTTGCTATCGAAACACCGATGAAGATCAAAATTTTCCTCATAAACGAAAAATACGGCCTTTACTTTTCATTTTCATGCATCAAAACAAAATCCTGAGAATCTTACAACTTATTCCCGGATGTATGTAACATCTTGCGTCTCTAATCCGATGATTTTTAAGTGATAAAAACGCGCGTCATGGAAAAGAAAGAAACGATCACGATCAATCGAACATTTGATCTCCCACTGGAAACCGTTTGGGATGCCTGGAGTAAGTCTGAAAACCTAAAGAAATGGATGAGCCCGGAAGGTTACACATGCCCGAGTAGTACGGTTGACTTTAAAGAAGGTGGCAAATACCTGAACGCAATGAAAGGGCCGGACGGAAAGGAAACATGGTCTACGGGAACTTACGAGCAAATCATCAAACACAAGAAGATTGTACAATCGGATAGTTTCTCGGATGCTAATGGAAACGTTGTTTCTGCCTCGTATTACAACATGCCCGGTGATTGGGATCAGGCGCTCCGAATCAGCGTAGAATTTGAAGAAGTTGACGGTAAAACAGAAATGAAACTTCAACACGAAGGTTTACCGGCAGAAATGGCGGATGATTGCATCAAAGGCTGGCAATCGTGCTTCGATAAATTGGAGAAAAACATGAAAGAAGACGTTTCGTCGTAATAGAAAAGGTCATGGAAAATACATTCATAGCAGAAGCATCCATTCACGTGAATGCTACGCCGGGTAGAGTTTGGGAGGCCTTAACTACTCCCACTTTGATCAAAAAATACCTCATGAATACAGATGTCACTTCAGATTGGAAGGAAGGAGCAACAATCAGCTATTCCGGAGTGTATCAGGGCAAGGAATACCACGATAAAGGAATCATTAAAAAAATGGAACCGGAAAAAGTATTTCAAAGCACTTACTGGAGCTCAATGTCGGGCAAAAAAGACAAACCGGAGAACTATAACCTCGTGACGTATCGAATTACCCAAGACGGCGACCAAACAGTTGTCAAGGTAACCCAGGATAACATCACCTCTGAGAAAGAGAAAGACCATTCAACGGAAAATTGGAAAATGGTGTTGCAGAAATTGAAGGAAGTTGTTGAGAGCAAAATAGAATTATAGATGAAAAGGGCGATCGTATATTGGAGTGTCGTTATCGCGTTGTGTGCAGCATGTGAGCAAAACAGCCAATCTGTGTCTTCGGATGAAAAGCCAGTAGCGCGTGATTGGAAAAAGCCGGATCGACTCTCATACGAAATCCGAAATGCACAGGAATGGTTACAGGATTCAACCATTGAATCTTCGGGACGTGAACTTGTCTTTGCAGTAAACCGAACCGATCGATCAAACTTCAGGAAAATGGATAGTGTTATTGTTCCCGTTGATCTAAGCGGGGATATCGTTTACTACTTTCCGTTTCCGTTAACTGTTTCCTACCTGAAGGACATTGATAAAATTGTCTTTTTCTCCTATCCGACACAAACGTTCGCAGCTTATGAGAAGGGAGTCCTGATTCGGACGGGTCCAACCAATATGGGGAAACAAAGAGCGCCTACGCCTACAGGATTGTTCTTTACGAATTGGAAAGCAAAAAAGACGATCAGTACAGTAAATCCCGATTGGGTACTGAAATGGAACTTCAATATTCAGAATAAAGGAGGAATTGGCTGGCATCAATACAGTATGCCCGGTTATCCGGCTTCGCATTCGTGTTTGCGTCTTCAGGAAGCAGATGCGAAATACCTGTACAATTGGGCCGATAAATGGATCCTGGAGAATAAGAACGAAGTTTTGGTAAAAGGAACACCAGTTATAGTTTTTGGAAGCTATGATTTTTCAGCTCCCAAACCCTGGTTAAGCTTGATTAACAATCCGCATGCATTGGACATTTCGGAAAGTGAATTGAAGTCGATTGTAGAGCCCTATTTCGATCAGATTCTGGAAGAACAGAACAACAGAAAAGAGTTTGCGGAGTGAATAGTTCTCTTCGGTACTAATGTCCCGCGAATTCACGAATTGGCTCTAAAAAAACATACCTTCGTTTACCGGTAAAGTTGTGCCACATGAACCAGAAAACGTACAACTGATTTCCGTTCTTAGAAAACGAATCTTAACTTGCACAATCTAACACTTGAGCCATGAGCGCAATCATAACAAACGGGCATTCCGAAGTCAACGGAATAAATATGTATTACGAAATCTACGGACTCGGGAAACCACTGGTGCTGATTCATGGCGGTGGATCTACGATCCAATCTACATTTCAGCAGGTGATTCCGTTGTTGGCAAAGCACAGACAAGTTATAGGCGTGGAGCTCCAGGCACATGGACGAACAAGCGATAGAAACGCAGATTCTTCCTTTGAACAGGACGCCGACGATGTGGCAACTTTATTGAAACATCTGGAAATCAAAAAAGCAGACTTCTTTGGGTTCAGCAATGGGGCAACAACCACCCTGCAAATCGCAATACGACACCCAAAACTCGTTGACAGAATCGTATTGGGCTCGCCACTTGCCAAGCGCAACGGAGTCCCGGATTGGTTTTGGGGAATGATGGAGAAAGCCACGCTGGACAACATGCCGGAACAGTTAAAAGTGGCGTATCGAGAGGTCGCTGAAAATCCCGGCGACTTGCAGATCATGCACGATCGCGACGCAAAACGAATGGTTAATTTCAAAGACATTCCCGATAAGCAAATCAAAGAAATTAAAGCCCCAACCTTGATTATCATCGGGGATAAAGACATCATCACCCCGGAGCATGCACTGGAACTTCACCGACAAATTGAAGGCTCTGAACTTGCAATTATTCCTGGTGGACACGGAGAATACATTGGAGAAATCACAACACTAAGTTCTGAGACAAAAGAAAGCGAATTCGTGGTACCGATGATTGAGAAGTTCCTGAATAAAAAAGTGTCCAAATAACACGCGGCTCAATCGTGCAGGACAATACACTAATAAAATCGAAAGAATAAGTGCTTGAAAAGTATTATAAAAAAACAGCGCGGCCACTAGCTCTTTTATTTGGAATCTTCGGAATTGTTGTCGTCGTTGACTTCCTGATTCCGCGATCAACATCTTCCGCACAAATCGATTCAATCTTAACCGATAGTGTTTACCATCCGAGGTATTCAAAAGCACCGTCGTATACGATGCGAATAGCGAATCAGACCGTCACAATCGATCATGAAGCAACCAAAACGTTGAGCAAAGGTCAGGGACTTGTGATAGAAAAAACCATGATTCTTCGAAGAATTACGAGTTTAATAGATATCTCAGGAATACCGAAAACGATTACGGTTTATGTAGCGCCTTACACTTATTTCCCCTTATATCCGATTTTATTTTTGTTGCCGTTTATCTTTACCAGAATTAATCGTGATTCGATTGTTTTGATGGCAGCAAGACCTTTATCTTTGTTCATTGCATTGATTTCCCTGATCATGATTTTGTATTGATTTCAATGTCGAAAACGACTTAAACTATGTATCCATTAAACTACCTCAATCTTCTTTTACTGAGCACTGTTCTTTTCTTAGCAATGAGTTGTGGAAATCACAAAACAGAAAAAGACTCAGACCAGAAATCGCAGCTTCAAGCCGGCGTTGAATCGGCAAAAGAGGTTGAACCGGAGGAAGAACCAGTTAAATCTCCTTCGGATTTTATTCCGGAAGGTTTTATTCTTTTCGAAGAAATCAAAGGTGATTTGAACAAAGACGGGGAAGAAGATCTCGTGTTGCTCATTAAGGGTACAGATAAGTCTAGGATTGTGGAAGTTGAAGATCGTGGAAAACTGGATCGAAACCGACGCGGAATTCTGATACTTTTTAAGAAAAAACGTGGCTATGAACTGATTTTGGAAAACAGAAACTGCTTTGCATCTGAAAATGAAGAAGGCGGCGTTTACTATGCTCCGGAACTGTACCTGGAAATTGAAAAAGGAAAACTCTTCGTGAAGTATGCACACGGTAGGTATGGGAATTGGTCGTACACGTTCAGGTTCAAAAACAACGATTTTGATTTGATCGGTTTCGATGAAAGCAATGCCATGGGGCCTGTAATCGAAAGTGAGATCAGCATTAATTTCCTCACTAAAAAGAAACAGATCAGGCGTAATACAAATCTTTATGAAGATCCTGAAAACGAAGTGTTCGATGAAACCTGGGAAGACATCAAACAGGATAAGCTGATCCAACTTTCAGCGATTAAAGATTTCGAAGACCTTTCAGACCAATACCTGGAATAGGACAAAGACGACGTGAACATGAAGGATTCATTCATTCTGGAAAATGGAATTTTCTATTATGGAAAAGTCGCGGATGATTATAATCTGATCGATAATCCGCTGCGGTTTTCGACTGTGGAACAGATTCCGGTAAAGACCATCAAACAGATTCAATTTCATTTCCGTAGAAAACGAATGATTATCGAGTATGGCAATGACAGAGAAGCAATTATCAATCCGGATGATTCCATCGACCTGCATGATTTTTACAGACAGGTGCTTCATTCCTTCCCGAATGCAAAAGTATTGGGACACGAGCAGACGAGAACGAGTATTATCAGGAAGCCATTGTTTGCCATATTCATCATCGTTATTGTCGTTATTCTGATTTCGATTTCCGATTCCTTTGCGTATAGATCCAGTAGGAGACGCGGCGACTTTGCAGAAGTGCTTGTGGATTTATTCAGAGCTTTTCGATCCTGGGGAATGCCAACGGTATTCCTGGTTTTCGGTTCACTCGTGGGTATTACCCTTACAAGCATGTACATTCGTCTTAGAAAAGCTAAAGGCTGCAGAATCATCAGATTTAATCAAAACAATTCAACCAAATGATACAGTTTACCGAATTCATGGATAAGTACTTCTTTTACATCTGGTTGGTCCTCCTCGTTGTCATATTATCTTCTTTTTATGTTAAAGGCAAACGGGCAATGAAACTCTTCGATGGACTCGATTTATCACACACGATCTATTCGGAGAAGAATGCATCCGGCTTTTCTACCTCTTCTTTCAGAAACAGATACGGAGGAGCAAGTAAGACGTTACACATCGTCATTACAGACAAGGAACTGATTTTGAAAACATTTTGGCTGTTTGCCGGCATAGCTAAAAAACACGATATGCTACATCGGATTCCGCTTGAAAAAATCCTGAGCACCGAAATAAAAGAAGGACCCATTTTTTCAAAACTGTTTGTAAGATTCACCGGTGAAAACGGAGAACAAAAAGAAATCGTTCTTATGTCCGGGAAAAATGAACATATTCAACAGCTTTTGGATCGATCATAACTTCATCATTCATCATTCATTATTCACCATTCACCATTCATCATTCACCATTCATCATTCATCATTCATCAATCTTCCTTTCTTGACATTAGTCAACGTTTCGTGCTATTCCCCGGATGTAGTTTTGCTCCATAAGAAATTCAAAACCCGGAACAATGAAAAAGATTCAACAATTTATCGGAGTAGCAATGTTATCGTTAATCGCATTGAGTGCGTCCGCAGGAACACCGGAAACAAACGGTGATGGTAAAGTCATTATGATGGTAACTATTGAAGTACTGGATTATGCAAAGTGGAGAACAGAATTTGACGCCGGTTCTGCAATCCGTGAGGCCAACGGAATCAAGGTGCTTAGTGTTTGTCGCTCTTTGGAAAACGAGAAGCAGATCATCGTGATTGAAGAAGTGGAAAGCGCACAAAAAGCGAACGAATTCATCACGTTACTCAAATCGAAGCAAAAAGAAGGACAGTTGTCAAAACTGGATTATATCTTATACGATTTACCGGAGTAATGTCACCTAACTCAACACATTGAACCGAGGTTGCGAACGTGGCTTCGGTTTTGTTTTCACATTAAGTTTGCTTGAATATACCAAAAATTGGTATATTTGAGTAAAAGCAACACGGTATGCCGAAAAACACATCCATTTCTTTGGGGGAACATTTTGAAGAATTCATCAATAAGGAAATTCAATCAGGCAGATATGGTTCAGTAAGCGAGGTAATTCGTACTGCGTTACGATTATTGGAGAGTGAAGAACGTAAGCTCGATGAATTACGAAATGCACTTGTTGTTGGTGAGCAAAGTGGACTCCAGGAATTTAACCCTAAAGAACATTTGAAATCGATTCACAAAAAGTATTTATGAAGAAACTTGCTTGTGAAATTAGTTCTGAAGCATTATCGGATTTAACCGAAATCTGGCATTATACATGGAAAAAGTGGTCAAAGGAACAAGCAGATCATTATTATTCATTGATTGTGGACGAAATAGAGTTTATTCGTTCAAACCATTCGATCAGTACATCGGCTGAGCATATTAGATCAGGATATAGAGTTTCACTTGTTCAATCACATATGATCTTCCATAAACTAACTGATGACGGTATACTTGAAATCATAAGAATACTGCATCAAAGTGTTAACATTGAAGAATGGCTTTAGGTTTCAATTGAACCTTTTGAGACCAGATTGGTAAACATTCATATGAAAGAAACAAATCTAAAAGACGGTGATCACTGTACAGTAATCGCCGGAACCCACAAAGGAAAATCGGGAATTGTCCGCGATCTCAATATCAGTAAAACCGGTCACCTTACCATTACGGTTGTTCAGGAAAGTGGAGTTCGGTTCAAAACACTTGGGAAGAATGTGGAGGTAATTCAGTAACTTTCCAACACCTGATAATCATCTATGAAAAGTCATCCTGCAATTGTTCTTCTTGCCCTGATTTTGGCGGCCTGTTCGGAGTCTGTCGAAACGAAAAATGTTACAGTCAAACCACTGAATGGCTACAGTATTTCCACTGATTCACGTTCGGTTATTCCTGTTATTGACAATGGAGCTTCACCGTTTTCTGAAGATATAAGAGCTGAACATTCTGAAGTATTCGTAAAAGGATATTTGAATGCCCTGGAATCCAAGAGCGTTAGAACGCTACTAAAGTATCATGAACCGAAACCAATTGGGGTGCCTGTTTTTGGTCCTGATCTCAGAGAGATTATTCCCGGTTTTGAGGAACGTATCATGTATGCTGAAAAAATAATCCCAAACCCGGATAATCCGAATGTTCAGTCCATTCGTATGTTCCGAATCCGTTTGCTCACTCATAAGGACGTTATCATTTATTACGATTTCAGCGAAGAAAAGAACAAGAAAGTAAACGATGAGTGGAAACCGTATTACGAATTGATTCAATCGTATCAGAATAAGACTGAAATAAACGCATTGAAGCTACAATTTCAGGCAAGCTTTCATACCAGACTGAACGATCGGGAGTTGTTTATCAAAGATTTTGTGTACGGAAGTCATTGTGGTGCCACCGGAGAAAATCCGGAGGGTAGAAACATGGTTGATACGCTGGTGAAACGAAAAGACAAAGCCAGTTTGGTAAAGTGTCTTCAATCTACGAATGCTGAAATGCAGTTGTACGGTTTTGACGGACTAACACAACTCCAAAAATCAGGCGTTGTGATTTCCGAAAGAGAACAAAAAATGATGAATATCGTCGCAACAAAGAAAGGACAAGTCAATACCTGTTCGGGATGCTCCTACATGAACTCATCGATTCAGGAAGAGATCAGACAGATCAAATCCAGAAAATAATATCCGGTTGTGTTTAAGCTAAAGCGTATCATAGAAGTAAAGAACAATCCCGAAATGGTGAAAGCACTTTTGGTTGCGCATAAACACGATTACACGTTGAAGGATCATTTCGAAGGAACTGCAAAAGATGGGATTTTGAAAGGTTATTATTCAGGAATGCCATTATGGAGAACACTTATTGGATATGTTGGAATTCACGGTAATTATGACTTGGAAAAAGGTGATTTGAAGATTGAGGTGGCTCCGAACTTATTCTTTTGGGGAATGCAGTGTCTTTGTGGAATAGGTGTGTTAGTACTTGGTTATAAGGGAATCTTTGAACATCCCTTTTTCTTAGGGGCAGGGTTTTGTCTGTTTTTTTCAATGATCATATTCATTATGAATAAACACGAAAAACAGGAATACATTTATCAATTGAAACGAGTATATGATGAACGTAAAAAAGAACAACAATGAACCTGAAACTTGAGCCAATAACCTTAAACGAGGACAAAAACAACGAACGGTACGTTTCGGATGATTGTCAGATGCTGCTTACCATGTGGAGCGATTTTTATCCGGTGATTGGATTTAATTTTCCCTGGGTTGGTTATTTCATCCTGGAGAACGATGAGGTAATCGGAAGCTGTGCATTTACGGGAAAACCGATCAATAACCGCGTAGAAGTTTCGTATTGGACGTTTAAAGAAAACGAAAGGAAGGGGATTGCCTCGTGGGCTTGTAGTGAACTCGTTCGCATTGCAAAAGCTACACAGCCGAATGTTACCATCACCGCTAAAACCGCTCCGGAGAAAAACGCTTCAACGAAGATTTTAGAGAAGAATGGTTTTATTTTTACAGGAATTGTTCAGGACGACGAAATCGGTGATGCGTGGGAATGGACGTTGAATAACATATGAATAACGAATACGATAACAACGTAGTTTTATACGACCAGCTGATCGCAACACTGCCTGAAGTGGAACGAAAAGGGAAAACAATGCCATATACTTCTGTAAATGGAAATATGTTCAGCTTTCTGACTTCCGAAGGAACACTTGCGCTGCGGTTGTCAGCTGTGGATCGTGAAAAATTCATTGCCAGCTTCAACGCCAAACCAGTCATACAACACGGTGTGGTGATAAAAGAATACGTTGAGGTTCCGCAAGATCTGCTCACGGATACCGATAAACTTTCGGCTTACATGAAGCAAAGCTATAACTACGCTTCTGCGTTAAAGCCAAAAGAAACCAAGCGGAAACCGAACAAATGAAGGGGATGAAACGCCTTTCCTTACAGGAGAAAAACCTGCTTGTATTGCAGTATCTCAATATCCTGGATGAAAAAGAGATCGAATGGGCAAAAAAAGAACGCAAATAGGAAGAAATCCATTAGTTGGACAGTTCCTTATTCCTTACATTCGTAGGACCATAAAAACGCAAGATGAACACTGATATCCAAACATACAATATTCAGCAGGCAGAGCCACAATCTGTGATTTGCGACCTGTTGGCTCATGAAATTTGTCGCGGACTTCCCGAAGCGGAAAACAAGGTGTGGCATGCGCATCCGGTTTGGTTTCTGGATGGAAACCCGATTGTTGGTTACAGCATTCAAAAGCCTGGAGTACGTTTGATGTTCTGGAGTGGAATGGATTTCGAAGAAGAGAACCTCAAAGTCAGAGGTGAGAAGTTCAAAGATGCCTCCGTTTTCTACAACGATGTTTCTGAAGTGAATCTGGAAGAATTGCAGCGTTGGTTACAGAAATCCCGTGATATCCAATGGGATTACAAAAACCTCGTAAAGCGCAAAGGAAAATTGCAGCGTTTAAAGTAATTCAGAAATCAGAAAATAGCAGTGGGATTCATGTAACTTATTCGCGGAATTGCATAACAGAACTGCCGATTGAGCTTTTGATCTTTAGATCAGGCCAAAAGCAAAAGTCATGATCCTTCAGTTGAATCCGGCAATTTTAGTAGAAACTCCACTTGGACAGGGACAAGCCATTTTTATCATTGATTACGGAATGCACCAGAATTCGTGTTGGATTGTGGCATTGGTTAACGATGGCGTGATCAAACATTTCGATTCCAACGATGTCATTCTTTCCACCAACTACACTTACGGAATGAACCTGGTGAAACACAAGAGCGCAAAAAGAGAAAAAGAGTAACATCCATAGAATCATAGAATCTTCAAACCCTTCAAACTCTTCAAACCATTTGAATCATTTGAATTTTGAATTCAAAATTCCCATTCATCAATCGCCCTTCAACAATCATTTCCTATATTTAAGTTATGGCAACACCCAAAATACATTCTACCAATTACTTTGACACATTCATTGAAGTAGCAGAAGATACAAAGGCTAAAAGTGGAATCAAACCACCTGAAAAGGGAGCCAAAAAGACCATTGCTCAGGCGCAGTTTGAAATGGTTTCGGAACATCCTTACGAGTATTCCTCCGACGATGTGTTTTTCCAGGTGTTTGCAGATAGAAATGACCTTACGAAATCAGAATACAAACAAGCCCGGGAAAAGTTTTTCTCCAAAGGACAACCTTGCTTTCGAACGTCGCCTTTGACTAAAATCTATGGTTTCGGCGTTCACAGCAATGCTGAAGGAAAAATAGCGCTCTACGGAATGGAAACCGAAGAATATCAGCGTTTTCTTGAGGATGCCTCCATCAAAAAAGTTAAAGCAATGAAATCAATGCGGTAGTAATTACCCGATAATCAGCAACAGAAACGAATGAACGAAAAAATCATCCAGGCAATTACCGACTTCGTACGCGGTGGAGATAACAGCGATACCAACCTGTTGAACAAAGTCCTGCACAAGGAATTCCGGGTAACCAACAACGGTTTCATGAATAAACCCGGTGTAACCATTATCAACAAGGAAACCTATTTGTCGTACGTTAAAGCCGGAATTTTCGGTGGAACACCGCGTGAAATGACTATGGAAATCGTCGATGCCTCAGACACCATCGCAATGGTAAAATTACGACTGGAAAGCCACGAGAACGATTTTGTATCGTACAACTCATTGGTTCTTGACGATAAAGACAACCAATGGAAGTTGATCAATAATCTGGCGGTTGTAGAGGCGAAGAAATAGATAAAATGCTAACTTCAGGGACATAAATCACCTTCATAAAAAGTGTACATGACCCATCGCATAGACATAGACGGTATAAGAAGTAATCTCCATGAATTGAAAGGACAGTGGAATGATCCTGCAAAGCCATTCAGGTATTTGGTCTTTGAGGATTTTTTCAAACTTGTTGAGGCCGATAATATCCTCAGTGCATACCCGAACGTGTTTGAAACCGATTGGAACGGAACAACATACATTAATCAGAAAAATAAATTCACAAAAACGAAGTTTGGACCGGGGCAGGAAATCCTCGAACAGGTTTTCAAAGAACTGAACAGCCCTGAATTTTTGAACCTCTTAACTGAAATTACGGGTATACATGACCTGATTCCGGATGAAAAACTGTTCGGAGGCGGGTTGCATCAATCAACAACAGGTGCCTTTCTCGATGTTCATGTCGACTTCAACTTTCATCCTGAAACAAAAACACATCGGAGGTTAAATCTGATTGTATACATGAACAAAGACTGGAAACCGGAATACAATGGAAATCTGGAGCTTTGGGACATGTCAACCAAAACTCAGATAGCCGATGTAGCACCCTTGTTCAACCGTTTTGTCATTTTCGAGACGAACGAAGTTTCGTTTCACGGTCATCCGAAAAAGCTCAAAACTCCACATGGTGTGTCACGTAAATCCATCGCGGTTTACTACTACACCAAAGAAAGAGACGATATTGTTGCCGCAACTGATCACAACACGATTTATGTAAATACAGAAGGTGTTTCCGGCAAGGTAAAGAATTTTGCTTCTGGAATGAAAGCGCTGAAAGAGAGGTTGTTCAGGAAGTAGTTGGTACTGCATTCATACAGCGGTGGTACCGATTTCTTTAACCCCGATTAAATTTTTTTGCTCAAAAATTTGCAAATCCATTGTTGTTTTCATTTACTTTGTAATTCAAAGTTCTTTTAATTGTAAAACATTCAACTAAAACAGTAACACCATGAAACAGTATCGCGTACCGCATCATCCACAACCATTGGGAATTCGCATGTTACAGGGAGCAGGTTTAGCTTTTGCTCTGATCATTCTCTTTTTAGCTTTGGTAATCTTCACCAGCGACGGTGAAATTCCACCGGGAATCTGGTTGGTAGTGCCCATTACTTCAGTAACAATTGCCGGAGCGGGTGGGGGAGTTTTCTTTTATCTTATGGATACACTCCGTGAAAAAGGAAGCTGGCAGAAAATCCTGGCAAACATCATTTGCGGTATAACCTACCTTCCGGGACTGTACATCAGCCTTATTGTTGCGTTGAAGTTCATTGGTATGTGGAGTTAGGTGGGTTGCAATGTTTAAACTATTGTTCAAAACAACCGTTTTCTTATTCTTGTTGACGGTGATTCTTGCACTATTTGGAATTCCGATTCTTGCTTATGGAATTCTAAATACCATGGTTAGTATACAATACGAAACCGATGGACCTGGTGATTGTATTTCCTGCGCCAGTGGTCAGAATTTATGTTTGATTTTTTGGGTATCGATTGTTTTGTTGGGATCATGTCTTGTTTTTTTGGGCTATGCACCACGAATCTGGAGAAACATCCGTAACTAATCCCTTTGTGGCTTCGTGCTCTTGTGTTCAACTACTAAGACACAAATAACACGTGGAAAGAACCAAAATTTACTTAAAGCACGAGTAAAAAGAAGAAAAAAACAAGTAATCTAATTGAGTACCAGTAGCTTTTGTTATCTGGAATTTTGTTTTCAACACAGCCTCCGGTCAACTCAGAGAATTACTAGATTTGAGTTGCTACACGATCAAACATAAAATCGCTATGAAACTTACCAAATTGACCCCGATGCTTTACACTTCAGCGTTACAGGAAACGGTTGACTTTTACGTAGATATTCTGGGATTTAGCTGTCTTGCCAACGAAACCGAATGGGGGTGGGCAATGGTCAAAAAAGGGGAAGTGGAAGTGATGTTCAGTATTCCGAATGAACGTATTCCGTTTGAACAAGCGAATTTCACAGGATCATTTTACATCAATACCGATAACGTTGACGAGTGCTGGACGGCGTTGAATTATCAGGCAAAAGTCTGCTACCCAATCGAAGATTTTGACTACGGAATGCGGGAGTTTGCCATTTACGATAACAACGGTTACTTGCTTCAGTTCGGACAAGCATTGGAGGAAAGAGACTAACGTCAAAACCAACTAAATCATGAAACAAAAAACACTGAATTACATCTTTATCCCGCTTGCGCTGGTACTTTTTGCTCTGCTTGTAAAACAACTGTGGCAATTACCGGAAGGATTGATACTCCCGGGATTGATGGTTGGAATGATCTGGTTCACGATCATCATGGTAGGGACACTTTTCCTGGCTTTCCTCATTAAAAAAATCTACCAAAAGACCAGCTTTCTGACGAATTTAGCCATTGTTGGCACCTTTACTTTCGGATTATTCTACTATTGGGTCTATTCACCAACCCTGAAAATTGTAGTTCCGGAAGGATACAACGGTGAAGTATCATTGGTTCTTGCCAATGTCCGTGAAAATGAACTGATCATCGATACAAATGGAATAGGTTACATCAATCCGGATACGTTTGATCGACTTTACATGAAGCCGGAAGTGGTAGATGCCAATGGAACGAGTCTCGATGAACTCTGCGTCGGTTACGGAGAAAATCAGTTTTGGTCGAATTCGGAACAATCATCTTCTCTGTATGTTGGTAAAGTGGCGTTTCACGCATTCAAAATTGTCCGAAAAGGCGTTCCGGAGAGAAAACGCAGTTCTGATGCAGATGTAATTGATCTGGTGGACTGGAAAAAAGTACTTCAACCGGAATAACTCGTATTTTAGATCACCTAATTAAACATTATGACAACAGCTGACGGAGCACCATGGCCAATGCCGAAATTCAGATTTGAAGCGGATCTCGGGCCTGAAATGACAGGGATTCCTTTTCAGGAAGTTTCGGGAATGGACACGGAAAACCAGATCCTTGAGTACCGAAAAGAAAACAGTCCGTTGTTTTCGACTGAAAAAATGCCCGGAATTGTTAAGTATGGAAACGTTACCATGAAACGGGGCGTTTTTGTAAACGACAATGCCTTTTGGAACTGGCATTCACAAATCTCCATGAACACCATTCAACGCAGAACAGTAGTCATCAAACTTCTTGATGAAAGTGGAAAAGTTACCATGCAATGGACTTTATACAATGCCTGGCCGACGAAAATCACATCTACGGATTTGAAATCGGATGCAAATGAAGTAGCCGTTGATACCCTTGAAATCGCGCACGAACAATTGGTCGTATCAAACGGATAATGGTTGACTTAACTTCCTGCGATTCCATTAATTTTAAGTCATGGAGCCAACAGCATTAATCGCGTACCTGAAAAGTCGCGTGGATCTCACAAACGACGAAGTCCGGACTATTCTTGCACATATTCAGGTGCGAACGTATCTGAAAGGCCAGTACATTGTACAGCAGGGTGATATCTGTCGCTTCGAAAGCTTCGTGCTTTCCGGTTGCGCAAAAACGTTCTTTTCCGATTCAGATGGAAACGAGCACGTGGTAATGTTCGCTGTTGAGGATTGGTGGACTGCTGATCTTGGAAGTTTCATTACGCAACAGCCAGCAGATTACAATGTACAATGCCTGGAAAAAACGGTGGTAGCTCAGATTTCTTACGAAGGATTAGAAAAATTATATGCTGAAGTTCCGAAATTGGAGCGCTTCTTTCGGATCATTATGCAGAACGCCTACGTGGCTTCACAAAAACGAGTTGTTCGTAACCTGAGTATGCCTGCCAGGGAACGGTACCTTTTGTTCAAAAAGCAATACCCAAGTATCGAACAACGTGTTCCGCAATACCTCATTGCTTCTTATTTGGGAATCACGAAACAATTCCTCAGTAAAATCAGAGCCGAATTGATTCTTGGCGATTGATTTGTTCAACTAGATTAACTTCTTTTTGTCAACTGGTTGAATTTCTGAGAACCGTCATCTGCGGAACTTTGTAGTATCAAATGAAATACAACAGTTATGTCAGAATTACTAGAAAAAATCAGCGACTTAAATGATTTGGTATTGCAAGGGAAAGCAATGGAAGCTTTCGAAAAATACTATCACGAGAACGTTATTATGCAGGAGAACGAATCTGCTCCCGTAATTGGAAAAGAAGCAAACCGCCAACGTGAAATCGAATTCTTCGGAAACATTGTCGAATTCAGAGGTGCCAAACCGTTGAAAGTAACGATCGGTGAAAATACAACCATGGTGGAATGGATGTACGACTATACACACCGCGAATGGGGAGAGAAAAACTATACTCAGGTCGCCGTTCAGGAATGGAAGGATGGATTAATTATCAACGAAAAATTCTACTACAGTGCTTAAGTCAATTGAATCAAAAATGAATCTGAAGGGTGGATCGTATGCACCGATCTTCATACGCATCGCTTTGGGGCTGGTTGTTTTCCCTCATGGGGCACAAAAATTACTCGGTTGGTTTGGTGGATACGGATTTTCGGGAACCATGCAATTTTTTACAGATTCCGCCGGACTTCCGTGGATTGTAGCATTACTCGTAATCTTACTGGAATTTTTCGGAGCACTTGCGCTCATCATTGGAATTGGAACGAGATATGTTGCGCTTGCTTATGTTTTCCTTGCTTTGGGAATTATTTTCTCATCACATATGGGTAACGGATTCTTTATGAATTGGTTCGGAGCTCAAAAAGGTGAAGGAATCGAATACCATTTGCTGTGGATAGGAATGGCTGTGAGTTTGCTGATCTCAGGGGCAGGAAAATTCTCTCTGGATCACTGGATTTCCTCGCGAAGAGGTAAAGCTAACTAGGACAAATTAGACTTCCAAAAGAAGTACAAGGTTCGGAAACAGTACGTTTTTGAACCTTTTTTGTATGCGTTAGATTGGAGGGACTTCCTGTGACTTCTGTTATTCAAAATTGATTAGTTTTGAGAATACATTCAGCATTTCTGAATCCCTTAAACAAATTAGATGAATCCGCATTTCAGACTGATCGATCACGGCAGCTCAGATTGGAAAACAGCTGTTGCATTGCGCGAAGAAATTCTTCGTAAACCACTAGGTAGTTTCTTCACAGAAGAGGAACTCAAAGAGGAACAACATCATTTCCAGGTGGCAGGCTTTTCAAATGAAAAACTCATTGCCACAGCAGTTCTGGTTCCGGAGGGAAATGCGTTCAAAATGCAGCGTGTTGCTGTTCATGAATCGTTGCGTAATTCAGGAATCGGTTCACGAATGATGGAATTCTGCGAAACATTCGCGCGGGAAAACAACATTAACAGGATTTATTGCCATGCCCGTGACACAGCCGTTCAATTTTACCTGAACAATGGTTATTCACCGGATGGCGATTACTTCGATGAAGACGGAATTCCGCATCTAAAAATGTACAAGGAATTGTAACCCAATACGCCCTGATCAGCGCAATATGTCCGGGTAAAAAGCCAAACCATCATGAGCACACGAATCGTATTACTTATCTTACTGACAACCTCCCTGCAATCCTTTGCTCAGGGGGAATTCAAACTACTTTCAAAGCATAAAAAGTCGGATATCAATTACCTGACAATCAAAAACATTAATCAGTTTTATCCGGCATACGATTCCATGATTACGGCTTTTCAACCCGTAAAAGGCGAATACACCGTATACATCTTCGTCAAAGAGTTTTTAGGAGAATCTGTGTTATCTGTAGAATCTGACCACCCAGATACGTTGGTGCCGTTCCATGATCTTATCGTACTGAAAACGAAATCCGATCAACGCATTCTGGATGCCTACTATTACCGATTGGAATGGGTAGAACCACCAGGTCAATTTATGGTATTCCGATCATCTGCAGATTCTCTGTATCTTGTTGACAATTTACCGGTATCCAACTTTCGGTTTCTGAACGAGTACGAGTTCTTTTGTCCAAATACGTGGGAAGACATGTATGAAACAGACGAATATGGAAGACGGATTCCCGAGAATCTTGAAAACGACCTGTTAAAATTTTGAATCAATTAATGTAAACTATGAAAGCAGTATTAATCGGAGAATCATCCGGAGCACCAATGGAAGAAATCATGGCGGTATTTCCACGTCACAAAGTTATTTTGGATCAGTACATCGAGCGTGGTGAAGTCTTAGGAGCCGGACCATTTATGGATCGCGGGAATATGGCGATTTTCTCCAGTCGTGAGGCAGCTGAACGTTTTGCACAGGAAGATCCGTTCATTCTGGAAGGTTTGGTGAAATCGTTTGTAATCCGTGACTGGAACGACGGTCTTTAATTCGATTCATTGCGGTGGAAAACAAAAGAACGGTTTTGGCCATTGTGGGCAGTGCGAGCCGAAATTCGTCCAATGAAAAACTGGTCGACTGGTTCGTGCAGCAAACTTCGCATGTGTTTGACGTAACTGTTATTCGCGATCTCAAGGTGCTGCCACATTTCGATCCGGAACTTTCTGCCTCCGATCCACCGACTGAAATCCTTGAATTTCGTTTTGCGGTAGAGCAGGCGAGTGCTGTACTGATTTGTTCACCGGAATATGTGTTCAGCATTCCCAGCGGATTAAAAAACGTGCTGGAATGGTGCGTTGCAACAACCATCTTCGCTGAAAAACCTGTTGGAATCATAACCGCTTCTGCCGGTGGAGAAATGGCTCACGAAGAACTGCAAATGATTCTGAGGACGCTCACCGCTGACCTTACTCCGGAAACCTGTTTGCTGATTCAGGGAGTAAAAGGAAAAGTGGCTGTTGATGGAACAATAGTCGATCCGGAAACCGAAAGAGCGTTACGAAAGTTCGTGCACTCGTTTTCAAGTTGGATAGACAACTGATTGAAAACCGGAAATACAAAACGCTTTTATTTGAATTATCAATGTAGCCATTCCCTGATTCACAATCTGGAAGTTTCAGGAATTTCTTTAGTTTTACGCCACGCAAAGAACCCATCTATGTCGCATTACACCTTCAATCCCATCCCCTACATGAAAAATTTGATCTTAGGATGCTTCCTGCTGGCCGCTTTTGTCTCCTTTTCCCAGGAGGATAAAGAAGCCAATTTGAGTATTGTTTTACTGGAAAACGATAACATTACCGAGGTGAACATCGAACAGGAGAAGTTCATCGAATCATTGATGAAATATGCGGAATACTGCAAGAAGAGTCTAGCTGATCTTTCTGAGAAGCAACGTGTCGCAGTTTTACTTGTGGCGCACCCATCCGGAGCAGCAACCTATTCCGTTTATTCCAATCCGAAAGACGAAGCACTGGAATCCCGAATTGAAAAAGACCTTGGCGGAATGTCACTGGAGAATACAAAGCTGGTCGATTTCCCGATTCTGCTTGCTGTGAATTGTAATTCTCAGGAAGAAGCAGAAGATTTTGAAGGGTATAAAAATCCTGTCGATGAGCGCATGAAGGCATACGAAGCAGCCGACCTGAAAACAAAAGCACAGTTGAACAAAGAATATGCAATCAAAGAAATTCTGCCGGTACTTGCAGCTTACGAAGTAAAGGTTGACGATCAGTTTGCGGGAGTAAAGAACTTCGGAAAACTGGTTCAAAAAACAGATTTCTCTCAGGAACAGGATGTTCTGGCGATGACCGATTCAAACAACGATTATTGGCGGGCCACACTTGAAATGGAAGTCGGAAACCAGCTCATTCCGCTTACGAAAATCTATATGCTGGTTTCTCAGGGTGAATTCGATTATGCAAAACGTTACCTGGAAATCCTGACCATGTTTTCCAATCCCAAAACTACAGGTGACCGATTGCTGGATAACATTTCCCAGCGTCTGGATAGCTTTTACGCTGACATGAACATTGAAATGCAGTTCGGGATGGCTGAACACGACAAAGGGAATTACGAGAAAGCCATGAATATCTATGAAGACATTCTGGCTGCACATCCGAAATCTGCATGGGCGCTATACGAGCATTATTACTCAGACAATACCCTGAAAATTCAGAAGAAAGAAATTGAATTGGGAGATCAGTCCAACTGGGAAAAAGCCAGACCGGAAATCTACAGGCATAACCCGGTTTACGACGTAGACGTTCATCTGAATACCGGAAAGCAGGCATATCTGTTGATGCGTCGACAGGAAATTCAGAAACTGTTCCAAAAACAGGATCAGCGTTTACAGGATGTGTTTACCTACGCTGAAATTGCTACGGATCTGGATGCTCCGGGTCTTGCTGCACAATTCTTCTGGTTGACGGCAACTTTTGATAAAGACAACACAGAGAAGTCAATCAACAATTTTTTGTATTGTCTTGATAAACTCGGAAACACAGAAATTAAAACGAATTTCAAAGGCGATTACGCTAAAATCTTCAAAAAAATCGATGCTCAGAAAGAGAAAGAAATGAAGGCTAGTCCAGCGTACAAAATGATGGCGAAGTAAATGGTGAACTCATGAAACAGTACGAACTGAAGGGAAACGAACTGGTATTGAAAGTAAAACGTGGACCTGTTGCCGTTTTGGCAATCCTTTATTTTCTTGCCGTGATTTTTTTCCTTTCACCCTTTATGGCGCTCGTTTTTTCGGTTTCAGCCGGAAAAGGATTTCACATGGGACTTTTTATTCTGTTTTTCGTAATGGGAATCTGCGGATTTTACCTGCTCCGTGTGGCGTTATGGAACACTTTCGGTAAAGAGATGATCGCTTTTCATCCAATAGAAGTGACTTACATTGCAGATTACGGCTGGTTCAAAGACGGAAAGAAGACTTTCTCAGGAAATCAGTTAATGTTCTACAGCATCGGAGCAGGTTACGAAGAAGACGGAAAGGGAATTTTGGTTATTGAAATTGACGATCAGAAGAAGCAATGTGCAACTAAAATGCGGCTGGAAGAACTGGAAGAGTTGATTCACGAATTATCGAAAAACATACTATGAAATTGAAATACGTTCTGTTCGCTATACTGATTTCCTCCTTATTGTCTTGTGATAATCAGGGAAATAACGAAGAAAGTGTGTTTGTGCGTGAATTTCAGAAGACTGAAAACCTGATATACCTGACTACTGTTGATCATTCAACGAATAACGCTGAAGTGAAGATTCCGCTTGTTTATACCTGTTTTGATCCGGACATTGATTCGGATGGATTGTTTCCAGATGAGGATAATGTAGATTGTTTTTCGTTTCGGATTCAGCCAGACGGTACGCTCAAACCAACCTTTAAAAAAGACGCATTGCGAATAACCTCCGGCTTCATGGATTTTGTGAAATCAGAGCAGGAATCTTTTGAAACATCTCAGAAAAACCGGATTGTCTTGCCTGTTTCCCGAAGTGAAAAACCACGATGGTGGCAGTACGATGCAACTCCGGTGAACTCAAAGGGTGAAAAAATGGAGTTTGTTTGTCAACTTGAATTGGGACGCATTTTCGGCGATGACGCAATGATGTATGTTTTTTATGACAAAACAGACCAACTGATTAAATACATTTACCAAAGGGATTAATTCCGATTAAAAATGATGAAAAGTATACTTATACTGTTGTTTTGCCTCGCCGGCCTCCAGTTATCGGCTCAAACAAAAGATGTTCAAACACTCGTTTCAGAACTCGAAAAGTTCATGGACAATCATATTCCTGAGGGACACAGCAGTGTTACCGGATACACACTGACTTACTCAAACGGTATATTGAAAAAAAGAACGCTCGTGGACGAAGAAGGTGAGTCGCATTCAACTTCCTTCAATATGAAAATGGCGGAAATCACTGCGGATAAATTCAAACTGGATGGAGTAGAAGCGAAAATGCTTGGGTATAAAACCTACTATGAAATTAACATCGATGGCGCGTGGATTATCGATGGACTAACTTCAAAAAAAGCTGCAAAAGAAGTAGTCGGAATCCTCGAAGCGATTGTGGAAGCAGCGAATTAATAGTGACAGTGTCATGATGAAATACTTACTATTCCAGGGAGTAATGGCTTTGGCTTTAACTTCCTACGCACAACAGGATGTTGCTGGTGAGTTGGAGAAACTGGATGCCAATCAGCAATACGAAAAGATCGTAAAACAATACGGTTCCAAGACAAAACACCTCGACGGGAAGTCGCTGTATTATGTTGGAAATGCATTTTACATGCTTGGCAGAGACGAAGATGCAATTAAACTGCTGAAGCAATCCATTGAGAAGGATCCGTCTTCTCCGGCACCCCATTTTACGTTGGCGTCTTCTCTGAATTACAGCGGAAAGTACAACGAAGCAATCGCTGAGTTCCGCGAAGCGTTAAAACTAGAAGATAATTCTCTGTTTTACAGTGGCATCGGAGATGCATACTTCATGATGGAAAAACCCGATTCAGCATTGGCGAATTACCAAACTGCGACCAAAAAACCGAATTGTATGGAGCGTCCATACATGATGATTCCGCAGATCTATCTGGACAAAAGCGATACTTTAAAAGCCATTGAGGGATATTACATTGCAAAAGCCAATGTTAATCCGGGTTCTGAAGAGTACATCCGGGCGTTGTTTAACATTGGTTTGATTGAGTACCTGCGTGGGAATTACGATAACGCCGAGAAAGCATACATCGAAATCACCGGTAAGAACAACACGGATTATCAGGTTTATTCCAAACTGATACAGGTTTACTATGCCAAAGGGGAGCCGGAAAAAGCAAAACCCTGGCGCGAGTTGTTGTACGAGGCGAACAGGAAAAAACTACTTCCGATGGAAATTGCCGATCGTTTTTGCTTTGATCAATTCAGGTGGAACGGTTTGGATGTTCTGGTTTACGAACGTTATCAGGAAGGTGACTCCGATAACATTTACTACAAATACATCTTCTTTGTTCTGAATAAAGAACACGAAAGTCTTGGAACGGTTCAAACCGAATACTCTCCCTTCTCAAAAGAACTCGGTGGTCCAAAATACCTGATGTGTGCGGAAGTCAAAACAACGCATCACAATCCGGGAATTGGTTTCAACGACGATGCCTCTTATGAAGATCTTAAAAAAGCGGCAATCTGGATGTTTGACAAATACATCAAAGAATAAAGGCGCATGAAATTCCTGTTACTCTTTTTATGTATCGGGTGTATGCCTGCGTTTTTTGCGCAGGATATCGATCTACAAAAAGCGTATGATTTCATCAATTCTGTGGTGACCACCGAAAAGTCGTTTAATCTTTCGGAAAGTATGAAAATGGGTTTATCGTTTGAACCGGATTCTACACTACTGGAATCCGATTCGTTGTTCACCGAACAAGACATCCTGTTTTTCTCGAAACAAATGGAATATGCAGAAACACATTCCTGGGAATCGGGAAAAATAAACAACAGTAAACTGATTCCACAGGGCAAATTGAAGAGGATTTTCCGCGATAAAAAAGGATGGAAGCGCTTTCGACGAAAAATAGGAGGGTGCATGAATTATCTTGGACTTCCCATTTTTACTACGGATTACCATTACTGTATTTTTTTTCAATGGGTGCAATGTGATGGATTAATGGGAAAAGGAAATGTTAGCCTGTATAAGTTTGAAGACGGAAAATGGACTTTCGTTGACACGTATGCAATGGGAGTGAGTTGATGTGTAAGATGGTGTGAGAAGGTCATGGATTCTATATAAGTTGCTTTTTTGGGGTGGTCTCATTTTCGTTACGGTTGGGATTTATCTTTTTATTAATAGGATTTCGTCGAGCGGAACTTTTACTTCTAAATATTCAATGAATGTTCGTCACGGTGTTATCACTGGCCCTTGGGCAATAGTTTTCGGTGTGATTATGCTAATTGCTTCTTTTGTTCAGTACTGGATTTCCAGATATGACAGGAGAATCTCCGTGAAACGTTGGCGTGCGGAAAACAAGTTGTTCCTTAAAAAACGTAAACGAATGCTTGAAAATGAAAAGACCGAAGCAGTTTAATAAAATCAGTTTCCAATCATTTCACTAAGTTTGATGTATCAAACACCTGCGTTATGAAAAGCATTCTTGCCCTTGCCATTATTTTCCTTACCGGACAAACGGTTGCTCAAACCGTATTTCCTTCTTTTCTTGAGGGAACCTGGAAAGTCGAAAACGAAGAACAGTACGAACATTGGGATAAGCTCAATGATAACTCTCTGAAAGGAACAAGCTACGTCATGAAAAACGATCAAATGATTGTTGGTGAGTACCTGGATATTACACGTGTAGGAAAGACCATCAATTACACGTCAACGGTGATTGGTCAAAATGGGGGGAAACCGGTAAGTTTCAAACTGACCAAATCCGATAACACGTTCATCTTTGAAAATCCGAAGCACGACTTCCCGAAAAAAATCATTTACGAGAAAATCGATGATGTTACAGTGAAGGTCGAAGTAGCAGGAGGAGACCAAAGTTTCGGTTATACAATGACGAAGCAGGTTAAAGCGCTTGAAATCAGTGATACACCAAACCCGAATTACGATGCTGAACTGGCGAAAAAACTGGGCAGCGACGACTACGGAATGAAAAGCTACATTTTCGTGATTTTGAAGTCGGGAAGTAATAAAACAACAGATCAGGCTGTTATCAACGAAAAATTCGGCGGACACATGGCAAACATCAATCGTTTGGTAGAGGAGAAGAAGCTTGTTGTAGCCGGACCAATGGGGAAAAACGAAAAAGACTACCGCGGAATTTTCATCCTGACCAATGTCGGAACAATAGAAGAAGCGAAGACTTTACTGCAAACGGATCCTGCAATCGCAGCCGGACTTCTTGAACCGGAAATCTATAACTGGTATGGCTCCGCAGCGTTGTCGGAATACCTGGAGGCATCGGATAAAATCTGGAAGAAACAATATTAGCTAAAGAACCGACAACCTTCTGGCGCGTATTCTTCCTGTTTACACTCATTGGGTCCATTGTGGGTTTAAAAGCCGTTTCTTCCGGACACTAATTCCAGTTTCGGAGTCAGAGTGATCGAAAGATCAGTGATCAACAGCGCGATTTCCGAAATCTTCATAATCTGCGAAATCCGCGCAATCTGCGTGAAATTCATGTTCAGTAATTCGTATTTTTAAAACATGATTGATTCTTCAATATACCGCGAAATGGCACTTTCTTTTCCAAATACGGAAGAAGTAAAACACTTTGATCGCGTTGGATTCAAAGTAATTGGTCGGCGCATGTATTGTTCCTATCTCGAAAAAGACAACACAACCAACATTTTCCTCACTCCCGAAGAGCAACAGGTGTTTTGTCAGATGGATCCGGAGAGCGTTTATCCTGTTCCCAACAAATGGGGCGAGAAAGGAGCAACAACCTTCGATTTAAACAAAACCGAAAAAGCCGTTGTTATGGAAGCGTTGCTTTCAGCATACAACGAAATTGTAAAACCGAAAAAGTAAGAGGACGGCTATATGAAACACGTATTATTAACTACGGAATGGCCGACAGGGGAAGCGGAACACCATGTATTCCTTTCAGGAAATGATCTCTGGTATATCGTTCCCACAGCCATCCTGGCAATTCTCATAATCTGGTACCTCACCCGAAAAAAGAAAACAAATTAACTGATGGAACACCTGTTGATTCTAAATACCGACCGGGTAGTGCTGAAAAGCATCAATCCCGCATTCATTCACGCCATATTCGATTCCCGCAGCAAGGAAGAAATCATGAACTTCTTCGGTTGCGACGAAGGTGGTTATGAGCGTTACAAGGACATGCACGAACGTGGAATGGAAACGAATCGGTTGTCGTTGTTTTCGTTTCTTCTTGTAGACAAAGCAACGAATCGACCGTTGGGAGAATGTGGGTTTCATACCTGGAATGCAACACACCGAAGAGCAGAATTGTTTTACGTCATACTCAAAGAGGAAGACCGTCGTAAAGGATACATGACGGAAGTCCTGCCACATGTGCTAACTGCCGGATTTAATTCGTTGAATTTGCACAGAATCGAAGCATTGGTCGGAGAAGAGAATACACCATCGGTTCGTTTATTAAAGAATCACGGTTTTACGTTTGAAGGAACAATGCGGGAAGACTATGTAATCGATGGCATTTCATACGATTCACAATGCTACTCCCTTCTCAAACACGAATGGAAAGGGAAAGTAAAATGAAAAATTGAGAGCGAATAATTGAAAAACCTCGTTTTCTCGCTAATCTTTCGTTTCGAACTGAAGTACACATTTTTTCAATTTTCAATTCTCAATTTTGCATTGACTTCTAACTTCTAACTTTTGACTTTTGACTTTTGCATTTTGACTTTTGACTTTTGCATTTTGAATTTTCTTCCCTCTTTCCTCTTTCCATCCTCCTCTCATTCATAATTCGTAACTTGTCACTAGTAACTAAACACACATCATGGAAAAAATAACTGTACAAGTAACCGTAAATGCAGATATTCAAAAAGCGTGGGACTATTGGACCGATGCGGAGCACATCAAAGACTGGAACTTTGCAACTGACGACTGGCATTGTCCGAGAGCTGAAAACGACGCAAGAACAGGTGGAAAATTCAGCGCACGTATGGAAGCAAAAGACGGCTCATTCGGTTTTGACTTTGAAGGAGTGTACGACGAGGTAATTCCACTTGAAAAAATCGCATACAGCATGGCTGACGGACGTGAAGTGGTGATCAAATTCCAGCAAACCGGACCGGTAACAACTGTTACGGAAATGTTTGATCCTGAAAGCGAAAACCCAAGAGAAATGCAACAAGCCGGCTGGCAAATGATCATGGATAACTATAAAAAACTGGTAGAGGCTAATTAGATCATTTTGCATTTAACTATGTTACGCAAACTCTTCGGTTCATATAAACTCATCATGCTCTACGGTGTCTCTTTGGCGCTGCTGCTATTTCTGATGCGTTGGCTGGAAGTGCGCGTGTTGGTAGTAGACCATGCAACTGAATTGTATGCGGGTGCCCTTGCCCTGATTTTTACCGCTCTTGGAATTTGGCTGGCGCTGAATCTGGCAAAACCGAAAACAAAGACCGTGGTAGTCGAAAAGCAGGTTTATGTTGCCCGGGAAGGATCATTTGAACGGAACGAACAGGCAGTTGAGGAGTTGGGATTGAGCAAACGCGAACTGGAAGTCCTGGAATTAATGGCAACCGGATTGAGCAACAATGAAATTGCAGAGAAATTATTTGTTTCGCTCAACACCATTAAAACACACAGTTCAAAAGTCTTTGAAAAGCTGGAAGTTAACCGTCGGACGCAAGCAATTGAAACAGCTAAGCGAAAAGGAATAATTCCGCTCTGAAATGTAAAATCACCCGAAAGTATGAGGCTGTATTCCGCATTCAGGCTCACTTTTGCTGAAAACAAATAATTCAAACTATGAAAAGAAATGTATTGATTTTTGGCTCAATAGCAGGTGCAATTCCCTTGTTGTGGTTCCTTATTGCGATCACCACTCTTCCAAATGTCGCTGAAACCGAAAATGGAATGTGGTATGGTTATGCTTCCATGCTCATTGGGAACATTTTCCTGGTGGTTGGCGTGAAAAACTACCGAGATAAACACAACGGAGGATACATTACCTTCTGGAAAGCATTTAAAGTGGGAATTCTAATCGCGCTTATTGCCGCAACGCTGTATGTTGCACTCTGGCTGATTTTCTTTTATACGTCTTCAACCGGTCCTGCAATCATTGATCGTTACATGGAAAACATGCACAACGATTTGGTTGCAAGCGGTGCAAGTGCACAGGAAATTGCACGTCAGGATGCGGAAATGAAAGAGTTCGCTGTCATGTATCAAAATCCGATTGTTAATGCACTGTTTACGTACATGGAAATCCTTCCAATGGGAATTTTGTTTACACTTATTACAGCCATCGCAATGCGTAAAGTGGACAAGCGATTGACCGAAGATGTGTTGGATACGACTGTAAATTAATTGCATTATTCCCGCAGACGAGCAGTAAGGTTCGCAGAAGGATCGATAATAGAAACTTCAGTGATTTTCGACACTCATCTGCGGGAAAATTACGATAATATGAAAAAAGAATACTGGGACGTTACTGACGAACAAGTCATTGAAAAGACCGGGAAACCCATCGCACATTGGATGGAAATCTTAAAGGAATTCAGAGCAGAAGAAAAGAAATCAAACGATGCCGTTGCGCTGCTGCAAAATGAGCATCAGGTACCGCGTTACTGGGCGCGAACACTCACAACCGGATACCTCAAACAAGTGAAATAATCATGGCATTAGCACAGAATAAAACCATGCAAACCAATGAGAGCGTACTATCTTTCATTGAAACCATTGAAAACGAACAAAAAAAGCAGGATTCCATTGTCATTATGGAACTGATGAAGAAGGCAACGGGAGAAGAACCCAAAATGTGGGGAGCTTCGATGATCGGATTCGGTTACGAGATCATCAAAAGTCCGTCGGGTAGAGAAGTAGAGTGGTTCAAACTCGGATTTGCCCCAAGAAAATCGAACCTTACACTTTACCTGATGAGTCCGTTAATGAAAGACCCGAAGCGGATGTCGGAATTCGGAAAACACAAAACAGGTGGAGGATGTTTGTACATCAACAAACTGTCCGATGTGAATATGGATGTGCTTGAGCAACTGATCAATGACTGTGTTAAAATCAAAAATGCAAAATGATCAAATAAAAGTTCAAAATTCAAGATAATGCTCTGTGAGAATTACACTCCCTGATAATTAATAATTGATAATTAATCATTGATAATTAATCATTGATAATTAATCATTGATAATTAATCATTGATAATTAAT
>CBIHND010000020.1:0-83522 GCA_966211245.1 uncultured Fluviicola sp. | reverse complement strand
CACAAATGTGCTGTCTTCTGCAAAAAGTGTTGTAAAAACACGTAGAGACTTAGTGATGGGATTCCAAGGGCAATTGGAGGACGATGAAATCAAAGGGGAGGGTAATAGCATAAACTACACCTTTAGAATGCACGATCCTAGACTCGGAAGATTCTTTGCGATTGATCCGCTTACAGCTAAGTATCCGTTCTATTCACCTTATGCGTTTAGTGGTAATAGAGTTGTTGATTGTAAAGAACTGGAAGGACTGGAGCCTGACCCAGCGGGTAAACCAATTGGAACCATAGAACTAGCTGCTGAGGATGGTACAAAGAATGTATATTATTGGACCTTAAAGCAATGTGAGGTTTCTTCTAATTGCGTAGTATTTGAGAAAGGGGATCCTTACACACATCCTTCAGTCAAAGAAAATGCTGAACTTGCAAATGCTGTTTATAATATATTTAACGAGAAGCTTGATATTAACATTAATGATAGAGTCGGCGACACAGAGTATACCCTTTACAAAAAATATGGAGGAGATCCAGGATATAAAGCAGCTCTTTATAGAAGGGAAATAGATGGTGTAGAGTTCTTTGTGCTCTCATTTGCTGGTACAGACGATATGCATGATGCCGCTGAAGATGCCTTCGCGGCACTAGCAAGCGATTTAGAGCATCAAATTATATTTGGACTTAAAGATGCTGAACGAATTAATGATTGGTGTGCTGCGAGAGGAGCCAATTTTTCTACAACTGGACACTCGCTTGGCGGCGGAATAGCTGCTGCTGCTGCGGGATTAACAGCCCAGTATGCATGTACATTCAACGCGATGGGAATAAGTTCAACAATTGAAGAGAAATACGGATTTGAAATTTCAAATGCTAAAAAAATTGATGCGTACATAATCAAAGGTGAGATATTGGATGCAACGCAACCTTATAAAGCAAATGGCACAAGACATGAGGTAAAGCCAGAGAGTCATAGTTATGGCAATGATCCTACTAATTTACTATACAATATAGCAGTTGATAGAGCTTATCTTCATTCTATCAGTAGATTTTTAGAGATTTATAGAAAATAAATTAGAAATATGAATGCTTTACGAATTATCAGTATTATTTTATCCATCATGCTATATTGTTCCTGTCGAAGTACTAACGATTGCATTAAGGTGGCCTTACCTAAGGAGGATTTGCAATGGTTTGAACCTTATAATAAAGGAGATACTGTTGTTTTTGCTTGTCAAAATACGGAGATGAGAGACTCTTTTGTTGTTATTTCGGTTAGTAATTATTTTACAGATTGCAATCAATTTGAAGTTGGAAATTATCAATATAATTTTGCTAAAATTGGCCTTCGTCCGATTAAAATGGGAATAGTTGATTATCACGAAAGTGGAATTCAAGTTGAATTTTCAAATGATTCTCAACCTGATAATAAAATACCATCTATGAAGAGTTTTTTAGTGTTTGATTTGAGTGTAGATTTTAAAGACTTTAAAGATTTGAGTAAGGATACATGCTCAATAGGCAGGAAAATTTATTCGGCTTATCATTTTAGCAATGAAAGTTCTATTTCTAGCGATTTTGATGGTAAATCATTCGAGGTAAAATCATTCTATTGGGATAAAAAAATGGGATTACTAAGATATGATAAAGGAACTGGAGAAGTGTTTGAATTAGTGAGTGATTAGGCGCTCAGTAAAAAGAGCGCCTAAACCTTAATTAACTTATTTCAAGGCTTTAAACACTATGTTTTTGGTTATTTCTCAACCTCAATTCCGGTAATGTTCCAGCTGTGTTGATAGAGATTGCTCACTTGCTTATTGCTTTGAAAAGCAATTAGTTAACAAAAACAAATTACGCTCGTATAGGGGGATGTCTAACATCCCCTTTTGCTTTGAAAGGGTCTTAAATCACCTGAAATGAGTTCAACTCAACCATCGTGTTTCCGCTATGTTGATGGAGCATTAACTTGTTCAATTTGTGAGTCCTCAGTGGTCAAAAACGGCTATACTTTAGGAGGGAAGCAACGTTTTTTGTGTAAGGCTTGTCAATCGAGTAAAGTGATTAATCCGGAGCAACGTAGTTTCGGTAACGCATACGACAGAAAGATTGTTCAACTAACAAAGGAAGGTCTTGGGATTAGAAGTACAGCCCGTGTTTTAGAAATATCACCTGCAACAGTTATTCGTAGAATATTGGAAATTGCGAACAGAATAAAGCCTCCCGGACTTCCTTCAGCAGTACAGAGAATACAGGTTGATGAATTACATACGATGCTGAAAAGGAAGAAAAAAGAAACATGCGTAATTTATTCATGGAGCCAGGAACTCAAACAAGTATTAAGCTTAGCCGTTGGTACCCGATCAAAGTCAAATTTAAGGTTGGTTATAAGCCCCTTGTTAGCGATTGATGTAGAGTCCATCAATACAGATGGTTATCCCGGATATAGGGGTGTTGTTCCAAAGAAAAAGCACACGACCTATAAACGCAGAAACAATGGAATTGAACGCCAAAATCTGAACCTCAGAACGCATCTGAAACGCTTGAATAGGAGAACGCTTTGCTATTCTAAATCACAAGCGATGCTTCTGGCAGTTGTCAAGATTTACTTTTGGGGTTGAAAGTAGTGATTTCAATTTTCCGTATCTTCGATTTAAGTTTGACTTGAGTTGTTGGCTTAACAGGCACCAAATGAAAGTATGAGTTAGGATCAGATTTCTCAAAATCCTTGGATGACGTTATTAGTATTTTAAACGATCAGATTCGAAAGCAAAGAAATGAATATTGTCAAATTAATAGTATTGTCGTTGGCGCTGATTGCATGTAACGATCGATCTGATTTTGATAATGCGCAAAAGGAGTATAATAAAGGAAAACTGACTGATGCGAAAAAGAAAATTGATGATTTTCTAAGAAGTAATAAAGAATCCGTAGCAGCTAATTTATTACGAGCACGAATTAACTTGAGTCTGAAAGACACATTGAACGCTATTCAGGATTATAGGAATGTTCTAAATTTTGATAATGAAAACACGTTTGCTTATTATCAAGCGGCACGTCTCTACAATGAAATGCATAATTATGGAAAAAGCGATTATTGGATAAATTTAGCAATCGATAAAAAAGGAGGAGGTGTAGTTTGGAACACCAATGCTCCACGAGTTCCATATGATGTTCCTTTGGAAAAACTAATCTTTCTAAGAGGAGAACTAGGTTTAAAATTGGGAGATTTTAACCGAAGCTTTTCCGATTTTGATTTTTGTATTCTACATAAGTACAGATGGAAGGAAAGTGAATATAATAAAGGTCTTGCCGCGATTAAATTGAATTACGATACTCAGGCCTATATGAATATGAAAACGGCTCGAGATTTAGGACATCCGTTGGCTGATAGTGTACTGATGTTGTTTGATGAAGTGAAGTAGATTATTCCAGTGGTTGTATAATGATGCGAAGGATGCACTGTTATTGCAGGTTCGTTCGATGTGGTAGGGTTATTAGTGAAAAGTATGTATGGAATCAAAGTAATATTTGGAATAACAAATCGATTTGGAGTGCAGTCTTTGCTACTTTGTACTGTGATTTTTTCAAGTTGTATTGGGAAGAGTAGCAACACCTGTAAATGGGAAAAGCAAAATTACAGAGAATCGTGGGATTACGAAGTTGCATCAACGTATCGATATAGAAAGATGAAAGCAACTTATGTATTACAAACAACGACTGGGAAAAGAATATTTTTTCGACCAATTCAAAGTATTGTTTCTTTAGCGGAACCTGGAGATAGAATCGTAAAGAAAAAGAATTCGGAATTCGCCTATTTGATTGATGAAGATGGTGATACAATTAGATGCAAGATTTTTTCAGAGACCTGTGATTCGCTAGTATTCGGTGGGTAGTGTGTTGGGTAAGGTAGTGTATCCAACTAGTTGGTTTCTGTTTAGTTGATTTTAAACTTATTGAAAATCAACTAATTATATTTTGGAAAGAAGAAATAAAGCAATAAGGTAATGTTCCAGCTGTGTTGATAGAGATTGCTCACTTGCTTATTGTTTTGAAAAGCAATTAGTTAACAAAAACAAATTACGCTCGTATAGGGGGATGTCTAACATCCCCTTTTGCTTTGAAAGGGTCTTAAATCACCTGAAATGAGTTCAACTCAACCATCGTGTTTCCGCTATGTTGATGGAGCATTAACTTGTTCAATTTGTGAGTCCTCAGTGGTCAAAAACGGCTATACTTTAGGAGGGAAGCAACGTTTTTTGTGTAAGGCTTGTCAATCGAGTAAAGTGATTAATCCGGAGCAACGTAGTTTCGGTAACGCATACGACAGAAAGATTGTTCAACTAACAAAGGAAGGTCTTGGGATTAGAAGTACAGCCCGTGTTTTAGAAATATCACCTGCAACAGTTATTCGTAGAATATTGGAAATTGCGAACAGAATAAAGCCTCCCGGACTTCCTTCAGCAGTACAGAGAATACAGGTTGATGAATTACATACGATGCTGAAAAGGAAGAAAAAAGAAACATGCGTAATTTATTCATGGAGCCAGGAACTCAAACAAGTATTAAGCTTAGCCGTTGGTACCCGATCAAAGTCAAATTTAAGGTTGGTTATAAGCCCCTTGTTAGCGATTGATGTAGAGTCCATCAATACAGATGGTTATCCCGGATATAGGGGTGTTGTTCCAAAGAAAAAGCACACGACCTATAAACGCAGAAACAATGGAATTGAACGCCAAAATCTGAACCTCAGAACGCATCTGAAACGCTTGAATAGGAGAACGCTTTGCTATTCTAAATCACAAGCGATGCTTCTGGCAGTTGTCAAGATTTACTTTTGGGGTTGAAAGTAGTGATTTCAATTTTCCGTATCTTCGATTTAAGTTTGACTTGAGTTGTTGGCTTAACAGGCACCAAATGAAAGTATGAGTTAGGATCAGATTTCTCAAAATCCTTGGATGACGTTATTTTTATCTTAAACGATAGGTTATTCACTTGAAGGTATCAGTCAAACTACTACTCAAGTAGTTCAAGGAAAATGGAGTTGGGATAATTATGACTTAATAGGTTTACTTTCTTCAGGGGTTCTTGGTGGGCAATATAGAGGTATAGAATAGTTTACAAGGTGGATCTATGAGGGAACGACGAAGAACGCGGGATTGTACAACCGTAGGAGAGATGAGGCTGATATATATATAAAAGGAGATTATAAGCGTAGTTATAATGATACAACAAAATCTTTAGGATGGTAAAAGCGATTTTTTTAGGTTTGTTTTTCATATTTGGGGCAAATCATTCTGAAATTAGTTCTGATGGCGATACTTCAAGTCTAATAGGAGTATGGAAAGTTACTAAAGTTAAGCTGAGAAAGATTTCAACTACTGATTCTGATGGAATAGCGAATTTATCGAGAAAGGAAGTAATCATAACAAGTGATTCAATAAACTTTGAATCTTTATCGATACACGAGAAAATCATATCAATACAAGCAGATTCAATTATTTTGGATCAAGAATTAGCTGATAAATTAAATATTAAGAAATCAAAATTGCCCCAAATAACAATGAATTGCGACAATGTCATAGATAGAGGGGTAGTTTTTATTAAAGAGAACAAAATGATTCTTGAGGTAGATGGAATCATATTTGTTTGTAAAAAGAAGAGAAAGTAGTGTATCGGGCGCTCACTGAAAAGAGCGCTTGATTACTCCCCTTTCGGTGTGCAGTTATCTAATAGGAATCTGTTGAAAACAGGGGTTACTGATGATTATTCTTAGGGGTTCCAAAATCAAGAAGAGGACAATGAGATCCAAGCGAAGGTAACTCTGTGAATTACAAATACAGAATGCATGATCCAAGACTAGGTAGATGGTTTTCCACTGATCCAGTATTCCAACCACATCAGAGTCCATATAACTCGATGGATAATAGTCCATCAACTGGTTTTATTTCAATGTCAGTATTAAATAGCACCCTTGCTCCGATGCTGGAAAAAGTTCCAATAGTACCTGGCGCAGATACACCTAGTATTACAACGGGAGTAGTCCAAGGAATATTAAATGGATGGGAGGATGAAAAAAAATAGAAGAAATACAACAGTAATGGTAGTATTATTTTGCTTTTTAGGACTTTTCATGATCTTTAATTATGTTCGTGAAAAGAGGGAAGAACGTGCTTTAGAGCATTCTCGTGATACTACCGCTATTATTACTAAGATTAAAGTAGGAGGAGGGAAGTCACCTGCATCGGGACATTTTTCTTATAGAGTAGGAAGTAAAGAGTATGTTTTTTCGGAGTCTGGAAGGTTCCAATTTGCTAAAATTGGAGATACTGTTTTGATAAAATATGCTATCGAAGACCATAGTGTTGCTAGGGTAAAGGATAAATACTATATGAAAAAATACCACTATTTGAAGAAACGGCAATAGATATTATTTGTAATGATTGAAGTCTCGTTGGTGTGCAGCTCTCAAACGGTAGTCTTGAAAACTGTGCGTTCACGTTCAGATATGCGTTTGATGAAATGGAAATGAATAACGAAGTGAAAAAATTTGAAGACCCATTTCAATTTGAAATCAAGAAGATTTTTGAAAATTATGAATTGGTTTATTTTAACTTAACTGAAATTGCTCAAGGTGGTCCTCAAATTGGGAATCTAAGCATTAATGACAGGATTATTGATGGACAGTTTGGCGGACCAATTTTGTTTTCAGATAACTATGTTTATATACCTTTTTTTATCCGAAAATTTTTTAGGGCAGGGTTTAAGTTGGCGCGGATAAACTTGGAGACATTTAATATTGACACAATTGGGCCACTAAGAAATTTGATTTTTCTTGATAAGATCGACGATAATGTAATACATTTTTTTGAAGATGTTAATCGAACAAGACCGGCAAGTATTTTGATATGACTCGTGATGTGATAATAATAGTATTGATTGCGTTTCTATATTATGCTTATGCATTTTATTTATGGCGGATATTAATATCGTATAAACGAGCATTGAAAAATTGGCGATATGTCGACGCAAAAGTTGTTGAGACAGTTGCGTATCCTAGATCCTATGGTATAGTTCCAATAATTGAATATTCCGTTAACAATGAATGGATAAAGACAGAAGTGAAGAAGTGTTACTTCTCAAAGTATTCAACCTTTGAGAAAGTAGATATTGTTTATGATCCGGATAACATTAAGGAATGTTTCATCATTTCCAGAACGCAAATTATCAAGAACATAATACTATTAATCTTCATCAATTTTGTCTGCATAGGAGCTGAATTGTTCTTCATTAATAAACTAATATAGATAGATGTCCCCCCAAGCTGGCGCGAGCAACTTGTCCCGACCCTTCGAGATCTTGCTCGTGCTGAAAGCTACCGAAGAATCCTTAAGCTTGTTCTGGTATTTGCTTCGGTAGTCATTTTACTTTTGGTCTTGCAATGATCCTATCAATCTGTGAAAAGGAATTGTATCGATGAACCAATGTTTCCCTATACCTCCAGTAAATTAAGGCTATAGTTCACCACAAAGACGCTAAGGTTCCGCAAAATTCTCCCCCTCACTTCCAATTTTGAATTTTGAATTTCCACCACATCTGTTCCTTTTCGCTTCCTCCAATTTTGAATTTTTCCTTTTGAATTTTGCATTTCTAACACGTCTCCGATATCATTCGTAACTTGTCCCCCGTAACTCGTAACTTGTCCCTCGTAACTATTCATGCCCACGTACATTCTCGGAACCGGACTCTCACACAACGGATCAGCAGTCTTGCTCAAAGACGGTAAAATCTGCGTAGCGATAGAAAAAGAACGCGTCACAAGGCGCAAACACGACGGCGGTAACGACACCGCAGCGATCAATTATTGCCTCGAAGCAGAAGGAATTACGTTGAATGATGTTTCCCTCGTGGTGCAATGCGCCAATTTCGAGCGTCCGGACCGAAACCGTTACCACGGAGAACGCTTGTTTGCCGGTTCGGATCATCCACAGATCATAGACATTTCACACCACCTGGCTCATGCGTACAGTGCCGCCGGAACCTGTCATTTTGATGAAGCGGTAATAGTGGTCATCGACGGATGTGGAAGCCCTTTTGAGCAATGCATCGATACCAACGAGGGAAAAATCGAACCTGCAGACATTCAGGATCGAATTTCGGATGGAATGTGGTGTGAAAAAGACAGCTTTTATCATTTCGATGGCAAACGGGTAAAGCCGCTGTTCAAGGATTTTAGTCCGATGGCGAACCGGGTCGGAACCGACATTCGAATGCAAACTACCCAACATTCGATTGGTGGATTTTACTCCGCTGTGAGCCATTATGTTTTCGGAAATCTGGACGATGTCGGCAAACTCATGGGACTTGCACCGTACGGTAAACCCGGTCGCTTTTCGGAAAAGGCATTCCGTTTTGAATCCGATCGTCTGTTTGTTCGTGACGAATGGAAAAACGCGTTTACGCAACCATCGACAGGTTATGACTCCTTCAAAGCCGATTTTCAGTACTACGCGGATGTCGCATTCTGGGCGCAACAACAAGTCGAGCAGGTTGTTCGTACGTGTTTTCAGGAACGATTGAAATTCTATCCGCATACAAACGTTTGCTATTCCGGTGGTGTAGCTCTGAATGCGGTCGCTAACGCAAAATTGCTGAACGATGAGGTGATCGAAAACCTCTACATGGAACCAGCGGCCGGAGATAACGGACTTGCATTGGGTTGCGCATTTTACGGCTGGCTGGAAATGCTCGGAAAAGATCGTGTACCGCACAATGGCAACACTTGTTTTGGTAAGACGTACCCGGAAAATGCTATTTCGAAGGCGCTTCAGGAAGCCGGATTAAAAGGCGAACAACTCACGGATTCGGAGCTGTCAGAACGCGTAGCGGGTTATCTGTCGGGAGGAAAGACAATCGGTTGGTTTCAGTCGGGAGCTGAATTTGGTCCACGTGCACTTGGACACCGAAGCATTCTGGCTCATCCTGGAATTTCCGGACTGGGAGATCACATCAATGCGAACATCAAGTTCCGGGAAGATTTTCGACCGTTTGCTCCGGCTGTGTTACCCGAATTCGCTGAGACCTGTTTCGTTTCTGGAAGAGAAAGCCCCTATATGATTCTTGTGGATCAAACCAGACCGGAATGGCGAGATCGCCTGGTCAATGTAACACACGTCAACGGCTCGGCGCGCGTTCAAACCATCGATTCCACCTGGAACAAAGAATTTCATAACCTCGTAAAAGCCTTTCACGCCAAAACCGAAATTCCCGTGCTCCTGAACACCAGCTTCAACAAAAAGGGAATGCCCATGGTGGAACAACCTTCGGAAGCGATAGAACTGTTTCTGAAAAGTGCTTTGGATGTACTGGTTTTAGGAAATGTCGTTGTTGTAAAGCGTTAGCACATCTTTGGTAGAGCAATCTGCGTAAGATTAAAATTACGTTCGATAAAAGATGATTTTTTTTTGTTCAAAACTAATTATTTGGTAATCAAGCTCTTGAAAAAATACTGTTCCATGTCGCCACTAACATTATTTTTTCATGAAATGTTAAAAACAAAATTTTAGTTGTGAAATTAAAATTCGCGCTATACTTTCGTCACCTAATACACTAGATAGACCACATCATTAACACACCATGAACCGCCACCAAAAGCACACGTTTTTATCGGTTTTTATGCTGCCCGCAAGAGATTTAGTTCTGTTGCTTGCTGTGTTGTGCTGTGGAATGTTGGCGAATGCTCAACAACGATTTTTGACCTTTGGCCCAACGACAATCGGGCTTGGAACAACGAGTGGAATTCAACCGAATTACCGACTTGGAGAAGGGAACAACTTCCTTTACGGAACACTCGAACAACAATTTTCGGTAAAAGGAATTCCTTTTCAGGCCGTAGGACGCCTTTCGGATGAACCATATTTGTCGGGTAGAGCAAGTTACTTCCGCATTTCTTACCAGGGGATGGCAATGAAAAAGCAAAACCTGGATTCGTTGCAGTTGAAGATGGCTGAACTCGAGAAGCAAAAGTTGGAAAAACAGCAAGGTGTTTATGATCTTGAAGGGAAATTAAGTTACCTGAATTTCATCTTGTTGGAGTACCCCAAAGGAGATTCTGTCCCGCTCCCGAATTTACCGAATACAGATTCGCTGTTATTCGGACTTCCAACGGGTTCGCTGCCTTCCGGTCCCAATATGCCTGCGGTTGGCGTTCCCGGATTACCGTCGGTAGCTTTCCCGGATACACTCGGATTATCAGCATTAGACAAAGCCATTGCATTGGCTTCTTTTGCGTTAAAGGTGAAACAACTTGAAGTTCAAAAGCTGGATTCGTCAATGTTGTCCTTAAAAACGGATTACCAGAAGTTGTCCATGCAGAAATACGATAGTTTCTTCAAAGGAATTTCGAAGGTTGATATTGGACTTTCGTCACTGCCGTCTGCTCATCTTTCGTCTAACGCAATCCCAATTCAGGGTGTGAAAGTGCGTGGGAAATACCGAAATTGGACCTACAGCGCTGCAGCCGGTTTGACCATTCCGAACAAAGTTTATTCCAATGTAGCACTGGATCAGGTATTGAATAATTCAGCCAACCTCTTTAACCTTTCAAACTTCTATCAGGTGAACACGGTTCGCCTTGCCGCGGCTACAACACTTGAGTATGGAGATGTTGGCAAAAACTCTGTTTTCATAGAGGATTTTTATACAGGGCCATCGATTGAAAAATTCAAAGCGGTTTCCTCTGCGGGATCATCCAATGCGACAAATATCGGAGCTTATTACACTCCAAAGTTTGCACCGAATCTGACCGTATCCGGAACAGTTGGTTTTTCGATTAATGCCGACGATACAGTGAACACCGCTTTTGAAAAGCGTCTGGCAACATCAGCGGAATTGAAATATGGTTTACCGCGACTTCGTGGTGAATTTGCTTCGAAGTACCGAAACATTGGACCGGGTTATAACGGTTTTGCACAGGGAATTTACATTAGTGGAGTACGCCACTATGAAAGTTCTTACCGTCAGGCTTTCTTCAATCGTTTAGTAGCGAAAATTACCGGAGCCCGAGATGAGTTTGCCAACAAAGATAGTCTGGTTCGTGTGTCTTACATCAATCAGGCAACATTGGATCTAACCTGCAAATTGGGCGATCGTTCGGTGATTTACTCTTCCGGAACGTTACTGCAAACAGATGTCACTTCGGCAGAAAAGTACAGTTACCAACTTCGACTTGGTGTGTTGCTGGAAAAAGAGTTCAAGAAAGTGCTTTGGTACAATAACCTGGAAAGTTCATACGCGAAAATCCTCGGAACCGATTCCAATCAAATCCTTGCTCAGGCAAGTTTTAAGTCAGGAATTACCCTGAAACATTGGGGATATGCCGTTAAAGGTACCGTTCAACGATTTGAAGGGTTGAATAAGATTTACGGAACGAATGTTATCATCCAACCGGAGTTGTCTTACCGTTACCAGCGATCAACATTCAGTATTAACGGGCAGTACCTGATCAGCGAACAATTTGGCGAAGACCAGGGATTGAGTCTGAACTGGATGTTCCAGCCGAGTCCGTTTTTTCAATGGAAGCTTACTGCGCAACGTTGGTTGGTTTCTGAAACAACATTCTTCCTGACGAACCCGAATTTTACATATCGACCGTTTTACCTCAATTTTCAAATGCTCATATTCTTAAAAAACAAAAAAGAATGAAGTACATCTTAACAATCTTACTATTCACTGTAGCGCACCTAGCCTCAGCCCAGTATTCGGGAACACCGATCATGCTGTCACTTCCCATGGATGGAGATACCATTCAGGAAGATGAACCTGTTTTCGTATGGCAAACTACCTTA
The DNA here is from genome assembly GCA_966211245.1 of uncultured Fluviicola sp. Classification (GTDB taxonomy): domain Bacteria; phylum Bacteroidota; class Bacteroidia; order Flavobacteriales_D; family Crocinitomicaceae; genus Fluviicola. The sequence goes on along the minus strand of CBIHND010000020.1, from coordinate 71,689 downwards.
AGTAACTTGCAAAACGACCCTCGTTTGAATGTTCAGCTTTCCGTTGTAGAAATGGAAGAAGATCAAACTGCAACGGAAGCCATTGCGGAAAACAATCCTGTTTTCACGCGTCAGAATTTGTTGTCAAGCTCGCTAACCTATTCCAGCATCGACCATGAGTTGGAAGAAGGTGTTTGGTATGCCTGGCAGGTTGTTTTGTTTTACAATGGTGTTCAGGTACAGCAAAGTGAAGTCTGGAAATTCATCAAAGCAGAACCAGTCGTTCCTGTTCTTCCTTTCATCGTGTTGAGAAGACAAAAGGATAACTCCGTACACGAATTGGAAGGTGAAACACTGTACGTATGCACGCGTGAACATGGTGATTTCTCGAAAACGGCTATTCTTGGTGGAAACGGAATGTCAGACGTTAAAGTACAATTGAAAGAAGTCGATGCACAAGGTAATGCCATCGAAGCAGGTTCAACCAACCTTGATACACGTTACTATACATGTGATCTGGACGATTTGAACCTGAAGCACGGAAATTACCGCTTGCAATGGAATGCATCAGACAATATGAACTTCATCCTCTTCTTCGAAAAGTAGCATGTTGAAACAAATCTTATATATCTTGACCCTATTGCTGATTACCTCCTGTGGAGTACAACACTTAACCGCTACGGAATACCTGGATTATTGCGTGGAACACGAAAGTGAGTTTACCTCTTCGGGGAGTTACAGCAATGTTTCCGGTAAACTAATCTGGTATCCTGCCGACCGATTTTTGGCGCAGGCACAGGTGGACGGCACAGACATCGGGGAACTGAAATCGGTGAAGAAAGAAATCAGCAAAAAAGTAAACACTTCGTTTGCGCTCAACCTGTCATTCAATACCGGTAATTTGTTAACCCAAACCAATGCATCCTCTACGGAACAGATGCGATTCTATGCTGTTGATTTCAAAAACAACATCAAGGCCGTTACAAGCTCAAGCGATACCATTTCGTGTACGAACTACGTGTTCGAATCGAATGGAAATATTGGTGGCAGAGCACACTTCGATTTCGATTTTCCTGCCAATATCACAACTCTTCAAAAAGTAATTCTATACTCCCCATATCTGAAAGATTCAGTAATGGAGTTTACAACAACCGGATATACAACCAAACACCCTGAATTAAAAATCAAATGAAACACACTGTCACTATGTATCAAGAGTACATGAAAGGAGCCCGCGCAATGGCCTGGGCGTTTTTGGTATTGTTCTGTATGGGGTTATTTACTCCTACAGTTACCATTGCCGGCGGCGGCGGACCTACGCAGCCGGAAGTTCAAGGATTTACACCTATTGGGGTGTCCGAGATGGTCGATCCGTTTACCGGAGATTTCAGTTACAACATTCCGCTCATGGATGTGGAAGGTTATCCGATTAACATTGCATACAGCAGCGGCTCCGGAATGGAAGACGAAGCTTCATGGGTTGGTTTGGGCTGGAACCTGAACATGGGATCCATTGTGCGTTCCATGCGCGGATTACCAGATGATTTTAACGGCGATGAAATCGTTAAGGTACATTCCCAAAAAGCGGAAAAGAACGTATCGGTCAATTTCTCCATGAGCCCCGAATTGTGGGGGAATCAGGATGCACTTACTGGGGTCGGATCTTCCGTAGGAATCACTGTCGGTGCTCAGTTCAGTCACAGCAACTATACCGGTTTTGAAGGTGGTTTGAGTTTCGGTCCGTCTTTCGAAAACAAAAAGAAAAGTGGTTTGAAACTGACTACAGGTGTTACATTTACGGGGAGTACGGAAAACGGAGCCGGATTTTCACCTAACCTCAGTCTATCCAAAGAGATTTCAAAAAAGGATGCTATTTTCAAAAGCATTGGTGGTACAGTGGGTTGTAGCTATAACTCACGTGCTGGCCTTCAACAAATCAGTTATGAGGGGAAAATTGCTCGTGACGTACATGGCAAACTTGGTAAATATATTGATGCATTAGGTGGAAAGTTTGGTTCTGCGTATTCTTTCGGAGCTCACCAGTATTCGCCGAGTGTTGGTCAGTCGTTCATAAACGGAAGCATTTCAGGTAACGTTTCCTTAGGAACTTCCGTTCTTGGATTGGATTTTCCTATCACAGTTGGAATTTCATATAACGTTCAAAAGATCAATCCGGATTTGATCAGTCAGGGAAGCCCTGCTTACGGATTCTTCCATTTGCAGGAAGGTCAATTGAACCGTAAGGCGTTGCTGGACTTTAACCGGGATAATGATGGTTCATTTACCAAGTATACACCGAACCTGCCTTCAGCCTATACCATGAGTGATATCTTCAGCATTCAGGCTCAGGGAATCGGCGGTAGCTTTAAAGGTTACCGTAACGAAGTAGGATATGTTTTTGATGCAGAAACGCAAACAACAAGTACTTCTGGAAATCTTGGATTTGAACTTGCTGCCGGAAACCTATTCGATGTAGGGGTTGACTTAACATACAATCAGGCTTCTTCTGTTTCCGGACCATGGACAGATGCAACGAATGCACCTCAGTCCAAATTACGTTTTGAAAATACAACCGGAATTCAGGAGAAATTCGCACTCCAGGAAGCAAACGAGAAATCAATTGATTCAGATCCATTGTTTGCTACACAATTTGATAAAGGATCAGCACAATACCTTGACGTACAGGGAACTGATACATATCCGTACCTTGTTAATCAGGTTGTAAAAGACAATACAAGTACTACTCTGACAGGAAACAATCGTGCAAGCAGAATCAAAAGAAATCAGGTATTGAGCTACCTGACCATCAAAGAAGTAAAAGATGGATTGGGGCTTAACGCATACAATACAGAGGTATACAGCGGTGCGAAAGATCATCACATTGGTGAAATGACGCAGTTGGGGACAGATGGAAGACGTTATGTATTCGGAATTCCAGCTTACAACCACACTCAGGAGGATGTAACGTTCGCAACAGGTAATGCAGTTGGAAATCCCGGAGTTGGAATCTTCCCTTCAGATGCTTACTCGGGAATTGTGAATCTTGGAGATGACTTTGATCGATTGGCAAGTACAGGAAACGACTGCGGTATGGACAACATGTATTCCTCGGAAACAAAACCTGCTTATGCTCACGCATTCCTGTTAACAGCTGTGGTTAGTGAGGATTATGTTGATTCCGACAATACAAAAGGACCATCCGTACAGGATTTTGGTACCTATGTTAAGTTCGAATACGATAAAGTAGAAAACTTCAAGTGGAGAACTCCTATTCAGGAAAACTCAGGATTCCATAACGAAGGTTTGAAGTCAGATGATATTGATGACAAAGCAAGTTTCGTATACGGTGAAAAGGACATATGGTATGTCAAGGCAGTTGAAACGAAAAACTACATTGCCGTATTTACTGTTGAAGACCGACAAGATGGACTTTCTGCAAAAGGTAGAAAAGGAGGTTTGAATCCGGCAGCGGAACGCATGAAGTGCTTAAAGAAAATCTCATTGTACGTGAAGCCTGCGGATTACGACGATATTTCCGATTTGGCAAACCTTACTCCGGTTCAGGAAGTAAACTTCGTTTACGATTACTCCTTGTGTCGTGGATACAAAGGTCACATTAACGGAGCAGGTAAATTAACCCTTAAGGAGATTTACTTCACCTACCAGGGGTCATACAAAATGAAGCGTAGCGCCTACAAGTTCGAATACGGAAACAACCCGGATTACAACATGAAAGCAGTTGATCGTTGGGGAACATACAAGCCTACTGGAACCGGAACTCATGACTACTTCTCATCCAGCAAGTTGACCAATGCTGAATATCCATATGCAGAACAGGATCCTACAACGGCAAATGCAAATGCAAGTGCATGGCACTTGACAAGTATTTATTTACCAAGTGGAGGAAAAATTGCAGTGAACTATGAGAGTGACGATTACTCGTACGTCCAGCACATGAAGGCATCGCGAATGTTCCCGATTGTTGCTGTGAGCGATAATTTAGTCGTGAATGGAGACATTGTAAACAACGATCACACTCCGGATGTCATTCAGACAACATATGGTGAGTTGAAGAGCATTTCTGATAGCGACAATAAGAACCGTTCGATCTTCTTTAAGCTGGAAAATTTCAACGACGATCCATTGAATTATGTTCGTCCGAATACTTCCTTGTATTTCCGTTGTTTAACCAAACTGAAAACGGCAGGAGATCAACGTTACGAATTTGTGTCCGGATATGGAACAGTTAGTACTGTTGATCGAGTAGTTGAAGACGGTGTCGCTTACGGAAAGATCAAATTCGCAACAGTCGATTTGAAAGATGCTGAACCGGCAGAATACAGCCCGATTACAAAAGCTGCAATCATGTTCGGTCGTATGAACCTATCGCGCACTATTTACGATGCTCTTGAAGCACCGGAATCAGAAGATGGAAATGGCCTGGTTGATTACGCGAGCATGGTGGTAAACGCCTTGTCTAGTCTTGGTGAAATGATTACCGGTCCTAACAAGAAAGTATATAACGCAGGTAAAGGAAGAGAGATTGTTACAAACAAATCATTCATCCGCCTGTATGAACCAACAGGAAGAAAATTCGGTGGAGGTAGTCGTGTTGAAAGCATCAGAATGTACGATAACTGGGATTACATGGTACGCAATACCAACCCAAACAAAGATTACGAATACAGCTACGGCCAAAAATTCGAGTACAAATTGGCGGATGGAACTTCATCCGGAGTTGCGAGCTATGAGCCAATTGTTGGGGGTGACGAAAACACTTGGCATCAACCTCATTTCTACGATAACAAGTACCGTTTTGCACCTGATGATAAATTGTTCATCGAAAGTCCGATTATGGAGTCACAGTTCCCGTCACCATCTGTTGGCTATAGTCGTGTTACCATTACAGATTTGAAACCGGCTCCTTCGGAAAACATAAACCTGAGCAGAACAGCAACTGGTAAAGTGGTGAAGGAGTTTTATACAGCGAAAGACTTCCCGACTATCGTTAGAAATACCGATGTCGATATGAAGATCGCTAATAGCTTCCTGCCATTGACTCCTCAGTACAATTACCTGACTGCAAGCCAGGGATTCTCAGTGACATTGAATGATATGCACGGTAAACCAAAATCTGAAGCGGTTTACGCTGAAGGACAAACAAGTCCGCTCAGTACCGTTCAGTACGATTACATGAAAACACCAATTACATACCTTGGTGAAGCATGTTTCGAATTGGTAAATGAGGTAATGACGATTTCCAATACCGGTACAAGCGCAATGTCTGAATTAGGCGTAAAATATGAAGCAACAGCTGATTTCCGCGAAAACCTTTCAAGCTCAATAGGTGGTTCGATCGACGTGAACTTCAATGTTGCTGTGGTCGCTCCCTTGGCAATCGGAATCCCAACGGTATGGCCTACGATTAGTACTTCAGAGAGTAGATTCAGAAGTGCAACGTTGACCAAAGTCGTTAACAAATTCGGAATTCAGAATAAAGTTACTGCCAATCAGGATGGGTCTATCGTAGAAACCAATACGTTGGCTTACGATTCTGAAACCGGACAGCCCTTAATCACTCAAACTACAACCAACTTCGACGACAAGGTATATTCAATGAATTACCCTGCATATTGGAAATACCCGCAAATGGGCCAGGCATACAAGAATATCGGTTACACGGTTTCAGGTTACCCTGCTGGTAACGATGGATTGGTTCCGGTATCTTCTGCTCAAAACTACTTTGTTGAAGGCGACGAAGTTCGGGTAAAGGCCAACGGATGGACTGCTCCGAAAAAAGCCTGGGTTGTTCAGGTTTCGGCAAGCGGAATCCGTTTGGTAGATAAAGGCGGTCTTCCGATTACAGGGCAGAATACAACGATTACCGTTTTGCGAAGCGGACGTCGTAACAAACAGGAAACTTCTATGGCGAGCATTACTGCATTGGAGAACCCACAACCAGGACTTACTTCCGGTGTATTCAATAAAGTATTGAACGCGGGTGCAGTTGAATTCAAGCAAGACTGGAATACGTACTGTAACTGTTTCGAACCTTCCCGTGTTGGAGAGAATACATGGTCGCCGGATCAGGTGAACCCGTACACGCGTGGTACAAAAGGTACATGGAGACCAGTGAAGTCATACACATACCTTACAAAACGTACGCAAACAACAACGAACAATAACAGTAACATCCGTGTGGATGGTGTGTTTGAAACATTCTCGCCATACTACCGATATGTAAACGGTTCATGGGGAACATTTGGTGCCAACTGGACCTACGTTTCAGAAGTTACGAAGTTTAGCCCGAATGGAGTGACTCTGGAAACGAAAGATGCTCTTGGACGTTATTCTTCAAGCTTGTTCAGCTTCAGAAATACACTTACAACCGCCGTTGCCGCAAACGCATCGAAGCGCCAGATTCTGGAAGCAAGCTTTGAGGATATGGGACATACCAACTGTATGGATGAATCCATCTTTACAAGTGCTCCGTCAGGAAGCATTTCTACCGATTATGCACACTCTGGCCGAACGAGTATCCACGTATTGGGGAACAACAACATTCAGTTCGGAACTGCAACGGATCCTTGTAATCCTGCACCGAAATGTAACTTGTCATTGTACGCAACCTCTAATCTTACTTATGACGTGGTGGGTGGTATCAGCAACAACTACGGATTGACGCAAAACGTTATTTCAGGAACCGGATCAGCTTCAGTATCGAGTGGTGTGGTAACATTGGTTCACAACAACACGAACTACTTTGAAGTGATTGTTACCATCACCAACCTGGATAACAAGTGCGACATGAAAGTTCGCTTCTTCACCACTGGTGCAAACAATACACAATTCTCTTACCAAATCCTCTAACGCTAACCATGAAAACAATGAGATATTTAATCGCTTTATTGGTGCTGCTTCCGCTTTCTTTAAAGGCGCAGGTAGTATATCACAACAGTTGTGGGACAGCATGGTTCCTGACATCTGACGCGCCGGACGGATCTACGGATTTTGACATGACGGGTCAATGTCCGGGAGGTGTGACCACTATGTATTATTACTTTCGTTCAAGTGTAACACTTTCGAGTGCTAAAGTCATCAATGTTTCAGCAGTGGATAACACAACTCCGTTATCTGTGACTTATGAAAGTTACGGTGGCTACGATTCACAGGATGAAGGATGTTATGACATGGCTGTTACACGGGGCATGTTTATCGCTTCGGGAACGTCAACTTCAGCGCAGGATATTGAGATTAACCTTGTAGCCGGAAAGACCTATGCAATTAAGCTTAGCATTGCTGGATGTAAAGGACACATCACGTTGACTTCCATTTACAACTGGTTACACAATATCCGTCAGGAGGTGGGATGTATGGATTGTATTACAGGATTCAAACCACCTTTCGGCGACTATATCCTTTCAGGATGGGTTCGTGATGCATCTTCGAATCCTTCGGCTACGACGTATAACAAACCCACAATCGTGTTTAATGACGGAACAACAAGTACCGTTTGTTCTCCTGAAGGAGAGATTATTGAGGGTTGGCAACGAATTGAGACCAAAGTCACAGTTGGTATTCTAAGCACGAATGTATCATTGAGACTCGATTGTGCTTCCGGAGGTGATTGTTATTTCGATGATATTCGGATGTTCCCGATTGACGGAACTATGGTAACATATGTCTATGATCCGGTTACGCTGAGATTAATGGCTGAATTAGATGAACGAAATTATGCCAAGTATTACGAGTACGATGAGGAAGGCAAACTGATTCGTATTAAAAAAGAAACTGAGAATGGTGTGATGACCATTCAGGAAACACGTGAAAACAATTCAGGCCAGTAACTATGAGAGCAATCACATTCACATTAATTTGTCTGTTGTGGTCGTCTGTTAGTTTCGGACAGACCTACACGGAGATCGGTTTTTCTGGCTTTTTGAAAAAGTATACCGATGTTTTGGATCATCAACGTACTTCGAACTTTTCGGTGAATACGGTGTCCAGAATGTACAAAGACATTCAGAACAACGAATTGGTTTCGACCGAAAAGGGATTCATTATTCAGGGAAGTGGAACCAGTCAGTATTTCAAAGGGCAGGGGAATGAGTACATTCAAAATGGTGACGTTCGCTTAGAAATAGATTCGTTAAAACAATCTGTTCTTGCACTTCATCCTGTAAACATTACTGGCGGGAAATCCAATATGGAATACCTGTCTCAATTGGATAGTACGCGTTATAACTTCTATGTTGCTGAAGACAAATCATACACATACTTCAAAACGGTTGAGCGTTTTCCAATCAGCTCAAACAACGAATTGACACTTCGGTTCATGAAAAAGACCAACGATCTAAGTCAAATCAACATTCTGTACTGGCCATCGGATTATTACAGCAACGATCTGAGTGATGAACGTAAGGAACAACCGCGTTTGGTAGTGGATTATACCAACTACCAGATCGTTGAAAAAGCCAACGAAAAAATACAGAGCGAATTGAATCGCTGGATATCCGGAACGGATAAAAAGTATGAGCTTACAGCTGAGAAAAAGAATTACTCCTATCAAGATTTAAGAGCAACCGCACCATCAAAATAATTATGAAACATCTACTTATTATTTTCGTCATAGCATGCATTCCGTTTCTTGGAAATGCAACGTTGGTTCAGGGAACACACGCTTCGGTATATACCCCGAGCGGTGGTTCTGTAACCCCTTCAAGCATGTCGATTTCATCGGCAGTAACAAACGATGCTCCGCTGTCATTTACGGATGTGTCTCGGAAGGGAATGATCACTTTTGGTGTAGACCACCATTACCCGAGAGTAGCGCAAACCGGGCATACGAAGATCACACTGAGTGTCACGTATCACAGTGCGTACGGTGGTGGTTTGCAGACCTTGCCGAACTTCACAATGGAATTGGATTACGATCCTACAAGTACTTCATTGTTAGATGACAAGGTGATCAAAGAGCTGGATGGTGTCGTAGATTTCAACGTGACTATTGTTGCGGTACTTGTAAATGGATCTACAGCTACCTTGCCGGCAAACTTATACCTCAATGCTGATTTGATGGTAGATCGCGTCTACGATTTTTCGTCTTCAGTAACAACACCGATTGCATTGGATGACTTTAATCCATCTACACATCTTATTGATTCCGATTGTGATGGAGTAAACGATCAGTTGTTGGTGAAATGGACAAAAATTAAACCAGCTGAAGAGTATCAGTTGGAATGGACTTTTGTGAACGATTACTCGGCTACCCCGGGTCAGTTTAAAAATGCTGATGACATTGCATTCGACTTCAGAACAAACTCTACACGTATTGTAACCACAGACGATCAGTATAGAATATCCCTGATCTATGACCACGGTTACATCGTTTATCGTATTAGGGCTGTCGGGCGACCATTATCAGATTATACAAAGCGTATTTATGGTGTTTGGTCAACCCAGGATAAAGGAACTGTAAACAATTCCAATGCTTTATTGGATGCAAATAATTACATATGGAACGAAGATCCATGGGAATACGAAAAGAACTGGCAGTACTCGGCAACATTTGCGGAAGAAGGAAAAAGAAAGGAAATAGTAACGTTTTTTGATGGAACGTTGCGTAGTCGCCAAACAGTTACCGTTACGAATACAAATAATAAGGCAATCGTAGGTGAAACGATTTACGATCACATGGGACGCCCGGCGGTTCAGGTGCTACCAACGCCGGTTGCTGAACCGGGAGGGGTGTGTAATTTGGATCCGTACGCGTCATTAAAGTTTTACAAAGACTTCAATACGAATGCTGCTGGTGATTCCTATACAAGAAAGGATTTTGACAAATCACCGAACGGAAGCAACTGCGGTTTGACAATAGCAGCAATGAGCACCGCAACGGGATCATCGAATTATTATTCATCAAGCAATCCGAACCTTACCGGAAAGAATGCATACCTTCCGAGTGCGGAAGGTTATCCGTTCTCGCAAGTAGAGTTTACTCCTGATAATACGGGGCGTGTTCGAAGACAAGGTGGAGTTGGTACTACGTTTCAATTAGGTCAGAATCACGAGTACAAACAATATTATGGACATCCTGAACAAATCGAATTGGATCGTTTGTTCGGATCGGAAGTCGGTTATGCGAGTCATTACCAGAAAAACATGGTGGTTGATCAAAATGGTCAGGTTAGCATTCGATATCTGGATCAGGAAGGTCGAGTTATCATTACAGCTCTGGCTGGTGGAACACCGGGAAGTGCAGTAGAGCTTGGATCTGCTTCAGGAACCGGATCTGTCCTAACTGCGGAGATGATTACCCAATCCACGACCGGAGGTTCATCGTCAAATGTTCTGTCGGCAGATGGGAAAAGCCTGGTCATGAACTCTACTGTTCTTATCAGTGCGCCAACAACACTAAAACTTGACTACAATATTCAATTGGAATCGTACTCCGATGAGTGTGTTGAATCATTGTGTTTCAACTGTTCGTACGATTTGAATGTAGAAGTACGAGATGAGTGCGGTGCGCTTGTTGGTTCTATGACTAGCATCACCGGATACTTAACCTTGGACGAGAATCACAATCCTATTTTCAATTATGAATGTGGCACTGACGAAGCATTCAATACTTCAATGACCTATACAACGGCGATACTTCCAATTGGAAATTATCAGATTACAAAAACATTGAGTATCAATGAAGATGCACTTCAGGAAGCCGAAGAACGTTTTGTGAATCCGCAATACAATAGTTGTATCATGACACTTGACGATTTTGAAAACCTCTATCAGCAAAATGCAGATTACGATGGTTGTGATCCTGAAGGGACATGTGCTGAATGTGTTGCGGGACTGGGAACCTTGGCGAACTTTATCGCAAATGGTTTAGGTGATGCGGATGATTATCAGGCGTTGGTGGATAAATGTAACGAACCGTGTGAAGCGCCATCGTTATGTGATGCAAGAAAGCAGTTATTGTTGATGGACGTTAGTCCCAATGGACAATACGGGGAATACCGTATGCCGGATAACTCGTTCCATCCGGAGAATTTCCCGCTTTCTGTATACAATACAAATAACTCGTTGCCTCATTCAAGCCCACCAAGTTTGGCGGACTGGCAAACTCCAAAGTACGAATTGGGAGGTTCTGTACAAGTGCATTACTACAATGAGGATTTGACAACAATTGCTGTTGTTCCCGTAACACCGCAAACGTATAACTCATCCGGTCAGCCGTTAACATTTCTACCGGCCGTAAACTCTCCATCCAATGTGACCTTCAATGCGTCAATGAATGCATGGGTAACTGAGCCTCAAAATCTTGTTAATACAATTGACTTTATCTTAGCGTTTAAGCCATCGTGGGCGTACTCGTTAATCTATTATCATCCGGAGTACAACATGCTCAGAACATGTTTACAATTTACAGTTCCTGTGCCTTCAACAAGCTACAATAGCTCCGAAGAGTTTGATGCATTGATGCAAGGAGCGAATACCTGGGAGGATGCAAAAAATGCCGGACTAATCAAGTCAACCTGGACAAGTTTGTCACCGAATAGCCGTTTGGATGATTTTGGTACAACCAGTGGTTCTGATCCAATTGATCCGGCAATGGCAAATGCTTCATACTACGACGGAACTTCTCCGAACCTTGCGGTGATGAGCCAAATGAGTTATAAATTGTCACATTACCAATACATCAACTCTACGTGGTATTCCGCAGCACAAATTGCGGCAGCTATGACGCGTAGTGAGTTTGGTGTAACCCCAGGTTCGAATGATTACAATTTTGGTAACGACTACAATGGGACTGGAGTGAACGGAACGGCACAACAGGATATTGATGCGCGAAATTCCGACTGGAGCAACTTCAAATCCATTTACTATTCGATCAAGCAGGAGCTAATCAACGAACTGGCCATTCGTCGTTCGATTGCTTTAAGTTCTTACAGAGGATACAATGGATGTATCGGAAATACAAATTTCAACCCAATTGAGTATGACTTCCTTACATGGTCGTCAGGTTTCTTCTCATCAGAGTATTTTAATAATAACCAGCCATGTTATATCGGTCATCAGTCACTTTACGAATACAAAGAGCGCCGATTTGGTCAAAGCAGTGAACCGTCAAACAGCGATTACGAAGCGATGATGAATCAGGGCAATTACAATCAGTACCTGATTACCGGTGATTGTCCGGTCGCATTCCGTTTGGAAAGATTGATCGATGAAATCGCCTCATCGGGTTCTTTGGCTTCATCATCAGTTTCGTTACTTACACAGCAGGAATATGCTGGTTTTGCAACAGCACTTCAAAACCCGGTTTCATACAATACACCGCTTGCTGATTTGGATTGGGTAGCGTCAAGCACCAGTACAACGCTAACAGTGAATTTTGTTAATCCTTCTTCGGTTTCAGTAGGTAGCCTTAGCATGACTCAAACAGCTGTAACTCCGGCTGCATGGGGAACAATCACTGGAATTGCAAACTTTCAGGCAACGAGTACCGGTGGACTTGGATACCAGTTTACAGCTAACCTTCAGGTTACAACTAGTGGTGGAACGACCCTTTATCCTGTTACAGGAAGCACAACTTATGATATCCTGAACTGTACATTTGATGACGTTTGCGAACGCAATGATTTTGGTTCGGCAATGTATACCATGTTCAATGGATTGATTTCTCAGAACAAACTGGCAACCACAACATCTTATCAAATCCGTGGTGGTGGAGCAACATTGACTCCAATTGTGAACTCACACATTCAACTGGCACTTGGTTCAACATCGTCATCCACTGAATCCTGGATTTACAACGCTGGTATATTCACCATGAGTAGTTCGGCTGGTGGAAGTAATGCATTGAAGTTTACAGTAAACAGTACTGTACCATCAGGTTTCACGAACTTTGCGTCTATCGTTTCGTTCTCTGACTTCGTTGTAACGGGACCAAACACATTTACTCTCGTTGGTACAGATGGAACGCAACAAATCCGTTTGAACATTACGGCAACGAAAGTGAATGGTTCAACTACTTCAAATCTGAATGTTGGAAGTTGTGAACCTCCTTCGCTTACAAGCTGTACAGATCAGGAAGTAGATAATTTCAATGAGCTGGAAGCTCTGATTTCTGATGTATTATTGATTCAAAATCAACCTTACGATTTGTTCGCAAGTTCTTACCTGACTGATAATCTGATCAGTCAAATGGAACCGGGAATGACCAGTGCAACGTCTATCAACTCTCAAATTGTTGTGTACGATGACGGATTACCGATCTCACCAAGAGAATTCGTAAGTCAGACAGAAACAATTAGCGGGAATACAACCACCATCGTTACAATTGAACGAGAAGTTACTCCTTTAGCAATTCTAATTTATACGATTACCGAAACATGTGTAACCGATAATGCAGGTGTTACGACATGTACGATTGATGACGATGATCCTCCATCGTCAACACCACGCTCGATGGGCAAAGTGAATCAAACGACATTTGATTTGGGTGATGGATGTCAGTTGACACTTCAAATGCTGGAAGATCAGGTAAACGGATACACGCTCGCAGATTTGATTTCGATTGAAACGTTCGAGGTGTTCGGTGAACCAGATGACTTCGGAAACTACTATCAATTTAGAATTGAAGGAACATTCGATAATGCTTACCGTAATCCGGAGAGCATGGTGATCATTGGCAGCAGCTGTATCGCAATCAGAGAATGTGATGAGCCTTCCATGCCAAATGTAATGGATGTGGTGGTACCAACTGCTCCTTTCGTCGATCCGTGCGCGGAACAGGTGGAAAACATGGCTTACTCGAATGCAGCAAATGCGTATCAGCAATACATTGATGCACAATTGTCGGAATTCAGAAGAAGGTACATCAATAAGTGTATGATGGCTCTTGAGTCGTTAAAAAGAACGTATACTCAGGAGGAATACCACTACACACTTTATTACTACGATCAGGCTGGAAACCTCGTGAAAACTATTCCACCCGAGGGAGTGGAACCGCTGAACATTACGAGCAGTTCGGATGCTTTGGAAGTGTCTGTAGTTGCGGATAGAAATAATTCTACCCAAACTGTAGTTACAAGCCATCGCATGGCAACTACTTATTCCTACAATTCATTGAATCAGCTGGTTGCTCAACACATGCCGGACATGGACGATATGGATGCCTGGGGAATTACGCTGGCTAACGGTTTGCAGAAAACATTGGTAACAACTGCTGTTCAGATGATCAGTACGACCAATGGGTACCTGGCAGGTTATGTGTCTACAACAGATGCAGGTATCGGTGGTAAACGAGGTTACTTGTACCAAACTACAGATGGTGGTGCAAACTGGACACGAATTGATAACCTGATTACTCCTGATTTGCTTCGTGTACGTATGATCAGTACAACTACTGGTTTTGCCGTGGCTAAAAACGGAATGGCATTCAGAACATTGGATGGTGGTGATACCTGGGATTTATTGGACATTCACTCCTTAGGAATCATCAGTGACTTTAGCGATGTGGCGGCTAAATCGGCTACTTCCGCTGCATTCTTATTAGCGAATGGAAACATTGTGAAATACACCAGCACGGGAACATTGGCGTTGATTACACCAACTTACACCGGAGTTACGAATGTGAATGGTCTTACGATTTCTGATATCAACAGTACCGGAAACTTTGAATACCTCGTTGCTGCCCAGGTAACGGCAAGTTCGGAGAACTTCACACAGATGTACAAAATCGATATCACCACTACTACACCTACCGTCGTTACTGAAAACATTCAGGGATCACAGTGGAATACCATCCGATTCAGTTCGAATACCGAAGGTGTCATTGGAGGTATTGATGGTGACCTTGTTGTTCTAAGCGAAGGTTCGGCTGGAACAGGAACTCAGATGTTGCAGTCATCATCCAACAATGTTGGTAACATCATTGAAACAGCATTCTTCAATAAGACATGCGGTGCTGCATTGATTAAAGATGCGGGTGGAAGTGTTTACATCCACAGTACGACCGATGGTGGTTTGAACTGGACTAAATTGAGAAATACCGTATGTACAAGTATGGGAGTGCTTGCTCAAAGTGGAACTTCAATCAATGTAGTGGCTTCGTTTTCAGATGCGAAACTGATCAACTATTCAGTTACTTCCAGCGGAGCAACAGAAGCTTGGAATACAACTGCTTCGTTATCTTTTGACAAGATTGACGGGTACTACGATGGTACTTCAAATTACCTGATTGGTATCAATGGATTGGCATTGTACAAATCTTCCTCGTTTACAAGTGGCGCACCAAGTTCTATGGGAGCATCTTCGTACGCAAGTTTGTCGACAAGTGGAATCACTGCGAAAAAACTAGAGGTTCAGGTGACAGGATCATCGATTCACACTATGATCTTACGTAGTAACAATGCGGTAATGGATGTGTACACCAGCAGTGGTGGAACAACAACGGTTACGAATATTACCGCCGCTAGTACAGTATATAAGGACTTTGGTTTGCGTAATGATGGTACCAACAGTTACATTTTGGTATACGATAATTCGGGACAAAAAATCCACCGTTCTGTGCTTCCGACAGGAGGTGTAGCTGCAACGCTTTCATCCTTGTCTAACGATGGGACCGGTTTATTGCCAAGTGGTGTAACATTTGAAGCAATCGGATTACACAATGACCTGATCTCTGTAGTAAGTTCAAACGGTTTGATTTACAGTTGTACCACTTCAGTTACATCAACTAACAGTCCTTCGATTTATTGGTTGAATAGAACACCTCTTCGTATCCCGAAACTGCGTTCAATCAGTAAGGCGTCGTTCACTCCGAGCGGTGGATCTGCATGTAGCGCGTTAACCGTTGGAGAGCGAGGGATTGCCTTCCGCCGAGTTTCAACAGGAACGTTCTGGCAGTTGGTACCGGTTTCTAAAACAACTGATTTAAATGCGGTACACTTCAACACGATCAATACGAACAGATACCTTGCATGTATTGCAGGTAACTCGACAACGGCCGTTTTGTTGAACACAGTTACTTCGGCAGTAACTGACTTTACCATTTCACCTACTCAAAGCGGAAACTATACGGATATCGCATTGATTCCTGTATCAACAAACGGAACGGTTTACATGGTAGGATCGAACGGTAAGTCTTATTATACCAATGATGTCCTGGCAGCAACACCGAGTTTGTCACCTTCTTCTACAACACAGAGCTACTCCATTAACGGTTTGTCAATTGCGACAGGTCAGAGTGGTGTTCCGAAAGCGGTTGCAGTTGGTGCAGGAGGTAAATTCCTGAAACTGGATGGAACAACTCAGGTTGCGGTCAATGCGGTATATGGACCAGCTTTGAACTCCGTTCACTTTGCTAACACTGCTAATGGTACGGTTGGTGGAGATAACTTCTTCGTTCGTACAACAACCAACACGGCTGGAACATGGACGAAGGTATACCCTCAAACATCAACTTCAGCAACATTGCAGCAAGCGGTAAATGAGGTATACACGAACCTTTCAACGAATGGAAGTCACTTTGCCCTGTTAGGAGGACCAGGCAACTACCTGAGTAAGGCAGTCCAGAATACGGTAACCAACCTTACGGTTTCCGGAACGGTAAACGACATTGCGTTCAAACCGAATTCCACTACACAAGGCTTCCTTGCAGTTGGAACCAACCTGATTCCATTTACACTTACGGCAAGTGGTTCAAATGACTATACTTACGCCGCAAGTACAGCGATTGGTTCAGGAGGACCAACAATCAACGCAATTTACGCTTTCGCTAATGGGGGTGTAATGGGAGTTGGAACCAACTTCGTAGGGTACAAATCACCAAGTGCATCCTCGTTTGCTGACTTCAGTTCAGGAGTTACAGGAACATTCAATGATGTTTACTTTACCGATTTGACTACAGGTTACATTGTTGGTAATGCCGGTGCATTCTACAGAACAGACGCCGTTGCATTTGCTTCAACAAACAATGTAATGACTGGAGTATCCTGGATTCAAAAGCAGAATACAGATATTTACCTGACGACATACAGCCAGGCAAACATCAACGCAATTTCCTTCCCGTCTAAAACACAAGGAGTTTGGGGTGGTAACTACACTGTTACACCGGGTAACCCGGCATATACAGCCTACGTTCGATTGTTAACCGATGAGAATGATGTGTATTCATCCAAGTTCTACTACGATCGTTTAGGGCGTATTGTGGTAAGTCAGAATGCCCGTCAGCAGGCACAGAATAAATATGCTTATATGTTGTATGATAATCAGGGACGTGTGAACGAAGCGGGCGAGAAATCGGAAAATAGCTCTGGGGTTCAGTTTTCTAGCGTTTTCGGTACCAATGTGGGAGGTCAATACATCTCAACTACGATTGACGATGCCAAACTGAACACGTGGATTAGCAATACGTTTGGAACTCGAAAGGAGGTTACAAAGAGTTATTATGACAAAACAGTTACTGCAATCGGTTCATCTTTGCCAGTGACTTTGAACGGTAGAACTCAAAGAAAGCGCATTATACATATTACTTACGAGGAGATCTATGATGGCTATGATGATACGTATGATCATGCGACGCATTACGATTATGATATTCATGGCAATGTGAAAAGAGTTATCCAGGATAATCCAAAGCTTGGGTCACTAACGGATTTGTCACAGCATCGCTTTAAAAAATTTGAGTATACTTATGATTTGATCTCGGTAAATGTTCATCGTTTAGATTACGAAACTGGAAAGGCAGATCAATGGCATCAAGCATATACTTATGATGCAGACAATCGTATTAGTGCAGCGTACACAACAACAGCAACACCTCAATTTAATTCATCCACTGGTGTACATGGAACCCTGTTGGAACCTGAATTGTCTCCTTATTGGGAGCGTGAGATAGAATACAGCTATTACGATCATGGCCCATTAGCACGAACCGTTTTTGGGGAAAAAAGTGTTCAGGGCCTTGATTATGCCTACACGTTACAAGGTTGGCCGAAGTCCGTGAACAGCAATTCACTTGTTCCAACGAATGATCCAGGAAATGATGGTAGCACAAGTAGTGGCTTACCTCATGTTGCTCCAGATGTAATGGGATATAGTTTACATTATTTTGTCGGAGATTACACGCCAATCAGTTCCTCTGCAAATGGGATGTTGGCGAATCAAACTGGTTCTGATTTGCTGAACACTAGTTATTCGAAAGATATGTACAATGGTAATATTGCACGTATGATTTCAACCATTACTGATCCAAACTCTGCAATCAATGCTAGAACAGCATTGCCTATGGGAACTACATACATGTATGACCAGTTGAATCGTTTGTCAGTATCTCGTAGCTTTACCAACCTTAATACAGCTACGAACACTTGGGGTAGTGGTGGAACGGTGCGTTATTACAACAGCTTCACGTACGATGGAAACGGAAATATCAAAACCCAGATACGTAAGAACGAAAACGGTTTGGATTTGGAGAACTTGCAGTATCGTTATCATACCTATACAAATGGGTCAAGTACAGGAAAGTTGATTCGCAACCGTCTATATCATGTAAATGATGATCCGGCGTTGACGAGTAACGCGATGGATGACATTGACGATCAGGGTACCTTTTACAATAATGGAAATATCAATACAGCGAACAACTATAGTTATGATGCTGAGGGACGTTTGATAAAAGACGTTCAGGAGCAGATTGCGAGCATTGACTGGAGAGTAGACGGAAAAGTAAAAGCGATTAACAGAACCGGCGGAAGCACTAAGAAAAATCTGAAGTTCGATTATGACGTTTTAGGACATAGAATTGCTAAACATCAGTATACAAGCGCTAATGTCTTGGAAAAAAGTACTTACTATGTGAGAGACGGTCAGGGGAATGTAATTGCTGTATATGAACGTATCGTAAATTCTGGGTCTTCTGTTTCCTTTGCTCAGGAAGAAAAGCATATTTATGGTTCTGAACGAATAGGTATTTTGGATGATAATATCCGTATGCTGGGTTCTCAGAATAATACTTATTCTCAGGATATCTGGATTCATACTATTGGTGAGAGGAACTATGAGTTATCCAATTATCTTGGTAACGTAATAGCGGTGGTTTCGGATGAAGTGATCCCGGTAGCATCAAGTAGTACAGTTGGTACACCGATTAGTTACTTTGTTTCAGATATCAACCAATGTTCTGATTACTCACCATTTGGTGTCACTTTAAGTGGGCGGAATCTGCTTCGTACCGGCGCCACTGAATCGAGATATGGGTTCCAAGATCAGGAAGAGGATGATGAGATTAAAGGGGATGGAAATAGCGTTAGCTATGAATACCGCATGTGTGATCCAAGGTTGGGTAGATGGTTTTCAAGAGATTTATTGGCAGATTGTTACCCAAACATAAGTACCTATGCGTTTTGTGCGAATAATCCTAATTCAATTACAGATGTCGATGGTAGAGTATTAAGAGATAAAAATGGAAACATTTTGTATACTAAAGTACCTAATAGTGCTCCGTTTGAGGCGCAATGGCTTGGAGATCCAAATATTGCAGTTACAGTACAGGAAGTATACGTTTATAATGATTGTGGAGAAAAGACTAAGGTTCAGCTCATTACTGCGGCGAGAAATATGACAACAGGAAAGTCTGTTGACGTGTCTTTATACGGACAATTTTATAACTGTCATGGTCAAAGTTCATTGGATAAACAGGCTCTTGTTAATTCATCCAAAACTGAATCAAACTATTTGATTATGGATAAGATGGGTAAATCACACAATAAGGATATGAAAAGTGGATTAAAATCAGATTTTTCAAAAATCAAAAAAGGTGATATTATTGTATATTACGATAAGAATGGGGTTGCTATCCATAGTGCAGTTTGGACAGGAAAGGATGCCAAAGAAAATAAAGTTGAATCAAAGAATGGATATACTAATTTGGGGACGTATACAGAACAAGAAGTGTATAATGTTTATAAACAACTTGGTGCAGTAGGGCACGGTTTCTTTACCCCAGAACCAGACGATAAAGTTGATATTCAAACCGGAACGGTAAATTCTAAAAGAAAGTTAAGAGAAGTAAAAGAAGCAGATGTTAAAGCAGCAATCAAGAAAAAAAATGCGAAACCTAGTTAATTCAAGTGTTATGAGTGGGAGTTTATTGATTTTTCTCCTACTCCCTATACATAGCTTCTTTGGCTGTAGTAGAGGGAATGAATCAGTGATGATTTATCAGGAGGATATTTATTCAATGCGTATTACTCCTGAAGAATTTGTTTTGTTCCTTAAAGGAAAGCAGGATAGTCTTTATGAATTTGCATTAGACCCTAAAAAAATTTCTAGAAAATGGATAGGAGAAAGCGAGGCGAATGACCTTAAAAAATATCTAAATGATCTTAATTCATGTACCGAAGTAGTAAACATTAATGTTTCTAAGACTTTATCAAATAAATATAGATCATCAGTAAAAATGGAAACCAAAAAACTATTAAGTATTTACTACAATGGCACATATTTAGGACAAAAGGTAAATGATTGATTTACGTCGAGGCAATGTTATTACACCTAGAATTACTCTAATTCATGAGAAGGGCACTGAAGTGCCTTTTTTTATTTCTTTTTTCAAATTGACATTACATATTTTTGATCACGCTTGGGGTACAGACCATGTTCGTGGTCAAGCTTATACTGACTATGAATGGATTGAAAAAATAGTTAAGAAACCTCAATAAGAAAATGTATGAAAAAACTATTGTTTATTATGGCCATAACCATGTACGGTTGTTCCACTAAACAGGAAGAAAATAAAGTAGCTGACATTACAAGCCTTGAAGTTTATCGATACAATTTTATCGATGATGGTTGCGAGGATTGTATTCCGGTAATGCATTCCACGAATATCAAAGTGGAAACATTGTTGAAGAAAAAATATTTGGTTTATGAGTCAAGTGACAAGCAAAAGATGAATCAGATTCACACGTTATTTGAAACAGCTAAGCAAGTCATAGGTAAACCTGATCAGATGGACAACTCATTTATGTTGGTCTTCAGAAAAGACGATGGTACAAAGGATGTATATTCCCGTTACCCGGATAATGTCTGGAGATTGAATGATTCGATTCTTGTTCATCCGGATGTGGATGTAGTTTCTGTACTTAAGAAAGTTTCAGGTATTCAGGATTTTACGGATTACGAAACCGTTTCAAAATGATTGGGAATCCGTGATCTGATGAAGCCCTGCTTGAAAAGGCAATACAATAAACTAAAGAGAAAAGAGCGCCCGGTGGGCGCTCTTTCTCCTTTCCCAAAATTTCCACACCTTTACCCCATGAAACTTCACGCTCTTCTCCCAATCCTTTTCTTCATCTCCACCTTCACCACCTTTGCACAATCAACCGATAGAACTTCAGACACCACGACAACGCTCTTCCTGTTCGACTTCTACGTTGACTATATCCAGGTTGCCAACATAACAAACTCGGAAGAGTTCGTTACCAAACGAAACGCATTACTCAAAGCACATGTCAGCAAATCACTGCGCCGCAAGATGGGTAAATCCGATTACGACATGCTCCTGAATGCGCAGGATGCCGATATGAGCATGCTTGACAAACTCGGTGTCATCAAAGAAGGAGAGGATGAACATGGCGGTGAAATTTGTACCGTTTCTTATTACTGGTTTGATGACGCAGAACCGACGCTTATTACCGTTATAGTAGTTCAAACCAAAAAAGGGTACATGATTGACAAGATCCTTTAATGCATTACAACTTACCCGATACTCATAACTGTACCCGTAATGCGCCTCCCACAATTTTTTAGTTGAATTTCCAACACCTCTAACCGTTCCTAACACGCCTCTCTCAATTTTTAACTTTTTCCTTTTGTTTTTTGCATCCCGTTATCGTAACTTCTCATCATAATCTATAAATCGAGAGCCATGGATTTGAGACTGGTGGTGAGGTATGGTATCTACGGGATTGTAGCTATTGCCTCGTATTTTTTACTGATGAAATTATTTGGGTTGGAACGAATTGCCGTCCTGCGGTTCTTTAACCTTGTAATTGTGGTTTGGCTGACGAATCGTCTTGCGAAACGAAACCTGCACGAAAATCCGCATATGGAGTACTTCCCGGCACTTGCAACCTTATTCCTGGCAAACGCCATCATGGTTGTCGGATCAATAGCCGGATTTGCGGTTTACATTAAGTTCATCGATCCTGCATTCATGAACAACTTCAAAGACGGAATCTTCTGGATCGGTAACATTCCTTTTGAACAGGCCGCAGCAGCACTCTTCCTGGAAGGAATGGCAGGTTCAATCATCGTTTCGTTTGCAACAATGCAGTTCTACAAAGATATGAAGCCAAGCCAGCGTGAAAAATTACCAATAGGCAAAGAACCATAGATTACAATTCAATATACAATCAGAAGCGGCGTTTCGATGCCGCTTTTTTGTGTCTGTTTCTCTGTATAGCACGCTAGTCTAGAGCCGAATACTAACTATTTCAGATCCACCGAAACAATCGAAATGCACTGGAGATCGTGGCGCATTGGGGAAGACATTGAACCAAATCACATCTCGTCTGTAACACCCATCATGAAAACACTCATTACCTTTTCGCTGCTACTCTGTGGCAAGTTAGTCTGTGCCCAGCAGGATACGATTGTTCTGGATTCCTGTACCATCAAAAAGTACCAGCACAATTATCATTCTCTTTTTGATCCTATTCCCGATTACGTGCAGGCCAAGCTGAACACATTGAGTACTCATAATGTCTACAGAACGTATTGTGCATTGGATGAATTCACTTTGGCTAATGGAAACAGGGTGTTCCTCTTTGCGATCAATGAGAAGAACTACGATTGTACAATCAGCAGAACAGATTATTATCTGGCTACGAATGATGTAAACAACGTCGATGTCTTAAGCGATTTTTTTATCTACGATCTGTTTTCTGTTGAAGCAAAAGGTTTGATAAAAAACACGTTTAACAGCGCGAAACTCATCAACGGACAGTTTCTCCATTTGTTTGGAGAAAATAACGTTACGTATTCGGTTAATGACCTCTTCCAACCTGGCTTGGTTCCGATAGTGACTCCATTTACCGGAGATTATTGGTCGGGAATAACGCTGTATGATGGACCGATAGTTTCAATTAATTGGAATCCGGAATGGTTCACTCCTATATCCTGTATCTGGGGGCCAACCTTGGGAATATTTGAGCTTCCTAAAGCGAATAGTATTCCTCCGACACCGTTTGATTTCAACGGTTATTTCTCAGGGCTGAACAAGGAAGGATTCTTCTCCTCAATCCTGACACTTCCATACGTTGCTGTTTTCGAGAACACTGAATACCTGGAAAGAGGATGTTTCGAATTGTCTGAAGTACTGTTGTCAGGAAAATTGAAAGAAGCTACCAAGGTGGTGGAAGAAAATAAGGAGGCGTAGTATGAAGCGGTTTCAGACCTTCTTAAAGACGATACTGTGCGGTACTTTCGTGAGTATAACCGTTGTGAGCTCAGCGCAGTCGTCCATTACTTTTGATTCAGCCTACTTCAGTAAATACGAGAAGAATTTCATCCCGTATTCAAAAGAAACTGCACCTTCGTACGTAATCGAACCTCGTGTACATTTCCACAATTATGTGTATCCGCAATTGCACTATTGTGTTTTGGATTCCATCAATCTTCCGTACGACGCCAGGGGAATACTCTATGCACTTTCCGATAGCCCTGTAAACAAGGAAAATCCGTATTACATCTATTACCTGGCGGTATTCGAAACCGTAAACGGACAACGAACTGCAACACCGAATTCAGTGAAACTGGTAGAACGGAACGCTTCCAATTACACATCGGTCGCTGATTATAAAACATCTGTTCTGGAAGGAACGTGCATACAGACTACCAATTCAGACGGAAGCGTTTTCATACAGCAACTTTATCAGGGTATCATAACCATAAACCCAATCGTTATTGATCCCATCATCCCACCAATGGATGTTTATCCACCTTGCATCGTACCCCCTTGGTGGGAAATCAATCCGGAGCTTTGGCGATGTGCTCTCATTCCAATCACAGTTAATCTAAGTTCCCGTACCTTAGTTGTTGAACCGGAACCGACTTTCGACGCTAAACAATTCATTAAAGACGAAACGAAGTACCATTTCTATCGAAGTGCTCTCCGAATTCCATACGGAACATATCACTCGCGTCAATCCTACGCAGAGTATGGCTTGTATGTACTTTCAGATGCAATTTTAACCTCCAAACTGAAAGAAATCTCCGAGACAATCAAAGAAAACGAGAAGACTTAGGTAGAATTCAACATGCAAAATGATCAATCATCAAACCACTTCTTTAATCGGGAAATAACCTGATAATGTTGAATTTCATCACTCAACCTTAATCACGTCCTCCTTCTGCTTGAAAAACGCATCGGTCTTGTAGTTCACAAATCGAACTCCGGGAAAATAATACAAGGCAATTTGCTGATAGCTGTAACCGTATTTTGCCATGCGCATAGCGCCTTCCTGACACAAACCTACACCGTGGCCGTAGCCTCGACCTCGCAATACAATGTCCGTTCCTTCAGGATAAGTATTAAAAAAGGTTGATTTCAATCCAAACTTTTCGCGGATATCACGCAGTGGAATTCCTAAACTCGGGTGAACATAAAATGCACAACGATCCGGTTGGTTGAAACTGTAGATCATTGGTCCGAACAGGCTATCTTCAATCGGATAATGGAAGGTAGTAATGAGATAATTTTTCCATGTCTCCTGAGGAATACGTTTCTCCCAGGTTGCCTGCTTTGTATAAATACAAAAGGTGTCCTTAAACGTTTTCAGGTACGGGATCTTGTTATTCCAGACATAATCCGGCTCGGATGTTTGCCCGCCACAATTCGCGTGGAAGTAGGAATCAATTAGCTTTCCGGAGGCATCTGTCATCACAACCCCGTCGGTTGAACGCACAGCTGTATCAATTTGCTGTGAAAAGCGAAGCATGTAGTGATAAGCCTGACAATGCGTTCGATCACAAACGTCGAATCCTTCCTTTTCATGTTTGCCAAGATATTTCATGGCATAAGTTCGACTCATCAATGCCTGAACCTTATAGTATTCCATACCCTTACCACCACCACCTTCAGATTCCACTACGCCGCCGAGGTAGTTGTTCATATCAACCAGATTGACGATTGTCAGCGTATTCGTGGAAGTGGTGATTTCGACGTCGTCCTTGTACTTACGTTCCTTGAATTGCCCCGATTTTGATGAATACACGATGCTTCCGCCTTCCTTCGTCCCCATCAGACTAACTTTTGCGACAGTATCAAGAACATTCGCGCCAACCTTCAATTGAATCTGTTTTTGTCCAAGAAATGTGAGCTGAACGAACTCGTTGGGAAGAATAGTCGCGTAATAGGTTGTATCACCATAAACCTGATAACTACCGTCATTGTACGCAAATACGATCTGCTTCACGTCATAATCACGCAACACGCCAATACGCAATTGTTGCGCTCGAAGCGCTGAAGCAAGCAACAGCATAAGTATGAGACAAAAACGTGTCACATTGCAAAATTAACGGCGGGGGAGGCGTCCGGGGAAACTCCTCTAAATAGTTTTCAACAAGGATTGTGCAACTTTCGCCGATGCACCGAGCGTAATTCCATCCTGTTCATCGTCTTTTTTCAGCATGGCATTGATTTCAGCATAACCCTGCAGAATCTCTTCGCGCTTTTTCTGACCCGGCTGCAATTGCTCAAATTCGTGTTGCAAACGTTCTATAGAACAATCCTTTTGAATCAATTCGGTTACAAGTTCCCGGTCGAGAATAAGGTTCGGCAACGAAATGTACTTGATGTTCACGAGTCGTTTCGCTATCGCATACGAGATAGGATTACCGATGTAACACACAACCTGCGGAACACCAAAGAGGGCGGTTTCAAGTGTTGCTGTTCCGGAAGTAACCACAGCAAGTTCTGCTTGTTTGAGCAGATTGTACGTTTGTCCGAAAACCAGGGAAACATCGTTTCGCTGAATAATACTGTCGTAAACGCTCTTATCCATATTCGGTGCGCCTGCTATCACGAAATGATAGTGCGGATACTTGTCGATTAGAGACAACATTACCGGAAGCTTCGTTTTTAATTCCTGTACACGACTTCCCGGTAACAATGCAACAATCGGTTTTCCTGTTTCTGTAAGTTCAAGCGGAACTTGTTCTTCGTTTTGATAAGCGCGAATTTCATCCAGCAGGGGATGACCAACATATTCTACTTCGTAATTATGCTTTGCATAGAACGGTTTCTCAAAGGGAAGAATTACGAATAGCTTGAAAACGTCCCTTCGAATCTTTTCAACCCGACCTTCCTTCCAGGCCCAGACCGTAGGAGAGATGTAATAGTATACTTTAATGTTATTTTCCTTCGCCCAGGCTGCAATCCGCATATTGAACCCCGGATAATCAATCAGCAAAATGGCATCCGGTTTGAATGCCAGAATATCCTGTTTACAAAACTTAATGTTGCGTAAAATAGTTCGGATATTCATTAAAACCTCGACAAAGCCCATGAAAGCGAGTTCCTTGATATGCTTGGCCAATGTTCCTCCAACGGCTTTCATTTTATCACCACCCCAGTATCGCAATTCAAGATCCGGTTCCATCGCATACAACTGCTTCATCACATTTGCACCGTGCAAATCCCCGGAAGCCTCACCTGCAACAATATAAATGCGTTTTCCCATTAACGAAGCAGGTTGACGTAAACAATGAATGGTAAAAAGAGCGCTGAACCAATGATAACTCCTCTGGCAAGCTCATACCGGTCGCGATTCAGGAAAAAGTAGAACCAAATGAGATTCGGAATGATGGACAACGAAAGGAACTTGCTGGTCACTGTCAAATCGCTCAGAAACTTATCCCAAAACAAGCCGAACGGATAATGTTGGTACCACGCCAGGAAGGCAATAGTAAGAGGTACAATGAGAAAAGGAGAAATCACACCGATGGCCATTCCTACCAAATTCTTTTGAGTCAAATTGATTCTTCGTTTCATGAAAATTGTTGTTTTAGTTGGGAAACCGCATGGTGAGCCGTCAAATCGAATTGAGTCGGAACTACTGTGGTGTAACCCAGACTTAAAAAATGTAAATCCGTATCGTCTGCCGGAACGTGTTCATTGTAATCGCCGGTCAACCAGTAATAGGTTCTTCCGAATTGATCTGTTCGCTTATCAAAACGATCTTCCCAGTACGCATGCGCTTGTCTGCAAACGTGAATACCCTTGTAGTCAGGATGAGCGACCTTTGGAATATTTACGTTCAGACAAAGTCCTTGCGGCAATCCGTTTTTAAGCACATTCGGAATCAGCTTCGAAGCCGCATCCTGTGCCAATGTAAAATCAGCATCTTCATCAAAATCACAGTACGAAAACCCGATACTTGGAATCCCTTCCAATGCTCCTTCAACCGCCGCCGACATCGTTCCCGAATAAAGAACATTTGTCGCGGCATTTGATCCGTGATTAATCCCTGAAAGCAGCAAGTCCGGTTTGCGGTGCAGAATATCGTAAATACCGAGTTTAACGCAATCAACGGGTGTTCCGCTACAGGAATAGCTTTTTACGTTATCCCAGATATTAAGTTCAGCCAGGCGAAGTGGGTCATTCAATGTAATCGCATGTCCCATCCCGGATTGAGCAGAGTTTGGTGCGATAACCACTACGTCACCGAAGGTCTTTGCAATAGCTACCAGTGAAGCAATTCCTTTGGAGTGAATACTGTCGTCGTTTGTTACAAAAATTAAGGGTTGAGACATGTTCCGAGCTTTGTACAAAGATAGTTTTCTGAAGGGAAATTCAGATTAGTTGAAAAGTAACGAGTCACGGTTTCTACCTTGAGGGGAGATTAAGTGGGGTGAGGCTATCGATTGGATCAGGATCGTAGTGTAACGAAAATCGTGTTGTATCGGGAAATGACCTTATTCAATGACAAAACTGTAGATCTTGTTTCCCCTCGCTCCAACAACCACTCGGTTATCCCACGCAACAGGTGAGCTCTCCCATGTCACCGGAATATACTCTTTGTGAATGATTTCACCTGTCAATCCATCTGCCAGGTAAACATTCCCGAAGACATCCGTAAAGAACAAATAACAGTTTCCTTGCTTATCGTAAAGTGCAATCGGCGAAGCCCAGCTATAATTCGGTAGTTTGATAACAAAAGCTTCCTTTCCTGTTGTTTTATCAATTGCTACAAATTCACCCGCGAATGAGTTACTGGTCCGTGAAAAGATTCCGTAAACCAGATTCGATGCTTTTTCTTTTCCAGGGAGAACACTTGCCAGAACTCCTCCGGAGTTGATCCTTCCATTCAGTGTTGTTGCTGCACAAACTCTGCTGACTTTCCAGATTTCTTCGCCTGTCAGTGCATCCAGTTTTCGGATGTATGCCGTTCCACTTTCACCCTGGATATCTACTTCGTTTCCAATGTACAAGTAGGGGTGATCTTCTTCCTGAAGATCCAAAACCATTGAGGCATCCGTATCGTCCAGGTTGTCAAAATACCAGATTGGTCGCATGGTCATTAGATCCAGGCAGAACACATTTCCGTTGTTGTCACCGAAATAACCAAGGTTATTCCATGCACCCATACTCGCTTCTAGTCCCTGACTCCCTTTTCCTGGTACGTAGTAATTGAATTTCGTTGTACCGGATAAATTTCCGTTTTTGTCGATTTTCGCTTTGTAAATCTGGCCATTTTCCGCCGGATGGAACCAGTAACCCGACTTCGCATCCACTAATGAATTACTATCAAAAGCTCCCCAGTACCTTCTTGCGGTGGAGTCGAGTCCGCTTCGATGATAAATTTCCTCGCCGGTGAACATATTAAAGACGTAAGATCCAAACCGACCCCCGTTGGGAATTCCCTGTCCAACAATCAGCAAACCGTTCATTCGTGGATCAACGGAAACTGTTCCTTTAATAGGATTGTGAATCGATAGATGAGGTCGTGTCGCAATTCCTTTTTCCCAATCAATGAAATAGATATTCCCGCAAAGAGAACCCAGTACAACCTCTTTGTTTCCGGTTTGATTTAGAAAATCATCAGATGCACCAAAAAGCCGCTGTTTTGTTCCCTGCGGCCATTGGATCACCAACGGTTGACCGGTCCATCCGCTTCCACCTCCCCAACACCCGGTTTCATTAACGCGATTGTCCTGATCTGTGGTAAAAATCCAATCAACACGGAAAGTAGTCGGTTTACCTTTCAGTTTTCCACGAACGGGGTTGTTGCGCTGTGCATTTCCACGGAAACAGAAAACGCCGTACTTATCGTTGTAATCATCAGTAAAAATGATGCTTTCCGTTGAGTCGGTTTGGTCCGCTCCGATTAGCGAGTAGCGCAACGGACTAATATCCTGAATGCCAGGCTCTTTGATTTCCCACTTCGAATCTTCGTCTAGCATTCCTTCCACAAAACGAGGCAGAATGCGGACTTCCGGTTTCAGATAATGGAGTAAAATTCCAATTCCGAAGTAACCGGCAACGAAAACGAGTGAGTAGATAAAAAACAACGTTAGAAAACGCTTCATATAGCAAAGCTAGAGTTTAGGAATACAGGAATTTGGACACCTTAAGAAAACTATGAGCGTTCAGGTGTTGATAGAGAGTGGAGTTGTGAGTACACAATGCGCTGTGGACATAAAAATGTCCATCTAAACAACTAAATTTGCCGCTATGAAAAAGACGGTTTTACTTTTAGGTTCAGGTGAACTTGGCAAAGAAGTGGTAATTGCATTACAGCGTTTGGGTCAGCATGTGATCGCGGTAGATAGTTACCCCGGTGCTCCGGCAATGCAGGTTGCAGATGGCTTTGAAGTCATCAATATGCTCGATGGAAATGCTCTTGATGAAGTCGTTGCCAGGGTAAAACCGGATTTGATTGTTCCTGAAATTGAGGCAATTCGCACCGAGCGTTTTTACGATTATGAAAAACAGGGAATTCAGGTGGTTCCTTCTGCAAAGGCAGCGAATTTCACTATGAATCGTAAAGCGATTCGCGATTTAGCGGCTAAGGAAGTTGGTGTGAAAACAGCAAATTATCAATATGCACAGACCTTGGAGGAATTCCGATCAGCTATCACTGAAATTGGTCTTCCGTGTGTGGTAAAACCATTGATGTCAAGTTCAGGTAAGGGACAATCCGTTGTTCGTTCCGAAGAAGAAATCGAGAAAGCGTGGAACTATGCCATTGAAGGTTCACGTGGCGATTTGTTGGAGGTAATTGTGGAAGAATTCATTCCGTTTGATTATGAAATCACGTTGTTAACTGTCACTCAGAAGAACGGCGAAACCTTGTTCTGCCCGCCGATTGGTCACCGTCAGGAACGTGGAGATTACCAGGAAAGCTGGCAACCAATGCCAATGAATCCGGAACACCTGAAGCAGGCTCAGGAAATGGCGGCGGCTGTAACCAAAGCTCTTGGTGGCGCTGGATTGTGGGGTGTTGAATTCTTTGTAAACAAAGACGGAGCAATTTTCTCGGAATTGTCACCACGACCGCACGACACAGGAATGGTTACACTTGCGGGAACACAGAATTTCTCCGAATTTGAGTTACATACCCGTGCGATTCTTGGATTGCCTATTCCTTCGGTGAATTTGCTAAAAAATGGCGCTAGTGCTGTGGTTTTGGCTGATCGGGAAACAACTACATCACCTTCGTTTGCAGGTTTGGATGAGGTGCTTGCTGTATCAGGAGCAGACGTACGAATTTTCGGAAAACCGACTGCGCGACCATACCGCCGAATGGCTGTTGTATTGTTGAACGGAGAACAACCCGTTCAAGAAATCACGAAAGAAGCAAAAGAACTGGCGGCTAAGATTAAGATTGAATATTAGGAATGTTGAATGGCGATTTTTTGAATGGTGAATGTGTGGCGGAAGTTCCGTTCAGCGTTCACCCATCAACGTTCAACCTTAATTCTGGTCAATTCTTGGCAAATTAATCTTCTCCTTAACAATAAAGGCCGTTGGAAATAAAGCTCCTGTTCCGGCTTTAACACGTTCTGCTTCTAGTTGAGAACGGAAATCACCTACTTTAAGGAAGTAATGCGGAGCGACAAATTCAACGTAAGTATCGACCTTAGGATAAAGTGCTGAAAACTTTGATCTGGCTTCGTCAACTACTGATTTATTTGAATCGAAAGCCAGTTGCAGGCGGTAACCATTCATCTGCTGTGTGGTAGCTGGTGGAACAATCACCCCCTGCTGCTTGACAAGGCCGTCAATCCTTGGATCTTTAACCACTGTAATTTGTCCGAATGCAATTCCGGATGCGAAGAAGAAACCGAATACAAAAAGAGCTTTCATATCTTTTTTTTGTCAAAAGTACATTTTTCGTACCACGTTCACCGATTTACCTCAGTATTGATCTGTGTTTTTTGAATTAAATGTAGCCAAGAGAGTGTTTCACAAAGGGTTATTAGGGCTTTGTTAAGAAATGTGAAACGAAGTGTTTATTTAGAATCATTTTAAATTAAAAAGAGACCGGCATTATTTGTCAGAAAACTGTCATGAAATGTAGCTATTCTTCTAAATTTGCCATCGTCAATACCCGGGTATATAGGGTTTTGGTGTTAAGTTTTTGGAACAAAAATATCTAATAATCAGATGTTTAGAAGTATAAAACAATGGTGTTTTGGTGCGCTTACAACGGTTTTTGTTGTGGGGGCATTTTCTGCTAATGCGGCAGTAGACGGTGGGGCCATTTTCAAAGCGAAATGTGCTACGTGTCACCAACCGTGGAAAGATGGAACGGGTCCGGCGCTTGCTGGAGTTCGTAAACGTTGGGAAGACGGTGGTGCTAAGCCAGGTTCAATTTACAAGTGGGTTGCCAACTTTGAAGCAGCAGCTGCAGCGGATCCGTATGCGGCTAAGACGAAGAGTCTTAAACCTACTGCGATGTCTACGTTCCCTGAATTGGCAGGTAAGGATGAGGAGATCGATGCGATTTTTGACTGGATCGATGAGCAGCCTAATCCTAAAGATGCTGCGGCTCAGGAAGGTGGTGATGCTGGTGCGGTTGCCGGAGAAGAAGAGGAGGAGGAAGGTTTGCCTTGGACTTGGATTCTTTTGGGAGTTGTATTCGCGGGAATCATCATGTCAGTTGGTGGTGTTCGTCGTCAGTTGAATAATGCTTCAAGAGCGTCTGAAGGAAAAGAAGTAAACGAAGATCGTTCGTACGGCGAGGAATTCAAGGCATGGGCGTGGAAGTACAAGCGTTATGTTGGAGTTGCCGGATTGGTGTTGACACTTTCATTGATCGTTTGTTTGTTCTTGTCCGGTTACTCAATCGGTGTATTGGAAGAGTACCAGCCGTCACAACCGATTGAATTCCCTCACGACATTCACGCAGGTAAAAACGAAATCGATTGTCGTTACTGTCACAACTCTGCTATTAAGTCTAAGACTGCAGGTTTACCGACAGTAAACGTTTGTATGAACTGTCACAAGCAGATTACAGGTAATGATGCTCAGGCTCCTAAGATTGCTAAGATCTACGAAGCGGCTGGTTGGGATCCTGTGAAAATGGAGTACAGTAAAGACAAGACGAAACCAATCGTTTGGAACAAAGTTCACGTCCTTCCTGATCATGTATACTTCAATCACTCACAACACGTAGTTGTTGGTCAGGTTGACTGTAAGCAGTGTCACGGAGACATGACAAAGCAAAAAGAAACTGCTCGTGTGGTTCCTGTTGCTGAATTGAATAAAATCGAAGGTAACATCGCTCTTACAAAACCAACCCTCACAATGGGATGGTGTATCGAGTGTCACGCTGAGAAAGAAATTACAGCTGGACCAGTAGACATGAAAGGTGATGGTTACTACAATGAAATCCATAACCGTTTGTTGAAGAACAAGAAATTGTACAACAAAATCTTGAAAGAAGAAGACGGTAAAATTAAGGTAACAGTTAAAGAGTTAGGTGGTTGGGAATGTGCTAAGTGTCACTATTAATCACTAGTTGAAGATAAAGGATATGGCTATGTCAAAAAAATATTGGAAAGGTATTGATGAGTTGAAGCAAACGCCTGCTTTCATCGAATCAAGAAACCAGGAATTTCCTCAGTCAGTAACTGTTGATGAGTTTTTAGGTGACGAATCATTGAAAGAAACATCAACTGATCGCCGTGACTTCTTGAAGTTCTTAGGATTCACTGTTGCAGCTGCTACTGTTGCTGCTTGTGAGGCTCCTGTTACTAAGGCAATCCCTTATGTAAACAAACCTGAGAATGTAACTCCGGGATTGGCTACATGGTACGCCTCTACTTATTACGATGGGAATGCTTTCGCAAGCATCGTTGTAAAAACAAGAGAAGGTCGCCCTATTTATATTAAAGGAAATAAAGACTACGGTTTCACACAGGGGGCTCTAACTCCGCCAATCGTAGCTTCTGTACTTGGATTGTATGATAGCGAACGTTTGACTGATGTTCAGGGTGCTGACAACTGGAGCAAACTGGATGATGCAGTGATCGCTAAATTGAAAGCAATCAAAGCGAAAAAAGGAACGATTGCATTCGTTTCGAACTCGGTAATCTCTCCTTCGATGCAAACTGCATTGCTTGATTTGTCTGCATCGGTTTACGGTGAGACAATGGGAGAAGGAGGAATGCCAATGCTGCATCCGAATTTTAACCACATTCAGTACGATGCGGTTTCATACAACGGTATGCGTGAAGCAAACGAGTTATCATTCGGTAAGCGCATGATTCCTGATTACGACTTCACTCAGGCTAAAACAATTGTAAGTGTTGGTGCAGATTTCCTTTCAACATGGTTGTTGGGTAACGCATTCTCTGCTGATTACGGTAAGCGTCGTAAGCCGGAAGGAGAGTGGATGAATCGTCATTTCCATTTCGAATCAAATATGTCTATCTCGGGATCAAATGCTGATTACCGTGGTATGATCAAGCCAAGTGAGCAGGCAAATGTTTTGTCGTACATCCTGAAGGCTTTTGGTGTGAATTCTGGTGTTTCTACTGAATTACCGAAGCAGGCGAGAGAAGTTGCTGATGAGGCAGTGAAATCATTGAAGGCATCTAAAGAGATGTCAGTTGTGGTTTCCGGATCAAATAATGTTGCTGTTCAGGTATTGACGAACAAATTGAATAGCGTTCTTGGAGCTTACGGTAAAACGATCAAGTTTGAGAACGAAATCATGATGTTCCAGTCAGAAGATGCGAAAATGCACAAGCTGGTTGCTGACGTCATTGCTGGAAAAGGACCAGACGCAATCTTCTTCCTGGGGACAAATCCGGTATATACCTTGCCAAACGGAGCAGCGTTCGGAGAGAAATTGGAGAAAATGTTCTCCGTTTCAATGTCGCTTTACGCTGATGAAACAGCTTCAAAATGTAAATTCATCGCTCCTGACCTTCATGCATTGGAGGCTTGGATGGATTACAATCCTAAAGCTGGACACTACTCATTGGCTCAGCCTACTATCCGTCCGTTACACAACACATCTTCAGCATTGGAGTCGTTGTTAGTTTGGGCAGGTAAAGCAAAAGCTCGTGGGGGTAAAGATTCTCGTATTGCTTACGACTACATCTCGAAAAACTGGGAAACTTACGGATTCCCAATGCAAACAACATACACAGATTTCCATACATACTGGTCAATGGTTGTCCACAATAGTGTTGACAATGCAGTTATGCCACCGGTAATGTTGATGTTCAACGAAGCATCAATGAATGGAATCGCTAAGAAATTGCCGAAAGCTTCGGGGCTTGAGGTGGTTTTATACCAAAAAGCAGGTCTTGCTACAGGAGATCAGGCAGGTAACCCATGGTTGCAGGAAATGCCGGATCCGATCTCTAAAGTTACCTGGGATAACTACATTACCATGAGTCCATCTGAGATGGAAGGTAAGTATGCTACAACGTTCGATCAGGAAAACGGATTGAATATGGCAACAGTTACCATTAATGGTGAGAAAATGACCTTGCCGGTTTACCCTTCACCGGGACAAGCAGCTGGTACAGTTGGTATCGCACTTGGATACGGACGTGGTGAAGGTGATGAGAAGATCGGTAGAGCTGCTTACCAGACTAAGCAGTACGGTGGTTACGAATTAGATGAAAAAGGAAAACGCGTTCCTGTAGGTAAGAATGCTTACCGTTTGGTTGGATTCGAAAACGGATCTTACGAGACAAACGTTTCAGGAACAATCGCTCCGGCAGAAGGAATTTACCCGATCGCAGCTACGCAGATTCACCATACAGTGATGGCCCGCAACTCGATCGTTCGTGAAACTACCTTGGATATCTATAACAATGAAGATCCGGGAGCTTACAATCACAAACACGTTATTCATACTCACGAAGGTGAAAAACCAATCTCTGAATTCGATTTGTGGGATGCACACCCGGTTGAACATGTTGGTCACCGTTGGGGAATGAGCATCGACTTGAATCAGTGTTTCGGATGTGGTTCTTGTATGGTAGCTTGTCAGTCTGAAAACAACGTTCCAGTTGTTGGTAAAGACGAAGTACGAAGAGGACGTGAAATGCACTGGTTGCGTTTGGATCGTTACTATGCAACTGACGAAGAAGCAGCTGTAGGTACACGTAAAGGAGACTTGGATTTCCTTGCTGCTGAGGTTCCATCTGAGAACCCGAAAGTAGTTCACATGCCAATGTTGTGTCACCACTGTAACCACGCTCCTTGTGAGACTGTGTGTCCGGTTGCTGCAACAACACACTCAAACGAAGGGTTGAACCAAATGACTTACAACCGTTGTATCGGTACACGTTACTGTGCGAACAACTGTCCGTACAAAGTACGTCGCTTCAACTGGTTCAACTACCCTTCATACAAGAAGTTTACTGAAATCAACCCTGCACAGGATGATCTTGGACGCATGGTGTTGAATCCGGATGTTACGGTTCGTACGCGAGGTGTAATGGAGAAATGTTCATTCTGTGTTCAGCGTATCCAGGAAGGTAAATTGACTGCTAAGAAAGAAGGTCGTCCGGTAGTGGATGGTGATGTAGTTACTGCGTGTCAGGATGCATGTCCTTCAGGAGCAATCATCTTCGGTGACTGGAACGATGTGAACTCTGAAATCAGAAAGATTTCTAATGGCAAACGCGCTTACCAGGCATTAGAGGAAGTTGGTGTTAAGCCAAATATCTGGTACCAGGTGAAAGTACGTAACGAAAAGAATGCGTTGTTGAATGAACTTGCTGAGGAGCACGCTAAAGAAGCTGCTGCACACCACGGTGGAGGTCACAAGGCAGAGAAACACGGAAAGAAAACGAATCATTAATTGCTTAAAATAGACTATAATGCATAAGGAAGCTGCAATTCGTGAACCCCTCATATTAGGTCATAAAACATACCATGAGATTACTGATGATGTATGTAAACCAATTGAGGACAAAGCGCCACGCATGTGGTACATTCTGTTCGCTATCGCCCTTATTATCGGGTTGTACGGAGTTGGATGTATTTTTTACTTGTTAGGAACAGGTATTGGAGTTTGGGGATTGAACAAAACCATTGGATGGGCTTGGGATATTACCAACTTCGTATGGTGGGTAGGTATCGGTCACGCCGGAACCCTAATCTCCGCAGTATTGTTGTTGTTCCGTCAAAAATGGAGAATGGCGATTAACCGTTCTGCTGAGGCGATGACGATCTTTGCGGTATTCATGGCAGGTATGTTCCCGTTGATCCACATGGGACGCCTTTGGGTTGGTTAC
Organism: uncultured Fluviicola sp.; assembly: GCA_966211245.1. Taxonomy (GTDB): domain Bacteria; phylum Bacteroidota; class Bacteroidia; order Flavobacteriales_D; family Crocinitomicaceae; genus Fluviicola. The sequence goes on along the minus strand of CBIHND010000020.1, from coordinate 34,927 downwards.
TGGACGCTTCCTATTCCTAACCAGTTCGGTTCATTGTGGGTAAACTTCAACTCACCGCTATTGTGGGACGTATTCGCAATTTCAACTTACCTTTCTGTATCATTGGTATTCTGGTACATCGGTTTGATTCCGGACTTCGCAACAATTCGCGACCGTGTGAAGAAGCCGATTCCAAAGAAAATGTACTCGATCCTTTCATTCGGTTGGTCAGGACGTGCTAAGCACTGGAACCGCTTCGAATTAGTATCATTAGTACTTGCGGGGGTTGCAACTCCACTTGTATTCTCGGTTCACTCGATTGTATCCTTCGACTTTGCCACTTCGGTAATTCCAGGATGGCACACCACGATTTTCCCTCCGTACTTCGTAGCTGGAGCGGTATTCTCTGGTTTTGCGATGGTACAAACACTCTTGTTGGTGATGCGTAAAGCAATGAAGCTTGAGGCATACATCCACACAAAACACGTTGAGTACATGAACATCGTAATCATGGTAACAGGATCTATCGTGGGTACTGCATACATCACCGAGTTGTTCATTTCCTGGTATTCAGGTGTGGAATACGAAGCGTACGCATTCGTAAACCGTGCAACCGGACCGTACTGGTGGGCTTACTGGTCAATGATGACATGTAACGTAATTTCTCCACAGTTGATGTGGTTCCGCAAGTTGCGTCGTTCACTGTTGTTCACATTCTTTATTTCGATCATTGTAAACATCGGTATGTGGTTCGAGCGTTACGTAATTATCGTTACGTCAATCCACCGCGATTACATTCCGGCTGGTTGGTCTATGCACTTCCCAAGCCACATCGACTTAGGTGTGTACATTGGAACCATCGGATTGTTCTTCGTATTCTTCTTGTTGTTTGCTCGTTTCTTCCCGGTATTGGCGTTGAACGAATTGAAAACTATCTTGAAATCTTCAGGTGAGTCGTACAAGAACGATACTGCTCCGGTTCACCCTTATTTTGCAAAACACGGTCATAGCCACGATCATGGTCATGACCACGATAATACTCACAATCATTAATTGAGACATGGCAGAGAAAGTAATTTACGCAATGTATGACGACGACGATGTGCTAAAGGACGGCGCAAAGAAGTTGGTGGCTAAAGGTGTTAAAGTAGCTGACGTGTTCTCACCTTTCCCAATTCACGGTATTGACCCGATCATCGGTGTGAAACATACACGTTTGGGAATTATGGCCTTCTTGTATGGTATCACTGGTACCATGTTGGCAACAATCGGTATGCGCTACTTCATGATCGAAGACTGGCCGATGAACATTGGTGGTAAACCAAACGAATCGTACCTGGATAACGTATTGGCGTTCATTCCGATTTCATTCGAGTTCACCGTATTGTGTGCTGCTCACGGAATGGCAATTACTTACTTGTTGTTGAATAAAACACTTCCTGGAATGCCGGCTTCTAACCCGGATCCAAGAACCACAGACGACAAGTTCGTAATGGAGATTCGCACTTCTGATAACCACGGTCACAGCGCTGATGAATTGTTAGCGATGTTGAACGAAACAGGTGTGATTGAAATTGACCAAAAAGAAATTCATTAATTAGTCCGCCTCGGGGGATAAGAATTTAAAGAATAAGACAGATGAAAATAAGATTCAAGGCATTTGCGCAGATTTCCGTAGTGGCGTTGTTGGCAACAGCGTGTGCGTCGGATCCGGATAGTCCAGGATTGGAATACATGCCTGATATGTATCGCTCTCCTGCTATTGAGCCGTATGTTGATTACGGTGAGGTGCAAGGACAAATTGATGACGAGAAGAAAATGCGCCTTTCGGCTATGACTCCTCCAAAGTACACTATTCCGTATTTCGGAACAGATTCGGCTACAGTTCACAACATGTTGCCGTATTGGAGAAAAGCAGGAAATGCTGCAGGTAAGACTCACGGATTATTCGGTTGGGATTTGTCATCGAACGCGGATGCGGACTTCGAATACAAAGCTGCAGCTTCAGATGTAAACCCGCTGAAGTTGAAAGATGCTGCAACTGCTGAGAAGATTTTCGCTGACGGTAAGTACTTGTACACCATCAACTGTAAGCATTGTCACGGTGAAAAAGGAGACGGAAACGGACCAATGGTTGTTTCAGGAGCGTACACCGGAGCAGCTAACCTTGGTGGACTTGCAATCGCGGACGGTCAGAAGTTCTACTCCATTTACTACGGTAAAGGGATGATGGGGGCACACAACTCATTGTTGAATAAGAAGGAAATCTGGACATTGGTTCACTACATCAATAAGTTCCAGGATAAAGCTTACGGAACGTTTGATCCGACTGGAAAACCCTTGTGGGGTGCATCTGTTAATCCTGCTGATTCAACTGCAAATAAATAATTGCTAAACCGATAGAAAACGAATAGAAATGGAATTCAAAATACCTTCAAAAGCAAAAACGTTGACAATGGTTCTGATGATCATCGGGATCGTGAGTTTCGGTTTAGGCGTTATGATGGAGTACAGTGAGTCTCACCATAACGGAGAGCATTTTGGTCAGCGTTTCCTGGCTAACATGCTTGTAAATAGCTTGTTCTTCTTTGGAATTGCAATGGGAGCTATGTTCTTCCTTGCCCTTCAGTATGCAACAGAAACAGGTTGGTACGCTTCAATTAAGAGAATCATCGAAGCTGTAACAGGATTTATTCCTTACGGTGCCGCAATTCTTGTTACAACGTTGATGGCAATTACAATTATGGACGGGGCACACATCTATGTTTGGATGGATGACTCGGTAGTGGAGCACGACAAGATCATTAGCGGTAAATCTGCTTACCTGAACGAAATTTTCTTCTGGATTCGTACGGTAGTTTACCTGACTGTTTACCTGATCTACTGGAATGGTTTCCGTAAGCGTTCATTGGAAGAAGATAAAGTTGGTGGAACAGATATCCACTTCAAGAACTACCGTCGTGGTGCGGCATTCCTTGTATTCTTTGCAGTGTTCTCTTCGACTTCTGCATGGGACTGGATCATGTCAATCGACGCTCATTGGTACTCAACATTGTTCGGATGGTACGTATTCGGTGGAATGTGGTGTTCTGCTATGATCACATTGGTTTGTTTGACATTGTACCTGAAAAAACAAGGATACCTGGCTAATGTAAATGAAAACCACATTCACGATTTAGGAAAGTGGACGTTCGCAACTTCATTCCTTTGGTCTTACCTGTGGTTTTCTCAATTCATGTTGATTTGGTACGCAAACATCCCTGAAGAGGTAACATACCACCAGTTGAGAATTGAAGAGTATAAATTGATGTACTTCGCAATGTTCTTCATCAACTTCGCATTCCCAATGTTGTTGTTAATGTCAAGAGATGCAAAACGTCACGCGGGGGTATTGACATTCGTTGGATTGATCATCTTCGGTGGCCACTGGGTAGATACTTACATCATGGTAATGGGAGGATCTCTTGGTAAGAGCGCATTCATCGGATTCATGGAAATTGGATTGGCTGTATTGTTCCTTGGAGCATTCATCCGAATCTTGTTAACGAACCTGACGAAGGCTCCGTTGACACCGGTAAATCACCCGTTCCTGGACGAGAGTATTCACCACGAATTTTAATTCTGCAGATTAGCTAAGATAAAATTAGAGAAATGACAAAGCTGATAGTATTAATCGTAGTTGTTTTAGGGGTTTTCGCAATCGCACAGTTGGTGCGTTTGTATGAAATCTCTTCGAAATTGAAAGGTCGCCGCGAGGAGGAAATTCCAAACCGTGAGAACCGTCTGAATGCTCTTTTGCTACTGGGCTTCATGTTCTTCATGTTCATCGGATTTATCTGGTTAATGTTGGAGTACGGTTGGACAGGTCGTGGAGAAGCTGCTTCTAAAAATGGTGTTGAAACAGATTGGTTGTTGAACCTGAACTTCTGGATCATTATCATTGTATTCTTCCTTACAAATGCGTTGTTGTTTGGATTTGCTTACAAATATGTTCGCAAGCCAGGGGTGAAAGCTTACTACTTCCCGCACGATAACAAATTGGAGTTGATCTGGACTGTTATTCCTGCATTGGTGTTGGCTGTGATCATTATCCTTGGTTTGAAATCATGGAATGATCAAACGAGCGATGCGTCTAAAGAGGCGCAGCGTATTGAGTTGTTCTCTAAGCAGTTCGACTGGACAGTTCGTTTGGCTGGTGATGATAACCAATTGGGGCGCTTTGATTACAAATTGACAAATGCAAACAATCCATTAGCATTGTTAACGAAAGCTACCATTCAGGATGCGATCGATTCAATGCAAAATGGAGCTACAGGTATCAAAGCATTGGAAGCTAAATTGAACAACCGTAAATTGATGTTCGATCCGAAGAACAAGGCTATCATGTTGCGTCAATTAGAAAGCCAGGAGCGTTTGGTTCGTTTGCTGTACCAGTTGCAGGCTCGCCACAATAACATGGCACTGGATAAAGCGGCAATGGACGATATCGTTTTCGGAGCAAGTGATACATTGTATTTGTGTAAAGGCCGTGAAGTTGAATTCAACTTCCGTGCGAAAGACGTAATTCACTCTGCATATTTCCCTCATTTCCGTGCTCAGATGAACACAGTACCGGGTATGACTACTCGTTTCAAGTTCACTCCGACGATCACAACAAAAGATATGAAGGAGAAAATGCACGATCCGAACTTCAACTACATTCTTATGTGTAACAAGATCTGTGGATCTTCTCACTACAAAATGAAGTTGATGGTAGTTGTATTGGATGAGAAGGCATACGATAAGTGGTACCTTCAGAAGTCATACATGGATACTCCTGCTCAACAAGCTAAATTGCAAAAGATTTTAGGCCGTAAACCAACAGCCGCAGATCGCAAAGCATGGTTGGATGGATCTAAAGTATTCAAAGCAATTTATCCGGTAGGTAAGCCGAAACCAGCAGTTCCTGCAGCACCAGCTGATTCGTTGGCTACTGCAACTACTGATTCAGTACCGACAGCTCCTACTAAATAATTATAGTTAACTAATACAGTAAAAAAATAAAATCATGGCAGCTCACGAAGCACACGCACATCTCGCTCATGGACACGAACACCATGAAGAAGGTTTTATTTCGAAATATATTTTCTCTCAGGATCACAAGATGATTGGAAAGCAGTTCCTTGTAACTGCGGTATTCATGGGACTAATTGCAATGTTGTTGTCAATCTTGTTCCGTATCCAATTGGCGTGGCCAGGAGAGGAAAGCGATTTCCTTTCTTTCTTCCTTGGTGAGAAATGGGCTCCGGGTGGTGTATTGAAAGAGTCAATGTATCTGGCATTGGTTACTATTCATGGTACGATCATGGTATTCTTCCTTTTGACAGGTGGTTTGTCGGGAACTTTCTCAAACCTGCTAATTCCGTTGCAAATTGGTGCACGTGATATGGCGTCTGGATTCCTGAACATGTTGTCGTTCTGGTTGTTCATGTTGTCTTCAATTATTATGACGGCTTCTTTGTTCATTGAAACAGGACCAGCTTCATCCGGATGGACGGTTTACCCTCCGCTATCGGCATTGCCAGATGCAATTGAAGGATCAGGACAAGGTATGACAATGTGGTTGATTTCAATGACAATCTTCATCGCTTCGTCTTTGTTGGGATCATTGAACTACATCGTAACAATTTTGAACTTGCGTACACGTGGAATGAAAATGACACGTATGCCGTTGACGATTTGGGCGTTCTTCGTAACTGCGGTTCTTGGGGTGTTATCATTCCCGGTTCTTCTTTCAGCAGCGTTGTTGTTGACAATGGACCGTCTTGCGGGAACATCGTTCTACCTTTCTGATATCATTGTTGGGTCTGAAATGTTGGAGAATCATGGTGGATCTCCACTTCTTTACCAACACTTGTTCTGGTTCCTGGGTCACCCGGAGGTATACATCGTATTGTTACCTGCCCTTGGTTTGACTTCCGAAATCATTTCCACGAACTCGCGCAAGCCGATCTTTGGTTACCGCGCGATGATCGGATCTATCCTTGCGATCGGATTCCTTTCATTTATCGTATGGGGTCACCACATGTTCATTACCGGTATGAACCCGTTCCTTGGAGGTGTATTCGTATTTACAACCTTGTTGATTGCGATTCCTTCTGCAGTAAAAGTGTTTAACTACATTACAACAATCTGGAAAGGATCGAACATCTACACTCCTGCAATGTTGTTCTCAATCGGATTGGTGTCTACGTTCATCACTGGTGGTGTTACAGGTATTATCCTTGCTGACTCTGCTCTTGATATCGCAGTACACGATACATACTTCGTTGTTGCTCACTTCCACATTGTAATGGGTATGTCAGCGGTATTCGGAATGTTTGCCGGAATCTACCACTGGTTCCCTAAGATGTACGGACGTATGTTGAATACGCGTTTGGGCTATGTTCACTTCTGGATCACTATCATTGGTGCTTACGGAGTATTCTTCCCAATGCACTTTGTAGGATTGGCTGGTGCTCCTCGTCGTTACTACGATTACTCTGTATATGGAGAATTCAACAACGATTCTTTCGAAATGATCATGGACTTGAACGAGATCATCACGATTTTTGCGATCATCGCAGCGTGTGGCCAGTTGGTATTCTTGTTCAACTTCTTCTACAGCATCTTCCGTGGACCTGTGGCTCCTCAAAACCCTTGGCGTTCAAATACACTTGAGTGGACGACTCCGGTTGAGCACATTCACGGTAACTGGCCGGGTGCTATTCCAGAAGTACACCGTTGGCCGTACGATTACTCGAAGCCTGGTGCTGAAGAGGATTATATCCCTCAGACTGTTCCATTGGCTGAAGGTGAAGAAGAACACTAGACTTTTTAAAATTGATATAGGAATCCCTGTTTGTTTAATACATGCAGGGATTTTTTGTCTTGAGTAAACCGTCGTTTTTGATACATTCCGGCATCCCAATACGTTGCATTTGCAATACTCGAGCTGACGGTTGTATGCCGCTGTCAATTCGCGGTGAACTTAGAAACGAAAGCTACGTATCGAGAACAAAGGTCGGTGGTTCAATCAACATCACATCTAATTTGTAACTTTACCCCCAAATGGAAGAATCATTCGACTACAGATCAGAAATGAACAGTCAGGAAAAGGACTACGATAAAGTCCTGCGTCCGCGTCGTTTGAATGATTTTGCCGGACAGCCGCAAGTGGTCGATAACCTGGAGATTTTTGTTCAAGCCGCGATGAAACGGAATGAACCTCTGGATCACGTTTTGCTTCATGGCCCACCGGGGTTAGGAAAGACCACTCTGGCAAATATTATTGCGAATGAATTGAACGTTGGTTTCAAAGTAACCAGTGGTCCCGTTCTGGATAAACCTGGTGACCTGGCCGGACTATTGACCAATCTTGAAAAAGGAGATGTTCTGTTCATTGATGAAATTCATCGGTTGAGTCCCGTGGTAGAAGAGTATCTTTATTCAGCAATGGAGGATTATGTGATCGATATCCTGATCGACTCCGGAGCGAATGCGCGTACTGTACAGATCGCTTTGAATCCGTTTACACTCATTGGTGCCACGACACGGTCAGGATTGCTTACAGCTCCTTTAAGAGCGCGTTTTGGAATTAACTCGCGTTTGGAGTACTACGATATCAAAACGTTGTCGATGATTGTTGAGCGCTCTTCCAGTTTGCTTGATATTGAGATCGATGAGAGAGCGGCTTTTGAAATTGCCGGAAGAAGTCGTGGAACACCTCGTATTGCCAATGCTATTTTACGTCGTGTAAGGGATTTTGCCCAGGTAAAAGGAGATGGTACAATTTCTCCAGATATTACCATTCTTGCCCTTGATGCATTGAGTGTAGATAAGTTCGGATTAGACGAAATGGATAACCGAATCTTGCGAGTGATGATTGATAAGTTCAAAGGCGGACCTGTTGGTATGTCAACTATCGCTACTGCAATCGGTGAGAATGCCGGAACACTTGAAGAAGTATACGAACCATTCCTGATCCAGGAGGGATTCCTGATGCGTACACCACGTGGAAGAAAGGTGACTGAGAAGGCGTACGTACACCTTGGTTACAACAACGGTTGGTCACAGGGAGGACTGTTTTAAATTTCCAAATCATGAATCGCACGGAGCTTAAGCATTACCTCAAGGAACTTGCTCAACAGCACGGCTTCTTTAGTGTGGGGTTCTCTAAGGCGGAATTTCTGGAAGAGGAAGCCCCGCGATTGACAGCATGGTTGAATAAACAACAGCATGGGGAAATGAAATACATGGAGAATCATTTCGACATGCGACTTGACCCGGGTTTATTGGTTCCAGGCGCAAAGACCGTAATCTCTTTTTTGTACAATTACTTTCCCGAACAAACCTCTGACGCTGCGTATAAGATTTCCAAGTACGCTTATGGCGAAGACTACCATCAGGTAATCAAAGATAAGTTACGTGACTTCGTGACTGAAGTCAAAACAATTGTGGGTGATATTGAAGGACGGATTTTTGTAGACAGCGCACCCGTACTGGAAAAGGCCTGGGCAAAAAAAAGCGGTTTGGGTTGGGTAGGAAAGAATTCGAATCTGATTCACCCGAAAGCGGGATCGTTTTACTTTCTGGCAGAATGGATTTGTGATCTTGATATTGAGCCGGATTCTCCGATTCGCGACTATTGTGGAACATGTACACGATGTATTGATGCTTGTCCGACAGATGCGATAACCGAGCAATATGTTGTCGATGGTTCCAAATGCATCTCGTATGCTACCATTGAATTGAGAGGGGACCAGCTTCCGGATGAGTTCAAAGGAAAAATGGAATCATGGATTTACGGTTGTGATATTTGTCAGGATGTGTGTCCGTGGAATCGTTTTTCGACACCACATCTAGAAAAACGTTTTCAGCCTAGAGAGCGCTTATTTTCGATGTCGACATCGGATTGGGAAGATTTAAGTGAAGAGGTTTACCGGGAATTGTTTCGAAAATCGGCAGTGAAGCGAACGAAGTTTGAGGGATTAAAGCGTAATATCTCCTTTCTTTCAGGCAGGTAATTTCGAAGGAAATTCAATTTTTCTATCGATGTTTCGATGTCGCAATGTTGCGACATCGTTCAAATGTTGAAATTCACGCTTCCAGTCGTTGTTTTCCTGCCTAATAATTAACCAATTACTTCATTGTTTGTGAATTTCGAACTGAACCTACGCTCGATTATTCAATCACCCGTTCCGAATGAACAAGCTCATTTGCATCGCTCGAAATTTTCCCTAAATTGCATACGCTAAAAAATTACTATGATTCCCGAAGAAGTTACTCAACCGGTCTCACTGAGTCTTACCCCCTATACCGGGTCGTGGACGGTCGTTGAAGCCGGGCATCTGCTACGCAGAACCATGTTCGGTGCTACGTATCAACAAATACAACAAGCCGTAACTGATGGTATGAACACCACAGTTTCAACGTTGCTTTCTCCTTTAAGCCCAACAATGCCGTTGACTTACCATCCCGACGAAGCGGTTGTACCTTTCGGAACGACTTGGGTTGGAGCTGTGTATCCGGCAAGTAATGCTGCATTGACAGATAATGCACGACGCGCCTCCGGAGCTGCATGGATTATGGAGAGAATCAACCAACAGGACGTAAACATCCAGGAGAAAATGTGTTTATTCTGGGTGAATCATTTCGGGGTTGATTGTAATTCCGAGGCGCGCGCGGTGTACCAGTATATGGATATTCTACGTGCTTCTTGTCTTGGTGATTTCAAGCAAATGGTAAAGGATATTACAATCAATCCGCTGATGCTGATTTTCCTGAACGGAACATCCAATAACCAATTCTCTCCCAATGAAAATTACTCGCGCGAGCTTTTGGAGTTATTTACAGTTGGTAAGGGACCTCAGATCGGGCCGGGAGACTATTCACACTATACGGAAGCTGATATTGCTGCCGGTGCGAAAATTCTGACCGGATGGATTGCACAGGATTTGTACAGTACAACTGCCCCCGAGCCAACGAGTTCGTTTCAGTCTATCCTTCACGATGCTTCTACCAAATTACTTTCGGCGTATTTTGGGTCGGCCAGTATTCCGGATGCAGGAAGTGCTGAAGTGGACAATTACATTGATATCATCTTCTCACAAACGGATATGGCAAAGCATATTTGTCGCAAGTTATATCGTTGGTTTGTGAACTACGATCTGACGGCATCCGTTGAATCAACTGTTATTTCTGAGATGGCGGCGACACTTGAGGCGAACGGCTTTAACATCATGCCGGTTATGGATGAATTACTTTCCAGTGAACACTTCTACGATGTTTCGGTTCGCGGTGCAATCATCAAGAATCCGCTGGAATGTATGTTCTCTATGTTCAACAGCACGAGTTCTGCTCCGTCGTATGATTTAGCAACGAATTACGAAATGTATCTGAACTTCTATTACATCGCGGCAACGCTTGGCATGGATTACTTCAAACCACCAAGTGTCGGTGGATGGACAGCATATTACCAGACTCCGGCTTATTCCAAGCTATGGGCGAATTCCAGCTACATTAAACTCCGATTTGACATTGGCGCCTATTTAACGGTAACCAACGGCTTACAAGTGAATGGAAACTTCTTTAAACTGGATTGCTTGACATTTCTGGATGGTTTATCGGTCCCTTCTGATCCGGATCAGGTGATTCTGGATATGGCAACGGTATTTACACCGAAAGGACTTTCTGCACCGACTCGAACAATGCTGAAAACAATTTTGTGTAACGGACAACCGGATTTTGAATGGACTATTCAGTACAATGACTATGCAGCCGATCCCGGAAATTCAACTGTCAGTACACCGGTTCGTCAGCGTGTAGAGTTGACGTTGTACCGATTATTTCAATTACCGGAATTTCAAACCATTTAGGGCGAAGTCCTACCAAAATTAGCAGTATGAAAAGAAGAAGCTTTGTACAATCGGTAGCACTAACCTCTATTGGAGCTCCGTTGATTTTAAAACGATTCAATTATGGAACGGTGACCAAGGAACTGTTCAAAACATCAAAGTCTGCCGAAGACCGCGTACTCATTCTTGTGCGTCTGAATGGTGGTAATGATGGTTTGAATACCTTAATACCGCTCGATCAATACGATAATCTCGCTATTCAGCGACCAAATATCATTATTCCTGAAAATCAGTTGCTGGCCTTAAACACAACTAACGCACTCCATCCGAACATGACGGGAATGCGTGATTTATTTGATGACGGGAAACTGAGTATTATTCAGAATGTGGGTTATCCGGAACAAAACCGTTCGCATTTCCGTTCCATGGATATCTGGACAAGTGGTTTGATGGCTGAAACAGCTTCAACCGGTTGGTTAGGTAGACATTTGGATCAGAACTACCCGAATTATCCGGAAGATTACCCGAATACAACGTACCCGGATCCTTTTGCGATCAGTATGGGTTACGATGTTTCTGCCACGTGCCAGGGACTCATGGCTAACTTCTGCCAGGCGGTTTCGAATCCTGCAGACGTGTTCAACCTTTGGGAAACAACACAGTTGAACGACGGAACGTATTATGGTTCTCACATGGAATACCTTGCAACGATTATTGCACAGGCCAACGAATACGGTGATCAAATCAATGCGGCCTACGCGGCGGGAAATACCATGTCCACAATGTATGATAGTAATAATCCACTGGCGATGCAAATGCGTGATGTTGCCCAGATGATTTCCGGTGGATTGAAAACGAAGATTTACATTTTGAATGTCAACGGGTTCGATACACACGATTCTCAGGTGGAGTCAGGAAGTCCGCATCTCGGAAATCATGCCGATTTGTTGAAACAGGTTTCAGATGCAATTCGGGCGTTCCAGGATGATTTGTTCCTGCTTGGTTTAGAAAACCGCGTAGCGGGTATGACGTTCTCGGAATTTGGTCGTCAGGTGGCATCGAATGCAAGTGACGGAACCGATCACGGAGACGCAGCACCATTATTCCTCTTCGGAACATGTATTAGTGGAGGTATAGTAGGCCCGAATCCGGTGATTGGGGATCAGATTATTGATCAGGAAGGTCTTCCCATGCAAATTGATTTCCGAGACGTGTATGCGTCAGTTCTGAAAGATTGGTTTGAAGCTGATCCGTCGGACATTCAGGCACAATTTGAACACACCGTTACGTTCTTCCCAATTCTTGGTGCCTGCAACCTGAGTTTGGATGAAAAAGAAGACTCGAATTCGGTGCTGGTGTATCCTAACCCATGTGGCAATACCACAACCGTTCGCTTTGAAAGCCTGGGAGAAGAAGTAACGGTTCAGGTCCGAAATGCCGAAGGCAAATTGGTGAAAGAAGTATGTTCTCAGAAGTTGAATCAGGGAACACACGATATTCCAATCGATCTGGATGGAATGGCTTCCGGAAGCTACATGGTAAACATCTTCAAGGATTCAGGGAACTTCACCAAACGATTTGTGAAAGTGAAACACATTTAGAATGATTAGTGAATAGAAAATAGGCAATAGAAAAACGCCGGATACTACTAGTCGTCCGGCGTTTTTATTATGACTAGCGAATGGCTATTGCTTAATCACTAATTTCTAATCACTACTGCATTCCCATATTTTCCAAATCTTTCAGGGTCTTCTTTTCATACCCTTCAGGAATGCTCATTTTGAAATCGTTTTTTGAAACCTCTTCGGAGATCCCTGAAACTGCGATGGAAATGTTTATTCCGTTAGCAGAAGTGTTTACTTCCATCGAGAAACCCGGAATTTGCGTGTCGTAGTACTGTTGGCCTTCTACCTTGGCCGAAATTTCGTCTGTGTACCACACTTCAACCATTTTACCATCCGAAGAATTGATAATGGCTTTCTTGCAATTGTACCCCATAATTTGTTTCGCTTCATCCATCAGAGTTACTTGTTTGGTAACTTCTGATTTGCTGTTCAGTTCTGCAAATTCTGTTGCTTTTCCCTGAATGGCATAGTTCATTCCCATACCCGACATCAGCATCAGAGCTTTGTTTTTCTTGGAATTAACTACTGTTTCCAATTGCATCATTATCCCCATGTTGATTTCAACCTTCGAAAGATTGGGCATGAAGTAAGTTGTCATTGTTGAGTTCTCCATCATTCCGAAAGCCATTTGCATTTCTGGATCGTCGGAAGAATAAGTCATGGTGTAGGTAATTACACCTTGTTTCATCTGTGCCTGTGCAACTGCAAACAAGCAAACAAAGAAAATGGAAAGAATGTATTTCATGTTTTTTGATTTTTAGTGTTTAGGATCCGGACAACCATTTCACAATGTCGTTACCGTTTGCGTAGATCATTAATCCAAGTAAGATAAAGAAACCTGCATATTGTGCGTATTCCATGAAACGTTGAGGGGCAGGTTTGCGGGCAACCATTTCATAAATCAGGAACATAACGTGTCCACCATCCAACGCAGGAATAGGAAGCAGGTTCATTACTGCAAGCATCATGGAAAGAAATGCCGTTGTAGTCCAAAAAATCTCCCAGTTCCATGTAGTCGGGAACAATTTGGAAATGGTTCCGACACCACCGACCTGAGTAGCGCCGCGCTCCGTGAATACGTATTTGAATTGCTTCACGTTACTGTAAATCATGTTGAAGCCTCTTTCAAACCCTTTACCAAAGCATTCCCCGAAACCGTAGTGCTGTGTATAAATGGCAGACTGAACAAAAGGAATGTCTTTAACAGGAGTGTCTCCCAGAATCATTCCCAAACGACCTTCTTTGTTTACATAAACAGATTTCGTATAAACAGAATCAAGTCTGCGGAAGGTAATGTCTACACTTTTCTCACGATTGTGGTACAATTCGGTTGTCAGTTCATCACGGTAGATCAACTCTTTACCGTTTACGGTGAGGATTTTATCACCTTTCTTCAAACCAGCCTTACTTGCAGCCGTTTTAGGTGTTACTGAGTCAATTTTCGGCATGAAATATCTGAAACCAAAGGCGCTTGCTTCAAGACCATTATCCCATATTTTCATTCCCATATCTTGAGGTAGTGTAATGTTTTCTACCTTACCATCCTGATGTTTCACCTCGAAGTTGAACTTATCGAAGATCATGATTTCTCCACTCAATTTGTGCGGAGCAACGTCCCACGCTTCACCGTTTACTTTCTGAATAATATCTCCGGATCGGAATCCGTATTGTTCCATGTAAGGAGCTACGGCAAGTCCGTTATTGATTTTGGAGTAATCCACTTTCTCTTCGCCCCAAATACCAACAACCATAATGAATAGAACGAAACCTACAATCACATTTACAATGATTCCACCCAACATGATGATCAAACGCTGCCATGCCGGTTTGGAGCGGAATTCCCATGGTTGTGCGGGTTGAGCCAATTGTTCCGTGTCCATGGATTCATCTACCATTCCGGAGATTTTCACGTAACCACCTAATGGTAGCCAACCGATTCCCCATTCTGTTTCACCGACTTTCTTCTTGAATAAAGAAAACTTCCAGTCAAAGAACAAGTAGAACTTTTCTACTTTGGTTTTGAATAAACGAGCCGGAATAAAGTGACCGAATTCGTGTAATACGATAAGAATCGAAAGTGAGAGTAATACTTGCGCAACGCGCACCCAAATATCCATGGTATTCTTTTAGTTTGAGAGTAACAAATATACGTTAATTACGGTTGCAGATGGGCAGTAGAATAGCCGTGGTGTTCAAAGTATTCCACAATTGCTTCCTTCATAAAGGCCTGCTGTTCTTCTTCGTTGAGTGGAGGAAGTTCTTTTTTGAGTTCGAAATGCGGCCATTCGTCCTTGTCCTTTCCAATGAATTCATAGTACCCGTAAGGTTCAAGCAACGTACAAATGGCAATGTGCATCAGGTCGGTTTTCTCTTGCTTTTTAAACGTTTGAAATCCTTTTCCCAGTTCTTCTACACCAATGAGAAATAACAATACCTGAAGATCAATTCCTTCGCCGAAAGTTTTGGAGAGTTCACGTACCAGATGTTGGTAGCGCATTTCCAGAGCGTAATCCATACCGTAAAGTTAGGAATTCAAAATGCAAAATGATTGAATTCAAAAGGAGAAGGGGGAATCTTTTGTTTTTTTATGGAATAATGAGTCCCTTAGTGCGAACTCCTTTGATCATTTTGAAATTTTGCATTTTGAATTCCTACATTTGTACCATAACATTAAGCTATGAGTCTGGTAACGGTAGGAAGTGTGGCATTCGATGCCATCGAAACACCATTCGGGAAAACCGATAAAATTGTTGGGGGTGCAGGAACCTTCATCGCGCTTTCAGCGTCGAACTTTGTTAAGGACCAACGAATTGTTTCCGTAGTAGGGGAAGATTTCCCGCAGGAAACGCTTGATTTGCTTGCTTCTAAAGGCGTTGCTTTGGAAGGGCTTCAAATTAAGAAAGGAGAGAAAACCTTCTTCTGGTCAGGTAGATACCATAACGATATGAACAGTCGCGATACCTTGGTAACCGAATTGAATGTGCTGGAAACTTTCGATCCGATTATTCCGGAAAGCTACCAGGGGGCGGATTACCTGATGTTGGGTAATCTTGCACCGGCGGTTCAGCGATTGGTGATTGAGCGCTTGACAAAACGCCCGAAATTGATTGCCATGGATACGATGAACTTCTGGATGGATATCGCAATGGATGATTTGAAACAGACATTGGCATTGGTCGATGTACTGATCATTAACGACGAAGAGGCACGTCAGCTTTCGGGAGAATATTCCCTGAAAACGGCTTCGAAAGTGATCCGTGCAATGGGTCCGAAAACATTGATTATCAAAAAAGGTGAGCATGGAGCTTTGTTGTTCCAGGAGAACAACGTATTTTTCGCTCCAGCGCTGCCGCTTGAGGTAGTCTTTGACCCAACCGGAGCAGGAGACACATTTGCAGGTGGATTCATTGGATACCTGGCAGCAACTGACGATACATCGTTTGAGAACATGAAACGCGCAATTATTGCCGGATCTGCATTGGCTTCGTTCTGTGTAGAAAAATTCGGAACGCAGCGTTTGTTGGAGATTTCCCGTGCGGATATCGATGCGCGTATCGAGGAATTGGTTGCGCTGACAAATTTTGAAATGACACTCGCTTAAAAGCGGGCAAGAATAACTTCGGCTATGGAAAAGAAGGCTCTGTTAGAACGATTACAAGCACTCGCTGCGCAGGAAGATGCGTTGGCAGTTGCTCGCGAAGTGGCGGAATTGCGCACTCAAATGGAAGATTTGTTGTTGGAGGAGGATCGCAAGTTCCAGATAGCCCAATTAGAAGCACAGGAGAAAGGTGAAGAACCGATCGAAAGGCCTGCTGATGAAGACCGCAATGCATTTTACGAGTTGCTCAATGAGTACCGTGAGAAGCGTGCAACGCAGCAACGTGCCAAATCGGATGCGGAAGACGCCAACCTGCGTAGAAAAAAGGCGCTGATAGAACGTCTGAAAGAAGTAGTCGAAAAAGAAGAAAATATTGGTGCTGCACTTGCTGCGTACAAGGATATCCATGAACAATGGAAAGCGGTTGGCGATATTTCCCGTGAAAAGCGTCAGGAAATCCAGTCTGATTACTCTCGTTTGCTGGAAACATTCTTCTACCACATTAAGATTTACCGTGAATTGCGCGAACACGATTTGCACCGAAACCAACAGTTGAAACTGGATGTGATTCAACGTATTCAGCAACTTGCATCGGTTGAGCAAATCAAAGAAGTTGAGCATGCCCTGAAAGCACTTCAAAACGAATGGGACGAAATCGGTCCGGTTCAGAACGAGGAGTGGGAAAAACTAAAAGATGCGTACTGGGAAGCGGTTCGGGCGACGTATCATCGCATTCATTCATTCTACGATGAGCGACGAGGTGAGTTAACAGCGAACCTTGAGCGTAAAAAGGAATTGGCAAAACAGGCTGCCGATTTCATCCAGGAGTTAGGAGCAGGCTCTGCCAAAGAATGGGATGCGGCAACGAAAAAATTGTTGGAATTGCAGGAAGCCTGGAAACAGATTGGTTTTGGTCCGCGCAAGGAAAACGAAGAAGTTTGGAAAGCATTCCGCGCTTCATGTGATGAATTCTTTGCGAAAAAGAAAGCATACTTTGAAAGCCTGAAAGGTGATTTCGATCGCGTTGCATCAAAGAAACAGGAATTGATCGCGAAGCTGAATGAATTGAAAGATTCAACGGCGTGGAAAGAAACGAGTGCTGAAATTGTGCGCCTCCAGAAAGTTTGGAAAGAACTGGGAAATGCAGGTCAACGTAACGAACAGAAGTTGTGGAAGGAATTCCGCGGTGCATGTGATCAGTTCTTCAATGCAAAACAAAACTTCTATGCCGCTCAGGATGAAGAATTGGTTGGGAATCTTGAACTGAAGAATGCCTTGATTCAGAAGATCAAAGACACGAAACTTCCGGATGATAAGAAAGAAGCATTGACAGTTCTTCGGGGTTATGCAGCAGAGTTTTCTGCAATCGGTAAAGTACCGATGAAAGACAAAGACAACGTGTACAATGCTTACCGTGAGGCGCTAGATGCTCATTACAAACAGTTAAAACTGGAAGGCGAGGAGCAGGAACGCGTAATGTTCCAGGCAAAACTGGATACATTAAAAGCTAGTCCGAATGCCGACCGTGTTTTACAGCGTGAGCGCATTGAGATTCGTGAGAAAATTACCCGAATCGAACACGATATTCTGCAATTGGAAAATAACCTTGGTTTCTTTGCTAAGTCAAAAGGTGCGGATGCATTGCGTAAGGAAGTGGAATCTAAAATTGAAGCTTCGCGTCGCAAGATTGTTGATCTGAAAAGTAAATTGAAGCAACTGGTTCAGGACTAATGAACAGATCCGTCAACATTTTCTTATTGGTGCTCTCCTTTCCGGCAATGTTCTTTGCCATTGTGGTTTGCTTTGATTTATCGGTACCTTTTTATGGTGGTTCGGCATCTGTTTTTCCGCATAGGGAATTGGTGTTTCTATCACTTGCCGGGTTATTGCTGCTCATCGTTGGAAGGCGATCTGTTAGTCGTTGGGTAGGTGTGGGAATGATGCGTAAGCCAGAACGGTTTATTTGGTGTGTTCCGATTGGAAAAGAACGCAAAAAACAAGTACGCCTCTTCTTATGGATTGAAACGATAGTAGCGTTGTTGTTCGCTCTTGTTGCTTACTGGTTGACTCCGGAAGCGTGGCCGTTGCAGATCGTTTACGGATTGTTATTCCTTGATCAGTTGATTTTTTTGATTGTTGCCGATAAATGGTATCGCGTTGGAATTACTCACAAAGCATTAGTGGTTGCGGATAGAGAAGTACGTGTATTGTATTTCTCCGGATTAAGACGTGTTGAAGTGCATCAGCAGACGGTGTACTTTGAGTACATTGAAGATTTGCAGTTGTTCTTCCCTGTAAATTGCATTGAACAGGATCAATACCCTGCATTCAGAGATGCACTTGAATCCAAACTAAACCGTGATAAAGTTTTCTTTTCTGAGAAGTTTAAAGAATTGTAGACTCCTTGGCTCGCTCCTGAAAGGGAAAGGACAGACCTTTTCAAAAACAGTACTTTCTTCGTATCTTAGATCAAAACAAATTCGTTATGAAATTATTGGTAATTACATCCTTGCTGGCTGTTGGAGCGACTTCGAAAAGTTGTGATAAAACAGAATGTGTGGAAAAGGTGAAGGAGGATTGCGTTTGTACGATGCAATATGATCCGGTGTGTGGTTGTAACCAGAAAACATATGGTAATGCGTGTGAGGCAGAATGTCACGGTATTACGAAGTATGTGAAAGGAGAATGTCCTAAGTAGTTTTCAGGCGCTGTTCAACCTGATTTAACACTTCCGTTACATCGAATTTCTGTACGCCTTTTTGGAGTTCTTCGCGACTTACGAAATAACCGTTTTGCAGGAATAATTCAAGTTGATCTTTGAGCGAATTGGTATTCATCGGTTCAAAGAGATAACCTAATTTTCCTTCCTGCAGGATTTCACGTGTTCCCCCGGCATTACTACCAATTACAATCGTTCCGGTTGCCATGGCTTCCAATGTAACCATCCCAACAGTCTCACATTTACTTGCCATTACGAAAGCATCAATTGCACTGTAAAAGGTTTCAGTATCGTTTCGGAACGGAAGCAAATGCACACGATGTTCAAGTCCGTGCGAGTAAATGAATTCATTTACACGTTGTACATATTCATTTCCTTCGTTCATGGTCGCCTGACCAATAAACACCAAATCCACGGAATCGGTTTTTAATTGCTGAAAGGCTTCCAGTAGCATTAATTGTCCTTTTTGTGGATCGAATCTGCCTGCAAGTCCGATTAATGTTTTGTCAAGCGGTAAACCAAGTTCTTTTCGGGCATTTTCTTTCGAGGGAGCATTTCGGAACTGATCTGTTGGAAGTGCCGATGGGATATGTATCACTTTCGCAGGATCCATTTTCGTTTTCTGTTTTACCTGTTCCTCCAGCCAAAGTAAAGGGCAACTCCAGGTGTCCAACCCCTTGAAACGTAAGGTGTGTAGTGCATTTTTCTTGTCTACACCCAATTGCATTTCCATGAAGTAATGTACGTTAAATGCATTTCCGGAGAATTTCTTGGCAGCCACGGACACACTCATGTCACGGACGTCACGCAGAATCAAATGTTCAGATTTGTATTCGATCAACAGTTGTTTCAAAGCGCGGGCGGCCTTCCAGTCGTAATACTTGCGGTGTTTGGAAATAGCCTGAAATGTTAGATTATTCTCTTTACAGAACTGATGTGTTTTGGATGCATTAAGGCCAAGAACCAGAACATCATGCCCACGTTCCGACATCCACAGAGCGTTTTTTACCTGATTCATTTCAAGTCCACCCCAGCTTTCCGATCCGCAGATATAAGCAATACGCATGGCTGTAAAGTTACGAGTTACGGGTTACGATGACGACAGATTAACCGGAAGTTTTCCCGATACTTCGTAATTCGTCGCACGTAATTCGTCACTAGTCACTTGTAACTCGTAATTTTACACTATGCAAATCATCTTCAAACGACCTTTTCTCATTGGTATTCTGGTTTTCATTGTTTTGTCAATTACCTGTCTGTTGGTGAACATTCCCATGTACGACGGTATTGCAACCTATTCGCAGAACCTGGTTCACTTTCAGGCGGATGTAAAACTGTCTTTGCCACATGTACTGGGCTGGAATCGGGAAACACTTATTATCAATGGATTGGTTCCTTCTGCAATTGAACTAAAGCCAATGGGGATCGCGGTATTGATTCTTATTCATATCGGATTTCCGTTTCTGGCAGCTTTGCGCTTTCATTTTGCAAACAAAAGAGCAGAAATAAAGAATGAAGAATAGCACCACACTCAGCTGGGTACTGTTGATTGTTCTTGCAGTCATCTGGGGGAGTTCTTTTATTCTTATGAAACGTGGAATGGTGGCCTTAGACGGTTCACCGTTGTACTCTGATGTTCAGGTGGGTGCTCTTCGTATGGCGATTGCCGGTTTGGTGATGCTGCCTTTCGGATTACGAATCTTAAAGAAAGTGACTTCGGTTAAGATCTTAGTTGCATTGTTGATCGTTGGATTCTGTGGGAACTTTTTTCCTGCTTTTCTGTTCACATTTTCAGAAACCAGACTGTCATCCGGATTTGCGGGAATGCTGAATAGCTTTACACCGTTTTTTACCATTTTGATTGGGTTTGTTGTGTTTCGTCAGCGCATCTTACCTCGTCAGGGAATTGGTCTTGCAGTGGCATTCGGAGGAATATGTTTGCTGGTTGGAGCACACCTGAGTGGAAGCACCGGCTCCTGGATTCATGTTGCTGCTATTGTTTTGGCAACGCTGTTTTACGGAACGAGTCTGAATACCATCAAGCATGTATTGCCCGATTTCAAATCATGGGAAATCACGGCTTTGGCATTTACATTCGTAAGTGCTCCGGCGTTATTGGTTTGCTGGCTTTCGGGAACATTTGATGTGATGTCTGTGCACCCATCCGCCATGGAAGGTTTGGGCTTCATTACTATTCTGAGTGTAATGGGAACCTGTCTTGCATTGGTGTTGTTTAATCGCATTATCGCTATGAAATCAGCTGTATTTGCGAGTTCAGTGACCTATCTTATTCCGATTTTTGCGGTGATTTTTGGAGTTTGGCTGAACAAAGAAGCCATCGAATGGCAACAGGTGGCCGGAATGTTAGTGATAGTTGGCGGTGTTGCATTGGCGAATACGGTGAAAAAGTAGCTGATTTCGCATTTTGTGGCGTGGTTTCTTAACTTTCGTCCCTTGTTAAGTCCTGACCAAAACCCCTTTCCTGTCTGATTCTAATCATGTTTTTTCCTCTCTGTTCGGTCTACTTTAGTGGTATGAAGCATTGGAAGAAATTTACGCAACAGGAAATCAGGGATCGGGTTTTCGATGCGTTGAATAGAAACGTAAACTACCTGAAGACAAACATTCTCGGTGTTCCGGCATCACATCTGGACGAAAAGGTTTTTAACCAGGATGAATCCTTCCTGAAAGATGCCCCGCTGATGTCCACAATGGCTCAAAATCCGAATCACATCGGATGTCACACACAGGGAAGTTCCGAATCTTTTTTTGCCGGAACGCAGGAAATTGAACGGGAAGTATTGACCTGGTGCGCCGTGGATATTCTTAAAGCTGAAGAGGGGCAGTTTGATGCGTATGTGGCTTCCGGCGGGACAGAAGCAAATATTCAGGCGATGTGGTTGTACCGGAATTACTTCATGAATGCGTTCGAATTAAAACGGGAAGAAATAGCTGTTCTGTGTTCTTCGGATTCTCATTACTCCATGGATAAAGGTGCAAACTTGCTGGCGCTGGAACTGTATAAAGTACAAGTCAATGAGGAAGACAGAACCATTAATACTTCAGATCTGAAGGAACAAATTGCGGCCGCTAAGTGCCATGGAGTACAAGCGTTCATTGTTGTTTCGAATATGATGACCACGATGTTTGGTTCGGTTGACGATGTGGAAATGTATTGTTCGGAATTGGAGAAAGCACAACTCCATTATCGATTGCACATTGATGCGGCATTCGGAGGATTCTATTATCCGTTTTCATCAAAAGACGAACACCTGAGTTTTAAGAATCCCAAAATCAGTTCGTTTACGCTGGATGCACATAAAATGGCACAGGCACCTTATGGAACGGGCATTTTCGTTGTCCGCAAAAATCTGATTCACTTCACAACGACGGAATCTGCGAGTTATGTAGAGGGGGAAGATTGTACATTGATTGGGAGTCGCTCGGGTGCCAATGCAGTAGCGATTTGGATGATCCTGGCAAAGAATGGACCTTTTGGCTGGTTTGAAAAAATCTTCATTTTGCAGAAACGAACCGATTGGATGTGTGCCCAACTCGATGAATTGAAAATTGTATACTACCGACATCCGTTTTCCAACATCATTACAATGAAGAAACAGTACATCAAACCGGAAATTGCGAAAGAATTCGGGTTAGTTCCCGACAACCATCACAATCCGTCGTGGTACAAAATTGTCGTGATGGATCACGTTACGATTGAAAAGTTATATGGTCTGTTGAGAGTCCTGAAGCATACGCTCGTTCCAGTTTCGAAGTCTGCGGAAGACTGAAAGTACTAGTACCCTTTGGTTGTTACAACTTCCTCGAAATCTATCAACAACTGGAAAATCGCATTGAACTTGTCAAAGCTCAAATTCTCATACGTATCCCCGACATCGTGATAATGCTTATTCGGTCCCATGGTATACATGAAAAACGCCGGAACGCCTGCTTCCGTAAAGAAATAATGATCCGAATTCGCTGCTTTTCCACGAGACTTTACAGTTGGAAGAAATCCTTGCAGGTTATTGATGTCCTGAAGTGTCTGGAATTCCTTTGGAAACTCGGTAGCGTTGACAATCGTTACGCCTTCTTCACCGCTTCCCATAATGTCCAGGTTGAACAGGAACTGAATGTTTTTCAATGGGAAAATCGGATGATTCACGTAATACTGGCTTCCCAGTAATCCAACTTCTTCGCCGGCAAAAGCCATGAAAACAATATTTACATTTCCGGGATGTTCCTTGAAGTAGCGAGCCATTTCAATCAACATAGCTGAACCGCTGGCATTATCGTTTCCTCCGGGAAAGTACGCTGAGTCGCCCATTTGTCCCAAATGATCGTAATGCGCAGAGAATACGAAGGTTTTCTTTGTTTTCTTTTTGGCAGGAATGTAGGCAATGACGTTGCGGGCAGTGTGGTTTTTCAGAACAGCTTCCACTTCCAGAGTGATGCTAAAAGGACCGGATTCCGGGACTTTTCTGCGTTGTAGTTGAACCAACGGTTTTGGCGATTGCATTTGGTCCACCGACCAGGTGAACTTGTCGTCAACAATTTCCAGGATCGTATAACGACTGCGGAGTTCGTTCATTTTGGCTCTGGCCTGTTTCAGGGTATCGCCTTTGTACTGATAAGTTCTGAAAACGAAGACCCGGTTCTGTTCCAGGACTTTTTGCAGGGAATCTTTATTCAGGAAACAGGAAGGGCGAAGTTCATATGTTGTGAGGAGCATTTTCTGTACACTTCCACAATCCGGTGAAACAACAAAGTCAACTCCGGGTTGACAGGATTGTCCGTTTATCCAAAGTGAAACGGTTCCGGGGAAGGTGTTTACGGGAAATGTGAACGATTGAAACGGATTCTTTTTGTAGAATTTACAACCGATGTCTTTGAATTGTTGTGCGATGTATTCTGCTGCGAGTGAATCTCCTCCATTTACGTAACCCCGGCCATGAAATTCAGGAGAACAGAGTTGTTCAACCGTCTTTCGGGCATTGTCAACCTGCGCAAATGAAAACGCGGTAGAGAGGAAAAGAGATACTGTGAGTAGCTTACGCATAGCGACGCTCTACCTTCTGAACGAATTCAACGGCAAGATCACTTTCAACATCCCAGGAGTATGTGTGAGCAAGGTTGTTCACCAGAGAACGAGCCGATGCTTTCTCAGCCTGATTATCGAGTTGCTCGATCGCAGACGAATAAGCTTCGTTGGAACCGTTGAACAATTCCTTTACAATTTGTAGCCGTTCGTTCAAACCAAAAGCGCTTTTCAATGTTTCCAGGCGAACCGTTAATAATCGCGATTGAAGCGTTCCGTCGTTAGTCAGTGCTTTGCGCAAAACAGGGTGTTCGTTAAAACCTGCGCTTACTACCGATTCCTGAACTATCGTAGGTGTTGGAGTTTCTTCGAAAAACTCAGGTTCCTCATGAAGTACAGAAGCAGAGGTTGTTTCTTCTTCTTCGAAGGTAAACTCTGAAACAGGTGCTTCCTGAATTTCTGACACCGCAGTTGTTTCCGGCGCCTCGACAGTCGGTTCTTCGTCCATCATCATGGAATCAGATTCGAAATCAGTCTGTTCTACTTTCTCTTCCTCAACCGGTTGGTCGTCTTCCATTGTTGCATCAGAAGTTTCTTCCTCTTCCATAGAGAACAAATCAAAACCGATTTCAACGGATTCTTCATTTTCAGAAGTAACTTCAGCTACTGGTTCTGCGGTTATGGTTTCTTCAACTTCAGCAGACGGCGTTTCTTCAACCGAACCTTGTGTATTTTCGGTTGGAGCAGAAGCACCGTAAACTTTCGCTTCGTATGCTTTGTAGCGGAGCACAATTGCTCGTTCGTTCAACTGATTCGTTGCAGCGGCAAATGCTTCCAGCTCACCCAGCGTAGCTGTTCCCGCTTTGATTTTTTGAATCAGTGCTGCTATTTCCTCAATTAACGCTTGCATTTCCATAACTTCTTGTTTCAATCGGTATTTTTCAACAAAAGCCCTTACTTGTAAACCCGGACTTCCGTTGCGCATAGATTTATTCTATTTTGCAACGGAAAATTACGCAATCGTAACGCTAAAAAATAACCTGCTATGAATAGTTGTTTAAGTGCGATTGTTGAAAACCTTGGATACACATGTTTTTAGAGCAATTCCCCACTGAGGGTAGACAACACGGATGGATAGAAGTGATTTGCGGATCGATGTTTTCCGGTAAAACGGAAGAGCTGATTCGCAGACTAAAGCGTGTGGAATTTGCACAGCAAAAACTGGTATTGTTTAAACCCGCAATTGATAACCGCTACTCGGAAGAAAATGTGGTAAGCCACGAAGGTTCTTCGTTTGTAGCAGTATCGGTTGATTCTTCGGCGGATATTCTGAAAAACTGGAAGAAGGAGCCCATTGTTGCCATTGACGAGGCTCAGTTTTTCGATGCAGGAATTGTGGATGTTTGTAACGAATTGGCGAAACTTGGTGTACGTGTTATCATTGCCGGTTTGGATATGGATTATCTGGGAAAACCGTTTGGCCCGATGCCACAGTTGTTGTGTACAGCAGAATATATCACAAAAGTGCATGCAATCTGCGTTTCATGTGGTAATTTAGCACAGTTCTCGCACCGAACAACGGAAGACAGTAATCAGGTCCTCGTTGGAGCCGTTGAGTCGTATCGACCCTTGTGCAGAGCTTGTTACAACAAAATAGCCCATTGAAATTATCGTATTCAGTAGCAACATGTTCAGCATGCTTTCATGCTCAGGCAATCGGCGAAGTCGACCGAACCGTTACGCATGTACTGTACGATAGCAGAAAAATACAACAGCCGAACGGCGGCTTATTCTTTGCGTTAAGTGGCGCTTTCAGAACCGGAAGTGATTTCGTTCAGGATGCTTACGATAAGGGAATCCGGATGTTTGTGCTTCCTGTCAGTTCGAGTAGCGAAATGTATCGAGGATTGGCGGACGCTACCATCTGGTTCGTTGAAGATCCGTTACTTGCGTTGCAGAATTTGGCAAAGTTCCATCGCGAGCAATTCTCCGGAACTGTGGTTGCGATTACCGGAAGCGTTGGTAAAACAACGTTCAAGGAATGGGCATATTATTGTTTGAAGGATGAATTCCGTATCGTTCGGAGTCCCAAAAGCTTCAATTCGCAGCTTGGTGTAGCACTCTCGTTGTTAGAATTACACGCTGATGCAGATCTGGCATTGATTGAAGCCGGAATTTCCCGTCCGGAGGAAATGGAAAGACTGGAGCGGATCATTCAGCCTTCCATAGGTGCTTTGACCGCTTTCGGATCGGCACATTCGGAAAATTTTGATTCGGAAGAGCAGCATTTGAATGAAAAAATGAAGCTCTTCGAAAATTGCGGGAAGATTTTCGTGCCGATGTCGCTGAAAGGAAAGGTGCCCGCTGAAAATGTGGTGTTTTGCACACCATCTGCCGATGATCGTTTTCCCGAAGGATACGATCAGATGCTGGGAGTTCTGGGAACTTTTCTGAAACACATTTCTTCGGATGAACAACGTATTGATGAGGTGTTGAAAACATTACCCTCTCTTGCGCTTCGTATGGAAGTGTTTGATGGGGTGAACGATACTACAATCATTAATGATACATACAACCTCGACAAAGATGCATTAACGGAGGCCTTGCATTTTCAACAGAATCTTGCCGGGAAAAAGCCGCGTATTGTGGTGCTTGGACTGGCTGCGGAATACCGTTCCGAAGTGACTACATTCAAAGAACTGATTGAACCGTTCAAGCCGGATAGAGTAGTATTTGTGGAACCCGGAGAAGAAATTCCATGGAATGAGTTTCACAGTTCGGTTGTTTTGGTGAAAGCGCATCGCGGAAGACATTTTGAACGCGAAGTTGCGAAAGGCAAAGCGTTGAAACATTTGACGTATGTTGAAGTGAATCTCAGTGCGTTGAAACACAATGTTCAATTCTATAAAACACATGTTCCCAAAGGAGTTCAGTTACTTTCCATGGTGAAGGCGGATGCCTACGGAACGGGAGCAGTGAAAGTTGCCGATTTTCTGGAACGAAACGGGATTAACTATCTGGGGGTAGCTTTCGCAGATGAGGGAGTTGAATTACGTAAAAATGGAGTACGCTTACCGATTATTGTGATGAATCCGGATACTGAGAATATTGCTCAGTATGTGGATTATCAATTGGAACCGGCCATTTACTCCTTCGAACAACTCGACGAATTTGTTGCCGGATTGATCCTTCATGGTGCAACAGAAATTCCGGTTCACCTGAAATTTGATTCAGGAATGCATCGACTCGGTTTTTCACCGGGAGACAAAGAACAATTGCTTGCTGTATTGGCTTCACAACCGGAATTGAGCGTAAAAGGAATCTACTCGCATCTCGCTGATGCGGACAATCCGATTAACCAGGCGTTTACCGAAAGACAAATTGCAAGTTTTACAGAAATAGTGAACTGGTTCCGCGAAAAAAGTAACTTCACGTTTGCAGCACATTTGTTGAATTCCGAAGGTGCTTTACGCTTCCCCTCTTCGGCTTTTGATATGGTTCGCCTCGGCATTTCGATGTACGGGTATACTGAGAACAAGGAATTGAAGAAATCGCTTCGTCCGGTAGTATCCTGGTACAGCAAAGTGTCTCAGGTGAAAACTGTTCCTAAAGGCGACTACATCGGCTACGGATTGAGTTTTACCGCGCAAAATGAATTGAAAATTGCGATAATTCCGGTTGGTTACGCTGACGGATTCAGAAGAAGTTTGAGCAACGGAGTCGGATCTGTTGTCATTCGCGGAAGAAAATGTCCGGTGGTTGGCCGTGTATGTATGGATATGATCATGGTTGATATCGGTGACCTGGAAGTACACATCAACGAGAAAGTTGAAATCATCGGAATCACGCAAACAATGGCACAGTTTGCTGAAGCAATGGGAACCATTCCGTACGAAGTACTGACAGGACTTTCCGAGCGCATGCAGCGCGTGTATGTTGAAGAATAGAGAATGTCATTTCTCAATACGCTTCGCACTCGAAATGACAACGGGCATGCGATACAATGTGATCGAGTTTCTGTATCCGCCAGAGGCGGAGGAAGAAGTACCGAGACCTGACTACCACTAATTTAATAGCACAAACAACTCAAATGGAAGCACAAGCGCAATCAAAATTTACAAAGTATCAAATCCTCATTACAGCATTAATAGCACTTATTCAATTTTCCGTTGTACTGGATTTCATGGTGTTGTCACCACTTGGCCCATTCGTAATGAAGAATATCCACATCGAGGAAAAGGAATTCGGGATCATAGTAGCGGCATATGCCTTCAGTTGTTGTGTATCGGGAATTCTGACTGCCGGTTTCGCCGATAAGTTCGATAGAAAGAAACTCTTATTGTTTTTCTTCGCCGGATTCATCATCGGAACATTGTTCTGTGCGTTATCGACATCATTCATTGCGTTATTGATAGCACGAATCGTCACCGGAATTTTCGGAGGTGTAATGGGTTCTATTGGAATGGCAATTGTTACGGATTTATTCGAGCCTTCGAAGCGAAGCAGAATCATGGGATTCATTCAAATGAGCTTCGGAGTTAGTCAGATCGTCGGAATTCCCTTCGGGTTGTGGCTTACGTTGCAGTACGACTGGCACATGCCGTTCTATGTAATCGTAGGTTTCGCTACAATTATTTTCTTCGTCGTGATGATCATGATGAAACCGGTTACAGCGCATTTGGCCATTCAGGAAGACAAAAACGCGTTCAAACACTTGGGACACACATTGGTCAACAAGCGCTATTTGCGTGGTTTTCTGGCTACTTGTCTAATGGCAACCGGGGGATTCATGCTGATGCCATTCGGAAGTGATTTTGCCGTTCATAACCTGAAAATCGATCCGGAGAGTCTGACACCATTGTATATTATTACAGGAATATTTACGTTCGGCTCTACAATTGCCGCGGGTTTCCTTGCTGAGAAAGTAGGGAAAATGGTGTTGTTCACCTTCGGTACAGTTCTCTCGGCAGCGATTGTTTTGGTGTACACCCGTTTGGGAGTTTCTCCGTTCTGGTTCATTGTCTTGCTAAACGGAGTATTGTTCGTCGGGATCAATGCGCGTATTGTTCCTGCGCAGGCTTTGTTAATGTCGGTTCCAAGTCCAAAGGACAGAGGTGCATTCATGAGTTTGAACTCCGCAGTCCAGTACCTTTCCGGAGGGATAGCGGCGATGATTGCCGGGATGATTGTTTACAGAGACGACACGGATCACATTCACAACTACCCGATTTTAGGAATTGTCGTTACTGTAACCATGACGATAGCCTTGATTTTGATGTTTCGCCTGAATAACATGTTGAAGAAGTCTTCAGAAAGTTGATCGGGTGATTTTTGAATGGTGAATGGGATTCAACAATCGCCATTCACCATTCACCATTCATCATTCACCATTCATCGTTCACCATTCATCATTCAACCTTTATTTCTTCTTCTTATCCCTGTCAAACTTTCGTTCGTTGATAAACACCCAACGCAACGACGCATAAAACGTATTCGACACTACATAATCCGATTTCGGTTGAAGATAGACCCCCAGTTGGAAATGTCCCTGCAAAAGTTTGTAACCTACGTTCGGAGAAAAGCCAAACTGATGATGGTCTTCGAAATCCGTGTGCCAGGCAATTCTCGCACCATAGGTAAGATCAAATCTTCCCGGCTTGAACCAATATCCGATTTGGCTCCCCATTTGGTTTTGCTTGAAATTGTAATCGAATTGGATGTTGATTGCATTGGTATGCGGTTCCACCAATTTGATTTGTTGCCATTGACGTTCCACTCCGAAGTTCGCATTGAAGTATTTTCCCTGTTCTACTCCCAGAAATGGCCCTGTTTTGATCAGTTTCAGCTTGCTTTCAGGTAATTTGATCTGGGAGAATCCGATATTCGCCACCAACAGGAATACCAAACAACTACTTTTTCGAAGCATATTCATCGTGAATCCGTTTAATTTCTACAGCATCGTTAGCGTCAATTCCCAGGCTATCAGCTATTTCCTTTGCACGTAAGACCTGTTCCACCGTTAGACCGGTACTGTCGCTTTCTGGTTTTAACGCATTTTTGATGAAAATGGTACTATTTCCGAGAGCGGGAACCGTTTTTGTTGATACATCCCTGACCGGAACATACAGCAATGAGTTTGTTTTGGTTTTTTCCGGGAAGAAATCTCCTTTTTCGTCGTATGATTCAATAATGACGAGTAAAACACTAAGGATATAGAGCATCTTCAGACCGGCAAACAGAATCCCTAGTGCTTTATTTAGCGGCGAGAGCTGAACTACTTTGATCATTTTCTCCAGTACTTTTCCCGCAAAATAGATCATCGCACCTACTCCAAGGAAAATAATCGTGAAAGAAATAATTGGCAAATATGGCGAATTCCAGCCCCAGCTTTTCTTCATCCATGCTGAAACGGCATCAGAGAAATGAATTCCAACATAGATTCCGACCAGAATCGCTAACAGTGTGAACAACTCAATGATAAAGCCATGCTTGAATCCCTTGTAACAAGCATAGATGATGGGTACTATCAGTAGTACGTCGATAAAGTTCATGGGAATAAAATTAACGATAGGAGGTTTGGGAATCCTGAGTACATCAAAAAGTATCCAACTACCGGATGTTAAAGACGAAAAGTAATCGGAAAGAATTCGTATGTTTGTTGAAACACGCTACTTATGAGGTACTTGCTGCTACTAGTTCCAATTTCATTTCTGTTTATTTCATGTAAAAAAGACGAGCCGATCCGGTATGGGACCTATGAGTTGCATTTGTGTGATTCCCCCGGAAACTATGAACATGTTTATTTGGATATACAACAGGTTTCCGTTATGGTTGAAGGTGTTGGATGGGAAGACGTAGCAACTTCACCGGGAGTTGTAGATATTCTGGAATACAATAACGGGCTGGATTTATTGTTAGGGAGTAAATCCGTTCCTGCGGGGAAACTCATTCAGATCAGATTAATCCTCGGACCAAACAATACATTGGTGGAGAACGGAAATACACATACACTGGTTATTCCATCAGCTTCTCAATCAGGTGTTAAGATCAATATTGAAACAGAGATTTCTGCTGATGTGACCACCAAAGAATGGTTGGATATTGATGCGGGAAGATCAATCACAGCACTTTCTAACGGAACCTATAAAATGACTCCGATCCTTCGAACATTCAAAGAAGCGGATAATGGAAGGTTTAAAGGTTATCTGCTTCCTGTAGAAGCGAATGCACATATTCAGGCAATCCGGGGAACTGATACCGTTATTGCCATTCCTGAGGATGACGGTTTTTATCAGTTTTCCGGTCTTCAGGGGAATTACAAATTGCGCTTCGTTCCGGGAATTGGAACTTACAATACGGTAGAAATTGACAATAATTCAGTAACGGGGAATCAAATTGTTACCATTCAGGAGGTTACTTTATAAGGGATAAAATCGGTTCCTTGGAATTCTAAATCTCACTAAATCGTTTTATCTAACATTTTCCGACGAAACCCATAAAAAACCCGACAATTTCGTTAATTTATAAACGATAATGTGGTTTTAACAATTAATTTTAACATTTAGTTCTCCGGGTAACAATTTGAATGATCTTTATCGTTATTTGCCTGACCATTCATTACCTCGATACTATCATCCGCTCCGTAAAACGTCTTTTTTTAAAGTTATGAGTCTTAAACAGTTGGAATCCTAAGTACCGGTTTTGGGGATATGTAATCGTTTTACATTTGTCAGGTATAAATATCCCCGAATATGAAACGACTACTGCTCCTGATTTCGGCTTTGACCGTTAAAGGACTTCTTTTTGCTCAATGTCCTGGTGCTATTCCAATCACCAACAATAACTGTTTAACAGGACAATCATTCACTGTGGCATCTGCCGGATCATTTATTTCCGGTTGTAACGGTGGAAATCATCCGTATTCTTTCTATCAGTTTACTGCTCCTGCGGGTTGTGTCGATTTTGACATTTCGAATATTTCTGCCAGTGGTGTAGATACGGATTGGCAATACGCTTTTTACACTTCAGCTTGTGCGGGTATGTTCGGCGGATGCGTAGAACAGGTTGCAGATGGTCAGTCATTTACGATTACCGCTGATAACCTTTCAGGAGCATATCAATTAACGCCAGGTGCAACATATTATCTGCGCATTATGGGTGATAATGCATGTACGTTCAACATTTGTATGTCAAACAATTCAGAGCCTTCTAACAGCTGTGCTGGTGCAGTGGGTCTTGGTACGACAACTACCACTTACTATAATGGAAGTGCCGGATGTGGATTTGATGGAACACAAACAGGTGGAACAGGTGACCCGGCTGCCGCAACTATGTGCGCCGGATCATTGGAAAACACTCAGTGGGTGAATTTCTCACCAGCAGCAGGATCTACTTCATTCCAGGTAGTTGGAACAGGAATCAACTGTACAGGTGGAGCTTGTGCATATCAGTTCGGGATTTTTTCCAGCCCGACTACTTGTGGAACACTTACACCGGAAGGGTGTATTGCAAATGGTAATGCGTGTGGTGCCGGACCGGATCCGAACTCGGCTGTAACAGCCCCCGCCGGAACAACAGCAACATATACTATGTCATGGAGTGGTGTTACCGCAACCGGATTTACAGGAACGGTTACTATTGCCTCCGGAACATTCACAGGAACAGAAGAATTCTATCTGGTAATGGATGGAAATGCGGGAGCAAGTTGTACTTATACATTACAGGGAATTAACGTTCAGCCACTTCCTGTTGACATCATATCTTTCTATGCGAAAGCTTTGGACAATGCAAATTTGTTGAAGTTCAGCGTAGCTTCTCAAACCGATAACGATTACTTCACTATTCAGCGCACCGAAGATGGTGAGAACTGGACGGATATCGGAACAATCGATGGGGAAGGAAGTACATCACAGCAGCGTAACTACCAATGGGTGGATGACGACTTCCGTTACGGCTATAACTACTACCGTATCCGACAGACTGATTTTAATGGTTTCCATTCGTATTCAGATCTTGTTGTTGTGAACAACACCAAACCAGCTAAAGAAGTAGCTTCTGTTTACAACCTGTTTGGTCAGCAAACAGATATCAACGCGGGTGGTTTGGTAATTATCCAATACACTGACGGTACAAGCGAGAAAAGATACAATCCTTAATTGGGATTAAAGAATAAAAAAATAGGGCTCCGCTGTGGTGGAGCCCTATTTTTTTATATCAATATGAATTATTACCCCATATTCGTAAACACCTGCTGAACATCATCGTCATCATCGAATTTATCCAACATTTTCTCGATGTCAACCAATTGTGCCTCTGTAAATTCAACCGGAGTTGTAGGGAAACGCTCAAGGTTTGATTTCAATACTTCAATACCTTTCTCCTCCAAAGCAGCTCCAATTGTTCCGAAAGCCGTGTAATCGCCATAAACAAAGATGTGCTCATCCGTTACTTCGATTTCCTCACATCCGGCATCAATCAATTCCAATTCCAGTTCTTCCGGATCAATTCCATCAGTTTTTACCAATTGGAACACAGACTTGCGGTCAAACATAAATTCCAATTGTCCGTTCGGAACAACACCTCCTCCGGCTTTATTGAAGTACGATTTTACGTTTGCAACCGTACGGGTAGGATTATCTGTAGCACATTCTACATAAACCAATACTCCGTGCGGACCTTTTCCTTCGTAATCAACCTGCGTAAATGAAGCAATATCCTTTTGGTTTGCACGCTTAATTGCAGCCTCGATATTATCCTTCGGCATGTTTTCCGCTTTCGCGTTTTGAATTGCAGTACGCAACTTTGCGTTCGTTGCAGGATCCTGTCCACCTTCTTTGGCTGCCATAGTAATGGCTTTGCCCAGTTTAGGGAACAATTTCGACATCTTGCCCCAACGTTTTTCTTTAGCTGCTCTGCGGTATTCAAATGCTCTTCCCATGGAAATTTTTTTGTGGCAAAAATAATGATTTCCTGCAATCGTTCTTTATACAGCGACACATCAAAATTGAATACTTTAGCGGAATGCGTCTGCTCCTCATTTGCTGGCTTTGTCTCTTCTCCGTTTGTTACGGGCAAGATAGTATTGTTCCTTGTGAACGCGCCGGCTTCCCAGGTACCGGAGGGCTGGTTGCCTACTATTTCTGGGAAGAAGATAGCAATGGTTTTGTTATCCCGGGAACATTTCAAAAGCCATACATTCAAAATGTTATGGTGGAGGAAGATAAACAGTATCGCCTTCCGTATGACATTCCGACCAGTGCAGAAATGATCAAACTGGTGGAATTCATTGCGCATTACGATCACGGGAACACACTCAAAAGTTTATCCATCGCAAACGGAGAAAAATTCAACAAGAACTTCCCGTTGGTAGTGTATGTGGCGCAGAATTACCGTAGCATGGTTTACATCAAGCGTGGTGAAAGCTGGAACATTCATCAGGAAAAAACAGTGTTGCTTTTTGATTACTGTCTCAATGGTGGAATGCGTTTCAGGGGGTCAACCGATTCCATTGCATTGGCCCGACAGAACAAAACGCTTACATCCAACGGACAATATACGTTATGTTCCTGGCTGGATTCTCTGGAACAGGTTAGTCACCAAAGTGTAATTACCTATAACGGTCAGGATGTGACCGAACAGTGTGCCGGTATGTGCGAAGTGACTCCGAAACGCGTATTGGTCTTTGTGAATGGATACAGGGGGCCGTTGAAAGACAAAGATAAGTCGGACAACCTGGTTTCCACAAAAGACCGTTACGGATACTGGTACAAACTGGATAATCGCTTCATTGAACGGTTAAGTCCGGATGGTACTTTTTACCTGGATGCCAATTTTCCTGTGAAAACATCCGTTCACAACAGTCGACTTCGGTTCACCAGAACTCTTGTTCGATGGAGTTTGTTTTGTGGGAAACGTGCTACTGCAAGGCAGGTGCGCAGAATGACGGAGCATCCGAAGAACATAGACGGCTTCTATTATCGAAAAGAAAAAGGACGATTGGCCGGCCTGGCGTTTTTGTATTCTCGTTGTTCTTCTCCGAATTGCGATACCGTAAAAGATACGATAGACATCGTGTGTCATAGTATGGGATATGCC
>CBIHND010000019.1:0-85147 GCA_966211245.1 uncultured Fluviicola sp. | reverse complement strand
TCTAAGCGAACTTCAAAAGAAGTGAAGTTTACTTCTTCCTTGCCTGCAGTAACGAAAAGTCCGGTTAAAGTAAAAGACGCTATCAACTTTACTGCAAACGGTAAACCGGTTGAAACAAAATACGAAATCTACGACGCTTACGGAAACATTGTTAAGAAAGGTGTAGGTTCATCAGTACCGTGTGGAAACTTGTTGAAAGGTGCATACTACATCAACTTCGACAACAAAACAGAGAAATTCTTCAAAGGTTAATCCCTTAGAAATCATATTGAAACCCTGACGTTACAGTCAGGGTTTTTTGTTTCCCGTAATTTCTCAAACCGCAACCTGTCCAAAAGCTGAAGTGTAGTTTCTTATACTATCTTCGTACTAAAATCGAAAAACATGATGAACAAAATCGAGCATATCGGCATCGCAGTAACGAATCTTGACGAAGCCATTCAAACATACACAGAACTACTCGGAACACCTTGCTACAAGAAAGAGGGCGTAGAAAGTGAAGGCGTTATGACCGCTTTCTTCCAGGTAGGTGAATCCAAAATTGAATTGCTTGAAGCAACGAATGAAAACAGCCCGATTGCGAAGTTCATCGAAAAGAAGGGTGAAGGGATTCACCATATTGCATTCGATGTAACAGATATTTCAGCTTCCATGAAAGAATTGGAATCAAAAGGATTCAAATTATTGAACGAACAACCAAAATCAGGTGCTGATAACAAACTTGTTGCGTTCGTTCATCCAAAGTCATCGAACGGCGTTTTGGTAGAATTGTGTCAGGAAAAACCGTAATCATGAAATACATCCTATCCCTCCTTATCCTGCTTTTGACAAGCACTGCATTTGCACAATCAAAAAAGGAACTGCGCGCTCAACTCCTTGCGCAGCAGGCAACAATCGACTCTCTTCAACAACAATTGGTGCACAAACAGCGTGATTTAGACACACTAACTCGTGACTATCTAAAAATTCAGCGCGGATACAACCGCGAAATGGAAATCAATCAAGGACTGGCAACTGAATACAATCTTTTGCAAAAACGCGTTTGGACTTTAGAAGAAGAGAATAGAAAACTAAGGGAAGCACAACAACCCACAACAAAATCATCCAAAACCAGTAAACCTAAAGTTGAAGCTACGACCAGAAACGATGATAATCCCTTTGGAGGTCCTGGATCAGGAGGTGGTCGTGGAGACGGAAAAGCAGGTGAAGGCGCAAGCCCCGGACGAGGAGATCACTTTGGAACCGACAACGCACCATTCGGATCCGGCGGAGCAGTGAACGACAGTGTGGCAAAAAATCGCTTTCTGATTAAACAGCCGAATGCGTCCGAAATCGTGTCAGATGAAGATTGCAGGATTACCTTTATCGTCATGGTTGATGAAAACGGGAATGTGATTGGCACACCATCAGTTGTTACTTCAAAAACTACAACTACCGATACCGCCCTTATTCAGAAGGTTGCCGCATTGATCAAGAAAGAGGCAAAATACAACAAGTGTTCAGGTTCCGAAATCACAAAAATTTCCATTACAGTCAACGTTCGGGCAAAATAAGAAACTACATCTCAAAAACGCCACGCACGTCTTCCCCCTTTTGAAGATGAAACGTATTCAAACCAATTTTCTTCGCGCCTTCAATGTGCTGTGGAGAATCGTCGATAAACAAAGTCGTCTTCGGATTGAGTCCGTTTTCCTGTAACACCATGTTAAAGCAAGCTTCATCGGGTTTACGTTGCCCCATATCACAAGAAAAATAAGCCTTCTCAAAGTATGATTCCAGATCGCCGTGGCCAACGGTTTTAGTAAGGGAGGAACGTACAGAACTGACATGTAAATCATTCGTATTGCTCAACAGAAAAATACGCTGTTGTGATCCTATTTCCCGTAACCAGTTCATGCGTTCCTGTGGAAAATCGAGAATCATTGCATTCCAGGCGTGAACAACCTGGTTGGCGTTTGTTCCCTGCGGAAGCATGTCCAGCAAACGATTTACAAAATGAAACGAACTCACTTTCCCGGTTTCAAACCGATCGAACAAATCCGTTTGATTCAGCTGAGAAAACAATTCATTGAAATTGGTACACCCCAAATTCACAAATGCACTTTCAGTGAGCTGATAGTCAAGATTGATCAATACACCACCCAAATCAAATATTACCGCATCGAATTCCTTCAGTTTCATGGTACAAAATTACCTAACTTAGTTGATCTAAGTATGAACCTTCCGATAAACATTCGTGAATTACAACCGGATCAGCAGATCCTCATTGAACTGCTGAGAGAGCAATTGTTGCGAGATTTAACGAAAGTAGGAATCTCATCATTTCCTGAAGTTGAATTGACAAACTGGATTTCAGAACTGGCTGTTTTATTACAACAGCTTGAAAAAGAACATCAACTGGATCAATTCCTTTATCTGGTGGATTTACCGGAAAACTGGAGTCGCACCATTCAATCTTCCAGCCACCCATTCGAATCCCTTGCTGAAGCAGTTTTGCAACGCGAATGGCAAAAGGTATACTGGAGAAAAATGCATACTCATAAATAGGAATCAGTAGTTGATCGAATTTCTTCAAATTTTCTGAGTCACCTAGCCCCTTCCTTCCTATTATTTATCTTAAATTTACGCACCATTTTAGTGCACAAACATGGATAACATATCATACGTGGGAAATGCGGATGTAACGGCAATCGACCATCTGTACAAATCTTACTGTCAAGACCCTGAAAGCGTGGATATTGGCTGGAAAAAATTCTTCGAAGGATTTGATTTCGCCAGAACCAACTACGAAGACGGAGGGGCAATCCCCGAAAATTTCCAAAAAGAATTTAAGGTAATCAATCTGATCAACGGATACCGTTCCCGAGGCCACTTGTTTACCAAAACAAACCCAGTACGCGAGCGTCGTAAGTACGAACCAACGCTTGATATCGAAAACTTCGGGTTGGAAGCCGCAGATTTAGACACTGTGTTCCAGGCCGGAGAACAAATCGGAATCGGGCCGGCTACATTGCGTGACATCATTACTGATCTTGAGCAATGTTACTGCCAATCAATCGGTATCGAGTACATGTTTATGCGTGAACCGGATCGTATCGAGTGGTTCAGAAACAGCATCGAAGTCAAAAATCGGCCGAAATTCGACAAAGAACGTAAAGCGAACGTATACAAGAAGTTGGTTCAGGCTTCCAACTTTGAGGCATTCCTTGGAAAGAAATACGTTGGACAAAAGCGTTTCTCTGTTGAAGGAGGTGAAGCATTAATCCCGGCGTTGGATGCCCTGGTTGAAAAAGGCTCTGCCCTCGGAGTGGAATATTTCGTAATGGGAATGGCTCACCGTGGTCGCCTGAATACACTAACCAACATTTTCCAGAAACGTCCGCAGGATATTTTCTCTGAATTTGAAGGAAAAGAATTCGATTTTGACGGCGCATTCGACGGTGACGTAAAGTACCACCAAGGGTATACAAGTTCCGTAAAAACTCCTGCAGGAAAAGAAGTTGGTTTGACACTTGCTCCAAACCCTTCTCACCTTGAGGCAGTTGACCCGGTTGTTCAGGGAATTGCACGCGCTAAACTGGATCACCATTTCAAAGACGAAAACAAAGTTTGTCCGGTAATGATTCACGGTGACGCTGCAGTTGCAGGTCAGGGAATCGTTTACGAAGTCATCCAGATGGCGTTGCTAGACGGTTACCGTGCCGGAGGAACCATTCATATCGTAGTAAACAACCAGGTTGGATTTACTACGAATTTCCACGATGCCCGCTCATCTACGTATTGTACAGATGTTGCGAAAACAACTCTTACACCTGTCTTCCACGTGAACGGTGACGACGTTGAAGCGGTAATTCAAACCATTGAAATTGCAATGGAATACCGCCAGAAGTTCCACCGCGATGTATTCATCGACTTGCTGTGTTACCGTAAATACGGACACAACGAAGGTGATGAGCCTAAATTCACGCAGCCGAACCTGTACAACATTATTGCTAAACACCCGAATCCGAAGGACATCTACCTGAAGCAATTGTTGGCTGAAGGAATGATTACTGCTGAGGAGGCAAAAAGCATCGAAGACGAATACAACAACTTCCTTGAGACGGAATACGAAACGGCTCGTAAGAATGAAAAGGCGATTGTTTGGGATTTTCTGAGCGAAACCTGGAAAGGATTCCGTCATAGCACGGCAGAAGACTTCGATCAAAGTCCGGAAACCGGAATCAGCAAAGACAAATTGCTGGAGCTGGGTCGTAAGTTGGCTACTCTTCCTGAAGGAAAAAAATACTTCCGTAAGATTCAGAAGATTTTTGATGACCGTTTGGCTGCAATTGAAGGCGATAACCTGGATTGGGGTTCTGCGGAAATGTTGGCGTACGCAACACTATTGGATGAAGGAAATCCGGTACGTGTTTCCGGTCAGGATGTAGAACGCGGAACATTCTCTCACCGTCACGCGGTAGTAAAATGTGAAGATACCGAAGAGGAAATCATCACGTTGAACATGTTGAACGACAAACAAGCACCTTTCTCAATTTACAATTCGTTGTTGTCGGAATACGGTGTACTTGGATTCGAATACGGATACTCGTTGGCCACGCCAAATGGTTTGACGATCTGGGAAGCACAGTTCGGTGACTTCTTCAATGGTGCTCAGATTATGGTGGATCAGTTCATTACTGCCGGGGAAGACAAGTGGTCTACTCAAAGTGGTTTGACAATGCTACTTCCTCACGGATATGAAGGTCAGGGAGCTGAGCACAGTAGTGCGCGCATGGAGCGTTTCCTTCAGCAATGTGCTGACGAAAATATTCAGGTGGTGAATACTTCAACTCCTGCAAACCATTTTCACTTGTTACGCCGACAGTTGAACAGGCCGTTCCGTAAGCCATTGGTGGTGTTCTCTCCGAAAATGTTGTTGCGTTACCCAGCTGCTACATCCACATTGGATGAAATGGCAACCGGTCGCTTCCAGGAAGTAATAGATGACGCTACGGCAGTAAAAGAAAACATCGATACAGTTGTGTTCTGTTCCGGTAAGTTCTACTACGAAATGAAGGAAAAGGCACAGGAAATGGGTGTAGACAACATGGCATTTGTTCGTATTGAACAATTGTATCCGTTGCCACAAAAGCAAATTGATGCAATCATTGCAAAGTACAATGCGAAGAACATCGTTTGGGCTCAGGAAGAACCGGAAAACATGGGAGCATGGACATACATTGCGATGAAAATGCGTCACATTCCGTTCCAGGGAGTATGCCGAATGGCGTCCGCAGCAGCTGCCGAAGGTTCCAAGAAATTGCATGAACGCAGATTGAAACAATTGTACGCTGATTTGTTCAAATACGCGAAAGTTAAAGCTTAATAATAATTTCGGAGGCTACTCTCAGCCTTCCCCGTTGGTGGGGATCGAGGGGGAGGATTCTTCAAGCATACATTTAGAAGATATGTCAGTATTAGAAATGAAAGTACCAAGTCCGGGAGAGTCGATTTCAGAAGTAGAAATCGCAACGTGGTTGGTATCAGATGGTGATTATGTTGAAAAAGACCAGGCAATTGCCGAGGTTGATTCAGATAAAGCTACGTTGGAACTTCCGGCTGAGCAAAGCGGTGTAATTACGCTAAAAGCTGCTGAAGGTGACGTAGTTAAAGTTGGACAAGTGGTGTGTTTGATCGACACGTCTGCTGAGCGTCCGGCTGGAAGTACAGCTCCTGCGCCTGCCGCTGAGAAAGCAGTTGAAGCGACTCCGGTTAAGGAAGCGGCTCCCGTTGCAGAGAAAGCAGCTGCACCAGTTCCGAATCCAGGGCCTGCAACCGACAGCTACGCAAAAGGAACTCCTTCTCCGGCAGCAGCAAAGGCATTGGCTGAAAACAATATCAGTGCAGCTAAAATCAACGGAACAGGAAAAGACGGACGCATTACCAAACAGGATGTAATCGCTGCGATGGCAGCCGGTATTCCTGCTGACGCAACTCAGGGTTGGGGAGGTACACGCGACCAGAATCGCGAGAAAATGTCGATGTTGCGTCGTAAAATTGCAGAGCGTTTGGTTTCTGTAAAGAACGAAACAGCAATGCTGACGACATTCAACGAAGTGGATATGAAACCGATCATGGATTTACGTGCGAAGTACAAAGATCAGTTCGCGAAATTCCACG
Source organism: uncultured Fluviicola sp. (assembly GCA_966211245.1). GTDB lineage: Bacteria > Bacteroidota > Bacteroidia > Flavobacteriales_D > Crocinitomicaceae > Fluviicola. Next base: position 78,985 of record CBIHND010000019.1, on the reverse strand, counting down.
AAGTGAACCTTGGATTCATGTCGTTCTTTACAAAAGCATGTACAGAGGCATTGAACCACTTCCCAGCTGTAAATGCGCAGATTGACGGAAATGAAATTGTATTCCATAACTACGCTGACGTTGGTATTGCAGTATCATCTCCGAAAGGATTGATGGTTCCTGTAGTCCGTAATGCCGAGCAAATGAGTTTGGCTGAAATCGAGCGTGAAATCAAGCGTTTGGCGATTAAAGCCCGCGACGGAAAAATCACTCCGGAAGATATGACAGGCGGAACATTCACCATTACAAACGGTGGAGTTTTCGGTTCCATGTTGTCTACTCCAATCATCAACCCGCCACAATCAGCGATTCTGGGAATGCACAACATCGTTGAGCGTCCTGTTGCAATTGATGGTAAAGTTGAAATTCGTCCGATTATGTACGTGGCGTTGTCATACGATCACCGTATCATCGACGGTAAGGAATCAGTTGGATTCCTTGTAAAAGTGAAAGAAATGCTTGAGAATCCGGAAAGAATCATTTTCGGAGGAAAAGATCCGCACGCGGTATTACTAGGATTGTAAAACAAAAATTGTAGGGACAGGTCGCAACCTGTCCCTACAATTCACACGTTATCTGACCGATTAGGTCCGGCTAAAAGCCTTCCAATTAAAATAATCACTATCGCTCCGACCATGGAAGTGACAATTACTCCCAATAAGTTGTCATCCGGGAAAATATGAAGTAATCCCAACAACCAATATCCCACAACACCACCTGCAATTCCAAGCAGAATGTTCATTAGTGCGCCATTTGAGCTACCGGTTATAACACTCGCCAGCCATCCCGACACACCTCCTACAATAATCACCCACAACCAACTCATAACCCAATATTTTAGCGTTCAAACCAAAAGTTAAGGCAAAAGGATCGAAAAGCCAAGGAGAATTCACAATTCTTAAGACTAGAGATCATAGTCCGCTTCGCTTCAAGACAGCAGACTCAATAGTCTTTGGTCTTAAGTCTTTTGTCTTTAAGTCTTCCCGTACGCTCCAACCAAAATCTTATCTTTGTCGTTTGTTGTTCAGAAACAATCTTCATGATTCGCATTTTTATTATTCCTGTACTTTGTTGTTTGTTGTTTTCATGTTCCGGTGAAGCTCCAAAGGCTCTTGACCCGAAAACAGATAATATCGACAGTTTATATACGAGCTATCGCAAATCCGGCAAACAAGTTCCAATGGACGTTCTTGTTGCGCACGGGAACCTGATGCTGGAACGTTACGATTATGACAAAGCACTAAAAGATGGCGCTGAAGCATATCGTCGTGAACCGGAAAACCTTGATGCACGCCTGTTGTATGCGATGGGTTTAAATAACCGCGCAGACCGTTCACATTCCGATATTGTTTCTGCGCAGAAGCACTTGAAATTCATATTGAAAAAACGTCCGAAAGACCTTTCGGTATTGGTTCAGCTCGCTGCAACTTATGCACAAATCGGTGATACGGAAAAGGCTTTCCATTACTGTAATGAGGCCCTGCGTATCGACAAACATTACCGCGATGCTTATATCCTCAAAGGTAAAATCTACGATGCCGCTGGGAATACCAAACTTGCATTATCATCCTTTGAAACGGCTATTCAGCAGGATCCGAACTTCTACCCGGCGTATTTGTATATCGGTGAAATTTACCAATACGACAAAAACGATGAGCTTTGCATTCAATATTATCAGAGTGCGGATCAGATTGAGCCAAAAAACATCGAAATCATGTACAAATTAGCTTACGCTTATCAAACATACAATCAGGATGAAAAAGCGCTGGAAACTTACCGTATGATGGCTCAAATTGATCCTGAGTTTACTGTAAGTCTATTCCAGCAGGGATGGGTCAAACAATTCCACCAAAATCAGATTGACAGTGCTATTATTTATTACGACAGAACACTTCAGAAAGAACCAAGATATGCCGAAGCATGGTACAACCTGGGTTTGATCTATGAAGACAACAAGAAAGATAAATACGAAGCGATCAAGTGCTACCGAATGTCGGTGAAGTACAACAAAGACTTTGAACTGGGTAGAGAGGCCGTGAAACGTTTGTCCAAATAAGCATGACACCACGTCAGTTTATCCTGATTCAACTCATTCTTGAGTTGGCTATTCCGGTTCTTGGATATTTTTTCTGGGGCTGGGACACTACATTCATCCTGTTGTTTTACGCACTTGACTGGCTGACCGCGATTGTATTCAACTTTCTGAAAACGACCAAACGTCTTTCGTTTACATCGCTAAAACAGGAACGCACCCAGGCACTGTTTCATCATTCCATTTCACTGTTCAGTTTTCTGTTGGCGTCCGCTTGTTTGTACGTAGTACTCTATATCATTGTACCCCATTTTTCGCTCACACAACGTTTCGTTGATTTTCTGGCTTACGAAGACATGGGACTTGCTCAGGGTTACCTGCTAATTCCTTTGCTCATTTTGAGCGGCTACAACGGGTACAAACGTGAATTTCTTCTGCCCAAGCTTTACGAAAGAAAATCGGTTCGGGAAATTCTTTCGATCAGTAGTAAGCAGAATGTTTGCGTGTTGATCGCTGCTGTGATTCTGTTGGTTATTTCTCATGTGGTGCTTATTGAGCCTGAAGTCGTTCTGTTTAGCTGCATGCTCGGAGTTTTCGCAGGAAAGCTCTATTTTCAAATGTTCAAAAAACACTAGTATGAAATACGTTGCTTTGTTTTCAGTATTCCTTGCTGTGCAAGGGTTTGCGCAAGTCACAATCGATAAGCCAAAACCAGAAGTCCAAAGTACCGTTGGACAAACTCAACTTTACATTGGAGCGGGAAGGAATAATTCATTCCGAACACTGGAAACAAACGATGCTCCGTTTGGAAAACCCATAGGATATCGTGCAGATGAAAAAGCCATTAAGATCTGGGCATACGAAGCAGGAATGAGAAAAACGGTTAACAAGCACCTGATTCTTGACGGTGGACTTGGAATCGAGCGTTTCGGTGAAAGCTATGCTTCGGAAAAACAAGTAGAAACCGGAGATAGCACCTATAGTTATACCAATCATTATTCTTACATAACTCTGCCGATTCAGTGCTACGGCTATGTTGGTGATGATTTCAAAGTTTTTCTGGGTGGCGGACTACAACCCGGCCTCGTGGGAAAATACGTAAAAACCACAACCATTACCGATTCCGTGGGGAATGCTATTACAACCGAAGTCAATAAGCCGGAACAGCTTTCCTCTTTCCTGTTGAATGCACGAATGAGCAGCGGTGTGATCTGGACGTGGAGTAAATCGATGTCGGTTTACGTGCTTTACACCTACCAAATTGGTTTGACGTCTACTTATGAGCCACAACAACCGTACAGGCATTACATGCGCGCCGGAAGTGTGAGGTTCGGATTGTCTTTTACTATACCTGAGTAACCAGGTCGAAAAAAGGGCGGATTATTATCCGCCCTTTGTGTTATATAATGCTAATGAGACACAGCCTACCCATTCATAGGTTCTCCGGCATTATCACCGAAACTCTGCTCATCTCCATAGAAGTAAATACGTAATTGTGCCGTATCGCGAAGGAAATCGATTTTACCGATCTCAATACGATTGATTTTTAATCCGGTACGCTGGCTAACGTCAGCCATCATTTCTTCGTATTTATCCGGAGTAATCAGATCAATACGTTCGTATTGAATAATCTTACGTGTTTCGTGTTTGAGCAACCACAGGTATTCCAGACCATAGGTCAGTAAAATCAGCACGACATTCATCAAGCCCATTTCTGCAAGAGAAATTTTATTTGAAGAGAGCGCATTCATTACCGAGATTCCAATGATGAGGAACAAATAGGTCATTTCCTTGATTTCAATTCCTTCGGTACGATAGCGGAGAATTCCGAAAATCGCGAAGAGCCCGAGCCCCATTCCTGTATCGATATCCAGTTTTTTCAACCCAAAGCACAGGAAAAACGTAATCATACCAATGAGATAGTACGTGAACAAGTAATCCTTTCGGTGTGCTTTTGCGTAGTAAATCACGCGAATGATGATGGTAATCACGACGAGATTCACAGCCATCCTGAACAGAAGATTATAAAAATCATCGCTCATGTAAGTCAGGTTGTACTTCGTTACGTCAGCTTTCAAAAGTAAGTTAGTGAGCATTATTGGAGAGTTTTTTAATAAAAAGTTGTTTTGATTTAAAACGGTTGGTTTTGAGGTGTACGTGCTGTTCGTATAAATCCATCATACCAAAGCAGAACTTGGAAATACGGAATGGTCGAATGCCTTTTTTACGCATCAATTGGTAAAACGGAGAATTTCGATCCAATTTTGGCTGTTTCAGTTCAGCAATCACGATCTTGGAAAGTGTTTGCCGTTTATCCGAGGGATTATCAAAGCTTCCATTGATGATATCAAGATCAATTGTCAAACGCTCCTCACAATGTTTGTTTACGAAGGTGATTCGACTGTAAGAATTGAGCATCACAGGACGTAAATCCGCATATTCAGGAACACGGGCGGCAAGGAACCGTTGTTCATCCGCTGAAAAAGAATCACTGATTTTCGGAATTGCTATTCGCTTTTTATCGGTTCTCCCCTTCTTCTTCTCTTTCACCTCAAGGAAACTGATTCCAGTATCCAGATAGGTTCTCATGCGCACCTTGAAACGGTGTGGAAGCGACTTGTGATGATCGTGGAAGAAGGTGAACTGATCGTCATCGAAGTATTGACTCGTATAGTTGAAAATTACCTTGCCATCAATGTTCAGCACATCGTAATAGGGCATAATGGCTTCGAGGATGGATGGAAGTTCACGCAAATGAAATGCAAACTTTTCATCGGTTCGGTTCATTAACGGTGCACGCGACAATTCTTCCAGGGAAATCCCATGGAACCGATGTAGCAGTGTAGTCAATAAACTCTTCATGATTTCTTCAAAAATAGTTAAAGTAACGAACCGTATACCTAAGATACCGTTTTTCGATCAAGGTTTAACGGATTTGGGAATTCAATACATAACTATTTCGTAACACAGATTTTATAACAGACTCATCAATTCATCGAAACTACTGGTCTCCAATGATTGCCAAACCGAAATTTGCTTTAATGTGAGCGTGCGTTTTGTGCTGTTTCCCCAGGAAATAACTCTCGCCCCCGAGGGAATCCGGTTCAATTCAAGAAAACTCTCAACATTACTGGGACTGGTGAAAACATATACGTCCTGTTCTGAAACAAGAATCGGACGATGAATGGTTTCATACACCCGAACAACTTCTTTCTGCGCATCAGGAATTTGTGATGAAATGCTTTCGTTCGAATGCAACGCCAATGGAAAGAGAACACGTCGGTCGCCTAGCCATTCTTTAAATTCTTCAGCTACCTTTTGTGGATTCCCGGGAGTGGTCCCGATGAACCCAAACGAACTAATATCTTCGTTTATTTGTTTTGCCGTTGCAACACCTATTGCAGCTAAACTGCTGTTACTACTAATGTCAAAAGAACTAACAAAATAGTTATATGATCGAATGCTCGAAAAGAAAATGACATCATAATTTGAACTAATAGAGTAGTTCAATTGTTTGAATTCAATAAGCGACTGTGCTGTAAGTTCGATGGAATGTTGTTCGCAAAACGCACTGAACGGGTGCTGTTCAGAAAGTTCAGTTGAAACAAACAGTTTAGTCCTCATCGTCTTCTTCTACCAACAAAGCTTCAAGAACAACATCGACTAATTCCGCATCATGCGGACCTTCAAATTCATACCATTGTGCACCTTCTTTCCAATCCTGGGCAAACGCTACCAGAAGACGGCCTTCTTCAGGGCAATAAACTCCTAACGGCAATTGACATCCCCCGTGCATGCGGTTCAGAACACTACGTTCCAACGCAATCTGCGACTGAACGTCAACGTGGTTCATTTCCTGCATAAATTCAAACAATCCGTGATCGTTTGAGCGAATCTGTAATGCAAGAACACCTTGTGCGGGCGCCGGAACAAATTCCTCAGGATCAAGAACCACTTCGTGCATTCCCTGTAAATCCAGGTTCAGTCGATCCAGTCCTGCTTTAGCCAATAAAATTGCGTCGTACTCTCCGTCCACCAACTTCTGCAAGCGTGTCGGAACATTTCCACGCAGGTCTTTGATTTCAACATCAGAGCGATAACCCAATACCTGTGACTTTCTTCGCGCTGATGAAGTTCCAACCAATGCGCCATGTTTGAGGTTCCAGCCTTGCGTTTCATCGAAAGCACGCGGATGAATCAGGAGAACATCAGCCGGATTCTCACGTTCCGAAACAGCAGCAATGATCAATCCTGCAGGAGGATTCGTCTCAAGATCCTTGTGTGAATGCACGGCAAGATCAATTGTCTCTTCCAACAAAGCCTGTTCAATTTCCTTTGTAAAGAATCCCTTACCTTCCAGTTTATCGAAGCTTAGGTTTTGAATTTGATCGCCTTGCGTTTTGATAACAGTAATGGAAACTTCAGCTCCAAGAGCCTCTAATTGCTGTTTCACATGGTTAGCCTGCCACAAAGCAAGGTCGCTTCCACGCGAACCGATACGAATGGTACGCATATATTGTGCTTAAGATTTAAACATTATTTCCTTGGCCATTACCATGGGAACACTCATGTACTTTTTCTCCATGTATGCCAGGACCTTCTCCAAAACTTCCTGAGAGGATTGATCCAACTGATCAATTTCTGTTTTGAAGACTTCATTTATTGCTGTAGCCTTGATTTCTTTTACCATCTGAGGAACAGGACGCATTGCCAGTTCAATGGCACGCATTTTAGCAATATTGGTAAATTCCTTTCTCGCTTCCTCAATGATACTTTCTACATGTTCTAATTCATTGGAACGTTCCTGTAAATTGCTTTCGGAAATAAGCTGAAGTGTATTGATTGAGATTTGACGCGTAGGGAACTTTGTATGTACCTCTTCAGCAATATCGTTAGGAAGCGCAAGGTCAATGGTAATTTTAGGCATTGTATCACCTTGTAAAAGCTTCTCGTACAAACCGGCATTAATCATAGTTGTTTCCGATCCGGTACACGAAACCAGCACATCAAATCCACCTGAATAAGTCTCTAAATCAGTCAACGGATATGCCGTTCCGCCCAATTCTTCTGCAAGCGCAACTGCTTTTTCGAGTGTTCTGTTGAAGATAGCAAAACGCGTCATTCCGTGTTTCTTTAGAAAACGAACCATCGCCGTATTCGTAACTCCGGCTCCGATAACCAGGACACGTGCATCCTGTGGAACAACCATACTTTGCAAGCGGTCGTATGCAATCGAAACAACGGAAACGGGTTTAGTAGAAATTTTGGTTTCCGTGTAAACACGTTTTGCAGTTTGAATCGTATGTGTGAACAATATGCGTAACGCATCTCCTGCCAATTCCAATTCACGCGCTGTTTCGTAAGCCTGACGAACTTGCGTGATGATCTCACGTTCACCAATAACAAGGGAATCAATGGAAGAAGCAACACGCAATAAGTGATTAACTGTTTCCATTCGACTGTAAACAGAAGCTTTCGTAGCGTAGAACGAAACGGATTCCTCTGAAAAGTCAGGATATAGTATTTCGAAGAAATTGTGCAGGAATGAGGCTTCTACAACAGCATTCGTAACAAATATGTATTCGACACGATTACACGTAGACAAAAAAGCAATTTCATCAATAGCCAAAGCCTCTTTCAACACTAAAAAGCGCGCCTTCTGGCGTTCTGCTTCAATGTGGAGGGGACCTATAAGACCAACATCGAGGTTGCGATGGGTAAATGCTATGGTATGCAATTGCTTTATCACGTGTTCTGTAGCTTAGAACCTACTTACGTGCAAAATTCGCGATTGGATTGAGAATGTTTGTCAGATTTCTGTCAGAACGCCTAATTTAGAATCTTTTTAAACAAATTCCATTGTTCCGGTGAATAAGGATTATCGACCGCCATTTGCCTGAAGATCAGCAATGCAATTGGCATCGAATGTCGGAATTGGATTATTTCCGAGCAAATTCCCCATAATACTACCGGTTTCAGCCTCCCAATACATGATACAATCCGGGTTATTACAATGCGCGCCATACTCAGAATCGATATGATTCGACTGCATTGGAGATCCAACATTCACCAACCCCAAAATATGGCCCAATTCATGATTCATTACAGTAGTTTCCAGTTTATAACGCTCCGGTTCGGTAAATTCATCCGAATACTCATGAATCGTTCCTTCAAAAATTGCCAGTGATGTATTGTAATACGCCATACCGAGCACAACAGCCGACCCCTGATCATCTGCAGAAGGTCCATCAAGAAAAATAAAGGTAACCGCTATGTTTTTATGCGCCGTAAACTCAGATCGTTCGTCGTCCTCGATCTCTTTGATATCCGAAAGTGTATAACTTGATTTTCCCTGCGCCGTGATTTCCTTATAGACCACGTTAATTCCTTTGGATTTCCGACACCGCTCTCCAATGACACTTGTTAAATTATCTACGGCTTCTTCCGTAGGTTTATAACCCGTCATGTAAATGATTTGAATCGTAATTGATTTATACTTTTTCTCGGAAAGGAGATCCTGAGCAGAATATCCAACCACCTGCCGGTGATTCTTATTTACCCTGAATTTCCCATCTTTTCTGCACGCTGGCAGCCCCAACACTAATCCCAGTACAAGGAATAATACAAAACGTTTCATCTCCACTGTAGTTTTATTGAAGATAAGTTACAAAAATGTAGGTTATTTTGTCTCGTTCAGGTGAAAATCATATACCATTCCATCGGATAAACCAATTTTCGGCACAACCAATTCCTCACATTTTATGGCATTGAGGCAAAATGTGAAAATTTCTAAAGCAGGAATAATTACATCCGCCCGATCGGGTTTCAATTGAAAATTATCCATACGCTGCCCTACAGTTAAAGGAGCCAGAGTGTCGTACAACTCTTTCATAGCAGATAATGAAACCGGCGCCTTTTCTCTAACACCCAATAGTTTATGAATTTTGTTGATGTTTCCTCCCGTTCCGAACACCAGGTGGGGGTTATCTTCAACATGAGATTTCAACCACTCTTTCAGGGCTTTCCAGTCTTTCTTATCGACTTTGCCTTTGAGCATTCGAACGGTTCCGATATCGAAACTTTTGGCAGCCACACGTTCTCCATGTTCAAACACATTGATTTCCGTAGAACCACCTCCAACATCAATTACGAGATAGGGTTTGTCCCGTTCGATATCCAGTAACGAAAACGTTCCGAAAATCAACCGTGCTTCCTCGTCGCCGGAAATGATTTCAATTTCTATCCCGGTTTCGTCTTTTACCTGTTCAATGATTCGATCACCATTTTCAGCGTCACGCATTGCGGAAGTCGCACAGGCACGTAACCCCGAGACGTTGAAAATATCCGAGATCAGGGAAAACGCTTTCATCGTTTTGACAAAATCCGTAGCCTTTTTCTCGCTGATTCTGCCAGAATCAAACACTTCTTCCCCAAGGCGGAGTGGCAATCGCGTATAAGAGATTTTCTTAACGTAGGTATGCCCATTTTCACTGGCAATTTCACCGATGAGTAATCGGGCAGCGTTTGATCCAATGTCTATTGCGGCGTACTTGTTCGGCATGTAAATAATTGCTGGAATTCAAAAGTAACATTTGGAAGCCATTCTTATAGCGCGTTCATAAAAAAATGCCGGAGAAGTAATCCCCGGCATTTCATGAAATAACGTTTTCTATTTACTTCAAGACAATTTTTCGAGTAGAAATGTTCGTCCCATCAGTCAATTGAATGAAGTAAACACCACGAGCGAAAGCATCAACAGCAACTGTTGCAACACCTGATTGGATGATAGTCGGTGCAATTACCAATTTACCATCGTCAGTGTACACTGCATAGCTAATATTCGATGTTGCTTTAATGTAAACCACGTCATCAGAAGGGTTCGGATATACGGAAACCTGATCAAAGTCTGTTTCAGATACATTCAGGCAAGAATCTACAACAATAGTTGCTACAGTATCTTCGCTACATCCGTTAACATCTGTGTAATCGTAAGTCACTTCCCATGTTCCAACACCTGCTGTAGCTGGCGTGAATGTAGAACCGGTAACACCTGTTCCGGAAAATGTTCCTCCTGTCGGAGTTGCAGTTAATGTAACGGCACTGTTGTAAACACAAAGGTCAGCAATTGCATCAATCACCGGCTCAGGAAGAGCGTTTACCGTAATATCCTGAGTTGCAGTACCAGTACATCCATTCACATCAGTATACGAGTAGGTCAATGTTTCCGTTCCGACTTCAATTGGTAAGAAGTAGCTAGCTACCACATTTGTTCCCGTAAATGACCCACCTGAAGGAGCTGCTGAAAGAGTAACTGCTGCATCATTCAAACACACATCGGTCAATGGATCGAAGGTTACTGTCGGGTTCGCGAAGAATGTTACGGTTGCCGAACCGGTACCAACTGTAGAACATGAACCTTGCGTTACGGAAGTAACCGAATACGTTCCGTTTGCGGAAGCAGAAATCGTGTAAGGAGAAGTTGTTTGTCCTGTGATTGTTGTTGGGGTTGTTCCATCCGTATAGGTGAAATCCCACGGCCCTGCACCGGTAAACGTTATAGTGACAGGAATAGTTCCTGTTCCGCACAATTGTCCTCCTCCAGAAACCGCTGCAGTTGGTGATTCTTCTACAGCAATTGTGAAAGTAGCACTTGTAGCCGGACAAACACCGGAAGCAGAAATACTATTGGTAACAAGGTAGCTTCCAGGAGTACTTGCTGAAAGATCTATTTCACCTGTGGCAGAATTGATTACTAAGCCCGCTGTTGCAGAAAATACTCCAGCACTTGCTCCTGAGCCAAAAGAAGGTACAGGGTCAGTTTCGGTTGTACAATAAGAAGTCTGAGAATAACTGAATGATGCATCCGGAGATGTTGTAAATGTGATATTCTGAGTTACTGTATCAGGACAAACTCCTGAAGTTGTATTGGTAATTGCGTACGTTCCGTTTGCCGTAGCAGCCACATCGATTTCTCCTGTTGCTGTATTTACGAACGTAAGTCCCGCAGGAGTTGCAGTAAAGATTCCCGGAGTATTAATAGTAGGAACCTCATTCGCACCACCTGTACAAATGGTATTGCTCGAGTAAGTAAAGTTCGCATTATCTACAGCGTTTACAGTGATTGTTGTTGTTTTTGTATCAAGACAGTATGCTGAAAATCCGGTTTTAATGTTAAGCGTTGCATCGTATGCACCAGCAGTTGCATAAGTATGAGCAGGAATCGATTCGTAAACAACATTGCCGTCATCGTAATCAAATTCGTAAGTTGAATCTGTTGGAGCCAGGTTCCAGTATTTCAGGAACGAGTTCATACTCTCGAAACGATCTGTAAGGTTTGAAGCTGGCGTACTCGTGTTAGAGAACGTTACTTCAGTTCCCTGGCATACAGAAGTAGCAGAAGTTGTGTAATCGGCATTAACCGGGTAACTCACGATTGGATGAAGAATTGGTTCGAAGTTAACACTTGATCCAAACCCGGTTGGAATAGGAAAATAAAATCCAAACATTCCAATACGTGCAAAGTTTTCATCATATGCACTCACAGCACCGTTGTTGATTACCATTCTGTACACCCCACCTGCACTTGTTGTTGAAACCTGCACTGCGTAGTTACCTGTTACAGTAACCGGAGTAGGAAGCGTCCCATAAATAAAAGCACCGGCAGGATTCGTGTTAGTTACAGGAATAACCACCGAAGCAAGCACAGCAGTAGGATTATTTGACGCGTCCACACTGCAAATATCTACCGTAACCTCAAGGTTTGCACCCGATGTAGGAGCCACCAAACCATACAATTCTACTCCATTAACAGTGGTTGGTTCTGTATTCAAATAAGTCATGGTAAACTTATAGCCATCCGACTGTGTCACATCGAAGTACTGGAACGTTCCCGGAGCATTCAACAAAACTTCTTTTGCCAACGGATAACGTAAAGTATCCGAACAATTCGAAGATTTCGTATGACTCAATGAAGGTGAACCGGGCAATGTCAAATGTGCACCGTGAAGGGTTGTTGGTGGCTGAAGAACTTGCCCCCAGCTCATTGCAGTAAACAGCAATGCTGAAAAACTCAAAAAGTAATTTCGTTTCATAGTTAAACAATGTTGTGTTATTAATTCAGCGAGCCACCATTTCTGATGCATTGCTAACGGTACACGTCATTGAAACAGGACGTGGGGGTGGTTAACGTTGCAAAGGGGTGACACAACTGCGCACCAAAAATAACTAAATCACAACATTATAACTATAAAATCAACAATTTGTTTAATTATTACACTTTTTGAAGAAAAATCACAGTGTCTCCTTCAGCCTCAATATCTGTCGCAACACCTTGCAGTGTTTCGTTACTGAAATCAAGTGAAGTTGCCAGTACCTCATCACAAATAAAATTCTTGTTGGTCAATGCCGCTTGGCGAATAAACTCAGAAGAACTGAGTGTCAATGCGATTCGATCCGTAACTTCCAAACCGATATCTTTCCTCATGTTCTGAATACGGTTTACCAATTCGCGGGCAACGCCTTCCATTCTGAGGGATTCCGTGATTGTATTATCCAATGCAACGGTTAGAATTCCCTCCGAGGCAACCAACCATCCCGGAATATCCTCAGCACGGATTTCAAAATCGTTCAAATCCAATGAAATGTCTTCTCCATCAACTTGTCCGCTCCAGCCACCATTGGTCTCAACTTCAGCAATAGCATGCTGATCCATTTGCCCAACAATCGCAGCAATGGATTTCATTTGCTTACCGTATTTCGGACCAATGGTTTTGAAATTCGGTTTGATAGACTTCACAAATACGTTGTTTTCGTGAGCAAGCAATTCCAATTCTTTCACATTAACCTCTGAAAGAATCAACTCCTGCACATGTTCGATGTTCTTCGCAAACTGATCGTCCAACACCGGAACCATGATCTTTTGAAGCGGTTGACGCACACGAATTTTCTCTTTTTTTCGCAACGCCAGTACCAATGAAGATACATTCTGTGCAATCTCCATCTGTGCCTCAAGCTCCTTGTTGATCAATTTTGCGTTTGATGCCGGGAACAAGGCAAGGTGAACGGAATGCGCTTTGTGACGACCGGTAATTGCATTCAAATCAGAGAATAAAACGTCCGAATAGAACGGAGCAATAGGTGCGCTCATTAACGAAATTGCTTCCAAACAGGTATATAATGTCTGGTATGCAGCAATTTTATCCGTCGTGTAATCACCTTTCCAGAAACGGCGGCGACACAAACGAACGTACCAATTGGACAGCTGATCGGAAACGAAATCCTGGATCAGACGTCCGGCGCGAGTAGGCTCATAACTTGCATAAGCCTCATCAACTTCAGCAATCAACGAATTCAGTTTGGAAATAATCCAACGGTCAATTTCCGGACGATCTTCCATCGGAATTTCTGCCTCTTTGTAAGCAAAACCATCAATGTTCGCATACAAAGCGAAGAAAGAATACGTATTGTACAATGTCCCGAAGAACTTACGCTGAACTTCTGTGATCCCATCCGTATCAAACTTCAGGTTATCCCATGGCTGCGCGTTCGTAATCATATACCAACGTGTTGCATCCGGGCCATAAGTATCCAGAGTCACAAACGGATCTACGGCATTCCCCAAACGTTTCGACATTTTTTGTCCGTTTTTATCCAGGACCAAACCGTTCGAAACGACATTCTTATACGCAACTGAGTCAAAACACATCGTTGCAATCGCATGAAGCGTGTAAAACCATCCACGTGTTTGATCGACACCTTCTGCGATGAAATCGGCAGGGTATGCACGCTGGTTATCGATCAGGTCCTTGTTTTCAAACGGATAATGCCATTGCGCATACGGCATCGCACCTGAATCGAACCATACATCGATCAGGTCACTTTCACGCTTCATCGGTTTTCCAGTCGCTGAAACAAGTGTAATTTGATCCACGTAGTTCTTGTGCAAATCGATTGAATCGTAATTTTTCTTTGAGAAATCCTTCGGAACAAAATGTGCCAGCGGATTTGTAGTCATAATTCCGGCCGATACTGCTTTCTCGCATTCTGCTTTCAGTTCTTCAACAGACGAAATACAAATGCGTTCCGACCCATCTTCCGTTGACCAGATCGGAATTGGAATTCCCCAGTAACGGGAACGGGAAAGGTTCCAATCGTTCGCATTCTTCAACCACTCACCAAAACGTCCGGATCCGGTAGAAGCCGGCTTCCAATTGATGGTATCGTTTAGTTCCAGCATGCGATCTTTGACATTCGTCACCTTGATAAACCAGGAATCAAGCGGATAGTACAATACCGGTTTATCTGTTCTCCAACAATGCGGATAGCTGTGTTCGTATTTTTCGATTTTGAACGCGCGGTTCTCTATTTTCAATTTTAATGCAATACGCTCATCAACCGACATGTAAGCTTTCAGGTCGTGGATGATCCCTTTCAGTTTCTCGTGTTGCTTCGCAAATTCTTCGGCTTTTTCCTCTTCCGACAGGTAATCCGTTTTTACGTATTCACCACCAAGACCGAATGTTTCGTCCTGAACTTCCATTCGGAAACGTCCACGAAGGTCAACCAACGGAACAGGATTGTTATTTTCATCCAGCACCAACATCGCAGGAACACCGGCTTCTGCTGCTACTCGCGCGTCATCCGCACCAAATGTTGGCGCAATGTGCACAATCCCCGTACCGTCAGAAGTCGTTACGAAATCTCCTGAGATAACCCGAAAAGCTTCTTCCGGTTTTTCATAAGGCAGCGCACCTTTCATAAGCTGCTCATAACGGATTCCAACCAGGTCTTTTCCTTTGCACTCACCAAGTACCACAAACGGAATATTTTTTCCGGATGAATCGTAATTCGCAAGATCCGCAGTATTCTCAACCGCTACAAATCCTTTCCCGAAATGAGCACTAACCAGATCTTTCGCAAGAACAACGTGAATTGGTTCGTGTGTATACTGATTGTAAGTTGAAATGAGTACGTAATCGATGCTCGGTCCGACACACAATGCGGTGTTGGAAGGAAGTGTCCACGGAGTTGTTGTCCATGCCAGGATGAAGGTATTATCAGGTAATGATCCTCCCCCTGCACCCCCTCCAAAGGGGGAAGCGGTTCCACTCGCAACCTTGAATTGCGCAACCACGGTTGTGTCTTTCACATCACGGTAACAACCCGGCTGGTTCAATTCGTGCGATGACAAACCGGTACCGGCGGCAGGAGAATACGGTTGGATCGTGTAGCCTTTATACAGCAAATCCTTGTTGTACAATTGTCCCAACAACCACCATACTGATTCCATGTATTTGGATTCGTACGTGATGTATGGATCGTCCATATCCACCCAGTATCCCATCTGTTCTGTCAGACGATTCCAGATATCCGTATAGCGCATTACCGCTTCGCGGCATGCTTTATTATATTCTTCAACGGAAATTTTCTTTCCGATGTCTTCTTTTGTAATTCCTAACTCTTTTTCAACACCAAGTTCTACCGGGAGGCCATGCGTATCCCACCCGGCCTTACGCTTTACCTGGAAGCCTTTGAGTGTTTTATAGCGACAAAAAATGTCCTTGATAGAGCGCGCCATCACGTGGTGAATCCCCGGAAGTCCGTTTGCTGAAGGAGGTCCTTCGAAGAAAACGTATGGAGTTGCACCTTCACGCACACGAATCGACTCCTGGAAAATGTCCTGTTTTTTCCATTTTTCAAGAACCGACTGTGCCACATTGGGCAAGTTTAAACCATTGTATTCCGTGTACTTTGTGCTCATTTCAGAAATATTTGTACGCTTTAAAAGAAGATGCAAAATTAATAAAAATGCTCCGAAGTTCCTGCCATTAAGGGGTATTCGACGCAAGATACATTGGTAGTGAACTGTAAAATGTCAAAAGTTGGTACAGAACGTTGAAAATGTATCTTTGTACCACCAAATAATCAGAAGATGAGAGATCGTTCGGCGGAATTGATAGAAAAAAGAGAAGCTGCACAAGTTGGAGGAGGTCAGGCACGCATTGACAAACAACACCAACAGGGAAAACTAACTGCCCGTGAGCGCATAACCCTACTACTCGATGAAGGTTCTTTCAATGAAATCGGAATGTTCGTTGAACACCGCGCAACATCCTTCGGACTTGACAAAGTAAAAAGTCCGGGCGACGGAGTTGTTACCGGATACGGAACTATTCACGGAAGAACAGTGTATGTGTTTTCTCAGGATTTCACCGTATTGGGTGGATCGCTTTCAGAAACACACGCGGCCAAAATCTGTAAGATTCTGGATCTTGCCATGAAAAACGGAGCTCCTGTGATCGGTTTGAATGATTCCGGAGGCGCCCGAATTCAGGAAGGTGTGGTTTCACTGGCCGGGTATGCTGATATTTTCTACAGAAATACTCGTGCTTCTGGAGTTGTTCCTCAGATTTCAGTGATCATGGGACCGTGTGCCGGAGGTGCTGTTTACAGTCCCGCTCTTACGGATTTTGTATTCATGGTAGAAGACACCTCATACATGTTTGTAACCGGACCAAACGTTGTAAAAACAGTAACACACGAAGAAGTAAGCTCTGAAGATTTAGGTGGAGCGAAGGCTCATGCCGAGAAATCCGGTGTTACGCACTTCACAGCTGCGAACGATGTTGAATGTTTGCGTCGCGTGCGTGAACTGATTACGTTTGTTCCACAAAACGCATTGTCGCTGGCACCACAGTATTCATTGGCACCATTTTCTGCCGACAAATTGCACAAGATAAAGAATATCGTTCCGGACAACTCGAACTTCCCATATGATATTCGTGAAGTAGTTGACTGTTTGATTGACGACGACACGTTCATGGAAGTTCAACCGGATTTTGCGACTAACATTGTTGTTGGTTTTGCACGACTGGATGGTCGCTCTATAGGAATCATCGCTAATCAGCCATCGGCAATGGCAGGAGTTCTGGATATAGACGCTTCCAGAAAAGGTGCTCGTTTTGTCAGATTCTGTGATTCGTTCAACATTCCGCTTTTGGTATTGGAAGATGTTCCCGGATTCTTGCCTGGAACGGATCAGGAATGGCGTGGAATCATTACACACGGTGCGAAATTGCTGTATGCTTTCTCAGAAGCGACAGTTCCAAGGATTACCGTAATTACCCGGAAGGCATACGGAGGTGCATTTGACGTAATGAACTCAAAGAACATTGGAGCTGACATTAACTTCGCATGGCCAACAGCGGAAATCGCTGTAATGGGAGCAAAAGGGGCAGCCGAGATTATTTTCAAAAGCGAAATTGCCGCAGCTGAGGACAAAGAAGCAAAATGGAAGGAAAAAGAAGCGGAATATGCTGAATTATTCGCGAATCCATACCGTGCTGCAGAACGTGGTATCGTTGACGATGTCATTCTTCCTGAAGAAACGCGTGACCGTTTGATCAAAGCATTCAAAATGCTGGAGAACAAATCCGAGTCCTTACCGAAGAAGAAACACGGAAATATTCCGTTGTAATATGATTTGAACAGGTCCGTGATGCATCACGGACCTGTTGTTTTTAAACAGTTTCCCGTATATCCTTAACCATCAGCTGGAGCGTAGTTCTATCGTTCCATGTATTTGTTTCCAACGTAAAGACACAATCAAATGCGCAGCCCGGAGCAACCAGTTCTTCTTTATCTGCCATATTGAAAGCAATTCCTGAAAGTGTTATCCCTGAAACCGGATCAAGAATATCTATTTTCAGGTGGGAATCTTTCAACACCCGATAGCTTTGTGCATAGGCGGATCGGATACAAAATACCGGTTGTTGATTACCTGGCCCAAAAGGTTCCATCTGATCCTGCATTTTCACCAATCGTGGAACCTGATACGGCGACTCACCTGCAAGGAAAATCTCAGAAAAACGAATTTCATGATCGATCACCAATTCCTCCGTTTCATCATTCAGATGAATCCGCTCGCATACTTCTTTCTCAAACGCTTCACGAAATGCCTCCAAATTTGTCAATTGCAGCGTTAAACCTGCTGCATGCTGATGACCACCAAATTGCTCCAGTAAATGGTCGCAGGCTGCAATTGCTTCATAAACATTGAAATCGCCTGCGGTTCTTGCACTTCCGGTAATTTTCCCATTGCTTTCCGTCAAAACAATCGTTGGACGGTAATGGTGTTCTATGAGGCGTGAGGCAACGATTCCAACGACGCCTTTGTGCCAATCGCTCTGGAAAACCAAGGTAGATTTTCGATTCACAAAATGCTGGTCTTTCGCAATTAATTGCAAGGCTTCGTCTGTGATTTGCTTATCCAGTTCTCTTCGTTCACGGTTGTATTCGTCAATTTCAAAAGCGATTGCTTTAGCAGTTTCGGCGTCTTCCGTAAGCAGCAATTCAACAGCTCTGCTTCCGGATTTTAATCGCCCTGCTGCGTTAATTCGTGGAGCCACCACAAACACAACATTGGTAAGCGTAAGCGGGAAGCTTCGCTCTGCAACTTCGATCAGTGCTTTTAACCCTGCTCTTGGGTTTCGGTTCAGAACTTCCAAACCACGCTTACACAAAATGCGATTCTCTCCGGTTACCGGAACAATATCGGCTCCAATGGCAATAGCTACCAGGTCAAGAAATTCAAAAAGCTTCTCAGGAGATTCCTTTCGATGAATATGAAGCGCCTGAAGGAGTTTAAAACCAACTCCGCAACCACAAAGTTCTTTATAAGGGTAGGCACAATTCCGTTGTTTCGGATCGAGAACAATACAATCCGGTAATTCCTCACCCGGTGTATGGTGGTCACAAACTATGATATCCAATCCGAGTGTTTTGGCATAGGCAATCGTAGCGATTTCTTTAATCCCGCAATCAAGAGCGATCAGTAACGTAGCCCCCGACTCCGCCGCTCTTTCCATTCCGATTCGGGAAAGTCCATAACCTTCTTCGTACCGATCCGGAATGTAATGACTTACAGTTGTATGCTCTTTGAGAATAGAGTAAACAAGAGCTACGGCGGTAGTTCCATCGACGTCGTAATCGCCGTAAACAACAATTTTTTCCTGGCATTCAATTGCGCGGTTCAATCGTTCCACAGCCAGATCCATATTCAACATTAAGAACGGATCATGTATTGCTACCGGCTCAGGATTGAAATATGAACGGATTTCATCCTGAGTTGTAAGACCTTTTTGTGCAAGCACCTGTGCCATGAGTGGGCTCAGTTTCAGGTTTTGCTGAATGGTAGTAGTATGTTCTGCTGATGGTGGTGTTTTAATGAACCAGCGTTTTTGCATAATTTTCTTTTAATATTGTAACCGTGCGAATGTGTCGCATTTCTAAATTAAGATATGAAAAAAGTTCTCTTCTCTTTCCTTCTTTTCGGAACATTTTTGGCTTACGGACAAGCGTCTGTTCAATTCTCTGATCCGCAACCTTCCGGGGTATCCTCCACTTCAACAACAGATGAAAGTTGCTTTGGAAAATACAAAGATGCAAACACTGGAGTGACCTACGTTGTTTCCAGAGAAGGAATTTCGATTGAAACGGTTGTAATCAGTTATGTGACACGCGAACAGATTCGGGAATCTTCGAAACTCCAGGTAAAAGGAAGTCACCTCCACGGTTTGAATGGAAATGATTCTGTTCCGTGTGTAGAGGAAGACGATAAAGTCTACTACGGAATTCAGCAGAAGCTGGTGGTGATTGGAGCGGGGAACCTAAACAGTTTATCACGCATTTCTGCTAAGAAGTATGTCATTAACTTCCACGAGGGAGCTTATTTTGAACCAAGTTTATTGACTTTCGAAGGGAACAAGCTGGTCATCACGCACGGCGAGTTGAAATATTCGCATCCGTTTTCCAAATACCTTCAGGTAAAAACAATTACACGGTATGGTGAGAGCGTAGCTATTCTGGCACCAACTTACGAACAGTGGGAAGGACTGGAAAAGCTTTTATTTACCGGTGAAAGAAGAAGTTACATTAAAGAGTAACTATTTAAACGCAAACAAACGCTTCCACCAACTTCTTTGTTCGGAATGTTCGCCATAACCGTAGGTGTAGTAGTAAGTTGATCCGCTTTTCTTTACAGCGTTCAGGACAACATACATGTGTTTCAGTTTGTCTTGTTTGCGGAATTCCATTATGCGGTCCTTGAATCGCTTATCTACTTTACCCGAACGAATCAAATAAAGTGTTGTATCTGCAAAGCGATTGGTTGTTACAGCATCGATTACGAGCCCAACAGGAGCATTATCCATGATGATGTAGTCGTATTCCTGACGCAACTCCAAAATAAGCTCGTCCAAACGCTCACTCATTAACAATTCACTTGGATTTGGCGGTATATCCCCGGCCATAATCACGTCGATTGAATTGTTCATGAGCACAGATTTGCTAATGATGTCCTCTTTCTTTAAGTTCTCGTTTACAAGGAAATTGGAAAGTCCTACTTTGTATTCCAAATCCAGCACTTCTTTGATTCTGGGTTTGCGCAAATCAAGGCCCATTAAAAGCACTTTTTTTCCGGAAGCTGCATAAATAAACGCGAGATTAACCGAAGTGGAAGACTTCCCTTCACCACTTAAGCTCGAGGTAATACTGATCACTTTACATTTCGATTCTTCTTTGGGCAATACAAACGACAAGTTTGCACGGAGCACCCTAAAAGCTTCTGCGACCGAAGAATGCGGATAGTTAATTGCCATCAGTTCCTCTTTCTTTTTTACCTCCGGTATATCTCCCAGCACAGTTAATTCACTGCCTTCCAAATCTGTTCGGTTGACAATTTTATTATTTAGAAGATTTCGCAGGTAAATTACGGTCACGGGAATCAATAATCCAATGAAGAATGCAATGAGGTAAATTACTTTTTTCTTTGGTGAGATCGGTTGCCCGGAACTATACGCCGGATCAATTACACGAGTATTTGCAACTGTTGCAGCCAATGAGATTTCATTCTGTTCACGTTTTTGCAAAAGGAATAGGTACAAGCTCTCTTTGATCTGTTGCTGACGAAGGATATCGCGGTATTCACGTTCAAATTGCGGAATGGATGAAATCTTGGATTGATAAATAGCCTCTTCACTTTTTAGTTTGCGCAATTGCATTTGGGAAGTGTTCTTCATGTTGCGCAGACTTGTCTCCAGTGAAGACCGTAAACTAGCCAATTGTGACTCTATCCTGGCAACCCCCGGATGCTTCTCACCGCTCGTTTCTCTTAACCGATTACGTTCAAGAACAAGTGTATTGTATTGGGTGGTCATTTGACTGATAGTCGGGTCTTTAAACCCAAGATTTGCGGGAAGCAATTGCTCGTAACCATTTTGTTCACTGATTACTTCATTCATGAACTCAGCAAGGTTCATTTCAATGCTTGTTTCAACCACTTTCTTTTCAAGCTCACCTTCTTTACCGAGATAAGTAGCGGCATCCGTTGTTACATCCACCAAATGATGTTCAGACTTATAATTTTCACCTTCCTTTTCTATACCCGTTAGCTCTGCGGCAATGAACTTCATTCGATCGTTAATGAAGGAAGTTGTGTTTTGAACCACAAGATTTTTACTGCTGATGGCATTTTCCTGATGAACAGCAATTACCTTATTTAAAATCGCGTTGTTTTTTTCAACGTTATGCCCTTCCATTTTCAGCACCAGGATATTCGCGTCTTTACTCGCCGGTTGAATAGACAATTTATCCTGAAGTTCTCCCGCAACCAGATCTATAGGAGTTAGTGTAATACGAATTGATTTACCAGCCCACCACGAAGAAAATTCAGGCGTTTTTTCAATAATAAGTTCTCCAACCGATGATCGTATTACCGCACCATATCTGTATTTCTTACCAGCTAACGACGAACCTTCGATTACTTCGTATTCGTGAGGTGAACTCAGCACAATACTTAACTCGCAACGTTCTTCGAATAAAAGGCTATCGGATTTAACCGATCGAACACGTATGGGATTATTCTCGTATAATTCCCCACGAACTAATCCGGTTTTTGTTCCAAGATTTTCGTATTTCCAGTTCAGATCAAGATCACGAACAACTCGCTCCATTAACGAACGCGATTTGTACAATTCAATTTCATCTTCCAGCGCACCACCGCTACTCGCCAGACCTAAATCCTTCAACATACCTAATTCTTCCGATGCTAAGCCCGGATTTTCCTGATCGATCAGCACTGTTGCTGTACTTTCGTACTTTGGTGTAGAATATCTCGCGTATAACCAACCAAGAATGAGACAAACCAACGCTGAAAGAACAAACCAACGCCAGTGAACGATGTATTTTTCCATCACTTCTCTTAAAGAAATGCCTGATTCATCTTTTTCAGTTGATTTAAACAGTTGTTCTTCCTGAGTCATTTATCGAACAATAAGTGCTACCGTGGTAACGATTAAGGATGTTAGCGAAATAAAGATGGCTCCCGTTGTTTTCCATACGGTTCCTTCTGTTCTTGCAGCTGCATTCGGCTGAACATATACTACATCATTTTGTTGCAAATAATATGCTGGTGAACTGAATACTTCTTTTGAAGTCAGATCGATACGATACTCCTGCTTTACGCCACTTGAATCACGGATGACGAGTACGTTTTGCCTAACACCTGTCATTCGAAGGTCACCGGCAAGGCCGATTGCTTCCAAAAGTGTAATCCGTTCATTTGGTATTTTGAAGGTTCCCGGGCTTCTCACATCCCCTAGGACGGTAATCTTAAAATTCAGAATTTGAATCTGAACAGTCGGATTTTTAAGATGTCCTTCCAATTTCGATTTGATGTCTTCCTCCAACTGCATTCGATCTTTTCCGGCTACCGCAATGTTTCCAAGAATCGGGAGGCTGATTTCACCACGCGCATTGACCAGGTAACCACTGGGTGCAGCATTACCCGAAGTATATCCCTGATTTGAAGTTACGGCCGCAGGCGGCAAATTAAATTCTACGGCAGCTTCGGGATCTTCGGCAGTAATTAAAACCGACAATAAATCGTCCACCTTAAAAACCGGTGTAAAACTTGAATTTGTTGTTAACGTATCGCTTGATGAGGATTGAAAATACACGATTTTTTCCTCTGTCTTACACGAAGGGAGGCCCAACACTATAAAACACGCTAAAAGAAAAAAGAAAATACACGATTTCGGCATCGGGCGGAACTAAAAGAATTACTGCAAATATACCAATTAACTATGAGCCGTATTGCTTACGCACCTGGGCTCTGACCTGTTGTACGGATTTTACAGTATGAAGTTTCAATTTTCGTTTCGGGCGACGAATAGCGGCTGGTTTATACGTTCTGGAATCAATGACTGCTTTCAGTTTGGATAAGTAAACTGCAGCGGCAAACACCAATGCAAAAATGACGCCTGTACTGATGTATGCATTCGTAGTTTTTATCACCACAGACACTACCATAACGCAGGCAATATTTGCCAATGCTATGAAAAAACTTGCTCGTCTGTGGGAGATATGATGTGCATCCACAAGCACGTGATGTAAGTGATTTCTATCCGGCGAAAATGGGCCTGTTCCATTCAACAAACGAATAATGAATACCCGACTTGTATCAAATAACGGAATGATGAGGAACGAAATGATCACGATTGGAATATCAACCGCGTTGAATGGTAGATGATTCAATGAATCGGTATCCAATGATAAGAAGCGTATTGCCATAACTGCAAGCATAAAGCCTACTATCATTGAGCCTGTATCACCCATAAAAATCTTCTTTCTGGATGAAAGGTTGAAGTAGAGGAATCCAATTAACATTCCAACCATTACAATACATGTCAGGGAGAAGAAGTAACGTTCTGCGTAAAAGAATACCAAGGTAAATCCGCTAAACGCAACGATACCGATCGATCCGGCAAGCCCATCAATACCATCTATCAAATTGAATGCGTTGATAATTGCAAGCATCAAAAACAATCCTATCGCGAGTCCAGCCCAGTAAGGAACTTCCTGAATTCCAAAAAATCCGTGCAAAGAATTGATCTCAAATTTGATATTCATCAGGATGAACAAACTTGCAGAAATCTGACCGATTAATTTTGTTCGGGGTGCCAGAACTACCAAATCATCCTTCAGGCCAAGAAAAAACAAAATTGTTAATCCAGGTACAATACTCATTGAAACATTGTACGTGTCAAAAGAATAATTGAAATAGATAGATAGCATCAAAATAATGTAAAATGCCATTCCACCGAGACTTGGAGTTGCTTGTTTATGGGAGCTTCGTTCGTTGGGATTATCCATTAACTGCTTGAACAACACGATTGCTCTGATTTTAGGTATAAGATAAGCAGCTCCGATAATAGACACAATCAGTGCCAGTAGGCTCTGTATATAAAATTGTTGCATTTTTAACTAAGTGTGTTTGTGTAAGTTGTGTTGCGTTTAATTACGACGTAGTTTGTACAGGATAAGTTGTCTGAAGGTTCAACTGTTCTAAAATTTTAACAATTCGCTCCGCCGTTTTTCCATCCCAAAGATCTGGTAATGAGCCAGTTTTCCAATTTCCGGAAAAACACTTATTTAACATTTGTTTTACCACCTTAGGGTCCGTTCCCACCAATTCATTGGTTCCTACAGTAACAGTTTCAGGCCTTTCGGTAGAATTCCGAAGGGTCATGCACGGCACTTTCATTACGGTCGTTTCTTCCGTAATTCCACCCGAATCTGTTATGACCAGTTTCGCACGCTGAACCAGGTAATTGAATTCAAGGTAACCCATTGGATCAATCATATGTAGGCGCGGGTGTGTAATCCCAAGCTGATTGATCATTTTGGCTGTTCTCGGATGAACCGGAAAAACAACCTGATAATCTTCCGAATGTTCCATAATCTCGTCCATCAATGCTTTCAATTGCGACTCTTCATCAACATTACTCGGTCGGTGCAAAGTCAATACGATGTACTTTTTCTCCTTTAACCCCAACTCATCCCATAATTTGGGTTGTCTGAAGCGAGGCATTTGTTTGAGCAACGTATCGATCATTGTGTTACCGACAAAGTATATTTTCTCGTCTTTCACACCTGATTTTCTCAGGTTTTCATTCGCAACGTCAGAAGTGGTGAAGAAATAATCCGTGATAGCATCTGTTACCAACCGATTGATTTCTTCAGGCATTGTCCAGTCGTTCGAACGAATTCCACCTTCCACGTGTGCAACACGGATTTTCAATTTTTGTGCCACAATTGCACATGCCATGGTAGAAGTTACGTCGCCGACTACCAAAACAAGGTCTGTTGCGTTGGTTTCCAGGTACTTCTCGAAACGAATCATGATCGCCGCAGTCTGTTCCGCCTGAGTTCCGCCACCTGCTTCGAGGTTCGCATTTGGTTCCGGGATTTCCAATTCGGAAAAAAACTGACCAGACATTTTTTCATCGTAATGCTGACCGGTATGCACCAGGCTATACTTCAACGGAGATCCTTCGTTTTTGGCTTTTTCCAGAGCATGAATAATGGGCGCGATCTTCATGAAATTTGGTCGTGCTCCGGCGATTAAGGTAATGTGCATTTTAAAGTCTGTTTAATTGTAATAAAACGAAAAAGCGTACCAAATGAATTTGTCGTGTGATACGCGATGGCTGCTTTACCAAACGGTAAGCCCATTCCAGGTTATTTTTCACCCACCATTCCGGTGCACGTTTCACTTTGTTTGTAAACACGTCAAAGCTTCCACCAAGTCCCTGATAAACAGCTGGGTGAATTCGGTGCATTTCTTCCATGAGTAATTCCTGCTTTGGAGAGCCCATCGCAACAAACACTATATCCGGTTTACGACGTCCGATGTCAGACAGTAATTCGTTACGATCTTCATCAGACAGGTATCCATTTCGGTAATTCAGGATAGTGATTCCCGGATATACCTTATTCAATTTGCCAACCGTAGCCTGAATGACATCTTCCGTACCGCCAACAAGGTAAAATGTTTTGTCTTTGTGATACTGCCCGATGAGATCAAGCCACAGCTCACAGCCAGGTATTTTTTCAACATTTTTCAAACCCTTTTTCTCCAGCGCCCAAACAGCACCGATTCCGTCAGGATAACCAATGTTTCGATTGACTATTTCGCGGGTCAACTCATTTGCATGAAGAATTTTCTCAGCATTCACAGCAACAAGAATTGCACTGTTTTCCAGAGCATATCTCATTAGTTCCAAACGCGAATGCGGAGCATAGGTATTCAATCCTCTCAGCTGCTTACTTTCCATATTTCTCAGTATTTAAGCAATAAACAGATAGTGCGTTGAACATAAATGCGTTACTCCAGCGCATATACGGTATTTTCGAACTTACACCTTCCTTTAACTGGTAGTAGAAGTAGCCCTTTTTGTTGAACATCTGGTTTAACGTCCAATTCAAAACGCTTTCCGAAAGCGTTGTATTTTCTGGCCAATGTTCAGTGGCATTCAACGTAACCCAAAGTTGCCCCGGACAATGAATGTCAATTGGATAAGTCTTATTGTGATAGTATTTTGGAGTCCCATCGGATAAGAAGAAGCTGTTCAGGTAAAACTTCAGTCCTCTATCCAGATTTTCCATAAATGAATTGTCACCAAAATTTTTCGTGTAATATGCTATCGCTTCGAGATTGTATCCGGTATGGAAACTATCGATCCAGGATTGTATAGGCAGTAAGCCATAGACCCAGGAGCCGTCTTCAGCTTGTCCGGCACACGCCGCTTCAACAATTTCTTTGGCGGCGCTTCGGTACTCTTCCTTCTGAACGTAGGAATAGCATATACTCAATAATTTGGCACCCAGTAAAGATGCATTATAAACCGTATCGTTTCCTTTTAATGGACTGTATGAGAGAATAAATCCTTTTTTGCCAGGAGTTCGGTTCAGATCTTTCAGAATAAAATCAGCGGAAGACAGAGCAACGGATAAGTACTGTTGGTTACCTGTAATTTCGTATGCTGCGAACAATGCCGAAGCGCAAAATGAGGTGGCCACAACGGTTGGTGTATTCTTAGGAAAAAGAAACAAACGCCTTGCCTGCCAATCAAAATTATAGCCCCAACATGCTCCGGAATAACCTTTGCTTCTTAGGCTTAGCAGCAACTCTGCAAGTTCGGTAATCTTTGAACGAATTTCTTCCGGTGTTCCGAATGTGTGATTTCCTTCTTTCGCGAGTTTATAGAGATTACAATATCCTGAAAGGAATAGTGCCACTCCTTTGGCATTGTGTTCTTTCGGAACGAGCAATAATCGGCGGAAATTGATCGGACTTCGTTTGAAACCTTGGATCCATGCCAAACGTGCCAAATCCCAATATTGGAACGGAAGCGCTTTGAAGACTTTGGAATTCAATCCGTCGTAAGGATCCCAGCCTTTGTACCCTTCTTTTTCACAATAGGATTTTAGTGCTAATACCGTATTCTTCAATTTACTCTCCATTACTTCACTAGTAAATCGTTATAATCCTCCTGAATAACGGCAACACTGCGGGATGCCGTAAAACGAAGCTGCGCATATTCCTTGTTGTATTCGCTTATCGACCTTGAAAGTGAATGATTTAATATAAGTTCTTCAATTGCCGCAACATAATCATTCACCGAGTCAGATTTCACCATGAATCCCATTTTTTTCTGCTCAAAAAAATCCGGTAGTGCCCCAACAGTGTTGCAAACAACCGGAAGTCCACAGCCCATCGCTTCCAGTACGGAAGTTGGCATTCCTTCATAAGCAGAAGGAAACAGATAAACACTGCTATTCAGAAAGACTTCGCTTTTCTTCAATCCCTGTACATGACCAACGCACCTTACTCTTTCCAGTTTCCTTTCAGTAATATACTGCTTCACATGTTCCAATTCAGACCCTTCACCGGCAATGATCAATTCCATTTCCGAATAACGTTTTTGGAGTTGCCCGAAGACCTCAAGCGCGGTATAAATTCCTTTGTTTTTGGAAATTGTTGACAGAAACAAAATTCGAAAAGGCTCCTTATCATTATGTGACACATTCTTAACTAATTCATCGTCGAAAAAAGTATTCCCGATGGTCAACTTACCACTGAATCCTGTTTCATGAATTCTAGCGTAAATCTGTTTCGAAAGTACTTTAATGTGATCCGCTTTAAAAAAAGTTCTTTTGAAGAATTCAAGATGTTGCTCTTTGAGCAAATATTCATTATCCGGATTCCAGCCATGCCAATGAACAAACACGTTCTTTCGAAAGCGTTTCGCCCATCGTAGGAAGTTTCCATCTCTTCGAATGGCATTTTTTCCCAGGGACGGATTAAGATGAACCAAATCAATGGAAGAAAACAGCAAAATGAAAAAGAAGCGGATGAAATCCGTTGATGATGCCATTAATTTACCCAATAGTGTTCGCTTCAATCCACTGGTAAGCTCAAGCACTTTGAAATCTGATGTACTATACTTTACCAGTAATTTATTGAATTCCACCACACCACCTTGTTGCCTGAATGAGGGTGTAACAAGAAGAATTTTTCTATTCATCAGTACCTCTGTTTCTTTAACTTCAACCACTTATATACAAACACCATCAACTCTGTTCGTTTTCGTTTGTACCTAACCCACTCTCCGTTGTACTGCATTTTTTTCCCGCGTGTCGCATTCTTGAACAAATAAACACTGTCAGATGCGTGTGTGCTTGGTGGAATTCTTGAAAAATCAAATGCTTTGATTTGTTCGCTTCCCAATGTTTCAAAGATGTGTTGCATCAGTAAAAACACCGCACCACATTCCCTTGCCCGATTCGAATTGGCAGCAATGACATCCGAAGCAAATCCGTTGCTAACAAAAACAATTCGCGCTGCCAACGGTTCATTTGAACTGGTATATGCCATAAACGTTCGAATGGTATTTGATTGAACCAACTCCATTAATGCGCTTGCTGAAAGTGAGTATCCAAGGTTTTTCAACTCTGCCATTTCCCCGAATAAGGATACAATTTGTTCAACCTCTTTTCTCGCCGGTTGTTGAAGTTCACTGATTACGAGCTGTTCCTTTTCCGCAGTTTTCACGTTGCGTTTCCAGTTTCTGTTGTAATCAATTGTTTTCTCCAGATCAATTACAATAGTCAACGGGCATGAAAAACTTCCAAGTGGACGTACAAATCCGGCTCTCCTCAAGTTGATTTCAAAATCGACCTGATAAAAAGTATTGCTGTTCAGTTCAATACCAACATATGGTAAGGCTTCTAGTTTCCCGTAAAAATCACGTACGCTATCTGCAGAGAAATCATGACAGCACTCACCTTCTATTCTCAGAATCTTTTTTTTGCTCAATGGAATTTTCTCCGCGATTCCCCATGTCATAATAGAGGGATTGATGGAATCATCCGAAAAAAAAGTGATCCGTTTCCCCTGCGCTTTCAAATAGTTATACCAAGCTTCGGATTGTGTAAACGGAACTTCAGCGAAAGCAGATTGAAGCCCGAAAAATCGTATTGGGTCATTCATTTCTATCATTGCAGTAAAGTTTCGTTAATACGTTTCCACCTCCCGAACCGCCTAAAAGCAATTTTCTTCTCCATTCTGAAACCACTTTTCAGTTGCACCCTTAATGCTGGTAAGTTTTCCCTGAGCACCAATGCAAGTACTTCCGTTCGTCCACTATCCAGTATTTGCTGTATGCGGAAGATATTCATTTTGTAATGAATGCCTTTTCCACGGTAGCGTGGATCACAGTATGAGTCTTCCAGCAATGCCTCGTTTGTTCGCAAATTATCAACTTTTTCAAAATAGCCCGGATATCCCATTGACTTCCAGGAAATCCATGTGGAATAAATTAGTATATCGTTCTTTTTGATTCCGTAGCAGGAATAATCGTTCGATTCCAATCTACTCTTGAATAGTGCCTTTTTCTCTATTGAAAATGCATCAGAACCAGTAAGATCCGCGAGCGTCAACGACCGCACATCGGAAAAATCCAGAGCATCACCCTTTTGCTTCAGCTGTTCAGGATCAATAATATATCGCAAGAGAAAAAATGATTCGGCCTGGAATCCAATTTTACGTAATAATGCCTTTCCCCCCCTGGAAAATACTCGCAAGCCATACTGCTTATATGTTTCGGATAAACTCATTTTCGGCTATTCATTACAAGTTTCAATAAAAGGGTTCCAATGCTGTCTGAAGCATTGACACCAATACGTTTCATTTCCAATTGTTCACTACGAAATGCGTTAAATCCCGGTTCGGTTGTAAATGCGTAAACGATGTTGTTAGCTTCCATAACCGTTTGACAATTCCGATCATATAATCCGTTCGGGTAAGCAAAGAAAGACGGATACTCATGCAGGTTGGTTGAAATCGCTGCTACTGAAAGGCTCAACTGTTCCACTCGTTGTTCAGCTGAAAGAAAAGTAAATGGCTGATGAGAATGTGTATGCGATCCGATAATGAATCCTTCATCCGACATTGCTTTCAACTCAGCCCAATTCATCATGAGTCGGTGTTCGGGAAGATAAGACTCCAGGTTTTTTATTTCCTTTACAAACTCAGGGTTTAGTGCCTTTCCGGCATTCAACTTTCGTAATGCTTCTTCTGAAGATGTTGCGTTCAACTTACCTAATTGCACAAGGTACCTGATTTGATCATGAAGCAACCATTGATTCGTACCCGTTGTCTCGGTTACGATAAAAAATGCCGCACAAACGTTGTATCTCTTCAGCGCTGGCACAGCGATTTCGAAATTATCCTTATACCCGTCGTCGAAGGTCAGGAATACATGAATACCGGTGGATCCCGGGTTGTTGTAAAAATCATCTGGAGTGAAAAACCGGAAGTGCTTTCTCAACCATTTTAGCTGACGATCAAAACTTTTTTCATATCCGGTTTCCAAATAACTTCCTCTTTTGATCCGGTAATTGTTGTATTTTGAAAAGTTATGGTAATTCAAAACAACCAACACAGATTCTTTACGGTACCGGTACTTCAACCAAACAACAGCGCAGAACATTCGAAGACAAAACCCGAAGCATTCTTTCCCAATAAACCGCGTTACAGTCTTCAACTTATTCATTTGATCAGTTTATTGGTTCTTAAGATGGTCAAAAGCGAACTGTGATGAATGGGGCTATTCATTAGAGCCAAAAGCACAACGAGGATACTATTGATCTTCAGACTTACAGTAAAATCGGAAGAATAAAAAACGTGTGTGTACAGAAAAATGAGAAAAACCAATCTCCTGAAAACCCTGGTAAAGGCAAGTTTTACAGAACGATTCACCAAAATCACAATGGAAAAGAAAAATATGGTTAAAACCGAAAGAGTCCAGCCGCCGGAAATCAAATCTCTAGTAAACCCAACAATCCCGTAACCATATCCCAACCGAAGCATAGTTGATTCTTCTTTCGTCGCTCCATACCCTACACCGGTCAAAAACAATGTCGCATCGGAAAGGGATTTCTCTACAATTTGTGTGGTGGTATTGGTTCTTCCAATTGTTCTCCCATATTGGTCGGTCGCCGATTCATACTCTTCCGCAAAACTGAATGAGCTTGAAATTACCTCAGAGTACGACTCGTTTCCGGTTAGGGAGTAATTCAGTCCGCGTGAATTGAAAATTCCGAAGATCAACAATGGAATTAACAACGCAGCGATCGAAGCAAATCCGACCATTTTCTTTTTAAAATGTCCACTTCTCATCAGCGAAGAAAATGACAAAACGATGGTCACAATGAAAAATGCCGGAAGTGTAAAATAAATTCCTCGCTTACCACTTGCATATCCGACTAAAAACGCACTGAGAAAAACCAGTGCTAACATCAGCCATTCCTGCGTTTTCAGTTCTGAACGAAATAAATAATAGAGCAATGCAATACTTGATACGACTAATGGGAAAACCGTGGCAGTAGTTCCACCGGTACTGGACATTAATCCTACGAATCCTTCAACGCGGTCTCCCAGAATGAAAATACTATAGATTGCTCCGATTGCCTGAATAATGATCATCCAAGCCAAAAACTTCAGGATTCTGGTCCAAACAGGAGTATCCATTCGGGCAATATACAACTGCATGTAAATCAGGTAAGTGTACAGCGTAAAACGTATATACAGAAAAGTTTCTGCAATTGAATCGGAGTTTACCTGCCCAACCAAAAAAGCACCAAGAATAAAAATGAAGAAGAATCGTGATCCGGGAACGCTGAAGTTCATCT
Source organism: uncultured Fluviicola sp. (assembly GCA_966211245.1). Classification (GTDB taxonomy): domain Bacteria; phylum Bacteroidota; class Bacteroidia; order Flavobacteriales_D; family Crocinitomicaceae; genus Fluviicola. The sequence goes on along the minus strand of CBIHND010000019.1, from coordinate 46,821 downwards.
TAAACTGAAAGAGCAAAAAACCAATAACCGCAACATCAACAACGTAGGTTACTTCCGGCAAAAAGAACAATGTACGTTCCCAAAGGCCTTGCGTAAAAACAAAGAACAGCGCGAGAAACAACAGATTCAATTTGGTTTTACTCATAGATTCACGCAAAATCGGATAAGGTTGTCGGCCTGCATTTTCCAGGTATACCGGTTGCTTACAAAGTCGACGCATTTTTGTTCATCAACATTCCGTAGTAAATGTTCATCCATGATAGAGGCGATTTTAGTGCAAAGTTCGCCTATTTGATCCGTATTCCGGGTATCAAAGTAAAAAACAAGATCCGGATGTTGTCCAAAAACATCAGTAAATGCTTCCATATCAGGCGCCAACACTTTTTTACCCATGGCAAGGTACTCCATCAATTTAATAGGACTTGAAACCCGCCACGCCATAAAATTCGGGAACGGTAAAACAGGAAGATCCGTGTTTAGCACCAGCTCAGGAATTTCGTCCAAAGGTACAGCAGGCAAAAGTTTACACCATGATTCAAGTCTATGCTCTTTAAGATAATTAGGTATTGATTGATCCACACAAATTCCAATCTGAATCAACTCAATGGAATATCCTCTTTCAACAAGTTGTTCGCATGCTTTTACAAGATTCAGATTTCCCCTGGATTCAGAAATACCACCGTGGTAAAAAATGCGAAATACATCATCCGTGCTTTTTCGGTTATACTTCTTCGGATCGAACAATTGCACATCGACACCTGAGCTCCAGTGAACAACAGGTTTGCTGCTACTGTATTTCTCCATGAGGTATTTTTCCATGAATGGGGTAATGAAACTCAACCCGTCAAAATGCTTTACGGCTTTTTTGAAATCTTGATGAAACAATTTCATGTCCTTCTCAAACGTATCCGGATTGGTCGGCGTGGTACGTATATCAATTACAAAACGATTATTTTTTCGGAATAGCGAATTGAAAAACCGCGCAGGAAGAACATGTTTCACCAGGTCCTGATTCACCATAATTACACGGTTAGTTCCACTAAAAACAAGTAACAGGCTCCGCCAAATTACCAACCATTGGAATTCAACAGATTTCAGGTAACGGTTTGTAAATCGTCCAAGATAAACAATGTTGCTCGGCAGACCAAAGTATTCTTTTTTCTTCTTGAACGTACAATAGTACTTCATAAGAACACCATGTTCAAGGGCAGCCTTCACCACTTCAATTTCTGTTGAGAAATTGGTGACACGATCCAGCTGTTTCGCTTCAAACCAATGAATTTCGCGATTATTCATTTATCTTCATGATTTTCGTCAGCACCTCCATATTCTTCTGATAACTATGATTTTCGTTCGCATAGTCGAATGCTTTTTGTCCCATTTCCGAAAGTAACTCCCTGTTTTGTAACAATTCCCTCAATTTGTTTTCCATTTCATCCGGACTATTCAATAGGAAACCTATGCGCTGAGTGCTCAGCAAATTATCAGGATCGGAATTCAAACTCATCACAATTGTCTTTCTCATCCAGGCCTGAACGAATGTATTTGAAAATCCTTCGTACTGACTGGTATTGATCAACACGTGGCTTTCACAAAGTCGTTCGTTCACCTCATCATTCGAAAGTTCTCCGAGGTACTGAAAATTCGACAGTGATTGGGAAGCATCACTCGCAGTTTTGGAATAGTGACCATCCGGTCTGCCAATCATCGTAAATGTAATGGATGAATCACTCGCGAACCGTCTTGCCAATTCCATGAACACGTCGGGTTGTTTAATTGGCTTAAGGTTCGCCACCCAACAAACGTTCAGCACTGTTCCCGATTTTACAATCTTATTTTCCGGACATGTGGCAGACGATTGTCTGATGAGTACTCCTTCTTTACGATAAACCGAGCGCAGGACATCCTGTTGATGATTATTCTGGGTGAGAATAGTGTTAGCAAATTGAAATGCTTTTGACACCCATTTATTTTCAATCCTATCCAATGATTTCAAGAATGGAACACGATCCTGCAATCGGGTTACATCGCTGTCTGAAGCAAGAGCCCAAACATGAAGACAGTTATTCCTTTGAGCATAATCTGAAGCGATCCCGCTCCAGGAAGAGAAGAATCGAGTGTAAATTACATCCGGTTGAATTTTTTCCAGAGTCTTCAGAATTGGCTTTCTATACAGAAACCATCTATTACCGAATCGTTTACTGATTTTAACTTTCTTCAAAGGATGCAATTGAATACCCAGCCGATTCTAAATAGGTTTCCGGTTTTATTCGAAAATGTGATGGATTTCTACTTCTGAAGATTGGTTCAGCAGGAATTCAATGAGGAGTGAAATTTGATATTCAGCTCCACCCATGGATTGTTCGAAGTAAGCAGGATGCAAAAAAACTACCTTCTTCATTCTATACCAGCTTGTTTCAAAAAATCATCAAATCCATTGAACACCGCTTTGTGATGGGTTCGGTAATGATCGTAAGCGTGTCCCAATTGCTTTTTAATAGGCAGTTCTTCCACCTGTTCATCTCCATTCAGAAAAAGCGGGAATTCTTCCCAAAACTCTTCAATTCTTGGACGCCGATTAAAACGCTCCTGAATACTTCTTGCATAATTCAATGCTTCTTCAACAGCCTCTTCTTTTCGCTTTTGAAAATACTCGTCAATTGTGCAAATCACTTTTGCCGGAGCTCCTATCGCAACGCTGTTTGCCGGAATGTCCTTAGTTACTACAGAACCCAAACCTATGAAACAGTTATCACCGATTGTTACGTTTTTCAGCACCGTGCAATCCATACCAAAACTGACATTATTGCCAATTTTGATTTTTCCGGATGACGGTACAAACGTTTTATGGGTTGTAAGGAACACTTTGGTAGCGAAATCATGCGTAACCAACTTGCAGTTCTTATTGAACGCAACATCGTTACCGATTTCAATGAGGGAAGGTCTTGTGATGTCTATTGAAATTGTTTTTAAACCGGAGTAAAACTTGCACCCATCTCCAATCATCACCCCCTTTTTTCGCAGGTATTTAACGTATCTCTTCGGAGACGTTCTTGCCCAACGAAGCTCCATGTTTTTGAACACTTTCATTACTCTCATGGCACTAGTTTTTTAGCAATAACACCCATCTTCTCAAGGTAATATTGCTGCGTTTTATTACTCAGAAGTCTATTTACAGTCAAAAAAATCATTAGAAAAATTACCGAAAACAAACCGAATTTCAGGTAGACGTTGTTACAATAGTAACTAAGTGAATAGGCAATTGTGATCGCAATTAAAGGCGCAACAATCTGCTTCATCAAAATGCCCATTTGTTGCAATGGACGAAACGCAATCAGTTTTCCACAGATTAAGACATCGGTAAGAATGGAAACGTAGCGGGCAATCAGCTGACCAACCAGAATCATTTCAATAGACATACGGAACGTTATCAAAATAGCAACAACGTTTAACCCATTGCGTAAAAAAGTAAGATTCCTGTATAATGCTGATTTTCCTTCGACCTTTATGATATTAGAATTCAATGTGGTTAATGGGTAAAACAACAGCGCCAGAGTAAGCAATTGCAAATACGGCGCCGTGGGTAACCATTTCGTACCAAAGAGAATGTACATCAGCGGATACGCTGCACCGATGATGAAAAAACAAAGGAAGAACTGAATAAACAGGAAATGGTTCAGTACTTTACCATACATTTCTTTTCGCACTTCACGATCCTTTTCCTTTGCAAGGAGCGGATACGAAGTGGTTAATATCACTGCATTTATTCCCTGAAAACAAGCATCGTTAATCTTCGTAGCCTGATTGTAAAATCCTAGTAAAACAGACGACTGAAATTTACCGATGAATACCGAATAAATGTTTTGTCCGATCTGATTCGTGAAGTAAGAAAACAGCATATTGTTACTGAATCCCCTCATTGCCTTGTATCGATTCCAATCGAAATGGAAACGAGGGTACCATCCATTAGCAATTACTATCATCAATAAGTTCGTTAACGCAATGACAAGTGTCTGCGAAACAATTGCCCAGTATCCGAAACCATATATTGCCAAGACGTAACCTACAATAACAGAAACAAGACTGCTAGCCAGTTGAATCACAGCAGAGCTTTTGAATTGCAGCTCCTTTCGCATCCGTGTGAATTCCGTTAATGTAATCGCTTTCAGAACGATGCTCAAACCAATTACTCGTGTAATAGCTGTCAATTCATGTCGGTGATAGAATGATGCTATATAGGGTGCTGCAACATACAATGCTCCATATAACAAAACACTGATGAATAAATTATGCACAAAAATTGTGGAGAAATCTCGTTTATCCGCATCAGCCTTCACAATCAGATAGTCAGCGAAACCAGATTCAGTCAGGTTCCACGCAATCCCCAGGAAAATGGAAAGCATGGCTACCAAACCGTAATCATCAGGCGACAATTGACGGGCGATAATCACGTTTCCAAAAAAACCGATTAATTGGACACCAAAGCGATTAATCGCGCTCCATCCGTAGTGACTAAACGACGACATCTTCCCTTTTACCAATTACTTTCGCAGGAACTCCTCCTACAATTGAATACGGTTCAACTGACTTTGTAACCACAGCTCCCGCAGCGATGACACTCCCTTTGCCTATTGTTACTCCATCCAAAATGGTAACATTAGCAGCAACCCAAACATCATCTTCAAGTATGATTCCCTGAATCTCAGAACCCTGAGATTTGATTGTCTTGGATTTGTCTCTGAACTGATGATTCGATCCTACAATAACGCAATTTGGCGCAATAGAACAATCCTTGCCGATAATCACATGATCCAAAATACAAGTATTGCGATTAATGGTAGTATTTCGGCCTATTTTAACTGTAACTGCCGAACGAATAAACACATTTTCATGTATGAATACTCTATCGCCAATAATGATTTCTTTTCCCCTGATTCTGGAATAATCCCGAATAGAAACATTATTCCCCAGATTTATTTCACCGGACAGACGGACCTTTCTGCCAAAAGAAACTTTGGTTGGATTGCCAAATAGAAAAAACGAACGGATTAGGCTCAACCATTTTATTTTCAACTCTATTAACTTGTTTTCAAACCGAATCGTATTCATCTCCTTATCACACTACCAATTTAATCATTCACTCAACCTTAAACGCAAATGATCGATTCAAAGCTGAATTTTCTCATTTCGTTTCAAGTAAAATAACATCGGATTCAGCAATAATAATGCCTCTTTTGGCAGTTTGCACCGGTAATAGTAACTTGGTTCTGATCCCAAAAGCAATGGTATTCTTTTGTCTTTTTCCCCAAAAAAGGAGGGTTTTAAACTTCTGAAGCTTTCGCACACAATCATCTTCACCTCCTTCAGCTTCGCTCATATCGAGTGCCTAAAGTTACCGTTTTTACTGGAATTAAATAATTAACGGTGTTAAAAAAATCTCTCCCGGATAAATTGAACTAAAACATAAACATCTATAAATCTGATAGTTATATCGCTATTGAAGAGTAATTTCACAACTAACCGCAGGCCCGTTGCATTATAGGCACGATTTCTGTAGATTTGCACAGAACACACTTAATTGTTTTAAATCCCCCCATTCATGAAGTATTCTTACTTGATCGCCTTGATGTTGTCCACATCAGCTTTTAGTCAAACAAACCTCGACAGCATGAATCGCTGGTCGATCGGTGCATCTATTGGTATGCACGATGGAATGGCTCCAACGAACGCCACCACTGCTATCTATCAGATTCAACATTTTAAGTTGAACGGACGCTATATGATCACTAATCGTTTTGGGATTATGGTTGACGCGAGTTACGATTTTATGGATTTTTTACGTCGTAACTATAACACTTATTACATCCGTACTTCCGTTCAGGGAGTTGTGAACGCCGGTGACATTCTCCATTTCCCACAAGTAATGCCAAGAGTTGGTCTATTGGTTCACGGTGGAACCGGGTTCTCATCCATGTGGTCAGATAACAATCCAAGCTTCCCAAACACAGATCCGCTACCAAAACGTGCTGACGGTATGCTCAACTTTACGTTTGGTGCAACACCACAGTACAAAATCAACGATCGTATTTCGTTAAATGCTGATCTTTCGTTTACCTTCCACGCACGTCAAAATAACCGTTTTGATATGCAGGCAAATAATACGCATGGAGCGATTGATGGCTATTTGTTAAACGCAAGCATTGGTGCTTCGTACTACTTCGGTAAGAACAAAACACATGCTGACTGGACTCCGACAAAGTACTCCGAAGGACTGGATGAATTGAAAACACGCATTCAAACATTGGAAGATCAGGCGAAAGATGATGACAAGGATGGCGTTCCGAATGCAATTGATACTGAAAATGATACACCTGAAGGAAGTTTAGTTGATTCTAAGGGAGTTGGTATCAAGGATCAGGATAAGGATGGTATTGCTGACGCTTACGATGCTTGTCCGGATGTAGCAGGACCTTTCAATACAAATGGTTGTGCGGATTCTGATAAAGACGGTATCGCTGATAAAGATGACGAATGTCCACAAACTGCAGGATTGATGTCAAACAAGGGATGCCCGCAAGTGGCCCGCGAACACAAAGAAGTAATGAAAAAAGCACTTCAGGGTGTACAATTTGATTACAAGAGCAACGAGCTTCTTCCTCCTTCGCTTCCTATTTTGGATGAAGTTGTTAAAGTAATGACCGAAAATCCGGAATACCGCCTGGAAATTGCCGGTCACACAGACAATGTCGGAGATGAGGCTGAAAACATGCAACGTTCCAACGTAAGAGCTCAAAATGTTGCTACTTACATTACTTCTAAGGGAATCTCGGCAGATCGTTTGGATGTAATGGGTTACGGTGAAACACGACCTAAAGCGACCAATGAGACTCCAGAAGGTCAGGCGTTGAACCGTCGTGTTGAGTTCAAAATTCTATTTGAATAAAACGTTAGTTAACCATATTGAAAGGAGTTCTTCGGAGCTCCTTTTTTGTTTCATACAACTCTTTGTCAATCAAAACGATTGTTAAATCCGTTCCTTTTTGGTCAATTGACAGGGTTATTTTCCGAAGATTCAGGAGAATTCCCTACTTTTGCAACAAATTCTGAAGTTATGAAATTAGGTACGATGGAAATTATTTTGATCCTTGCAGTAGTTCTTCTATTGTTCGGAGGAAAGAAAATTCCGGAATTGATGAAAGGACTGGGTAAAGGAATGAAAGAATTCAAAGACGCCAGCAAAGGAGAAGATAGCAGCACAACCGCTACCGAAGAGAAAAAATAGCCCAATCGCCTAGCATGTATAAATCGTTTTCGGAAGTAAAGCAAGCACTTACCGCTGGTAAAACTGTGGTTGATGTTGTCAAAAGTTATTTGGCTAACATTGATGCGCAACAGGATTTGAATGCTTTTTTGGAAGTATTCACCGATTCTGCATTGCAACAGGCTGCTTTGGTTGATGAAAAACGACAGAACGGAACAGCAGGTAAACTGGCCGGAATGGTTATTGCCATTAAAGACAATATTTGCTACAAAGGCCATAAGGTTTCCGCATCCTCCAAAATTCTTGAAGGATTTGAATCTCTTTACTCCGCAACAATAATTGAACGTCTTCTGGCCGAAGATGCGGTAATCATCGGACGCACAAATTGCGATGAATTCGCAATGGGTTCTTCCAACGAAAATTCAGCATTCGGTAAGGTCAAAAACAATCTTGGAAAGACGCTTGTTCCGGGTGGTTCATCCGGAGGTTCAGCTGTTGCTGTTTCCGCAGCAATGTGTACAGCTTCTCTAGGCTCCGATACCGGTGGTTCAATCCGTCAACCGGCTTCTTTTACCGGAACGGTTGGTTTCAAACCTACTTATGGAAGAATAAGCCGATACGGACTGATTGCTTATGCCTCTTCATTCGACCAGATTGGCCCTTTTGCAAACAACGTTGAAGATACACAGTTGCTTTACGAAGTTATGGCAGGAAAAGATAAAATGGACTCAACCAGTTTGTCTGCATCTCCTGAAGTTTCTATCGGTAAACCGGTTGCCAAACGTGTTGCTTACCTGAAAGAAGCCTTGGAACATGAGGGTGTTGATCCCGAAGTACGTGCGAAAATGCTCGAGATCATCGAGAACCTCAAAAACGATGGACACACAGTTGAACCGGTAAGTTTCCCTTACCTGGATTACCTGGTTCCGACATACTATGTCTTGACAACAGCAGAGGCTTCTTCAAACCTTGCACGTTTCGATGGTGTTCACTACGGTTACCATTCCAAAGATGCTGCCGGAGTTGAAGAAACTTATGTAAAATCCCGCACGGAAGGCTTCGGTGAAGAAGTAAAACGAAGAATCATGGCAGGAACATTTGTTCTTTCCCATGGTTACTACGATGCTTACTACACAAAGGGCATGAAAGTACGTCGCGTTCTCAAAGACAAAACAAAAGAGATCTTTGCTTCTTACGATGCGATGATTCTCCCAACTACACCTTCAGTTGCTTTTGAAAGTGGATCGGTTACCGACGCCATTCAAATGTACCTGCAGGATATTTTCACGGTTCATGCGAACCTTTCAGGAAATCCGGCAATCTCACTTCCACTTGGAAAACACAGCTCTGGACTTCCATTCGGTATTCAGTTAATGACCGACGATTGCGATGAAAGTACATTGTTCTCGTTTGCACATTACCTGATGCCATCCGATAGTTAATACCAAAAAACACTTTTGCCTATGCGTTTCAAGGTTGTATTTTCAGTTTGTTTAGCTTGTTTTCTAATGCCATCGGCACTTTTAGCACAGAAGCCTTCACCTGAAGATACCCTGAGCGATGTGGAATTCATGCGCGTCATGGAACAAAGTATTTCCATGTACCTGGCAGAATTCGCGAAAGATGGAAATACGGATTCGATTCGTGCTGCTTTGGGGTATGAGAGCTCAACAACTCCCACATTTTCTGATGATATTTACTGCACTCGTCTTGCTGAAATGAATGAAATATCTTCGTTTGGCTTTGATTGCAACGAGGTTACCCTGAACTCCATCAGAACATGGGCACAATCGCGCAGAAATTTCGCTAAGATTATCCTTGGACGATCAAAGCTCTACTTCGAATTGTACGAAGAAAAGCTTACTGAATACGGCATTCCGAAAGAGTTAAAATATCTTTCTGTGATTGAAAGCGCATTGCAACCGAAAATCAAATCTCACGCCGGAGCATGCGGCTTGTGGCAGTTCATGTACGCAACCGGTAAGCATTACGGTTTGGTCGACAACAGTTATATAGACGAACGTATGGATCCCGTAAAATCTACGGATGCTGCCTGTCGAATGCTGAAAAAACTATACAACATTTATGGTGACTGGAACCTGGCACTTGCTGCATACAATGCCGGTCCGGGAAATGTCAACAAAGCAATCAAACGATCCGGAGGGAAACGTACCTACTGGGAAATTCGTCCATACCTTCCGCGAGAAACACAGAACTACGTTCCTAATTTTATCGCCGCAGCCTATTTGTTCACTTACCAAACTGAACATAACATCGTTGCCGCACCGGCAAAACTGCATTATGTACAATTGGATACGATGTGTCTGAACAGAAGCATCCACATGCAAAGCATTGAGGCATTGATCGGATGGTCCGTTGCGGATATTCAGGAATTGAATCCGGTGTATAAAACCACATATATTCCGAATACAAGCCCACAACAATGCATTACAGGCCCGCTTGAGAAGATCGGTCTGCTTGTAAGCCTGGAAGACACTTTGTACACTGTTGAGCGTAAGAATTATGGCGCAGGAACAGGAAATACACCTATTGTTACACCGAACAACAACCAAACGGGAAATGCGCTTGTGGTTTCGAACCCTAAAACGCCGGAAATCCCGAAAACAAAAACAATTACCACAACCAAGTACTCGTATCACCGTGTGAAACCGGGAGAAAGTTTAGGGAAAATTGCCGCACAGTATAATGTTTCGGTTCAAAACCTGATCGATTGGAATAACCTGACTTCGTCAGAAGTTAGCGTAAATCAGTTGATCAAAATCCAAACTCAGGTTACCACTACTATCGATAATCCGGAATACATTGAACCACAACCGCAGGTAAAAGATACCGTTGTAAAGGTTGAAACTCCAACACCACCGCAACCGACGGTTCAAAAACAATACTACACGGTAAGAAGTGGAGATAGTTACGGAAAAATCGCCGGGAAATACCACACAACCGTGGATAGACTTAAAAAGTTAAATCCAGGCGTAAACCCGGCAAGAATCCAGGCCGGACAGCGTATTCGCGTTAAATAATTTCTTATCATGCAGCTTGCGGTGGTCATCATTACTCTCAACGAAGAGCGAAATATTGGTCGCTGCCTCGGTTCAGTTAAGGACCTTGCTAATGAGATCATTGTACTTGACGCATTTTCAACGGACAAAACCAAAGAAATTTGTGAGGAACACGGTGTCCGTTTTGTACAACGTGCCTGGGAAGGATATTCCGCATCCAAAAATTACCTGAATTCCCTGGTTGAATCCGAATACATTTTATCTCTTGATGCGGATGAAGCGCTGAGTCCGGAGCTATATGAAGAGATTAACGCTGCAAAAACGCGTGGATTCTCCGGAACCTATTCTGTAAACAGAATGACCAATTACATGGGAAAATGGATCCGTCATTCGGGTTGGTTTCCAGATATCAAACCGCGTTTGTTTCCAAAGAATGGCAGTTATTGGTCTGGTGAATACGTTCATGAGGAACTGATTCATCCGGATTCCCCACAACAACTGTTTAACGGTGTTTTGGAGCATTACTCTTACTATTCTTACGAAGATCATAGAGCACGTGCAGATAAGTATTCTTACCTTACCGCGCAAAAATTCAACGCTGCAGGAAAAACCGCCGGAATCTTAAAACCCTATTTCAGTGCAATAGCACGTTTCATTAGCATGTATTTGCTTAAATTAGGTTTTTTGGATGGTTGGGCAGGATTTAAGATTGCGCAAATCTCAGCACAATCCAACGTGGTTAAATACAAAGAATTAAGACGCCTTAACCGTGAGCAACTACACTGACTGGAACGGAAAACACATTGTCATCAGCAGAACCGATAGCATCGGAGATGTAATTCTGACTTTACCACTGTGTGCCGCATTGAAGGAGAAATTCCCAAAGTGCACCATCACCTTTCTATGCAAGAATTATACTGCACCCATTGTAAAGAATTACGCTTCAATAGATCACATTCTGATCTTAGATAATTTACTGAAACTCACGGTTGATAAGCAAATCAAACAACTAAAAAATTCGTCTTATGATGCAATCGTTCACGTCTTCCCGAATAAACAGCTCGGGAAGCTTTTCAGAAAAGCAAAAGTCGCACTTCGAATCGGAACGTCGCATCGTATTCATCATTTGTTCACGTGCAACGTTCGACCTTCATTTACCCGAAAAGGATCCGACCTTCACGAATCACAACTAAATTTTAAGTTGATGGAGTCGTTTGGATTTACTGACGTTCCGTCACTTGAAAAAATAATTCAGTACAACAGGAACTTCAACGCAAATCCGATTGAACTCCCAGCGATTTTCAGCGGGAAAGATCTATCGAATACCATTTGCCTGCACCCAAAATCACAGGGAAGTGCTGTTGAATGGCCCATGGAAAAGTATATGGCACTAGCCTGGAAGCTGGTGGAGCAAGGCAAAACCGTCTGTTTTACCGGAACAGAGAAAGAGGGCTTGTTATTCCGTTCCGAAATTCCGGAACACGGCGATATTATTGACTCTACCGGGCAACTGAGTATCGATCAATTGCAATGGTTGATTCATGAATCTTTCGGTTTGGTAGCCTGCAGTACCGGGCCACTTCATATTGCTGCTATTCAAAGTAAAAAAGCCGTTGGATTATACTCACCACGAATTCCTATTCATCCCGGAAGATGGAAACCATTAGGTGAGCACGCCATTGCACTTGTGAACGATGAAAATTGTGCTACCTGCGCAAAGGGCGAAGCATGTGCATGTATCACGGAAATCCCTGTTGAACAGGTTTTAAAAGAACTAAATAATTAATTCATGAGGCCACTTCTCAGCATATTGATTTACACCAATTGCTGGGTCGCACTGTGTGTTTCGGCATTGGTTTTCGGGACAATCCAACATTACCATTTACCACAACCGGAAATCTACGCCATCTGGAGTTTCACCGGAACGGTTTCCGCCTATCAGTTGCATCGCTTGTTTCGTTTGCGTCAGTTACATCACACTGTTCGTTCAAATCGGCGCCTATTGTGGATGCAAAATACATATCCCCTTCAAATTGGCTGGTTCATTCTAAATACCCTTGCGTTTAGTGTCTGCACATGTTTAATTTCAATCACTACAGAGACCGTTGCGCTGATCGCCCTTAACGCATGTATTGTCGGGCTGTATGCTTTACCAATCAAATTCCTGGGAAACGGTATCCGTCACATTCCATTTGCAAAGAATATGCTCATTTCATTGAGTTGGACCTGTATTGTATTGATTCCCTTCATGACGCTCCCACATCTTATTCGTTGGGAAATTCCCGTACTTGTATTTCTTGCAGTGTTCGCACAAATTATCCCTTTTGATAGTCGTGATGTGGGTTACGATTCCAAATCGATGAGAACCATTCCACAATTGTTCGGGATCAAAATGGCCGGTTACATCGGTTTTGCTATCCTGATCACCGCGCTACTCATTCAAACTAAACTCTTAGGTTTTCATTGGCTTCTTCCATTTACGATTTTCTGTGGTGCGGTCGGACATCTTATACCGTTCAAAGTAGGTTACCAATTGCGACAGGAATTCATGTGGGAACTGCCTTTAGGATTGATGGGGTTGTGGTTTTGGGTCTCCGGTTCCCCCTTTGGAGGGGGCTAGGGGGAGGATTTTTTTTGAAATCACTATTTTTATCTCAACAACACTTCCACTTTTCTATAGATAGCAAACCACTTCGATATGATCTATGTTCTTCTTGACACAAATATTCTAAAGGGTAATCTTATTTCAAAAACAGGTTTTAGTAAAGCATTATTACAGCTAGAGATCTGGTGCAGAAATGAATCTATAACGTTACTGAATCCAATTACTCTCAAAGAAGAATGGGAAAAACACGCACAGAAAGAACTAGATGCTATAAAGAAATCGACAGCACAACACAAGGATGTATTTGAAACTTACGAGACAGAATTGTCTGATTCTCAAATAGAAGTTGGGCAAAAGAAACTTAGTGAACAAGTGTCAAAGTTAAATGAGCTATTTTCAAATTACTCATCTGAAATTGACATAGATACGGATTTATACCAACTTGGTTATCAGAAACAACAAAACAACAATCCTCCGTTCAATAACAAGGCTGATAGTTTCAACGATTGGTTAATTTATTCCTCAACAGTACGCTACATACTAAAGAGCGAAACTTCTGAATTCTATTTCGTTACGCAAAACACAAATGAATTTTCTGATCGGAACAATAAGTTATTGCTACATCCAGAGCTTGTTGAATTCGCCAGAGGAACTAAAGTCCAATATCATATAACTTTGAAATCATTCATCGAGGCTCTTTATTCTTTAGGTTACACTAAACTTGAATCTCCACATGATTCCTCTGAAGATACGAGCAAATCTAAAATAAAGAAATCAGTCGCATTTACATCAGAGAAACATGCAATTGATGAGATGGAAAAGTTGTTAAAGAATGCCACAAAAGACTTGGATTTTCTTCATTATCATCATCTTAATGACTTCATATTCGCGAGCTTTAAATACCATACACGCTTCAACAACTATGTTCTAGATACGGAGGACAAATATTTAAGTAATATCCTAAAATCAACGACTTTAAAGAAGGGTAAGCTAATATTTCTAAAAGACTTACCTTTTACTCCTTCAAAAGAAGACCTTCCAAAAATGAACTTTATTCTCAAACAATTGAGAACAAATGGTATTTACTATTCAGAGTACGACTACAATAGGGCCAACATGCCGGAAGGAGAAAAGGTGGTTTGTTATTGCATAAGGTGTCAATTGGAAGCATTTAAGCTCCTAGAAATTAACCCCAGATGGAAAAATAGCAATGAAACGGAATTTGAATTCCATTTAAAAAGTGGATTTTCTTGGTTGAAATTAGGAAACTTCCCCAAGGCATATTCTGAACTCATAGGAGCATTGAATATTGCAAAAAATGAAAGCAACGAAATGCTAATTTTCCGCGCCAATTATAACTTATCCAAGTTACACATAAGATTGAGAAACAACCTTCTTATAGGTGAGCCCTATGATACCATTCTAGAAGAGTTAAATAAAATTGTCTTTGATCCAATATCCTCGAATTACAAAATCAAATTGAATCAATCTATCGTTCAATGGATGTCAAATGAAAATTATATTAAAGAAGCCTTTTATGAAATTAGCCAATTGAAAAACAAAATCCTTGATGCACAAAGAAGCTCCTATAATAATGGCAGGTCTAGAAATAACTTTATTAACCAATTAGCTTTCAAGTATTCACAGATACACTTGTATCTCCAGAATAATTTATTCTATTTTGAAGATTTCACTGAATGGAGAGATATTGCCGAATCATTTATTGAAGCGGTACTCGTTTCATATTCAACGAAAGAAGGAAGCGGAAGACTGGAAAGTGCAAATGACTGGATTTTAATACAGTTTCTAAAATTCGGAAACGCGTCAAAAATAAATAGACAAGTACAACAACTCAAGCTTAGAAACATAAAATACACACAAAACAATAATGCTGAATATCAAATTACTACACTAATAAACAATCTCTTAGATACCGACTACAAGAGATTCGTATCCGAACATTTTGAAGACAACTATTCCAAACAAACGTTCTACGACAAACAAAAAGAATGGATACACAATGCGATGGTCATATTAGGATTAGTCGATTTTGAAACTTCATATATTCAATCGACAATTACCAAAATCATCAATAGGATAAAAAGGGATGGGTTGGACTTTGATATTTTTCAACTACATTCCTTACTAATCCGTCGAGCTGATATTCTTACCAATAAACAACTTAAAGAAATTGTGATCATTGGTCTCACTAGCCCAACAATAAATCCTTTTTTCTTTTTTGCCAACATAGCAGAAATCGCAATGGAAAAACAAACCAAAGTTTTACTTTCAAGAGAAGAAAGTAAGTTTATCGACGAGATGATTAGGGGATTGCACACTAATGACATTTGTGCACTCGTTCACTTAGCAAGAATACTTAAAGGGAAACAACATAAAAGGGTTATTGAAGAAATTGTGGGTCTTCTAAAAAATGAAGATCATTATTCTGAAGCCCCTTTGTACCTATCTGCTGTTCTCAACGATTTAATTGATTATGACGAAGGCCAAATAAAAGCGTACATCCATCATTTCACACCTATGGATGAGCCGTTAAAAATAGGTAGGCCATTCATGTACAGTGAAAAATATAATTATCAACTTAATCAGCTAATTGACATATTCTACAAATATGACACTCCTATATCTTTGTACAATAAACTAATGAAGCATTCCGAATACTATCAATGGTTGCTTCAACCCGACGAATTTGATTATGATAAATTCCATGCGGAATGGATAACACTTCATGACGGCTTAAACTACAATATGCGTTTTAGACAATCTAAATCTTTGAAAAACTCTTTAGAAACTTATCTCAAACAAAACTATTCTCTTATCGCCGATCAAGTAAGAGAACGTTACAACAAAATCTATTGTGATTAATATGATCCTCCCCCTAGCCCCTCCAAAGGGGGAACCTTCTTCCATCGCTATTACCCATTTGACCATTCCATAGCAAAACCCTATTTTTGCGGCAAATTTTAGTCTTCGTACATGGCAACAATTTCTTCTTACGACTTTCAAAACAAACGAGCATTGGTTCGTGTTGATTTCAATGTTCCGTTGAACAAGGAAACCATGGAGGTAACCGACGATACGCGTATTCGTGCGGCTTTGCCTACCATTAAGCACATTCTTGAAAAAGGCGGTAGCGTGGTGTTGATGTCTCATCTTGGTCGCCCGAAAGAAGGACCTGAAGACAAGTTTTCCTTGCGCCATATTGTTGGAAGAATTGAGCAGTTATTGGGGAAATCCATCAAATTCGCCTCAGATTGTGTGGGTGCAAGTGCTTATGAAATGAGCAAAGCATTGAAACCAGGTGAGGTATTGTTGTTGGAAAACGTACGTTTTTACAAACAGGAAACTGCCGGTACTGAAGCATTTGCTCAGGATTTGGCAAAGCACGGGGATTGCTACGTAAACGATGCATTTGGAACGGCGCACCGTGCACACGCATCTACAACAGTCGTAGCGAAATCTTTCCCGAATGACAAAATGTTCGGATTCCTGCTGGAAGCTGAAATTGAAAGTGTTGATCGTGTTTTGAATAGCACAGAGAAGCCTTTGACAGCAATTGTAGGCGGGGCAAAAGTTTCTTCTAAAATCACAATCATCGAACGTTTGCTTGAGAAAGTAGACAACCTCATCGTTGGTGGCGGAATGGCTTACACATTCGTAAAAGCACAAGGTGGCGAGGTAGGTTCTTCATTGGTTGAAGATGATTTCCTGACTACTGCCAACGAAATCCTTGCGAAAGCAAAAGAAAAAGGGGTAAACATCTGTATTCCTACAGATACGTTGATCGCAGATAAATTTGATAACGGAGCAAGCACACAATTGGTAAAGATCGACCAGATTCCGTCAGGATGGATGGGATTAGATGTTGGTCCGGAAACCATCGCTGCCTGTGCGGATATCATTGAAAATTCAAAACTGATTCTTTGGAATGGCCCTATGGGAGTGTTCGAAATGAGCAATTTCCAGAAAGGAACCGTTGAAGTAGCACAATCCATTGTAAAAGCAACCGAGAAAGGAGCATTTTCATTGATTGGCGGAGGTGATTCAGTTGCAGCTATCAACCAGTTCCATTTGGCAGACAAAGTGAGTTATGTTTCTACCGGTGGCGGCGCCATGCTGGAATACCTGGAAGGAATTGAACTTCCGGGAATCAAGGCGATTCGATCATAGGAAGCACTACAATATTCATTCAAAGACTCCAGTGTACCAAGGTAGACTGGAGTTTTGTATTTTTCGGTAACCATTCCTTCGTTGGAAACCGCAAGAATCAAACCTGGTTGGAGGTTTTAATACATTCTGAAATTCATGCAAGAAGCAGTTGAGCATTTTGTCCAGAGTTTATTGCTGCTATTATTGGTAGTTCTGGGAACTCCGTTTGTTGCTTATTACTTCGCAAGGAGCTTTGATGGAATGAGTGTTGGTGGATCCGCTGTTCTCGCAATGGGAGTTTTCGCGTTTACGATGATACTTACCATTTACGTTGGACCTTCCTCTATCAGCCTCTTAGGACCAGTTGATTTGATTCTGATTGTCGTTACGATCATTCTTCGCGCAAGAAGACTATAGTTGTTCATTGGTGGAACGAAAATTGATACCTTAGCTTCAAACTCGGACTTATGAAACAGTTGCTCGCATTCCTTTTCATTTCATTTACAACCGTAATGTATGCTCAGGAAGAATTTAAAGTGCCACGCTTTCAAAAAACAGCTATTGGCAATTCCGGATGTTTTGCCTACATGCCTCCGGGAGAAATTGCCTTTGAAATTGAATATTCTCCGGATAGTTCAATGGTTTACAGCGGTGAAATCTCCGAAGGAGAATATGGCTATGCTGTAATTGTGGTAAAAATGAATGGGACCATTCTGGAAACAGAAGAAGAGAAGAATGACATGCTGGTTTCATACCTTGATTTTTTGCAATCAAGTTTCAGCATTACTGACGCGGCAGGTTATGGAATGGGGCATACCTTGGAAAAATTCCCTGATGCAGTAGGTATATTGGATTATTGGGTGGATGCTGACGGCGATGTTTGGGAGATCAAAGGTTGGGCAGATTCCAATACACTCGGAATCATGATGATTTATGGTCCAACAGATTACCCAAATTTTAGCGCTCAGCAAGTATACCTGGATGGATTTCGGTTTTACTAAATGTTTAGTTTAACACGAAAAGTATTTTTACTAACATTTTCATCCATTTCATATAAATATTTTCACATTCGTTCTATCTTTGCGCCAAATTACATAACAGGCTCAAAGGCATGCAGAACCCTATCCGGTACAAAAAGCAACCCTATCCGATTTCGGAAGGACTGCTTGCCTACCTTAAAAAATACAGCCGCAATGTAAAACTTCCCGTTACTTACGATGATTTCATGCGGTTCAATGACGGACTGCCTATCTACGATGAAAAAGGCGGTAACACCCTCTGGCTAAGTGCATTTTACGGGGAAACCGAAAGAAAAGAACTCGACGATGCGGTGAAACGCATCTATTCGATTCTGCATGTCGATGGAAGTAGTGAAATGATTCCGTACCTGAATGTCGATGCAATCGACTTCTGCACATTTGGAAATACCAAACCCTTTCGTGTAAAGGTTCGTAATATCCTTAACGATAACTACGTCTTCTTCTACATCAAAAAAGCGGATGCATCACGGGTTTATGGTTTGGAACTGGAACACTTACTTTCTCCGAACCAAATCAACTTCCTGGTTCAGGACGATACCCTGATCGAAGAACACATTTCAGGAATCCCGGGCGATTACTTCATTGATCATTACCTGTTCAAGTGCACTCCTTCCGAGAAATCGGCTATTGCCAAGGAATTTGTAAAATTCAACGAACGTTGCTTCGTGCGATTGCTTGGCGACATGCGTGCTTACAACTACGTAGTTGTTCTCACTCACGACTTTGACCGTATTCAGTACCGCTTCAGAGCAATCGATTTTGACCAGCAATCTTATGAAGGAGACAAAGACATTTACGCTCCTAAATCATTCAAAGAGAATAAACCGCTTCTGGATCTGGTGAACGAGGTACTGTCGAATGGATCCGTGGAACAATACAAACGTGAAGAACGTGGTTTGATCGCCAAACGCGCTTCTTCCGAAGAATACCGCCTTCGCACATTGATAGAATGCATGTGTCAGGATATACTTGCCCCAATTGAACACGTAGATGAATTACGTGCTTATTTATACGGTCTCACGAGAGACGTCAACTTTAAACGATCGAAAAACATGGGAGATTTGTTGGCCAGTGCCATCGATTTCGTCTTGCGCAATTACCAGAATATTAACCCGTACATTATACATTAACACCCCTTGATGCATCATGAACATAAAAAAAGTGCTGGTCGCCAATCGCGGCGAGATAGCCATTCGCATCCTGCGTTCCTGCTCGGAACTTAACATTTCTACAGTTGCGGTATTCACTTACGAAGACCGTTATTCGCAACACCGTTACAAGGCTGATGAAGCTTATCAGATTGGTTCGGAAGACGAGCCCCTTAAACCGTATCTCGATATCAAAGAGATCATCTCGCTGGCAGTTGAAAAAGGTGTAGATGCCATTCACCCCGGTTATGGTTTCCTTTCCGAAAATAAAGAATTCGCTCAGGCTTGTAAAGACAACGGGATTCTTTTCGTTGGCCCGGAACCAAAAGTCATTGAAAGCCTCGGCGACAAGATTACGGCAAAACGTGTAGCCATTTCCTGCAATGTACCGGTGATCGAAAGTAATACAGCAGATCTCACTTCTGTTTCAGTTGCACTGGAACAAGCCACTAGAATCGGTTATCCGGTAATGTTGAAAGCCGCTGCAGGAGGTGGTGGACGAGGAATGCGGATTCTTCGCTCGGATGAAGATGTAACCGCAAATTTTGAATCGGCCAAAAACGAAGCATTGAAAGGATTCGGTGACGACACCATGTTCCTCGAAAAGTACGTAGAGAATCCGAAACATATTGAGGTGCAAATTGTTGCGGATAATCACGGAAACATCCGCCATTTGTTTGAACGCGACTGTTCCACACAACGTCGTCACCAGAAAGTGGTAGAAGTTGCACCGTCTTACAATATCAGTCAGGAAATTCGAAACAAGCTTTACGATTATTCGGTAACGCTGGCGAAAGCCGTAAATTACAACAACGTCGGTACGGTTGAGTTCCTACTCGGAACCGACGGGAATGTGTACTTTCTCGAAGTGAATCCGCGTATTCAGGTGGAACACACCGTTACTGAAATGGTGACGGGAATCGACCTGATCCGCACACAGCTATTGATTGCTGCGGGATACACCCTGAACAGCGAATTCATCAATATTGGTGAACAACCTTCTATCACTTGTAACGGTTACGCCATCCAATGTCGGATAACCACAGAAGATCCGGAAAACAACTTCACACCGGACTATGGCACTATTACAACCTATCGCCACGCAGGTGGAAACGGAATTCGTTTAGACGAAGGAAGTGTTTATCAGGGAGTGAGAATCAGTCCGTTCTTCGACTCAATGCTGGTAAAGGTTTCTGCCGGAGCTCGGACTATCGATGGTGCACGAAGAAAAATGACCCGCGCTTTGGGTGAATTCCGAATTCGTGGAGTAAAAACAAATATTCACTTCCTTCAGAATGTCATCAATCACCCGGAATTCTTGTCCGGCGCTGTAAATGTGAATTTCATTCAGAATACACCCGAACTATTTGAGTTCAGTCAATCCAAAGACCGCGCAACGAAAATCATTTCTTATCTCGGTGAGGTCATTGTAAATGGTCATCCGGATGTTAAGGAAAAGGATGATCGTAAAGTATTCCGATCTCCTAAAGTTCCATCTTTTGATCACCATGCCGCCTATCCAAAAGGAACAAAAGATCTTCTAACCGAACTTGGTCCGGACGCGTTTTGCGAATGGCTGAAAAACGAAAAGAAGATTCACTATACAGACACAACGCTTCGTGACGCACACCAGTCGCTTCTGGCCACACGTATGCGTTCTTACGACATGCTGAAAGTAACGGAAAGCTTTGCTAAGAATCATCCCAATACCTTCTCAATGGAAGTTTGGGGTGGCGCAACTTTCGATGTGTGCCTGCGGTTTCTGAATGAAAACCCGTGGAAACGTTTGCGTGACATTCGCGCTGCGGTTCCCAATATTTTGCTGCAAATGCTTTTCCGCAGTTCTAATGCGGTCGGTTACACGGCATATCCGGATAACCTCATTGAGAAATTCATCGTCAAATCAGCTGAAAACGGAATGGACATCTTCCGTATTTTCGATTCGCTGAACTGGGTGAAGGCGATGGAACCTAGCATCCGGTACGTTCGTGAAGAAACACAATCCATCGCCGAAGGATGTATCAGTTACACCGGTGACATTCTCGATCCGAAACGTACAAAGTACGATTTGAACTATTACCTCCAACTCGCAAAAGACCTGGAAAATGCCGGAGCTCATATCATCTGTATAAAAGATATGGCCGGGTTGCTAAAACCGTATGCAGCAACAGAATTGATACAAGGTTTACGTGATACGGTAAAGCTTCCGATTCATTTGCACACCCACGACACATCGTCCATTCAGAGTGCAACCTACCTGAAAGCTATCGAAGCTAATGTGGATGTGATAGACGTTGCCCTCGGAGGATTGTCCGGTTTGACATCACAGCCCAATTTTAATTCCATCATTGAAATGACGCGTTTTCAAGAGCGTCACAACGAATTCAATGCACATTCCCTTAACGAGTTTTCACGTTACTGGGAAGACGTTCGGGAGTTGTACTATCCGTTCGAATGCGGTTTGAAAGCCGGAACCGCGGATGTGTATCACCATGAAATTCCGGGTGGGCAATATTCGAACCTGCGACCACAAGTCGATTCGCTTGGTCTTTCCAATCGCTTCGATGAAGTAATTGACATGTACCGTCTGGTACACGACTTGTTCGGTGATGTGGTGAAAGTTACACCAATCTCTAAAGTGGTTGGTGATATGGCCAATTTCATGGTTGCCAGCAACCTTACACCTCAGGACGTTCTGGAAAAAGGGCACGAAATCTCGTTCCCGGAATCTGTAATCAGCTTTTTCAAGGGTGATTTGGGACAACCGGATGGTGGGTTTCCAAAAGCCTTGCAACAAATCATTTTAAAAGAAGTTCAACCCTTTACCGATCGTCCGAACGAGTATATGAAACCGCTGGATATTGATCGTGAATACGAAGTTTTCGAAAATCGCTTCCAGAAGAACTTCCCACGTCAGCTGGAAATGGAGGATTATCTTTCCTATGCTTTGTATCCTAAGGTTTTCACGGAAGCTCATGCCGGTTTTGTAGCTTATGGAGATGTGAGTACCATTCCAACGAAGAATTACTTCTACGGAATGGATATTCATGAGGAAATCATGGTGAAGATTTCAGAAGGAAAAACCATCCTAATCAAGTTGTTATCTGTTGGAGCTCCGAATTCGGAAGGAAAACGAACCGTATTCTTCAAAGTAAACGGCCAAAACCGATCGATTGAAGTGGCGGATAAATCGTTAAAAGTAGAAGTTCACGAAAACAGAAAAGCCAACCCGGATTCCGTGAACGAAATAGCTGCACCACTTCCGGGTAAACTGATTCAGCAGTTCCTGAAACCAGGTGACCTCGTCAGTGTTAATGACCCGCTGTTTGTTGTAGAAGCAATGAAAATGGAAAACGTTGTGCGTTCACTTGGGAGCGGGAAAGTGAAGGAAATCATTCTCCCGGAGGGCACTATGGTAAAGCAAGATGACTTGGTGTTAATCCTTGAATAGGTTCTAAATCAAAACGGGCGGATAATAATCCGCCCGTTTCATTATGAAAGAATGTTATATCATTTATCCAACACCTTTGGAATGCGGAAATAATCCGAATCCTTCTTCGGTGCATTTTTCAATGCTTCAGCCTGAGAAATGGTTACTTCCGGTTCATCGGCACGTAACACATTGATTTCTTCATTCATGAAAATCAAAGGCGCAACATTATCCGTTGGGATTTCAGAAAGCTTACCCATGAAATTGATAATCTTCGTCAAATCACTCTTGATGGCTTCCTTAGCTTCGCCTTCAAAACGCAATTTTGACAAATGCGCGATATGATCGATTGTTTCGTCTGAAATATTCATGGTGCAAATTTACGATTTTCAAGGAATATCACATCAACCCCCTTCTTTTCAGTGACCCCGAAATCTCCTTAAAACATCTTGCAGACAATTCCTTTTCCGAATGCGCCGCAACCTCTTCCTTCGTAATTACCGGATGCATTTCAACACGGGAAACTCCCGGATGTGCGATATCCAATTGATCCGGATCAGAAAAAACGTGATGATTATCCAGAAAAGTAATCGGGACAATTGGAACACCCGCACTCTTGGCGAGTTTGAACGCGCCTTCTTTAAACGGAATCATGCTTGGTCGGTTATCATCCGGGATTCCACCTTCGGGAAACAATACTATAGACCAACCTTCCTCAATTGCCTGACGCGCCTGAATGAATGATTTCGCTGCAAGGCGTTTGTCGTCGCGATAAACAGGAATGTTGAATCCTTTGAAAAAGGTTTTTATCAATGGATAACTCAGAATCTCACTTTTCCCCATGAACAAAAACCTATGATGGGGGAAAATCGAGTACATGAGGAAAATGTCAAAGTAAGAAGCATGATTCGAAATGATCAGATATGGTCCTTTGGGAACTTTCTGTCGATTCAGTTTGATCACAAAGACCAGGCAACATAACTGCATCAGGTAACTCCACACTACGAAAATGCCAAAACTGTATTTCTGTGTAGACTTCCTTTTCACCAGCACAAACAGAAACGGGTAGAAAACCAACAAAAAAGACACGAAAAAAACTCCTACATACAGCTTGTAGATCAGGCAAATGATTCCAAGGAGTTTCTTCATTTGTTCAAAAATAGGACTTTCTGTGCGCAAGGCGGATTCAAAAACGTAAATTCGCGTAAAAAACAAACAGATGTCACGTATTCTTACCGGAATTCAAAGTACTGGAACACCACATCTCGGAAATCTTCTCGGAGCGATTTTTCCTGCTATTGAATTGGCAAACAAACCTGAAAACGATTCGTTTTTATTCATTGCAAACCTGCACTCCTTAACACAGATCAAGGACAAGGAGATCATGAAAAATAACACGTATTCAACTGCCGCGGTATGGCTTGCATGTGGTTTGGATCCGGATAAATTTACGTTCTACCGCCAGAGTGATATTCCTGAAGTAGCGGAATTGATGTGGTACCTATTGTGTTATTTCCCTGTTCCTCGTTTGGAACTGGCACACGGTTACAAGGACAAGAAAGATCGTCTTTCAGACGTAAACGGCGGATTATTTACATACCCGATGCTTATGGCAGCGGACATTTTGTTGTACGACGCAGAAGAAGTTCCCGTTGGAAAAGACCAGTTGCAGCACCTTGAAATGACCAGAGACGTTGCAAGCCGTTTCAACCATCAGCATGGTGAAGTTTTTGTTTTACCTCAGGATAAAATCAATTCAGACACTCAATTGGTTCCCGGAACCGATGGAGAAAAAATGAGTAAATCCAGAGGAAACACTATCAACATTTTCCTGCCCGAAAAGGAGCTGAAAAAACAAGTGATGAGCATTGTTACGGATTCTAAAGGATTGGAAGAGCCAAAAGATCCGGACAC
This sequence comes from uncultured Fluviicola sp., assembly GCA_966211245.1. GTDB lineage: Bacteria > Bacteroidota > Bacteroidia > Flavobacteriales_D > Crocinitomicaceae > Fluviicola. The sequence continues at coordinate 22,236 of CBIHND010000019.1, read as the reverse complement.
CTGTAACATTTTCAACATCTATAAACTCCTTGCGGATGCAGATCAGGTTGCTACGATGCGTGCAGCTTATGAAAAAGGAGGTTACGGATACGGGCATGCAAAAACGGCACTTTTAGAATTGATTCTCAGCAAATTTGAAAGTCACCGTTCGGCTTACAACCACTACATGGCAAATTTAGAAGAACTGGATGCAATTTTATTCAAGGGTGCAGATAAAGCCAGAGCCGTTGCCAAGCCTGTGCTGGAGCGTGTAAGAGCGGCGATCGGATATTAAAATTTGAACATTTATTGAGTGAACGGTGCTCATTATCAATTTTTTGGTTACATTTGACCAATATGTTTTTCCAACATAAACTACTTTTATTTTAAACCAACTGTTAAAGCTCCAGACCCATGGAGCTTTTTCTTTATCCAATCAGCCCAAATTCGTTAAGATTTATACTGTGCGTACACCTGTTGTTAGGGCGCAATTGTTATATTTGTAAACTACTTTTGCAATAACTAAACATGTTAAAACACATCCTCTTAGCAACTGCAGTATGTGCGTCGCTCTTCTCCTGTTCCGACTCTTCTGAAGATTTAGAAAACAAAGAAGCGATCGGTGGGCCGCGCTACGGTGGAGAATTTCGCTTTATGTCTTCGGAAAAAGTGAAAACGTTGCTTCCGCTTCAGGCAATTGAAATTTATTCCAATCGCATTACTTCACAGCTTTTTGATCCAATTTTGAGGTTGGATGAAAGCGGAGAAAATGTTATTCCCGGATTAGCAGAATCGTTCAGCGTTTCACAAGACGGGAAAGAATACACCATAAAAGTACGAAAGGGTGTATTTTTCCAGGAAGACGATTGTTTTGGAGGTGAAGGAAGGGAACTCACAGCGCACGACATCAAGTTTACACTTGATATGGCATGTAGTGGACTTAAATTCAACGAAGTAAGTGGCCTCTTGATTGACCGCATAGAAGGGGCAAAAAAATTCCACGATGCTACGGCAACTTCGTTTAAGGAATCCGGGGTTTCCGGAATTACAGTTTCCGATAACTCTACTTTAAAAATCAAACTGCTTGAACCGTTTTCAGGATTTGATAAGCTACTGACCTACTCAGGTTTTGGAGTCTTCCCGAAAGAAGCGTACGACGAATACGGGGATGATTTGCCAAATCACCCGGTCGGTACAGGTCCGTTTCAGCTGGAAGAGAAAACAGACAAACAAATCCGTCTGATCCGCAACAACAACTACTGGAGAAAAGACGAATTTGGAAATCAATTACCGTTCCTTGGAAGTATTGTAATGACTTATTCTTCGGATAAGCACGGAGAATTGAAGTCGTTCAGAAACGCCGAAATAGATCTGGTACTTGAAATTCCTGCTGATCAGGTAGAGAACATTCTCGGATCTCTTCAGGAGGCGCAGGCCGGAAAAACAGTGAAACACAAAGTAGATTCCGAACCCTCTGCGTCTATGACCTTTATCGGTTTGGCAAATGCACATCCCGAGTTCAAAGATGTTCGTGTTAGAAAAGCATTCAATATGGCAATTGATCGTGTCATGCTCGTAAACGATCAGTTGATGGGTGAAGGATATCCGGTTGAACATGGCTTTATTCCGAACTGTACATTCTTTGATGCCTCAGGAGTGAAAGGACATAAATTCGATCCTGCAAAAGCGCAACAACTGATGGCAGAAGCGGGGTACAAAAACGGTGAAGGTTTTCCTAAGGTAACGCTGATTTATTCCGGTAAAAAGAACTCGGATCGCGCTGCAATTGCAAAGGCGGTTGCCAGCCAGTTGAAAGCAAACCTGAACGTTGACATTCAGGTGAAGAATGTGACCATTACCGAACGTGATCAATTGGTGAGCTCGGGTAAAGCAGACATGTGGGTTTCGCAATGGATTGCCGATTATCCGGATGGAGAAAATTTCCTGAACTTGTTCGCAAGTAAGAACATTCCATCGAATTCAAGCTTCATGAATCCGTTCAACTACCGTAGTACGAAGTTTGATCAGTTACTCGACAAAGCAAATCGTGAAAAAGATCCGGTAAAACGCGGAAAATACCTCCAGGATGCAGATCAGGTGTTGGTTGACGATGCTGTGGTGATTCCAATTCTGTCTGACGATTTCGTAACAATGATTAACTCGAGAATCAGAAATTTCAATACCAATTCATTGGAAGTTCTCGATTTATCTTCTATATTTATCAAAGAACCTAAGAACTAGTTAGGTTGATGATGTTTAACAATTAATGGCTCTCAGCTTGCAATTAAAAACCCTGATAGTAATGTCAGGGTTTTTGTTTTAAGGTCAGTCCCCGATACATCAGCCCTGGGCGGACTACTCGAACTGACAAAAAGAGGACACGTCGGAGTCGAGGCGCCATCTTAACCTTCCATTCACATTGAGTTAATCTACCCGGGGTACTTTCGTTGCTCAATAATTAGCTAAATGTCGCACCAGGTACTTTCTCCCTCCAAAATAAATCACCACCTTAGTAATATGAATTTGATCAATCGTGAACTGAGCTGGTTGTCGTTTAACGAACGTGTTTTACAAGAGGCTATCGACGAAACCGTCCCTCTTGTGGAACGGATTCGTTTTCTTGGAATCTATTCCAACAACATGGATGAGTTTTACCGGGTACGGGTGGCTAACATCAAGCGCATGATTGCGGTTCAAAATAAAAAGGTAGAAGGCTTTAAGGGAACCACTGAAGAACTTTCCGCAGCAATTCATGCAGTAGTGATCAAACAACAGCGAAAGTTCGAACAAACCTATCAGAACCTGCTGAAAGCGCTGGAAAAGGAAAACATTTTTCACTTTGATGAAACAACGGTTACTTCAGAGACCAAAAACTACCTCAAAGAGCTATTCAATAGTGAATTGGTTCATGAACTTGTTCCTATTCTGATCGACAAGAAAATTCCTTTTCCACGATTGAGGGATAAGGCAATCTATCTTGCCGTGAGGATGGAATGGGACAAAAAAAGTAAAACCCGAATGGCTCTGATTGAAATTCCGGATACACTCAACCGTTTTCATATCATTGAACAGGAAGGAAAGCGTGGAATCATCCTTATCGACGACATTATTCGACTGAACCTGGATCATTTATTCGCTCTTTTCAAATACGATAACATTGAGGCGTATACATTCAAATTTACAAGAGATGCGGAGCTGAATCTCGACGATGACCTTTCACTTTCGTTTATCGAGAAAATGGAAAAGAGCATCAAAAACCGTAAAAAAGGCGAACCGGTTCGTCTGGTAATTGATCACAGAATGCCGATTGATCTGCTGGATATATTATCGAAACAGTTGAATCTTGGGACTACAACAGCAGCAATTCCAGGTGGTAAGTACCATAACTTTAAGGATTTTATGCAGTTCCCGAATTTCGGTGAACCGGATTTTCTGTATCCAAAACTTTACCCTGCAGAGCATCATCGGTTGATTGGGAAATCAAGTATTATCAAGCAGATTCTTCAACACGACATCCTGCTCCATTTCCCTTATCAACGTTTCGATCATGTTGTCGACCTGTTGCGTGAAGCGGCTATTGACCCGAAGGTAAAGAGCATCAAGATCAATGTTTACCGCGTGGCCAGTCGTTCACAGGTAATGAACGCTCTGATTAACGCGGTTCGTAATGGCAAGGCTGTAACGGTAATGCTTGAGTTACAGGCTCGTTTCGATGAGGAACACAATCTTTATTGGGCAGATCGTTTAAAGGAAGAAGGAGCACAGGTTGTATACGGTTACGAAGGTCTGAAAGTGCATAGTAAATTGATTCAGATTGAGCGGTTCAGTGAAAAGAAAACACAATTGATTTCATATATAGGGACAGGAAATTTCAATGAACGAACGGCAGGTATTTATACCGATTTGGGCTTGTTAACGGCAGAAAAAAACATTTCAATTGAAGTAGCACATGTTTTCAGGATGATGGAACATTCGTTGCACCATTACAACTTTAAACACCTCCACGTATCTCCGGTAAATGCACGTCGTAAAATCACGGCATTGATTCAACAGGAAATACGAAATGCTCAAAAGGGCCTTGACGCGTTTATTGATGTGAAAATCAACAATCTTGTGGATTCAAAACTCATCAACAAGCTGTATGAAGCATCGGAAGCAGGAGTGAAAATCCGATTGATTGTACGTGGAGTTTGTTGCCTTATTCCGAATATGCCAAAGAAAAGCAAGAACATTCAGGCAATTAGTATCGTTGATCGCTTTTTGGAACATAGTCGTTTTATGATCTTTGGAAATGCGGGTAAACCGTTGTATTATATCAGTTCTGCCGATTGGATGGAGCGCAATATGGATAAACGTATTGAAGTTGGAGTTCCTATTGTTACAAAAAGCATTCAGGAGCAATTACAGTTTATTTTTGAAGCGCAGTGGAAAGACAACGTAAAAGCCAGAATCATTGATAAAAAGCTCTCTAACGAATATAAAAAGACAACGGGTGAAGAAGTCAGAGCGCAACGTGTTCTACGCGAATATTACCTGAAAAAGGCTCAATCCATTTCTGATTTGAGCTTCTCGGCCATCGCAACAGAGATCAATGGTAAGTAAATATCTACACTTACCCCTCCTGACTGACGTTCACGAACCACATAAGAATGGCTTGAATTATTGACCTTGTTCAATAAATACAATCGATCATTGATCATTTCGGTTGCGCGAAGGGAATCAACTGCTTTCAGTCCTTTTCCATTATCCTGAAGCTGGATAAACAATTCGTTGTTGGGTGTTTGCAACATTCGAATTGTCAATTGCCCCTCGTAATTCAGTTTGTTGAAACCATGTTCGATTGAATACTCCAAAAAAGGTTGAATCATCATTGTTGGGATACAAACATCCGATTGATCCAGGTTATCGTCAATTTCGAAAGAATAGTTGAAATTACTGGACGCTTTGGAACGTTGCAAATCCAGGTAAAGTGTCAGGAATTCCACTTCTTTATCGATAGTTACGAAGTCGTCCTGAGCACTTTCTGCCATTTTCTTAATGAGCTTTGAAAGTGCAGTCAACTTCTTGGTATGACCTACCGAATCAGTGGTTTGCTGAATAGCCTGCAGTGAGCTGTGCAGGAATTCCGGATTGATTCTAGCCTGATTTACACGTTGGCGAATCTCCAGACGTTTCTGCTTCTGCTTCATGTTTTTCTGGCGGAACACCATGAAGAGGTAAATAGTGAGTAACGCGAAGATGATAATACCGACTATGATCAACTTGCGCTTCAGGGCGCCAATTTCCCGTTGCTGGCGCAAGAGCTTGTTATCCTGCAGGTTTTCCTTTTCGTCTTTAGCTGTCTGAACCTTTCTGTAACGTTCTTCCAACTCATTGTAGCGCTGTAGGCTTTTTAGTTTCGTAACGCTGTCCCTCATCTTCGTGAGGTCTACATAAACATCTAGCGCACGTTCGTATTCACCGCTTAGTTTTGCACAGTTGTACAACAATTCCAATGCGTTTTTCTCGCGGTAGGGATTATTCAGCTTTCGAGCATAGAACAGTGCAGAATCAGCGCAATCGTATGCTTTCTCGTATTGTTTCAATTCAAGGTAAACTCCCGCTCTGTCCGAATAAATCCCTTCTCTGTCGTTGAAATGAATAGCAGGTGAAGTAGCGGCAAGTGCACTGTCAAGATACAACAAGGCCTGACGGTAGTTTCTGCTATGGTAAGCCCGGTTTTCAAGCAGGTTATAGCCTTCTACTTTCCCTTCCGGATAATTGTAACGCTTTGCAAGCATTAATCCGAAATTTGCCAGATTGATGCTGCTATCGAGGTAATACGATTTGCGTGTGCGTTCGTACTGGTAATAGTATCTGCTCGACAAACGAAATAAGTTGTCTGTTTTACTGATTCCATCCGGCAAATGAATCACTTCATCATATGCGGTCTGAATCTGAGCCAATGCTGCTTTTTCATCATTTAGTTTCGACTGTGCCGCAGAAATACCTAACAAAGCATGCGAGTACATGTTGTGATTACCCGATTTCTTAAACAGAGAAATGTGACGTGAATACGCTTCCAACGCAAACTTATACTCACCAATTCGCATGTAGTAGTCCCCGTAGCCCAGATCATTTTCCAAATAAGCTGACTTGGAACATCCAATGCTATCCAGAATGAAGAGCTCTTTGTCGAGTTGTTCTTTTGCTTTTTCGAAATCGAGTCTTGACAGGTAAAACTGCGCCATCAGTTGATTTCCGAAAGCACGGCAACGCGGGTTTTTCATTTTAACAAAGAACCACCCTTCCGTTTTCAAAGAGACCGGATTGTAGGTTTCAAGTGAATCAAGATCACGTTTTGCGATGTAACTATCCATTGTTTCGCAGGCACACTTTTTCTGCGCCAAAAGGAGTGTTGGCGAGAGAAAAAAGAAAACAACAATGGAACGTAATTTTTGCATTCGTTTCAGCTTGAGTCAAAAGTAAGGAAAGTTCAAAAAGTTTAGCCGTTTAATGGTTCAAAAGTTTAATAGTTCAATCCATTGAAGACCCACACAACAAAAAGGGAGACGCTATGGTCTCCCTCTTCGGACTGTCATTAAGTTACTTATGCTACGCTTTACAGTCTTACCTAACTTTTGATGTATGAAAAAATTACGTTCTTAGCTGACTAGAAATTCAGGGTCATACCAAGTGTTAATGGGTGTACCGCTACCGTTTTGTCCGTATCGAAGATCGGAATGAGCGCGTAGTTTGCGAATAACCCAAAGTCTCCGTAGCCCAGTTTCACAGCGGCATCGGCTCTGAAGGCGTTCAATCCGAATGCTCCACGCGTTTTGCCGTTCAACTCGTCTTTGTCTTTAGCTACATAATATCTTGTAGATGATGCGATGCGTACACCTCCGATAACTCCTGCCGAGAAGTAGAAACCATCGTCGTCACCATCTCCGTTAGAGCAGAATTCGAGCATTAGCGGTGCTGTCAGGTAAACCCCAAGCAACTTGTTCTTATCGTAAGTTACAACGCTGTCGTACACTCCAATAACCGCTGTATCTGATGCCTGCAGACGGTACTGACGCAAACCGATCTGTGTCCAGTTGATTCCCAAACCAGTGGTAACTCCGACGTAGTTTTTGTAGATTTTGAATTTATGCTCTGCGAAGTTAAGGTTCCAGCTGAATGAACGAGCCGGATCGTTCTCCCAGTATGGATGATCAGGGAACGAGCTTTTCATGTTATCGTTCAACAAGATCGTAGGCCCGAATTCCAAACCTCCCCAATGCGCTTTGATATCTTCCCATTCTTCTTCATCCGGAGAAGCATCGATTGTATCAATTTTTACTTCAGCATCTTTCGGTGAGATAATGATTACTTCTTTGTTTCCGAATGTCATTCGGGTTGTATCAGGGTCTTCTTGTGCGAATGAAGCTGTACTCAACAAAACCGCTCCAATTCCTAGTATTAATCGTTTCATGACTTTCTGTTTTATGCGTTCTTAAAACAAGCGCTTTGATAGTATGACCATCTGGTTACGATTTTGTTACAGCTGAGATGAAAAAAAATAGAAAAGCCCAGTAAATACCGGGCTTTGAAGGGATAATTTTATTTCCTTCCTTGAGAGAGGGCTGAGTGAGTGACCAACAAAACAACTCATCAGAGAGCCACCCTTCTCTATCTCCCATCAAGGGGAGAAGTCAGAATCTAACTCAGTTTCTGAAGGGCGGAACGAAGGCTGGCAATTGCGTCAGCAACATCCGCGACACTGCATGTTCCAACGGACAAACGGTACCATGTTGAATCCGTGGCTGCACCAAATGCGTAGAACGGAACGATAGCCACTTTTGCTTCATCAAGGATAAAACGTGTTACATCCGGAGTGGAGTTCAATACTTGTCCGTTCCATGTTTTTCCGATCAGGTCAAACTGAACCGTTAAGTAAATTGCCGCTTCAGGGGCAATTGCATTTACTCCATGCCCTTCTGCTTTCAGCGCCTGGAATCCTTCGTAGAATCCATTCAAACGCGCGCTGATCTCAGATTTGATGTGATCGATGAAACCATCGTATTGTGTCAAATCGTTCAGGTATGTTGCAACTGCAAGCTGTTCTGCTTTCGGCGCCCATGCCCCAACGTGTGTAAGGATCGATTTGATTTTATCTACAATTGGTTTTGGTCCCATTGTCCATCCAACGCGAACTCCTGTTGCAGCCATCGACTTCGAAATTCCATCAACAAATAACGTGTACGGCTTCATTTCAGGGCGCAGAGTAACAGGATTGTAGTGCTGTGTTTCGCCAAGTGTAAGCGCCCAGTAGATTTGATCATACATTACGTACAACGGCTTTCTTCCTGAAACCGCACGTGCTTTGTTTTCCTCAAGAACCAAATCACAAATAGATTCAAGATCTTCTTTTTTGAAAACGGTTCCCGTAGGGTTCAATGGAGAACACAAGGCCAATAAGTTTGCTTCTGAAACGTAAGGAGCAATTTCCGCTGCTGTTGGCATGAATTTGTTTTCTGCACTGGTCTCAACAATCACCGCTTTCGCATTATTCAGATACGTATAGTGGTTGTTATTCCAGGATGGGACCGGGAACACAACTGTATCGCCTTCATCAACAAGAGCGCGGAAGATTGCATAAATAGCAGGACGAGCACCACCGGTTACAACGATCTCGTCTGTAGCATAATTCAGTTCTCCTCTTTCCTTCAGTAACCTGGAAATACTCTGACGCAATTCCAACATACCGTCAGCTGCCGGATAGTTGGTTTGATCATTCGTGTATTCTTCAATAATGGCCTGTTTCAGACCTGTTGGAATCGGGAATACCTTCGGATTAAAATCTCCGATGGTCAGGTTATAAATCTTCTCTCCTTGCTTGATCTTTTCGTTTACCTCGGCGGCAAGCTTAATGATCTCAGAACCAATAATGTTCTCTGCAATTTTGGATACCTGGAGTTTTTCCGTTCCAACTACTGATGTACTCATAATTAACGGGGTGTTTTGAATTCGGAAGTAAAGTTATTCATAAAAACCTTCATCTTTTTCGAAGAAAGGACTTCAATCCGAAAAAATTAACAAAACTGTCAATATTTTATTCACCTGTAGCTTGGAATTACTCGTATTTCAGTAGGTCAAACTGCTTTGATCCGACAATAGAAGTAATTCGTATAAGGTACAAGCCATTAACAAAAGAAGAACAGTCAACCTTGGTTTTGATGTTAGTCGTTGTCACCGTCTTCAGCACCCTTCCCGAATAATCCAGGATCTCAATATCCAATTCAAAGTTGGCGTCCTGTTTAATCCAAATTTCTCCGTTTGTCGGGTTCGGATAAATAACAATGTCATTACCACCATAAAATACAGGATCTGTCCAATGAATGTGATTCGAAGGGGGACCAAGTTCAAGAACAAAAAACAAACCGTCTTCAACAAAGTATTCGATGGCACTGGGGTCAATGTCAAACTCTCCTGACGACGAACCAGTGGCGTAAACCCGTCCATCGGTTGCGACTGAAAGTGAATTGGTTTTGCACACAAACTGTGAGGGACTTGGGATAGCTGTTCCCCACACCGGGGTTCCGACACTATCGAGTTTTTGGATAAATCCGTTATAAAAACCCTTATTAAAAAAAACATTTGGTTGTTCAACTGTTCCAAGATTAATGTGCTTGTTGAAACTTCCACCAACATAGATGTTTTCGAGTGTGTCGTATTCCAGGTCATTAATACTCACATTAGACGAGGAATCAATCACTTTTGCCCATATGTATTCTCCATCCGACGATAACTTTTGTAAGAATGAAGAATAGTTAGTGATTACCATTGAGGTTCCGGGTCCCGGATCGGCATCAACCTCCGGGCCACCATATACACCAACAAGCAAATTTTGATCATTATCCAATGCCAGTGCCCCTCCGTTCGCATGTTCCGTCCCCTGACTCCAAATAACATCACCCGAATCCCCATTTAACTTCAGAAGAAAATATCCACCGGGAAAATCCAACAGCGTATCACTATCGAAATAGGACAACCCTCTTGCCAAACCTGTCAGGTATATGTTATCCTGATTATCAATTACAACATCTCCAAGCGTTTCTTCTTCCCAGCTCCCGAAGCTTTTTGTCCAGATCATTTCACCGTTACTGTTCCACTTCGCAATGAAGATATCTCCGTCACCGTATGCATCAAGTTGCAGTGCACCTGGTCCCGGATCAAAATCGTTCATGGAGCTTTCAAATGATCCACAGATGATCACATTTCCCTGACTGTCGATCTTCACTGTTTCACCGCCATCAAACGTATATGTTCCAACTCCCCTGGCCCACAAGAGGTTTCCATCGGGATCCAGTTTAATGACAAAAATATCGCTGAAGTTATAAGCTGGCTGTAATTCAAAAACACCCGGCCCGGGATCGGCGTCAAAACTACCGTAATAGAACCCGGTGAGGTAAATGTTTCCCCATTGGTCAACCGCCGGTGAGTCGGCCATTCCTTCCGATTCGCTACCACCGAATACTTTCAGCCACTTTACGTTACCATCGGCGTCGAGTTTTTCCAGGAAAAAATCATAAGAGCCATTGGATTCTATTCCTTCTGTCAAAGGTGGTTTTACTACTGCATCTATAAAGAACATACCCGACAGTAGCACCTCATCCGATGCAGGAAGGTATCTCACATATGTCTTCTCAGCCGTTCCTGTTTCTGCCCAGGACAAATCAGGATATTGTGCTTCAAGCGCGAAACAGTGTACAAAAAGAACAATTGATAAGAGGGTGGCTTTCATATCGTGAAAGATACGAAAACTTAAAATGTCCGGAGAGTTTACAACAAATCGAACAACTTATACTTCAGTACAAACAGTACCAAACCAGTTTTGGATTTAATTCCGAATTTCTCAAAGATCGCTTGACGGTATCCATCAACGGTGCGGTGCTGGACGTTCATTTCACTTGCGATCTGGTCATAGGTATACTCGCTCTCGTGACATACAAGCTTCAGGAATTCACGTTCACGCAGTGTTAATTGAGAAAGAATTTTTTCCTGACTGGTGTTTTCTTGCCCGTTGCCCGAACTTTGGAGCGACAGTGCCAGGAATTCGTTGTGAAAATAACCGTATTGAAAAATAGCCTCTAATGCGGATTTCAATACTTCTGCGCTACAGTCTTTCTTAAGGAAACCACGAACACCGTTTCTGAAGAGACGAATAATGGTCGGTTCATCGGAATTGAGTGTAAGAATCAAAATCGGGAAAGAAAGATCGCGTTTTTTCAATTCAGCAACCACCTCATCACCACTTAAACCCGGCATATTCAGGTCCATGATTACCAAATCGGTAGTGGAAGGTTCCGGAAGATTGGAAAGGAAATCGGAACCACTGTCGAATTGATTCACAACGGTATGCGGACCGAGTTTTTCAATCAGTTCCTTCAATCCGTTTCTTACAATCACGTGATCATCAATCAGCACAATATTTTTCTTCGTCATTTCCATGTTCTTGGTTTTCCGGGAACTAAATTCACAATTTTTTCAGGACTATCAACGTACCCTTTTCGGAAGAAGTGATCTCACACTTCATTTCAGCCAATCTGGCACGCTTCAGAATATTCTTTAGACCGGAAGCTTTATTTTGCTGAAAAATCGCTTCCTGATCAAACCCATGTCCGTCGTCCTGCGCCCGGAACTCAAATCCACGATCGCGGTTATCGATAGAAAGGTAAAGATTCTTCGCTCCGGAATGGCGCAATACGTTCTGCACAATCTCCTGGAAAATCCGGAACACCATCAATTCCTGATCGCTGTTCAGATTGGATGGTCCGCTAAACGATTCCCAATGTACCTGAACACGTTTCAAGGTAAGCAACCGATCCACTTCAAGTCCAATCGCCGCCGGGAGTCCAATGTGTCCAACGTAGTCGTTGTTCAATGTTCTGCTAAGCATTCGTAATTGCTGTGTTACTTCTCCAAGATAGATTTCAGTTGGTTTGAAGCTTTCCACCAGATCAGGGTGATCGATTTTCTGATTTTCGATCTGAATGTGCACAGCCGTAAGTAGCTGACCGATATTATCGTGCAATTCCTGTGCGAACTGACTCATAATGTGTTCACTTACTTCCGTTTCTACCTGTCGAATTTCCCGTTCGAAGGATAGGCGCGTTTCAATGAGTTTCTTTTCCTGACGCTCACGCTGACGAGCCATTACGAAGAACGTAATAGTAAGTCCTGCAACGAGTAGCAGAATGATCAAGGTGGTGGAAATGATTCCGAAAACAAGATCGTTCATGTTGTTAGTTTTGGTGAATAGTGCGCCCTACAAGTCCAAAAGCGACTGCGGTGAGCAAGTAACGAAGGTTAGCCGTTACGTCATTGATAATATAAAACAGGAAGCTTCCTGTTTCGGGATCATGCTTCTCCATCAGGTGAAGCATGGCAACCAGCGGGACACTACATGCAAAATAGATGAGTAAACCGATACACAGCAGGATTCCGGCCGTATTCCTGCGGCTACTTTCACCCCTCCATATGAAGCGGTAAAGAATGTATGTGTAAACGGTTGTCATAATCAGGCATTCAGTAACATCTGCGTAATTAAAGTAAATAGTGGGGCCTTTTGTAATCAGTGACATCATCACCACTGACAAAAAGACCCCGTAAGCCGAAGCAACAAAAATCTTTTCTGCCTTATGTTTCAGGCATTTTGATGCTGCAAACAACAATAAACTTGTTTCCAGAACCATGTGTATGTTCATTACCCACTGATTGTTCGGTTGCAATCCGTAGGCTTTTTGGATGATGGTAACTGCATACGAACAACCGTAGCAGAATAACCAAACACAGACCTGAACGAACACAATTCTGAAGAATGTATCCATTCGTTTGAAGGCATACCATCCCAGTCCGAAGGCCAAAAGGATACTTCCGACTTCGTGTAACAACTGGAGGCACTGAGTCGCCGTCAAACGTTAATTCATTGGTTTTAAACTAATCCGTACTGTACTTCGTTGCAACTTGGCGGACACAAGTGGGAACGGTTGGCATACTTTCCTGTGAAGCTGTTACCGGACAACAACACAGAAGAAAGTAGCAGACAGTGCTTGATAATGTAAGACCCACCGATAGGCTCTTCACGAATGGAGTTGTGGATGTAAATTCCATCTCCTTCGTTATCTGCCATCAACTCAAAAATGGTCTGGAAAGGAAACAAAACCGATTCGGTATCCACACCCTGAATGAACGGCATACATACCGTATCTGTTCTATGTTTGATACGAATAAGTGTTTGGTAGTTGTCCTTTAACGTCTCTGCATCTCCGGCACTCATGCTTTCAAAAGTCCCGGTGCTATCGTCGTAGCTATAAAAATATCCTTCCGTCACACGGTAAAAAGGTTCCATTAAACCATTTGCCGGCCTTGTCATATAAGTCGGCTGGTACAACAGTTTCATCTCTCCGCCGTCTGTTGCCGCCAAATGAAACTTCAATCCAACAACAAAATTCTGATCATTGGGTTTCAATGACAGCGCAATATCAGCCATCGCTTCAAGGGCTTCCTTTCCGACGGTTGCAATCAAATGCGGAACGCTATCGCCATTCATCTCCAGGCGCGTGTTGCACATGTCAATTTCGTAATTCGCCATAGTGCTGTCTACCGGAGACATCTCCAGATCTAGCACATCTTGTTTTTCCAACAACGCGTTTCGTGTTCCCGTTGTTTCGCTCGCTTCAGGTTCCAAAAATTCACTCATAGTGTTCAGTATTTAGTATCCGGCAAATATAAACCCTTCGGTTCTTCGGACATGCTTAAACGGTGAATATTATTCCCACAAAACGATACGGGATTATTCCCGTCCCCAAAACAGTGAAAGCGCTGTTGTGTAAGCAACTTTGACTGCCCACATTTGCATCAGCGAAAGTTTTCAAACGTTATCCTCCGCTATTCACCATTCGAGTCCAGGTGAGGGATTTTTGTCCCTCCCGGAACCGGATGTTCCGTATGACTTTTTCACAAAGTTAATTTATAGGGTTACCGTTGTGGTGCCGCACGAGGATTTTAAGGTGCTCAGTTCCAAAAAGCTCCTGGTGAGTTTTGGGTATAAGGGGTGGTCTGCTGTGGTAGATTGCCCCTTCGTATTTTGGGTAATTTCTCGCATAAGGACTCATAGGGTACTGCTGAGAACAAAATTTTGAGAGAATGATTTAGAGCATGAAATGTAAAAAAAACGGTGCGATCCGCTGAAAGCGAACAGCACCGTTGGTTTGGAGTAGTAGATTGGATTTGTACTATTAGACCTACCGTTTCTGCAGACGAATTGTATTGAGGTACTCACCTGACGTTGCTACACCGGACAGGAAGTAAACACCCGCTGCATACGACGAGATATCAATCTGCTGGCCTCCGGTTGCTGTTGATCGTTGCATTACTTTCCCCCCGGAACTGGTAATAACAATATCAACGGATTCCTGAGTATGAATGGTAACAAGATTATCCGCAGGATTCGGTGTTACACTGAAATTCTGTTCCGATGTCTCATGTACACCAAGTGGTGTCATGCTCATTCGGTAAGCAAAAAAGTTCCATGTAGCCGTATCCACACCATAACCAGCAATGTAATCTCCGTTTTCCGACATACAGTTTGCGGAATAGATGACATGGCTTCCAAGATCCAGTCCCAAGGTATTTTGAGCGTAGTCGTTCAAATCCTGAATTCCACCTGAGGGTGTCCAGATAAATGCCAGCTCAGGATCCCAGGGACCAACCTGAATACGGCCAACAGCCATCGTTCCGTTTTCATTCAACGCTGCAACGTATCCGCTACCACCCGGATACAAGGTTCCCAAATCCACCACTCCGGTTGCTTCACTCCATATCCATGGATTTCCATTATTGGCATAATCCCCTGCTCCTCCAATCCAGTTTCCGTCGAGAGAAACCGCTGTACACTCACCCATTTGGTTGAATTCGTCCAGCGAGTCCCCCAGCGGATCCAACAGTATGTATTCATTCGGAAAATACCCACCGGCAGGATTTTTTCTCCATACTGCCGATTTCCATGGTCCGTTGTAATCCTGCCAGCCAACAACGACTGAACCATCACCGTTTACATCGTTTGCTCTTGTGCTTCTATCGAAAAACAATGTTCCAAGATCTATCGCTCCTTCGGTTTCATTCCAGACCATTCCCGTCATGTAACCGTATCCGCCGGTAGTATCTGCCCACGCATTTCCAACTACCGTGTTTCCGTCACCTGAGATGGAATAACCACCGCTCCAGGTTCCGTCGAGACTCCAACCGTGACTTCCTAACGGAGCCCAGGTATTTGTTGTTCGGTTATAGCGCGACATTTCAGGTCCCTGAGGTCCCTGACTTGTTCCCGACAACCACATTCCGTTTGACGAGAACATTGCATGACTTCCAATTCCATTTCCGGGAGCTAAACCAAATATGGTATCGATCGCATTCACATCCGGATACCAAATGGTGTACGGACCACCCCAATCGGTATAGCCAACAACATCTCCTGTGTTGGACACATCATAGGTTTCGAAATAGGTGTCTTTTACAATGAATTGAGAAAAGCCATGGTTTGCCAGAAACATGCAGGCAGCAATCAGTAATGTATTTTTCATGTGTTTGGAATTGAAATGTGTCAATCGAAATGACATGAAACGAAAGTAGAGCGGTTTTCCCCGACGCGGCAAATTTTGAGAATTACAAAAGCACTACAGGGCGAAAATGAGCCATTACATTTACAGTACAACAGATATTAATATGCTTATAAACAATTAGTTATATTGATAAGCTGTTACCATGCGGAAAGATCTTATGCCTATTCCAGTTCCATCAGGAAATTGATCAGGTGGACATCTTCACCATCTATTCCCAGTTTCTTACGCAGACGCGAACGTGCAACCGTGATACTGTTCACAGATTGATTCGTGATGGATGAAATGTCTTTGGTTGACATATTGAGTCGCAAGAAAGCACATAGTTTCATTTCATTGGAAGTAAGCGTTGGAAACTTTTCCTGCAAAGCCTTGTAAAACTGCGTGTGGACCTTCGTAAAGTGAGCTTCAAATTCTTCCCAGGCCGTATTGTGCTGACCGGAACGTAAATCGTTAATGATCTCCTGAACCAAATGCTGGTTTTCCTTACTGAAGGAATACTTCGCCTTGTTCAAACTGTCAGTGATTCGTGAGATCAGTTCGTTATTCTGCAAGAGAAACAATGCCTTGGCAGTGAGTTCACGCTCTTTGAATTCCAGGTTTTCTTCGAGTTTCTTTCTAGTAAGATCAAGGTTCTCCTGTTGAAGTTTAGCGGTTTTAATTCTGCTTCGCAGGATAAAAATGGTAAACAATGCTACCGACAATGCCGCTATTAATCCGAATGTCCAAACCTGTGCTTTCAACCGATCCGCCTCCTGTTGACGCAATTTCAACTGATAAGTTTTCTTATCGTTTTCGCGCTTATGCTGCTCTTCCAGTGAAAGAATTGCCGTTTTACTATCCGTATTGAAAATCTTATCGTTCAGCGATTTGAACTGCTTATAGTACCCGAGTGCCTCTTTGTACTTCCCAAGTGTATCGTGAACCAGGGACAATGATTCCAACGAAACAAGCATGGACTCACTATTCCCGGTTTGTTTACTCAACTCAAGTGATTGCCTGAAATAGTCCACCGCCTGTTCAAAATGCCTGCTAAACACTTCACTCTTCCCAAGATTATTAAGTGTTTGTGCCTGTCCGTGCAGGTCTCCGGTCTCCCGACGGATTTTTAATGCTTTAAGGAAATAATGACTTGCCAAATCAAGCTCACGTTTCTCCAGGTGACAAATTCCGATATTGTTCAGAAGTGTGCTTTCGTAAGTCGAATCCTTTACCGTTTTGTTCAACTCGAGCGCATTTCTGAAATATACTAAAGCAGTGTTGTAATCCTGTTGCTGGATGAAAACAGCCGCCATGTTGTTGTAGACTTTCAACTTTCGGATGATCACTTCCATTTTGGGTGTTTTCGGATCTGCTTTTTCCAGAATGCCCAGGGCACTCTCCAGATTTTCGAGGCTTTTTTTGTAGTTCTTTCGCTGCAGATAAAGTACCCCTATTTTGGATTTCACGTCCGAATGAAGGAGATTAAGCTGAATATCAGTATTGCGTGATCGTAATGCGTCTTCGATGAGGGTTTTGGACTTCAGGTACTGGTTCATGGAAAGTGCATGCTCTCCTTTGTACTTGTAAATGTCTCCGAGATGGTTCAGTACATCGACCTGTAACTGTACAGACCCGGATTCACCCAATTCCTTTTTCGCCAATTGAGCATGTACCAACGCTGAATCAAGATTGATAAACATCAGTTTATCCGCCTGTTTCAGGTGCCAGTTAATGCGCGTTTCGTTCGGTTTGGAATCCGAAGCAACAACAGAAGCTGAGCTCCCGAGCAGAAACAGTAAAAGGAAAACAGAAAGCTTTACGTTGTAAGCGTTACACATACCTTATCAGGCTGATTTAACAGAATTCCGATAAATATACATTTTTGTGGAATTTTAATCTTCACACGTTGTGCTGATTTCCCCTTCAGAATGACCGCAAAATGGAGGCTTTCGACAGATTTTGGCTGTTTTTTGTGAAGTGGCACAACCAATCAAGAATAAACTACGTCTTTAGGGTCCAACCTGAGAAGGTGTTGATTGAATGGACCTTACGAATCGTAGCATAGAAATTTCCAACAGGAAAATGGCATGTGAAGCATAGCGAAGTAGTAGAATTAGTAGTTTAGGTAAGCTCTTTGCAATGTCACACAGGCCATGGGCGCAATCCGCTTTTTCGTGGATTGCGCTTTTTTATTTTCTACCTGAGACTTCTTTCAGATGCTTACTTTTGCGGCAAAAAACAAATCATCTGATGAAGACATTCTTACTAGTTCTCGGCATTTCTTTGAACGTTGCCGTATTCGGACAAACCGCTGAAGATTATTATAACTCAGGCATCGAGAAAATGGATAGCGAAGATTATGACGGTGCCATTGCAGATTTCAGCAAGGCCATCAACCTGGACAAAAAAGATGCTTACAGTTATCTCGAGCGCGGAATTTGCAAAAACATGCAGGATCCGGAAACGGGACTTGAGGATTTCAATAAGGCAATTCAATTGGATCCGACGATTGCGGAAGCCTATAACATGCGTGGCATTTTGTACAGCTACCTTCAAAAGGAAACAGAAGCATTAGCAGATTTCAATAAGGCGATTCAACTGGATTCAAAAATTGCCGAATACTATGGAAATCGTGCCAGTACCAAACTTTACCTAGAAGATTACCGTGGAGCGTTAACCGATGCGAACAAGGCAATTCAGCTTGGTCTGACTGACGACAGTGAGGTCTATTACACAAGAGGTGATGCCAAACAGGCATTGAATGATTTCAAAGGAGCGCTGCTCGATTTAGACAAAGCTATTGGAATGGACGATTCGATTGCAGATTACTTTACCCTTCGCGGGAATATCAAAGAAGAATTGAATGATCGCGATGGTGCCTGTAAAGATTGGAGCAAGGCGAATAGTCTTGGTGCTGATCTTGGGAATGAAGGTTGCGAATAACCGCAGTTTCCATATCAAATGAAAAAAAGTGTGAGGCATCATTGCGCTCACACTTTTTTATGTTATCACTTAATTCCTGCTAGCTGATCAGGAACGGGTGACTCACTTAATCATTGTACAGTACTACTTTCTTAACGATTGACGATCCATTTTCAAATTGAATGTGGGTCAGGTAAGTTCCCGTCATTAAATCAGACAGGTTTTTCGTAACCAAGGTTGATCCTTCATTCAATTCAATGTTTTCTGACATCACGACGTTACCCATTAAATCGATGATACTGATTGTTGCCGTTTCGCTTTGTGCTACATTATTGACCTGAATAGTCAGGTAATCGTTTGCCGGAACGGGATACAGATTTACCGTAACGGCAGTAGGCGATTCAGAAGCCGTTTCATCAATGCCCAAACCATCCTGCAAAGTGTTCAGCGTTGTATTAGTGGTGATCGGTGCGTTGTAATCAAAATAAATGTTCGCGGAGTTCGTGAATTCCGTTCCATCTGGTGTTGTTGTTTTACGCTGAATGCTGTAGTGAACCAATGCTGAACTCAATGCATCACCATAGCTACTTTTCCATGGCAAATTGATGTTTGCAAACGTAAACGTAACCAATCCCGTTTCACTCATGGTTGTTGTGTATTCGTAATCCGAATAGCCAGGTTTGAACGTTGTCCAATCGAAATCGTCATCCAACTGATCCGTAACAACAATGTTCTGAGCAAAGTAGCTTCCTTCGTTCTGGAAATGAATCGTATAATCAAATTCCTTTGTATCCATAGAAACATACCCTTCGGGGCCTACACCTTTAGGTGATACCTCTTTGTAATTCGGGTCGTAAGAACTGATAACAGTCGTTTGGAATGTGTTCACATTGTTCCATGGTGTATTGTCAGTCAGCCAGTTCACATTGATCGGTGCCGCATGCGCTACGGAATCGTAGAAGCTAACCAACGTTCCCATCGGAATGGTTGTCGGAGTGTTGAAATCCATCAGAATCACAGCTGAACCATTTGGGTTAAGGGAAGGAAATCCGGATTGTACACTGTACCATTCAGGGTACATGGCACTATTCAATTGCGTAAGGGCGGAAAGACTTGAATTCACAAATGGAATCTGACTATCGTGCTCATAACCCAATTGAATTCCTGATTCTGTTATCGTTCCCTCGTTTTTCACAATTACCATTTGCTGATAGTTGCTTCCCGGAATCGGAGGCAAAGTAGAGTTCATCGTCACGATTTTCAAGTCGTGCAATGGATTGATAACATTCGCGAAATCCACAACCGTATTACATCCTGAAGCCGCAACAACGCTTACTGTATTCGAATTACTTTGACAAGGCGCCAAAGGATAGTATTGGTTCACCTGTTCGGAAATGGTATACGTTCCTGTTGGAACCTGGAAACTATAGTCTCCGTTGGCATCGGTAAATGCATATCCGAATCCGGAGCAATGAATCATGAGGTTCTCCACACCATTTTCACCGGCATCGTGCACACAATCGGCATCAGCATCTACATAAACATTTCCTGAAATGGTACAGTAGCAATCCTGACTGGTATTTGCATTCGTGATCCAGAAATGCGTTGAAGTGCTACATCCGTTGGCATCCGTAACCGTCAAATAATAGTCATCTACACCCAAATTGGTTGCAGTTGCAGACGTCGACCCACTTGAATAAACATAAGAATACGGTGCCGTTCCTCCACTAGCCGTTGCCGTTGCCGAGCCATCTGTATTGTAAATACATGTTGCAGGAACAGTTGACACACCCGCATTCACAGGAGAAACAGAAACGATAGAAGTATATTTCGTAACCGAACAACCAAGGCCATCAGTAATTGTACAAGAGTATCCACCCAGTGGAACAGCACTGATGGAGTTAGTAGTTGCTCCATTGCTCCATTGGTAAGTGAACGGTGGGTTGCTTCCGTAAACCGTTGCATTGGCAAAACCTGTTGTATTCGGACAAACAACCGTGGATGCCTGAAGGTATGCGTTAATGGTACTGATTGGTTGAACAACAACAGCTCCGGTTCTCACACAACCAACGGCATCTGTCACCTGAAAAGCGTAAGTTCCCGGTGCAACATTTGAAATTGTTGGTCCGGTAACGCCCGGATTTGAAACCCAGAAATACGTGTACGGAGCAGTTCCACCAGACGCAGACAACGTCGCTGAACCAGTTGGTGAGGTACATTGACTTGGTGAAGAAGAGTACGAAACGTTCACCGGTGTGTTGACACCTACATACGCATATCCCATTCCAACGCAACCATTTGCGTCTGTAGCGGTTACCGTATACGATGCTTCACCCGTCAGATTGGAGGCGGTTTGTCCGGTTTGACCATTACTCCAGATATAGGTATAAGGGCCGACCCCACCCGAGCCAAACGCCATGACACCTCCATCGGTTTGCAAACAGGTTGCGTTTGTGATGGTTGTGTTTACGTTAATTTGAGGGTTTTGCGAAACATAAGCTCCAAGGTAATTCGACTGACAACCCTGTGCATCGGTTACCACCAGTGAATAATATCCCATACTCAAACCGGTACACGTTGCTCCGGTTGAACCATTCGCCCATAAATACGTGTATGGAGCGGTACCACCTGAAGGAACAGCCGTTGCGGTTCCGTTCGTACAACTCGCCTGTGTGGTACTGATTGTTGCTGTAACATCGGATAATTGAACGATACTCAGAACGGAATCGGTTACTTCCAATACACACCCGGTGGTTTGATCCACAATTTCACCGGTGTAGTCACCCAGGGCAACGGTTACGTTGTTTCCGGAATATGTGGTTCCCGATTGCATGTTTGTCCAACTGTAGTTGAACGGACCTGAAGTTCCACTTACCTGTGCGGCGTTAATTGTTCCCATCGTAGCCGGGCAAACAGGCGAAACCGTTGTTACTTCGAAAACGAACGACGGTGTATAACTATTCGCAGTTTGAGCTACGACGCTACCACTTGAAGCTTCACAATAAATGTAACCGTAATTTGCCATTGGAATATTTGTCAATTGATCCGAAGTAGAATTGACATTGGAGTGCACAATCATTGTTCCACTTACGTAGTACGTATAGGTGATCGGGAGCGGAATTCCAGTGGTCGTAACATCGTAGATACCGTCGTTGTTACATGGTACCTGTGTTACAGTTCCTGTAACCGTCTGGCTCAAACTGTATTGGGTCAAGCCGATCAGGAATAGCATTAAAAGAGAAAGGTTTTTCATAAAACGAATATTATGGTGATTTATCTAAATACTCCGGATTCGAAGGATAAGTTGTCTGGGGGAGAAAATATTTTTTTGGTGTCGGATATATTTCGTGCAAAAGGGCGCAGTTCGTAAGCAAGCAGAAAAAAAGAAAACTGTCGCTTATCATAACGCTTTGGAGGGATTTGAACTTTTTGGGTTAGCGATCTCACTCTCAATACTCACGCTTGCTTCTGAAAGAAAAAGCCCTGAAAAACAGAGCGAGGGGGAGAGGGAGTATTGAGGGAAAACAAAAAGAGCGTGGTCACTCTCGTGCCTCACACTCGGCTTCTGAAAGAAAAAAGCGAATCTTCGTGTGAGTGTGGGAGCGAGTTTTGAGTGAAAAAAGAAAAAGGGATTCGTCAGAATGAGAATGAGGAAAAACAAAAAGAGCGTGATCACTCTCGTGCCTCACACTCTTTTCTGTTTTGTGAC